>LDXR01000008.1 GCA_001443495.1 candidate division NC10 bacterium CSP1-5 | reverse complement strand
GGATCGTGAACACGGAGGGACCCGGGCCGTAAGCCGCCGAACAGGGTCGCCGCGAGAGCCCCGGAGCGAGGGGCCGAGGGTGCTGGTGCTGTTTCGCCAACGATGCGAAGGCCTTTCCCCGAGCCGTGCCATTCACCTGATCGTGTCGCCCGGCTGCATCTCGATCACCTTGAGTCCCCGAATCCCTTTGGTCAATGCCTTGAGCTCTGCGGGAGTCCCCGTCAGGGCCGGGAAGGTCCCGTAATGCATCGGGATCGCCCACTTGGGTTTCAGGAGCTTGCAGGCGTAGGCCGCCTCCCTCGGAGACATAGTGAAGAGTCCTCCGATGGGAAGAAAACAGAGCTGAGGCTTGTAAAGCTCGGCAATGAGGCGCATATCGCCAAAGACGGCGGTATCCCCTGAATGGTAAAAGGTAAAGCCGTTCTCCAACCTCACCACATACCCGGCCGCCGACCCGCCGTAAACAATCCTCCCGTCGGTGTCCTGGATCCCGGAGCTGTGGAAGGCCTGAACCATCGTCACGCTGATCCCGTCAACCTCCTGGGTGCCCCCCATGTTCATCGGGCGGGTGTGCCCGACGCCCTGGCCTTCGAGCCAGGCGGCAACTTCGTAGATTCCCACCACCTTCGGTGAATGGGCCCTGGCAATCGTGACCGCATCCGCCATGTGATCGAAGTGGCCGTGGGCGATCAGGATGAGATCAACCCGGTCCACCTTCTTCAGATGCTGCGGGCATGCCGGGTTCCCCGTGACCCAGGGGTCGATCAGGATGTGCTTCCCTTTGGGGCTCACGATCTTAAAGGTGCTATGCCCGTACCAGGTGATCGACAAGTCCTTCTTGAGGATCATGGCTCATCCCTCCCTGAACAGCAATGACGAAGGAAAAGCTGCAGGCCATAATCAGAGTGTAGTCGAAGAACCCTGCACCGAGAGTTCTCAGGACGCGTCACCGAGCAGGGGGAGGATCTGACGCGTCTTGACCTGGAGGAGCCCGTGCTCCGTCAGCCTCACAGCCGGGATGGCGGTGAAGGTAAGGGCTTGAAGCGTCAGGATGGGATCATCGACAGCAGAGCCGATCCCTTTCACCACCTTCTTGATCCGCGCCATCTTCTCGGCAAGGACGTGAACGGGCTCTTCGCTGATGATCCCCCCGACCGGCATCGGAAGCTCTTCGACCACCTTCCCGGCCACCGCCAGGACGAACCCGCCACCAATCTCAACGAGCCGGTTCAGCACGAAAGCGATATCGGCATCGCTCGCCCCGATCGCCACCAGATTGCTCACGTCCCAAGAGATGCTCGAGGCGAGCGCCCCATCCCTCAGCCCAAAGCCTTGTACAAAGCCGACCGTCTTGTGTCCGAGACCCCTCCGATCCAGCACCGCGGCCTTCAAAACATCCTGTTTGGGATCAGCGATCACCCGGCCCCCCTCCACCGGGAGGGAAAGCGTCATCTCTTTCGTGACGATCGGACCGGCAATCCCGACGACCCGAACCTTGACCCATCCGCCCAAACGATCGGCCGGGACCTGGAGATCAGCCGTCGTGAACGACGGTGGAAGCGCGGGTCGAGGAAGAACCTCCCGGACCCGAGGATTTCCCTTGATCTCCACCAGACACCGCCCCTCCCGCGCGATGACCTTGCCCTTGCTGATCACGACCTCTGGCTCCATACGCCTGAGATCCGGAATTACCAAGACATTGGCATATCTGCCAGGTGCCAGGCCCCCCACGAGGTGGTCGATGCCGAAATGCTCCGCGCAGGTCAGCGTGGCCGCCCGGACCGCCGACACCGGGTCGACACCCACTTCGATCGCCCGGCGAACGACATGGTTCATGGATCCCCGGCCGAGAAGATCATCGGGCCACACGGTATCGGTGACCAGGATCAGGCGGCGGAGATTGACCCCGGAAGGAATCACCCCGCTCAGCGCACCCACGTCATGACGGACCGATCCCTCCCGAACCATGGCGTGGACCCCGAGACGGAGCCGTTCGATGACTTCCTCTGCCGTGGTCGGCTCGTGACACGAGCCGATCCCGAGGCTGAGGTATTGCTGGAGCTTCCACCCGCGGGCGCCCGCGGCATGGCCCTCGACCTGTTTTCGAAGGGAACGGGCCTTTTCGATCAAGGCGAGGAGGTCAGGGCGGTGATCTAATGCCAGATGCCAGTAGACCTCTCCAAGCCCCAGCACCAGAGGATGCTCCAAGAGATCTGCCACCTCTTGCGATGAGATGACCGGCTGCCCATCGCCCCGGTCAGAGCAGAGGAACGAGATGCAGGGCGCCGTGGTGTAGACCAGGATCGGTAGGTCCTCGAGACCCGCGAGGAAGGCACGAAAGGCGGCTGCCCCGGCCACGTTCGCTGCATGGACCAGCTCGGTGATGACGGTGGTCAGTCCCTGCGGCACGGCCGCGTGCAGGAACTCGTGCAGGCTTTGGATGTAGTCCAGATGGGTGTGACCGTCAATGAGGCCGGGGGTGAGATACCGACCTTTCGCCTCGAGCATTTCGGTGTCGGGGCCGATGGCATGGCTGAGATCGTGCCCCACGGCGACAATCCGCTCCCCCCGAACGGCCACGCCCCATCCTTCGAGCAGCTCCCCGCTATAGACATTGAGGAGCGTCCCTCCCCGGATCACCAGATCCGCCGGGCCTGCACCCTTGTGAAGTGGCGTCCCCACCAGCCCCCCGGAAAAAGAAGACCCCGGGACCCGGAAATAAGCATCCTCAAGACCCCGGGGGTCGAACCTTCAGTTCAGCATGCCGATCAGGCGATGCAGCTCGCGCCGCGCCCCCAGGTGATTGGCATCAAACTGGAGCGCCTTCCGGAGCTCGGCGATGGCCTCGGCAATCTTCCCATTCTTGGCGCACACGCGCGCCATGTTGATGTGGGGATAGTGGCGCGGTTCGTACCGCTTGGCCTGCATCGCCTTCACAAGCCAGGGAATGGCCGCCTCGTACTCCCCCTTCTCCATGAGGTAGACCCCGATGTCGTTATAGGGGTTTCCAAAATCGGGGTCGATCTGGATGGCGACCTCGCATTCTCGAATGGCGTCGTCGATCTTGCCCTGAAAGCTGTACGCCCACCCGAGAAAGGTATGCGCCTCGGCCGTGGGGTAGAGCTCGATCGAGCGGTGATAGCTCTCGACAGCAGCATCCAGGTCGCCACTCATCTGATGGCGATAGCCTTCCTGGAAGAAAAACTCTGCCTGTTCGAGACCGGCAGGATCCACCATACAAGCTCACCTCGTTCCTATCACCGATAGCGAGTCACTAAGATCTTTCGTTACCACACGCTTCGGGCGCTGTCAAGGTCGTGCGACTGGGTGGAGCAGCACCTGCAGGCCCCTCGCTCCCGACCCGCTGACCGATGACGGATCACCGACGACCGTTAAAACCAAGAGGTTCTTTCTGTCATCGGTGATCGGTCCGCGGTCAACGCGATATTTCCCCCACCTGCGCCTTCGCCAACGGGTCCTGTCGTCGGCCACCCCATCCGTCCTCGGAGACTTCACGCACCATTCCATCAAGAAAGAAGCAGCGGTGGCGAAATTCTCCTCCGGGCGGATGGGCGCCCGGCCTCCGCCACCCGTTGCCCTCCCGACAACCCCGGCCTTGCTTGCTGAGGCAGCACCTGCAGGTCCCGAGCGACATTGCCGGAAGCGGCGGGGCCCCTCGGCAGGCGACGGCCTGGGAAACCGAGGCACGATCCGTGCCGGGCTTCTTTGCACGGATCGTGAACACGGAGGGACCCAGGCCGTAAGCCGCCGCTCAGGGTCGCCGCGGGAGGCCTGGAGCGAGGGGCCGAGGGTGCTGCCCTCTTTTTCTTACTCGGCGATGGCGATGCGTTCGAGGACCGGGGGGTGGGTGTAGAGGAGCAGGACGGCCCAGCGGGGCGGGGTGGTGTCGGCCAGGTTGGACCGCGCCAGATCCACCTCGACCTTGATGTGGGCCTGGCGATTGCCGGCGAGCTCCAGGGCCGCGCGATCCGCCTGGCGTTCGAAATGGCGCGAGACGACGTTCTGGAGCGGCAGCGTCACCAGGTTCAGCAAGAACAGCGTCAGAATGAGCAGCGGAAGCCCGGCGGGATCGCCCGGATGCGTGATCAAGCCTCGCGCGCTCCCCCATCGGAAGACCACTGCAGCGATGCCGAGAGCGACGCACAGGGCTACAACTGACAACCCCACTCCCTTCCAGATGTGGCGATACATCCGGTGGCCCATCTCATGGGCGAGCACCACCTCCACCTCATCGGCTGACGCCCGCTTGAGGAGCGTGTCATACAGGACAATGCGCTTGGTCCGTCCGAACCCGGTCACATAGGCATTGGCCTTGACCGTCCTGCGGCTCGCATCGGCCTCGAGCACCTGCTCGACCGCGATCCCCGCCCGCTCCGCCAGTCTGATCACCCTCCCCTTCAGATCGGCATCCTTGAGCGGGGTGAAGGTGTGAAAGAGGGGATCGATGAGGACCGGGGATGCAAAGGCAAGGACGAGGATCAATACTGCGAGGACCCCGCCGGCGGGCAGGAACCAGCGGAGAGGGTCGCGCCGAACAAAGAGATACAACAGGTTTACCGTCGGCAAAAGCAGGATCACCTGCAGAAGCAGTCCCTTGCCCCAGTCTCTGAACCAGCCGCCGAGGCCCTGAGTCGAGAGGCCATACGCGTGCTCCCGATAGTAGCCTCCATAGAGTTCCAGGGGGAGGAGGAGGAGACGGTACAGCAGCAGGAGGCACGCGGCATACAAAGTCAGCGCGAGCCACGGGCGATGACCGGCCCAGGCCTCACTCAGGTCCCGCAGCGTGCGAGAGGCGGGCGCAAAAATCAGAACAAGGAAGAAGGCCAGCTGGACCACGCTGCGGATCCCGAAGAGGAGATACCGGCCCCCCATGTAGCTCTGGCCCCGTGCGATCTCCTCGGGCGTGAAGTGCCTCAATGCCGCCTCCCGCATCCCTGGCGTTCCCGCCATCACCGCGCTCGCCAGGAGCAGGCTCAACGCACACACGAGGGCGGCTCCCGGGAGGATGCGTATGGCCACCCGCCTACCCCAACCTCTTCTGGAATCGAAGAACACTCAAGGTGAAGACCACGACTCCAAAGGCCGACAGGATCAAAAGCTGAGGCCAAAGATAGGCGATGCCGATCCCCTTGAGGAGAATGCCCCGCAGGATCTGGAGGTAATAGGTCAAGGGCATGAAATGGGCCAAGACCTGGCCAACGGGCGGCATCCCCTCGACCGGGAAGAGGAGGCCCGAGAGGTAGATCCCGGGGAGGAAGAAGAAGTAAGAGATCTGCATCGCCTGGTGCTGGGTCTGGGCAAGCGTGGAGATGTAGATCCCGAGGCCGAGGCTTCCGATGATGAAGACCAGGCTCATGGCGTACAAGAGAACCAGGCTCCCCCGGATAGGCACATGGAAGAAGAGGTTGCCCAGCACCAGGGCGACCGTCATCTGGGCGTAGGCCACCACGATATTGGGGACCAGCTTCCCCGTCATCAGCTCCCACCGCCTGAGCGGGCTCACGATCAGGGCCTCGAGGGTCCCCCGCTCCTTCTCGCGCACGATGACCGCGGCCACGATGGCGATCGTGGTCTGCATCAGCATGGCGCCGATGAGGCCGGGAATGATGAAGAGGGGGCTCAGCATGTCGGGATTGTACCAGGCGCGGACCCGCACATCGAGCAGCGAGCTCGACCCGGCGCGTATGCCCATGCCCTGGAACGCCTCCACAGCCAGATCCAGAGAGCGGGCCTGACCAATGGCCGTCGCCGCGTTGACCGCAGAGGTGGCCACTAACGGATCCGTAGCATCGACGATGACCTGGACCTGCGCCGGTCTCCTGGCGTGGAGGTTCTCGGCAAAGTCGGGCGGGATCACAACGCCCACCTTCGCCCTGCCCCGGTCGACGCTCTCGGTGACTTGCCGCAGGTTCTTTGCGTAATCGGTGATCGCGAAATACTGGGAATTCTCCAGGGCCTCCAAGAGCTGCCTGCTCTCCGGCGTCCGAGCCTGGTCCCAGACCACCGTGCTGATGTGCTTGACCTCGGTATTGACCGCAATGCCGAAGATCCAGAGCATCATCGCCGGCATAAAGAGAATCAGGGTCAAGGTGATACGATCTCTCCAGAGCTGGATGAACTCCTTGCGCATGATTCCCAGCAGTCGCGTATTCATCACTCCTCCTCGATCCCCCGCCGGAGCCGGGCGCGGAGACTCTTGCGCTCATCAAGGCCGACGAAGGAAACAAAGATATCCTCGACGGAGGGAGCGACCTCCTCCACCCGCCGCACCTGAATCCCGGCCTTCTCCAGGGCGTCAGTCACCCGGGCTTCCGAGAGGCCATCCCTCGCCCCGATGAGGTGAAGGAGCCGCCCGTACCGAACGACCTCATCGACCTTCTCCATCTTCTCCAGCACCTCGAAGCCCCGGGCGGGCGGGCTGCAGTCCACCTCCCAGACCTGCCCCTGGAGCTGGGTGGCCTTGATCTCAGCAGGGCTCCCTTGCACCAGGATCCGGCCTTTGTAGATAAATCCCAGGGTATCGCAGTGCTCCGCCTCATCCATGTAGTGGGTGGTCACCATAACGGTTGTTCCCTCTTCGGCCAGGCGGTAAATGAGGTCCCAGAAATTCCTGCGCGAAACCGGATCCACCCCCGCCGTCGGCTCATCGAGAAAGATCAGCTGAGGGGTGTGCACGATGCAGCAGCCCAAGGCCAGCCGCTGCTTCCATCCCCCGGACAGGGTCGCCGCCAGGTCCTTCTCCCGCCCCACCAGATCGGCCATCCGGATCATCCGCTCGATCCGCGCCCTCCACTGGGTCCTGGGAACCCCATAGATACTGGCGTAGAACTCCAGGTTCTCCTGGACAGTCAGATCCTCATACAGGCTGAACCGCTGGGACATGTAGCCGATCTTCTCCTTGATCTTCTCGGCGTCCGTTCGGATGTCGTAGCCCAGGACGGTTCCCTCCCCTTCGGTGGGATCGAGGATGCCGCAGAGCATCCGGATGGTGGTGGACTTCCCGGCCCCATTCGGTCCGAGGAACCCGTAGACCTCCCCCTTTCGGACCCTGAGGTCGACATGATCCACGGCGAGTCGCTTCCCAAACCGCTTCGTTAGCTGCTTCGTGACGATGGCGTACTCACCCATCTCCCCTTACCCTGTCCCCTCCATAATGATCTCTGCGTCGGCCGGCATACCGGGCTTGAGCAGTCCCTCGGGATTCTCCAGGGCGATCTTGACGCCGAAGACCAGATAGACCCTCTCCTTTTTGGTCTGGACGTTCTTCGGGGTAAACTCTGCCCTGCTCGCGATCTCTGTCACCTTCCCCGGAAAGGACCGATCGGGGAAGGAGTCGACGCGGATCCGGGCCCGCTGGCCCAGCCGGACCCTGCCGATATCACTCTCGGCAATGTAGACCCTGAGCCAAATATCCTGGGGATCAATCATCACAACAATCGATGCGCCGGTCAGGACCGTCTCCCCCTGGTCCGACGCCTTGGTGAGGATGATCCCCGAGATCGGCGCCCGGATCACGGTCTCGTCGAGGGTCACCATCGAGGCGGTCAAGGCTGCCTTGGCCCGCGCCACCTCCCAGCGGGCCGCCTCGATCGCCTCGGCGCGCGCACCGGCGAGGAGCAGGTTCAGTCGCTCCTGGGTCGCCTTGTGCTGCTCCTGGGCCACCTGATGCCGGTTCAGGGCGGCGTCCCGATCCAGAGAAGAGATGGCGCCTTCGGCATAGAGTTCCTGATACCGCTCCCAGTCGAGACGCGCCTTCTCGAGATTCGCCGCGGCCTGGGCAGCGGTTGCCCTCGCCTCCTTGATCTCCTGCTCCCGGGCCCCGGCGAGCAGTTCGGCGAGTTGAGCCTCGGCCTTGGCCACGCTCGCCCGGTCCCGGGCGACCGCCGCCGCGTACTCCGCGCTCTCCAGCCGGGCAATCACCTGCCCTGCCTTGACCGCATCCCCCTCCCTGACCAGCAGATCCTTAATGCGTCCCAAGACCTTCGTTCCCACCCTGACGTCGGTCGCCTCAATAGTCCCTGTCCCCTCCAGGATCTTTCCTGCAGAGTCCCGGCCCAGGCTAAAAGCGATGAGGGCGCCTCCGAGAATCACAACTGCGAGGGCAAAAGGGGCAATCTTCCGGAGAGACACGGCGGCTTCTCCAAGGTTACCGGACTTGAGTTATCCCTGGCCTATGACCTTCTTGAACTCGGCCTCGTTCAAGACGCGGATACCGAGACGTCGGGCGTCGTCGTACTTGGAGCCGGGATCGGCGCCGGCCACGACATAATGGGTCTTCTTGCTCACCGAGGCAGTGACGCGGCCTCCCAGGCGGATGATGGCGACCTTGGCCTCGTCGCGACTGAAGTCTTCGAGGGTGCCGGTCAGGACGAAGGTCTTTCCAGCCAGCGGCTTCTTCCCACCCGCGGCCGTTTGTTCGGTCATCTTGACCCCGACATCCTGCAAGCGATCGATGACCCGGCGGTTCTCTTTCTGCGCGAGAAACTGGGTCAGGCTCGACGCGATGCGAGGGCCGATGCCGTAAATTTCGGCCAGCTCCTCCTCGGTCGCACTCAGGAGCTTTTCCATGCTTCCGTAGTGTTGCGCGAAGAGAGAAGCGGCATGCTCGCCGACGTGCCGGATGCCGAGAGCGAAGAGCAAGCGAGCGAGCCCCCGCCCCTTGCTTCCTTGAATGGCTTCGTGCAGGTTCGTCGCGGATTTCCGGGCCAGGCGCTCGAGCGACGCGAGCGTCTCCACATCGAGGTGGTACAGATCCGCAAAGTCTTTCACCAGGCCGCGGTCCACCAGTTGGTTCACGACCGCCTCGCCCAAGTGCTCAATGTCCATGGCGCGACGAGATCCAAAGTGAAGCAGTCGCTCCTTGAGCTGGGCCGGGCAGGCCGCATTGTCACACCGCCAGACCACCTCCCCCTCCGGCCGGTGGGCCCGCCCTCCGCAGACCGGACAGCGGGTGGGCATCTTGAATTTGGGGCGGCTTTTGTGCTCCGGCTCGGGGACGACCTCTACGACGTGCGGGATCACATCCCCGGCCCGCTCGATCACGACCAGGTCTCCCTCGCGCACCTCCAGGCGGGCGATCTCGTCGGCATTATGGAGGGTTGTCCGGCTGATCGTGGCGCCGGCGATCTCCACGGGATCCACCTCGGCCGATGGCGTCAGGGCCCCAGTCCGGCCGACGTTAATCAGGATCCGGCGGATCCGCGTCCGGGCCTGCTGCGACTTGAACTTGAAGGCGATGGCCCAGCGCGGGTGATGCGTGGTGAAACCCAGGGCCTCTTGCTGAGCCAAGCTGTTCACCTTCAGCACAACGCCGTCACTCTCAAAGCCCAGCTCACTCCGTTTTGCCTCCATCTCATCATGGTAGGCGATGGCGGCATCCAGGTTGCGGTAGCGTCGTGCACCGGGGCTCACGGGCAGGCCGGAGGCGCGAAACGCCTCGAGGACCTCCCAGTGGGAGCCGAGGTTCGCGGAAGGGCTGGACGCGGCCAGCTGGTAGAGTGTGACGTCCAAGGGGCGTGTGGCCGTGATCCTGCTATCCTTCTGGCGGACCGAGCCGGCCGCCGCGTTCCGCGGATTGGCGAACGTGCTCTCCCCTGCTTCTTCGAGATCGCGATTCAACTTCTGGAATGCGGCCTGCCACATAAAGACCTCTCCGCGGATCTCGAGCTGTTCGTACCGGGCAAGGGGTCCTCGGAGGACCTTCGGTAGATTCCGAATGGTCCGGAGATTATGCGTCACATCCTCGCCCACGCGACCGTCTCCGCGGGTGGCGCCGCGGACAAAGGCGCCACGTTCGTAGACCAGGGCGATGCCCAGGCCGTCGATCTTTGGCTCGCAAACGTATTTGAACGCCGCATCAGGGATGATCCGCTTTATGCGGGCTTCAAATTCCCGCACGTCCGCCTCGGAGGTGGCGTTATCCAGAGAAAGCATGGGGCTACTGTGTCGGACCGGGGCAAAGCCCTCGGCGATCTCGCCTCCGACTTTCTGGGTGGGGGATTCGGCAGTGACAAGCTCCGGATGCTGCTCTTCTAACCGCTTGAGTTCATTAAAGAGCTTGTCATATTCGGCGTCGGAGATCTCCGGCCGGGCGAGTACATAATAAAGGTAGTCGTGCCGACGGATCAGCCTCCGCAGCTCCTCCACCCTCGCATTGGCTTTTTCCATGTCTTTCAGGGCTTTGCTCACGGCGTTTTCTCCGCGTTTCCCCAGTCGAGTATACCCCCCTCTCCGACCCCACGCAACGCCTCCCCCGCCCGTCCCCCTTGCCTGCTGCCGCCTAACTCAGCATAATTCTTGCACCACTTCAGTCCCGGGGAGCATTGCCGTGACACGAAAAGCTTCGGGTGGGAGCGATGAGAAGCCGGCCTTCGGCTAGACGAAACCAGGATGGTATGGCGACGCTGGGGATGCTCCCATGAGCGACCGGCGGATCCGCCTTTCCCGCTGGAGCCGCGTGCTATACGCCCTCCTGGTCATCGGAGCGACTGTCATCCTCCTGCACGGGAGGCCCCCGCTGACCGACAAAAGCCTGAGTTGGGTCGAGACAGTCCTGCTGCTGCCCGGCCTCATCTTCTACCTGCCGCTCATGCTGCTGTCCGGCGGAATCCATTGGAGCGTACTCCCATTGCGGAGCCAGGTCCCACTTTGGGGGATCCTCAATGTATGCGGCTACCTGGGAATCCCGCCGACCATTCGGGCGATGCGTATGTGGTGGCGAGACAGAGGAGCGTACCCCGGGCACCAGAAACGCTTGCAAGGCATATTTCTCAAGCCAATCATGATGATCGTTCTCGGGTTAGGGATGTTGCTCGTGGCCCTGAACGGAGCCCTCCAGATCCGGCGCGGGATAAATGGCCCGACCGACATAGCCAATATGGTGCTCGGCTCGATCGGCGCCATCGGCCTCTGGACCCTTGCATACCTTGAACGCAGGTACAAAGCCCTGAGCCGGGTTGCCGACCAGGGCCCCCCGGCCTGGACCCGGTGGGCGGTGTCCATTGCGGCGATCACAGGAGCCGTCATCGGAGCACTACTGACCTATGGGGAGATGAGGATCCTCCGCTGGAGCAAGGCCTCTGCGGGAGTGTTGGCCGTCACCCTGACGGCTCTCACACTGGCCATGGCTTGGATTATCTTCCGCTTGGTCCGAAAGCAACGATAGCCCAGGAATTTGGGGCTAAGTCCTTATGCGACTCTGCCAGATCTGTCGGGAGGGTCAGGTCTGATTCTGACTCATCTTTGGAGACGCCCGTGCTGAGGGTGCCGAATCCGTGCCCCCCAGCTCCGAAAATCTGCTTGACAGGAGAAGGGCCTGAATAATATGATGATGTGGCCTTTTAAGTGGGCCCGGTGAGGCCCGTAAAGGAGCCGTAATTGAAGATCCCAATTGTAGCGGAAGTATATGGACCTCCTCACCAGAGGGTGAGGAGGTTTTTTTGTTCCTGCTGAGGGAGCCATGCAGGTCCGCGAGAAGGCGCAGATCATGGATGGGGCAGCCATCCACCGGGTCCTGACCCGGGTCGCCCACGAGATCGTCGAGAAGAACAAGGGGACGGCCGAGCTGGTGCTCGTCGGCCTGCGCAGCCGAGGGGTGGATCTCGCCCGGCGGCTGTCCGAGCGTCTCAAGGAGATCGACGGGGTGGATGTCCCGGTCGGGGCCCTGGATATCACGCTCTATCGGGATGACCTGGGCAAGGGGGGTCCCCAGCCCGCGGTGCGAAGGACCGAGATCCCCTTCTCGATCGAAAACAAGAAGGTGATCCTGGTGGACGACGTCCTCTTCACCGGCCGGACCGTCCGGGCGGCGATGGACGGCCTGATGGACCTCGGGCGTCCCCGGACGATCCAGCTCGCGGTGCTCGTGGACCGCGGACACCGCGAGCTGCCGATCCGGGCCGATTACGTCGGCAAAAATGTCCCGACGGCCAGGACCGAGCAGGTCCAGGTGATGCTCCAGGAGGAGGACGGCGTGGACCGCGTGGTCATTCTGGAAAACACCGATTGATGGGGGGGCATCGGGAAGAACAATGGCGCTGAAGCGAAAGGATCTGTTGACGATCCGCGATCTCGAGGCGGAGGAGATCCAGTTCATCCTGGACACGGCCGACTCGATGAAAGAGATCGCCTCCCGAGAGATTAAGAAGGTCCCCGCCCTTCGGGGCAAGACCGTGATCAACCTCTTCTACGAGCCGAGCACGAGGACGCGGACCTCTTTCGAGATCGCCGGCAAGTGGTTGAGCGCCGATGTAATCAACATCTCTGCGACCGCCTCCTCCGTCACCAAGGGCGAATCCCTCCTCGACACCGGCAAGACCCTTCAGGCCATGCACCCGGATGTGGTGGTGATCCGCCATCCGGCTCCGGGGGCCCCCAAGATCCTGGCCGATTGCCTGCGGGCCTCGATCATCAATGCCGGGGACGGGGCCCACGAGCATCCCACCCAGGCGCTCCTCGACCTGTTCACCATCCGCGAGCGGCTGGGACGGCTGGATGGGCTCCGGGCGGCGATCGTGGGAGACATCAGCCACAGCCGGGTCGCGCGATCCAACATTGCCGCCATGCGCAAGATGGGGATAGAGGTGAGGGTCGCGGGACCATCCACGCTCCTCCCGCGCTTTCCGGAGCAGCTCGGGGTTCGGGCGACCTGCGAGATAGGGGCGGCCATCGCTGATGCCGACATCATCATGATGCTTCGGATCCAGCGGGAGCGGCAGGGTCCCACCCTGCTCCCATCGCTCCGCGAGTACAGCCGCCTCTTCGGCCTCACCGTCGAGCGGTTGAAGAAGGCAAAGGAAGGCGTGCTGATCATGCACCCGGGGCCGATCAATCGGGGGGTGGAGATCGCACCCGAGGTGGCGGACGGACCGTACAGCCTCATCCTCGATCAGGTGACCAACGGGGTGGCGATCCGCATGGCCCTCCTGTACCTGTTGACGGGCGGCCAGCCTGCCGAGCGGTAACTTCGTTCATGGTGCGTGGTTCATGGTTCATGGTAGCCCGAGAATCTCTGAAGTACCGACCATAAACCCTGAACGATGAACCCTGAACCCGCGGAGTGCAACGGAGCGTGAGATGCGATTGTTGATCACAGGAGGCCGGGTGATCGATCCGGCGAGCGGGATTGACGACACCCTTGATGTGCTCGTCGAGGACGCGCAGATCCTCCACGTGGACAAACCAGCTCAGGGTTCAGGATTCAGGGTTCAAGGGAGAAAGAACAAGAAGCCGGTGGAGGACGATCCCGCAGTACCGAAGGTCGATCGGGTGATCGACGCCACAGGCAAGATTGTGGTCCCGGGTCTCATCGATATGCATGTCCATCTCCGGGAGCCGGGACGAGAGGACGAGGAGACCATCGCCTCCGGGACGGCGGCCGCCGCCCGGGGCGGGTTCACATCGATCTGCTGCATGCCGAATACCGAGCCGGTGAACGATACCGCCTCGGTCACCGAGTACATCTTGGAGCAGGCCCAGAAGGTGGGACGCGTGCACGTCTTCCCCATCGGATGCATATCGAAGGGGCAGCAAGGCCAGGAGCTGGCTGAGATGGGTGAGTTGGTGGCGGCAGGCTGTGTCGGCCTCTCCGATGACGGCAAGCCGGTGATGAATGCCGATCTGATGCGGCGAGCGATGGAGTACGCCACCATGTTCGACGTCCCTCTCCTCCCCCACTGTGAGGACCTCCACCTCTCCGCAGGGGGGGTCATGCACGAGGGGCGCGTCAGCACCGAACTGGGGCTCAAGGGGATCCCGTCTGTCGCCGAGGCGGCCATGGTGGGAAGGGACATCCTGCTCAGCGAGTACACCGGGGCGCGCCTCCACATCTGTCACGTGAGCACGGCAGAGTCGATCCGTCTCATCCGCGAGGCCAAGGGGCGGGGGATGCGGGTCAGCGGCGAGGCGACACCACACCACCTGATCCTCCCCGACGAGGCCGTCCGCGGCTTTCACACCAACACCAAGATGAATCCTCCGCTCCGCGCGGTCGAGGACGTCGCGGCGCTCCGCGAGGCGCTCATCGACGGCACCATCGAGGTGATCGCCACCGACCACGCCCCCCACGCCCGCGCCGAGAAAGAGATGGAATTCGACTACGCCCCCTTCGGCATCGTCGGGCTTGAAACCGCCCTCGGCCTGATCCTGAGCGAGTTTTACCATACCGGTCTCCTCACGCTCGCCATGATCGTGGAGCGCATGGCGGCCGCGCCAGCCCGGATCCTCAAGCTCAAGCATAAAGGGACGCTCGCTCCCGGCGCGGATGCGGACATTACCATCGTCGACCCTGACCACGAATGGGTCGCCGAAGAGCAGGCCCTCCAATCGAAGAGCAAGAACACGCCCTTCATCGGCTGGAAGCTCAAAGGAAGAGCGGCGATGACGATCGTGGCCGGGCAGGTGGTGTGGGAGGCGACATGAAGCCCGCGATCCTCGCCCTAGCGGATGGCACCGTCTTTGAGGGCACCTCCTTCGGCGCGGAGGGGGAGTGTGTCGGCGAGGTAGTCTTCAACACGGCCATGACCGGCTATCAGGAGGTCCTGACGGACCCTTCGTATAAGGGGCAGATCGTCTGCATGACCTACCCTCTTATCGGCAATTACGGGATCAACCCCGAGGACATCGAGTCCCGACGCCCGTTTGTGGAAGGCTTTATCGTCAAGGAAGGATCCCCGTACCCCAGCAACTGGCGCAAGGCCCAGACACTCGACGCCTACCTCAAGGAGTGGAGGATTGTGGGGATTCAGGGGATCGACACGCGCGCCCTGACCAAGCACATCCGGGATCAGGGCGCCATGGAGGGCGTGATCTCCACGATCGACCTTTCCCCCAGGAACCTTGTCGAGAAGGCCCGATCTTCTCCAGGTCTCATCGGGCGCGATCTCGTCAAGGAGGTAAGCTGCACTGAGCCGTTCCGATGGTGGGAAGGGGAGTGGCGCTGGCCCCACGGCTATCTCGATGAGCCAGGAGCCATGAGTCCCGAGTCGAAGAGGGAGCAGCTCGACCTCTTCTCCCTTCAGTCCTCAGCCCTCAGTCCTCGCCCGCGGTTCCGCGTGGTGGCCATCGACTGCGGGATCAAGTACAACATCCTTCGACAGCTGGTGAGCGCTGGTTGCGATGTCTTCATCGTCCCGGCCTTCGCCACGGCTGACGAGATCCTGGCCTATAATCCAGACGGCATCCTTCTCAGCAACGGTCCCGGCGACCCGGAGGGAGTGACGTACCTGATTGAGACCACACGGCGGCTCATCGGAAGAATACCGATCTTCGGGATCTGCCTCGGGCATCAGATTCTGGGCCTCGCCCTGGGCGGTCGGACCTACAAGCTCAAATTCGGCCATCACGGGGCGAACCATCCGGTCAAGGAGATTCACACCGGGAAGGTCGAGATCACCACCCAGAACCACGGCTTTGCCGTCGACATCGACTCGATCCCGGGTGGTGAGGTGGAACTGACGCACGTGAACCTGAACGACGGGACCGTCGAAGGGATGCGGCACACGCGACTCCCCATCTTCTCGGTCCAGTACCACCCCGAGGCCTCTCCGGGGCCCCACGACTCGCGGTACCTCTTTGACCGTTTCGTGGCCTTGATGGAGCGGGGGCGCAGAACGCCACAGGCGGTGGAGCTTCCCGGGGTCGAGCGGTCGCGGGTCCGTCAACGAGGCGAGATCGTCACTTAGGCAGGCACACTCCTTCACGAGCCGTAGCAATGCCGAAGCGCGCCGACATCAAAAAGATCCTGATCATCGGGTCGGGCCCGATCATCATCGGCCAGGCGTGCGAGTTCGACTACTCCGGGACGCAGGCCTGCAAGGTCCTGCGGCAGGAGGGGTTCGAGATCGTCCTGGTCAACTCGAATCCCGCCACCATCATGACCGATCCGGAGATGGCCCACCGCACCTATGTGGAACCGCTGACCCCCGAAATTCTGGAGCGGGTCATCGAGCGGGAGCGCCCGGATGCCCTCCTCCCGACCCTCGGGGGGCAGACCGGACTCAATCTCGCCCTGGCGCTGGGCGAAAGCGGCATCCTGGACAAGTACCAGGTGGAGCTGATCGGGGCGCCCCTCGAGACGATCAAGAAAGCCGAGGATCGGGACCTGTTCAAACAGGCTATGGCCCGGATCGGGCTCGAAGTGCCAGAGAGCGGATACGCCCGGTCGATCGAGGAGGCCGATGCGATCATCGGGCGGGTCGGCTTTCCCGCTATCATCCGTCCCTCCTTCACCCTGGGCGGGACCGGCGGCAGCATCGCCTACAACCGGGAGGAGTTCCAAGAGCACGTCCAGTGGGGCCTCAGCACGAGCCCGGTCCATCAGGTCCTGATCGAGGCGTCCGTCATCGGGTGGAAAGAGTTCGAGCTCGAGGTGATGCGGGACCGGAAGGACAACGTGGTCATCGTCTGCTCCATCGAGAACTTCGATCCGATGGGGATTCACACCGGAGACTCCATCACCGTCGCCCCCGCCCAGACCCTCACCGACAAGGAATACCAGATCATGCGGGACGCGGCCATCGCCATCATCCGGGAGATCGGCGTGGAGACCGGCGGCTCCAACATCCAGTTCGCCGTCGGACCCACGGATGGCCGACTGGTCGTGATCGAGATGAACCCCAGGGTTTCCCGGTCCTCAGCCCTGGCCAGCAAGGCGACCGGCTTCCCCATCGCCAAGATCGCCGCCCTCCTGTCGGTGGGCTATTCCCTCGACGAGATCAAGAACGACATCACCCAATCCACCCCTGCCTCCTTCGAACCGACGCTGGATTACTGTGTGGTGAAGCTCCCCCGCTTTGCGTTTGAGAAGTTCCCGGGGGCGGATGAAACGTTAACGACCCAGATGAAGTCGGTAGGCGAGGTAATGGCCATCGGTCGCACCTTCAAGGAGGCGCTCCAGAAGGCCATCCGCTCGTTGGAGATTGATATCTACGGCCTGGAGAGCCGGTGCGCGGCCCGCGGCCCCCGGCTCACCGAGATGAGCGGCGAGGCCTGGCGGGAGGCCGTCCGGGAGCGGCTCCGTGTCCCCACCTGGGAACGCCTCTTCTATATCGCTGACGCCTTCCGTCTCAAGATGGACGCGCGAGAGGTTCATGAACTGACCCGGATCGACCCGTGGTTCTTGGAGAACATCCGTGAGATCGTCGAGATGGAAGAAGAAATAGTACAGACCGGGTCCAAGGCCCTCCTGCGCCTGCTGAGCCCCGAGAGGTTGCGCGCCGCCAAGGCGATCGGGTTCGCCGACCGGAGGCTGGCCCAACTGACCGGCTCCGATGAACTCACCATCCGCGACGCGCGACGCAAGCTGGGCATCCAGGCTACCTTCAAGATGGTGGACACCTGCGCCGCCGAATTCCAGGCCTTCACCCCCTACCTCTACTCCACATATGAGCGGGAGTGTGAAGCCAACCCGACGACCCGAAAAAAGGTCGTCATCCTGGGCTCGGGCCCCAACCGAATCGGCCAGGGCATCGAATTTGACTACTGCTGCGTCCACGCCGCATTTGCCCTGAAGGAGCTAGGGTACGAGGCCATCATGGTGAACTGTAACCCCGAGACGGTCTCGACCGATTACGACACCTCCGACCGCCTCTACTTCGAGCCGCTCACGCTTGAGGATGTCCTGAACATCCTAGACCGCGAGCAACCGGACGGTGTCATCGTGCAGTTCGGCGGCCAGACCCCGCTCAAGCTCGCCGTCCCCCTGCAGCGGCTCGGCGTCCGCCTCTGGGGCACCTCCTCGGAGGCCATTGACCGCGCGGAAGACCGGGAGCGGTTTCGGCAACTCCTCAACCAGCTCGGGCTCAACCAGGCCCCGAGCGGCACAGCCATCTCCGTGACTGAGGCGACCCGGATCGCCAGGCAGATCGGCTATCCCGTGCTGGTCCGCCCCTCCTACGTCCTCGGGGGACGGGCCATGGAGATCGTCTACGATGAAGTGAGCCTCGTGGGATACATGGAGCGGGCCGTTCAGGCCTCTCCCGAACATCCGGTCCTGATCGACAAGTTCCTGGAAGATGCCATCGAGATGGACGTGGATGCGATCGCGGATGGGCGTCGGGTCGTGATCGGCGGCATCATGGAGCACATCGAAGAGGCGGGGATCCATTCGGGAGACTCCGCCTGCTCCCTGCCGCCGCGGTCGGTGCCGGCCAAAACCCTCGACGAGATCCGGGAACAGACGATTGCGTTAGCCTTGGAGCTTCAGGTGGTGGGCCTGATCAACATCCAGTTCGCCATCAAGAACTCCACCGTCTATGTCCTCGAGGTGAACCCCCGGGCCTCCCGGACGGTCCCCTTCGTCAGCAAGGCAACGGGGATCCCCCTGGCCAAGTTGGCCACAAAGGTCATGGCGGGCATGACGTTGGAAGAGCTCGGGTTCACCCGGGAGCCACGCCTGAGCCACGTGGCCGTGAAGGAGGCGGTGCTTCCCTTCGTGAAATTCAGCGGGGTCGATGCCATTCTTGGCCCGGAGATGAAGTCCACGGGCGAGGTGATGGGAATCGATCGAGACTTCGGCCGCGCCTTCGCCAAGTCCCAGATCGCGGCGAGCGGGACGTTGCCGCTTCAGGGGAAGGTTTTCCTCAGCGTGCGGGATCCGGATAAACCCAACCTTCCCCGGCTCGGTCAGGCGTTCGCCGACCTCGGCTTTCACATCCTGGCCACGGAGGGCACGGCGCGTTGTCTCGAGGAGGGGGGCGTCGCTGCCGAGCGTGTGTACAAGGTGACCGAGGGAGTCCGCCCCCACATCGTCGACCGGATGAAGAGCGGGGAGATTGTCCTGGTGGTCAACACTCCCGAGGGTCGCACCTCGCGGCTCGATTCGTACTCCATCCGGCGGACCGCCATCAACCAGGGCATCCCTTGCTTTACGACCATGGCAGCGGCCTATGCGGCGGTTCAGGGGATCCGAGCCCTCAGAGCGGAGGGTCTCCAGGTGAAGACGTTGCAGGAGTACAATGGCAAAGGAGCCGAGGGGGGTCATGCACGCTGAGGTGGATTCGCTCCACAGGCTCCACGGAGACTACTACCTCCAGCGATTCACCTCACCCCGTCTGGTCTTTGAGCCGGGACAGTTCGTCATGGTGAAGCCCTCGGGATCGCTCGACCCCTTCCTGCCGAGGGCCTACAGCATCCTGCGAGTCAAGCGCCCCGGAAGGCGGGCCGGAGGCGGGAAGACCGTGGTCGAGATCCTCTACAAGGTGATCGGGAAGGGCACGACCGCCCTCTCTCAGCTCAAGCGGGGAGATCGCGTCGACTTCTTAGGCCCCTTGGGGAACGGTTATCGGGTCCCTCGCAACCTCACCACCACCCTCCTAGTGGCGGGAGGCATCGGGGTCCCTCCGGTCGTCGCACTGGCCGAAAGTCTACGGCGTTCACGGTTCACAGTTCACGCTTCACGGAAGAGAGACATCGGACATCGACGAATGGTGGCGTTCATCGGGGGGAAGACCCGCCACGACATCCTCTGTGCCGCCGACCTTCGCAAGGCGGGGGCGACGGTCCACGTCGCCACCGAAGACGGCAGTCTCGGCCATCGGGGCCTCGTGACCGACCTCTTGGATTCGTTCCTCCGGTCATCGGTCGACGGTCGACGGTCAACGATTTACGCCTGCGGTCCTCACCCGATGCTCCATGCCGTCGCGCGGGTCGCCGAGCGATTCGAGATTCCCTGTCAGGTCTCGCTGGAGGCCGAGATGGGCTGCGGGTTTGGGGCGTGCATGGGATGCGTCATCCCCGTTCAGGGTTCAGGGTTCAGGGTTCAGGGATCAAGGAAACCTCCGGCCATGAACGACGAACTATCAACCATGAACGACCGAAGCTATAAGCTCTGTTGTAAGGATGGCCCAGTGTTCGACGCGCAGGAGATTGCCTGGTGACCTCCAAAAAAAGAAAAGGTTCAGGTAAAGACCAGGGCCGTCGTCGGTCGTCGAGCAAGCGGCCGAACCTGGCGGTAACGATCGCCGGGATTGCCATGAAAAACCCGGTGATGACCGCCTCGGGGACCTTCGGATACGGGACAGAGTTTACCCGCTTCTTCGACCTCAACGCGTTAGGAGCCATCATCGTCAAGACGGTGACGATGCATTCCCGACAGGGGAATCCTCCCCCGCGAATCGTCGAGACCCCAGGAGGGATGCTCAATTCCATCGGCCTCCAGAATGTCGGGATCGACGCCTTCCTTCGTCACAAGCTCCCGTTCTTTCGGTCACTCACCACTCCGCTCTTGGTGAACATTGCTGGAAAATCGGTCGAAGAGTTTGCCACCCTGGCCAAGCGACTCACCGATGTCGAGGGGGTCGCCGGCATCGAACTCAACATCTCCTGTCCTAACGTGGCCGGCGGCCTGGACTTCGGCACCGACCCGACCCTCACGTACGAGGTGGTCCGCGCCGTCCGGCAAGCGACCTCGCTCCCGGTGATCCCCAAACTCTCTCCCAACGTGGCCGACATCACCGTGATCGCCCGGGCGGCGGCCGATGCGGGGGCGGATGCGCTCTCGCTAATCAACACCATCGTCGGCATGGCGATCGACGGGCGCACCCGCCGACCGAAGTTGCCGGGGGCCACCGGCGGGCTGTCCGGCCCGGCCATTCGTCCCATTGCGGTTCGCATGGTCTGGGAGGTTGCGCGGGCGGTGAAGCTCCCGCTCATCGGGATCGGCGGGATCATGACCGGTAACGATGCGATCGAGTTCCTCCTCGCCGGGGCGAGCGCGGTCCAGGTCGGGACCGCCAATTTTCTCGATCCATTGGCGTCGATGAACGTTCTGGCCGGGGTCGAGGCGTATCTCACCCGCCACGGCTTTGATTCCCTCGGCTCCGTGATCGGCGCCGCCCTCCCCCGGGAAGGGAAAGCTTAAGCCAGGAGTCCGCGCCGAGCAGCGGAAAATCGGGTGCTGGTCTTGTATAAGGGTCGCATATGGAACGGCATCACCTAACCCTGCGGATGCAGGCCGACGGTTCACCAGTCTGAGTAATGGCTTTTCGCAGGAGCTGATAAACCTCAAGGTGGCGATGGCGCTGTGCCTCGCATACTACAACTCCTCGCAAGTTCACACGACCTTGCGGGTGAGCCGGGGCATGGAACCAGCGGGGAGTGATCACGTGCGGGGATTGGAGGGGTTGCTATGAGTGGGAGAGTAAGAGAACAGCTCAAGCTCTATTCCGATCTGCGCCGGCCCGGGACCAAGAGGAAGTCTCCAGACGGAATTGTCACAAGTGAGCTGATATGCACGGCTCATGTAGGCACAAACGAGGTATTGTTCCCCCTTATTCTCGATCTGCACGTACCGCCTGGATCGGTAGTCGCCGACGTGACCTATGGCACAGGCATTTTCTGGAAGAAGGTTCCAAGAAGCAAATACGTTCTTAAGCCCACCGACATCACTACGGGCGTTGATTGCCGAAAGCTGCCTTATAGAGACGGCATATTGCACTGTGTGGTCTTGGACCCCCCGTACATGGAGGGCCTGCATCGGCGATCTAGGAGCCACATGGCGGGGCGTGGTACTTATGCCGCCTTTCGCACAACTTACTCCGACGGAGAGGAAACGGTGGGTGGGCCAAAGTATCATGACGCCGTGTTGGATCTCTACTTCAGGGCGGGCAGGGAAGCCTATCGCGTACTCAGAGAATACGGCGTCCTAATCGTAAAGTGTCAAGACGAGGTGAGCGCGAACACGCAGAGGCTCACTCATGTTGAGATTATCAATGAGTACGAGTCGTTCGGATTTTACACGAAGGATCTTTTCATTCTGGTTCGACCGAACAGACCTGCGGTGAGCCGGATTATCAAGCAGGAGCACGCCAGAAAAAACCACTCCTACTTTCTAGTATTCATCAAGACGGGAGGAAAGAACCCTCGGGGAAAGGGGTTGCGAAATGGGGCTACTCGAAGATTGGGGAGTCACAATCGAGGAGCTAAATGAGATTCTCGCCTCACGCCCTAGCCTGCGCGGCATTCTGGTCGGATTTATTGCGGAATACAAGCTCCCCCGACTGTGGTTTTCCGATCCTCGAATCGGGGGTTTGGAAAGGTACGACAACCATGATCGCACGAGGCCCGGCGACTTCGGCTTCACCTATCGAGGTGTACCGGTCACGGTTCAGGTGAAATCGCTGCAGACCAACTCGATTCGCATCCTTGGGGAGGGGTACGCAGGAACGTTTCAGTGCGATGCAAGCGATAGGCGGCCTGTCAAACTCCCAAACCGCCAGACGGTTGAGACAACCTGCCTGCTCGTCGGGGGCTTCGACCTACTCGCCGTCAATCTGTTCGGGTTTGGGCAAGAATGGCGCTTCGCCTTCGTGAAGAATGAGGATCTACCCCACACAAAATCCGCAAAGTACACCCGAAAACAGAGGCAGTACCTTCTTGCCACGTCCATAAAGGTGACTTGGCCACTTCAGCCGCCATTCCGAGACGAACCATTCGCCCTACTTGACGAGATCGTCAGCGCCAAACTCAAGAGGCGAAATTAGCACACTACCAGCCGGCGCGTGTGCCTGGATAGAGTCGGGCTAGGTCCAACGTTCAAAGTCTGGGAATCTGAGGAGGTCCGTCCGTCGACCTTGGACGTGGAACGGGAGAGACCTAGGTGCCGAAGCGGCGCTTGCGTTGCTGATAATTGCGGATCGCCCGGAGAAGATCGATCTTGCGAAAGGCGGGCCAGTAGGCGTCGCAGAAATAGAACTCACTATAGGCGCTCTGCCAGAGGAGGAAGCCGGAGAGGCGGAATTCGCCACTCGTCCGGATGATGAGATCCGGATCGGGAAGATCATACATATAGAGATACTTGCCGATCTCTTCGGGCGTGATCTCTTCTGCAGCCTGCTCGAGGGGGCTTCCCCGTCGGGCCCGATCTCTCAGGAGCTGCTTTACGGCATCGGCGATCTCTTGCCTTCCCCCGTACCCCACGGCAATATTCAGGTAGAAGTTGTTGTAGACATGGGTGGTCTCCTGAGCCTGTGCGATCGCCTCTTGAAGAGATGGGGGCAGAAGCTCCAGCTGCCCGACCGCCCGGACCCGGACCCCTTTCCGGTGGATCTTGGGGTCCACCGCCACCTCCCGCATCTTTGACTCAATGAGACCGAGAAGGCCGGAGAGCTCCGCGTGGGGGCGGGACAGATTTTCGGTGGAGAGGACATAGATGGTGATGATGTGGATCTGGAGCTGTTCCAGCCAATCTAACACCTGCTCCAGCTTATCCGCCCCCAGCCGATGCCCTTCGAGCGGATCGGCCAAGCCGAGTTCCCGGGCATAGCGTCGGTTGCCATCCAGGATGAGACCGATGTGCCTGGGCAACACGCCGCGCTGAACTTCCCGGAGCAGTCGACGCTCGTAGAACCGATACAGCAGTGTGATCGGATCAAACATCATCGAGCAGTCACCCTCGGTGCCCTGCCGGCATCGCCTCGGGAACACTCCGGGCCGCCGCGGACCCTCGCTGGACCAGCACCACCCCCGTCACCACCAGGGCCCCCCCGAAGAGCTGGGACCAGTCGAGCGCCTCCCCGAGAAGCGCAAACCCGGCGCCCGCAGCCACCACCGGTTCCATCGTGCTGACGATGCTGACCTGGGTGGCAGGCAGGTACGTGAGGCCGAAAGTGTACAGGGCAAACGGAAGCACGGTCCCGGCGGCACCGATCAGGAAGAAGATCGCCCAGAGACGAAGGGGGTACCCCTCGGCCAGGAGACGCCAGGGCGGTGTCACGATCCACCAGAAGAGGGTGGCGAAGGCGTACGCGTATGCCAGGAGCGTCCAGGCAGGGATCCGCGCCACGGCCCGCTTGGTGAGCAGGGTGTACCCCGCAAAGGCGCACGCCGAGACGAGCCCGCTGATCAGGCCCGGAAGATTGAGCCGGAGGTGCGTCGGATCGTACCCTTTCACCATGAAGAAACAGCCGCCCACGGCCACGCCCAAGGCGAGGAGTGTCATCCTTGTCAGGCGCTCTCTCAAGAAGAGGACGGAGCCCAGGGCGACCAGGATCGGCGCCATGTATTGGAGGAGAATCGCGGTGGCCACGCTGGTGAGGCTGATGGTGTAGTAGTACGTGACGTTGGCCATGGCCAGGCCGGCCACTCCTACGAGGGCGGCCAAGGGCACATCCTGCAGCGGCAGCCGCAAGTGCCGCTGATCCCACACGAAAAGCCCCGCGACGAGAATAAGGACAGCGAGGCTCGAGCGAATAGCGGTCAGCGGGAGAGGACCGACTTCCTCCGCGGTGAAGAGATACCGGGCCACCGTCCCCATAAGCCCCCAGGCCGTCGCCGCCCCGAGGACCATCAAGGTACCCTTTACGCGGCCTTTCCATGCAGTCATCGGCCTTCGAGGAGTCGTTCGAGAACCGCCGCCAGGGTCTCCAGCGCCATGCCCCCCCGGGCCACAGCCGCCACGGTGCCATCGCGGGCAACGAGAAAGGTGGTCGGCGTCCCCTGAATATCATAGAGCCTGGCAATCCGGTCGCCCTGATCGTGTCCGACGGCATAGGGGACGCGACGCTCCTGGACAAATCGTCGAGACGCCTCCTCCGTATCCCAGATACTCACGCCGAGGAACATCACCCCCCGGTCCTTGAACGTCTCGTAGGCCTTGATCAGCACGGGAGACTCCCGCTGGCAGTGCGGTCACCAGGAGGCCCAGAAGTTCAAGAGGACGACCTTCCCTCGAAAATCTGCCAGTCGAACCTTCTCTCCCGAAAGCAGAGTCAGGGTGAAATCAGGTGCCGGCTTTTCCACGGCCACCTGAGGGGAACGCGCATCCGCGCTCCCGACCGGACCCTGCCCCCATACGAGGCCAGCCACGACCAGCACACACAACGCCTGTCTCACGTGCATCCGGCTCTTGAGGTGCGACACAGGCTCCTCCGCTTGCAAGTAGGATTCCAGGTGTGGGAAACTACCACAGAATGCTGGACTCTACAATAGAAATGGGCCACGGGTTTCGTCTTGACACACCCGTCCCTTCCCGCTATAGTGAAACGCCGTCGGGGAAGGCCCCCAGGGAGCTTGGGGGCTCCCGCACGTGGTCGCCATGCCCAAGAAGCCTACGAGCAGACAATATCCTCATTCCCGGGCATCGGGGTGAGGCACCCCTCCTGCGGGTTTGTTCAAGGTTCCTGCCCTCCGGTTCGACCCCTTTACAGGAGAGGAGCTGAATGAAAAAGACGCACCTTTTTGCCCCAGGGCCGACCCCCATCCCTCCCGAGGCCCTGCTGACCATGGCCCATCCCATCCTCCACCACCGCACCCCGGAGTATGAGGCGCTCATCGCCGAGGTGCGGGAGGGCCTCAAAGTGCTGTTCCAGACGACCGAAGAGGTCTTCCTCTTCGCCGCCTCGGGGACCGGAGGCATGGAAGCGGCGGTGGTCAACACCCTTTCGCCGGGCGAGAAGGCGCTGGTGATCCGAGGCGGAAAGTTTGGAGAGCGATGGGGAGAGATCTGTCAGGCCTACGGCGTGAACTTCACGCCGATCGACGTCCCCTACGGGAAGGCGGTGGATCCCGGGCTCGTGGCCGCCGCCCTGGAGAAGGATCCCCGAATCGCCGTCGTCCTCAGCACCCACAGCGAGACCTCGACGGGGGTTCTCCACGATATCAAGGCCATCGCCGGGGTCGTCCGAAAGACCCCCACCCTCTTGGTGGTGGATGCGATCACCAGCCTGGGGGTGGTGGACGTTCCCATGGATGATTGGGGGTTGGATGTGGTGGTGGCCGGCTCGCAGAAGGCCCTCATGCTGCCGCCTGGCCTGGCCATGGTCGGGGTCAGCCGGAAGGCGTGGGCGGCGGTAGAGCGATCTCGCCTGCCGAAGTATTACTTTGACTTCGCGGCGGAACAGAAACATCTGCTCAAGAACCAGTCTCGCTTCACCCCGGCCATCTCGCTGGTCGTCGGACTGCGGGAGACCCTCAGGATGATCCGGAGTGAGGGGCTCCCCAATATCTTCCGCCGCCACGAGAGACTCGCGGCCGCCATGCGGGCGGGGATCACTGCCCTCGGCTTGGAGCTCTTTGCCGAGCGACCGAGCCCCGCGGTGACCGCCGTGCTTGTCCCGAAAGGGATCGATGGTGGTGCAATCCTCAACACGCTCCGGACAAGGCACGGGGTGATCATCGCGGGTGGTCAGGGATCAATGAAGGGGAAGATCTTTCGCCTGGCCACCATGGGGTACGCGGACTCGACGGATGTGGTCGTTGCACTCTCGGCGCTGGAACTGACGCTCTCGGAGGTGGGGTACCCGGTAAAACTCGGTGACGGCATCCGGGCTGCCCAGGAAGTCCTCCAAAGACCGTAGGAGACCAGGGGGCTCAAGGATGGAGAGACCGATGCAGGTCCTGATCACCGATGACCTTTCCCCCAGAGGTCTGGAGGTCCTTCGCCAGAATCCCAACATCCACATCACGCTCCAACCACGGATCTCGCCCGAAGAGCTGGTCACGGTGATCGATCAGTACGACGCCCTGATCGTTCGCAGCGGCACGAAGGTGACCGCCGATGTGATCCAGGCCGGGAAGCGGCTCAAGGTAATCGGTCGCGCCGGCGTGGGGGTGGATAACGTCGATGTGGAGGCGGCCACCGCCCAGGGCGTGGTGGTCATGAACACTCCGACGGGGAACACCATCACGACCGCCGAGCACACGATCTCGCTCCTCTTGGCCCTCGCAAAGCATGTGCCCCAGGCGGCGGCCTCACTCCAGGCGAGGCGGTGGGAAAAAGGGAAGTTCCTGAACGTGGAGCTGTATAACAAGACGCTGGGGATCATCGGACTGGGGCGGATCGGCTCGGAGGTCGCGAAGCGGGCGAAGGGCTTTGCCATGCGCGTCATCGCCTACGATCCCTTCATCTCGGCCGAGGTGGCGAGCCGGCTCGGCGTCGAACTCGTTGATCTCGAGGAAGTCTACCGCCAGGCAGACTTCATTACCATTCACGTCCCGCTTGGCCCCGATACGCACCACATGATCAGCCGCGAGACCATCGGCCTGATGAAGCAGGGGGTGCGGATCATCAACTGCGCCCGGGGGGGCGTGGTGGACGAGGAGGCCCTCTACGAGGCGTTGGTGAGCGGACACGTGGCCGGTGCCGCGTGTGACGTCTTCGAAAAGGAACCGGCGACCGCCAGCCCTCTCTTTTCCCTGGAGAGCTTCATCGGCACCCCGCATCTCGGAGCCGCCACCGCCGAGGCCCAGGACAACGTGGCCGTCGCTATCTCTCAGCAGGTGGCGGATTTCTTGACCACGGGGGTGATCCGGAACTCGGTGAACACGCCGTCCATCGAGCCGGAGATCTTGGCCAAGATCAGGCCCTATCTCACCCTCGCGGAAAAGCTCGGACGGCTCAACTCGCAGCTGGCCGAGGGGCGGTTCCGGGAGATACGCATCGAGTACACCGGAGAGGTCGCGACCTTCGACACCTCGCCCCTCACGGCGACGGTGGTGAAGGGGGTGCTCGATCCGATCATTTCAAGCACCATCAACATCGTCAATGCGCTGCCCTTCGCCCGACAGCGGGGAATCCGCGTGGTGGAGTCGAAGAGCACCGAGGAAGAAGACTACGCGAGCCTCATCTCTGTCATCATCCAGACCGACCGAGGGCAGCACCTCGTGGCCGGGACCCTTTTCAGCCGACGAGAGCCTCGGGTGGTGAGGATCGATGAATTCTCCCTCGAGGCCGTGCCGGAAGGGTATCTCCTCATCTTCTCCAACCTGGATGTCCCGGGGGTGATCGGCAAGATCGGTACGCTCCTCGGACAGAGTCAGGTCAACATCGCCGGCATGGTGCTCGGCCGAGAGAAGCCGGGCGGTCAGGCGGTTTCGGTCGTGAACGTCGATAGCGCGATCCCCACGCCGGTCCTCGACCAGATCCGGCGAATGCCCAACATCGTCTATGCCAAGGTGGTGAAGGTCTGACGTGATCCCGACGGCCATTCCCAAAGGGGTCCGGGTCCTCCCCCCGCCCGAGGCGGCCCGCCTCCGTTGGATCCAGAAGAAACTCCTCACGGTCTTCCAGCGTTGGGGCTTTCGGGAAGTGCTAACCCCGACCTTTGAATATTTGGAGGTCTTCGCCCACGAAGCGGGAGACGGAGTCTACGGGACGACCTTTAAGTTCGTCGATCGACAGACCGGGCTTCTCCTGGCGCTGCGGTCCGACCTCACCCCCCAGGTCGCGCGCATGGTGGCCTCCACCATGCGGGATCATCCCCTGCCCCTACGCCTCGCTTACTCCGCCTCGGTCTTCCGGCACGAGGAGCCCCAGGCAGGACGGCAGCGGGAGTTCTTCCAGGCCGGCGTGGAACTCATCGGTTCGGATCGGCCCGAGGCGGACGCCGAGATGATCGCCATGGCGGTCGAGGGATGTCAGGAGGCGGGCCTTCGACACTTCCAGATCGACGTCGGGCAGGTGGAATATCTCCGAGGCCTGCTGAGCGCGCTGAACCCGGCCCCCGAACTTCGCCGCAGGATCCTGTCGGCGCTGAGGCGGAAGGACGCCGTGGAGCTTGAGCTGACGCTGAAGCCCCTGCCAGCCGAGGCCCGACTGAAAGAGGGGATTCAGCACTTGACCACGCTGTACGGTGGGGAGGCGATCCTTGAAAGGGCAAAGGCATGGGCGGTCACAGAGCAATCGCGATTCGCCCTCGAAAATCTGACGCAGGTCTACACCGTCCTCAAGACCTACGGCCTGGCCGACCACATCATCATCGACCTCGGAGAGACGTACGCCTTTGACTATCATACGGGTGTGGTCTTTCAGGTTTTCACCGAGTCGCTGGGCTATCCCATCGGAAGCGGCGGCCGCTACGACAACCTGATCGGCCAGTTTGGCTATCCGTGTCCCGCGACCGGCTTCGCCTTCGAGCTGGAGAAGGTCCTGGCCGCCTTAGAGGCGGAGGGCATTCTCCCACGCGATCAGGGGCCGGACTTCCTCATCATGGATTTCAATCCGGACAAGCGTCAGGCTCTGCACATCGCCCAGACGCTCAGGAGCAAGGGCTACGCCGTCGCCAGGGACATCATCCGGCGTGATCTCGAGGGGTCACTCGACTATGCCCGGGTAAGCGCCATCCCCCGCGTGATTGTCTTGGGGATCGAGGGAATGTCCGGAGACCGACTGACGTTGCGAGATCTCACTACCGGGACGGCAACGACCTTCTCCGTCGCCGAGTTCTGCCAGCAGGTCACGGATGGGACGGTGCAATGGCCAACGTGATCGTGGTCGGGACCCAGTGGGGCGACGAGGGCAAGGGGAAGATCGTTGACACCATCAGCGAGTCATTCGACGCCGTGGCCCGGTACCAGGGAGGGAACAACGCGGGGCACACGGTGGTGGTGGGCACCGAGAAGGTCGTTCTGCATCTCGTCCCCTCGGGCATCCTTCGGAAAGGGAAGATCTGCATCCTCGGCAACGGGGTGGTGGTCGATCTTCCCGGCCTCACTCACGAGCTCCACCAGCTTGGCCGCCTGGCCGTGAAAGCGGAGGGACACCTGCACATCGGGAAGAACGCGCACCTGGTCCTTCCCTATCACAAGATCCTCGATCAAGAGCGGGAGAAACACGCCGCCCGTCCCCTCGGCACCACCGGGCGTGGAATCGGTCCGGCGTACGCCGATAAGGCGGCCAGAGTGGGGATTCGGATCGGGGACCTTTTCGATCCGGCCCTCTTCCACGAGCGATTGCGCATCAACCTCGCCGAGAAGCAGATTCATGCTCCGGCGACAAGCGCGCTGCACTCTCTCGACGCCGAGCGCATCTTTGATGAACAGATGGCCCATTTCCGTGAGGTCCAGGGTTTCCTGGTCGATGCCTCGGCGACGCTTAACAGGATGATCGACGAGGGCAGGAAGATCTTGTTTGAGGGGGCGCAGGGGACCCTGCTGGATGTGGACCTGGGGACGTACCCGTATGTCACCTCGAGCAGCGCGACCGCCGGAGGCGCCTGCATCGGAACCGGGGTTGGACCGACCCGGATCGACGGCGTCTTGGGCGTTATGAAGGCCTACACCACCAGGGTGGGCGAAGGTCCCTTCCCCACGGAGCTCAAGGACAGTACCGGTGAGGAACTGCGCAATCGCGGCCGAGAGTACGGGGCCACGACAGGGCGGCCCAGGCGGTGCGGGTGGCTCGACGCGGTCTCCCTCCGATATGCGATCCGGGTGAACGGCCTCAGCAGCTTGGCCCTGACAAAGCTGGATGTCCTCGACACTTTCCCCGTATTGAAGATATGCCAGGCCTACCGCTACCGGGGTCAGATTCTCGAGGAATTCCCCAACGAGGTCGACATCCTCAAGGAATGCCAACCGGTTTACGAAGAGATCGAGGGCTGGCAGGAGCACACGGTCGGGGCCACGTCCGTCGCGGAATTGCCCAAAAAATGCCACGCCTTCCTGGATCGCCTCGAGACCATCCTCGGGATCGACATCTCGATCATCTCGACAGGCCCTGAGCGGGACCAAACCATCCTCCTGCCCACCCCCACCCTGAAACAATGGGGACTAGTCTAGCCTCCTGTGGCGACCCTATGCGGCGGCTTACGGCGTGGGTCCCTCCGTGTTCACGATCCCTGCATTGAAGCCCGGCACGGGAGTTTCGGGAATCTACTGGGCGCGGTTTCGGGCGTTTCGGGTCGGGTGGGGATTGACTGTGGTCGGATAAAGGTGCAGAATCAGGGCATGACCCGTTAGCTCAGCTGGCAGAGCACCTGCCTTTTAAGCAGGGGGCCGCGGGTTCGAATCCCGCACGGGTCACCACTTCTCGTCAAGCCTTTTCGCCGTCTATCCTTCTCCCCCTCGCGAGACTCGCCATACTCGGGCCGACGGTTTCCTTCCAGGCCAGGAAGAATCGACCACACACCCCGCTGCCCTGATGTCGGGGACTTCGCCCATGATAATGATCATGTTCAATAATGGTGATGTTTAATAAAGTCTCTCTGGAGACTTGAATGTGACGTAAGAGGGCTCTTGACGTCTTCATCAGTTCTTCTCGATATTACATACTAGCCTCCGTCGCCGCTTGGGCGGTCACGCTTCTAACCGATCGGTGTGAGGGAGGCTCCCGGCTGTTCCGAGGAACCAAATCTGATCTGGGGAGAGGATCTCAGGTCCCAGCAGGAGGCATTGAAGGGGAGGAATTATGCCGACGAAGAAATTCGTGTACTTCTTCGGTGGGGGCCGAGCCGAAGGGTCGGCCAAGATGAAGGATCTCTTGGGAGGGAAGGGATCGAACCTGGCCGAGATGACCAATCTGAAGATCCCAGTCCCTCCGGGCTTTACCATCACGACGGAGGCCTGTGTCGAGTCGATGAAGCGCGCTGGAAAGTTCCCGCCAGGCATGTGGAAACAGGTGGAGAAGAGCCTGCGCAATCTGGAAAAGGCCATGGACCTCACCTTTGGCGATCGGAATGCTCCCCTCCTGGTTTCGGTGCGGTCCGGGGCGAGGGTCTCCATGCCCGGAATGATGGATACAGTACTCAACTTGGGCCTGAATGACGACGCCGCAGAGGGGCTCGCGGACCTCTCCGGGAATCCCCGCTTCGCCTATGACAGTTATCGCCGCTTCATCCAGATGTTCAGCAACGTGGTGCTCGGAATCTCCACCAAGAATTTCGAAGAGATTTTGGAGCACCGGAAGCGGGAGGTGAGGGTCGAGTTAGATACCGATCTCGCGGCGCCCGATCTCCAAGAAATCGTGCGACGCTACAAGAGCCTGGTCCGGGAGCGTATCGGGCGGGAGTTTCCCCAGGATCCTCGGCAGCAGCTCCAGATGGCCGTGGGGGCCGTCTTCGGGTCGTGGAATAACCCGCGGGCCATCAAGTATCGGGAGATCCACCGCCTGCCCCATACCTGGGGAACGGCGGTCAACGTGCAGGCCATGGTCTTTGGCAATATGGGGGAACGCTCCGGGACCGGGGTCGCATTTACCCGGGATCCGAGCACGGGACAGAAGCGCCTCTATGGAGAGTTCCTGATGAACGCCCAAGGAGAGGACGTGGTCGCCGGGATCCGGACCCCGCAGCCCATTGAGACCCTCGCACACATCGCCCCGAAGGCGTATCGCGATTTTTCCGGTATCTGCCGGCGCCTAGAGAAGCACTACCGGGACATGCAGGATATCGAGTTCACCATCCAGGAGGGGAAACTGTATCTCCTGCAGACCCGAACGGGAAAACGGACACCGACGGCTGCGGTCAAGATCGCCGTGGACATGCAGCACGAGGGCCTCATCGACAAAAAAATGGCGGTCCTCCGCGTGGATCCCCATCAGGTGGAGATTCTCCTCCATCCGATGCTCGACGCCAAGGCCAAGGTCGAGCGAGTGGCCCGCGGGCTTCCCGCCTCTCCGGGAGCAGCCGTAGGAAGAGTGGTCTTCACGGCGGAGGAAGCGGAAGCCTGGGCCGCGCGAGGTGAAAAGGTGATTCTGGTTCGGGCCGAGACGTCTGCCGAGGACGTCGGCGGGATGCATGCCGCTCAGGGGATCTTGACGGCCAGAGGGGGGATGACCTCGCATGCCGCGGTGGTGGCGCGCGGCATGGGGAAGCCCTGCGTAGCAGGCTGCGGCGAAATCAACATCTCCGAGGCCAACAAGAGCTTCACGGTGAAGGGGCGGAAGGTCAAAGAAGCGGATTGGATCACCATCGACGGCACGACCGGCGATGTGATGCTAGGCAAATTGCCGCTGGTCCAGCCCGAGCTGTCGGGCGACTTTGTCGTTCTGGTCAAGTGGGCTGACGCCTTCCAAGACATCGGGGTCCGGACCAATGCCGACACCCCCACCGACGCCGCCGCCAGCATGGATTTCGGGGCCGAGGGGATCGGGTTGTGCCGGACCGAGCACATGTTTTTCGAGGACGACCGCATCATCGCCATGCGGGAGATGATCGTGGCCGAAGACACAGCGGGTCGGCGGCAAGCCCTCGCCAAGCTGCTCCCAATGCAGCGCACCGACTTTAAGGCGATCTTTGAGAAGATGAAGGGGTTGCCGGTCATCATCCGCCTCTTTGATCCGCCGCTGCATGAATTCCTACCCAAGACGTCGCAGGAACTGCAGGTACTGGCCGCGGACATGGGCATTCCCGTGGAGCGCCTCGTGCGCAAGGTGGAACTGCTTCAGGAGTCCAATCCGATGCTTGGCCACCGGGGCTGCCGGCTCGCCATTACCTATCCCGAAATCACGGAGATGCAAGCCCGGGCCATCTTCGAGGCGGCCTGCCAGATGGTCCGAGAAAAGAAAAAGGTGTACCCCGAGGTGATGGTTCCGTTAGTGACTACCGTAGAAGAATTCCGCCACCAGCGGGCCATTATCGACCGTGTGGCTGCCCAGGTCATGCGAGAACTGGGCGTCAAGGTCGCGTTCAAGGTCGGGACAATGATCGAAACCCCTCGGGCCTGCCTGGTCGCGGACGAGATCGCCGCCGAGGCCGACTTTTTCTCCTTCGGGACCAATGACCTGACACAGACCACCTTTAGCTTTTCTCGGGACGACGCAGGGAAGTTCCTCCCACAGTATGTCGAGGAAGGTGTGCTGAGGGACGATCCCTTTATCAGCATCGATGAGCGAGGGGTCGGGCAGCTGATGGCTATTGCGGTCAAGAAGGGGCGCACCGCCCGGAAGACCCTGGAGATCGGCATCTGTGGCGAGCACGGTGGCGACCCGCAGTCGGTCGCATTCTGCCACCGTATGGGCCTGGATTACGTGAGTTGCTCTCCGTACCGAGTCCCGGTGGCCAAGCTGGCAGCGGCGCACGCAGCCCTGAAGGAAAAAGTCCGGCTCGTGGAGGTAGGAGAGAAATAACACAACCGACAGCGGGGTGGCGAGCGTTCGATGCTGAGGATTTTCGTGGTTTCCGACGCCACGGGTCAGACGGCGGAGCGAATGGTCCGATCCGCTCTCGTCCAGTTCAAGGAGGCGCCCGCAATCGTGATCCGGCGAGGGAATGTGTGCACCCCGGAGCAGCTCCGCGCGATCGTTCAGGAAGCCGTTGGCCACGATTCCCTGATTCTTCACACCCTGGTGTCGGACGAACTGCGCCGCCTGATGCTGGCCGAATCCCGTGCGCAAGGGGTGGATGCAATGGACCTGATGGGCCCGATGCTGGATCGCCTCGCCAAGCACCTCAAGCTGAGGCCCCAAGAGAAACCCGGGCTCTTCAAGCAGCTGGTCGAGGCAAGGTCGAGGGAAATCGAGGCCGTGGAGTTCGCCTTCCGCCACGACGACGGGCAGCACGCAGATGAACTCAGCCGTGCGGAAGTCATCCTGGTCGGCGTCTCCAGAACGATGAAGACCCCGACGACGCTGTACCTCGCGTACCGGGGCTGGTTCGCCGCCAACGTGCCCATTGTCCCAAGAATCCCGATGCCCCCGGCGGTGCTCTCCTTCCCTTCCGAACGGATCATTTGTCTTGTCATGGAGCCCAGGCGGCTATCGGCATTGCGGCGGGTGCGCGCTGAGTACCTCAGGATTCCTGCGAAGGCATACGCCTCACTGGAGAACGTCCGGAAGGAGCTTCACCACTCTGAGCGGCTGTGCGCCAAGCATGACTGGCGGCAGATCGACGTGACAGGTAAGTCCGTTGAGGAGGTGGCCCGGGAGATCGTCGTTCTCCTCCCCACGGAGGAGCAGTCGCGCCATCCCTCGTGGCAAGGCTAGCACCCTTGCATGCCCCATGGTCTCCATCATCCGATGTGGCCCTCAAGCAGGGGGCCGCGGGTTCGAGTCCCGCACGGGTCAGCAGCGTCCTCTTTTCGGACCAAGCTGACAAGCGGAAATCACTCCAGTCCCGGCGCTACCAAGAACATCATGACCTTGTCGTTGGTCGTGCGGAGACGGCCTGAGACCTGTTTCAACACGTTCCAGAGTATGGTGTTCGCAAGCTCACGATCATTTTGGAGGAGTTGCCGGAAGGGCTCCCGTTTCAGAATCAGTAACTCGCACTCGGCAGCGGCCCTGGCCGTGGCGCTCCGGACCACCTCATCGCCAAACACCGCCATCTCACCAAAAGCCTGACCCTCCTCCAGTTCCGCCAGTGTCTCATAGCCGCCTAATGGGTACTCGCGTGTGATGCGAACCTTCCCCTTGACGATCAGGTAAAGTTCCTCGTTTCGATCCCCTTTCTTGAAGATCACGCGGCCGTTCGCGAACTGCTTTGCCACCCCGATTCGAACGATGGACTGGACCTGCGCCTGATTCAGGCCCTGAAATATCACTGCTTTTTCCACTGTCGTTGTCGCGTCGTTCACGGCCCCTCCTTGGTGCCCCTACCCGCATGGGCGACGGCGTGCTGGGTTCTATGGTGTCGCAAACATTGCAATTCTTGTACCTACAGCGCACCCCCTCCCCCTCGACCGCTCGAACCCCTCTCTTATTCGCATAATTCCCCGCTGTGACGTCTTGTCCTGTGAGCAGCCCCTCCACGATGACGACTCGGCGGGAGACGAAGGAAGTAAGAACAAAAGAACACAAGTGGTCCGCATTTTGCACCCAAACACCCTGGGTTCGAAGGGCCGCGAAAGATCATCACGAAGATCAGCCGCATCGTGCGGGAGGGAATGCAATGACGGCGAAAGAGTTGGCGATTGAGGCGTTCGAGACGTGCGAGCACGCTGGCATGATCTGTATGCAGTGTGCCGAGGGAGCCATCAAGGCTGCGATCGAGCAGGAGCGAATGCGGTGGCTCTGCGAGGCACATCACCAGGACGGTGACCCGGGGCTTCTCTGGGAGGGGGCGCCGAGCAGCCTCACATTTTCTGCCTAGCCCGCATACACACCCCTTATCCACAGCGCTTCCGCAGGCATCGCACTTCTCCATGCGATAGCTCACACCACTACCGACGCGAAACGGCACCCTTGGCCCCTCGCTCTGGGGTTCTCTGGTAGCTTTGTCCGGAAGGGCTCGGGGAGTGGGTCGTTCCGCCGGGTCCAGGCCCATCTCCCCTCGCCCTCCCGAATTCTGCTTGCCTCGGCAGCGCCTGCAGGCCCCGAGCGACATTGCCGGGAGCGGCGGGGTCCCTCGGCGGGCGACGGCCTGGGAAACCGAGGCGCGATCCTTGGCCTTCCTTGCACGGATCGTGAACACGGAGGGACCCAGGCCGTAAGCCGCCGCTCAGGGTCGCCGCGGGAGGCCCGGAGCGACGGGCCGAAGGTGCTGCGAACAGCAGGCCAGTGCGGACAGGACGGCTTGCGGGTGTCCACCCAATACGATAGAATCCCGGACGCGAGCAACCCACGTGCCGACAACCCGCGAGGAAGGGGGTGATCGTGGTGTCAGGAGGTCAGGATCCACTCCATGCGACCCTCCTCGTCGCAACCATGAGTCAGCTGATGCTCGTCGTGGCCAAAGAACTCTTTCCCCAGCGCCGATACTTTGACCTCACCTCCCCAGAAAAGCAGACCCTGGCCGATCATGTTCATAAGCTCCTCCTTGACTCCCAAACCATCCTTTCTGGACCAGATTTGCTCTTGCCGCGCCCAGGTATCAGCCTTCCTCTTCAACGTGACGAAGAGTATCTGTAGGCCTCTGACCAGAAATCCCTTTCTACCAAGGCGGGGTCTTGGTACACTACTGGGCGGTCCCGGGAACTATGGTGGAGCCCACACGATGCATTTGAAGTTGCGTCTCCTCGCCATGGCTGTCCTCGTCGCGGCGAGCTGTGCCCCCCACACCGACGTGACGATCCGGGAGTACTTCGACGATGTGGGCATCACCTCCCAGGTTAAGGCGGCCATCGCCGGAGAGGGGGTCTTGAGCTACCTCAGCATCAGCGTGGAGACGTTCCGTGGGATCGTCCTCCTCTCGGGCTTTGTCGATTCTGAACAGCAGAAACTGCGGGCCATCGAGGTGACGAGAGGTGTTCCTGGGGTGCGTGATGTGAGGCACCTCCTGGTGGTGAAGTATCTGGAGAAACCGTGAAGACCACCAGAGATCGAGAGGACAATCACAAGGAGATGACGGGTGACCGAGATCAAGCTGCCAGACACCACTAACTGGGGCGAGCCCGATTGGGGCATTCGCGTGCCTGTCCGGGATGGCGGCGGCATCGACTTTCGGGACTGCTTCGTCGGTCAGGCAGGCCAGGTCCCGGACGAGGCCCCGGCCCACTTGGGCCTCGCCCAGCGCGGCTCGGTGGTGGACCCCAACACCCCGCCTTTCGAGTTCCCGGTGAACAAGAAGGCGGTAGTCTGGGCCGACAACATCGCCGACCTGGTCGAGCAGGCCAAGCTGGGCCAGTGGAATGCCGCGACCGACATCCCCTGGGACAAGCTCCATCCTCTCCCGGCTGACCTGGAGCAGGCGGTCTGCCAGATCTGCACCTTCATGATTCAGAACGAATACTTGGCGCTCTACCTGCCCGCCAAGCTCCTTACCCGGGTGGACCCGCGTTTCACCGAGGTCGTGCTCTTCCTGGCAAGCCAGGTGGAGGACGAGGCGCGTCACGTCGAGGTCTTCACCAAGCGAGCGCTCGCCAATGGCGGGGGTCTCCAGTATGTCTCGGCGGCCACCGAGTGGTCCCTCAAGAGTCTCCTGACCCAGGAGGATTTCACCAGCGCCTCCTTCCTCCTCCACATTCTGGGAGAGGGAACCTTCATGGAGCTTCTAAAGTTCCTCGAAGAGGTGGCTCCGGATCCCGTGACGGCCCAAATTTTCAAGATGACCCGCCAGGACGAGGGCCGGCACGTGGGCTATGGCGTCTCCCACATCGCTTACCATCTGAAGCACGATCCCGCCCTGGTGGTGCAGCTCACCCAGGCGGCCGAGGCGCGGGCCGCCTTTCTGCGACAGGCCGCCGGGGCGAGTCCCTTTGTCCAGCAGGCCCTGGCGGTCCTCGCCGGCGGCGGCTCGGCGCCCGAGCAGATCGCCCACGGACGCGAGCGGGTCAAGGAGCTGTACAAGGAGATGCACGCCACACGCGTGAAGCGACTCATCCAGGTGGGCTTTCAGCACGGCATGGCCGAACGGATCTCCAACCTCCATGGCGGCGCCGTCCCCAACTTCATGTGACGAGGGATCGCGATGGGTGTCGTCCACAAGCGGATCGGCGGGGACAGAAACTTCGCATGGGAAGGGGTCGAGACGGAACTCTATCAGGGGGGCGGGACCAGCGAGGGGAGCTGTCGCCACGTCCTGATCGGCCCCAAGGACGGAGCCCAGCACTTTGCCGTCCGCTACTTCGAGATCCCCCCCCGCGGCCAATCGTCCTTTGAACATCATCTCCATGACCAGGGAGTCATGATCTTGAAAGGCCGGGCTCGAGTCCTTCTGGGATGGGAGGTCCACGAGGTGGAAGCCGGAGATATCGTCTATATCCCGCAGAACGAACAGCACCAGTTCGAGAACATCGGCGACGAGCCATTGGGCTTTCTCTGCGTCATCCCCTCCAAGGAGTGGCTCGCCAGGATCCAGACCCTAGGGCAGCGCTAGATCCTCCCCCGTTCCCCTCACGGTCTCGCCCCCGGCTCCGTAAAGGCCCTCGTCGATCGCCCCCCCTTGATCTCCATCCGAGGCTCTCCGCCGATGGAGCGGGCGAGCCTGCTTTCCTCAAACGCCGGGAGACACAAAGGGAGTGACATGGCAGAGCTGAAACAGCCCTGTCCCAAATGTGGCGGGTCTTCCTGGATCAATCATATGGAAGGGAGGAGGACGAGGTCTTCATCACCGGATTACCTGAACGCGGAGGGCGGCAGGCGGTCCGTCCGCGGAACGATCCTTCTCATACTGGACGGTAACCCACTGGCCAGGCTCGAGGGAACGCCTCGCCGGCCCCTGTGCGGTGATTTCGGTCTTGGAGGTCAGCCGAAAGACATAATCGAGCAACCGCTCCTGGGAGCGCACCACGATATACCCCCGATCCCGATTCAGCTCAACGATTTGCCCCCGCCACTCCTGCACGTCGCGGTCGCCGAGCCATGGTACCGAGCACGCCCCCGCCCCAAGGAGAAGACTCGCCAACAGCAGCGGTATCGCCCATCTCATGCGCGTATCATAGCAGCGACTGCAGGATCGGCCAAGGCCGGCTTTGAAGACCAGGTGATGGATCGAAGTCCTTGACACCGGATCGAGAAGGAGTAGAATATAGATGATAGTGAAGATCTCCGGGCCCCAGGGGGAGAGGGATGCAACTGGTGCTCTTCGAGGTCCTCTGGATGGGAGTCATAGTGCTTGTCATCTGGCTGGCTGTCCGGAAGGCGCGCCGGGAGGTTGAGGAATAGCACCGAAGGCCCGCCGCGCCCGGACGTGTGCCATGAAGAAACGGCTGTAGCGAACCGACGATGATTACCGAATATCTCTTTCTCAGCCCAGGCGGGGAGATCATCTGTAACCTGCAGGAGATTCGGCGTTACGTCGAAGAGCATTACCAGGACCGGCGTCTCTGCCCCCACTGCGACTGCTACCTGATCCCCACCGGGACCCACCGACTCCTCTTCCGCGTATACCGCTGCGCCAACAGCATCTGCTCTGCTTCGCTCAAGACCTTCCGCCTCCGGCCCTTCTGGCAGCGTAATCCAGCGTAGCCTCGTGCCGTTGCAACTGTTTGCAAACTTTCTCGCTCCGCACTCCCACGACCATTGGAACGAGCCACGCCGCCAAATTCGGCTCATCGCGTCGGAACGGTACTAGCCCTCTTCGGGGAAGAGGGGCTTGCCGCAGGCCGGGCACAGGGCCACCGAAGGGCCGGGTTTGGCCTCATCGATCTGCCCTGTCCATCCGCACGTAGCGCACCGTACCGGGAAATCCATATGCTCGACACAAGGAGAAACTCACCGCCTCGATTCTAGTCCCAACCCAGCTCCTCTAGGCGCTCCTCCCCGATCCCAAAGTGATGGGCCACCTCGTGGACAACGGTCCGGCGAACCTCCTCCCGGATCTCGCTATCATCCATACAGTAGGACTCGATCGGGCCCTGAAAGATGACGATCTGATCAGGCATCAGTGGTCCTTCGACCCCCCGCTCTGTCAGCGGGACACCCCGGTAGAGACCGAGAAGCGTCTCCCGCGGGTCAAGACCCACCTCTTCCAGATCTTCCTTGCGGGGCCAGGCCTCGATGACCACCTCGAGATTCGTCAACTTTTCCTGAAACAGCGGGGGGAGAGTTGCCAAGGCCTCCGCCACGAGTCGCGCGAATCGCTTCCGATCCATGGAAGACCCCCGGGAGAGCCCGTGTCATCTTCTCTTGAATCATTTCACCTTGTCAACGCCCTTCCCCGGTATCAGGGGCCTGACGTCTTCCTAGGCGCGCATTCCCGGGGTCTTCTCCCTTGCGAACCGAGACCGGATATGCTATGTGTCTAGCCATCGCATCATGCCCGCGGTGGACCCCATCGTCTAGCCTGGCCTAGGACACCGCTCTTTCAAGGCGGCAACGCGGGTTCGAATCCCGCTGGGGTCACCAGCACATCAGCGCCCGAGGCAGCCTCCCTTCCCCTCACGTCCTGTTTTCCCCGAACGGGTGTGCACCCTCACCCTGTCACACTGTGGCGCACTCCCCGTATTCCCGATATTGGATTGCTCGCGCGAGGGAGTCCCAGGTGCGGGCCCCGGCTACGTCTCGAGATGGAAACGCACGTTGATGATGACCGTCCCCTTGCGAAAGAGGAAATGGGCCCTGATCCGGAGGGCGGTCTGATTATGTAAGAGGTGATGCCACCACCGCGCGGGGACGAACTCCGGCAGGACGATGGTAACGAAATCCACCTGTCGCTCGGCTTGGATCTTGTTCACGTACTCGATGAGTGGCTGTACGACGGACCGGTAGGGCGAGTCGAGAATCACCAGGGGGACACCCCCCGACCAGAGCCCCCAGCGAAGCCGCATCTGCTTCGTCGCCTCCTCATCCAGACTGACGTAGACCGCCTCCACCTCTGGCGAGATCGCCCGGGCATAGTTCAGTGCGTTGAGGATGCCCATGTGGACGTCCGACACGAGGAGGAGGACCGCATGCGTCACCTTGTCCGGAACGGCGAAATGCTTGATGCGGAGCTGCTCCCCCACTTGCCGATAATGGCGGTGGATCGCGGCGAACATGCCCACGAGGATGGGAATCATGACCACCACCAGGAAGGCCCCATCGACGAACTTTGTCCCCCCGACGACCGTGAGGACGACCGCCGTGGTTACCGCCCCCGCCCCGTTGATGAGGATACCGCGCTGCCAGCCCGTCTCCCGAAGGCGGAGATGCCGTCGGACCATACCCGCCTGAGACAGGGTGAATGAGATAAAAACGCCGACGGCATACAGAGGGATCAGAGCATGGGTGTCGCCTCCGAAGAGGACGAGGAGCAACGAGGCGAGAAGGGCGAGGACGATAACCCCGTTGGAGAAGACCAGTCGATCGCCCCGGTTGACGAGTTGGCGGGGGAGGAAGCGGTCGCGGGCAAGAAAGTAGGACAGCCGCGGGAAGTCGGCAAAGCTGGTGTTGGCCGCCAAGAGGAGGATGAGGGCTGTCGCCGCCTGGATCACGTAATAGAAGGGGCTCGTGCCGACAATCATCCGGGCGAGTTGAGAAACCACCGTCTCGCCTTCGCGGGGGAGGACCTCATACGCTCGCGCCAGGAAGGTGACCCCAAGGAAGAGGATCAGCAGGATGCCGGCCATCCAGGCTATGGTCCGCTTGGCGTTGTCGGCCTCAGGTTTGCGGAACGCCGGGACGCCATCGGAGATCGCCTCGACCCCCGTCAAGGCGGTACACCCGGACGCGAAGGCCCGGAGGATGAGAAAGGGGGTCACGGCCGCCACCGGAACCACGGGGGACGAGGGGAGAGGCACCACCGGGGTCTCCCCCCAGAGGAGACGGGCGAGGCCCAAGACGATGAGGCCGAGCATGCTGATCATGAAGAGGTAGGTCGGGGCGGCGAACAGCCTTCCCGACTCCCGCAACCCGCGCAGATTTGCTATGGCGATCGCCGCCACCGCCACGACGCCGAGGAGGACGCGCTGCCCGTAGAGGGCGGGCCAGGCGGAGGTGATGGCGGCCACGCCCGCGGCCACGCTGACGGAAACGGTCAAGACATAATCGATGAGCAGGGCGGCGCCGGCTACCAGGCCCGCGGGGACGCCCAGGTTATCCTTGCTGACGAGATACGCCCCGCCGCCTGCCGGATAGGCCTGGATCGTCTGGCGGTACGACACCGTGACGATGAGGAGGAGGAGTCCGATGGCCACGGCGATACCGCTCGACCACGTGAGGGCGGTCGCCCCAGCGAGGACCAAGACGAGGAGGATCTCCTCTGTGGCGTACGCCACTGAGGACAGGGCGTCGGAGGAGAAGACCGCCAGGGCGACAGGATTGGACAGGCGTTCGTGCGGCGCCTGGGCCGTCGCCTTCGGTTCACCGATCAAAAACCGCTTCAGGGGTTCCAGCATGAACTCTTCACCCCCGAAATCGCTGAGGGCATCGGCCCCGTCGACCAGCGCAGTCGCCGAGGCCACCGGGAGGGTAGCATGCGAAAGGGTGGGGGAGCAAGGGGTCCCGGGCTCGGGGCCTGAACTCGTTCAGATACATGTGAGACAAACTTAGGGTACAAGGGAGGGGTTCCCACGCGGAAGGAGGAACCCCTCATGAGCGTCTTTGGCCTGAACTGGCAGTTCGATTGGGTCGCGCGGTATGGGCATGTGGCGCTGTCGCCCCGGGAGCGGGATCGGCTGAGGGCGCTCAGCCTCTGGCAGGAGACCCGGGACGTCCCGCTGGCCTGCCGGACCTTCGGGGTCAGCCGGGCGACCCTCTACCGGTGGCGCCGCCGCTTTGACCCCACCGACCTGACCTCGCTCAAAGAGCGCTCCCGGCGCCCGCGGCGCGTGCGCGCTCCGCGGTGGCCCCTGACGCTCATCACCGCTGTGCACCAGGTGCGGGCGACGTACCCCCGCTGGGGGAAGGATAAGTTGGTGATCCTGCTCCGGGCCCAGGGGCAGGCCACCTCGGCGTCCACGGTCGGGCGCATCCTCACCTATCTCAAAAGGCATGGGCGGCTCGTCGAACCGCAGCGGCGAGCCCTGGGGGCCGCCCGACGGCGGCCCCACCGCCCGTACGCCATGCGGAAACCGAAAGAGTATCACCCTCGGCAGCCGGGCGACTTAGTTCAGCTCGACACCCTCGATCTCCGGCCCGTGCCCGGGGTCCTCCTCAAACAGTTCACCGCCCGCGACGTGGTCTCGCGCTGGGATGTCCTGGAGGCCCATCGCCGGGCCACCGCCGCCCTCGCCGTGCAGTTTCTGGATAGCGTGCAAGCGCGCATGCCCTTCCCCATCCGGGCCGTCCAGGTGGATGGGGGCGCCGAATTCTTCGCGGCCTTTGAAGCGGAGTGCCAGCGCCGCGGGATCCGCCTGTTCGTGCTGCCCCCGAAAAGCCCCAAGCTCAATGGCGCGGTCGAGCGGGCGCAGCGGACCCATACCGAGGAGTTCTATGAGGTGACCGAGTGCTCCTGGACCGTTGAGGCGCTCAACCGAGAGCTCGCTCAATGGGAAGGCATCTACAACACCGTCCGGCCCCACCAAGCGCTCGGCTATCTCACACCCTTGCAGTTCCTCCAACAACACGGCATCATACCCAAGGAGAGCCCCTCCGTGTCTCATATGTAGTGAACGAGTACAGGGCCTTGCAATCAGATGCACCCTATGGTAGCCTAAGCCCCCGCGCCACCCGGGCCATGAAGAGATAATCGACGGTCCGTGTAGTTAACCATCTCCAGGATGCATATGCCGTCATCCCTCTGGCTTTTCCACCACGCTCGCCTTGCACAGTGACGACTGCCGTGGCGACAGCCACCGAGCTTGGCAGTCACGGAATCGTCCGCAATGCACGACCGTACAGAAGACGAGAGGGCGAGTCCAGCGGGAAGAGGGGAGAGCCTGGAGGAGGAGTGGTGAGACTGGTCAACATCGAGACGGTCCGGGAATATCAGGTCAACGGGCCCAAATCGGTCGAGCTCGGCAAGGGAACGCATCTGAGGTGCGTCGCCCATTTTTTCAAATCCGGGCAGCGCCTCGGGCCCACGCGCCACGGGAGCGACACCCTCATGTATGTTGTTCGAGGTCGAGCCCGCATCCGCATCGGAGACCGCGAGGAGGAGGGCCGGGCAGGGGATCTCTTCATGGCGGGCGACGGTGACGAGGTCTGGATTGGAAACGCCGGGAGGGACGAACTGATACTCTTTGCGGTGATGGTCACTGTCTTCCCCTAACCATGGTGATGCAGCCGGCTGACAGGCGGCTTTGGATCTTGTGGAGGGACCGCGCCGGCTCCCCTGCCGGCCCCAAGGCCCTTTGTGTGTTCCTGCTTGCCTTGGAAAAGGCAGTTGCCATAGAATAGAGCCTCGTTTCGGGCCGCCTCACCCCGGCAGGGGTGGATTATCAACCCGGAGGGACGCGGGGCAGCGTGAAGGCCTTGATCACGGGCGCGACCGGGTTCATCGGCAGCCACTTGGTGGAATACCTGCTGCACCGAGGAGACGAGGTCACCTGCCTGGCCCGAAGCCAGAGCCGCCTCCGCTGGCTCGAAGGCCTACAGGTCAGGGTCATCGAAGGTGATTGCACAGACCCCGAACTCGGTGGGCGCCTCGATGACAACTTTGACTGGGTCTTTCACGTGGCCGGACTCACCAAGGCGCTGGAGCGCGACGAGTACTATCGGGTCAACGGGGAGGGCACGGCCAACTTGGTGGCGATCCTGGCCGGACGGACACAGCCACCCCGACTGGTGTATCTGAGCAGCCTGGCGGCAGCCGGTCCGAGCCGGGATGGAGTTCCGCTGCGGGAGTCGGACCCTCCCCAACCTGTGAGTCACTACGGCCGGAGCAAGCTGCAAGGGGAGAAGGCCCTGGAGCAAGTCGGGGGGGCGATTCCGTGGGTGATTGTGCGGGCCCCGGTGATCTATGGTCCGCGGGACCGGGATCTTTTGGTTTTTTATCGACTGGCCAAACGGCGGATGGCGTTTCGCTTGAGCGGGAGGCGGGCCTTTAGCCTGTGCTACGTGGAGGACCTGATCCGCGGGGTCACCCTGGCGGCCGAGCGCGGCAGGGACCAGGAGATATACTACCTTGGAGAAAAATCTCCTCGGTCCTGGGAAGAGATATCGCAGGCCATCGCGGCGGCCCTGGGCGTCCGGCCAATGACCGTTCCCGTTCCCTCTGCCCTCCTCGCTGGCGCCGCTTGGGCCTGGGAGGGGATCGCCCGCCTTGCGGGAGTCCCGCCCCTGCTCAACCGAGACAAGGCCTGTGAGATGCGGCAGCGGTACTGGGTCTGCGACCCGAGCAAGGCCTCACACGAACTGGGTTTCACCACCTCCGTTCCCCTGGACGTGGGAGCGCAACGGGTGGCCGAGTGGTATCAGAGTCACGGCTGGTTGTAAAGGGGGGCCATGGACATCTTCGACAAATGTTACGCATACACCGACGCCAAGCAGGTAATGGCGGCCGGGCTCTACCCATACTTCCAAGTGATCCGATCGGCTCAGGACCCCGAGGTCGTCGTGGACGGGCGACGAATGATCATGGTGGGGTCCAACAACTACCTGGGACTCACCTCGCACCCAAGCATCAAGGAGGCGGCGATCCGGGCGGTGGAGAAATACGGGACCGGATGCGCCGGCTCCCGGTTCCTCAACGGCACCATGGATCTTCACACCGAGGTCGAAGCCCAGCTCGCCAAGTTCAAGGGGAGAGAGGCCGCCCTCCTCTTTTCGACCGGGTTTCAGACGAACCTGGGCGTCATCTCGGCCCTGGTCGGCAAAGACGATGTAGTCATCATCGACCGGTGGAACCACGCCAGCATCATCGACGGCTGTCGCCTCTCTTTTGGCCAGATCCTGAAGTACCGGCACAACGACATGGAAGATCTCGAGCGCATCCTGGCCGCTCACCCTGATAAGGGGAAGCTGATCGTCGTGGACGGGGTCTTCAGCATGGAGGGAGATATCGTCAACCTCCCGGGAATCGTTCGCCTCGCCCGAGAATACGGGGCCAGGGTGATGGTGGACGACGCCCACGCCACCGGCGTGCTTGGCAAGGAGGGCCGCGGGACTGCGGAACACTTCGGGCTCGAAGAGGAAGTGGACATCGTCATGGGGACGTGCAGCAAGGCCCTGGCGTCAGTGGGAGGTTTCATCGCCTCGAGCCACGAGGTAATCCACTACGTCAAGCATAAGGCCCGTTCCATGATATTCAGCGCCTCCCTCCCCCCCGCCTGTGTGGCCACCATCGGGGCTGCCCTGGAGGTGATCGAGCGTGAGCCAGAGCGACGCACGCAGCTCTGGAAGAATGCGCAGCGGGTGCGAGAGGGCCTGAAAGGGATGGGGTTTGACACGGGGCTGAGCGAAACGCCCATCGTCCCGGTCCTGCTCGGCGACGACCTGCACGCCTTCCGGATGGGACGCGCCCTCTACGAACAGGGGGTCTTCGCCAACGTGAGCGTGAGCCCCGCCGTCCCCGAGGGGCGAGCCCTCATCCGCTCGAGCTATATGGCCACTCATACGGACGCCCATATCGATCGGGTCCTGGAGGCCTTTCGCGCCGTCAGGAGGGAACTCGGGGCTATCTGACCGTGGAGGTCTTGCCTGTCACCACCGACCGGGATCTCCAGCTCTTCCTCCACCTTCCGTGGCGCATTTATCGGGGTGATCCCCACTGGGTCCCCCTCCTCCTCCTAGAGCAGCGCCAGCTCCTTACCGGCCAACACCCCTTCTTTGAGAAAGCCGAGATCCGTCTCTTCCTAGCCAGGGAAGGTGACCAGGTTGTGGGCCGGATCGCCGCGATTCTGGACCGGCACTTTCTCGAATTCCATCATGACCCGGTCGGCTTCTTCGGCTTCTTCGAATGCCTCGGCGACGGGGGAATCACGGCAGGGCTCTTGGCAGCGGCGCAGGAGTTCCTCCGCGGAAAGGGGATGCGGGCAATCCGCGGGCCGGTCAATCCCTCGATGCACAACCCGTGCGGCCTCCTGGTCGAGGGCTTTGACTCCCCACCCACCTTCCTGATGCCGTATAATCCCCCGCGCTACCAGGCCCTCCTCGAGGCAGCCGGATTCCGCAAGGCGAAGGACCTGCTGGCATACCGCGTCGTGATCCCGAAGACCCTCCCCCCCAAGATGGCCCGGTTCGCCGCAGGGGCGGAGCAAAAGGGCATCCGGGTCCGCCCTATGAATCTGAAGCGACTGCACGAGGAGGTCGAGATCTTCCGCGAGCTATACAACATCGCCTGGCAGGACAACTGGGGCTTCACCCCGATGACGCACGCTGAGGCCCGGTGGATGGCCAAGCACCTGAAGCCCTTGCTCGTGCCTTCACTCGCGCTAATTGCCGAGGTCGAAAGGTGCCCCATCGGATTTCTCATACTCCTCCCCGACTACAACCAGGTCCTCCGCCACCTCAACGGTCGCCTCGGACCGGTCGGCCTGCTGAAGTTCCTCTGGTACCGCCGTCGCATCCGTGACGCACGCCTCATCCTCCTGGGCGTCAGACCCGAGTACCGGGGCAAAGGGGTCGACGCGCTCCTCTATTTCTTCGCCACGCGTGCTCTGAACCAGCGGGGGTTCATCCACGCTGAGATCTCATGGGTGCTGGAGGATAACTGGATCGTCCTCCGGCTCGTGGAGCGGTGGGGGGGCGTCCCGTACAAGCGGTACCGGATCTACGAACTGCCTCTGTAAGGCCGATGACCGTCGTCCGGTGACCGATGACCAAAGAACGTGATGACCGGTCACCGATGACGGATGACAGTAGAGACCGGTAGTCAGCACTCTGTCGTCGCCCATCGCCTTGCGGTCGTCGGTCATCCGTTGTCCGGCCGCCAGAGGGCGAACGTCACGCGCTCCAGGACCGGACACAGGGCGGCCAGCAGGATCCCCGCCAGGACATCCACAACATAGTGATAGCGGAGGTACACGGTGGAGAAGATCAGGGCAACCACCATCGGCAGGAATATCCAGAAGAGACCACGGTCGAACCGCCGCGCGTAAGAGAGGACCACGAGGACGATGGCGGTGTGACCACTCGGGAAGGCATCCTGCTTGAAGCGCTCAAGGACGTTGAGGGTATCCCGGATCGTGTCCGCCAGGAAGACCCCGGGAAGGTCAATGTGTTGCAGATGGGCCAGTGTAAACCGAGGCCCAACGGCAGGAACCAGAAAGTAACCGACGTACGAGAGGTAATAGCAGAGGACCAGCCCACAGACTGCCCGGTCAAAGTCTTCTGTCTTTCCTCGCCGGTAAATGGCAACGGCCAGGATGAAGGGAAGAACGTAGTAGGATGTGTAGGCCCACGTCAGGACTTCCGTGAGCACAGGGTGGCTGAACCGCTCGAGCCAGACGGTGGGATGGGTACCCAGGACGGCGTGATCCAATCGGATGAGGAACGGGTCCCGTGCGCTCGGGCTCGCCCACGGGAGGAGATCGGCAAAGCTATCGAAGAGGATCGGAATGAAGATGAGAGGGTAGAAGGCGTGGAGCGCCCGCACGATCCAGATCTGTCTCCGATCCAGCCACCAGAGGAGAGTGAGAACAGCGGCGAGGCCACTGTATTTCGCCAAAAGGACCGGTCCGTGGGGATTCGCAGGCAGCGTCACCACCGTGGTGAGCATCAAAACGAGGAGCGCCAGATAGGTGATGAGATCCACCGGCGTAATTCTCGGATTCCCGTCCATGGTCACTCTCCTGCGGATATCGAGGGCTCATCTTAACCACTTTCGTTGCTTTTTCAAGGACAAAGCGGCGAGCCCGCCCTCCGCGGATGGATGGCGGGCGGCGAATCCCCAAACAGGTCCCGGCAGTGCGGGGCATCGGACAAAGCAGTTGAGAGGGAGAGGCAAACGTGCTATGTAGGACTAAAGGGCAGGACGACCTACTGAGAGAAAGAGCTCAAAGGGACAGCCGCGAGTCCCAGGGGAGGTTTCCATGGGAGACCCTGATGAAACCGACAAGGAGAATCAGGACGAATATCTGATCGTCAGTGAAGAGAGGGCGCAACCCCGGATCACCGTCGATGAAGGGATCTTCAACCGTCCCATCCGTGACCTGCATTACCATCCCCCCCTGTGCGTCCAGCGCACAGCGAAACTTGCCGCGGCGGTCAAGCTGATGCAGCAGCACAGCGTCGGCGCAGTGATGATCCAGGAGGGCGAAAGGCTGATCGGGATCCTTTCGGAGCGGGACATCCTGAAAAAGGTCCTAGGGACGGATGTGAATCTAAACGAAGTGACGGTAGAGAAGTATATGACGCGCAACCCCGAGGTGCTCAAGCTCGACGACGTGATTGCCTATGCAATCCATACGATGCATCTCGGCGGTTTCCGCCATGTCCCTCTCGTGGACAACGAGTACCGCCCGGTGGGGATCGTATCGGTGAAGGACGTGAACGACTACATCGTCTCCTTCATCGCCCAGCAGATCCTGACCCTTCCCCCTGACCCCCATCGGGAGTATGAGCCCCGGGTCGAGGGCGGCTAGGTTCGACGACCGTTGACCGAAATCCGATGACCGTTAGGGACCAGAGGGTTTCTCGGTCATCGAGTCTTTGCGGTCGCCGGTCACCGGGTTCCTTCCGTCATCGGACAACGGTCATCGGTCAACGCTTCCGTAAGAGGACGTGCCAGAAGGCATGAAGCTTCTGGCGCTCCTCCTCGATCTTGAGAATCTCGTACCTCTTCCCGAAAATCCGCGCAAAGTCAGCCTTGCGAAAAAAGTGGTCGTAGTGATTCCGGTGGACGAGCCAGTTCCGGCTGCGGCGCTCGCCCGGGTAGTGCTTGAAGCGCGTGCTGAAGGTGGTCAGGTGAAGGTAGCCGCCGGGCCTCAGAAGCGCCGTGAGGCCGGCCAGATACCGGGACCAGTCGGCCTTCTTCACATGGTGGAAGCAGCCGGAATCGAGCACGGCGTCAAAGCTTGCCTCGCGAAAGGGAAGACAAAAGGCATCGGCGAGCGCAAAGGTCAGGCGCGGCCGGATCGGCCTGGCATCCGTTCGCGCGCGGGCCTTCGTCAAGGCGAGCCGCTCATAGTCGACGCCCACCACCCGGTGTCCTGCCTGGCCCAGGCAGATCATGTGGCGCCCCTCGCCGCAGCCGATATCGAGGACCCGTGCCCGTCCCCGTTCGCGCCTGAGGCGCCGAGCGAGATGCACGACCGCCGGGGTCGGCCTGAAGCGTGGCCAGGGCGTCTCCCCCGCCTCGTACGCCCGGCGGAAGAAGCCCTTCTGCCTTTCATAAATCGGGATCCCCATCTCAGAATACAAGGGCCCGCGAGAAGGAGCGGTCGAAATGCTCCTTGGACCGGTTGAAATATCCTAAGTCAATGTGCGGGGCTTCGAGCCGGATCGTCCGCAAAAGCTCCCGCATCCCGATGGCCCGGCCACGGCGTGGGGGCAAGCCTTCCAGGTACCTGCGGGGATCGATGTTGAGGTTCTTCATCTGGATGAGGTCGAGCCCCGTCTCGGCGACCAAACGAAGGAGCCCCTCAACCTCTTCCTCCCGGTCCGAGACTCCGGGGAACACCAGCAGGTTAATCGCGGCGTAGCAGCCAAGGTCCTTGGCCATCCGGATCGAGGCGATCACGTCCGCCAAGCCGTAGTGCCGGGGCCGATAGTAGGCCGCATAGAGGTCCGGCTGGGTCGAGTTCAGGCTGACCCGAATGCCGTCCAGGCCCGCTTGACACAGGCGTTCGACGACCCGAGGCAGGGAGCCGTTCGTGTTCAGATGAATCGTTCCCCGGTCGGTCTCAGCCCTCACGCGCCGAATCACCGCCTCGATCAGGTCCCCCTGCAACAGCGGCTCTCCGTCGCAACCCTGTCCAAAGCTGACGATGCCCTCCTCCGCTTCGGTCAGATGCGGCAGCGCCACCGCACAGAGCTCCTCAAGCGTCGGTGCGAAGGCCACGCGCTCATGGGATGCCGGAACGAGCCCGTCGGGCTGGAGCGAGATGCATCCCACGCAGTCCGCGTTACAGGCGAAGGCGATGGGGAGCGGCGCCTCCCATCGCCGGTAGAATCCGTTCTTGGCACAGAGGCAGTGGTACTCTGTGGCGCAACGCTTGATCTGATGCCAGACGCGGTTGTTCGGCTGCTCGGCCAGGCGCTTTTTGATGAGGGGCAGGAGTGTCCGATCATCGTACTGCCAGGGCTCCTGGTGGTCCATCGAATCTACCCGGACCGCGGCAGTGACGAACTCTCCGTCCCTCCACCCCACGGCGGTATAGGCCCACAGGGGCAGGTAGGGTGCCGCGGAAGGATCGGGAGAGAAGGTAGCCGGTAGGTGGGTCCGCATGTACCCTGGCGGCAGGAAGGCCGCCACCGCCAGCGCCTCCCGCCTGCCAACCGTCTGGACCGCCTCGAAGGAGCAGAGCGCCGTATTCCACCCGACCGGGTGCGCCCCGGGCATCGTAAAGAGGCGCGCCCCCTCAGGCAAGGCGATCAGCTCCCTGTCGGGAACGCGAACCCAGTCGCCGCCGGACGCCCCACCCATCTCCAAGGTCGGGTGGTCCGCCATCCGTCCCCTCTGATCCGCAAACACGAGGTTGACCACGGGACTCCTACCCCTTTGTACTGAACACTGCTATCTGCGTCTATATCAACGCGCTCTCGAGGACGATCCCTCGATCCAGGGCCCGCACCCCCGCACGCAGATCATCGCGGAGCGCTGGCGGCAGCTCGGAGGACTCGAGGAGTTGCCGCGAGAGATCGATGAGGCGCCGAAAGGCCCGGATCAGGTCTCCTTCATGGCCTTCGTATTGGCTCTCGACCAAGTATACCCAATCCTCCTCCCCCGCCGCCCACTCATAGGCCGCTGCAAGGTAAGTCGTGTGCAGGGACACCGGGAGAAAGACTCGATGCGCGCGCTGGACGTCCATCACCTCCCGCGCCAACACCTCCATATGCCTGATCCGGTCTCTGAGATGCCGCTCACGCTTGAGAAGTTGTCGGGCGAAATGGGCCTCGGTCTCGCGAGGTTCCTCCACGAGACACGAGAGGACGGCCACCATCTCGTGGGCCTTGAGCCCACTCAGCACTCCCGAGAAGACGACCCGGGCCACCAAGAGCTCATTGTCGTGGCGCAGGGAGGCGACCAACATCCCCTGGTGGTTGAGGGCTCCGTTCCGCAGACAGTTAAAGTGCTTGAGGACCTCGACGACCCGCAGAAACTGCTCCCAGTACGTATTTTGGAGATGCTCGAGGGTTTCCATCTGGGTCCGGATGGTCTCTCTCAGCCGTCGCTCCCTCTTGAGGAGTTTTTCCAGCCGCCGCCGCTCCGGGCAACTGTGGCAGGAGAGAGCGCCGAGGGCCTCTGCTTTCTCCTCGATCCGTCTCTTGGCCGCCAGGTAGTCCTGGACCGAAACGGTCTTGCCCTCCTCTTCCCGTCGATGAACATGCCCCCGTCGTCTCCGCCCCCGCCGGGCCACCGGGCCCTCCGCTATCCGGAGCTGATGAAGTTCTTGCCTCAGCGACTCTACCTCCTGCCGCTTCTCCTGATAGGTGAGGAGCTCTTCGACCGTGCAGCAGGGCAGATCGGCCCGCCGACCTTCTTCAAGCCCCTCCCTGAGGCCTTTGAGCCGCTCCTCGATCGCCCGGATCCGCTTCCGATTCTGGAATTGACCGAAGCTGGACTCGATATTGCGCCGGATATCGAGAGGGTCCCTGTGGGTGAGAAGCAGCAGGGTGGCAGAGCTGTAGCCGATCCGGAACCGGCTCTCGATGGGTTCCGATTGCTTCCGGAGGAGATGCAGTGTCTCTTCCACAGCCTCCGGGCCGTCGAGGCCAATAACGCACTTGCCCTCAGGATCGATTCCTCGCCGGCCGGCACGGCCAGCCATCTGGGTCAGCTCATTGTGGCTCAAGGTCCGGAAGCCGACATCGCTCCGCTTGGTCAGGGTCTGAATCACGACGCTCTTGGCCGGCATATGGATGCCGAGGCTCATCGTCTCGGTGGCAAAGACCACCTGGATCAGCCCCCGCTCGAATAACGTCTCGGTCAGACGCTTGAGGGCGGGAAGGATCCCGGCGTGATGCACCCCCGTCCCTCGACGAAGCCCCTCGAAGATCAACGCGTTCAGTTCCGACTTACTCACGAGCGTTGGATTCTCGCTGACAAAGGTCGCAGTCGCCTCATCGGCCTCCTGTTGCTGCTTGGCGTTCAACAGAGAGAGCCCTTCCTCCAAAAACCGTCGGAGGGACTCTTCACATCCGGCCCGGCTGAAGATGAAGTAGATGGACGGAAGCCACCCTCGCGTCTTCAGGCTCGGGACTAGGGCCGACGGGCTCACCCGCCACCGGACGGGCCTCGGACGTCGCTCCCGATCCTGGCGTCCCCGCATGCGAACCCGGGGGATGCTTCCCCAGGAGCTCACCGCCTGATACAGTTGAGCGCGGGAACGCCCATCGACCTCGACCATCTCTGCCTTTGGACCACAGAGGTAGTAGTGGAGCGGGACGGGACGCCACTGATGCACCACGACCCTGATGGGTCGGTGGACTCCGCTGATCCACTCCGCGATTTCGTCAATGTTACCCACGGTGGCCGAGAGTGCGATGAGCTGGATCTCGCGAGGGCAATTGATAATGATCTCCTCCCACACCGTGCCCCGTCCCTCGTCTCCCATGTAGTGACATTCGTCCAGCACCACGTAGGCGATATCCTCCAGCGAGTGGGTATAAAGCTTGTTGCGGAGGATCTCCGTGGTCATCACGACCAGGGGGACGCTCGGGTTGACCTTGACATCTCCCGTCAAGATCCCCACGAACTCCTCGCCGTACTGCTTGCAGAAATCGGCAAACTTCTGGTTGCTCAGGGCCTTGAGGGGGGTCGTGTAGGCGATGCGTCTTCCTGTGGCCAGCGCCTTGTAGATCGCGAACTCCGCGATGAGGGTCTTCCCCGCCCCCGTCGGTGCCGAGACGATGACCGAATCGCCCTCCACGATGCAGCGGATCGCCTCCTCCTGAAAGGGATCAAGGGCGAATGGATACCGGAGACGAAAGCTGTCGAGAAGCGCTGTGTCCATAGATGCTTAGTGTACCATACGGGCTGGAAAGGGGAAATGAGCAGAGCCCGTCGGCAAAATCCCTTGGCTTTTATGCGGGAATCTGTTATGGATGGGTGCCGTGGACTACCAAGAACTTGCAGAAAAATCGATCCGGGGAGAGGTCCCGAGCCGGGAGGAGATGCGTGGGGTCCTCAGCGACCCCGCGCAGGACCTTCAATGCCTCCTCCAGGCGGCCCTTCGCGTCCGTGAACACTTCTGCGGACGCACGGTGCACCTCCATATGCTGATCAATGCGAGAAGTGGCCTCTGCCCGGAAGACTGTCACTACTGCTCGCAGTCGGCCATCTCGCAGGCGCCCATCTCCAAGTATCCTCTCCTCTCCCGAGCACAACTCGTGGAGGGTGCCTATCGAGCCAAGGCGGCCCGGGCGGTGCGGTATTGTATCGTGACGAGCGGCCGGGGGCCCAGCAACCGGGATATTGATACGCTGGCATCCATTGTTCGGGAGATTCGGGAGCGAGTGCATATCAACATCTGCTGCTGCCTTGGACTGATGACGGAGGATCAGGCACGACGCCTCAAGGACGCGGGGGTCGAGCGCGTGAATCACAACCTGAACGCCAGCCGGCGCTTCTATCCCCAGATCTGCACCACCCACACCTATGACGACCGAGTGCGGACGGTTGATAATGTTCGGCGGGCGGGCCTCAGCACCTGCTGCGGTGGGATCATCGGGATGGGTGAGACGGACGAGGACGTCATCGACCTGGCCCTGAGCCTTCGGGGGCTCGATGTGGCATCGATTCCGGTCAACTTCCTCCATCCGATCTCGGGAACCCCCCTGGAGGGGCGCCGTCAGCTTACGCCCGAGCGCTGCCTCAAGGTCCTCTGCCTCTTCCGTTTCGTGAATCCAGCCACAGAGCTCCGGGTCGCCGGCGGCCGGGAACTGAACCTCGGGGACATGCAGCCCTTCGCGCTCTACCCCGCCAACTCCCTCTTCGTGAACGGCTACCTCACCACTCCGGGCCAGACCGCCGCCGACACCCACCGCATGATCGAGGCCCACGGCTTCGAAATCGACGACACCGTCCCCCCGTTGTCCTGAGAAAGTTTGGCCTTTCTCCCCTCGATCACTCCCATTACAATCATCTCAAGGGAGGTTGGAATGCCTCGCAAGAGCCGCATCCTTAGGCTTTCAGTCCCTCGTGGGCTGGGGAAGGAATTCGAGGCCCTGGCAAAGGAAGTCGGCAAGAGCAAGGGGGAGCTTTTGCGTGAGATGGTGCTGTCTACAAGGCGAGACAGGACGAAGAAGAGTTCGTTCGGCTCCAGCGCCGGATTTCCCGCCAACTGAAGCGCCCCAGGCCCTTCACGGAGAAGGAGATCGACCGAATCGTGTTCGAGGACCGCTAATTATTCAGCGCGGAGCTTAACTCAATTGAACGGGGGAACTATCTGGTGGACATTGTTTGATCAGTTACCCCAGCCGATTGCGGAGAACAACCCGCCCATCCTCAAGCCCCAGGGGATATTTGTGGCAAAAGGGCTCCTCTGACTCAACAAAAATAGGTGACAAGGCAAGCTCTGGGTCTTTTGCCGCCCCTATCAATTGTGCTGGGAAGTCCAGTCTCTCTCCCTTCGCGCTTAGGGACCGCACATGGAGTGCCCCTGCAATGAAATCGGGCAGCAGGAGAAGGGGCTCCTCTTGCTCTGTGGCGAATTCTACTCGAACCTTAGGCGCAATTCCCAGACGATCGCGAAGACGACTCGTCTTTTCCCAATGCCCGAACGCTTCCTCCAGTGTGGCCTGGCCCTCCGGATCCTCGATTTCTCGGTCAAATACTAGACTCAACGACAATGACCCGATACCTCCTGTGTCTATGGGGGCCCCCGCGCCACACTCCCGAACGATGACGGCGACCAATAAAGCTACGGCTTTTTCAAACAAAAGATATCGCAGTACAGTCCCCGGCTTGAACAAACTGGCCTTATGCCGAGTCTGGTTACTGAACTCGCGGTGAAACTCACGGCCTTCCTTCCAAAATTGACTCCATGCCGGCTCGCTACGTTGGCAATGGATGGTAACAGACGGCATCGGCCTGCACCTTACAAGTTCGAGGATCGACTTCAAGTGCTCCCCCGAAGAAGATCTCCATTTAACCGGCTTCCCCCCGAAACAGCCTAGTAACACTGCTCGAGCAGACTCCTTCATATCCGATGGAACGCCAACCGCGCTAACAGTAATCCAGGGGGATGGATCTTTCTCAGTTACCCTTCCCGCGATGTCACAGAGAAATATCCAGCCTCCTGAGTGACACAACAAGGTCAGCCCCCTTCCAACTCCTGAAGCCGGCGCCTGGAGTACTGGATTTCATCCCGATAATCCGGTGGGGCCAATTTCACGACCTGCTGAAACGAATAAACGGCGTCGTGCCTCTGCCCAAGCTTGTCTTCCGCAAGACCTTTGTTGTACCAGGCCAATGGGTCATACGGGTGTAGTTTAAGAGATTCATCGTAACAATGAAGCGCCTCACGCAAACGGCCCAGAGAGTGTAGGCTGCGTCCCTTATTTAGCCATGTCCATGAATTCCGGGGGTCGAGCTGAAGTAGGTGACGATAACAGTCCACGGCCTCCTCAAAGTGGCCTAGCTCGTGAAGGATATTTCCTTTGTTATGCCAGGCGTTTAGATGGAGCGGATCATGCTGAAGCGCCCTATCGTAGCACCGCAGGGCCTCCTCCCCGCGACCCAAGCCTTTCAAACAAATTCCTTTATTATTCCAGGCATGAGCATATTCGGCCTTCAGCTCCAAAGCTATATCACAACATCCGAGGGCCTCCTCGTAGCGGCCCAGGGCCAAAAGGGCGGATGCCTTGTTAGACCACAATTTTGCGTCACGGGGGTCAAACTCAAGGGCCTTATCGAAGTAGTACAGGGCATCCGTAACACGGCCAGCGTGTCTTAAGGAAAGGCCCTTGTTTTGCCAGGCGGCCGAATAACCCGGATCGAGCTCAAGGGCCCGATCAAAGCAACTGAGGGCCTCCTCAAGACGCCCTAAACCCTGCAAACTTAGTCCCTTATTGTTCCAAGCATAAGAGTTCCGAGGGTCCAGCTTAAGGGCCTCATCATAGCAACTGAGGGATTCGCTGAAACGACCGAGTCCATGGAGACAAAGACCTTTGTTATTCCATGTCCAGGCAGCCCTCGGATCAAGTTTGAGAGCGTCGTCGTAACAACGCAGTGCTTCCTCATAACGTCGCAGGGCTTGAAGGGCCAGTGCCTTATTAACCCAGGGGTAGGAATATCCCTGATCGAGCTCAACCGCTCGATCGTAACATCCAAGAGCTTCCTCAAAGCGTCCCAGAGCGCTAAGACTCCGGCCTTTGTCATTCCATGCTCCCGCGTCAAGCGGGTCAAGCGCAAGAGCTTGATCTAGACACTGAATTGCCTCACTGTGCTGCCCCAGAGCATACAAGCTGAGCCCTTTGTTGCTCCACTCCCAAGCTTCAAGAGCTTTAAGCTCTGGTGGTCTAATAACCTCCCCTGTGTAGTTCATGAGAAGCATTTCCAAGTCTGAGCTCAAGTCTGCGAAGGTTTGATATCTCCTCCTAGGGTCCTTTTGCAGGCAACGCTCGATCATGCGAAACAAGGGCGAGTTTAGCCTCGGGATAGGATATTCGCTGTGTCGTTTATACATCTCTATCCAGAATCGCACAGCCTCCGCCTCCGAATTGTCTCTCGGAAGAACAGCAAGGAACGGAAGCTTTCCTCCTGAAGCCATCTGATAGAGGACAACACCGAATGCGTAGATGTCGCTTCTCTCATCGCACTCGGCGGCGCTCTTGAACTGCTCAGCGGGCATGTACCCAGGTGTGCCAAAGCCGGTCCCTCTCAGGGTTTGGCAGGATAACCCAACCCGGTCATCGCGAATACTGAGTGTTATCCCTGGCCTTGATTTTGACGTAGCGAGAGCCCCCGCCAGACCGAAATCGGAGATTTTGACCATCCTATCCTTGCTGATGAGAATGTTGCTTGGCTTAATGTCACGGTGGCATAGGATTCCTCGTGTGTAAGCATATTCCATCCCGTGACAGAACTGAACGGACCATCGGAGGCTCTGGGCCAGGTCAGGCGGCCTGCTCGTCAGATAACCCTCAAGAGAGTTCAGCCCTTGCTCATTCGGTGCTATGTATTCCATAGCAATGAAGAGCCGACCTCTTATATCGTCCACGTAATACGCCCGAACAAGATACGGGTGACGTCCTAGGTCCACCCAAACTTGTGCCTCCCTGCGGAACCGCTCTCTGGTTTCCGCATCGTCGAGAAAATCGTCCCGAACGGTCTTGAGGGCAAAGACGGTCCCGCTCGTGTGCGAATAGACGAGATAAACCAGACCGAAACCACCGATTCCAAGAACACCATAGACCCGATAGTCTCGGCCGATGATCTCGCCTTTCTTGTACACCACACTGGGAAGACTCTGAGCAGCGGAATCCTTCCCAGGCGTGCGGACCTCCGTACGGTTGTTGCCCAGCTCCGGTGGGCGGTCCCACCACAAGTACCGAAAGTTACGGCGAAAAAATTGTTTGAAAATCTTCATGATTTCCGCTGTTATGCCTTCTCGATCCGACCGTCAACCAATAATCGTCATCTATCGATTTTACTGCCAATGGACACTTAAATAAACCATCTTAACAAGCCTTCGGCTTCACCAGGGGCTCACATCCGTTGTGGACCACTTCTTGATCTGATCGCCACCCCTCTGGTTCGTTTTGCCCATCGCCGCCATCAGTAATTGACGTCGTGACCCAACTTGCGGAAAAAGGCACGTAGGGAGGCTCGGACTGTGGCGCGAGCCTCAACTGGATTCATCCCATCCTGGTCCCGCAACATCTGCATGGCCTTTTGAAGCCCTCGACCCTCTCGCCTCCCGAAATGGACCGTCAGGGCATCTAGCCCTCGCCGGATCAGTGGGTGCTCGAGAGTCGCCTTCACGTGGTCCGCACAGTCACCCTGCTCATCCCGCGCATAGGTGACGAGGTAGTAGATGTCGTAGGCGTCTTTATCCTTGGGGTCCCGGTCAAAGGCGATGGCTTTCATGGCCAGGCACGCTTCCATTCTGGCAACCGCCACCGATCCTTCGTAGGGCACCCCCTCCGGGGTCTTACCCACGACGCCGACACGCTGAGTAAGGGTTTGGAGCACCTCTTTGTCACCCCCCAAGAAGTCTACCGCAACCGGCTGAACTTCGCCTTCAGGGAAAGGCCGCAGGAGCCTGTCTACGATCCGCTTATCGCGAACATATCCCTTGGAGACAAGCCGCTCAACCAGTTCCTCCCTCTTGGGGATTTGAAACGCCAGGGCCACATCTACATCAAGAGTTCCAGCGTACGGCAGACGACTGACGGGACGATCGGGTCGATCTAAGACATAGTAAATGGCCCAGCCACCGATCAGGTAGGCCTCAGACGCGGTCTCCCCTAAAGCGGCCATGACCTCGCACAGGACTTGATGGCACCGGGTAGTCGCTTGTGCATCAAACATCGGAGCTCTCTCAGAACTGTAGCCGCCGTTCTCGCAAGGTTTGGGCAGCCTCTTCACCTCGGCCGCCAAGGGCGGAAAGATCGAGGTACATCTGGATATCACTCACGACATACAGATCTTCGATTTGATGGGATCCTAGGAAGATGTCCTCCCTCTGAATCACGCTGAACCATAGATTGCCTCCCGACGGGACGGGATCAGCCTTTAGTGAATCCAACAGGACAGGCTTAAGGGCGTCAACGTAACAGTGAATGGCGGAAACCATAAGGTGCGGGACTAGCAGTGATGCTGCGGCAGGCCCGGTAAACACGTAGCGGACCTCAAGTTCCCTTGCGTAGCTCGCAATTTCGTGCATGCCCGTGCGGACATCCTGGACCATGGCCCAATAGTAACGCCGCCATCGAATGCGTTGCTCGACATAGAAACTCCGCCAGGCGTCAAGAAGACCTCCGGGGTCCTGCAGGGTAAACCGACCCCACCGCCTTTCAGCGAATAAGCGCTCCTCCAGGGCCTTGGCCACCCGATGCACGAGACCGACGCTTACGCCGGAAGTTTGGGCAAGCTCCTGAAGGGTCCAGTCCTTCCCCGGATGCTCCAGCATGGTGCGCACAATTCTGGACGCCCGAGCTGCAAATAGGTTCCGCTGCTCTTTGGGAACCTTGAAGCGATTGGGCTGACCGCTGCGCTCGACAAAGAGAAATCCAAGGTCAAGCCAGCAGTTTCCGGAAAGATCAATGTACCCGACCCGGTGCGACTTAAGAACTTCGGCAGCTTTAACGCTTATGTAAGGCGCACAGAGGATGGGGTAATGCGCGTCGGGCGCTTCGGGCAATTGAGCCAGACGGTCGACCCAGTCGTGCACAATCCTCAGCTCCGCAGATGGTTTAACCTCGATGAGCAGCACGGCCCTTCGATCCCCCCGACGGAGCCGAACTTCGATGTCGGGACGGAATCCGTGCCGGGAGGAGGGTTCTCTCCGGGTTGTTACCCCCAAATCAGGGATCTCAGCAAAAAACCGGGTAAGGTGCTTTTCGACATCCTGTAGCATTTGTTTCACCAGAATTTTCAATCTGAAACAATTTTCACCCTTGGGTGAAAATTAGAATAAGGCGGATATCTTGTCAAGCAAATTTTTCGGATGACTGGCCTAGGCAACCATCCTTAGGCCGCCCTGTCGAGGCAAGAGGTCAATTATGGGAACCCTTTCTGGCACGGGACGACGCGTACCAGGAGGACTAGGCGGGCTGGACATAACTCATAGGCGGAACCCGCCGGATGGGACCTGAGAACCCTTCTCACCTCAGGTGCGACGGAAGAACGAGGTGATGGAGAGGCGGAGGCGGAGGAGAGAGAAGAGGAGGCGGCCGGAAAGGCTCTCTGGCTTCGGCAGGACGCCGAGCTGGGTGAGGAGCGAGAAGCTGTCAAGGTATATCCGCTCCCCCAGCGCCTTACCATTCTTCATCGGAAAGACGACGACCCCCTTGATCTCGCCGCTCCTCCCGGTTGGAGGGATGCCGCGAAAAGTCCCGGTGTGCGTCCCACGAAATGTCATCTCGTAGATGACGCAAGAGTCATCAGCGACCCGATTGGTGACGATGTAGCTGAAGTCGGGAAATCCCTTCCAGAGCTCCCGGTAATAGCCCGCGATCGCCGCCTTGCCCCGAACGGGCGCCTCCAACAGGCTCTCTTCATACACGGAATCATCCGCAAGCGTCCCGAGTAGCCGGGCCAACTCCCTGTTCGCCTCGGCCTCGAGGTGCTCCTCTGTGACCCTGATGTTTTCCTCGACCAACATGGCTTCCTCCCTCTTGCCCCAGAGCAGCCTCCTCCGAACGGCCTGCGTGTTCGGGGTCAAGGTCCCTACGGAGACCGCTTGGGACGATGCCTGAGACGATTGAGTGCGCGGGTCGCCGCTCGCGCCTTCTTGGAGAGGCGGTGGGGATTCCCCTTTTTCGGCCCTCGGGAGAGGTCCTCTTCGTCGTCTTCGCTCCTGCCGGGGCCGGGTGGCGCGAAGATTCGGGCCACAAATTCATCGGCAGACACGGCAACCGCGCCAGTACGTGCAATCGTTTGTCGTAGCTCGCGGTCGTTGGTGACCACGGCGACTCCTGCACCGGCCAGCCGGGCGAGGACGTGATCGGCCCGCTCCGGCGCCCGCGAGAAGAGAATGCGCACGCCCCTGCCTGCAAAGGTCACACCGCCGCCTCGCGCCCCGTCAAACACGATCGTGAACTGGTCACCGGAGGTGCGGGCGGCGTCTGCCAGAAGGCGACAGAGCGCATCGCGTCCCGCTTCGAGGCTCTCGCCCTCGTGAGCCGCCAGGCCCGGGTCGCACCGGATCACGTTGTACCCGTCCACCAGCCACCGCATAACCGCACTATTCTACACCACGGGAACGCCCGGCCCAAGCGGGAGGTCGTCGAAACTGCCAAGGAAGGGGTGGGGGGATCAGAAGAGGGTCTCGGTGTACCGCGGCCGGCCGTTGACCAACACGGCCTTGATGCCGGCATTGCCAAAGCGATCCACCGCCACACGGATGGAAATCTTTTCATGCGGCGTCGGGCGCTCCACATCTCGTCCCTCACCCTCCGGGACAAAGTAATTCTCGATGCCGTACCGCACCATCAAGTGCTCGGTCGCTTCCCACGACCGTAAGTCCGGGTTCCACCGCCTGTTCCCCATGCCGACCACCGTGCCCTTCAGGACGACGTGGTCTGGCGGTGACGCGGGTCGTTCGTGATGGATCGAGATCGGCTCCCAATAGGGATCTCCTCTCCGCAAGAGGACGTAGATCCGCCCGTGCTTCTTGAATGGACGGTCCGCGGGAAGATCGGCCACGCCCAGGGTGCTGATTGTGTAATTCAGACGCACATAGTCTCCCTGGAAGAGGGAGCGGGGATCGATCGGCTGGGTCTCGAGCACAATGGGGGTGCCAGTGCTCAAGGTCCACTGCTTCATGGCGATCATCGCCCCCAGGACGAGCGTTTGCAGCGTAATGAGGATAGCGAGGCGGAGCGTCGTCCTCATGGGTGTCTCCCTTCAGCCTGCGCCGCGGCGATGCGGCCGGTGAGCTTACGTCGTTGTTTCTCGAGGAGGTACCCACCGCCGATCAAGAGGAGACCGCCGCCCATGAAGAAGTACGAGCGATTCAGTAGAGTCCAGAACGTGTCAAAATAGCGGCTCAGCAGCCCCACGCCGAAAAAGAGAAAGGCCATATTGACCAAGGCCCGGTCATTGCCGTGCATTCCCGCAAAGATGAGCCACACGAGCCCTGCAAGGAAGAGGAGATTGAATGCAATGGCAACGGGCCCGCCATGCGTTCCGGTCAGAAAGAGATTGGCCAGGACGAGGGCGATCGTCAGGCCGAGCAAGCCATCTCCCCACTTGAGGTAAATCGGCCGGTCCACCCCGGAGGTCCGGACCCGGTGCCATAAGGCAAAGGCGATCACCGCAGCCAGGGCAGTCAGGGTCACCATGACCCAGGAACCTTGGGCGGCCACGCGGAGACGGCTTCCTGCCCCCGACCACTCGACGCCGCGGTGAAGATGCGGGAAGGTCAGGGCGTAAAGACTCGCCAGGGACGCGAAGGCCGAGTAGCGTTGGACCACACCGGAGAAAGGGCTGAGGTGGCCGTACGTCGCCATTACCAGCCCCAAGACAAAAATCCCCAGATAGGCTAGAAAGTAAATCTGCATCAGATACAGCGGCACGCCGCCCCCCCAGTCCTGCGACTTCCAGGTAATGTGCTGAAAGGCAAACCAGCTCCAGAGTAGGAGGCCGATCATGGCCACGTGTGAGGCGGGCATCCATCTCTTCTTATGGATGGCGGGAAGGCAAGAGGCCCATAGGATCAGGAAAGGCCAATGGAAACTCCGGTCGAATCCAAAGGACTCCATGCCGGTCCAGAGCGTCGCGAGCGCGATCGCCGCGACCATGGCGGACTGAGAGTACATGAGATAGGCCGTCACCATCCCGCCCAGGGCCCACAGCAGAACCCCGTTCGGATAGTGGGCGTCAATGTGGTAGATCTGGCCGATCAGCATGATGTTGGACCCAAAGAGAATCACGCCCAGCAAGAGCAGCGCCTCGCCGAGCTGCGGGGCTTCCCGGTATCTCAGCGCATAGCCCGCCCCCGCATAGGCCAGCCACATGCTGCCGAAGAGAAGGGTGAGCTTGGCGACCTTGGGCATGATGCTCCAGTTAGCGGCAAAAAAGGTGATGACGCCGGCACCCAGCAACAGGACCCCGAGAATCGAAAACGCCAGGGGGAGATATCGAACGCCGGTGCCGCGCTGAGCGGCGACATGGTCGAGGATCTTCTGTACACTCCCCGGGGTGACCCAGCCCTGCTGAAGCCACACCGGGAGCTCTTTGCGCAGCCGTCTCAGAAATGCACTTTCCCTCAGCATCTTCCCCTTCCAGTTCTTTGCCTAGACGTGATGAAGTGAGGACAACCACTACGGAGCCTAGCAAGGAGTGTGCCATAAGGCCCGGCACAACAATTAGCCCTGCAAATCATGACCTTGCGCCTAATTGAGCCGGCCTTTTGCTTCATAACGCGGGCAACGCTTGATAGCCCACTGGCATTCATTGTACAGCGACACAGCTCGGCCTGGCAGAGACGTCTGAGGCGAACAAGAAACGCCACCGCGCCAGATCTCTATTCAGCGGGCTTTTGCAGCAGGTGTTTGGGGATCAACAGCTTCTCCAGCCCCTCGAAACCCCATTCGGTCACGACCGCCAGCAGGGCGGCCGGAACCGCCCCCTCAAGAATCAGGGCGGTATCGTTCAGCGCCAGCCCGGTCACGATCGGCTCGCCCAGCCCCCCTGCGCCGATGAAGGCAGCCAACGTGGCCGTGCCGATGTTGATGACAGCGGCGGTCTTGATGCCGGCCAGGATTGTGGGGGCGGCCAAGGGTAGTTCGACGTACCGCAGACGCTGCCATGCGGTAAGCCCCATCCCAACCGAGACTCTTTTCAGGACCGGATCTATCGAAAAGAGCGCCGCGGCGGTGTTTCGCAGGATCGGGAGCAGGGCGTAGAGAAACAGGGCCACGATGGCCGGTGTCGCCCCGATGCCGAAAAAGGGAATCATGAACGCGAGCAGGGCGATGGAGGGGATGGTCTGTAGCAATCCGGCGAGGTAAACGACCGGCTTCGAGATGGCACGGAGTCGGTAGATCATTATGCCGCCGGGGATCGCCACCGCCATACCCGCGACGAGGGCGATCAGCGTAAGCTCGATATGGGTCGCCGCCCGAAAAAGCAGGGTCCCCCATCTGCTCCCTAAAAGGGCCGTTCCTTGACTTCGGAGCAGACCTTCCTCGCGCAAGAATTGCTGGGCGACTTCGGCAAAGCTCTTGCGCTCGAGGAGGACCTGCCCATTGAGCCCTTGCATCTCAGCCGCGGTGATGGTGCCTGCCAGTTCGCCGAGGATGCGCTTGATCTGCTCATCCAGTCCACTCCGGACCAGGAGTGCAGCCAGGTATTCAGGAAAGTAGCGTCGGTCATCCTCCAAGAGGACGAGATCGAACTTCTTGATGTCGCCATCCGTGGAGTAGACATCCGTGACGTCGAGCCTCTTTTCCCGGATCGCGTGATAGGCCAGCCCGTGTTCGATCCCCACGGGCCGCGCGGGGAGTCCGTACGTCCGCGCCAGCCCGGGCCAACCATCCTGGCGATTGAGAAATTCATGGCTGAAGCCGACACGGAGGTTCGGAAGTTTGGCCAGGTCGCTGATCGTCTTCAACCCCCGCTCCCGGGCGAGGCCTCTGCTGACCGCGATCGCATAGGTGTTGCTGAATCCGAAGGACTCCAGCAGGTCCAGGTCAAACCGGCGCCTGAGGATCTCCCGGAGTTCCCTGTGCGAGACCCGATGGGGCAACTTGAGGATCGCCTGTTCGAGTGTCCCGGAATATTCTGGGTAGAGGTCGATCTCGCCATTCTTGAGCGCCTCGAAACAGACCAGCGTTCCCCCCAGACCGAACTTTCGCTCGACCCGGAACCCTCGATCCTCGAGGAGTTGCGCGCTGATCTCGGCCAAGATGTACCCCTCGTTGAAATGCTTGGAACCCACCACGACCGTCTGCCCTCCTGCGGTATCGGGCCCTAGAAGCAGGGAGAGCAATGTGACCAGCGAGATGACCGCGGTGCGCATCTTGACCCCTCGGCGTCACTGCTCGAGCTGGGACTGAAAGAAACTCCGAACAAATCCGTTGGCCGGATCCTCCAGGATCTCCTTGCGGGTGCCGTGTTGCACCAGGCTCCCCCGGTCCAGGACGACGAGACGCTGTGCCAGCTTCAGTGCCTCTCGAAGGTCGTGGGTGACGAGCACGATGGTGCGTGCCTCCATCTGTTGCAGATGCAGAAACTCCCGCTGGATTTCGTTGCGCGTGATAGGGTCCAGGGCTCCGAAGGGCTCATCGAGGAGAAAGATCCGGGGATTCAAAACCATGGCGCGACAGAGTCCCACCCGCTGCTGCTGCCCTCCGCTCAGCTCGTGCGGGTAGCGCCGGGCGAAGGAGAGCGGCAGATTTACGAGCCGCATCAGTTCCTCGGTCCGGGCCTTGACCTGCTCCGCGTCCCATTTAACCAGGCGCGCGAGGAGTGTGATGTTTTCCTCAACCGTGAGATGGGGAAAAAGCCCTGTCCCCTGGACCGCATACCCGATCCGCAATCGAAGTTCGGGCAGGCGCGCATAGTCGATGGGCTCCCCGAAAACGAACACCGTGCCGTGGCTCGGCCTGACCAGCCCGTTGATTACTTGCAGCAGCGTCGATTTCCCGCTACCGCTCGGGCCGACGACCGCGGTGGTCACGTCGTCCGTGAAGGTGAGATCGATATCCTGAAGGGCCTTCTCGTCGCCGTAGACCCTGCTGACCTTTTCGAGCGCGATCTGTGTCATCCAGTAACGAGAAGTGCGAACGTTGTCTGACTGCCTCTGGCGAACTCCTCAGGGTGCGCAGGTGCGAAAGCCCGCCAGGACGTCACGGCGGTCGGGTGTATAGAAATTCCGCCAGGTATTGCGGATGAGGCGTGAGCGGGTCGCCCAACATCCCCCGCGCAGCACCCTGCGCGTTCCGAACCACGGCTCTGAATACTCCTTGTAGGGGTCGGGCACGAAGCCGGGGTAGGGTCCGAAGGTGGTGTTCGTCCACTCCCACACGTTGCCGACCATCTGGCGACACCCAAAGGCGCTCTCGCCAGCGGCCAGGGCGCCGACATCGATACACCCCCCGGTGTGGGCGTCCAGGTTGGCCACTGCGGGCGACGGCGGGTCTTCGCCCCACGGGAAGGTCCGCTTGCGTCCCGCGACTGTCCGGCGATCGGGCGATGGCTCGCCGCTGGCCGCCACTTCCCACTCGGCCTCGGTCGGCAGTCGCCGGCCCGCCCAACGACAGTAGGCCTCGGCCTCGTACCAGTTGACGTGAATGACGGGGTGATGTTCCTCCAGCGGAGCGAGTTCGTCATAGCGCCGACGATACCAACGCCCCCCGGCCTCGCGATGCCAGTACAGCGGATGCTCGGCCCTGGCCTGTTCGCGCCACGACCACCCCTCATCATTCCAGCACTCCCGCCTAAGATATCCTTTGTCCTCCACAAAGGCCGCGAATTCAAGGTTGGTGACCGGCGCGCGCGCGATGCGAAAGGGCCGGATCACGGCGGGATGGGCCCATTTTTCATTGTCGAAGACAAAGGGGATATCCGGTGTCGCCCCGAGGAGAAACGTCCCTCCGGGAATCTCCACATCGCCCGAAAGCGGCCCGCCGCTGGTCTGGCCATCACGGGCCCCTTCGGGAAGGGCGGTGAGGGGGGGGCGTGGGTACCCCAGGGTCTGCCTCGTATATGTGAACGCCTCATCGTGCATGTCTTCATGGAAGACGGCCAGGTAATGGAAGTACATCTCCTCCCGGTCCAGCTCGATCGCACCGAGCCGCTCGATGATCCGGTTCATCACCTGCTGCATGTACGCCAAGGTTTCGTTTCTTGACGGAAGGGGCAGGTCCCACCGGCTGTCATGGGGCACACGGCCCGAGTCATAGAGCGCATCACCATCCCCACGAATGGGTTTTTCCTTGCCGCGATGCCGCAAGACCCACTTCTCCTGGAACCAGGACACGTGCCCGATCTCCCAGAGCAAAGGGTTCACGGTCGGCAGGCGAGGCCCCATCAACTGCTCGTCGGTGAGATCCGAGACCAGCGCGAGGGTCCGTGCACGCGCATCGATCAAGATTTTAGCCAGCTCGGCGGCAGTGATCTCGGAGCGTCCCCTCATGCACATCCCCACGTCTCGGACCGCTTGAACACCCCGACACAGGGTGATTTCTGTGAGAGGGCAGACCGAAACGACCACAGGCACCGTGAGACGATGATTTTAATGCAGGAGGGTGGAAAGCGAAAGGGCAAACAGGCGATCCTTGTCCGTATCCCATCGGAGCAAGCGAAGGCCGGCCTCTGCGAGCATCCCCTCAACCATCGCCCGGGTATATTTGCAGCTGATCTCCGTCCGGATCGATTCACCCCTCGCAAACTCCACCGTGAGTCCGATGGCATCGATGGAAACCTGATGTGACTGACGAGCGACCAGATGCATTTCGATCCGCGAGTCTTCTTTGTTGTAAAAGGCGAGATGCTCGAAGCGATTCGGCTCGAAATGGCCGTCCAAGTGCTCGTTGATCACGGAAAGAATGTTCCGATTGAAGGCGGCGGTGACGCCGGCGGCATCATTGTACGCCCGCTCCAGAACCCTCACGTCCTTGACGAGGTCCGTGCCGAGCAGGAATCGATCCTCCGGAGCGAGCAGGCGAGCCACATTGCGGAGAAAGCCGATGGCCCCATCGTGGGTGAGGTTCCCGATGGTGCTGCCCAGGAAAGCGACCAGCCTGGGTTCCCCGGTCGGGAGGATCTCCACCGGTTGTTCGAAGTCACCGATCACCCCCTGGACGCGCAAGCCGGGGTATTCCTCGTTGAGCGTCTGCGTCGTCTGCCGGAGCAGATCTTCGTTCAGGTCGATCGGGACGTAACAATCCAGGAGTTCACGGCGCGCCATCGCGTCGAGCAGGATGCGGGTCTTGCGGCAGCTTCCCGAACCGAACTCAACCAGGGTGGCGGGCCGAACGGACGCAACGACTTCACCGGCGATCTGGATGAGTAAGGCGCGCTCTGTGCGGGTCAGGTAGTACTCAGGCAGCTCGCAGATCTGCTCGAACAGCGCTGAGCCTCGCGCGTCATAGAAGTACTTCGGCGGCAGCTCCTTGGGGATCCGGGTCAGGCCCCTTCGGACGTCCTCGGCCAGGTGAGGGAAGGGGCCATTGTCCCCCGAAGCGGGGCCAAAATGAAGCTTGGATTCCCATTGCTGTGGTACCACGACTCTCGGTCCCCCAAGCGCTAGACTGTCCTAGAGCCGTCGAGGATTCAAGGCTCCTCGCCATCTCCTCGGGTATCGCACTGGCCTGTCCGCCCCGCGGAGACATGAAAGCTATCAAGAAATGGCCGATCCCGACAAGCGAATTCCTTCAACCCTCCTCAACGCCGAGGACCCACCTTCCCTCGCGAAGTCTGCGCAGCTGCCATGATGCTGACGCCTCGCCCTTCGGCCCCTTCTCCCGAGCGGGCCACCAGCCCCTGGGAAAGGCCTTGACACCCCGAAGGAGAACGCATTTGATTGCGCCATAAGACTCGGGAGACTAGGACAGGCATCGACCGGGCGGGACGGGAGAAATGGGGCAGACCCGAAGAGGAGGGGAGCAATTGTGAAGTGGGTAACGCGAGAGGGAGCAAAGACTGACCGAGTGGCCTGTCCGTGGCTCATCAAGAAGTTTATCGATCCGGACGCAGAGTTCCTCTTCGTCCCGAAGGAGCAGGTATTGGAGATCGCCCGTACGGGGGGAGGGAGATCATTTGACACGCCGGGGGCCGATTACACCCATCGAGGGAACAAGTGCAGCTTTGAAGTCCTCATCGAGGAGTACCGGCTTGATGATCCCGCCCTCCGAGAGCTGGCCAAGATTGTCCACGGGGCCGACATCGAAGCCGACGTACACATTGTCCCGCAGGCCGCCGGACTCAAGGCGATCGCCGAAGGGTTCTATCTCTCTTGCCCGGATGATCACGAGAAGCTGCGGCTCGAATTCCCCCTGTACGACGCGCTGTACGCCTGGTGCCGCCACAGAAGGGGATGAGAGAACCCGAGAGGCGAATTACGGAAATTGGTACGTCCTGGGGTTACTTCTGGAGACGCTCCCGGACGGCGTGGGCAAAACGATCCAGACTCGCCAGATGACCGGGCAGCCCCTCGAAAAGCGTGGGATCTCCCTCGGCAGGATCGTGGACGAGCTGATTGCGAATCCCGATCAGGCGGGCCAGTTCCCGAGCCACATCTCCCTCTAACAGACCGATCTCCGCCAGGACCTCGGGAATATCGATGAAGTCCCGGGGAGGGCGAAGCTTCAACGCGGAGGCAAGATGGAGACAGACCGCGAGGCACGAAGTGATGGCCGATTGCAGAGCGTAGCGGCCCGCCACTTCCTTGATCGGGTCGGGAGACGAAAGATCCCCGAGGGCCCGTACCCTCTCTTCAAAGGCGATTCGCGACCCTTCGTCGCGGCTGTAAATGGCCCGGCCCGCCGTCAGGACGGCACCCTGAAATGTCAGGGGTGCCCCGTTCAGGATCCGCGCCCCGGCTGCAGGGACCGCCAGCGCCTCTTCCAGTAACGTCTCCAGTCGAATCTCTACGTGAAAGTAGCTCTCGGGTGGAAGGCCGGGCTCCATATAGGCGGCCAAGTGCACATCCCTGAGGGCGGGAAACTCACCAGGATCGGCGATGCCGTAGGCGAAGAGGGTCGGTGTCTGCCCCAACAGCTCGTCAGCCTGCGCCTGGAGTCTTTCCAAGATCTGAGATCGTTCATCGTTCATAGTTCAGGGTTCACGGTTGAGAGTCGAGTGCTTAGGCCGGATAGTTAAGAGTTAATAGTCAACAGTTCATGGTTTACGGTTCGAGGTTCGGCGCGAAGTCCATGAACCGTGAACTCTGAACCCTGAACCGCGACCGGTCGTCGTCAGCGCAGATGGTGCCGCAGCTCGGGCAGACTCTCGAGCAGCAGATCAGGTCCCGCCGCCCGAACCTCCTCGGCGGACCGCAGGCCGTACGTCACGCCGACGCTATAAAGCCCAGCCTGTCTTGCCATCTCGATATCAGCGGGGCTGTCCCCGACCATGGCCGCCAGCCGCGGATCAACTCCGGTGAGGGTCAGGACCTTCAGAGCAGGCTCCGGATGCGGCTTGCGCTGAACTGTACTGTCCCCGCCCAGGATGACCTCGAAGTGGCTCTCGATCTCGAGACCTGCGAGGATGCGCTCGCTGAAGGCGAGCGGCTTGTTGGTCACGATGGCCTTTCGCTTCCCGCGGAAATGCTCGAGGGTCTCCCGGACTCCGGGATAGAGGCGGGTCCGATCGAGCAGGTGCAGTCCATAATAGTCTCGAAAGAGCCGCACCGCATTGTCCACAAGGTCACCGTGCTGTAGTCCCAGCGCCCGGCTCAGGAGAGTCTCCAGGCCATCGCCGACGTACCGGCAGACCTGCTCCATGGAGAGTGGGGGAAGTGCCAGCTTCTCCAGGGTGTGGTTGACTGCCGCAGTGAGGTCGGCCCGCGTATCGGCCAACGTGCCGTCCAGGTCGAAGATGAGGAGATCTATATGCCTCGATCCGCCGGACCGCCTCACGGAGATTATCATCCCATCTACGCAAACCGCCAGGGAACCGGACGGCTGACGAGCCCATCGAGTTCCGGGCTCTGGAGGAACTGTTCGAACCCCTCCAGGTGCCTCGGCGTGAGGTCAAAGGAGAGCTGCTTGCGAAAATAGTTCAGGCAGGCCTCCTCACTGATGCCGACCCGGCCATGGACTGCGGCACTGAGGGCCTCGGCCCGGCCCAGACTATACACCTTCGACGCGAGCAGCGCGCGATGCAGTTGCCGTGTGCGTTCGGGATTCGCCCGGTAAAACTCCTCCCGGACCGCCCAGAGGGCAAAAACGAATGGGAGGCCGGTGAGCTCTTTCCACCCCTGCCCCAGGTCGAATTGATGAGGGTATCGGCGCGCATGTCCCGCCCGCAGCGCCGGATCCCCGATGTACAGACCCGCGGCGACCTCCGCCGGAAACTCCTCGGGGACCTCCGCCCGAAGGTAGACCGGGCGGACACCGTAGCTTCGCTGGAGTAGGAGCCGGAGCAGATAGACCGAGGTAAGGGATTCCGGGGTGACGAGGATGCGTTCGCCATCCAAGTTTTGAAGCGGCAGTCGGCTCACGCAGAGCACGCTCCCCACCGCGCCGTCACACGCGATCGCTAGGTCCGCAAGGAGCCGGAAGTCCGCTGGAGCCTGCGCATAGGCTAACGAAGAGATCACCGAGACATCCAGGTCACCCCGCGCGAGCATGCGGTTCAGCTCCGCCGGACTCCCCTCGATCAGATCACAGCCGGCCTCCACGGCCCCCTCTTCGATCCCAGAATAGACCGGCTCGCAGTTGATATAGCGGACCTTGCCGACCCGGGGTCGTCTCACAACGGCTCCCTCTCGTACCGCGGTCTCCCGTCCACCGTGGTGAGCAAGACCTTGGCTGCACTCGCCTCGTGCAGCAGAAACTCATACAGGTCAGCCTCCGGTCCGTCCAGGGCGAGGGCGGTCAGATCGGCCCGTTTCCCCGGCTCCAAGGTCCCGATCTCGCGGTCAAGACCCAGGGCCCGGGCGCCCCCCGTGGTCGCCATCCGGATCCACTCTGCGGGGGAGAGCAGACCGCCATGCGCCTGATGGGCAAAACGGATCTCGTCCCAGAGGCTGAGGCTTTCGGCGCTCGCCAGCGAATCGGTGCCGAGGCCCACGGTGATCCCGAGATCCCGGAGCGCCTTCAGCGGCGCTCTGCCCACGTCGAGATACGCGTTGGACCGGGGGCAATGTGCAACGGCGCCCCGGGTCTGGGCCAAAATCTCGAGATCGGCCTCTGTGAGGTGGACGGCGTGGATCACAAGGCACTGCGGATCTAAGAACCCCAGGTGGTGCAGATACTGGACCGGCGTCGCCCCGAGAATCGGCGGCGGAACGTCACCCCAGCCCGTCCCCGGCAGGAGGCGGGTCCGGATCTCGCCCGTCCCCGATCGAAGATACTCGATCTCGGCTGAGCTCTCGGCCATGTGGATCGCCGCCTTGAGTCCCAACCGTTGCTGAAGATCACGACACAGGCGGAAGAGCCCGGGCGAGACGCTGTAGGCCGCATGGGGAGAGATGCCGACCTCGAGCGGACTCCCCCGGACCTCCTCCCGCATCGCCGCCAGATGCGCGAAGGGGGTCTCGGCAATCTGCTCGGCGCCGGCATCGTCCAGGCCGATCACCTCGCGGTAGACCACTGCCCGGAGGCCGCTCTTGCCCAATCCGGCAAGGCTTGCCCCCGTCGCGGTCACCTCGCCGACACAGGTGGTGCCGGACCGGATGAGCTCGGCGGCCCCTGCCTCCGCAGCGGTCGCACACGCTTCCCAGGAGAGGCCGCGCTTCCGCTGGAGCAGATTCAAGACCCAGTCGACGAAGGAATGACCCGGAGGGACATCTCCACGAAGGGCACTCAGTTCGAGATGGGTGTGGACGTTGACGAGGCCGGGGAGGAGGATCGCCTCCCCCAGATCGCGCACCGCCGACCCGGGATACTGCCTGCGGAGACTCACCCGCGGCCCGACGGCGCGGATGCGGGCCCCTTCAATGAGGAGGGCCCCGTCGCGGATCGGGGGGTGGCTCACCGGGAGGAGGTATCTGGCAGCGAGGATGAGCATGCTACGCCGTCGCTGTGAGCTGCCGCCACCACTCCTCGGCCCGGGCGAACTCCTCTGGGGTATTCATATTAAAGAGGCTGAGCCCTTGCGGATCGTGCGGCCCGAGCTCGTCCGGGCCCACCCGCCGGACCCTGACGGAGGGAAAGAACCGCGCGATCTTTAAATCGCCGGCGCGGATCAGGCGCTCCATCTCGGGAAGACACGTCTTGGCGTACAGGGCAAAGAGGGGCTCCCAATCGCCGGTGTACGGGACGACCGCATCCCAGCCGTGGGTCAGGGTCGCGAGATGCCGGATCAGGCCCGGGTTGAAGAACGGCATATCGCATGCCATCACAAAGGCCCACGGGTGCCTGGCGGTCGCCGTGGCGGTGTAGATGCCGCCCAGGGACCCCTTATCGGGGATGAGGTCCGGGACGACCCGCACACCGACGTCATCGTACAGGCCCGGGGTATTCGCCACGATGATGACCTCTGGGAAAATTCCCTGAAGTCCATGGGCCAATCGGTCGATGAGGCGTTTCCCCCCGATCTCGAGGACCGCCTTGTTGCGGCCCATCCGGGTGGACTGTCCCCCCGCCAGGATGACCCCGCTGATCATCATCACTCATTCCGCCGCGATGCGATTCCCCTATCCTTCTTCCTCTTCTTCGGCCGCCTTCTCTATCTGGTCGAGATCGACGAACTCCCCTTCAACCTCCGGCGGGACGACCTCCGCCACCTCCTCTTCCGCCTCAGCAGGAGCCGCCTCCTCAGCTTCCTGCTCTTCTTCCTCTTCCGTCCCTTCCTCGGCCGTGACCGCCTCGGGGGCGATTTCCCTGAACCAGGTGGGCTTGACCGCCTCTGCGAAGACCCCCGTTTTGACCACTTCTTCAAGCGGGGTCGCGGTGTACTCAACCTTGCCCGCCGCCATCTCCTCCAGGGCGATGTAGGTCGGCTTTTGCCCTTTGGACTGGATAGTAGGGGCTGCCCCCTGATTGAGCTGCCGGCTTCGCTTTGTCGCGATGATCACCAGCCGATACTTGCTGTCGACCTTATCCATGAGGTCCTCAAGGGGCACATTGGTCATTGGTCCTCTCCCTCCTCGTCAAATGCCTAACTGGCCCCGCACACGAGAGTTCAGGCGGAAGCTCCGGTGCCGTTCCGCCACAATGATGGCGGACAGATCAGTGACCGCTTGCTCCAGGACATCGTTGATGATCACATAGGTGTAGTCGCCATAACGCTTCATCTCTTCCCGGGCCCTTCGGAGACGACGCTCGATCTCGTCGGGGGCGTCGCTCTGCCTGCTCCGCAGGCGCTCCTCCAGCWCCTCCCAGGAYGGCGGCAGGAGAAACACAAACACGCCATCTGGATACGTCCGGTGCAGTTGCGCGGCCCCCTGGGTGTCAATGTCGAGGATCACATCCTGCCCCGCCCCAAAATGGGTCTCGAGCAGGAGCCGGGATGTGCCGTAATGATGACCATGGACACTCGCCCACTCCGCAAAATCCCCAGCCGTGACCATGCGCTGAAACGTCGCCTCGTCGACGAAGTGATAGTCCCGACCCCCGACCTCGTGGGCCCGCGAGGGGCGCGTCGTATACGAGACAGAGTGGGCGACACCCGGGATCCGCCGAACCACCTCCTGACACAGGCTGGTCTTTCCCGCGCCCGACGGGGCAGACACGACGACCAGGAGCCGACGGGGGTCCCCCATCTACGACTCCTTGTCTCCCTGGTTCCCCGTCAGTCGCTGGGCCAACGTCTCGGTCTGTATGGCCGAGAGGATCACGTGGTCGCTATCCGTCACGACGATGGAGCGGGTGCGGCGGCCGTTCGTGGCATCCACGAGCTTTCGGACCTCCTTGGCGTCGTCCTTGAGCCGCTTGCTGGGGGCAGAACTCGGATTGACGATGGCCACGATCCGACTCGAGACCACCATATTCCCAAAGCCTACGTTGAGGAGTTCGGTCGCCACGCCCCTCACCTCCCTCGACCCCCGGGGCCCTCATTCGATGTTCTGGACCTGCTCCCGCAGTCGCTCGAGGTCCGCCTTCATCTCCACCACGGCCGGGGAGATGACCGCATCGGCCGCCTTCGTCCCGATGGTGTTGACCTCCCGGTGGATCTCCTGCAAGAGAAACTCCAGTCGCCGACCGTGGGGACCATCTCCCTCGAGGATCGTCCGGAGCTGCGCGAGGTGGCTCTTGAGCCGCGTGCACTCCTCGGTGATGTCCGACCGGTCCGCGAAGAGCACCACCTCCTGCGCGAGCCGATCCGGATCGGACAGTGGGGCGCCCAGCAGGGCCGTGACGCGCTCGTGCATCCGAGCCCGATAGGCCTCCACCACGTGAGGCACCCGGGCCTCCACGATCCCAAGCGCTACCTCGATCTGGCTGACGCCGGCCGCCAGACCCCGGGCCAGGTGCTCTCCCTCTTTCCTCCGCATCGACTCGACCTCATCCAGGGCCTGATGCAGCAGTCCTCCGACGAGCGCCTCCGCCTCCGTCAGGTCCACCTCGACGCCCTCCAGGCCGACGAGATCCCGCAGCCCTATCAGCGCCTCGATGGTCAGTTCGCCGGGCAGGTCCAGTTCCCGCTGGAGCTCTCTGAGGGCCGTGACGTACTGCTGGATGGCCCCCCGGTCGATGCGCAGCGTCCGGGGCAGCTCGCCGTGCAGCTTTTCGGTGACGTGGACGTCGAAGCGACCCCGGTGCACCCGTTCGCGGATCTCGCGATGCAGGACATGCTCCAGGGCCGCCAAGGCCCGGGGGAGTTTCATCCGGATGTCGGTAAACCGGTGGTTAAGGGCCTGGATTTCGACGGTGTACAGGTAAGCGGCTGTGGCACCCTCTGCCCTGCCGTACCCGGTCATACTCTTGACCATTGGGACCCAACCACTCCAGGCCACCCGGCGAAGGCCACCGATGCCGCATCGAGGATCCTCGCGAACGCTACGGACCCTCTTGGGGAGATTTCCTGACGTAACGGTTAATTTACTGCAGTTTTCGCCGCCTGTCAAACGTGAACGACGCCCGGGGCCGGCCACCCTCTCCCTTTACTTGCCGCCCGCTCACGGATAAGATAGTCCAGCGATGATGCATGAGTGGAAGGTGACACAGCAGCGCTACGGCAGGCTCCTCCGGCAGCGAATTCGGCGCCTGATGCGGCGGCGAGAGAAGATTCTGGCGGACCTGGCGAAGGCGCGGGGGTGGGAGGAGCTCCGCCGGAAGGGGGAACTCCTCCGGGTCCACCACCAGCGTATCGGACGCGGCCTCGCCGAGGTGACCGTCCCCGACTACTACGCCGAGGCAGGCCGGCCCCTCACGATTGCCCTCGACCCGGCCCTCTCGGTTGATGCCAACGCCGAGCGATACTTCAAGCAGGCTCGAAAGGTGAAGCGCGGACTGCCCGTCATCGAGCGCCGGCTCGGCGAGACCGAAGGGGAACTCAAAGAATGGGAGTCGGCCCTGGACAGAGTCATCCAGGCAGAGACCGCCGAGGCCGTGGATAGGGCAAAGACAGCCCATAGGCTCGAGCGGCTCGAGCCGCCACCGCTCAAGCCCCCACCTCGGGACGAGGGCGCAGCACGGTGTGAGCCGCGGCGCTACCTCTCGACCGATGGCCGGGAGATCCTGGTGGGCCGGAGTTCCGCGGGGAATGAACATCTCACCTTTCGCCTGGCGCGTCCCCACGACCTATGGCTCCACGTCGAAGGCTACGGCGGCTCACACGTGGTCGTCCGAAACCCGAAGGGACAGACGGTCCCTCCGCGAACCTTACGCGAGGCCGCGATGCTCGCCGCCTTCTTCAGCAAGGCCCGGAACGCCGGAAAGGTCCCGGTCCACTACACCGCCGCCCGATTCGTGCGGCGAGCCAAGAGGGCCAAGCCCGGAACGGTCCTGATCACGCAGGAGAAGACGATTGTGGTCAGGCCCGACCCTGCCGCGGTGGCAGGACTCGCGGGGCGAGGGGCGGCTGGCGCCGGCATCGCCTCTCGCCAAAACCAATAGGTGGTGAGCAGTGGGCAGGTACGCCACGATCGACGTGGGGACAAATACCGTTCGGCTCCTCGTTGTCGATGCGGACACAGACGGGACCTATCGGGTCGTCTTTCAGGAGCAGGTCATCACCCGCCTTGGGGAGCGTCTCCAGGAGACCGGCACGCTGAGCCCTGCGGCGATGGAGCGCACCATCCGGGTGCTTCAGCGCTTTGCCCAGACGGCCAAGGAGCACCGGGTCCAAGAGATCCTTGCGGTCACCACCAGTGCCGCTCGAGAAGCCAAGAACCGGACGGAATTCCTCGACCGCGCTCGCAGAGAGGCGGGGATCGATCTTGTGGTCATTTCAGGAGAAGTCGAGGCAACATTGACCGCCCTCGGGGTGGCCCATGCCCTCGGACCGGACCACGCCACCATGCTGATCGTGGATATCGGTGGGGGGAGTACAGAGTTTACCGCGTTTGAGCAGGGAAGGGTCACCGGATACGTCAGCCTCCCCATCGGCGTCGTGAAGTTGACCGAGGCCCACCTGAAGGGTGATCCGCCCTCCAGGGAAGAACTCCAGTCAGCAACCACCTCGATTCGGCAGAGCATCCGACAGGTTCCGCCATCGCTGAATATCCCCCCAGCCGCGATCCTGGTGGCAACCGCGGGCACGCCTACCACCCTCGCCGCGATCGACCTTGGTATGACGACGTACGATGGCGAGCGCGTAACGGGCCACCGCCTGTCGCGAAAGCGGATCCAGGAGCTTCTTGACCACCTCTGTTCCCTTCCGTTGCGCCGACGCCGTGAGATCATCGGCCTCGAGCCGGCTCGTGCTGATGTGATCCTCTCGGGCACCTTGCTCACACGCGAGATTCTAGATTTACTCAGCTTCGATGAGCTCACGGTGAGCGACGGCGGCCTCCGCGAAGGCCTCCTGCTGCACCATCTGGCCCACCGCAGAAGCAACTCATAGACGCATTCTCCACCTCTCGGCCTAGGTCTTTTTTTCCCTTGACAGGCTGCCGGAGCGTGGATAGAAGGGGAACACTTCCCCCATTTTTCCCCTACGAACAGATCTCCCTCGCTGAGGAAGAACCATGACATTTTGGCAGACATCAGGGCGGTCGTGTCTCTACACAGCCCTCGCCTGCCTCGGCCTCCTCTTCGCCGTCCCGCTCGCACAGGCCCAAACCGCCGCGCTCCGCGCCACCCAGGATACCTACATCCGCCGCCTCTTCCCGAATCAGAACCAGGGGGACGAAGCGGTCCTGGTAATCCGGGCGTTAGCCCGCAACCGCCCCCTCCTCCAGTTCGACCAGGCGCAGATCGCCGGCGCCGTCGGGTCGGGCACCCTCGTCTCAGCCAAGCTCCGGCTCACCATCGTCTTCAACGGCAACAACTGGGGCGCGGTGGGTCGGGAGGTCGGCGTCCACCGCCTGACGCAGCCCTGGACCGAGTTAGGCGCCACCTGGAACTGCCCCGACGACACGAACGTCGCCAACCACCGCCCGGACTGTACCCAGTGGGATATGGGCGAGGGCGCGCCTGATCCTTTCGTGCCCACCCCAACAGACGTAGTCCGCCACCGAAACGACCAGACGGGCGTCGTGGAGTGGGACGTCACCCCGGATGTGGCCGCCTTCCTGGCCGGCACGGCGCAGAACGTCGGCTGGCTTCTGAAGGCGGTGGACCAACACCACACTGGCCATGTCCAGTACGCCTCCCGCGAAGGGGCTGCCCCGCCGGAGCTGGTGCTGGAGGTCAAGCGGCCGGACGTCGTCCCCCCAGGGTTTGGTGTGGTCTTAGGGCAGGTCCTGGATGCCGCGAGCAATCAAGCCCTCCCCGGGACGACGATCAAGGCCCTCGGGACGACCTCCGAGGTCTCAAGCGATGCGCAGGGCCGCTTCCAGCTCCCGGCCCTGCCCGGCGCCCGCGTCCCCATCCATGTCAATCGAGGTGGGTACGTCGACGCCAAGGTCTTTGCCGTCGTTGAGGCAGGGCGCGAGAGCACGGTGGGTATCATCCGCCTGCAGCCCTTTGATCAGGTCCGGACCCTCATCGGGCCGAGCGGGGGGAGCCACACCGATAGCACCGGGACGGTGCAGATCCTCTTCCCGGCCGGGGCGGTGAATACCACGACGGAAGTGAGCGCCACCGTCTTCCCCACCGCAGAGACGTTCCCCGTGGCACTGCCCAAAGGCCAGGCGTATCTCGCCGGGGTCCAGTTCACCCCCGAGAACCTCGCCTTTGGCCAAGCGGTCACGGTCCGGATCAGGCTCCCGGGGAGCCTCCCGCTCCCGGTCAATACGAACGTCCCCTTCGCCTTCGCCAATCATGGGGACCAGAATCCCGAGACGGTCTTCTTCGACCCCGGCATGGCCCGGGTGATCGAGATGGACGGGGCCCGCTTCCTCGAGGCCCCCCTCAATCACTTCTCGTGTATCGGCCTGGTGCTCCCGGTCCAGACCGCGGGGCCCGCCATCCAAAGGAAGTCGCCGGACAAGGGTGTCGAGAGCTCCAAGCAGAAGACGTGCTGTCCCATCGGCTCGCGCGTCGGGCCCCACGATGGTGGGGTGTTCCTCGATCAGGTGCTCCCATCCACTCGGGTTCTGGGCCGCGCCAATCCTCTTAGCTTCACCTATTCGTCGGCCACCGCCGATCCGCATCCCCTGCTCCTCATGGAGGCCACGCTTGATCCAGCCGCGACAACATTGCCCGAGCAGGTGCGGTGGCGGCTCCGGGCGGGCCCCTTGGACGAAGAACGCCTCTTCACCCCCCAGGCCGGAACCTTCCGCTACGCCTGGAGCTGGGATGCCAAAGACAGAAACGGCACTGTCCTCCCCACGGGGAGCCATCGGGTGGAGGTCACTCTGGCGCACGACTACCAGGGGACGCTCGCCACGGCCAATAGCTTCGGCGGCCCTCCCGTGCAGGATCTCGGCATTCCCGTCCCCGGCCTCACCCCGGCCAATGTCCGGCCCAACGCGCGCGTGGTGATCAATAATCAGCAGCAGAGCCCCTTCGGGGCCGGCTGGGGATTGCAGGGGCTGCAGCGGCTCCATCCACAACCGGATGGTTCTGTGGTGATTACGGAAGGCAATGGCACCGCGCTCACCTTCCGGACGATCCCCTTGCTCTACGCGGGGGTAAGCCCCGGGACCACGACCTTCGGGGGCATGAGCGCCTTGGACCCCGAGACGGGCGACATCCAATTCGTCTTCACGAGCGTCATTGCGCCCGGGCAGATTCTCCCCTCGCCCAGCGGCGACTTTATCTTTGTGGCCACGCAAGACGCAGGGGTCCGCGTCATCGACGGCCGGACGCAGACAGAGATCGGCTTCGTCGGTATCAGCTTCCCGAAGGGCGTAGCGGTCTCGCCCGATGGGGCCACCCTGTACGTGGCCGCGAGCCGCCCGAGCGCCTTCTATATCGTCGATGTCCGTAGCCGCGAGATCGTCTTCACTTTGAATCTCTCGGGCACCGGGTCGGCCCTGGCCCTCTCGCCCGACGGCCGCCTGGCCTATGTAGGCGCTACGAACGACGTCGTGGTCGTCGACACCCAGACCAGGTCCATCCTGGCGACGATCCCCGTCGGGGCGCCAGGGGTGAGCGGATCAATGGTGCTCAGTGCAGACGGCCGGATGCTCTTCGTGGCGACCGGCACCGGCGTAGCGGTGATCGACACGACGACGAATACCCTCCAGACCACCGTGAACCTTGGGCATGCCGGCTCCGGCCTCGCCCTAACGCCAGCGGGACGCCTCTTCGTGACGAGCCGCGACACCCGGGTGACCGTGGTGGACACGAATACGCTCCAGATCGCGCAAACCATCACCCTGCCGGTGTCGAACTCGAGCACGGCCACGGTCCATCCGGATGGGCAACGGGTACTGGTCATGGCCACAGAGCTCGTGAGCGGTCCTCAGCGCTTTCGGGGCTTCATCTTTATCCTGGGAGCAGCGACAGGCGCGATCCTGGAACGGATCCCCCTCCCCGATGGCTTTGCCGAGGGGCTGGCCTTCCGGAGTGGCGACCCGAACCGGCCTCTCCCGCCTCCCGGGGATTTCTCGAGCCTGACGCGCAACGATAATGGCACGCCGCAGAACCCGACGGACGACACTTGGGTCCGGCGGATGAAGGATGGGACCGAGCATCTCTTCTCAGCGACGGGCCTGCATCTCGAGACGCGAAACCGGAACGGCAACCGCACGATCTATGCCTATGATGCGGCGGGGCGGCTCCTAAACGTCACCGATCCCGCCGGAGGGGTGACGAGCTTCAGCTACGCCGGCGGGAAGCTCGCGGGGGTCACCGACCCGGCCGGACGCACGACGCAATTCAGTATCGATGGGACCGGAAACCTCGGCTCGGTGACCACCCCCGATGGGGCGACGAGCCAGTATAGTTACGACAGCCGCCACCGCCTGACCACGAGGACCGATCCCCGGGGAGGGGCCACACAGTATGAGTACGATAGCTTTGGTCGGTTGAGCCGCGTCACCCATCCTACCGGGGAGGAACGGACGCTGCTCCCTTCGGATGCCCAGGGCCTCTTGAATAACGTCCCACCAGGGGCGGCCGCTGCCCCCATCTCGACCGACGTCGTCGCGCAGCTCACCGATGGGCTGAGCCGGACCACACAGCTCCGGACCGATCCCCTGGGGGCTGCCACGCAGACGGTCGATCCGCTCGGTCGCAACACGATCATCCAGCGCAGCGGCCACGGCCTGCCGCTCCGGATCACGCGGCCCGATAACGCGGTCATCACCCTGAGCTATGACAGCGTGGGGAATCTGCTCCAGACCGAGCAGATCGATCCCTTCACCGGGCAGTTCCGGACCACCTTCACCTACGAGCCCGTCTTCAACCAGGTCACGAGCATCACCGACCCGAAGGGGAACCGCACGACGATCATTTATGACACCCGCGGCAACCCGATCGCAATCACCGATGCGATGACCAGCACGAGCGCGCTGGCCTATAACGGCCGTGGGCTGCTGACTAGTGTCACGGATGCGAGGGGGAGCGTCACGGCGTTTACCTATGATGCGCGGGGGAACCTGCTAACGACGACCGATCCCCTCGGCAACGTCACGAGCCTGAGCTACGATGGGGCAGGGAACGTGATGGCCTCGACCGATGCCCTTGGGCGGACCACCAGCTTCGTCTACGATGGGATGAACCGGCTGATCCAAGTGACCGACGCTGCCGGAGGGATCACGCGGTATAGTTATGACCTCAATGGCAACCTGGTCTCGGTCACCGATGCCAGGGGGCAGCAGACCACCTTTGCGTATGATGCGATCAATCAGCTCAGCCAGACGACCAATCCTTTGGGGCAGATCAAGAGCTTTGCCTATGACCTGGCCCGCAACCTCGTGAGCACCACCGATGCCAAGAACCAGACGATCACCTTTGCCTACGATGCCGGCAATCAGCTCACGCAGAAGACCTTGCCAAACGGGGAAGTCGTGAGCTTTACCTATGACCTGGTGGGAAGCCTCACCCTGGCCCAAGATGCGGATAGCCAGCTCACGTTGCAGTACGATGCCCGGGGCCGTCTCACCCGGGTGGACACCGCGGCCACGGCGGCCCAATCCACCTCCACGCTATCCTATGTCTACGACGCCAATGGGAACCGGACCCAATTCAGCGCTACCGTAGGCGGGAGCGGTTTCACCAACATCTATACCTATGATGCCCTCAATCGCCTGACCCGGATCAGCCCGGGGTTCGGGCTTGGACAGCCCCCCAACTTTACCTACGACGCCCTGTCCCGGCGGACGAGCGCCACGCTCGGGAACGGAGCCGTGGCGACCTACACCTACGACGCCGCCTCGCAGCTCACCTCGCTGGTCCACCAGCTCAGCGGGAGCCCCATCGCGAGCTTCAGCTACGCCTACGACGCGGCGGGCAATCGGACGGCCATGACCGAGGTGGCGGGGACCAACAGCTACGCCTACGACCAGTTGAATCGCTTGACTCAGGCCACGCATCCCCAACCTACCAACCCGGCCGAGAGCTTCAGCTATGACCCGGTGGGGAACAGGACGAGCTCCCACCTTGCCACTGGCCAGCTCCATGATTCCGCAAACCGCTTGCTGGAGGACAGTAACTTCACGTACACTTACGATGACAACGGCAATCTCACGAGCAAGACCAGCAAAGCAAACGGGGAAGTGACGACCTACACCTATGATGCGGAGAACCAGTTGATCCGCGTGAACAAACCGGGGCTCGTGGCCGAGTACCGCTACGATGCCCTCGGTCGGCGGATTGAGAAGGTGGTCAATGGGGTGAGTACGCGCTACACCTATGATAATGAGGACATTGCGGTCGAGTTGGACGGCACAGGCACCGCCCAGGCCTTCTACCTCCATGGCCCGGGCATCGACGAGCCCCTCGCCATGGGGCGCTTCGGGGCGGGTGGCGGTACGTCCGTCTTCCATGCCGACGGCCTCGGCTCGATCACGACCCTGACCAATACGAGCGGGGCCACCGTCCGCTCCTACACCTACGACTCCTTCGGCCGCCTCGTGGCCCAGACCGGTACGGTCACCAACCCCTACACCTACACCGGCCGCGAACTCGACCCCGAATCCGGCCTGTATTATTATCGCGCCCGCTACTATGATGCGGCGACTGGTCGCTTCTTGCAGGAGGATGCCATTGGGGGACTTGTTGAACTGCCACAGACTCTGAACAAATACCCCTATGTCCTTAACGATCCTCATAATGCACAGGACCCATTAGGTCTAGCCAGTGTCACGATCAAGGCATTTCTCGGAGTAGGTGTGGCAATAACCTTTGGGATGGATAAGAATGGCAATTTCATCCAGGTTCTAGGGGGGGTTGGTTTAGGTGCAGGTGTCGCGTTTAATCCGTTCGGAAAATTTGCGGTCCAGCCCGAGGATTTCGACTGCGAACTTCCAGTCGGCACAACGCTCGGTCTGATAGGTTTTAGCGGACAGGCGAGCGCGAGTCTTGGTCCATTTTCAGCAGGGGTGGCACGTGTCGATGGCTTGGGGGTTGCAAAGGCCCCGGGCACGGTTAGACCAAAGGTAACTTCTATTGAGAAAACTGGCCCGACAGTCTCCATTTCACCGAAGGAAAGTTTTGGACTTGGGGCGAGCATCTCTGCTGGTGTAGTCGTTGGCTTCGGTGGCCTCTAGGGTTCTGTAGTGACTTGGAATCCTTTAACATACAGGACATCAGGCCTAATTACGCTCTGGCTCGTTTCGATCGCCGGAACACTTGTTCTCCTTTGGTTATTGACGTCGGATCGCATACTGGGAGGAAAGGTAAGTGGGGATATTAGCTTTGGCCTGATCTTCCTGTCCGGAGGCGTCTCGCTCTCTTTGTGGTTTCTAATAGTATACCAAAGATGGGCACGGAGGGGATTTTTGCCTGGGGCAGCCCTAGAACCTCTTGGCCTTGTCTCTCTTATAAAACAGGTCGGCCGATGGTATGTTGGGTTTACTCTTGTGGTGTTTGGCCTCGCCAACGTGGTTGTCTACGGTGTCTCTTTATGGTTCTTGGTGTCTGGCATCATCCGTGCAATCGGCGGCGGCGGTTGATCAGCAATTAGAAGCCGCACCACTCAAAGGGTCCTGAGGCGATTATGAGAATTCCTAACGCGATTACCAACAGGCCGATTGCTCGAGCAACGTTACCTTCGATCCATATGCTAAGCCCTTCAATTTCAAGCCGTGCCTTTAGACAAATGAGTACCCCTATGCCAAGAAGGCCTAAACCCGCCATGTAATGACCGAACTGCCTGCAAGTGTAGTCCAAGGATCGCAACAATTTCCGTGAGTCCCCCCTGCAATAGCTTAGCAGGCCACTACGGATGGCCTGTCGCGGATTGTACGACTTTGCAGGTTACTGGGTCAACATATTGGTGTCACCTAGATCGGGGTTGTAGAAATAGAGGACAGTAGAAATACACGGAGAGCTTCAGCTATGACCCCGTTGGCAACCGGACCTCATCGCATCTGGCCACGGGCCAGGTCCATGACGCAGGCAATCGCTTGCTCGAAAATTCCAACTTCACCTATACTTACGACGAGAATGGCAACCTGACGTCCAAGACGAGCACGGCGAATGGCGAAGTGACGACCTACACCTATGATACCGAGAATCAGCTCCTCCGGGTGGATCGACCCGGGATCGTCGCGGAGTATCGCTACGATGCCCTCGGTCGGCGGATTGAGAAGGTGGTCAATGGGGTGAGCACCCGGTACATCTATGACAATGAGGACATTGCGGTCGAGGTGGACAGCGCGGCGGTCGCCCAGGCCTTCTACCTCCACGGGCCGGGCATCGATGAGCCGCTGGCCATGGGGCGCTTTGGAGTGGGCGGGGGTACCTTTACATATCACGCCGATGGCCTCGGCACCATCACGCACCTCACCACCACCACGGGCACCATCGCCCGCTCCTACACCTACGACAGCTTCGGCCGCCTCGTCGCCCAGACCGGCACCATCACGAACCCTTACACCTACACCGGCCGCGAAGTCGACCCCGAATCCGGCCTCTTCTACTACCGCGCCCGCTACTATGATCCGACAATTGGACGATTCTTGCAGGAAGACCCGTTTCCCGCTCGCCTGCAGGTGCCGCTGACCCTGCATCTCTACCTCTACGCGAAGGGCAGTCCGGTCCGGTTCATCGATCCCTTTGGTCTCTTTAATCTCGGCAAATTTGCGGGTGGCGTGTTTCTCATCGCTGGCGGCGGTGCCACTGTTATTGTGGGAGGCCTAGTAATTGGCGTGGCAGCACTCGAGGCTGAAAGCCTTGCGGGTCTTGTGTTCGTTCCGCACACCGTCGGGGCGGGATCTGCCATCGTGCTCACAGGACTCGTGGAGATCGGCTTTGGTGGCAAGCTGATTAGTGACGCATTCAGGGATGCCGGGGTCGCTCGAGCAACGGGCGGGGTCTGCCCAATTGGAAGCAGCCCCTTGATACGCGATTTGCCGGTGCGTGTCCGAGACGAGATATTCCATGAAATAGGGGCATTTTGACATGATGATGATCTGGTTTGCCATTCTTGGTCTTGGCGGAATCGTTTTTCTGATCCTCCCGTCAGACCCTCAAGCCCTCGGGGGTGCGATCACGCTGCTCGCTGTGATTGCGTGGGTCATTGCGGGGGGAACCCTTATCCCCTCCCGCGCCCGGCAGTTTGCGCTCCTGGCCTTCCTATTTGAAGCCGGTGCCGGTCTGAATTACGCAGGCGGCCTAGAAGGCCGCGCCCCATTTCCTGATTATGGTTCTCTCGGTCTGCTCGCCGTCATGTGTGCGGTTCTTCTCTGGATCCCCTACCAGCTCGTCCTGATCCCTCTGCGTTGGGCCAGACGCGAAGGTGTGGTGACGCCCGAGGTCTTCGCGGGATTAGTCAACGCCGTGATTCCCACGCTGTTCTTGCCGTTCAATACCTTTTTAGGTTTCAGCCTTCCAACAGCTGTCCTTTTCTTCGTCATTCCCGATTCCAAATTGATCCAAGAGGCGACCTTGCGGCTTGCACCTTTGACCGTGATCTTCCTGGCCTGCGCCCAATGGGTTGTTCTCCGGGGCATTCGACGATTCGTAAGCGCCTACCCCAGTCCAGCCAAGGCCTATGCATTCATCCCCATATCAGAACGAAGCGTACTGCTCTGGGGTGTTGGGCTCGCTGCGGCGGGCTGCGTCGCGGAGATCTGGCGGGGGGATTGGATCCTGTGGATTGGGTCGGCAGCATATCTCACCCTAGTTGTTCACACGTTGGCTCCTATGTGGGTCAAGCAGCCGTTCTCTTCTTCGAGACCCGTGCCCCCTCCCACAGTTGTACCATCCGAACGCGCGGACTTCCTGAGAGGTGCGTTGCGTTATGCCATCTGGTACCTCCCCCTGGCAGCCATTTATGGGGTGTTACTCGCAACCGTGCTCGCAATGACTCGGCGCTAGTCTCCCAATCGACAATACCTTTGGCGACGAGCTCGCTCGCAAATCGGGATGGGACGCACAGCTTTCTCCACGACCCCCTCAATCGCCTCACCCAGGCCACGCACCCCCAGCCAGCCAATCCCGCTGAAAGCTTCACCTATGATCCAGTAGGGAATCGGGCCAACTCCCATCTCGCCGCTGGGCAGGTCTACGACGCGGCAAACCGGTTGCTCCAGGACAGCAATTTCACCTATACTTACGACGAGAACGGCAACCTCACGTCGAAGACAAGCAAGGCAAACGGAGAAGTAACCACATACACGTATGATGCGGAGAATCAGCTCATCCGAGTGGAGCGGCCCGGGGTGGTCGCGGAGTATCGCTACGATGCGTTGGGGAGACGCATTGAGAAAGTAGTTGGGGTGAGTACCCGCTTCATCTACGACAACGAGGACATTGTGGTCGAGGTGGACAGCGCGGCGGTCGCCCAGGCCTTCTACCTCCATGGGCCGGGCATCGACGAGCCGCTGGCCATGGGGCGCTTTGGGGCCGGTGGCGGTACGGCCGTCTTCCATGCCGACGGCCTCGGCTCCATCACGACCCTGACGAACACCAGTGGTGCCCCGGTCCGCTCCTACACCTACGATAGCTTCGGCCGCCTCGTCGCCCAGACCGGCACCCTCACCAACCCTTATACTTTTACTGCCCGCGAGTTTGATCCCGAGATAGGGCTCTATTACTATCGAGCACGTCAATACGATCCAAGCAACGGCCGCTTTCTGGCAGAAGATGACGTGCAGTTTGCCTTCCTACGGTCGCCAGCCTCATGGAATTTGTATGCTTACGTTCTCAACAACCCCGGAAGATACATCGACCCTAACGGCCATCAACCGCTTGACGTCTGTTTCCCCTTACCGCCTGGGTTGGAAGCGTTCCTGGGTTGCTTTGGTTCGTGTGCTGGCAAGGAGGTGCAGGAGAATCTCGTAACACTCGGCAGAGACCTTCAGCGATCCGCGGTAATTGGAACGGCCTTTGGCGTAGGGGTTTGCGCGGCAATCGTGATCTTTGAACCGTACCTCCTGCCGACTTTCCCTGCTTGTGCTGGTGTTGCAGCCGCGTCTACCACTGGAGTTCTTGTACAGCGAGCGTATTTAAGTTGGAGGTTGGGACAGCCGGTTCGCTTGTAGGGTGTGGCCTTGGTTGTCTCCCTTAATCCCTAGGTAGGCGATATGCAGGACATCACGCGCTCTTTGGTGTGCACGAAATGCGGAGTAGAATTTCTACCACATGAGGGTGGCCTTTGCGACCGGTGTAACCGCCCGTTCTGTGGTGAAGATCTGTTCGTCGAGGAAGATGATCCTTCGTCTCGGGTTTGTCGCACGTGTCAAGGACCCGATGCCAAGACGCGCCCCCTGCTTACCAAGCACCAGGCAGCGTCACTGAGAGTCCGACGAAAAATGAAGAAGGGTCTTGGGTGACGGCTACTCATCCTTTCTGCGATTACGCACAAAGCTGGAGTACAGGGAAAAGGGGATGAGAGGGGGAATAGGGGATAAGTACATTATTCTTGGCCTGGGGGTGGACCCCTTTCGATCCGCGTCGGTGAGCGGGTCCCGAATGCAGAGGTGGATGACATCCGTAATAGGGATATTAATCTGACTTTTCTGGGTCGGGTGGAGCCTCCTAGCGGGGTTTGCGAGAACGTCTTTGCTGATGCTCTCGTTCAGACGTTCAACTCCTATCCGATAACCCGCTATAATTTTGCAACGCAAAACAGCAACACCTTTGTCGGGGACATCATAGAACGAAGCAGGGGCAGCCTTCCGCCTGGCCTTACCGGAGCCGTCGCCCCTGGGATCGTTCGGCAGGCGCCCGAGAACCTGATCTTCTTAGGTCCATAGACTTGGGAAGCAAGCACGAATGTCAGGAGGGATGATGTGGCCTCAGAAAGACTCCTCGGTTGACCACAAGGTAATATTCTGGACTGCGATTACAATCCTCATACTTATCATTCCGCTCTTCACCCTCGGCGCAACGCTCACGATCTTCTCCCTGATGGTGGGTCTAATCCCCTATTACCTCGTGGTTCGCCTGTTTGGAGATTTTACATACGAGCTCCTAGTGCCAATCTCGTTGCTTAGTTATAGCGGTGCGTTGGCGTTGGTCCTGGGAACGTACTGGGTTCTGACAAGAGGAATTAGAGTTGTTACGCTTCACGGCCTCCGAGTTGAGCTCTCATCGGAGACCCTTGACAAAATCAAGATTGTTTGTGCGGTTGCGGTAAACCTATTGTTTTTCCTGTTTCTGTACGTTTTCTTTCCGGCAAGTCCAGAGCATTACCCATAGACAAAATAGGGGACAGGGTGGTCAGGGTACTTTTTTGATTGCCCTTGCCGTCTGCCTGAACTGGAATCGCCCTCCCATGCCCTGGACACATGACTCCTCCTCTGTTCTTGCCATGCCTTAAGCGAACCCAGTTTGGGCTTGACACGGGCTATAGTTTCCGGGGTACAAGAGAGGCACCCCAGGCGACCCCTCGGGTTGCCGCATGGCGGGAAGCTTCTCGCAGGCAGTAGCGGCATGGAACCGGGATAGGCATAGTTCCGAGCTCATCTCCAGCACAATCGACGGCGCACCACGGAATCTTTACGCCCTCTCGGGCGAAGCATGGCCCGGGAGGGCGTTTTCGCTTTCCGAGGTGGTAAGAAAATATCCCTACGACCCGGCAGAGCATGGCGGGTCGCCCGATCGACCTTCGAGGAATAGCCACGCCGATGAGTGCATCCGAACTTGTCCTCGTCCTACTAATAATCTTGGCCGGGATCGCCGCCGTGATCCTGATTGGGGAACCCATCAGGAGACCGCGGGTTTATGTGATCGACGCGACAGATCTGATCCGCGTGCAGGAGGCCCGAAGAGGTGGCTCCAGGCGCCACCCAAAGTGGGCCCGGAGGGTTATCGTGGCCCTTGTGCTGGCGTCCCTGGTCTGGGGTCTGCTGGTCTGATAGCTAGGAGAAAAACGGTGTAATCCTTACATCCCCTCCCATGTAAGCCTTACATTTTGCACGAGCCCAGGAAAGGCGAGTGCCCTTCAACGCCCCCTCTGGCGTCTTCACCGAAGCAAGGAAAATCGGGAACATGCCACCGGGCTCAGGTGAAGGCCCCCAATTTGGCATGGAATCTGCCTTGTAGGCACCTCCCAACCACCCCTCGGGTTGTCACGTAGGCAGACGGCAACGCAGGGACCGGCTAGCTTCCCGTAGGCAGTAGCAGGATGGAACCGTACCACGCATCCAGACGCCCTCGCGGTGTGAACTGTGTCCCGAGAGGGCGTTGTTTTTTTGAGGAAGCCTCCAGAGCGATGACGAGGCATAGCTGGAAGCCGCTGAAACAAGGGCGATCAGCGAGGCGGGCCTATGAGCACGGGTAAGGAGGATTTCACTATGGCACTGTGGAAGGAATACCTGGAGAAAGACCAAGGTCGCACGGCTGCCAAGCAATCCGAGGGCGTCCCGCAGTCTCCCGAGTCGCGCCGTCCGGTGCAGGAGGGTTCCCCAAAGAACGACTCCATCATCGCCGCCGGCCTGACCGTCGAGGGGAAAATCCAAGGGGTCGGGCATCTGAAGGTCGCGGGCCGTTTTCAGGGAGACGTACAGGTGGAGGGCGATCTGACGATCGAAACCGGCGCTCAGGTCACGGGAGACCTCCGGGCAGGAACCATCAATGTCGGGGGCGAGGTGCAGGGCAACATTCAGGCGAAGAGAGTGCAGCTCCTGCAATCAGGAACCCTGATCGGGGACCTCAAGGCAGGCTCGCTCACGGTGGCGGCGGGATCGCGCATGCGAGGGAAGGTCGAGTTCGGTTGGGAAGAGGAGGCGACCGGTCAGGCCGGCATCGGCGACGAAGGCGAGGCGAGGTGATGGCTCTGCCGCAGCCCTCCTTTCCCGGAAGGACCAGGCCATGCCCCCACTGCAAGGCCACGATCCTCATCAGCGCGGCGGTCTGCCCCGCCTGCCAGCGATACGTACGCCTTGATCCGGATAGGCTGGCCCGCCTGACCTCGCCCATCTTTTGCCCTTTGCAAGTCGAAGGGACGATCCGCCATCCCGGCATCGCGGAGCGGTGCGAGTACTCTGTCCTGGTGCAAGTGCAGAATGACCAAGGGGAAGTGATCTCACGCCATGTGGTAGGCGTCGGCTCCCTCGGCCCCACAGAGACCCGGACCTTCACTATCCGCGTCGAGGTCGTCACTGCCGAAAAGTCCGTCGCGTGAGACTTGTGAGACGAAGGTGCTGCCGCCTGCCCCGAAGCGCCGGCGGAGCGGGCTGACGCTTGGACAATAGGCGGGGGCGAAAAGACGCAGGCCGCCAAGGAATCATCTCTTGGTGGCCTGGTTGATGGTCAGATCGACTCTATTCCGGCCGTTCGGGAGGAAGAGCCTTCCCCGCCTTGACGATCTTCAGTGCCTCGGCAAAATGCTTGTGAAACGTGGCTTCGCTCGAACCAGTCCCCACGTCCCCAATCCGTCGCTTTGTCACCACGGTGACCTTGGTCTTGTTTCGGTCAACGCGATCCACCCAGGCCACCATCATCGAGGCCCACGGGACCCATTTCTTGCCATTGGTCGCGAGGATATAGCCCTCACGCTGATGCTCCTCGATGGCGTCGCTATCGTGCCAGCGGAAGACGGTCTTGGTGATTTCCCAGGCTTGAGAGGAGTTCACCTGATAGACCTGACTGCTCCCGTCCTCCTTGGCCGTCACCACGCCAGCTGTGCTGGCGCATCCCGTCACCCCTGCGAAAACGACGAGAAGAGAGAACACGGTCAATGTCGCTTTCTGCATTGAAACACCCCTCCTTTTGTCTGCCATCACATTTCCACGTCCTCGATGGCCAGGCCGACGCGGTACGTCTTGATGACCACTGTGTCCGCCACCGCCGCCGAGGCATAGCCGAGATCCTCGGGCACCTGCTCCATCAGCACGATCCCCCGCACCCGCTCCTTTCCCTTCCCCAGGTGCTTCCGGACCCAGCCAATCCGCTGCAGAGTCTCCGCGACGAGCTTCTCCCCCTGCTGTCCCCGTCCGGCAATCACCACGACCACAAAGCCTCCGCTCCCATCCCGGGCCAATAGATCAATTTCGCCGACCGCGGTGGAAAGTCCCGCGCCGATCGGCTTCCCTTTCTTGTCGGCCACCAGCCTCAGTCCCGGCTCGAGCAGGTCCGGCTGTCTGGCCAGCAGCTTTCGGAGCCCCGGGGGATCCAGGGTGAAGGCGGGGGTGCTCGCCTCAGGCTTCTTCTGAAATACTGGCGCCATTTCCTCCTCGATGTCCAAGTCGGGCTCCACCTCTGGGGGCGCGGCCTCCTTCATATCGGGGACAGCCGTCTCCTTCGCGGGAGGGGGGGTCGGGGTGGGCCGGCTCTCCTTCTGTTTCGCAGTGCCCCCTGCATTCCCTGGAATGACAAAGACGTTGGAATCGGCGCCCGTCAGAAAACCGCAGAGCGGACAGGTGAGATCCCCTTCCTTGAGCTGGGTCCCACAGAGTTTGCAGGTCGCCACCTCGTCACGCCCCCATAGTTTCTTGCCCTTCGCCATGATAGGCTTCCTCCCAGCCTTGGATGTGACACCACTGGTACCGGTGTTGTAACCCGAGCAAGAATCGTGCCCGGACATGATTCGCCCATGCGACAGGAGGTCGCTCTTGGATCCGCCGCCATGTAACCTCGCTTCTCGCCTGCCCCGGGAGGCCCCTGTGCCCCTGACACCGCCCCCGCACTCGCGCCGCTGTACGTCGAAATGGCATGGACGGCGCGGGGCCACGACCTCACCGCCTTCGCCGCGCCCGGCGGACCCCGCAAACCGGCACTCGCGAGACGGATCCTCACGCAAAAAGGGGGAGGGCCATGGCCCTCCCCCTTTCCACTGTCGCGTGTCTACGGTCGTCGTTACCGAACCGTGAAATTCATGGTGGTGCTGTCGAGGCCCCCTTCGGCCTGAACCGCCACGGCCACCCGGTAGGAGCCGGCTTCGGCGTTGGCCGGGAGCTTGAGAGGCACCGTGCTCGCCCACGTCCCGGCCTTGCGCTTGACGGTCAGAACGGGATTGCCGACGAGCCGCCCCTTCGTACTAATCTCTCGCCGCTCGGTCACCGAGACCTCCCGGTTGGGGTCCTGAGTAAGCAGCGCATACTCCACAATGAGATGGACCGTCTCCCCCGGCTTGACCGTGGACGGCTGGGCCTTGACCTTTTCGATCCGGACGGACGTGGGTTGCGCCGGGGTATAGTCATGCGCTTTGGCCGACGCCGGGTAATCCCGCTTCTTGGCCTCCATGGCGTGTCCGATGACCCCTCCCGTCAGCGCACCGATGAGACCTCCGGCGAGAGCGCCCGTCGTGCTCTGGAAGATCAACCCTCCGAGCAGGAGACCACCGGCTGCGCCGGCGGCCGCCCCCACCACCGTCCCCGGATTCTCTCTGACCGACTGTTCCAGGGAAGCACAACCCGATGTCGAGCCAACGAGCAGCACGACAGAGAGCACGAGCGCCACGGCTTGCCGCGAAGTCTTCCTCATCGTTCTCCCCTCCCCCGACCCCCTGAAAAGTCCCTGATAGAAAGAGTCGCCCCGCAAGACACAAGGCACATTCCGTGCCAACCGGGTGCAGGGCAACGCGCCAATGTGAGACCTCTTGATTGTATCGGTTGTGCCGAGATCCGACAAGGCAGGGTCGGCGGCGGCCGAGGGACCGTGGAGGTCGGGCGGGTGGCGAGGCGGCAAGGAGACTTGACGCAGAGGGGACTTGCGTGTATCGTCCCTGCTCAGAGCGATCAGCGTCCAGAGGTGCCTCATCGTGAGTGGACATGGGAATCCTGGACACAGGGGACCATGGTGCACTTCCGGGAGACTCTGAGTCGTTGGCTGAGCAAGGGGGGGACCCGTTCACCGAGGTGTCCCGCCTGTGAAGCCTCGCTTCCCCTCGAATGCTCCTTCTGCCCGCACTGCTACATGGTCCTCCGACCGGAAGGGATGGCGGACCTGCAGCAGGCCCTCCAGGGACAGAAGATCCGCGAGGATATCTATATCCTGAGGAAACTCCATCACGGCCACGATGAGGATGTGATCCCCGTCGCACACCCATGCACACCGCCGTCCGCACCCCCTGCACCTTCTGTATCTCTTGCACCGTCTGTACTCTCTGTACCCTCTGCACCAGGAGATGTCACCACGCCTGCCCCGCGCAAATCAGCATCGCGGACTCGAAGACCACCGCCTCAACACCTCATGACGTACGCCTTCGCCAGCGATCCCCCCGCAGGACTCGATGACCTGCCTTCCCTCATCCGGTGGTTCCTGAAAAACGACCGCCTGCTCCCCAACAATCTGGAGATCCTCGAGGAGGCCCACCGGATTCATCATGGACCCGAAGACGGGTGGACGTACGAGCGGCACCTCGCCTCGACCATCGCCGATGACCTCCGCACGTACGATTCTCCGGAGCTGCTTCAGGGGCACCTGACCCTCCTCACGACCGTCTACGCCCGAACGCTCGAGGCCCTCCGCACACTCGCCTCCCCCTACCCGAACCTTCGCTCCCCTGCCGACCTGCCGGAACGGGAACAACACAAGATGTGGGGGCTGTGTCTCACGCTCGGACTCACCGCGACCCGGCTCCGGGTGGAGGGATGGACTTACCAGTCCCGCTACGGTGAATTTCTCGACATCACGATGGACACGGCGAAGCGCCGGTCAGGCGCGCGCGCACATGCATCGAGGAAGTCCCAGCGAAGGGTGTAAAGGGAAACGGAGAGAATGATGGACGAGCAAACGATGCAGACCCTGGTCAGGCGGCTAGACCGAGTGGAGCGGGAGAACCGCCGGTGGAGGTGGACGGGAGCGGTAGTCCTGGGCGGCATCGCCGGCGGCGTGCTCATGGGTCAGTCCGCCCATCCCACGGTGGCGAATGTGGTCGAGGCCGAGAAGTTCGTCCTCCGGGATGCGCAGGGAAAGGCCCGTGCGTGGTTGGAGACCGCAAGCGGCTCGGTGAATCTGGCTCTCGCCGACAGAGACGAAAAGAGCCGCGCCTTTGTGTACGTCCGGGCCGATGGCAGCACAGGGCTGGCCTTGTACGACAAGACCTCGACGCGCCGGGGAGGGCTCTACGTCTCGGCCGACGGATCCCCGAGCCTCGACCTGGCGGATAAGGAAGGGAAGGCCTATGTCCAGTTGAAGCTGGGCCCGGACGGTCTGCCGAGCGTGAGCCTTATAGACAGAGATGGAAGACGTGTCGGGCTGTTCGTATTGCCTGACGGCAGGCCGGCCGTCGGGCTCGTGGACGCGACGGCAAAGCTCCGCGCGGCGCTCGACCTGGGGCGAGACGGGGAGGCGCGCGTGATCCTCTCGGACAAGGGGGGAACAGAGCGAGCCGAGCTCGCGGTGCTACCTGACGGCACCCCACGCCTGAGCCTCATCGGGCACGCGGGGAGGCTCACGTGGGTCGGGCCATAGGGGTCGCATGCGCGAACGGCCGGACATGCACGGAGGTACACTGCCGCTGTAGCCGGTAACTCTTACTCCCCTCACCGTGTAAACCTTACATCCTCGCCCGCCAAGAAGTGCCCATCCTCCTCTCAGGCGGGCTATGAGGCTTCCTCGATAAAACCCCGAAGATCGGAGGGATCGCGCCCACCACGGTCAACCTCCTTCCCGGCATGGCATGGAGGTTGCCATTAGGGTGTCTGCCGTCTCGATCGCATGCACCGACCCTCAGGTCCGCATCTTGGGAAGGGGGGTGAGAAACCAGAGGACAGGCAGTGCGTTTCATCAGTGAAAAACCGCCAACGTGTGCCCCAGAAAGGAGATCGAAATGAAGAAGGCTGTATCGGCAATCCTTGCGGTGACGATCGCGAGCTTCGTGGCGATCCCGGCTGCCTGGGCTGGGGGAGACCCGCAGGCACTCTCCAAGCAGTGCCAGGACGCATTGAAGAAGACCCCGAATGCAGAGGCCTCGAAGCTCTGCAGTGATGGGGACAAGGCCCTCAAGGAAGGCAAGGATGATGAGGCAACGGCCAAGCTGACGGCCGGCTTGGAGAAGCTCGGGGTGAAGGCCGACAAGGCGCCAGCGGCGCCCGCGAAGAAGTCGGGGTATTAACCGGCTCATCCAGGAAGAGGGGGGAGGGGCGAAGGCCCCTTCCCCTTTCCATTCCCGTGACCAACACTTTCGCGAACCTGCTCCGAACTCGCCCTATCGCTCTCGCACAAGACCCTCGCCGCAACCCACGACACACGACCACCCTGCCCGGGAGGGTTTCGCCACACTCCCTGCCACCCGAGGCCCCACAGAGAGGAGCGCCCACGGGCCGATGGTCTTGACAAGGGAGAGGGGCTGTGGTACCAAGGATGAAGTCCTGAAGCCTCCTCAGAGGGCCGTGTATGGAGCCCCATAAAGTTCTGATCCTCAACCGATCGTTTGAACCGCTTCAGGTTTGCGACGTGCGCCGGGCCGTCGTCCTGCTCTTTACCGGTCGGGCAGAGCGCGTCGAGGACACGACAGATCTCATTCGTTCCCCTTCGTTCGCCATGCTGATCCCCTCGGTCATCCGCCTCCAGCGCTATATCAGGAGAGCCGGGAGCCACGCCCTCTCCTTCAACAAGAAGAATATCCTCAAACGAGACTGGTATACGTGTCAGTACTGCGGGCGTAACGGCGGTGAGCGGATGACCATCGATCACATCGTGCCTCGCTCGGTGGGGGGGAAAACGATCTGGGAGAACGTGGTCAGCGCATGCCGGGCCTGTAACACCCGAAAGGGCAGCCGGACCCCTCAGCAGGCCGGGATGTTCCTGGTCCGCAAGCCATCCAAGCCACTCTCGGCCCTGTATCTCACGATCCTGGCTCAATCGGCCCGCCATTTGCATGTCTGGGAGAAGTACCTGCCCGCCGAGGCGGTCGGGTCTCTGACAGGCAACGGAGACAGCAAGGAGGTCTATCCATGCAATGGCGATGGCCGATCCCCCTCACCATTTTTCTGATCCTCGTCGTCGTCACCCCCCTGCACGCTCAGGCACCGGCGGGCACCCCGTCCGAGGCGGCGACCCCGATCGAGGCCCTGCACCAGGTCCAGTCGAACGATAACCTGCACCTCTTGGCGGCCTATTACTACGGGGACGCCCGTCAGTGGGTCGAAATCCTGCACACGAATCGCGATGGGATCCAGAACCCGAGCGTGATCCAGCCGGGCCAGATCCTGCGCATCTCTCTTTCTCCCAGCTGGAACCCCAGCGAACCGTACAACGAGTGGAGGCGTCGGGTCCACGATCTGACCCCTGCCGCTATGATCACCATGCCCGAGGCGCGAGGGCAGCGTCCCGCAGCCCCAAAGGAAACCTCTCCCGGTGAGGGCACCCCTTCCGCCGCACCCGAGGGGCCGGCGGCCCCCCCGAAAGAAGAGGGATAGCATCCGCCCCGCGCCTCGAGGCACACCAGGGGTGCCAGGCCTTTAGCGTTGTCCCAGGCGACGAATCCTTCGTGACGCCGGGGACACGCCTTCTTGTGTCACTTCCCCCTTTCAGCGATAATCTCTTGAGGGAGACGCACGACCGCAAGCCAGGGGGGAACATGTCGCTCTTCAAGCTCCACTTTGACTTCGAACCGAAAGGGGACCAGCCGCGAGCCATCGAGCAGCTCACGGAGGGGATTGCCAAGGGGCAGCGGCACCAGGTCCTCCTGGGCGTGACCGGGTCGGGCAAGACCTTTACCATGGCCAACGTCATCGCCGCGAGCGAACGGCCGACCCTGATCATCGCCCATAACAAGACGCTGGCCGCCCAGCTCTACAACGAGTTCAAGACCTTCTTCCCCGATCATGCCGTCGAGTATTTTGTCAGCTACTACGACTATTACCAGCCGGAGGCCTACATCCCCCACTCCGACACCTATATCGAAAAGGACGCCATGATCAACAAGCACATCGACAAGCTGCGCCATTCGGCCACCCGCTCCCTGCTCGAGCGGCGGGACGTGATCATCATCGCGTCGGTCTCATGTATCTACGGGCTGGGCTCTCCCGAGGCCTATTACGGCATGATGGTGTTCCTGGAACAGGGGGGATGGTGCCAACGCGAGGAGATGCTCCGGAAGCTCGTCGAGATCCAGTACCAGCGGAACGACTACGATTTTCACCGGGGGACCTTCCGCGTCCGGGGAGATGTGGTGGAGGTCTTCCCCGCCTACGCAGATACCGCTGTCCGCGTGGAACTGTGGGGGGATGAGGTGGCGGGTCTATGGGAGATCGACCCGTTGACCGGGGCAAAGCTCCAGATACTCCACCGGGCCCCGATCTACCCCGCCAATCATTATGTGACGCCCGAAGAGCGGCGACAGCGGGCCCTCGAAGCCATCGAGGAGGAACTCGAAGAGCGGGCCCCCTGGCTCGAGAAGGCGGGAAAGCTCCTGGAGGCCCAGCGCCTGCGACAGCGGACTCTCTTTGACCTCGAGATGATGCGCGAGATCGGAACCTGCAAGGGCATCGAAAACTACTCCCGCCATCTCACGGGGCGGACGGCCGGAGAGCCCCCACCGACCCTCATGGACTACCTCCCGAAGGATGCCCTGGTCATTATCGACGAGTCACACCAGACGATCCCCCAACTGCACGGCATGTATCGGGGAGATCGGTCGCGCAAGGAAACCCTGGTCGAGTACGGGTTCCGCCTCCCCTCCGCCCTCGATAACCGCCCGCTCACGTTCGCCGAGTTCGAGCGGTGCGTGCACCAGGCGATCTACGTCTCGGCCACGCCCGGCCCCTATGAAATCCAGAAAACCCGCGGCCTCGTCGCGGAACAGATCATCCGGCCCACGGGGCTCATCGACCCCGCGATCGAGGTCCGGCCCACCCGGGGCCAGATCGATGACCTCATGCATGAGATTCGGATTCGCGCCACGAACCACCAGCGGGTCCTCGTCACCACCCTCACGAAGCGGATGGCCGAGGAGCTCACCGACTATCTCGCCGAGCACGGCATCCGGGTCCGCTACCTCCACTCGGATATCGACACCCTCGAACGCAATGAGATCATCCGCAACCTCCGCCTGGGCAAGTTCGATACCCTCGTCGGGATCAACCTCCTCCGGGAGGGGCTCGACATTCCCGAGGTCTCTCTCGTCGCCATCCTCGATGCCGACAAGGAAGGGTTCCTGCGGTCGTCGGGATCCCTCATCCAGACCATGGGTCGGGCCGCGCGCCATGTGGAAGGCAAGGCGATCCTCTACGCCGATGTCACCACCCGCTCCATGAAGGGGGCGCTAGAGGAGACGAGCCGGCGGCGGGCCCTCCAGGTGGCGTACAATGAAAAACACGGCATCACCCCAGAGACCATCAAGAAGCAGATCACCGATGTCCTCGCCTCGATCTACGAGCGGGACTACTACACGGTGCCCGCCCTGCCCGAGGAGGAGCGGATGAAGTACGTCCCTCGGGAAGAGATCCCTGCCCTCGTCGCAACGTTGGAAAAGCAGATGAGGCAAGCGGCCAAGCGGCTGGAGTTTGAGCGGGCCGCCGAGCTTCGCGACCAGATCCGCGATCTCGAACGCCGCATGCTCGGCATTATCGAAACCTAAATCAAGTCAGTGCGGAAGGTACAACAGTACAGAAAGTCCAGAGGGGACAGAAGTGCAACCGGCAAAACACTCCGAGGGGCTAGGCCGACATTAATTCTTGCCCCCGGAGTCTTCCAGGATCTTGCCATCTGGCGCTACCGTGACTTCGAATTCCTTCTTGTCAGCGGTTTCTAGAACGATTTCGTATCCTTCCAGTTCATCCTTCCCATTCTTCACAGCAGTGATCTCCATGATCTCCCTGAGAGTGGACTTGGGGTACTTCTTTTCCACGGCCTTCTTGACGGCATCGGGCAGATCCTTGACCGCAACGTCTTTCTCCCAGTTGTGGATCGTGCCGTCCTCCTTGATGTCCGCCTCGAACTTCCGGCCCTCCTGCTTGAACTCGATGTCGTAGACGACGATGTCGCCGTCTGTCGCCTTGATCCACTGGTGGATCTCGGCCTTGGGGAACTTGGCCTTCAGGGTAGCCATCACCTTCTTTGGAATCGTGTCTAGGTCGAGCTTGTCCTTGCCCTGGGCGCGGGCGGCAGGCTGCACTAGGAGCAACCCAGCAAGTACGGCCGTGAACAGCCCGCCGACCAACCACTTCAAATGACGCGTGATCATGGGCACCTCCACCACTCGCGTTCGTTTTGGCCGCGACAACCGGCCCCGCATCCGGGCTCGACTTGCCGTCGCAGCCGCTCGCCTCGATGGCCTAACGGATCGCGCTTAAGCTGCGGGCCTGGCGCCGCTGGCGCAACCGTGACTGACTCGCTCTACGATCTGGCTGGTGCACAAATGGCATTCATCCCTATTTGGCCGGGCCCGTCAGCTTCGAGCGCTGGTTAAGCGGCGCCAACCTAGTGATCGTGCTGCTCGCGTCCGACCCGCGCGCCAGTCCGTTCGACCAACTTGCCCACCCACCGCGCAACGATGTCGATCGCCTCCTCGTTGTCGTACGGCTCGCTGTGCGCCAAGCCGGGCAGGCCGGACTCGAACCGTCGCGGGAAGATCGTGTGGACCAGCCAGGCGCCAGGGGGTGTCGACTCCGCGCTGACGTCGAGGAAGACTCCTCTCGTGGCCACGTCGGATCCATACGAGAACCAGTACAGCAGGCTCCGGGATGGGAAACCCAGCAGCAGGGGGACGACCAGCACCAGGGCAAATAGAGCCGCCAGGACGATCGCCGGCCATTTCAGCGCCTCCAGCGATCCGCTCAGCGCCATGCTCGCGAACATGGCCGCGGAGACCGTGAGGCCCAGCAGGACAGCGAAGAGGAGGTATACAAGTCGGTGGCGGTTCATCCATTCCCAAACCGAGGCGACCTTCGCGGTCAACAACACCATGACGCGCTCAACGACCAGCGATGCCCCGAGAACTCCGGACGCCTCGTCCCCCGGACACCGGATCAGAAGAGTCGGGACCGGCAAAGATTTCGGCACGGTGATGACCTCCGGCTCGCTGTATCCGTACCGCGAAGCCCATGCCCGGAACGCGGCGTACGCGATGAGAACCGGAAGGGAGAGGAGTGCCGCCTTCAGAGCGTTGTCGACGAGGAGGACCCTCGCGGCGATCATCGCGACCATCAACCAGGCCACGCAGCAGGCATGGGACATCCACCGCAGGTAGGGCGCGCGACGAAAGACCAGGAATGGCGTGGAGAGGCACACGACGCCGTCCACCTCGCTGGCGATGCTCCTTTCCCCGTCCTTGCAGGCCAGGAAACAGACGCTGCCGCCGTGGCTGTGTCCGACGAGCAGTTGGCAAATGCGAACTCCTCCCTCGGAGGCTTTCTTGCGCACCTCGTCGCGCACTTTCTCCACTCCGGCCAGACGGACTGACTGTCGGTTCTGACCGCCCCACTGAGGCGCGGTGAACTCGATCTCCGTACCGATCTCAAGCTCCCACAGTCTGCGTTGGAGACGCTCCCGGAAGAACGAGCCCGGCTGCGTCCACGGTGCGTTCTCCGCCCAGGTGCCGTGCACGAGGTGGACGACGATCCGCCCTGTCCGAGTCGCGGTGTCGTGATCGCTCATGCCTGTTGCCTCTCACCAGCCCGATCGGTCAATCCGGTTGGGCACCAGCTCCTGTTGCCGCGCCCTTCGGTCAGGCAAACGTCGCGTCGCGCCGCCTAACTATGAGTAGGCTGTTCCGTATAACTCCCCATCCGGGTCAGGACATCACGCCGGCTGCCTGGGAATTCGACGGCAATGTTACCGTATTTTTCATCGGATAGGCAAATCCTCCCGGACCTCCCACAAGACAAACACTGCACAGCGCAACATGAGCCCACCGTACACCAGACCGGCCTGGCTTGAAGTAAGAATCTAGAATGTCCCCTTTTCTTGACGCGTTTCCGCTAACTCCAAATGCCGGGAATCGGAGTGTGGCAGGAGGGGCAGCTCCCGTCGGGGGTGAGCCGGTTCGCAGTGACGAGGAATCCGAAGCGGGCAATGAGGGGGTCCTTGCACGTCGGACAGTAGGTGTTCTCGTACTTCCCCACCCGGCCGGGGAGGTTGCCGGCATAGACGTACCGGAGCCCGGCTGACTGGCCGATCCGAGCGGCCCGAAGCAAGGTCTCGGGACGGGTGTGGTCCGGATCGGTCATCTTGTAGTCCTTGTGGAAGGCGGTGACGTGCCAGGGGATGTCGGGAGAGATCGAGACCAAAAACTCCGCGGCCTGTGTGAGCTCCTCATCCGAGTCGTTCCACCCGGGGACGATGAGGGTCACCACCTCGAGCCAGAACCCCACCGCGTGCACCATTTGGACAGTCTCAAGGACGTGCTCCAGCACCCCACCGAGATAGCGATAATTCTTCTGCGACATTGACTTGAGGTCGATCTTGTACCCGTCACACCAGGGCCTGAGATAGGTGAGGACCTGCTCGGTCCCGTTGCCATTGCTGATGAAGCAGGTCTTGAGTCCCGCCGTCTTGGCCTCTTGGAAGATCGCGACCGCCCATTCGGCGGTGATGAGCGGCTCATTATACGAACTCCCCACGAGCCGCGCCCCAGAGCGCAGCGCGAGGTCGACGAGCCCCTTCGGGCTCACCGATTCGGGCCTCGCTCCGGCCGCCGGATCCCGCAGGGCCTGCGAGGTCAGCCAGTTCTGGCAATACGGGCAGTGATAGTCGCAGCCGAGCATCCCAAAGGTGAGGGTATGCGACCCGGGGAGCATATGGTAGAAGGGCTTCTTCTCGGTCGGATCGCACTGGAGCGCAGCGACATAGCCCCAGGGGACGTACAGCGTCCCGTCCCTATTGAACCGGACCTTGCAGATGCCCCGACGGCCATCCCGGATGAGGCACCGATGACCGCACGCGTAACATCGCAACGCCTTCTCCGGGAGGCGCTCATACAGCTCCCCCTCCCGGGTCTGCCGGTCCAGAATCTGGGCTAACGGGAGGACCTTGAGATCCTCAGCCTTGAGAACCATCGTGTTCCCCTTTAGGGGTGGCCGGGATAAATCTACCTCCGGACGGACGAGATTTCAAGGCCCACTTCCTCGAGGATCTTCCCGAAGTCGTGCGGAAGAGGCGCAGTGCTTTGCACCGGCGCGCCCGTGCGGGGATGGGTGAACACGAGCTTCCAGGCGTGGAGGAGGTGGCGCCCTGCCTTCCACCGCGATTTGCGCTCGCGCCGCCCGCCGTAGAGCTTATCCCCGACCACGGGATGGCCCATCGCCGCCAGGTGAACCCGGATCTGATGTGTGCGGCCTGTGGTCGGCATCACCTCCACCAGACTGCAATCCGGAGACGACCGAAGGACCCGAAAGATCGTCTCGGTCTCGCGCCCCTTGCGGGTGCGCACCCCCATCCGCTTCCGCTTCCGCTGATCCCGCCCGACCGGCAGGGTGATTCTCCCCTCTGTCGCCTTGACCGAACCGTGGACCAGGGCCAGGTAGGTCTTCTTGACCTGGCGAGCCTCAAACTGGCGGCTGAGATGCTGATGCGCCAGGTCCGTCTTGGCCACCACCAGACATCCGGAGGTCTCCCGGTCGAGCCGGTGCACAATCCCCGGTCGCTCGACTCCGCCGACAACGCTGAGCCCGGCAGTGTGGTGGAGCAGGGCATTGACGAGCGTCCCCCGCCGACGCCCGGCCCCAGGATGGACCACGATCCCGGATGGCTTATTGACCACCAGGAGATCCTGGTCCTCGTACAGGAGATCGAGGGGGATCGCCTCCGGTTCAATCCCGGGTGGCTCGGGAGGCGGTACGGTGACGGTGACGCGGTCGCGAGCGCGGATGCGATAGCTGGCCTTTCGGGGTTCGCCGCTGATCCGCACCCGCTCCTGACGGATCAGGCGCTGAACTGCGGCCCGGGAGAGGCCGCTCGACTGCACCAGGAATTGGTCGAGACGAAGCCCGGCCTCTCGGGCGGAGACCTCATACGTCCGCGTCTCCGCCACAGGTCATCCCTTCTCCCGTTCAGTCAGGATCTCAAAGATCATCAGAGCGACACCGATCGTGATGGCGGAGTCTGCGACATTGAAGGCGGGCCAGTGATACGCCCCGTAATAGAAATCCAAGAAGTCCACTACCATGCCGAGACGCAGGCGATCGATCAGATTCCCCACGGCCCCGCCGAGGATGCAGGCGAGGCCGACCGAAGGGAGGAGACGCATCTGGCGGTGCCGGGCCCGGTAATAGATGATGAAGAGAACCGCGAAGATGGAGATGGCCGTGAACAGGGGTTGCCGAAGGGCGGCAGGGGCGCCGGACAGAAAGCCGAAGGCGGCGCCGGGATTCAAGACGTAGGTGAGGTTGAAGAAAGACGAGATGACAGGAACGACTTGCCCTAATCGAAGCGTCCCCTGGACATAGAACTTGGAGATCTGGTCGAGAAGGGTAATGGTGAGGGTGATGACATAGAAGGACACGCTGTTCATGGTTCACGGTTCATAGTTCACGGTTGAGGCTTGAAAGAGGGTCCTCGCCAAATACGCCGGGGTTCGAGCGGTTCCATGAACCCTGAACCATCAACTATGAACCCTTCAGGACGGCGACACAGCGGTCGCAGACGGTCGGATACTCCGCAGACTGGCCGACACTCTCCCGGTACACCCAGCAGCGTTCGCACTTTTTCCCTGGAGCCCGATGGACCACGACGGACAGTTCGGGGCTACCCGCGGGCGCCGGTTTGAGGTCCACCGCGGAGACAATGAAGATAGTCGGCAGATCCTTCGCGTAGCCGCGGAGGAAGGGCAGCAATGCATGACCCGCCAGAATCTCCACTTTGGCCTCAAGGGCATTCCCGATCAATTTGCGTTGTCTCGCCGCCTCCAGCACCTTCAACACTTCGTCGCGCACCCCCATGAGTCGCTCCCACCGCTCGCCCAAAGCCTCATCGAGGACCGTCTCGTCCACCTGGGGGAATTCAGCGAGATGCACACTCCCTGCCTCACCTCCACGCCGCGGGAGGTAGCTCCAGACCTCGTCGGCGGTAAAGGAGAGGACTGGAGCCATCAGCCGCGTGATGCCCTCAAGGAGAAGGAACATGGCGGTTTGCGCTGCGCGCCGCTCTGGGGAGGTGGCGGCCGAGGTGTAGACCCGGTCCTTCAAGACGTCGAGGTAAAAGGCAGAGAGATCCACGGCGCAGAAGTTGTGGAGGGCGTGGAAGAGGATATGGAATTCGTACTTCTCGTAGGCCCGGAGGAGCCGCCCCGCCACCTTCTGGAGCCGGTGTAGGATGAACCGGTCGATCTCCAAGAGGGCCTCCCGTGGGACCAGATGCTGCCGAGGATCAAAGTCGTAGAGATTGCCCAGGAGATAGCGGCAGGTGTTCCGGATCCGGCGATAGCCTTCGACCAAACGGGTGAGAATTTCGGTGGAGAGACGGACATCATCCCGGTAATCCTCCGCCGCCACCCAGAGGCGCAGGATCTCGGCGCCGTAACTGGACATGACCTCTTGAGGGGCGATGACGTTCCCCAGCGACTTGGACATCTTGCGCCCTTCCCCATCGACCACGAACCCGTGCGTCAGGACCTCTTTATAGGGAGCCCGACCCCTGGTCCCGACCGCCGCCAGGAGCGAGCTGTGGAACCAGCCCCGGTGCTGATCGCTCCCCTCGAGATACATCTCTGCCGGCCAGTGCTGGTCCGGCCGCGTCTCTAGCACGGCGGCCTGACTGACCCCGGAATCGAACCAGACGTCCAGGATGTCGTCCTCCTTGGAAAACTGCGTACCCCCGCAGTGGGGACAGCGGGTGCCGGGCGGAAGCAGCTCCTGGGGGCTCTTCAGGAACCAGACATCCGCCCCTTCGCGTTCCATGAGATCCGCCACCCGTTCCATGAGATGTTGCTCCGCCAGCACATACTGACACGCCTGGCAGTAAAAGACGGCAATCGGCACCCCCCATGCCCGCTGCCGTGAGATGACCCAATCCGGGCGGGTGAGGATCATGTTGTAGATCCGCTCCTCGCCCCAAGGAGGGATCCATTTCACCTTTCGGATCTCCTCCAGTCCCCGCTGGCGGAGGCCGTTCTTTTCCATCGAGATGAACCACTGCTCGGTGGCACGAAAGATAGTCGGATTTTTGCACCGCCAGCAGTGGGGGTAGGTGTGGTCGACGATCCCCTCAGCCAGCAAGTTCCCCCGACGCCGAAGCTCAGCAACAATCTTGGGGTTCGCATCCCAAACCCTCATACCTCCGAAGAGGGGGAGGGTGGGAAGAAATCGGCCTTCATCGTCCACGGGATTCTCGACCTTGAGGCCGTACCGGAGACCGGTTTCGTAGTCCTCTGTCCCGTGGCCCGGGGCAGTATGGACGCACCCCGTCCCCTGCTCAGTGTGCACGTATTCTCCCAGCACCACGGGGACTTCCCGCTCCATCCAAGGATGCTGACAGATTACCCCCTCTAGCTCGGCGCCAGCCCACGCACCTCGTGTCACTTGGTAATCGCCTTTTCCGTAGTTGAACACCTTCATACAGGCGTCTATCAACTCTTGGGCGAGGATGAGGTCCCCTGCTGGCGTCTTTACGAGGCGGTAGGACAGACGCGGGTGAAGGGCAATCGCCTGGTTGGCAGGGAGAGTCCAAGGCGTCGTAGTCCAGATCACAAAGTGGGTGCCCTGACTTGGATCAATGGCAAACTTTCCTTTAGCATCCTTGACCGGGAATTTCACATAGATCGAGGGGGAGCGATGGTCTTCATACTCCACCTCCGCCTCGGCGAGGGCCGTCCGGCAGGTGGCGCACCAGTGAACTGGCTTGAGTCCTCGGTAGATGCTCCCCGCGCCGACGAACTTGGCCAGTTCCCGCAGGATCACCGCCTCGTAGCGATGGTCCATAGTGGTGTAGGGATGCTCCCAGTCTCCCAACACCCCGAGTCGCCGGAACTCCTCCCGCTGCACGTCGATAAAGCGGGCGGCGTACTCTCGGCAGAGGCGTCGCTTTTCCACCACTCCGACCGTCCTCTTCCCCTCTCCGAGCTCCTTGTCCACCTGGTGCTCGATGGGCAGGCCGTGGCAATCCCAGCCGGGAACGAAGACCGCGTTATAGCCCATCATGGACCGCGACTTAACGACAAAGTCCTTGAGAATTTTGTTCAGGGCGTGGCCGATGTGGATGTGCCCGTTCGCATAGGGGGGGCCATCGTGCAGGATCCACATCTCGCGCCCGGCCCGAAGCTCCCGGAGCTTCTGATAGATCCTCCCCTCCTCCCAAGAGCGGAGCATCTCCGGTTCCCGCCCGGTCAGGTCCGCCTTCATGGGAAACGTCGTCTTCGGGAGGTTGAGAGTCGCTTTGTAATCCACCGCGCCTCCGAGACAAAAGCCCCCATCGGATCTGATGAGGGCTTTGTGACGCCGGTCACATGGAGTGTGTATTAGACCAAGCTCCTGCCTCGATTGTCAAGTCAAACGCCCATCACCGTCGGGGGCGATGCATGAAGCGCCAGACCCGCCAGTAGATCGCCTCGACCTGTCCGGAGCTCAGCCCGTACTGCTCCCCCACCTTCTGCATCACCTCGGCCCGGGCGGCCTCCATGGCCCGCAGGTCATTCAGGAGGGGAAGCCCCGAGAGCCCGGCGGTGACCCGATCGAAGATCAGCATGTCCTCATCCGGCAGCGCTGGCATCACCGCCTCCGACGAGTGGGCCGGCTGACGATCCCGATACCCGATCCACAGGCCGTAGGCGACACTGAAGAGAGACACGGCCAAGAGGAGAAAGAGGAGATCCATTGATGTCCCTCTGCTTCACGGGCGCGAGACATTCGGCCCCGACAGATCCCGCCAGCCCTGAAAGATGAGGGCCTGGATGAGAGATAGCACCAGTAACGTCTCATCGGCGACGAGGTAGAGCGAGAGGAACTCCCGTGTCAGGACCCGTGCGGCCAGAATCACGATCACCGCCGTGCCGAGGTTCACCCCGAGGAAGATGAGCGTGACCCCCAAGCAGTCCAGCATCCTGCGGACCGCCTTGTGGATGCACCCGTGAGACAGCCGGAGGCCTTTGGCGCCAACGAGGTAGGCGGCCATCGAGGTGACACCGACGAGGACCGGGATCAAGAGCTGCCCCATGTCTTCCCCCCTGTTACCTGTTACAGGTATCCGGCGAGCCCGTAATAGAGCCGCGCCAGACGCTCCTCGACCACGCGACGCATCAACGCGAGACGCTCCCCGGGTCTAAAGACGCCGCTGGAAAGGTCATGGGTCGGCGCCGCGAGGACCTCAAACCCGGCCTGCTCAAACGCGGTCCGGGCCCGCCTCATATGGTACGCATCCGTGACCAGGAGGATCCTCTGCACACCCTTCGCCTGCAGGAGTACGCTCCCACGGAGGGCCTCCTCCCGCGTGGTTCGGGGCTCCGCCGCAGCGAGGATCACGCGAGGGGCCACCCCCAGCGCCCGGGCGAGTTCCGCCCGCACTTCGGCCTCGGCTGGCCCGCTGTCACGGACCGGACCGAAAAAGACCAGCAGCGGGGCGAGTCCCTTCCGGTGGAGCAGGATCCCATGGAGCGCCCGACGCATCGAGCTATTGCTCAGCACCCCGTTGGGCATGACGCCACCCCCCAGTACGACGATCGCCTCGGCCGGCTCAAGGGCGGAAGGGCCGCCCATGGGGCGGCTCAGGAGGTTCGACAGGGGGGTGAAGGCGGAAACCAGGAACAGGGCAAGCCCCACCCCCCCGAGGAGCGGGCAGAGATCCGCCCAAACCATGCGCCTAGGGCGCCCCAGGGCTCCCATCTGTAGCGGCCTCATTGCTCCTTTCCTTTCCCCAACCTGCGTGGTGTCTCGACGGGTCGGCCCGACTACGCCAACCAGTCTGCCAGTTCCAAGAGCGTCCGAAACTCGCGGACCGCATGACCCCCCTTCCAACTCTTTGTCTCAACTCCCTTGCTACACGCTTGCTACACGCGCCCGCGACAGTTGCAATACAGGCACGCTGATCACACAAGGCTCAGCCAGTTGGAATGGGACTAGTACAGGAACCGGCGCAGGTGGACGCTCATCACCAGTCCGATCCCGATACAGGTGACGACCAGGGAGGAACCCCCGTAGCTCAGGAGGGGAAGGGGGATGCCGACCACCGGCATTATCCCCACCACCATGCCGACGTTGACGACAAGTTGAACCGTGATCATGGCCATGATCCCGAAGGCCAGCAACGCGCCGAAGATGTCCTTGGACTCCCCGGCAATCTCGAGCCCGCGCGTGATGAGGACGTAATAGAGGAGCAGAATGACGAGACAGCCGATGAATCCCCACTGCTCGGCCAGCACCGCCAGGATGAAGTCGGTTTGGCTGGCCGGAAGGAAGTGGAGCTGGCTCTGGCTTGCGGCCTTCAGCCCCTTCCCGAAGAACTCCCCCGACCCCACGGCGATCTTGGACTGGGCGATGTGATAGCCCGCACCGGACGGATCGAGCTCTGGGTTCAGAAAAACCAGGACCCGCCGGCGCTGATAGTCCTTGAGGAAGGACCAGAGCAGTGGCGCCATGGTAGCGCCGGCGGCGGTGAGGAAGACGAGGTGCTTCACCCGGAGCCCTACCAGCAGGAGGACCGATACGGTGAGGAGGCCGAGCAGCACAGCGGTGCCCAGGTCCGGCTGCTTGAGGATGAGGACCATAGGGGGCAGCGCCACCATGGCGGGGATCACCAAGAGGCGCGGGTGCCCCAAGCGCTCCTTGTGATCCTCGAAGTAGCGCGCCAGGACAACGATCAGGGCGAGCTTCATGAACTCCGAGGGCTGGAACGTCCATCCACCAACCTGGATCCAGCGCTGGGCCCCCCGGCCCACCTCCCCCGCCACGCTGACCAGGATCAGGAGGGCGAGGACCACTCCAAAGATCACATAGGCAAAGCGGGCTATCGTCCGATAGTTGATGAAGGTGGCCGTGAGGAGCCCCAAGAGGGCCAGGGCGGCGTAGAGAGCCTGACGGAGATAGAGGGTCTGTCTCGGAGGAGAGGGGGAGCCCAGATTGGCGCTCCAGATCGTGAGAATGCCGACGCCGATGAGCGCCAGCGTGGTGCCGGCAATGCGCCAGTCAATGTTCGCGAGCATCCGGCGATCGAGATACATGACACTGCCCTCGAGCTACTCCCGCGCCCCGGGCCCCTGCGCCACCGTCTCCCGCCCCCGGGGAGGGCCAAAAGCAGCCTCCAGGACTGCCCGCGCCACTGGTGCCGCGACCACGCCGCCAAAGCCGGCGTTCTCAGCGATGACGACAATCGCGATCTCCGGATCCGTATAGGGGGCAAAGGCCACGAACCATCCGTGGTCCTTGGTCTGGCCGGAGATGCGTGCCTCCTTCCTGACCACTTGTGCCGTTCCAGTCTTGCCCGCCACCTGGACCCCGCGCACGCGGGCCGCCTTTCCGGTCCCGTCCTCCACCACCCCGAGCATCCCCTGGCGGAGCAACTCTAAGACCTGCGGGCTCAGGTTCACCCTCCGAACCGGCTCTGGGCCATACGCCGCAACCACCTCTCCCCCCCACGACTCCACCCGCTTCACCATCCAGGGTCGGTGGAGGGTGCCTCCGTTCGCGATGGCCGCCACCATCGTTACGATCTGGAGCGGCGTGACCAGGATCATCCCCTGCCCTATCCCGGTGATGACGGTGTCCCCCGGATACCACGACTCCCCCAGGACGCTCCGTTTCCAGGCGGGCGTCGGAACGAGTCCGGCCGCTTCGTCCCCGACGGCGGCAATCCCCGTCTTCTGGCCCAGGCCGAACTCCCGGGCGACCCGGGCGATGGCATCGATCCCCGTCTTCAACGCCGCCTGGTAGAAGTAGACGTTGCAGGAGTGGGCCACCGCCTGCATGAGATCCTGCCGGCCGTGCCCCCCCTTCTCCCAATCGTCGAAGGTCACCGCGCCCAATGTGAAGTAGCCGGGACACGCGAAGGTCGTCCCCGGTGTCAGCGCCCCGGTGTCGAGTCCCGCGGCCATCACCACCAGCTTCAGAATCGACCCTGGGGCGTACTGCGCCTGCAAGGGACGATTCTGGAGCGGATGCGCCGGATCGGTAATCAGCTTCTCCCACGACTCGCGGCTCAAGCGCTGGGCGAAGAGATTCGGATCATACGAGGGCCGACTGACCCACGCCAGGATCTCCCCGGTCTGCGGATGCATGGCGACGACGGCCCCTCGCTTCCCCGCAAACGCCTTCTCCGCGGCATGTTGCAGTTTGGCGTCCAGCGTCAGCACCAGATTGAACCCGGATTGCGGCTCGAGTCGATCGAGGAATCGAACCAATCGCCCGCGTGCATCCACCTCGATCTCTTCCCGGCCGTTGATCCCCCGCACAAAGGCATCGAAGAGCCGTTCCACACCCGTCTGGCCCACGGTCTCGCCGGACTGAAAATCCCGGTACTCGTCCCGGTAAAGTTGCTCCTGGGTCACCTCGCTCACATATCCCAGGAGGTGGGCGGCCACATCGCCGTCGAGGTAGGCCCGCGTCGGTTGGACCCGCACACTCACGCCCGGCAGATTCATCTTCCGTTCCTCGATCGCCACCATGGTCGGCTCACTCACCTCCCGGGCCACCAGGACCGGGTAGGCGGGGCGAGCCTGACCCGCACGAATCCTCGCGGCGATCTCCTCTGGGGCCTGCCGCAACACGGCTCCGATGGCCCGAGCAGCCTCGTCAACGTCCGGGATGTCAGCGGGGGTCACATACACACTGAATGAGGGACGGTTCTCCACAATGACCGCCCCAGACCGATCAAGAATGAAACCCCGGGGGGCCTCCACCAAACGGAGGCGGAGACGGTTGTGGATGGAGAGGGTGGCGTAATAGCGCCCCTCCAGGATCTGGAGGTACCAGAATCGCATCAGCAGCAGGAGGAGAGCGACCGTGACCAGGAGGGTTGTCCGATGAATCCGTCCCTGGATCACCGGGGTAGGGGAGAACCACGGTCGGCTCACAGCGTCACCTGCACGATCCGGCGCAGCCGGCTTCCGAATACGAGGAGTCCCCCGACGGCCGCCGTATACGCTGCCCCGGGCAAGATAATCCAGAGAAGGGACTCCCCGAAATCCCGCCCCATCCCGAAGAAGGCCAGAATCCCCGACGTCATCAGGCCCGCACTGAGGCCGGTGAGAAAGAGGAGAACCAGGTGAGGGACCAGGCGGTTCTGGTCCATCTCCTCTCGCACCCGAACCAGGGCGTGACCCAGGAGGCTCAGGGTAAAGGCGTTCAGTCCTAACGGGGCGCCGGAGAGGGCATCCTCATACAGGCCCAGCAGGCAACCCATCAGGCAGGCCTGCATGGGATTCATCTTGAAGCTCCCCAGGTAGAGCAAGAGGAGGAAGAGATCCGGCCGAACCTGACCGAGTTGCACCCACGGGGCAATGGTCGTCTGGAGAACCACCACGGCCAGAAGCCCGCCGGCGAGCCAGATCATTCCTCCCTCCGTTGAGACCGGACAGGACGCGAACCCTGGCCGGTGATCACCAGGACCTCCTCTAACTGAGAGAATTCAACGCTGGGTTCGACGGTGGCCTCCTGAAACAGGGCCCCGCGCCGCCCATCGACCGCCAGCACCTTCCCGACCAGGATCCCTTTGGGATATACGCCCCCGAGACCCGAGGTGATGACCACCTCGCCGCTCTGGACCTCGGCCCGGACGGGAAGATACCTGATCCGCAGCCGGCCGGATTGGCCGCCCACCAACAGCCCTGTCACCCGTGAACCCTGCAGCAGTACCCCCACCGAACTCACGGGATCAGTGACGAGCTGCACGCGAGCGCTCGAAGCGCTTGCCTCCACCACTTGGCCGACGAGCCCTGCGGAGGTGATGACCGCCGTGTGCCGTTCAACGCCGTCGCGCAACCCGCGGTCGATCAGGAGGGTGTGAAACCAGTTGGTGGCATCCCTTCCCACGATCCCGGCGGCAACCACGTGGAACGGTTCTCGTTCTCGAAGCCCCAGGAGATTCTTGAGGCGCTGATTCTCCCGCTGCCCTTCCTCCACCGCACCAAGGCGTGCCCGGAGGGCCTCGACCTCTCCCTGGAGGCGCACATTCTCCTGCCGCACGAACCGGAGATCCACATGGCTATCCCAGATCTCTCCCGCGCTACGCTTCAGGTACGCAGTGGCCTTCAGGAAGGGGCTGACGGATTCCAGGAGGAGCCGCTTGAGGAACGGGGTAAGCGTTTCCTCCCGGCGCACCTCCATGGTCAGCAGGAGGAAGGAGAAGAGGACGGCACTTGCGAGGACAACCGTCCGGCGATATTTCGCGACCAGCCGAAGGATCATCGCATCCCGTCAACCTCCGATCACCGATGACAGAAAACCGATGACCGAGGGAAGTAGTTATCGGTCAACGGTCGTCGGACTTCGGCGAGCTCCGTCAAGCCGTGGTCGGTCATCGAGCGTCGATCAGCTCTCGAGACAGACCATCTTCAACAGATCCAGCTCGTCCAGGACCTTGCCAGCGCCCAGCACCACACAGGAGAGGGGATCCTCCGCGATGGTCACCTTGAGGTGGGTCTCCAGGCCGATGAGGGTGTCCAGCCCGTGCAGGAGGGAGCCGCCACCGGTCATGACGATCCCCTTATCGGCGATATCCGCCGCCAGCTCCGGGGGGGTCCGCTCGAGGGCGGTCTTCACCGCATCCAGGATGGCGTAGATCGGATCGTGTAGTGCCTCCCGAATATCGCTGTCGGTGACCGTCAGGGTCTTGGGAATCCCGTCCATCAGGTCCCGCCCCTTGATGTCCATCTTCCGCGGTTCATTGAAGGGATAGGCCGAACCCGCCTGGATCTTGATGGTCTCCGCGGTCCGCTCTCCCACCAGCAGGTTGTACTTCCGCTTCAGATACTGGATGACGGCCTCGTCCATTTCGTCGCCGGCGATGCGGATGGAATGACTGTAGACCATCCCGGACAGCGAGATCACCGCCACCTCGGTGGTGCCCCCGCCGATGTCCACGACCATATTCCCCGAAGGCTCCTGGACCGGGAGATTCGCCCCGATGGCCGCCGCCATCGGCTCTTCAATGAGATAGACCTCCCGGGCACCCGCCTGCTCCGCAGAGTCCCGAATCGCGCGCTTCTCCACCTGGGTAATCCCGGAGGGGACGCCGATGACGATCCGGGGCCGGACGAGCGCCTTTCGGTTGTGAATCCGAACGATAAACGCCCGGATCATCTGCTCGGTGAGGTCAAAGTCGGCAATGACCCCGTCCTGGAGGGGGCGGACCGCGACGATCGAGGCCGGAGTCCGGCCCACCATCTCCTTGGCCTCCCTCCCTACCTTCAGCACCTGGCTCGTCCCCTTTTTCACCGCCACCACGGAGGGCTCGGAGAGGACGATCCCTTTTCCCTTGGCGTAGATGAGGGTGTTGGCGGTCCCGAGGTCAATGGCGAGGTCGTTGGAAAACATCCCGAAGATCCAATCGAACAGCATGCGCTGCGCTCCTTTCCGCTACCGCCCGGCGATCCCTCTCACACCCAACGCGGATAGATGATTAGCATAGCCCCCATGCAAAGACAAGGGCTTTCCCCCCTGGGGCGCCGGACATGGAAAAAGTGTTGCGGGTCGGCCGGACCATTGGGTATCCTCTTGCTTGGTGCCTCGCCAGGAGAGACGTGATGCTCCGCTCCATGCGCCACAACATCAAGTACCTCAGCATCACCCTGTGGTTGGTGATTGCTTCCTTCATCGCGACCATCTTCCTGGTCTGGGGCATGCAATCCGCCGGCCCCGGGAGCGGCCGCGATGTTGCCGTCGCGGCCACCGTCAACGGGGAACGCATCTCCCGGCTGGAGTTCCAGCGGGCCTACGAGCGGGAGCGCGAGGCCCTCCGCCAACTGTACGGCGACCGGTGGAACGAGGATCTGGCGCGAGAGCTGAACGTTCCCACCCGGGTCCTCGACGGCCTCATCACCTCCCGCCTGCTCCTCCAGGAGGCAGAGCGGCACGGCCTGAGCGTCTCTCGCGAGGAGCTGGCCGCCGTCGTCATGGAGAACCCCCTCTTCGCCGAAGAGGGAAAATTCCGCCCAGAGCGGTATCGCCGACTCCTCGAGGCAAATCGCCTGACCCCGGAGCGATACGAAGAGGCAATTCGCCAGGGCCTCCTCCAGCAGAAGCTGGCCACCCTCATTCAGGCGTCCGCCAAGGTTTCGGAGGCGGAGGCCTGGGAGGCCTTCCGTACGGCCAAGGAGAAGGTCCGCGTCGCCTACGTCAGCCTCCCTCGGTCAACCGAGAACAAGGCCCGCCTTGAAGACCTCCAAGGCCGGGTCGGCCAGAAGGAAACGCCCTGGGAAACCTTATTGCAAAATTCAGGCCTGAAGGTGATGCGGCCGGATCCCTTTACCTTCGGCGCGGCCGTCGCGGAGCCCCCGGACAGCCGGGCGTTTCATCTGGCCATCCTCCGGCTGAAGAAGGGGGAGTGGAGCCCCGTGGTCGAGGGGGGCAAGTCACACTTCTTGATTCGCCTGCTTGATCGCGAGGCCGTGCCCCGCCAGGCCTTTGAACGGGAGAAAGAAACCTGGACGCAAAAGCTCTTGTCGGAGAAACGGCTACAGCTGTGGGTGGCCTGGGTCCACGAGGTCAAGCGGCGGTCCAAGATCGACATCGCGCAGGAGCTCGGTTAGCCCCTCGTTGGGAGTCTCGATGGCCTACGTCTACTATGCTGATGATGGATCGATCCAGGGATTCTCCCGGGAGCGCTCGGATGTCTCCCTCGGGACGCACTGTCTCCCCATCTCTCAGGAGGCCTTCGAGATGCTTTCGGCGATCCCGACCGGTTTCAAGATGGACCTGGAGACGGGGACGTTGACGGCCCAGATGATCTCCGACCGGGAAGCCTGGATCCGGTGGATCCCGGTGGTCCTCAACCACCGCTACATCGATGGGGAGTTCGTCCCTCTCGCCAAAGACTCCACGCCATTCGAGGAGTGGGTCCGCGGGAGAGCACAGGGGATGCAGAAGCGACACGAGGACAAGGCATGAGGCCAGGGGGCCCGGTCATGAGGACTCCGGAAACACACATTCCTCGTGCTCTGCCCGCTCCACGCTCATCTTCACCAAGCGGCCGATGTCGAGGGTGAGTTCCGCCCTGTCGATCTCCTCCAGGGTGGCGCGGGTCGCCGGATGACGCGGGACGAAGAGGGTGCAGCAGTCCTGGTCCGGCTGGATGGAGATCTCATACGTCCCGATGTCTCTGGCCTGCGCCGAGATCTCCTCTTTGTCCATGCCGATCAGCGGGCGCAGTACCGGTAGCCTCACCGCCTCTTCGATCACTGTGAGGTTCTCGAGGGTCTGGGAGGCCACCTGCCCGAGACTCTCACCCGTGATTAACGCCTTGGCCCCCTCCAGGCCCGCCAGGTGCTCCGCGATCCGGGCCATCAGACGCCGGTAGAGGAGGACTCGGTACGGCGCAGGGGTATTCACCACCACCTCCTGCTGGACCTCGCCGAACGGAACCAGCGTGAGCCGAGAGGTGTATTGAAAGCGTGTGAGGAGCCTGACGATCTCCCTCACCTTCTCCTGGGTCCGCCGATCCAGGAAGGGCGCGCCGTGGAAGTGGAGAAAGCTCACGAGACATCCCCGCCGCATCATCCGATAGGCCGCCACCGGAGAGTCGATGCCGCCGGAGATCAGCGCGAGGACCCTTCCGGCGACCCCTACGGGGAGTCCGCCCGGTCCGGGAACCTTTTCAAGATAGACAAAGGCCTCCGTCGGCAGGATCTCGACAAAGAGGGTCAGCGCGGGGTCTTTCAGGTCCACCCTGGTCGGAAAGCGCCTCAGGACGAAGCTGCCCAAGGCTTCGTTGAGCTGCTGAGAGGTGAGGGGGAAGGCCTTGTAGGCCCGGCGGGCGGTTACGCGGAACGTCTGAAAGGACCGTCCCGTCAGGGCACGTTCGGCCGTCTCCTGCAGGGCATCAAGGGTCAGGGCCGAGCGATGGGCCACAGAGCAGTTGGCCACCCCAAAGACCTGACGGATCCGGTCTGTAACGAGTCCAGCCGAGCACCCATCGTGAAGCGTGAGCACGACGCGCCCCGTCAGCTTTCGGATGCGACCCACGGGGAGGTCGGCCGTGGCCCGTTTCAGGTTGTGAACAAGCCGGTTCACGAAGAGGGGGCGATTGCGGGCCTTCAGCGCGATTTCATGATAGTGGACCACGAGGAATGTCATCAGACACCTCAGTGCGTCGGTTTCGGTGCCATGAAGACCAACAGGACCAGGCGGCCCGGCCCCGGGTTGGCCACCCCGTGCTCCACGCCGGCAGGGGCCAGGATTGCCGAAGCCGCACCCAAATCACGCTCCTCCTTCCCGACCCGGAACCTCCCCTCTCCTTCGCAAACGACATAGACCTTGTCAGAGTCCGCATGAGAATGCGGTTTCTGGGCCTGTCCCGGCTCGAAACAATAAAGGTCCAAGAAGAAACGATCGGTCTCTAAGAGAGAGGCCTTGACCATCTTCTCGGGGGAGAATCGTTGAATGTCCTCCAGCTTGACCCACCGCATCGTCACGCTTAAAGGCTGTCGGCAAATCGCCGACAGCCGGTAGAGTGCTGGTCAGTAAAAGTGACTCATCGTCGGGGTCACCGTCATCCTCGCGCGGATGGCCTCGACGATCCGTCTCGGCTCTGGAACAGCGGTCACCTGGGACCCGGCGATCAGAGCAACCGGCCGGTAGAGGAGGAGCCACGGGACCTGGGCGACACTCCAGCCAGCGCTGAAAGCCACAGGGATTTCCAGGTCCCGCAGCTCGGCCATGACCCCCCGAAGGTTGACCATGACCGGGATCTTCACAAGATCCGGCTTGAGCCTCCTGAAGCGCGCCTGCTCTGCCCCTGGGTCAGCGACGCTGCTGAGATCGAGCAGCATACGCCGTCCAGCCTGCCGGCACCCGAAGACGATAGCCGAGAGGGCCTCGTCCGACAGAGAGGCCGGGGCGGTGAGCCCCTCGACCCCGACCTCGAGGAGCGCCTGGGCGTCCGCCTCGGTCTCGGCCCAGCATGCCACCGGCCGGTCCGGGACCGTGCCCTTCAGCACGTTCACGAATGCCGGGCCCTCGGCCTGGAGCAGCCGAGGACCAAGCTCGAAGGCGTCCACCAGGTCAGCCAACTGACGCGCCATCTCCAGGGAACCCCCCCGATCTGGCCCGTCCAGGACGAGCTGGAGGAGCGTCGCCATCACCCTTCGCCACCTGCTGGAACGCTAGGAGGCTGGCAGGCTAGAAGGCAACGGCGCTCCAATCCTCCAAGCCTCCCAGCATTCAAGCGTTCTAGCGTTCTAGCCTACTCGCCGGCTTCGGTCTCGAGAAATCGCTCGGCGTCCATGGCAGCCATACACCCACTCCCCGCGGCGGTCACTGCCTGGCGATACACATGATCCTGGACATCCCCGCAGGCAAAGACCCCAGGAGCGCTCGTCCTGGTCCCGCCCTCCGTGACAATGTAGCCCCGTGCATCCATGCGGAGCTGCCCTGTGAACAGGGCGGTGTTGGGGCTATGCCCGATGGCGATGAAGACTCCGTTACATGCGATCTCGGTTCGCTCTTCGTTCTTCACGTATCTGAGGCGGACGCCCCTGACCCCGCTCGCCTCATCCCCCAGGATGTCCTCCACCGCGCGCTCCCATTGAAAGGCAATCTTGGGGTTCGCGAAGGCCCGGTCCTGCATGATCTTGGAGGCCCGAAGCTTATCACGCCGGTGGATCACCGTCACCTTGCTGCAGAGCTTGGACAGATACAGCGCCTCTTCCATGGCGGCATCCCCACCCCCGACAACCGCCACCGCCTGGTCCTTGAAGAAATAGCCGTCACAGGTGGCGCAGGTCGAGACCCCCCGCCCCATGAGCTGCTGCTCCGCCTTGAGGCCCAGCAGGTTCGGGGAAGCACCGGTGGCGATGATGAGGACGCGGCAGCGAAAGCGCTCTCCCTCGGCCTCGACGGTGAATGGCCGTGCCCCGAGGTGTACCTTGGTCGCCGCCCGGTGGACGATCCGGGTCGCGAAGCGCTCCGCCTGCTTCCGCATGAGTTCCATGAGCTCTGGCCCCATGATCCCATCCGGGAATGCGGGATAGTTCTCCACCATGGTCGTCGTCGTCAGTTGCCCTCCCGGTTGGACGCCGGTGATGAGGAGCGGCTTCAGATTCGCCCGCGCCGCATAGAGGGCAGCGGTATAGCCGGCCGGGCCCGAGCCGAGGATGAGAATATCGTGAAGCTCCATATCGGTCTCCTTACGATGGATCGAGCGGAGGGATAGCAGTCCTGTCAAGAAGAGATGAGCGAGGGGGAAAGCCCGAATGCCGAGGGCTATCGCTCCAGCGGATTGCCCGCCCGAGCCCAGGCGACCGTTCCACCTTCCAGGTTGACCAGATTGGTGCGCCCGACCGCAGCAGCAACCTCGCAGGCCACCGCGCTTCGTACTCCCTCGGCACACACAAAGATGAGATTGTCCTCGGTGAGCAGCTCCTGGGCCCGTGCCAGCAGCGTGTTGAGCGGTATGTGCGTCGCGTTTGGAATTCGGCCCTGGGCCCATTCAAAGGGCTCTCGGACGTCGATGACCTTGTAGCCCTCTTCGATCAACGCCTGCGCGTCTTTCACCCCGACACGATTGAACGGCTCTTTCTCTTCGATCTGCGCCACGGTTTCACCTCGCTCCAACTACTCGGCCCTCATCGAACGGCCCGATGTCGCCCGATCGCCAGCACCTCTATACCATGGTCGGTGCGATCGCGTCAAGGGATGCGTAGCAGACCCAATACCCCGCTCGGTAGTCGGTGATCGAATCATCCGCCGTATACCTTGGCGATGAAGACCGCCAGGCTCAGGCGATCCTGAAGCTCGAGCCGGATGAACTTCACCCCATGGGGGTATGAGGTCACTGCACCGTCGCGAGGGTCCGTGGACCAGGCGACTTCGACCTCAGCGTGGATGGAGCGGTCGCCCAGCGAGAGGTCGAGATTGAGGTACGTACCAGGGGAGAAGCGCTCCGGCAGTTCGACCAGCAGGCCCCCTTCGCTGAGGTTGCAAATCCGGCCGGGGGTGGCCGGGCCGAGCCGCCGGTACACCACGGGGCCATCATAGGCATACCGGCGATGCCGCCTGCGCTCGTCCACCGATGAACTCATGGCTCGATCTACTGTTGGGCACGGACCCAGAGGGCCCGGAACACATCGGGAGGCACGCTGACCATCGCCGTCACCGCCTTGATACCCCCCACGACCATGCGGCCCTCGAGGGTGTCGTAGATGAACCCGTAGGGTCCTCCATCATAGAGGCGGTCCTGGTGCGAGCAGAGGGCGGTGACGGGAAAATCCCGGTCCGCCAGCTTGCGATCGGTGATGGTCTCACAGATCAACCCCTCCGAAGTCCCATCATGGAGCTGCCCCCCATGCGAACAGAGGCTGAGGACTGAGCCCCCCCGGGCCACGACCTCCCGGCCCGTCAAGGTCTCATGGATCCGACCATCGCCCCCCCCATCGAAGAGGCCGTCCTCGTGCGCGGCCAGGGCCAGGACCTCGCCTTCGCGCCTCCCAATCTCCTTTCCGACCAGGGTCTCATAGATGCCGCCGTAACTCCCTCCATCGTAGAGGGCCTCGCCGAACGAGCACAATGCATGAACCGTCCCCGGGCGCGCCGCGACCTCGCGCCCGCTCAACGTCTCATAGATCCGCTGATAGCTCCCGGCATCGAACAGGACCCCCCGGTGCGAACAGAGACTCAGCACCCAGTCTTCCCGATCGGCAACCTTTACGTCCGCAACCGTGTCATAAACCTGGCCGTACCGGCCGCCATCGTACACGCGCCCCTCATGGAAACAGAGGGTGAGGATGAGGCTACTCCGACGGGTCACCTCGCGAAGCTGACCGCCTTGCACGCAGCACACGCGGTCCACGACCGCAACCACCAATCCCTCCTCCCGCCACCGGAGGGCCTCAACGCCACCGAAAGCCGTCTTCACTGCTGTCAATCCCTTTGCGTCATCGCCGTCCCCTCCGAAAGGGCATGGTCCCGGGCAAGACCCTCCGGGAGGAGAAAGGCAGCAAGCAGCGCCAGCAGAGCCAGAAGAGATCCCGCGACGAAGGCGCCGTGGAGGGCGCTGGCCAAGGCCTCCCGAAGCCCGATGAGCAGGTGTGCGGGCAAGCCTGCCCGCACAGCCGGTTGCAGAAGGATCCCCGGATTCTGCACGAAGGCCTCGAGTTTCATGTCGGCCGCTACCGCGGCGAGAGTGCGAAGCTCTCCCCGCAGGATTCGGGCCATGACGGCCCCGAGGAGGCTGACCCCGATGGCTCCCCCGACGGTCCGCGAGAACATCGTGACGGAGGTGGCGACTCCCAACTGGCTTCTCGGGACCGTGGTCTGGACAGCAATCAGGAGGGGGGCCATCATCAATCCCATCCCCGCCCCCCCCAGCGTCATCCCCGCCATGACCTCTGGCCGGGTACTCGCAACCCCGAGCCGTGCAAGGAAGAGGAACCCCACACTGAGGGCCGCGCCGCCGGTGAGGACGATCGCCCTCACCCTGTAGCGGAGAAGGAGGCGAGCACCCAAGATCGAGCACAAGACCCAGGCGAGCATAAACGGGGTCAGCACGCTCCCCGCTGCCGTCGCGTCGGTCCCGAGGATCGCCTGCACAAAGAGCGGAACAAAGGAGATGGCCCCAAACATCGCCATCCCGGCCATGAGGCCGGTCACGAAGGAGGCGAGGAAGATCCGGTTCTCGAAGAGACGCAGGGGGATCAGGGGGTCCTCCGCGCGGCGCTCGATCCGCCCAAAAACGATCATGCCGACCAGCGCAACAGCCACCAAGCCGAGCCGCCCCTCACCCCTCCAGCCGGTCCCCATGACGCCCAGAAGGAAAAGGACCAGGGCAACGATCAGGACTGCTCCCCCAAGGAAATCAACCGCCACCGACCGCGACGCCTCGCGCCCTGGTTCTCGGAGAGACCGGCCAACCATATAGGAGGCGACAAGCCCCACCGGGACGTTGACAAAGAATACCCACCGCCACGAGAGGTGATCCGTAAGAAGTCCCCCAAGGAAGGGGCCCGCGATGCTGGCCACCCCCCATACGCCGCTGAGAAAGCCCTGCAGCCTGGCGCGCGCCTCAAAGGGGTAGATGTCGCCGATGATGGTGAGCCCCAGGGCAAGAATGGCACCAGCCCCGAGACCCTGTACTCCCCGAAAGAGGATGAGTTGCGTCATGGTGCGCGAAAAACCGCAGGCGACGGACCCCAGCAGGAAGAGAGCGATGCCGAGAAGGTAGAAGGGGCGGCGGCCGTAGAGATCAGAGAATTTCCCCCACAGGGGGACGGTGATGGTGGACGTGAGCAGGTAACTTGAAAAGACCCAGCTATAAACCTCGAGGCCCCCCAGGCTGGCCACGACGGTCGGCATCGCCGTGGCCACCACGGTGGACTCCATCGCCCCGAGAAAGACCCCGACCATCACCCCGGCGGTCACCGTCCGCCGCTCCGGTCCGGTGAGATCGAGAAATTTCGAACTCACAACTCCTCCGACCCCGCGTTATCGCAGACCCCACACTCTAGCACAGGGGTGGGAACTCTCCCAAGGAGGAAGGGAATCGGTCAAGAGCCGGGGAGAGATAGGGAAGATCTCGGAAGCCTTCCGAGACGGAAAGACCCTGGAGCGCCACCCGGAGAGGCAGAAACATCCCCCCCCTCTTCGGATGGCCCGAACTGGGGCCAACACCAGAGAAGAACTCCGTCGCCACCCGGACCCCCTCAGGAAGGGAGCGGAGACGGATAAGCGGCTCGCTGTCCTCGGCCTTAATCTAGGCCAAGGGGCGGCGGGAAAACCACTCCCACGGCTTCAGGCTCTTGGAAGAGCCTCCCCATCTCCGGGGCCGGCTTCCTCCTGGCGGGAGCTTTCACCTTTCGCTTCGGCTTCACCGATCGCTTCTTGCCCTTCGCCACCCGCCTTTTGCCCTTCGCGACCCGCTTCTTGCCCTTCGCCACCCGTTTCCGTTTTGGCTTGACTGCGCGCGCGACCTTTCGTTTCCTCTTTCCCTTCGCCCTTCTTCTTGCCTTCGCCATAGCTCTCCCTCCTCACAAGAGATGCATCTGCTCGGGCTGCCATGGGGACGGAGTCTCCGCCAGTTCGTCCCCGAGGACCTTGATCGTTCCGTACACGCCGTCATACCCTGGGACTATCATCACGAGCCCTTCCCGGACGCGGAGCATCGCCTGACCTTCCTTCTTCAATCGATACAGGCCGGGTTCTGCCGGTGTCAGCTTGGCCTGGAGTTCAGCAAAGTAGGTGGGATGCGTGAAGTCTCCGGTTCCGAGGAGGGCAATACCCATTCTCCGCGCCCACCGAGCCAGCGACTCCACTTTCATCTCGCGGCTGGTGGCCCGACTGTACCTGGAGTGCAGATGCAGGTTAGCGATAAAGGACATCGTCCCCCCACGACGACCCCGGTACAATCGCTTTGGTAGATACTACACCTGCCTCCCCGCTGTCAATACAATTGCTCTCTGGGCTTTGGGCCGCGGGGAGGGCGGAGAGCGATACGTCAGGTCGCCCGAAACACCGTGGAAGGGACGAGGTGACTGGTGGGGGGCCAATGGCCCGCGCGACTTAATTGGGGCCGAACCGCTTGCGGAGCTGCTGTTCTAGCTCGCGGATCTGTCGTTCACAGGCCTCTTCCTGGGCCTTCAGGCGCTCTTGCCGAATCCGCCGAAGGTTTTCAAGCCGCCGGTCCACCTCGGCGAGAGGGATGCTTCCTTCTGAGGGAAACTGATCCAGAATAGTGTGGCGTGCTTGAAAGGCGGCCTGCTGCTCCTTGAGGGCCGCCCGCAATCTTTCACGCTCTGCTTCAAGGCGTTGGATCTCGCGCCGGTGCGCTTCTGGGGAACTCGGGCCGGTCTCGTCTTGACGGCGGGCGATCCAACGGGCGCGCCCCCTCAGGAGGCTTTCCATCAGCGCCTTGAACCACCGTCCCCAGTCCATCCCCTCTCCTCCCCTTGCCTGTCTGGGGCACGAGGTCTATCGGGGCCAGACGGTCGGAAAGGGTCTCTAGGCGACCAGCTTCAGGAGGGCAGTCTGCTCATCTTCCCACGAACCGCGGGGAGAATCGGGGGGCGGCGCGGACAGAAAGTGACGGACGGTGTACCCGCACGCGCGACACCGACGGTAAAAGTAGGCCCGCGCCTCCTCGCGCCTCACGCCACCGATCTGCTCCATATTGCCGGCACAGCAGGCCCTTCCCTTGGTCGGCGAAACAATGCGCTCTGGATACAGGTTCTCCGGGGGCCTTTCATCGGTATATTCTACGATCGTCGCGTTCATGGCGTAACTCTCCCGCTGCGGGGTTGGGACGCGTACGGCATCGTGTGTCTTATTAGACGACATACCCTCGCACATATTGCCTGAGTTCGTCCAAGCACCCTTCGAGGATGGCGAGGTCCTTCCGAACCTTCGTGACCAGGATCGCCCCCTCCACCCCCGCAAAGATGAAGTCTGCCATCCGATCCAATTGCAGATTTTGGGCCAACTGGCCCTTCGCCTGGGCCTGGGTCAGGGCCCGGACTATGTAACTGCGCCAGCTCGCCAGGATCTCTTCGATCCGCTGACGAAACCCATCGTGGATATCGCTCATTTCAATGGCGAGGTTGCCGAGCGGGCATCCGCCCATGCATCCCGCCTCCCGCTGCATGGCGACGACAAGATCGAAGAGGTGGAAGATTTCCCCTACCGGGTCCTCTCCCCTGCCAAAGATCTCCTCGCCGATCTGCTGAGAAGTCCAGAGGGCCAGCCGGTCGAGAACCGCATAGCCCAGGTCATCCTTGCTCTTGAAGTAGTAATAGAAATTCCCCTTGCCGACACCACTCTCACGAAGGATATCCTCCAAGCTCGTATTATTAAAGCCCTTGCGATGGATCAGCCGACAAGCAGTCTGCAGAATCTCCTCTTTGGTACTTTTCGACGTTTCTTCCTGCATAGCTCCCTCTGGGTTATGTACCGACCGGTCGGTACAATACAAGTACACCCGATGGCTGTCAAGTGGAATTTCTGGGTCGCGTCTGGGGGTGGAAGCCTGGAGAAGGGGACACGGGGCAGGGCCTGAAAATTGCACCATCACTTCCACGAGGCCCAGCGGGCCTCGGGGAGAGATAAGTGACCAGCGGCCACCGCGACGAAGGCACATCCCCACCGACAGACCCCCGCCCGTTATCTGCCATGGGCGTCATGTGGACATACGTCGCGTGGCTACTCCCGACCACTCTCCTGCTCCCCGCCGCAGCTAAAGGAGGTGCCGTCGACGTCCGTATCGCCTACCTGGTCTTTCCGATCTACAACCTGACGCTTGTTGTCCTCCTGACGCGCTATTGGTACAGGCTGACATGGGATGAAGTCGGCATTCCGGGGAAATACCTCTGGGGGAAGGTGGCGGTCAGCCTCCTCCTCGCAATCGGATACCTGCTCATCTCCCTGGTAGAGGCGCGGACCGGTCTGGAGGAGGCTCTCGGGAACCTGGTCGACCTCTGGGAGCAGTCGAGACTCCGATTCGCCGGGCGACTGCTATTCATCCCCATTGTGGAGGAGTTGTTCTTCCGGGGCGTGGCCTTCCGGGTCTTCGCCCGCCAGTACAATCCCCACCGGGCCATCGTTCTCACCAGCTTTCTCTTTGCGGTGTGCCACTTCTCCTTCACCGCGTTGCCCTGGTATTTCTTCGTCGGGTTCGTGCTGGCGCTGTTGGTGCGGCAACCAGGATCCACGCTCTTCGCCCCAATGATCCTCCACATTGCCCTCAATGCGAGATACCACATGTCGTTTTAGCCCCTCAGGCCTATCCTCGGTAGAGCGGCCAGTGGTCCGCAAATTGCAAAACCCAAACCGCGGCGCGCCTCGGGGCCGTTCCTCTGCGACGCTGTCTTTACAAGAGCGGCGCGGGAACGTATAGTGACCGCAAACCCGGGCTGGGAAGCAGACCAAACGCCAGAGAGAGGTGACGCTTATGTGGATCATCTTACTTGTTCTCGCCGCGGTAATCGTCGCCGTCATAGCCATCTACAACAGCCTGATCCGCCTCCGCGTCCAGTGCGACAACGCCTGGGCCGACATCGACGTCCAGCTCAAGCGGCGCTACGATCTGATCCCGAACCTGATCGAGACCGTCAAAGGGTATGCGAGCCACGAACGCAAGACATTGGAAGACCTGGTGAACGCCCGCAATCGGGCCATGTCTGCCCAGGGCCCCGCCGCCAAGGGGGAGGCGGAGGGGATGCTGACGCAGGCGCTGAAGTCCCTCTTTGCGCTCGCCGAGGCCTACCCGCAGCTCCGCGCCGTGGAGAGTTTCACCCAGCTACAGGGATCGCTCAACCAGATCGAAGACGCCGTCCAGAATGCCCGCCGGTACTACAACGCCGTCGTGCGCGACCTGAACACCCGCATCGCGCAGTTCCCCTCGAACCTCATCGCCGATTTCTTCGCGTTCCGGGCCCGCGAGTTCTTCGAACTCACGGCCGCGGCCGAGCGGGAGGTCCCGAGGGTCAGCTTCGAGACCGGCGCTCGGTAGCACGGCGGAAGGAGAAGGCCATGGTCTGGCGCGCATTCCTTCTGTCGCTGCTCCTCGCGGCGACCCTCCCCACCGCCGTCGCGGCGCGTTCCCTGGTCATCGAGCGCTTCGATGCCGACGTGGTTGTCTCCCCGGAGGGGATCACCTACGTCACGGAAACCATCCGCCCGCGCTTCACCGGCGAGTGGAACGGTATCTTCCGGACGATCCCGGTCGAGTACCGGACGCCCCAGGGCTTCAACTACACCCTTCACCTGGACGTCGAGAGCATCACCGACGAGCGGGGGAACGCGCTGAAGGTCGAGCAGAGTCGCGAGCGCCATTACCGGAAGTTCAAGATCTGGGTGCCGGATGCCCGCGACGCGACCCGCACCGTCGTTTTCCGCTACCGGGTCTCCAATGCCCTGAAGTTCTTCGAGGCGCACGACGAGCTGTACTGGAACATCACCGGCGACGAGTGGGAGGTCCCCATTCAGAGCGCTGCCGCCCGCATCCTGCTTCCGCCCGGAGCCAGCGGGGTCCGCGCCCTCGCCTTCACCGGCGCCTACGGGTCCCGCGAGCAACGGGCGGATGTGGAGATCGCCCATAGTGAGGTCCGGGTCCGGATGCGCCGGTCGCTCGCTTTCCGCGAGGGGATGACCGTCGTCGTGGGGTGGGACAAAGGACTGGTGAAAGAGCCCGGTCCCGCGGCCAAGGCGGCCCTCTTCCTGCAGAGCAATTGGGTGTTCCTCATCCCGCTCGGCGCATTCGGCCTGATGTTCTCGCTCTGGCATACTCGCGGGCGGGATCCGCGCCGGCGCCCCATCGTCCCCCGATACGAGCCGCCCGAGGACTTGACCCCGGCCGAGCTGGGGACGCTGATGGACAACTCTCCCGATATGCGCGACATCACCGCCACGCTGGTCGACCTCGCCGTCCGCGGCTACCTCCTGATCGAAGAGAAAGAGGAGGCGCGGCTGCTGGGGCTGTGGTCGGGCAAAGAATACGTCTTCACCCTGCGGAAGGAGCTCGCCGAGTGGGGGGAATTGAAGCCCCACGAGGCGAAGCTGCTCAATGCGCTCTTCGCGCGGGGGAGCCGCACCTCGGTCGAACTTTCCGACCTCGAGAACCGATTCTACAAAGACCTCCCCGACATCCACGATCGGATCTTCGAGCGCCTGCTCGCCCGCCGCTACTACACCCAGCGGCCCGACAAGGTCAAGCGGGTCTATGTCGTCGCCGGGATCATCGTGGGCTTCACCACCTTCTGGGCCGGCGGCATGATCAGTGGCATGTTCGGCCTCGCCCCAGGCGGCTTCTTTGCGGCCGCGATTCTGACTGGCCTGATCATCGTCGGCTTTGGCTGGTTCATGCCAGCCCGCACGATCCTGGGCGCCCGGGCCCTCGAAGGGGTGCTGGGCTTTGAAGAGTTCCTCAGCCGGGTCGAGGCCGACCGGCTCGACCGGACCGTTAAGACGCCGGAGATGTTCGAAAAATACCTCCCCTACGCCATGGCATTAGGCGTCGAGAACAACTGGGTCCGCGCCTTCGAAGACATCTATCGGCAGAGGCCCGAATGGTACCGGGGGATGGATGGCGCGAGCTTCCATCCCCGCACCTTCGTGAGCGACCTCGGCCGCATGTCGACCCAGGCCGCCTCGGCGATGGCCTCGGCGCCGCGTAGCTCCGGCGGATCCGGCTTTGGCGGTGGGGGTTCTTCGGGCGGCGGCAGGGGCGGGGGTGGCGGTGGCGGCTTTTAAAGTAAATGCACAAAGTGCGTTTACTTTAGAGCAATGGAACAGTGGAGCAATAGAGTGATTGCGGAAGCGAAATGTTCCATTGCGGTCTATTGTTCTATTGATTGATTGTCACAAGATGGAATGCGTTTGCATTAGTCACTCGATCCGACGCGCCGTAACAGGAGTCGCTCATGAATTGGTACGGAGGCCTGAGGTCAAAGCTAAAACGTTCGACCCTTATCTGGGTAGTCCCCCTCGTAGGGGCAGCCATCATGGCTCTGGTCATCACCGTGAATTGGGGAACGACCACATATAGGAAAGCCGAACCTGTCGCCAACTGCAGACAGATCCGACTCGGCATGACAAGAGTCGAGGTTCTCAAGATCATGCCGGAACCTGTGGGAAGAATCTCTTATAAGAAAAATCGCAGAGAGAAGGAAAAATTGATATTCCCTTCACGAGAAGACGCAGCAACACCGCCTCAACTCGTGATTGACGGAAAGACGGGCCGAGTCGAAGAGGTCGTCTGCGACGAGAACTATCGCCTGACCCAAAAGCAGTCTTGACCTCATGAGCCATTCTAGATACGGAAGAGCCGATCACGGTCCAGGTCAGGCTGCCTCGGCGATGACCTCGGCGCCCCGCAGCTCCAGCGCGTTGCGATCATCGCTAACAAGGGGGTCAAGAGTGTGTCGCAAAATTCTGATATGTGCCGTTCTGCTGATTCTCAGCGCCGCTCCTTCGAATAGCGAAGAGGGGCGCCCCTGGCTGCCGACCGCGCCGCATCTGCACAAGCTCTCAACCAAGGCGGAGGTAGGGGCATACCAGTTGCGGGTACCCGAGGGTTACGTGCTGCGAACTCAATCGGGCCCCGGTGGGTCTATGGCTCACGCGTGGGTTGGATCGCCACGGAGCGACGGAACACGACCGTACGTGATGCTCACAATGGGGGCCCCAGCGCCGGGAGAAACGAACCCATATACCCTTACTCAAGTGCTTGCGAAATTTCTAGCGGGCATCGAGAGGCGGCGAAAGCACTGGAGACAAAGCAATGCGGAGGAAGGAACGATTCATGGTGTACAGTTCGTTCGGGCCTACTGGCACGGGACAGATATCGAAACGGGACGGCCGATGCACGGTTTCAACTACGTAGCGATGGACGGCGATAAGGTCATTCAGCTTTCCAGCCAGGACGTAGAGCCCTCTCACCGAGGGGCACTTGAGTTGGCAGAAACGGCGGTACTCACGTTCAAGAAACGGTAATGAGGTTGGCAAACCTCGGCCTAAAAGGTGCAGGTCCGAAATAGGGGCAGACCCCATTTTCGAACGTGACGTCCCGCTATCTCAGTTGAGCGTGTCCAATGCGTGTCTTTCGAATCATCGTCGCTCTCTTACCCCAAATACTCTTCTTCCTGGATGTGGGGGCCAGACTAGATCTGCTTGGTGGATGGAATCGCACCGATTCAGCATTGGGGGTTCTCATACTCCTGTTCCTCGTGACCCCCGTGGCAACGGCAATTCTGCTCGTCGTCGAAATAGTGAGATACGGTATTCACGTCAAGCGGGGAATCGAGCCGCGATCTTTTTTGATGCCTGGCTTCGCCATACTTCTCTTTCTGGAGGCACTCGCAATAGATGTTTTCATCCTTTCGCAATTGAGAATGCATTAACGCTTGTACTCGCTTGAGCATTGAAAAAAATGAGGACGGTGTTTGGGGCATTAGTCAGCTCTGTCTAATTCTAGTTAGGCATACCCGATGAGCCTGGCTTCACGAACTGCAGGCACTCTGGCCATCGTCGCCAGTGGCATCGTCCTTGTGCCAACTGCCGGCATCGCTCTCGGGTACATTCGACGGCAAGGTCTGGAGTTGACTTACGTATTGCCGCTCCTTCCGCCGGTTGTGGCAATCGCGGCGGTTCTGTTAGTTGCTCGAATGCCTCCGTACATCAGAGGCGCAGGACGAGGTGCAGTAGTCGGTCTGGCATCGGGCGCTACCCTATATGTCGCTTTTTCGGCGGTCTACCTTTTTGGGCAGTACGGATTGATCTCCCGAGACGGAACGGCGTTCTGGGGCTTACTGATCGTACCGGCCGTATGGGTGTGGCCTCCCGTCGTTCTCGGGGGCATCGCGCTGGGCGTTTGTGCACAGTTGGTAGCTAGGCGCGTTACGACACGGCGAGACGTCGCAGCCCAAGACATGGGGAGCGCCCTGACCAATCTCTCCTTTGATGAATGGGTCGTTCACGTGTTCGACCATGAGGTTGGTGGGCCGCAGTGGTACTTCGACACTGATGCTGAGTATTGGCAGGGCCCACCGGCCGTCATAGTGGCTTATCTCACGCAGCTATTCGAAGATCCCCTGTCCCATGTCGGCTCGTATTCGGATGAGCAGCTGAATCAGGGCTTTTGGTATCTCGTCAGCAACGGCGCGAGCGACTACATGTTCGCTCTTTTAGATGAGCGGGTTCCGCTTGAGGCGAGGCTGCGGTGTATTCGCTCTTTTGTGAACCTGTTCAAGAAGCTCTATGCCGTTAAGTGCTCTCCGCACCTCTCGCACCTCGACGAGCCGGGCGGGAATCCGCTCAACGTCTCCTGTTACATGTGGTGGGACATCATGCCCATCTTCGCTCAGCCAAATGCGCCGGCACGGCAGGAGATCGATGAAGAATGCCTTCGGGTAATGGAGCGGGTACTCAGTTTGGAGTCCATCCCATGCCAGGAGAGCGCGCTGCATGGGTTGGGCCATTGGCAGCACCATTATCCACAGCGTGTCGTAACAGCCGTCGATGCATTTCTCGCTGCGCATCCAAAGCTTCGCCCGGAGCTGTTGAGCTATGCCAAGAGCGCTCGCCGCGGTTGCGTTCAGTAGGCACCGACCCCATTTTCACTACAACAGCATGCGGCTGACGGCGCTTCACGCCGCAGCTGATGCTGGACGTTAGGCACAACCAAACAATGGCCTCTAAGGAACAGCGGGCACGCGAGATTCAAGAAACGATACGCGACGTCCTGGTTCACGATTGGGACCCGGTCGGTGTGGGGGGCGTGCCCGAGGCACGGGATGAGTACGACTCATACGTGGGGGACGTTTACCGACTCCTGGTATCAGGGGCCGGACCCTCGCAAGTCGCGGAGCACCTCGCCCGGATCGAGCAAGAGTGGTTGGGGCTCCCGACCGCGCCGGAGGCTCTGATCCCGGTCGCCCAAAAGCTTTGCGCCCTCGACGTTCGCCTCGGGGTGGCAGAGGGGTCTGCCTAGCATGGTGGAGAAAAATTGGAGACAGATCTACTTCTTAATTCCCGTACGTCAGCACTCACATTCTGAAAAGCCAGACCAGAAAAGTCCCTTGACCCCGGAGCCCGGCGAGGCGAGAATAAGGCAACGATTCGGGGGAATCAAGTAGCCTTAGCCGGGACTGTGTTATGCTCGCTCCATGACTCCCACCGTTTTCCGAAGCCGAGGCTATCGGTTCTACTTCTTTTCTCGGGAGGAGCGGCGGATTCACATTCATGTCCAGCATGCCACGGGGGAGGCCAAGTTCTGGATCGAACCGGAAATCAAATTGGCTCAAAACTACGGGTTGAGTGCGCGGGGCGTTGCGACTGCCCTTCGACTCATTCGGGAGCACGAGGGTGAAATCCGTGCCGCGTGGGAAGCACACTTCGGACGTTGAGGTCACCAACGTATCCGCTCACGGTTTCTGGCTCTTCATTGACGACCGAGAGGTGTTTCTCTCCTTCAAAGACTTTCCCTGGTTTCGCGATGTCTCTATACGTGATTTGGCGAACGTCGCACGTCCGCATCCCCATCATCTTTACTGGCCGGACCTGGACATCGACCTGGCCGTGGACTCCATCCACCACCCTGAACGATATCCGCTGGTGAGCAAAGCGCAGCCCAAGAAGCATATGCGGTGGAAGAGGGCCGCCGTGCGTTCGCGCAAGCGTGCATGAGTGACCGCGCGGTCCGCAGTCCGGCCCGCCGGCCCCTGACCCCTCGACCTCCCGCCGGAAATCGACCGCGAGAACTTAGCAGCCTACCGGCGCGACGACACCCTCCGTCGGACGAGCCAACCCGCTTCGATTCAGAAGGATGCGATGCGATTGTGATTCAAAGTCAACCAGATAGGCTGCAGGAAACCGCAGTGTTTGAAGTATTAGGCCGTTCTGCATAATGCTAGTTAGACGCGAGAACCGTACCAGCTGAGGACGGGGCCTGCATTGAAGGGAGAAGTAAACATGTTAGAAAAGGAACCAGTGCTGTATCACGAAGAAAAGGGAATTGCCCGGATTATCTTTAATAGACCGGGAGCCCTCAATGCCATGAACAAGGATTTACTTCAACACCTAGCATCCCTCCTTGACAAAGTAAGGGTAGATGATGCGGTGAAAGCCGTGATAATTACCGGAACAGGGGAGAAGGCCTTTTCGGCTGGGGCCGACATTACGTTCCTTAATCAGGCCTCACCCCTCGAGGTACGGGATTTAGCTCGGATGGCTGTTTCGGTCAATAACAAGATTGAAACGCTGGGAAAAGTCGTCGTGGCTGCCATGAACGGGTATGCCCTTGGGGGTGGCCTGGAGTTAGCGGAGGCTTGTATGCTCCGTGTGGTTGTTCGGCATGCCAGGTTGGGACACCCTGAGGTTCGTATCGGGGCAATTGCCGGTTTTGGAGGGACAACGAGACTTCCCAGATTGATCGGAAAAGGACGCGCTACAGAACTTCTTCTTACGGGAAGACTGGTCACAGCAGAAGAAGCTCTACAGATAGGGCTTGTTCACAGGGTCGTTGAGCCCGAGAACTTGCTTTCTGAGACAGAAAGTCTTGCCCTTGAAATCCTGTCGCAGTCGCCCGTTGCCGTAAGAATGACCTGGGAAGCCATTCATCGCGGCATGAATCTGACCTTGGAAGAATCAGCGCTTCTCGGCGCAGATTACTTCGGTTTAGTGGCTTCCACGGACGATTTCCGCGCGGGAACCAAGGCCTTTCTAGAGAAGACCAGTCCATCCTTTAGCGGAAGATAAAATGGGGGGTCAGACTGGAATTTTATCGCAGGTCGGTCTTCTCACAGTCTTTCAGTGCTTGCGTTCTCAACAACATAGGCCAGAAAAGTGGCTTGACCGCGGTGGCGGGCGA
>LDXR01000007.1 GCA_001443495.1 candidate division NC10 bacterium CSP1-5 | reverse complement strand
CGGGTTGATGGTCCCCAAGGCATTCGAGACGTGGGCCACCGCGACCAGACGCGTCCGGGGGGTCAGGAGTGTGACGTACTCGTCCAGCAGCATCTCCCCGTCATCATTGATCGGCACCACCCGCAGGACTGCACCCGTCTGCTCGCACAGGATCTGCCAGGGGACAATGTTGGAGTGGTGCTCCATCGCCGAGATGACGATCTCATCGCCCGTCCCGATGTGGGTCCGGCCGTAGCTCTGGGCCACCAGGTTGATGGCCTCTGTGGTGCCGCGGACGAAGATGATCTCCCTCGACTCGGCGGCGTTGATGAAGCTTTGCACCCTTGTGCGGGCCTGCTCGAAGACTTCGGTGGCCCGCTCGCTCAGCTGGTGCACCCCACGATGGACATTCGAATTGTACGTCGAAAGAAACTGACGGATGGTGTCAATGACCACCTGCGGCTTCTGGCTGGTGGCGGCGTTGTCGAGATACACCAGCGGCTTCCCCCGAATCTTCTCTCCCAGGATCGGAAAGTCCTGCCTGATCCGCTCGACCTCGAAGGCAGCCGACCGGCCTCCACGGGACCGTGCGGTCATCGCTCCACCGGCGCGGATCATCAGCTTTCCTCCACCAGTTTCCCCTGAGGCAACCATTGTGTCACGAGCGCCTCCAGGTACTTGCGGATCGGTCCGACCTTCATGCGCTCGAGGCTCTCGTTGGCAAAGCCAAAGAGGAGCAGGGCACGCGCCGCATCCTCGGCGATGCCGCGAGACCGCAGGTAAAAGATCGCCCCCTCGTCCATCTGCCCGATGGTCGCCCCATGGGTGCATTTCACGTCGTCGGCGTAGATCTCCAACTGGGGCTTGCTGTCGATCTGGGCTTCTTCCGACAGGAGCAGATTCTTGTTCGTCTGCTTGGCGTCGGTCTTTTGGGCGTCTTTGTGGACGATGATCCGACCGCTGAAGACGCCATGCGACCGGCCGTCGAGGATACCATTGTAGAACTGCCGGCTGTCGCAGTGGGGGCTGGCGTGCTCGACCCTCATGAAGTTGTCCATGTGCTGGCGGCCGGTTGCCATGAAGAGTCCGTTGATCAGACACTCGCTCCCTTCACCGGCCATCACGGGGTGGACATTGTTTCGCACGAGCGCCCCGCCGAGCAGGACGGTGTGGGAGGCGACGTTGCTGCTCCGCCCCTGCTGGACGCGCAGCGTCGAAACGTTGAAGGCCTGCTCGCTGTCCCGCTCGATCAGGTAGTGGCTCAGCACGCTGTTCTGTCCGACGACGACCTCCGTGACGACGTTCGAGAAATAGACCTCGGCGCCCAATGTGACGTACTCCTCGACGATGACCGCCTGACTGTCTTCCTCCAGGACGATCACGTTGCGCGGATGGGTCACGATCGGGTCAGCGGTTTCAGTCGACACGTAGAGGAGGCGGATGGGCGCCTCGATCACCCTCCCCCGGGGGACGTACACGAACCCTCCGTCCTCCATAAAGGCGGTGTTCAGGGCCGTGAACCCGTCGCGCGCATAGTCTGCGTACCGAGCCAGATGCGGCTCGAGCACCGTTCGGGCATCGGTGAAGGCCTGGGCGAGGCTACTCACCGTCGCCCCGTCGCTGAGCGAACCGGGAGACGAGAGCCGAGGTGCGTACCGGCCGTTCACAAAGACGAGCTGCGGGCCGACCAAGCCCGGAACGGCGAATTGGTCGATGTCCCGGGGCGACAGCTCGGCGCCACTTCCATTGGCACGCGCAAAAGAGGCCTGGGCAATCGGGGCGACGTTGGTGAACCGCCAATCCTCATCGCGGATGGTCGGGAAGCCCAACTCGGCGAAGCGGGCGATGGCCGCCTGGCGGACCAGGCCCAACCACTCCTGTCCGCTGCCCGCGCTGACCCGCGCGAATCGGTCGAAGTTCTCGAGGTAGCGATCCTTTGCTAGTGTCACGGCGACCACCGCCTTGGCCTCTGACTATCGGCGTCCCGGGGCCGCAGCCCCGGCCCCTCCTTCGATCAAGGCGTACCCCTTCTCCTCGAGCTCGAGGGCCAGCTCCTTGCCCCCCGACCTGACGATGCGACCGTCCACCAGGACATGGACGTAGTCGGGGATGATGTAGTTCAGCAGCCGCTGATAGTGGGTGATCACGAGAATGGCGCGGCCCGGGCTTCGCAGCCCATTCACCCCGCTGGCGACGATCTTCAGGGCATCGATGTCCAGACCGGAGTCGGTCTCGTCCAAGATGCAGAGCCGGGGCTCGAGGAGCGCCATCTGGAAGATCTCGTTACGCTTCTTCTCGCCCCCGGAGAAGCCTTCGTTGACCGAGCGGTGGAGCAGTTTCTCGTCCACCCCCAGGACCTTGAACTTCTGCTTGACGAGGGCGAGGAACTCCATCGCGTCCAGCTCTTCAAGGCCCCGCGCCCTGCGAATGGCGTTCAGCGCCGCCTTGAGGAACTGGGCGCTGCTCACGCCGGGAATCTCCACCGGATACTGGAAGGCCATGAAGACCCCTTCACAGGCCCGCTCTTCCGGTGCCATCTCCAGGAGATTCTTTCCCTCGTAGAGGACCTCCCCCCGAGTGACCTCGTAGGTCTCGCGGCCGGCCAGCACCTGGGCCAGTGTGCTCTTGCCCGAGCCGTTGGGGCCCATGACGGAATGGATCTCGCCGGCGGACCCATGATGGAATGGACCTCGCCGGCGTTCACCTTCAGGTGAACACCCTTGAGGATCTCGTGATTGCCCGCCTTCACGTACAGGTTCTTGATTTCGAGCATGGTCCGTCCTTTGTGAAGAGTCGCTCCCGCCGCTTAGCCGACGCTTCCTTCGAGGCTCACGCTGAGCAGCTTCTGCGCCTCGACGGCGAACTCCATGGGCAGCTCGCGGAAGACCTCCTTGCAGAAGCCGTTGACGATCAGGTTCACGGCATCTTCCTTCGTGATCCCCCGCTGGTTGCAGTAGAAGATCTGGTCGTCGCCGATCTTGGAGGTGGACGCCTCGTGCTCCATGCGGGCGGTGGAGTTCTTCACCTCGATGTACGGGAAGGTGTGGGCGCCGCACTTGTCGCCGATCAGCAGCGAGTCGCACTGGGTGTAGTTGCGCGCCCCTGTCGCATTCTTGAGGATCTTCACCCCCCCACGATAGGTGTTCTGACCGTGACCGGCCGAGATCCCCTTCGAGACGATGGTGCTTCGGGTATTCTTACCCACATGGATCATCTTGGTGCCCGTGTCGGCCTGCTGGTAGTTGTTCGTGAGGGCCACCGAGTAAAACTCACCCACCGAGTTGTCCCCGATCAACATGCAGCTCGGGTACTTCCAGGTGATGGCCGAGCCGGTCTCGACCTGCGTCCACGAGATGTGCGAGTTGCGGCCCAGACACTTCCCGCGCTTGGTGACGAAATTGTAGATCCCGCCCTTGCCGTCCTTGTCGCCCGGATACCAGTTCTGAATGGTCGAGTACTTGATCCTGGCGTCGTCATGGGCGATGAGTTCCACCACCGCGGCGTGGAGCTGGTTCTCGTCCCGCATCGGAGCCGTGCAGCCCTCCAGGTAGCTGACATGGCTGCCGGGCTCGGCGACGATCAGTGTCCGCTCGAATTGGCCGGTCGATGCCGCATTGATGCGAAAATAGGTCGACAGTTCCATCGGGCAGCGCACGCCCTTCGGGATGTAGCAGAATGACCCATCCGTGAAGACGGCAGAGTTCAGCGTCGCGAAGAAGTTGTCGGTATAGGGGACGACCGACCCTAGATACTTCCGCACCAGCTCCTGGTGCTCCTGCGCCGCCTCGGAGAAGGAGCAGAAAATAATCCCCAACTCGGCCAGCTTCTCCTTGAACGTGGTCGCCACCGAGACGCTGTCAAAGACCGCGTCCACGGCAACACCAGTGAGCATCTTCTGCTCTTCGAGCGGGATGCCCAGCTTCTCATAGGTCCTAAGCAGCTCGGGATCAACCTCATCGAGACTCTGCAGCTCCTTCTTCTTTGGCGCCGCGTAGTAGCTGATGCCCTGGTAGTCGATGGGAGGGTAGTGGACGTTGTGCCACGTCGGCTCTTTGATAGTGAGCCAGTGGCGGTATGCCTTCAGCCGCCACTCGAGCAGCCACTCGGGCTCGTTCTTCTTTGAGGAGATCAGGCGGATGGTGTCCTCATTCAGCCCGGGAGGTGCAACATCCTGCTCGATCTCCGTCACAAAGCCCCACTTGTACTCTCGATTGACAAGGGCTTCGATCGCGTTGGTCGAAGTGCTCATGGCTTCTCCTTTACGATGCTGTCTCGAACTCTGGGGCTGGCCCCCCAGCTAAGCGGCCACCCTCACATCCCGTCCAGGAGCCCATCCGCCTGCAGACACCCTTCTGCCTCTTCACGTAAGATCTCACCACGGTATGCATCCGGGGGTCGGGCCGGGAGGGGCAGTCTGAGACGTGAGTTTCTGCATTCACTATACAATAGACCGCCATACGTGTCAACGGATCCTCAGCCGGAGAGGCGCGCATTTGGGGCCTGAAGAGACCCAGCCACGAAACCCTCGCGGCAGCGATAGCCTCCATGAACCCCCCCTCGCCCCTATGCCTGGAACGACTGCCCGCAGCCGCAGGAGCCTTTGGCGTTCGGGTTCTTGATGGCGAAGCCGCCCCCCATGAGCCCCTCCTGGTAGTCGATCTCCGTGCCGGCGAGGAAGAGGAAGCTCTTGGGGTCCACCACGACCCTGATCCCCTCCTGCTCGATGACCTTGTCCCCCTCCCGGGGAGTGTCAAAGGCCATCTCGTACTGATAGCCAGAGCAGCCGCCTCCCATCACCCGGACGCGGAGCCCCTGGTCCTGCATTCCCTCCTTCGCCATCAGGTCCTTCAGCTTCGCAGCCGCCCTCTCGGTCACTGTCAACACCGGGATTTCCTCCTGATTGAGATTGAGACTATGCGGCCAACGCCTCCACGCTGATCCGTCCTGCCAGGTTGCTCGCCACCTGCCTGAAGATTGAGGCGACAGGCGAGTCGGGCTTCTCGATGAGGATGGGCCGCCCCACATCGCCGCCGTGGCACGGCTCGGGATCGAGCGGGATCTCGCCGAGGAAGGGGACCTCGAGGCGCTCGCTCGCCTTGCGCCCCCCGCCGTGGCCGAACAGCTCCACCGGAGCCTCGCAGTGGGGACAGAGGAGGTAGCTCATGTTCTCAATGATCCCCAAGATGGGAACCTTGAGGGTCCGGAACATGTTCAAGGTCTTCGTCGCGATCTGGACGGCCACCCCCTGGGGGGTCATGACGACCACCGCCCCCGAGAGGGGAATGGCCTGGGCAAGCGTCAACGACGCATCGCCAGTCCCCGGGGGGAGGTCCGCCAAGAGATAGTCCAGCTCGCCCCATTATGCTCCCTACGCTGTTGCGCGACACACTCGCGGTTGACCTCATTTTCCCTTGCCGCGCGCAGGCGAGACTCCGGGGTTGTCGCGAAAGAACTGCGCATTTTTCGGAGTGTAGTTCTTCCACTGCTCCGGCACCGCGCTCTCCTCGAAGATTGCCGTCACCGGACACTCCGGCTCACACGCGCCGCAGTCGATGCACTCTTCGGGGTGGATGTAGAGCTGGTCTTCCCCCTCGTAGATACATTCCACGGGGCAGACATCCACGCACGCGCGGTCTTTCACGCCAATGCATGGCTCCGCAATGATATAGGTCACGTTATTCCTCCCTACCGCGACGGCCGGCGGAAACCCGAAGTCACTCCGGCCGCCCCCAACAACTGAAGTAGGCCGTGCCGGTCTGGGACAAGCCGAGCGGCTCGCCGGACCAAATGAGCGATCCGCTCCCCCTGAGCAATAATATAACATCCACGGGGCAAGCACCGTGCCACTAGCTTCCCAAGACGTGAATCGGCCAGGCCATCCGCCTAAGCAGTTGAATTCTCAGTCCCGCTTTGCCTGGAGGGTGACTCGAGGAAGGGGAAAAGCCCGCGCAGAAACCAGGGAATTTCTGGATGGCTGGGAGTTTCTCCCTGGTCAAATGTCGATGTTGTAAACCCGGATCTTATGCGTCAAGGTCTTTACATCGATCCCCAAGAGCCGTGCTGCCGGCGCCTTCTTTCCCCCCGTGTATTTCAGCGCCCGGAGAACCGAGAGCCGCTCGACCTCCGCGAGCGAGGGAGGCACATCCCTCTCCCGACGCGGAAGCTCCGTCCCAGGACGGACGTTCGGCGGAAGGTCCTCCGGCCCGATCAGAGTCCCTGCGGCCAGAAGGACAATGCGCTCAATCGTATTGGCCAGCTCCCGGACGTTGCCTGGCCACGCATATCCCACGAGGAGCTGAAGCGCATCGGGAGAGAGGGCTTTGGCCTGTTGACCCGGCAGTCGGAACTGGCTGAGGAAGTGCTCGACCAGACGGAGGATGTCCTCCCTCCGGTCCCGGAGGGGCGGGACCTCGAGGCTCACCACGTTCAGACGGAAAAAGAGGTCCTCCCGGAAGCGACCGGCGCGCACCTCCTGCTCAAGCTCCTTGTTCGTCGCGGCGAAGATCCGTGTATCGATCCGTTTGAGCCGGGTCCCCCCCACGCGCCTCAGCTCGCCGGTGTCAAGGATCTGGAGGAGCTTGGCCTGCATCGCCGGACTCATCTCGGCCACCTCATCCAGAAAGACGGTCCCCCCGTCCGCCACCTCAAAAAGCCCGGCCTTGGCGCTCACGGCACCCGTAAAGGCCCCCTTTTCGTGGCCGAACAGTTCGCTCTCCAGGAGCTGATCCTGAAAGGCGCTGCAATTGATCACCAGAAAAGGACGATCCGCCCGCGGACTGGACCGGTGGATCGCTCTCGCGATGAGCCCCTTACCCGTCCCAGTCTCGCCGGTGATGAGCACAGGGGCGTTCGAAGCCGCCACTCGCCCTGCCGTCTCGAGCAGGACGCGCATGGCTTCACTTTCCCCGAGAATCACCGAGGCATGGTCCGCCTGACCCACCATCCGGCGCAGGGCCGTATTCTCCTCTTGGAGTTGCCGCTTCTCGGCCGCACGCCGCAGGACCGCCTCGACCTCCGAGAGTTTAAAGGGCTTGGTCAGGTAATCGTAGGCGCCGAGCTTCATCGCCTCGATGGCGCTGTCAATCTCGGGGTGGCCCGTGAGCACCACCACCTCGGCAGTCACCCCGCTACTGCGAAGCCGTCGCAGGGTTTCCATTCCTCCGAGGCCGGGCATTCTGAGATCAAGGAGCACCACATCGAAATCCTGCTTGTACAGGACCTCGAGAGCCTCCTCCCCGTTGTTGACGGTGACCACCGCGCAGCCACTCTGCGGGAGTTCCCGCTCCATGAGGACTCGGGTCGGCTTTTCATCATCGACCACGAGCACCTGTATGGGACGTTTCTCTCTCATGCTCCGGTCCGCCTCTGCTGTGCGACCACCGGAAGTCGGATCGCCACCGTCGTCCCTTTGCCCACCCCCTCACTCCTGACCTCGATCGAGCCGCCATGCTGCTCGATAATCCCTTGGCAGATCGCGAGCCCCAGCCCCGTCCCTTTGCCCACCCCCTTGGTAGTGAAGAAGGGGTCCAGGACCTTGGCCAGGTGCTCGGGCGGGATACCGGACCCGGTATCTCGGACGAGGACTTCCACCTGCCCTGGCGCCGGAAGAGCCGTGATCCGGACCTCGCCCTCGTCCTCAATCGCGTCAAGGGCGTTGGTCAAGAGGTTCAGAACCACCTGTTGGAGCATCTGACGATCCACCTGAACCACGGGCAGGCCTGGCGCGAGGTCGAGCACAATCCGCTTGTTGGTCACCGCAGCCTGGTGGCTGATTAAGGCCACCGTGTCCTGGATGAGGGACGCGAGATCGAGGGCCTCGAAGCTCGGTTCCCGCTGCCGCGCGAAATCGAGCAGTCGTCTGACGATAGCCGTCGCCCGGCCGACTTCTTGCTGGATAAACGCGAGATACTCGGGGACGTCTCGAAACCCTTCTACCTCCTCGAGCCGCGCCGATCGGGCCCGCCGCCCTAGGGCCTCGGCAAAGCCAGCCACCGAGGAGAGGGGATTGTTGATCTCATGGGCGAGCCCGGCGGCGAGGCGACCCAAGGATGCCAGCTTTTCCTGTCGGAGCAAGAGGTCCTGCGAGCGCCGAAGCTGCTCGTACGAGCGTCGCACCTCTTCATACAAACTGGCGTTCTCCACGGCGATAGCTGCCTGAGCCGCCAAGGTCACCGCCAAGGCCTCATCCTCTTTGCTGAATTCCTCCGCCCCCTGCTTCTCTGTGAGGTACAGGTTCCCAAAAACTTTGCCCTTCGAAACAATGGGCACGCCCAGAAAGGACCGCATGGGGGGATGATGGCTTGGAAATCCGTGCGCGCGGGGATCGCTGGTCAGATCCTTCAACCGGAGCGGCTTCTCCTCCCCGACCACCACGCCCAGGATGCCTTTCCCCACCGGCAGGGGACCGATCCGCGCCTTGGCCTCTTCATCGATGCCCACGGTGATGAACTGACTCAACCCCTGCCCGTCTTCGTTGAGCACCCCGACCGCCCCGTACTTGGCCCCGAGGACCTTGCACGCCAGCGCCGCAATCTTTTGGAGGACCGATTCCAGCGACAGCTCCTTCGCCAAGACCATGCCGGCCTCGACCAGCGCCCGGAACTGCTCGACGCCCCGGCGGACGACCCCCTCACGCTCCTGGAGAAAGGCCAAGGCCACAATAACCAGGATCCGGTTGGCAACTGGCTTAAAGAGCTCGAGGACCTGGATCAACCGGTCGGGCCTCTCCCCGAACTTCTGCGTCAGCGACTCCTCACATACACCCTGGAGCGTCAACAGGGCGCCGAAGATGTGCTTCGGCGTGAGGCGGCGAAGGACCCCTCGGGCGGCCATGGCCTTGGCCAACGCCTGAGCCTTGTGATAATGCCTCGTCGCGAGGCAGGTGAGGTAGGTTTCGTAAATGGCCACCGAGTCGGCCTCGAGCTCTTCCGAGGTCCCGCCCCGCAGGTACCCCCGGGTCTCCATCTCTTTCATCCATTGACGACGGAGCGGTTCCTCTCGCCTCTGGAAGTGGGCCAACATCTCCCGGAGGACGCGGTCGAGCTGCACGCGGACCTGCCGCGGGTCGGTCCCCGACTTGCCTCGACTTCGCTTCACCATAGGACGAGCCTTCTGGGCCACGCGCTTCAAAAAATCACCCCTTTCTCCAGGCGTGGTGTTGAGCTCAGTATACCCGCAAACGAGCTACGGAGAAACTCAGGACTCGGCCACTCGCGGGCTGGAGGAACGGGAGGGGGTTTATCCGCTCGCGCGTAACCGAGCGAGCAGCTGGGGATCGATCTTGGACTTAACGGTGCGGCGATCGAGCTGCAGGCAACGCGCAGTCTCTTCGTAGCTCCCCGTCTGGGCGTACACGAGGGTGCAGTAGCGCCGCAACAGCTCGTCGGCCGTCAGCGTCCCGCGGTCGAGGGCGCTTGCGAATTCGTCACGGGCGGCCAGGGGGCGCGGTTCAGGCGGTCGGTATTCCTTGCGTATCAGGACGCTGCGCACGCATTGCTCCAACTCGCGGATACTCCCGGGCCACGGGTACTCCCGGCCCAGGTGCTTGACGACCCAGGCCTCGACCTCTTCCGCCAGGCGCTCGGCCTCGGCCCCCGCTACCCGGCGCGCGATGAACAGGATAAGTTCTCGGAGGACATTCGGAGACTCACGGAGTTGCTCCTGCAGCGACGGGGTGACGATGACGTCTGAACAGAGCCGGTAGTAGAAATCCTCGCGGAACTGTCCCCTCCGCATCGCCTCGGCGACATCGCGGTTGGTCGCGGCGATGATCTTGCCGTGAAAATGGCGCTCGGTCGTATCGCCGACCGGCTGGAAGGTGCGCGTGTGGAGCACCCGGAGGAGCTTGACCTGGATCGACGTGTCCAGGTCGCCGATCTCGTCGAGGAAGACCGTCCCCCACTGCGGGCAGACCTCGAGCCAGCCCCGCCGGTCCTGGAGTGCGCCCGTAAAGGCCCCGCGCCGATGCCCGAACAGCTCCGACTCGATCAGGGTGGGAGCCAGGGCGGAGAGGTTCAGCGCATGGAACGCCCCGGTGAAGTCCTCGACGAAGGTCAAGGTCTTGGGATCGAAGGGCACGTATCGGGACAGGCTGATGGCCCGGGCGACGAGTTCTTTCCCGGTCCCCGTCGGCCCCGTGACGAGGGTCGTAATATCCCCCATCCGCTCGTACAGCGCATCGCGATATCGGCGCATGTCATGCGTGAAAATCGATTGCCAGACCGCAGCGCGAAGCCGCGCCGCCGCCATCGAGCCCCCGATGATATAGCTGAAGATGTGGTGGAAGGCGCGGCGGATTTGAAAGAAGCAGGCAAAGAGATGGGACGACTCATGGTGCGACGGCAGCGTTACCCCCGGAATGGCAAAGTAGTGCTGCCAGTCCCGCAAAAAGTCTCGATAGAAACCGAAATGCTTCTGCCCAGTCTTCTGGTCGGTCGCGCTGAGGATCGCCGTGTGGAGACGGATGTTGTACCGATGATAGAGGAGGAAGAGGACGCCGGTCTCATAGAGGACCAGATCATCCTCCGAGGCGCTCGCCCCGCCGGCGAGTCGTTCCCGCAACTTCTTGACCAGCGTCTCGACCTTGGCGGTGGTCTTGATGATGTTGACGTGGGGCCGGTCGGGATCGGCGACCCGCAGGCTCCAGATCGGCTCCGCCTCGCGGAAGTCCGCCCCCAGGGCCTCGCGTTCGTACTGAATCCTCTCCGGCAGGAACGGATTGCAGTAGCCCAGGTTGGCCACCGCCCGCAGAAAGCCCCGCTCTTTTTGCGTCAGGAAGGCCACGCCCCCCTCCGTGATGTACAAAGCATGTATATAACCTGACATCAATTGTCAAGCCCGACGACCCCGACACACCTCCACCTGCGAGGTAAGCCCCTGATTTCCTCTATGGCTCGATACGAGAGACCTCGTGGCACACCCCTTGCCCCCTATCTGGGTAGCTTTGGCAAGCATAACCTCGGGCTGGGTGACACTCTCAAGGAAAGGAGTTGGCCATGAGGCAGGGGATGACCGCACCATTTCCGGCTATGTTGGAGGGCAAAACCACGCGACATCATTTCGTATCCACGGCAGCGATCCTGTTCATCGCCGGGTGGATCATGGCCGGTTGTGCGGCGCGCCACCTCGTCGGATCGCCCATCAAGGAAGAGGGCATCCCTAAGATCGTTGCCGGCAAGACGACACGGGCAGAAATCTTGACCCTGTTTGGCCCCCCATACCGTGTCGAGTCGAAAGGCGATCAAGAGGTCCTCACGTACTTCTACGGGAAGCAATCGAATTGGACGATCCTGCTGTATAGTGAGTCCCGCCACAGCGCGGACATCCTGAACGTTTACCTCAACCAGAACGGCGTCGTGTCGAACTATGCCTTCTCCGAAGGGGTGGCCATGCCAGAGAGGGACTTCCCGACGCGACCTCTGGCGGTAGGCCATTAGCCGGCCCCGAGCGTGGACCGATGGATGAGCGGTGAAGCTGGTTGGCGTGAGCCCGATTCTTGCAAGACTACCGGCGGAAAGGCGCCGGGCGCGGTTCCTGCGGAGGCCAGCAGAATCGAATCGCTAGAGAAACGGTCGTGAGAGACTTACGGATGATGAACCGACGGGACTTCATGAAGGCGGCGGGAATGCTGGCCTTGTGGCCATACGGTTGCGCCAAGCAAACGTCAACGCCGGCTGGGACGATCGTCAACGACGTCCATTCGCAGCTCAATCCCACCCGGGTGGACCGGGTCGTGTCCATCGATTCCGCGGAGGCAATCCGAGCCGCCATCCTTAAGGCGCGGCGTGAAGGGAAGGCTGTCTCCGTTGCAGGCGGGCGACACGCCATGGGAGGCCAGCAATTCGGCGCCGATACGGTGCTGATCGATACCGGACAATATAATCGTGTCTTGAGCTTTGATTCTAACCGCGGGATCGTCGAGGTCGAGGCCGGGATCCAGTGGCCAGAATTAATTGAGTACTTGCTCACGGTCCAGAAAGGTCGGTCACCCCAATGGGGAATCGTCCAGAAGCAGACCGGGGGCGATCGGTTCTGCATTGGGGGCTCACTGGCCGCAAACGTGCATGGGCGAAGTCTCCGCTCCAAACCCATCATCCAGGATGTCGACTCGCTCACACTTCTTGATGCCGAGGGACATCTCAGGACCTGCGACCGAGACCAGAACGCCGACCTCTTCCGCCTCGTTATCGGCGGCTATGGGTTGTTCGGGATCATTACCTCCGTCCGGCTCCGCCTCGCGCCAAGGCGAAAGCTGGAGCGCGTGGTGGAAATCATCGAGATGGAGGACCTGATACCTGCGTTCGAGAACCGGATCGGCGATGGATTCCTGTTCGGCGACTTTCAGTATGCAACCGACGAGCGGTCGGACGCATTTCTCCGCCAGGGAGTCTTCTCATGCTATCGAGTAGTTGACGACAGGACTCCGATGCCGGGGGGGCAGAAAGAATTTTCGGAGCAGGACTGGCGGCGGCTTCTCTATCTTTCCCACACGGACAAGAAACGCGCGTTCGAGGAGTACGCCGGCCACTACCTTTCAACGTCGGGTCAGATCTACTGGTCGGATACGCACCAGCTCAGCGTGTACATCGACAACTACCACGACTGGCTGGACCGGCGGCTGGGCGCCTCTGAGCGGGCGACCGAAATGATCACCGAGGTTTACGTGCCACGGGACGCCCTGACCCGCTTTCTGGAGGACGTCCGCAGGGACTTTAACCAGAACGGGGTCAATGTGATCTATGGGACGATCCGGCTCATCGAACGAGAGGACGAGAGCTTCCTCGCGTGGGCCAAGAAACCCTACGCATGTATCATCTTCAACCTTCATGTTGTCCACAGTCCACAGGGTCTCGAGCGGGCTGCCCAGGACTTCCGTCGCCTTATCGATCTCGCCATTCCCCACGGTGGAAGCTACTATCTGACATACCACCGGTTCGCGACCCGCGAGCAGGTCTTGGCTTGCTACCCCCAGTTCCCAGAGTTTCTCCGGCTCAAGCGGAAGTACGACCCCGAGGAGCGATTCCGGAGCGACTGGTACCGCCACTACAAAAGGATGTTCGCCGACGTGCTCTGACAGCAGCGGATGGTTGGGCATGCCAGAGCATCTGGGCCTTGTTGGACCGAGCCTGATTAGTACAATGGTGCCGGTTTAAGAGCGCGGGGCACGGGCTTTGCAGCGGATGAGCGGATAGGGCAGGACGCAATGAGAAAGAAGCCGGGCCCGAACCGGTGGTGAGAAAGGCGCGAGGTGGGAGAGATGGTTTTCCTCTGGTTCTTCTATATGTTCGCCTTCTTCGCATTTTCGATCGCCCCGCTGGTGATCATCTGGCTGATCTGGCGGAAGCGGTTCAAGCGACTCACGGAGCAGGTTACCTACCTCGCGGCCCGGATCCAGGACCTAGAGCAGCAGATCAGCTTGTCCCAGGCAGCGCCCCCGCCTCCGAAGCCGCACGTTGAACATGCACCGCAGCCGGAGGTCGCGCCGTCGGTGGCCCAGGTTAAAGGCGCCGAGGCATGGGGGCAACTCATTGCCGAGCGACCCCCTATCCCTCGTATAGAGCCAGCCAGAGCAGTCGCCGAAGCGACGCCCGCCAAAGCGGCCCCGCCCCGAACACCCCCGATGCCTCGGCCAACCCCCCCGGCGGCGAAACTGCGGGAGCGCATCTCTCCCAACCTGGCAAAGATGGGTGTTGATGCCGCCGACTGGGAAGCCGTTATCGGGGGTAAATGGCTGAACAAGATCGGGATCGTCGTTTTCGTCATCGGCGTCGCCCTGTTCCTCGGTTACTCCCTTCGGTACATGGGTCCCCTCGGGAGAGTCGCCACGGGCGTTGTGACCAGCCTGACCCTGCTTTTCGGGGGCGTCCTTCTCGAACGAGTTGAAAAATACTCGCTTTTCGCCAAGCCGCTCATCGGCGGCGGCTGGGCGCTTCTGTATTTCACGGGGTACGCCGCCCACAATATCGAGGTCTCGAAAATCATCCACGACCCGATCCGTGGGATCGCCCTCCTCGCCGTTATCGCTGGGGGAATGATACTGCACTCGCTGAAATACCGGTCACAAGTCGTCACCGGGATAGCCTACTTCCTGGGCTTTCTCACCGTTGCCATCAGCCCCCTCACCGGGTTTGCTCTCGTAGCCTCCGCCATCCTGGCAGCGTCGCTCGTCGCGATCCTCCGCGGGACCGGCTCGTCTGCTCTGGGGCTTTTCGGTGTCGCGGCCACCTACCTGAATCACCTCCTCTGGCTTGAATATCGAATGGGGGGACCCGCGCAGCTCGTTCACACCGACAGCTTCTGGCTCGCGCAGGGCATGCTGGTCCTCTACTGGCTGCTCTTTTCCGCGTTCGATTTCGTCCTAGAACCCGGGAACGACACGGAAGAGAAGATTGGCTTCGCCGCCAGTCTCGCCAACACGGTGGCTTTCCTTGGGCTGTCGTATCGGCAGGTCGGGATCGTCTTCCCCGATGCCCGATATCTGCTTACAGGCCTCACGGCACTCGCCTACGTTGCGAGCAGCTACTTGCTCCGAGTGCTGGGGAGACATAAGTACCACCTCATCAATGCCTCCGTCGCCGTTCTGCTCATTGCGCTCACGTTCCCCCTCAAGCCACCATCGTCGCCTCTGAGCCAACACTGGTTGGCCATCGCCTGGCTGTTGGAAGCAGCGGTCGTGCTGGCGTTAGGATCCTATCTCAAGGAGATGGTCTTCCGGATGCAGGCTTACCTCCTCTCTGCGGTTGCCCTTGGCGCGCTCTTCGTCATAAATCTCTACGGAACGCCGGAGCCGCCTGATGTCTTACGCTGGGCCACCGTCCTACCTGCCATTGCCTTCTTCTATCTCCTGCTTTGGTGGCTGCCGAAGTCCCTCGGCACAGGCAAGGTCCTCAAGGACGAAAAATATGTCGGGCCGATGTTTTCTTACAGTGGATCGGCCCTTCTGGCCATCCTTCTCTGGAAGGAACTCGACCCAGTGGCCGTCGCCCTCGCGTGGGGCTTTATGGGCCTGATCCTGCTCGAAGCGGGAGTCCGGTTCGGGCAGGTCCCCCTGCGGATCCAGGCATATCTGCTCTCGGCCCTCGCCTTTGGCCGACTTTTCCTCGCCAATTTCACTGCTCCGGGCGAAATCCTCGGCCTCTCGCACCGGGTCGTCACCGTGGTCCCGATCATCGCCATTTTCTATTACCTGGTGCACAGGCTAAAGGAGGAGGGGGATGCGGGGAGACTCGCGGAGTACGAAAAGCATCTCCCGCAAGTTTACTCCTATACCGCAGCTGCCTTGCTCGTGATCCTCGCTCGATTCGAACTAACGAGGTCGCTGACCGTGCTTGCCTGGGCGGCCCTGGGATTTATCCTGCTGACGCTCGGGATCATCCTGCGGAATCGGGACCTGAGGATCCAGGGCTGCCTGATTGCGATCCTGACCGTCTGGCGGAGCTGGTCCACGAACTTCTTCCTGGTCGGGAGTCTGTACGGGATTCCGGAGCGGCTCGCCACGACCGTGCCCGTGATCGCGCTCCTCTTCATCTCTCAGCTCCTGTGCCTGTACCGCCGTGAGCTCTTCCCCAAAGCCAAGGAAGCGCAGAGGGGCCTCGCGCGCCTCGACGCAAATGCCCAGGGGATCTTCTCGATCCTGGGGGGCTTTCTGCTGGCCATCCTGCTCTTTTTTGAGGTCCGGGGTAACCTGCTCACGGTGGCCTGGACAATCGAGGGGCTCGGCCTCATGGCCGCCGGCTTCCTGCTGCGGGAGCGCACGCTAAGGCTTTCCGGCCTCGGACTCTTCGCGGTCTGCCTCTTCAAGGTCTTCGTGATCGATCTCAGGGGTCTCGAGACGATCTACCGGATCCTTTCCTTCATCCTCCTCGGGATCATCCTGCTGCTCGTCTCGTTCGCCTACACGAAGTACAAGGACCTCATCAAGCGGTACATCTGAGCGGAGTGCGGACATGAAGCGGAATGTTGTCCTGGTTGGCATCTGCCTGCTCACGGCCACGGCGGCGGGTCTCCTGGCCATGAGTAGAACTGATCGTGAAGTCAGCCTGGAATCGGTCGTCGAGATCTGGGCCGACGTCATCCGCGACATGGATCGAGTGGGATTGACCATCACCCGGGTTTCTGATGAACGGGAAATGGAGATCGGCCAGGAGATCGATACGCACAGGCCCTGGCGCCTCAAGGACGATCCGGTGCTCCAGGCGTATGTGGCCGCTGTGGGGCAGAGCCTCGTACCCCACGTCCAACGGAAGGGGATCAGCTACCGGTTCGCCATCCTCGATTCCCCGATGATCAACGCATTCGCCCTGCCGGGCGGAGGCATTGTCATCACCACCGGGATGCTAAATTTTCTGGAATCGGAGGCTGAGCTGGCCGCGATCCTCGGGCACGAAATCAGCCATGTGGACCTCAGGCACTGCATCGAGCGCCTGCAATATGAACTCGCCGCGCGCAAGATTGTCGGACGCGAGCTGGCGATGATCGTAAGAATTCAATACCAGCTCGTCAACCTCGGCTTCAACGAGCAACATGAGCTCGAGGCGGACGCGGGAGGAGTGATTCTCGCGGCGATGGCCGGATACGACCCTCGGGCGGCAATCACGGTCTTTGAACGCCTGGCCAAGGTCAAGCGGGTGCGGCAGGTGAAGAAGCCGCGCAGGAAACCGACCCTCATGGTCGGAGAGCTGGGCATCGCCCTCGAAAAGGCTTTGGAGCATTATTTCGCCACGCATCCACCGACCGATAAGCGAGTCCGGCAGCTCGAGTCGGTGATCAACCGGAATGCGTCAGCCTGGCGCGGCCAGCAGTTCTACGTCGGCCGCTCGAATTATCGCGATCGCATCCCACGGTCGTCCGAGGCAAGGCCAGAAGAACTGGTCGCGCGTTCCTGAGAGGCGCCGGGATCGGCGCGGGACGGCTGCTGGTGGCTCCGCGTCGATTGACAGCCCATCGAAGAGGGGTAAGCGTCCCGTGTCGGCCGGAACATACAAAGACCTCCTGAAATCAGTGGGGTTTCAGGCCTTTCTCTGGACACAGTTCCTCGGGGCCTTCAACGATAACCTCTACAAGATGGTTGTCGCCATGGTGGCGGTGAGCGCGGCGACGAACTCAAGCGGCGGGAGTGCGTATCTCTCGCTCTCGGGGGTGGTCTTCATCCTGCCCTTCTTTCTCTTCTCCGGCTACGCGGGTCACGCGGCCGACGTCTTCAGCAAGCGCACCGTCCTCGTCGCGACCAAGGGCCTCGAGGTTGTCGCCATGGTGCTGGGTGCGTTCGCGTTCCTTTCCGGGCGGATCGAGCCAATGCTGGGAGTGCTCTTCGTCATGGCCCTGCACTCTACCTTCTTCAGTCCGGCCAAATACGGCATCCTGCCTGAGATGCTACCTGACCAGGATCTCTCACGGGGCAACGGTCTTCTAGAGATGACGACCTTCCTGGCGATCATCCTCGGCACCTCGATTGGCAGCATGATGTTCGCCGCGTGGTACGACCGGCTGGGGTTGATCAGCCTTGTCCTGATCGTGGTCGCCATCGCCGGGACGCTCGCGAGTTTCGGAATCCACCCCGTCCCGCCTTCGGGCGCCCGAAAGCCGTTTCGCGTGAACCCCTGGGCCGAGATCGGCATCGGCCTCAGGCGGCTTTACTCCGAGAAGGCTCTCTGGCTCACGGTGCTGGGGATCGCCTACTTCTGGTTCCTGGGAGCCCTGCTTCAGTTGGACATTATCCTCTTGGGCAAAGAGGTGATGGGGCTGGACGACTTTCGCACCGGAATGCTCAGCACATTCCTCGCCGTCGGAATCGGGCTGGGGAGCCTGGCAGCCGGGCGCCTTTCGGCGGGAAAGGTCGAGCTCGGATTGGTGCCGTTGGGCTCGATCGGCATCGGGGGCTTTTCGCTCCTGCTGGCCTCATCTGCCTCGTCGTATGTCCAGGCGGCAACGGCCCTGTGTTTGCTCGGGCTGTCCGGCGGGCTCTTCATTGTCCCGTTGAATGCCCTCCTCCAGCAGAGGAGCGGCCGAGAGGAGAGGGGCCGGGTGATCGCGACGGCCAATTTTCTCACGACCGGGGGTGTCCTCCTGGCCTCTGGTGTCCTCTGGGTGCTGCGGGATCTCCTCCAGGTGCCAGCGGACCGGATCATCTTCATTCTCGGGCTCTTCACCCTCGTCGCCACGGCCTACATCCTGCGCCTCCTGCCCGAGTTTCTCGTCCGCTTCACCCTCTGGATGCTCACCCATACGATGTATCGAATCCGGGTCGTGGGACAGGAGCACGTGCCCTTCCGTGGGCCGGCACTCCTGGTCTGCAACCACATGTCCCACGTCGACGGACTCCTGGTCGGCGCCTGCGTGCAGCGGTTCATCCGCTTCATGGTCTACCGACCCTATTACGAACTCAAGGTCCTCAACTGGCTTTTTCGCCTGATGAAGGCCATCCCGGTTCAAGCCGGCCGCCGAAAAGAGCTCATCGAATCCCTCGAGCGGGCGCGCGAGGAGCTGCGTCAGGGCCACGTGGTGTGCATCTTTGCCGAGGGGGCGGTGAGCCGGACGGGCAACCTCCTCCCGTTCAGAAGGGGCTTTGAGCGGATCGTCGATGGGCTGGACATCCCGATCATTCCCGTTCACCTCGACCGGCTGTGGGGGAGTATCTTCAGCTTCAAGCAGGGAAAATTCTTCTGGAAGCGGCCCGAGCGCCTCCCCTATCCCATCACGGTGTCCTTCGGCCCCCCTCTGCCCTCCACGTCAAAGGCCGAGGATGTTCGTCAGGCCATTCAGGAGCTCGGTAGCGCTGCGGTGGACTATCGACAAAGCCCCAGCGATCTGCTCCAGCTCCGGTTCATCCAGACCGCCAAATGGCGGTGGTTTTCGTTTGCGATGGCCGACTCCAGCGGCACCGAGCTGACGTATGGCAGGGCGCTCGTCGGCAGCCTGCTGCTTGGCCGGTGGGTGCGCAGCCGATGTCCCGACGAGCGGATGGTGGGGATCGCCCTTCCCCCGTCCGTCGGTGGGGCCCTGGCAAACATCGCGGTGCTGTTCGCCGGGAAGGTCCCTGTCAATCTGAATTTCACCGCCGGGCGCGAAGCCATGGCCTCGGCGATCCAGCAGTGCGGCATCCGGACCATCGTGACCTCCAGGATCTTCTTGGGCAAGGCAAAACTCAAAGAGATGGAGGGGATGGTCTTTGTCGAAGACGTGATGAAACAGATAACCCTTCTTCACAAAGTTCAGGCCGGCCTCCTCGCCCTGCTCTTGCCACGCCGGCTGCTCGCGACCCTCTGCCACGATGGAAAGCGATCACCGCAGGCCCTGGCCACCGTCATCTTTACCAGCGGGAGCACCGGAATGCCGAAGGGCGCGATGCTGTCGCATCAGAACATCATCTCAAACGTCGAGGGGTTGGCCCAGGTCTTTTGGGTGACCAGGGAAGACCGGCTCATGGGGGCCTTGCCGTTCTTTCATTCCTTCGGATTCACCGGTAGCCTGTGGTTCCCACTCCTGGCCGGCTTTGGCGTCGTGTATCACGCAAACCCCTTGGACGCGAAGACCATCGGCGAGATGGTCTCCAGATACCAAGCCACGATTCTGATAGGCACCCCCACGTTCTACGCGGCCTATCTCCGGAAATGCTCGGCCGAGGAGTTTGCCTCGCTCCGGCTTGCCATTGCCGGCGCCGAAAAGCTGCGCGAACCCATCGCGAGGGCGTTTAAGGAGAAGTACGGTCTGGACCTCTTGGAGGGATACGGATGCACCGAGTTGGCACCCGTGGTTTCCGTGAACACGCAGGATTTCGAGCGGGGCGCTTACCGCCAAACGGGCTTCAAGCCCGGGACGGTGGGGCATCCCCTCCCAGGCGTCGCGGTAAGGGCGGTAGATCCCGAAACCGGTAAGACCCTCCCACCCGGGGAAGAGGGACTGCTCCTGGTCAAAGGCCCCAATCAGATGCTCGGCTATCTTGGCCAGCCCGAAGAGACGGCGGAGGTCATGCGAGACGGCTGGTATGTCACCGGAGATATCGCCTCCGTCGATGAGGACGGCTTCATCAGTATCACGGACCGCCTCTCCCGCTTCAGCAAGATCGGCGGCGAGATGGTTCCCCATATCAAGCTGGAGGAGGCTATCAACGCCATTCTGGGGGAGGACGCCTCGGTGGTCACCGCACTGCCGGATGACCAGAAGGGCGAGCGGCTCGTGGCCCTCTACACGCATACAGAGATCACGCCGGAGCAGCTCTGGGAGCGATTAGGCCAGACCAATCTCCCGAAGCTTTGGATTCCCAAACGAGAGCATCTTTACTCGGTCGGGAGCATACCGATGCTCGGCACGGGAAAGGTGGACCTGAAGACGGCCAAGAGGATGGCCCTCGAGAGGGCGCGAGGATAATCCCGCCGATGGAGGCAACCCGACTCAAGGCCTCATCAGATCCCCTTCAGGATTTGCCCCATGTCCCTTTCCGTAAACGCCCGCAGGGTCTCCGTCCGGACGTTGCCCAGGGCACCGGCCGCCAACAGCAGGCGGGTTGCAGTAGGGTCATCGGGGGCATCGATGATCGTGACGACATCGTACCGGCCCATGGTCCAGTAGATCTCCTTCACCGCCACCCCCATCCCCTTGGCGAAATTCCGAAAGGCCTCGGCGCGTTTGGTCGTGTCTTTAATGTTCCGGATCCCCTGATCGCTATAGTTCCCGAGAATCACATAGGTGGGCATCGCTCTCCTCCCTTCGCTGGTAGCATGCCGCGCCGCACCCCCGTGCCTCTTCCGAGTCATGCCTGTCCCAGGAGATCAACGAACAGAAACGGAGGTGTTGGTTCGGTTCACCCCAGTATGGATGACGGGAGGTGGCCGGGCAAGAGAATTTCCCTTGACCGCTCCGCATTGCTCTCTTAAGGTGATGCCGCCGGAGGATGGCCGTGACCAAATTTGTCAAGTCTCATGGCCTCGGGAACGACTATATCGTTCTCAACGAGGCCGACCTCGATTTTCGGATCACCCCGGAAGCGGTTCGCCTCCTGTGCCACCGGCACTACGGCCTCGGTTCGGATGGCATTCTGCTCCTCGCGGGTCCGCAAAATGTCCCTTTTGTCCTCCGGATCTTCAATCCTGACGGGACTGAGGCCGAGAAGAGCGGCAATGGCCTCCGCATCTTTGCCAAGTACCTCTTCGAGCATGGGTACACCCGAGAAAAGACCTTCTATATCGAGACAAAGGGGGGGCTCGTGCGGGTCAACTTGGAAGGCGACCGGGATCGGGTGACCACCGTGACGGTCGAGATGGGACGGGCAAGCTTTCGCAGCCACGACATCCCGGTGGCGGGTGATGAGCGAGAGGTGGTGAACGAGGAGCTGCGCGTGGACGGGGAACGCTTCCAGTTCACCGCAGTCTCGATGGGCAATCCCCACTGCGTGATCCCCGTCGATCGCCTCAACCCGGAGGAGGTTCGCCGGCTTGGACCCCAGATCGAGCACCATCCCGCCTTCCCCCACCGCACCAACGTGCAGTTCGCCAAGGTGCGCTCCCGGGACCGAGTGGCGATCCTGATCTGGGAACGAGGGGCCGGGTACACGCTGGCCTCTGGATCGAGTGCCTGCGCCGTGGCTGCTGCCTGCCGCCGTCTGGGACTGACGGATGACCGGGTGACGATCCAGATGCCGGGCGGGGATCTCGACATCACGATCCAGCCGGAATGGGAGGTCACATTGCGAGGCCCGGTGAGCGAGGTCTACACCGGCACCCTGAGTGCCGATCTGCTCGAGGAAATCAAGAAGGCGACGCCTCTGTAGGGATGCGCGACGCCGGCAAGGCAACTACCCCTGCTCACGGAGGACCTGGCTGGCCTTCTCCACCATCTCTCGTTCGCCGCGGTAGCTGAGACGCGCCAAGGCCTCCTGCAGCGGGACCCAGCACACCTCATCCACCTCGAAGTCGTGCTGGCTCGTATCTCCCCCGGTGTGCTCGAAAAGATAGAAGTGGACCCGCTTATGGATGCGATGCCCTGCCTCGCGGTCCACAAACCAGTATTCGATCTCCCCGACCTTCCCCATACACCGCGCGGTGAGCCCCGTCTCTTCCCGCACTTCACGAAGAGCTGTCTCCTCGGGATCCTCGCCCGGTTCAACCACCCCCTTGGGCAAGGCCCACACCCTGCCGCCCTTCAGGCTGATGAGCGCGATCTCCACCTCATTGGAACCGTGGCGATAGACGACGCCTCCGGAAGAGACCTGCTGGCGAACCGGCATACGTGCCGTGCCGGCTCGTCCCTTCTCCCCCGCGATCCTGGGCTTTGGATGTCCGCGTGTGGTCAACTCTGACCTCTGGCAGATGGCGCGCCTCTGACAGGATGCCCGGGCGCCTGCTGGGGCTCAGCCGGTCACGGCCCCCTCGGAGGCCGAGGAGACGAGACGGGCATACTTGGCCATCACCCCCGAGGTGTACCGTGGCTTCGGCGGTCTCCACTTCGCCAGCCGCCGCTTCATCTCGGCGGCCGAGACCTCGACGTCGATCCGGCGCCTCTTGACGTCGATCACGATCGAGTCCCCGTTCTTGATCGCCGCGATCGGCCCGCCGACGGCGGCCTCCGGGGCCACGTGCCCTACCATGAAGCCGTGCGTCGCCCCGGAGAAGCGGCCGTCCGTCATCAGCGCGACAGACGCTCCCAGGCCCGCGCCGACGATCGCTCCGGTCACGCCAAGCATCTCGCGCATTCCCGGGCCCCCCTTTGGCCCCTCGTAGCGGATGACCACGACGTCGCCCGGTTTGATGCGTCCCCGCTTCACCGCCGCAAAGGCATCCTCCTCACGGTCAAAGACGCGTGCCGGGCCCCGGTGGGCCGTGCGCTCATGCCCGGCCAGCTTAATCACACACCCTTCCGGGGCGAGGTTCCCGCGGAGGACGGCCATTCCCCCTGTCTGCTTCAGGGGACTCCTGACCGGACGAATGACCTCCTGCCCCGATGCCTCGCGCGCTGCCCGCGCCTCCTCGCCGATCGTCCGTCCGGTGACCGTCAACGCATCCCCGTGGAGCAGCCTGGCCTCGAGCAATCGCCGGGCGACGACTGCCATCCCGCCAGCGCGGTACATTTCGGGGGCGGTGAACCGGCCCCACGGCTTCAGATCGGCCAGGACCGGGATCCGGCGAGAGATCCGATCGAAATCGTCGATCCCGAGGCGCACGCCCGATTCGCGCGCAACCGCCAGCAGGTGCAACACGGCGTTGGTCGATCCCCCGGTGGCCATCACGCCCGCAATGGCGTTTTCCATCGCCTTGCGGGTGATGATCTGCCGGGGGGTGACCCCCTTCCGGAGCAGGTCCATCACCATCCGGCCGCACTCGAAAGCGACCTCGTCTTTCCGGGGATCCATGGCGGGGACGTCGCCCAGCCCCATCGGCGAGATCCCCAGCATCTCGAAGGCCGTCGCCATGGTGTTGGCGGTGAACTGCCCGCCGCAGGCGCCGGGGCCGGGACACGAGGAGTCTTCGATGGCGCGGAACTCCTGGGCCGAAATCTTCCCGGCATTGAAGGCCCCGACCGCCTCAAAGACATCCTGAATCGTCAGCCGACGTCCACCGTGCTCACCGTACATGATCGAGCCGCCGTAGAGCATCAGGCCCGGGACGTTGACGCGGACGAGCGCCATGACCGTTCCGGGGATCGTCTTGTCGCACCCGGACAGCGCGACCACGGCATCGAACATGTTGCCCCGGCTTACGAGCTCGATGGAGTCGGCAATGACCTCGCGACTGACGAGGGAGGCCTTCATCCCCTCGCTCCCCATGGTGATCCCGTCGGAGATGGAGACCGTATTGAACTCCAGGGGCGTCCCGCCCGCCGCACGGATGCCCTCTTTCACCTTGGCGGCCAGGCGGCGGAGGTGGTAGTTACACGGGCCGATCTCGATCCAGGTGTTGGCGACGCCCACGAGGGGCCGCTCCAGGTCCTGATCCTTGAAGCCGATCGCCTTGAGCATCGCCCGGGCCGGCGCCCGGTCGGGCCCCTCGGTAATGGCACGACTGCGCGCTTTCGGATCCACCTTCATGGCGCATTCCTCCCCGCGTTCCCCTCGCCTATCCCTCCCCATCTCCGAGAAGATCAAGAGCGGGGCTAGTATACCTCCTCACAATACCCCGTCAAGACAGGCTGGTCCCCTTCAGCTCCCCAGCCGGGCCGAACCGGCGACGGCGGCCTGTCTCTCGCCCGCCACCTGGAGCGGCGGCACCGACGACCAGTCAAAGTCGATGCAGCGCCCCGGACCCAGCCGTTCGACGCGCTCACGGCATCCTGCGATACGCTTCAGAAATTCTTGCAGCTCCACCCCACAGTAGCGGGGGGTGTGGGGCGCCACCTTGGTCCACCCGTTTCGGAACATGCTCATGGCACCGCGGCAATTGTTTCGCTGCACGTGATAGAAGGCGACGCCGAGCTGGATGAGGCCCTGGAGAAATCGCCGCTCGGGCCCCCGCCAGTCCATCCAGATCGCCTCCAGCAGCTCATGGAACTCGAAGAAGAGGCGGTGTTGCCACAGGAGGGCCGCTTGCTGAAGCGCCCCTGGGAGCCCCGAGGGGTAGCTCCGGCGGTGTAGCTCCCTGAGGAATTCCCAATAGGCCGCCGCCCTGGCGCAGACGAGCGGAAGCTCTTTCCGGTATCGCGGGGCAATGACCACCTGTTCTCTATCGCCGGAATGAAAGAGGCCCGAGTCGGAGACGAGGCTTCGCCCCCAACCCTCCCCCGGGTCCCCACACCACCTGAGCTCCGTCCGGTGGCGCCCCACGAAGCGCGCCAGTCGGACAAAGGGCACGGCCGGGGGATCGCGCCCCTCGACCATCTGGCAGTATGCGCGAAGCCAGAACACGAGCAACGACCGGTCGCGGTGCCGGATGGCCTCCATCAAGAGCTCGGCCACTTTGTCGCGAAGCTCTGATCGCATCACGGGTGCCCCAAGAGTGCCAGCAGGCGGTCCACGTCGAGCGATGCTCTCACCCGGGAGAGGTCATACGAGGCCTCCGGAAAGTAGGGGACACGACCCAGGAGGGGTGTCGGGAGCCGCGCGGCGAGCGCCTCGAGGTTCGCCTCCTCGGCAGGGTCGGGCGGGCCGGTCGGACTATTCAGGACCACGCCGAGGATGGACAGCCTTTTCTGCCTGGCCCAATAACAGGTGAGGAGGGTGTGGTTGATCGTCCCCAGGGAGGTTCGCGTCACCACGAGGACCGGTATGCGGAGCTTTTGAATCAGGTGCGTGGTGTCGGCCGTGTCGGTGAGCGGAACCAGGAGTCCCCCCGCCCCCTCCACGAGCGTCAGTTGATGACGCGCGGCGAGATCCTGGAACCATCCGGTAATCCGGTCAAGGTCGATGGCGACGCCTGCCGCTTCCGCCGCCACCGACGGGGCAACCGGCATCTCGAGCGCATAGGGACAGATCTCATCCAGCCGATCGGTCGTTCCCGCTCGCTCCTTGAGGGTGAGCGCGTCCCGAGGCTCGAGCCGCCCATCCTGTCTGGGGCAGCCGGTCTCGACCGGCTTCATCACGCCCACATCGATGCCACGGGCTCGCAAAAGGCCCGCCAAGAGGCCCGCGACGAATGTTTTCCCCACGCCGGTGTCGGTCCCGGTGATGAAGAGACCCTTCCCCATGCTCCCCCGACCCATCTGTCAGCCGTCAGCCGTAAGGATAGGCCCGTTCCCCGACTGACGACAACAAGGACCTTGATGCAATCCTCAGGGAATCCCTCCTGCAAAGACCTGCTCCCGGTACGCGGCCCGAAGCGCGCCCGCCCGATCGAAGGGGGAACGCCCTGCAAAAACCCCGGCAATCTCCCTGACCGGCACGACCTCGATCACCGCATTGGAGAGGAGGATTTCCTCGGCCCCTTGCAAATCGGCCGCCGTCACCGGGCGCTCTTCTGCGATGAGACCGTGCCCTTTGGCGCAGGCAAGCACGACACCCCGCGCAATCCCCGGCAGGAGTCCTGCAGAGACCGGAGGCGTCACTAACGTCGCCTCACGAATGAGGAAGAGGTTCGCGGCCGTCGTCTCGGTGACCTCCGCCCGCTCGTTGAAAAACAGGGCATCGTCATACTCCTGAAGCCGGGCCCATTGCCGAGCGTAACTGTTCTCAAAGTAGTTGGTGGTCTTGAAGGCGAGCAGGGGGGAACCGGAGGAGCGGGCGAAGGGGGCTGTGATCAGGCGCACCCCTTCACCCTCACCCGTGCCGCTCAACGGGGCGGAGCGGGCGATCAACCGGGTCTCCGCCGGGCCCTCCTCTCCCCAGACCTCCAACGTGACCCGGAGGCGCGCCTCGGCCTCCTCAGAGACCATCTGCAGTTCCTCTTGGACGGCCCTCCTGAAGGCCGACGGCGAGAAGGGAAACCGAAAGAACTGTGCTCCGCGCGCCATCCGCCGGCAGTGCGCCTCGAGGAGAGGGACCTGGCGGCCCCGATACACCCGCAAGGTTTCGAAAAGCCCCTCGCCGTACAGCAACGTACGACTGATGCGCCCTTGGTGGTTCATGGTTCACGGCATACGGTCACGGTTCAGTGTTCACGGTTCACGGTAAGAGGCATCGCCCTCGGTGATCGTCTTGATCGCCCGGTGGACCACATGAATGAGGGTATCAATCTCGTCTGTGGTGACGGACAGGGGGGGCATCACGACGATGACGTCACCCAGGGATCGCATGATGACGCCATGTCGGCGCGCCTCCGTGATCACGCGGTGCCCCATCCTCCTCCCGGGCGGGTAACCGAGGCGAGCGGCCACGTCCTCGAACAGCTCGATGCCCCCCATCAATCCGACGTGACGGATCTCGCCCACGTGGCGTAAGGACCGGAGTCGCTCGAGGCCCACCTTGAGGAAGGCGATCTTGGGTTCCAGGTGCTTGAGGACCTGATCCCTCGCAAAGATCTCCAGGCTGGCCAGGGCGGCGGCGCAGCCCAAGGGGTTTCCCGTGTACGTGTGGCCGTGGTAAAAGGTCTTCTGCTGCTCCACCGCGCCCAGGAAGGCGTCGAAGATCTCTTGCGTGGCGAGGGTCGCAGCCAGGGGCAGGTACCCGCCCGTGAGGCCCTTGGCAATGGCGAGCAGATCCGGCACGACCCCCTCATGCTCGCAGGCGAACATCTTCCCAGTGCGACCGAACCCGGTGGCTACCTCATCCGCGATGAAGAGGATCTCGTGATCCCGACAGAGCTCCCAGACGGCTCGCGTGAAACCCGAAGGGTAGGGTCGCATCCCCGACGCCCCCTGAATCACCGGCTCCATGATGAGGCCCGCCACCTCAGGATGGCGGGCTTCAATCGTCCGCTGCGCTTCCTTGAGGGCCGCCTCTCTCTCCGCCGCGCTATAGGGGGCAGGCAGGGGAAAGGCCTCGAAGAGGAGGGGCTTATAGAGGTGGTGGAACAGGTCGATGCCTCCCACGCTCACGGCCCCCAGGGTATCCCCATGATACCCCCCCGTGAAGTAGAGAAAGGTGGTCTTCCCTCGGAACCTCTCCGGGCCTTTCTGCCGCCAATACTGAAACGCCATCTTCAGGGCAATCTCCACCGCCGTCGCCCCGTTGTCGGAGTAGAAGACCTTGGTGAGGCCGGGCGGGGCGATCTCGACCAACCGTTCTGCCAGGAGAATCGCGGGAGGGTGGGAGAGGCCGAGGAGGGTCGAGTGGGCGATCCGCCCAAGCTGTGCGATGATCGCCTCATCGATCTCGCGCCGGTTGTGCCCGTGCACGTTACACCAGAGGGAGGACACACCATCGAGGTAGCGGTTACCATCGACATCGATGAGATAGTTGCCCTCCCCCCGGTCGATGATCAACGCCTCTTCGGCAAACCATTCCTGCATTTGGGTAAAGGGGTGCCACAGATGCCGGTAATCCTTCTGCTGCAAGATCGCTTTGGAGATCACGGGCGACCCCTGCCTGGCGGGCCAGAAAGGTTTATCGTAACCGTACGATACCGGGGCGGCTCGTCCGCGTCAAGGGTCGCTCCGCCTCACCAAGAGACCTTCCTCTTGACATTTATCGTTGAAACGAATATATTCTTCATACCATGGCTGGACGGCTGCAGGCAGAGATCAAACAAAAGAAGCCCTTCCGGACGCTGGAGCAAGAGGCGTTTCTGAACCTCTTGCGGACCACCGATGCGTTGTTGCGCGGCCAGGCAAAGGTCCTGAAGTCGGTCGGACTTTCACACCCCCAGTACAACGTGCTCCGCATCCTGCGGGGCGCCGGTCCCCACGGGCTCGCCTGCCGGGAAGTGTGCGAACGCCTGATCACCCGTGACCCCGACGTCACCCGCCTCCTTGATCGGCTCGAGGCCCGCGGACTCATCGCGCGGGAGCGCAACAGGAAGGATCGGAGGGTCGTCATGGTTCGGATCACGGAAGGGGGGCTCCGCCTCCTGAGGCGCCTCGACGCTCCGATCGTTCATCTGCACACGCAGCACCTGGGGCACCTGGGGACGAAGCGGCTCCAGGCGCTGGTCGAACTCCTGGAGCTCGCGCGCGAGAAGACCGCTTGATTGAGCAGGGAATCAGCCCGCTGTCATAGCAAAGGTAACGCGCGTGATCAAAATCATCCAATCCAAAGAGCGGCACCACAGAGACCTCGGGTGGCTCTCCACCTACTGGCACTTCTCCTTTGATGATTACTACGACCCCGCCAACATGAACTGGGGGGCGCTCCGTGTCGTCAACGACGACATCATCCAGCCAGGGCAGGGATTCGGTGCCCACCCGCACCGCGATATGGAGATCGTCACCTATGTTCTGGATGGAGAGCTGGAACACCAGGATAACCAGGGAAACCGCGGGGTCATCCGTGCCGGCGAGGTCCAGGGGATGTCCGCCGGCACCGGGATCGTCCACGCCGAGTATAACCACTCCACAGAGCGTCCCGTTCACCTGCTTCAGCTCTGGATCACGCCCCGGACGAAGGGCCTTCCCCCTCAATGGGAGCAGCGTCGCTTCACGGTCGAAGAGCGAGGCGGAAAGCTCCTGCCGGTTGTGTCTGGGGGCAACGTTGCGGAAACACTGACCATCGACCAAGACGCAGTCATCTACGTGTCGAGCTTGCGGGCGGGACAGGAAGTGACCCACAAGAGTCGACCGAGTCGCAAGGCTTACCTCTTTGTGATTACCGGTAGCCTCACGGTGAACGGTACCCCCCTCGCGGCAGGGGACCAGGCCCGAATTGCCGACGAACCGGAGCTGGCGCTCCAGGCCACGGAAGCCGCGGCGCTGATCTTCCTGGACCTACCGTAGCGACCATGCTTTAGTCTTCGCACATTGAGCCAAACAGCAAGGAGGAACACACATGAAACCGAACATCGGACTGGCCAACAAGGAGGGTGAAGGCGTCGTAAAGATTCTCAATACGGTCCTCGCCGACGAATATGTGCTGAACACGAAGACGAAAAACTACCTCCTCGCCGACCACGAGGCACTGATTCGGGCGCTGCGCGTGGACCTCGAGACCTGTGCGGACCGCTACCACGACATCGGCACGAACGACTTCCTGACCGGCTTGATGGAGAAGCACGAAAAAATGGCCTGGATGTTGCGGGCATATGTAGAGGGCAAATCGGTGTGACCGCCATGATCAGCGAGGAAAATCAACGATGCAGAAACTCGCCGAGACTACACACGAGATTCACGGGCTGCTGCGGGAGCGCTGGAGCCCGCGCGCCTTCGCCGACCGCGTGGTTGAACCGGACAAGCTCCGCAGCCTTCTGGAGGCCGCTCGATGGGCGCCGTCCTCCTACAACGAGCAACCGTGGAGCTTCATCGTCGCCACCAAGGGGCATGCAGGTGAATACGAGCGCTTGCTGAGTTGTCTCGTCGAAGGCAACGTCCGATGGGCCCAGCATGCGCCGGTCCTCATGCTCTCGGTGGCCAGGCTGGCCTTTGAGAGAAACCGGAAGCCGAATCGACACGCCTTTCATGACGTCGGTCTGGCGGTCGAAAACTTGGTAATCCAGGGGATGGCCCTCGGCCTCTTCGTCCACCAGATGGCCGGATTCCACGTGGACAGGGCGCGGGAGGTGTACGGGATCCCCGAGGGCTACGAGCCGGTCGCGGTGATGGCGATCGGCTATCTCGACGATCCGGGCCGGTTGCCAGATGACCTGCGTGAGCGCGAGCTGGCCCCGCGCACCCGCAAGCCCCTGGACTCCTTTGTCTTCAGCGGTCAGTGGGGCCAACCCTCGCCCCTCGTCCATGGAAAGGCTCGATGAAATAGTATGCCGATGCGACAGTCGCGCCGTTGGCGCACTGATCCTGCTTGTCCCACGTTGGGACATCCTACAAGGAGGAATATGAGATGCGATATCAACGACCTCCCACCATGGCTCTCCTCGCGCTGTGTCTCTTGGTCGCGCTGCCCGTCAATGCGCAGACCGTCACAACGGTGCCGGACCTTGACGTCCCATTTGTCCCCACTCCGATGCTTGTCGTCACCGAGATGTTGCAGGTGGCCAACGTGAACGCGAACGACGTGCTGTACGACCTCGGCTCCGGCGACGGGCGGATCGTTATCGCCGCTGCCCAGCACTTCGGTACCCGCGGAGTCGGCATCGACCTCGACCCGCAGCGCGTCCAGGAAGCGAACGATAACGCACGGCAGGCCGGCGTCACAGACCGCGTGCAGTTCCTGCAAGGAGACATCTTCCAGGCCGACCTTCGCGAGGCGACCGTGGTGACGCTGTATTTGCTGCCGTCCGTGAACATGAAGCTGCGACCCAAGCTCTTGAGCGAGCTGCGGTCAGGGACCCGAGTCGTGTCGCACAACTACGACATGGGCGACTGGAAACCGGAGAAGACGATCAGGGTGACGGTGTCGGGCGGCCAGCACACGGTCTACTACTGGATCGTCCCGCCTCGCGACGGCCGTTGAGGAGCCAGGATCATGCGAGCTGCAGTGGTTCCCACTGTTCACGGGAAATGGGAAGTGAAGGAGGTTCCAACGCCGGAACCGGGCCCCAATCAGGTCTTGATCAAGATCCGCGGCAGCGGGATCTGTTACACAGACGTGCATCAGACCAGGGGCGAGCTGCCGGGAGACTTCCCCCGCATCCTGGGACACGAACCGGTGGGGGAGATCGTCGCCGTCGGTCCGGGTGTCACCATGCGGCGCGTGGGCGATCGCGTGGGGGTGCCCTGGCTGCAAGCCGCATGTGGGCGCTGCGAGTGGTGTCTCCGCGGCACACCCATGTTCTGCGCGCAGCAAGCGGGCACGAGCGGGGAGATGTCAGGCGGCCACGCCGAATTCATGCTGGCCTATGCAAACGCCGCCGTGCTTCTACCCGAGGGGCTTTCCTACGAGCAGGCCGCACCCATCCTGTGTGCCGGCTATACGGTGTGGTCTGGTTTGCGGATTGCTGAGCCCAAACCGCACGAGCGCATCGCCGTGGTCGGCATCGGTGGCCTGGGCCACCTCGCGGTGCAGTACGCGAAGGCCGCCGGCTTCACCACGATCGCGGTTTCCCGGTCGCCCGACAAGGATCGGTCCATCCGCCAGCTAGGGGCCGATGAGATCGTCCGCGATGGGCAGGGCCTGGCCGGTATCGGGGGTGCCGACGTGATCCTCGGCACCAGTAACTCGAACGACGCCATGGCCGACAGCATCCAAGGACTACGCCCTGACGGGCGTTTCGTTCTGATGGGCTACGAGGCCAAACCCTTTCCGGTCCCACCAGCCGACGCCATCTTGAAGCGCCTTCGGATCATCGGCTCACAGCAAAACGGGATGGAGTTCCTTTACGAGGCCCTTGACTATGCCGCACAGGGCAAGGTAAAGGTCATTACCGAAACCTACCGACTCGACGAAATCACCAAGGCCTACGAGCGTGTTGCTGAAGGCAAGGTTCGCTTCCGCGCGGTGATTACAACCCCGTAAGAAATGACTGGGGAGAAGAGGATGAACATCGGGATTGTTGGCTCAGGCAATGTGGGCAGCACGCTGGGAAAGGCCTGGGCGAGGCGTGGCCACAAGATTCTCTTCAGCTACTCGCGGGACCCCAAAAAACTGGAGAGTCTCGCCACGTTGGCCGGCCCCAACACTCGGGCGGGTTCCCCTGCCGAGGCTGTGCAGTTCGGCGAGGTTATCCTTTTCGCTCCTCCTTGGCCCTCTGTGGACCACGCCCTCAAAGCGGCTGGCCCGTTGTCGGGCAAGATTCTGATCGACTGCACGAATCCGCTCAAGCAAGATTTGGGCGGCCTGGAGATCGGTCACACCACGTCTGCCGCCGAAGAGATTGCCAAGAAGACACCGGGCGCTCGCATCGTGAAGGCGTTCAATATGACCGGCGCCGAAAACATGGCGAGTCCACACTTCGGCGCCGAGCAGGCTACGATGTTTATCTGCGGCGATGACGCTGCAGCCAAGACTGCCGTTGCGAGACTCACCCAAGAGCTCGGCTTCGAGGCTGTGGATGCTGGTCCCTTGCAGGCGGCGCGCCTGCTCGAGCCACTAGCCATGCTCTGGATTCATCTCGCATATGCGCAAAAGATGGGTTCGGGCATCGGCTTCAAGTTGCTGCGGCGTTGAGTCCCGCCCTTGACCCCCAACACCGGATGGGAAAGGAGGAATCAGGGTTTGGACGAGGAACTACGCAGCCTGATGCCCAAGACGGAGTTCACACGGCGAGAGTTTGTCATGACCACACTGGCTGTCGGCTTCGCGCTCGCCGTACGCCCTGTATCAGCACAGACGATCACCACCGATACCAGCGGGTTGATCGCGGGTGAGGTGAAGATTCCGACCGCCGATGGCCAGATCCCGGTCTACCGGGCGATGCCGGCCACCGGAACTGCGTTCCCCGTGGTCCTGGTCGTGCAGGAAATATTCGGCGTTCACGAACACATCAAGGATATCTGTCGCCGATTTGCGAAGATGGGTTACTTCGCTGTCTCCCCCGAGCTCTTCGCCCGCCAGGGGGATGTGTCGGGAATATCCGAGAGCAAGGAGATTTTCGCGAAAGTGGTCTCGAAGGTCCCCGACGCGCAGGTGATGGCGGACCTCGACGCCACCGTCGCGTGGGCCAAGGCGGGCGGCAAAGGGAACATCGCGAAGCTCGGCATCACCGGGTTCTGCTGGGGCGGGAGGATCGTCTGGCTGTATGCCGCCCACAACCCCCAGCTCAAAGCCGGCGTGGCCTGGTACGGCCGGCTCACCGGCAATCGCACGGAACTGCAGCCCCAGTATCCGATCGACGTCGTCGGCGCGCTCAAGGCCCCCGTCCTCGGCCTGTACGGAGGCGATGATCCGGGCATCCCGCTCGATACCGTCGAGGAGATGCGCAAGACCCTGAAGTCGGCGGGGAGTCCGTCAGAGATCATCGTCTACCCCGGAGCACCCCACGCCTTCTACGCCGACTACCGGCCCAGCTACCGGAGGGAACCGGCCGAAGATGGATGGAAGCGCTTGCAGGAGTGGCTTAAGAAGCATGGTGCAGTTTAGCCCGACGCTGTCGCTTTGAGACTCCAAGGGAAGCGGCCGACACTCGGTGAATCCAACGGGGAGCGCCGGACATCAAAAGAAGAAACGTCCCATTCTGACAAGGAGGAGCAAACATGGCTGAGTTGATTCACGTCTCCAAGGTGAAAATCATCAAGGATAAGGGTCCCCTCCGCCGGGCCTACATCGAGAACTTTCCCGAGCCGGTCCGCTACGGCGTCCACGGGGGGATCAAGAAATTCTACGGGGTGGAGCCGCCGGAGGACGTGCCCACGACCCTCGACCACATCATCGCCGCGGTGGCCGGCTGAATGACCGGCACGCTGGCCGGGGCGCTAGCGGCACGCAAGATTCCGACACAGCCGGACAAGTTGTCCTCGGAGGTGGAGGGCTTCATCGAGAATGTAGACGGCAAACCTCTGATCACGCGGATCAAGGTCCACTATCACGTGAAGGTTCCCCAGGGAAAGCGTGAGGAGGCCCTGCGTGCGATCGAGATCCACGAGAAAGGCTGTCCGGCCTCGCAGTCCGTGCAGCGGGGCATCGCGATCGAATGGGACGGCGCGGTGGTCGAAGAGTAGCGCACTGGCGCCGCTGCTCCTCCTTGCCTTCGCGAGTCCCGCGACAACCGATGAGAGTGATGCGCTTTGGGGGCTGCTACAGGGTGGGGGGCAGGTGGTGAGCGGCGCCTTCCGGGTGGCCGGTCGCCTAACGCCAGAACCGGGATGCACAGGCCCCAACGGCTGCTAGAATCGTTGCTCGTGTCCATCATTCCGTGGGCTGCCGTCATTACCTGCGGACGTATTACTAACCTCGCAGGCTCGCAAGAGCGAAGGAGGGGACCGTTGCGATGAGTGAGGCACTGGAGTTCCTGATCCGGCACGGGTACTCGGTCCTGTTCGCGGTGGTGTTCGTCGAGCAGGTCGGTTTGCCCATCCCCGCCGCCCCATTGATGCTCGCCGCCGGAGCCCTTGCCGGCGCCGAGCAATTAAGCTTCGCCCTCGCCATCGGCGTGGGGTCCCTGGCGACGCTGCTCGCCGACACGATCTGGTACGAGCTGGGTCGCCGACGCGGCAGCAGGGTCTTGCAGCTCCTCTGCCGGATCGCCCTCGAGCCGGACTCATGCGTTCGCCGGACGGAAGATTTCTTCGTCCGGCATGGCGCCCGCTCGCTGATCGTGGCTAAGTTCGTCCCTGGATTGAGCACGGTGGCACCGCCCCTGGCGGGGATTTTCCGCATGCGGCTCCCGCGCTTTCTATTCTTCGACGGGGTGGGGGCATTGATTTGGGTGGGCGCGTATACGGGGCTCGGCTTCGTCTTTAGTGATCAAATCGAGCGGGTTGCAGCCCACGCTGCGGAGCTCGGCGCCCGGCTCGTATTGATTCTCGTGGTCGCCCTGACGGGGTACATCGGCTGGAAGTATGTGCAGCGGCGTCGGTTTGTGCGCCGGCTGCGGATCGACCGGATCACCCCGGAGGAACTCAAACGCAAGCTCGATGCCGGCGAAGATCTGGTGGTCGTGGATCTGCGTCACTCGCTCGACTTCGAGGCAGAGCCAGCGACCATTCCCGGCGCCATCCAGCTCTCGCCGGATCAACTCGAGCAGCGCCACCAGGAAATCCCGCGCAACCGCGAGCTCGTCCTGTACTGCACGTGACCCAGCGAGGCCTCGAGCGCCCGGGTGGCGCTTCTGTTACGGCGGCGAGGGATCACGCGCGTCCGACCACTCGCCGGTGGCTTTGACGCCTGGCGCGAACGGGGCTTTGCCGTCGAGTCCCGGGGCAGTCCCGCGTCTCCGATGGGCATGAGCGCCAGCGCGTCGTAGTTGCCCTTTCGCTCACTCACAACACGGCGATGCCCGCGACTTCGCCTGCCGCTCTCTCTCCACGGAGCGACCCAGTTTTTGGATCTGCTGCCGAAAGTGGTCGCGCCAGCTTTCGGGCAAGGCCTCGACCTGGATCGCGCGATGCAACAGGTCCAGGTTGTCCCTTTCATTCACGTATAAGCGGGTGATGTCGGCCACTGTGACATCGTTTCCGTCGCGACCGATGAGATCCACGCTGTCTCCGGCTCCGACCTCACCTTCTTGCAAGACCGCCACATAAAAGCCGGTCCGACCGCTTCTCAGAAACCGCTTGATGATGTCCTCCCGCCCGAACTTAATCCCCAGTTTGTAGCAGGGCATCCGCGGTTCAGTCACCATCACTTCGGCTGAGCCGATGCGAAGCCGATCTCCAATGCTGACGGCATCCTCCAGCAATCCTTCGGTGGTCAGATTTTCGCCGAACATGCCCCAGGGCAGCTTCATCTCAGGCAATTCCCCCCGCCAATAGTCATAATGCTGGACCGGGTACACATACACCGCCTTGCTGGGTCCACCGTGGACGGACAAGTCCGCCTGTCGGTCCCCGTCCAGATTCAGCCTCCGCATCATCACGCGCCCGGTGATGGGTTCTTTAAGGATCCCGGTGGTGACTCTCTTACCCTTCCAGATCACTTCCCGCGGCAGTCCCACGTTGACGGAAACAATCTTCATGGTTCACATCCCCCTGGTGCCTGAGGCACTGCTGGAATCCGACGTAACTCACCTTGACGTATAATAGACGAACAGTGGGGCGTGATGGTTTCAGGGCTTTGGAGTCACTTGCCAGGAGATCCGCGATGCGTATTGCCTTCGTCTATCACAGCCTTCGCCCCTCTGAGTTGCGGGCGCGGGGCACGCTCCAGTTCTAGGCACAAACCCCCGACGGTCTATCCGTCGCGAGCGCGCTGCATCGCAGCGTAGAGATGATGCGCCTCGTGTAGCAGGAAGAACTCGATCCACTCCGGAATCGTCATGCCACCGAGCGCGGAATGGACACCGATCCGGTTGAGGCGGTCCAGGGAGAGCGGTGTGACGACCCGGACGAGCTCATCTCGTAGCGCCATCAGCCGCTGCACGACCTCCTCGGTTGACATCCTCACCCACTGCGGCCACTCCGGGTCATCCTCGGCTGTGTACCGGGGAAGCTGTGGCCGCTCCTCGCTCAGGATCCGGCGAATTCGCTCGAGATAGATTTCGTGAATCCGAGCGAGGTGCGCGAGATTCTCGTGGGCCGACCACTTGCCTGATGCCGGACGCCGGTTGATCACCGCAGCATCCCTCCCGCCCAGTACGACTTGAAGGCATTCGAGTTGCGTCGTCAATCGCCACCTAGTGGATTGACTGAGCATTGCACGTTCCCCCTCGCACGAACTCCCGTTCAGAGTCTCTGCGCGAATGAGTCCCCGCCCTGCGCGGATGTGCTTGCGAGGCCGGCCAACAACGACCGCTCAGAGGGGGGCGAACTCGCGGAAGGCTTTTTCAACGGCCTCGAGCGCCCGGTCCAGATCGGCCCGCGTGTGCGCGGCGGTGACGGTGAAGCGGAGCCGGCTGGTCCCGGGAGGGACGGTCGGGGGCCGGATCCCCTGGCAGAAGACGCCAAGCTCCAGCAGCCGCTCGCAGAGCGCCATCGTCCGCTGCCGGTCATAGGTCATGACGGGAAGGATATGGGTCGCACTGGGCTCTGTGGAGAGGCCCAGACGGTGCAGACCTTCTCGGAAATGACGGAGGTTTTCCCAGAGCCTCTGCCGATGCGCCGGCTCCTCATCCAGGACGTCCAGGGTGGCGAGGGCGGCGGCCAGGGCCGACGGGGCCAGGGCACAGGTAAAGATAAAACTCCGCGATCGATTGATGAGATATTCCCGCAGGCTCCGGCTGCCCACGACATAGGCCCCGAAGCTCCCCAACGCCTTGCCCAGGGTGCCGATCTCGATATCGACCGCATCGGGATCGTCCAGACCGAAGTGCTCCGCCGTGCCCCCTCCCCGCTCGCCCAGGATTCCGGTCCCGTGCGCATCATCAAGCATGAGCAGTGCGTCGTAATCTTTGGACAACTTGACGAGATCGGGAAGGGGTGTCAGATCTCCGTCCATGCTGTAGACCCCGTCAACCGCGATGAGCCTCCGCCGAAACCCGGTGTCTGACTTCAATAGGTCTTCCAGGGCATCGACGTCATTGTGGGGAAAGATCTTCACCGTCGCCCGGCTCAAGCGGCAGCCGTCGACGATGCTTGCGTGACTCAGCGCGTCGGTATAGACCACGTCCCCGTCGCCCACCACCGCCGAGATGACCCCCAGGTTCGCCATGTAGCCGGTGCTGAAGACGAGCGCGGCCTCACGCCTCTTGAAAACGGCCAATCGCTCTTCCAGGATGCGGTAGAGCTCATTATTGCCGGCGATGAGTCGAGAAGCGGCGGAGCAAACGCCGAGGCGCTCGGTGGCCTCGATCGCGGCCGCCTTCAACCGCGGGTGGGTCGCCAGACCCAGGTAGTTACTGCTACAGAGGACGATCACCTCGCGGCCATCGACCCGCATCCGCGCCTCAGGCGGCCCCTCCATGGCCCGGAGCCACCGGTAAGAGTCCTTGCGCTTCAAGCGCTCGAGTTCGCGACCGAAGAAATCCTGCATGGTCATGTCGCCCTTCCGCCTCTCTCGTTGGCCGATCCCCAACGCACGAAGCAGGCTCGGTATACCACATCGGGAATCGCTGAACAATGCCTGTGGGCTCTCAAATGGACTATCGACTACCAGCGGGATTCTGGGGGGGTGGCCTCCCCATAGCTCAGGGATATGGGTTCTGATCCATAATGGAATTTTGTGGAATAATTTGTAATTATTAGTAATGTTTATTGACTTTTTTCCAAATTAGGCATAAATCTCGATCACCGGAGGGGAGAAAGATGACCGAACTCATGAACACCAAAGAAGTTGCTGCCTATCTCGGGATCCACGAGAAGAAGGTCTACTATCTGGCCAAAGCTGGCAGAATCCCGTGTACCCGGGTGACCGGGAAATGGATCTTTCCGAAGGCGCTCATCGACCAGTGGATCGAGGACAGTGCGAAGGGTCCAGGGTGGCGGCGAAAGGAAGAGGAACGGCCCTTCCTGCTGGCGGCCGGCAGCGACGACCCGAGTCTTGGCATCCTGACAGAGCTCTACGCCAGGCGGCGGGCTTGCCCCTCCTTTTTCCTCGCCACGGTCGGCAGTAGCGCCGGCCTCGTCGCCCTTCGAGACGGCGTCGCAGATCTTGCCCTGGCCCATGTGCGCCACCCAGAGACCGGTGAATACAACCTCCCATACCTTGGGAGCACCATTCCCTCCGGCGCTGCAGTCGTCCCCCTATTCCACCGGGAGCTGGGCCTCGTCACGCGGCCCGGAAACCCCTTTAGGCTTCGGTCGGTGGCCGATCTGACCCGCGGCGGCCTCCGGTTCGTCAACCGCCAAGACGGATCGGGAACCCGCATTTTCGTCGACCAAGAGCTGGCGCGGCTCGGCATCGACCCCGAACAGATCACCGGATACCAGGTGGCGGTCCCTACCCACCTCGCGGTGGGGTTGAAGATACTCCGAGGAGAGGGTGATGCCGGGCTCGCGACACACGCCGCCGCGCGCCTCCTCGACCTCGAGTTTATCCCCCTCACCAGGGAGCGCTTCGACATCCTGGTGCCGAAGGAGCGTTTCTTCTCCCGCGGCATCCAGGTCCTCTTGGAGGTTGCCGGCTCGCGAGAATTCCGGACCCGGGTGGACGCACTGGGTGGCTACGATACGACCGAATCCGGCCGCATCCTCGCCACCGATCCTTCGCCTCGAGCGGAGACCGTATGATTTACGCGATCCTCGCCCTCCTTCTCGTCGCGAGCTTTCCAGCAGAGGCGGCCGAGGGGCGACTGCGCCTCTCGACGACGACCAGCACCGAAAACTCCGGCCTCCTGGCCGTCCTGATCCCCCCCTTCGAGACACGATCTCGGCTTCAGGTGGACGTGATCCCGGTGGGGACGGGAAAGGCCCTGAAACTGGCCGAGCGGGGGGATGTAGATGTTGCGCTGGTGCATGCGCCGGAGCTCGAAGAGGAGTTTGTGAAGCAGGGCTTTGGAGTCAACCGCCGCCCCGTCATGTATAACGATTTTGTCATCGTGGGCCCTGCCCATGATCCAGCGGGGATCAAAGGGGCTTCAGAAGCTCAGCAGGCCTTTCAACGAATTGCGGAAACGAAGGCCCTCTTCATCTCGCGGGGAGACCGGTCCGGAACGCACGCGAAGGAGCTGAGTCTGTGGGAGAAGGCGAGGTTGACCCCGTCGCTTCCCTGGTACCTCGAGGCGGGGCGCGGGATGGGAGCGATACTGGTCATCGCTGACCAGAAGCGGGCTTACACCCTCACGGATCGGGGGACCTATCTGGCCTTTCGACAGAAGCTCGACCTGCCGATTCTCATGGAGGGGGATCCCGTCCTCTTCAATCCCTATCATGTCATCGCCGTCAACCCGGCCAGACACGCGCACGTCAACTACCTCGGGGCAATGCTCTTGATCGGCTGGCTCACCTCGCCTGAAGGTCAAAAGATCATCGCCAATTTCGGGACAAAGGAATTTGGCCAACCCCTTTTCATTCCGACGGCCATTCCGAAACCGTGAGGCGGCCATGGATTTTCTACTGGAAGGTCTGCTGCAAGCGGGCACCCTCATCGCCACCCTTAACCCCGAGGTGTATCAGATCACCTGGCTCACTCTTCAGGTGTCCCTCGGCGCGACCCTTCTGGCCTCGGCCGCTGGGATCCCCTGCGCGGTCCTCCTCGTGGAGGGAAACTTCCGAGGCAAGGAGGGCCTGATCACCCTGATCAACACTCTGATGGCCCTGCCCACCGTGGTGGTGGGGCTCTCGGTCTTCGCCTTCCTCTCTCGCCAAGGCCCGCTCGGTGATCTCCAACTCCTCTTCACCCCGACCGCTATTGTCATCGGCGAGTTCATCCTCGCCATCCCCATTGTGATCGCCCTGGCCGTCGCCGCCCTCACGGGCGTGGATCCAAGGGTTCGGGAGACCGGACTCACCCTGGGAGCCTCCCGCCCGCGAGCCGCGCTCATGGTGATCCTGGAGGCCCGATACGCGGTCGCCGCCGCGGTCCTGGCCGGCTTCGCCCGAGTGGTGGCGGAAGTGGGATCCGCCCTCATGGTCGGCGGGAACATCCGGGGATACACCCGGACCTTGGCCACCGCGATAGTCTTGGAGACGGGGAAAGGCGAGTTCGCCTTTGCCATCGCCCTCGGCGTGATCCTCATCCTTTTTTCCCTCGTGACCAACGTTGTCGTTAGGCTGCTAGTCCGGAGACGATAGGCGTCCCTCATGCCCTTCATGCTCCGCAACATCGAAGTGAGATACGGTGCCCGAATGGCGCTGTCGATCGAGAGCCTCGCTATCAGGGCAGGCTCAAGCACCGCCGTCATGGGTCCCAATGGGGCGGGGAAGACCACGCTTCTCAGAGTGCTTGCAGGACTGATGGATCCCGTCCGCGGCACGGTGACCTACGAGGGCGAGCCGATAACTTCGGAGCATCTCGCGCGCCATCGCCAAAAGGTCTGCCTGCTTCACCAGAACCCCCTCCTTTTTGACACGACGGTGCTGGAGAACGTCGCTTTCGGCCTCAGAGCTCGCGGCGTCCCTCGGGCGGAGATTCAGCAACGGGTTGGGCAAGCCTTGACCCTGGTGGGGTGCGCCGATATTCAGAAGCGGAGGGCTCGAGAGCTTTCGGGGGGCGAAGAAAAGCGGGTGGCCATTGCCAGGGCGTTAGTCCTGGACCCGGAGGTCCTTCTCCTCGACGAACCCCTTGCCAACGTGGATCAGATAACGGCCAAGGCGTTGGAGGAGGTATTCCGAGCGAGGGAGGAACGGGGACAGACCCTGATATTCAGTACCCATGACGGGCGCCTGGCCCACCGGCTGGCCCGCGACGTCGTGGTCCTGAGAGATGGCCGCCCCTCGCCGTCCCCGTACGAAAACCTCTTTACCGGGCGGCTCCTCACCAATGGGGAGACCGCCTTGTTCGACACCGGCAAGGTGCGCATCGCCGTCCCTCCCGGCTTGTCCACGACCGGGCATATCTCCATCGGTCCCGATGAGATCCTGCTCTCCCAGGAGCCGCTCCAGTCGAGCGCCCGTAACGCGTTTAAAGGACGCGTGACCCGGATTGAAGAACACGCAGAAGGGGTGCTCGACGTCGCCGTGGAGGCGGGGGAGCCCTTCACCGTCCGCGTGACGCAGCAGTCGTTCCAGGAGCTTGGCCTTGCCATCGGCGCCCGGGTTTACATCACATTCAAGAGTACGGCGGTCAAACCCCTCTAACCCCCATTTTTCTTCTTGACTTTCCCGGCGGTTTTCACTAGCCTACTGCCCTGGTCTGTACGTGACACACGCCGTAGGGGATATGACTCAGGTCGGACGCTTTAGCCTGCCGATGCAGGGTCTACGTGCCCACCCAGCCTTCGTCCCCCTCTATCCAAAAGCGCTTGCCCTTACCGGGAAGAATCTCTGCTCTGCGAAAGGAGGTTACATATGAATGAAACCGAGGCGCAGCTCTTTGCGCGGCTGAAGGAGGAAGATACCGAATTCCGCCGCCTCGCCGAAAAGCATAGAGAGTTTGATCGCAAGATCATGGAGTTCGATCGGATCTATTACCTGACCAGCGATCAAGAGCGCAAGCGCAAAGAGCTGCAGAAACTCAAACTCAAGATCAAGGACGAAATGTACGCCATCATGCGGCGTCATACGCAGGCCCAAGATGCAACCGTTATCCCATCTGGATCCCCTGGGCAGAGCCCGGATGGTGGATATCAGCGAAAAGGCTGACGCCACCCGAGACGCGACGGCCCGAGGCACCATCCGTCTAAAACCTGAAACCCTTCGGATGATTCTCGACAAATCGATCCCCAAGGGGGATGTGTTGGCTGTGGCCCGCGTGGCCGGGATCATGGCCGCCAAGGGAGTCGATCGCCTCATCCCACTCTGCCATCCCCTCCTGATCACCTCCGCCGAGGTCACCTTTAGCCCCGACGCAGACCGGGGAACGATCGAGATCGAGTCCCGGGTGAAGGTGCATGGCAAGACCGGAGCCGAAATGGAGGCGCTCACGGCCGTCTCGGTGGCAGCCCTCACGATCTATGACATGTGCAAGGCTCGAGACAAAGAGATGACCATCGAGAATATCCGACTCGTTTCCAAGCGTGGGGGAAGGAGTGGCACGTATCGCCGCCCGGGCGAAAAGGATTGACCCTCTGTGCGTTAAGGTTCCTCGCTCCAGAAGGCAACCGGAGATGACCAACGCGACCCAGGCCGTTTTCTTCTACACCCAGAAGTACCGGGAGTTTGACTACGGTCCCAGCCACCCCATGAAGATCCGCCGCCTGACGCACACCCATGATCTCATCCACGCCTACGGCCTCTTTCATTCTGCCCATACCCGATTGGCCGACGTCCCGACCGCCACCGAAGATGAGCTCCGCCGCATCCACACGAAAGAGTACCTGGACGTCCTCCGGGCGGCGAGTGCAGGGGTCTCGGTCCCCCGCTCCTGGCACTTCGGCCTCGGCACCAGCGATAATCCCATCTTTGAGGGCGTGTACGCCTGGTCCACCCTCCTTACCGGGGCGTCGCTCGAAGCGGCCCGGCTGCTCGCGGCCGGCGAGACCCCGCGCGCCTTCAACATCGCGGGAGGCCTCCACCACGCCGCATCCGGTCGCGCCTCGGGCTTCTGCTATATCAACGACGCCGCCGTGGCCATCCGCTTGTTGATCGACCACGGGCTGCGGGTAGCCTATGTGGACATCGATGCGCACCATGGAGACGGAGTCCAAGACGCCTTCTACGACACGGATCAGGTGCTGACCATCTCGCTGCATGAGACCGGTCTCACCCTCTTTCCTGGCACCGGCTTCCCGGAGGAGATCGGGACCGGGAAGGGCGAGGGATTTTCGGTCAATGTGCCCCTCGCCCCCGAGACCGATGACGAGATCTTCATCTGGGCATTCGAGGAGACCGTCCCTCCTCTTCTCGAGACGTTTCGTCCGGATGTGGTCGTCACCCAGTTGGGGATCGACGCCCACCGGAGTGACCCCTTGTCCCATCTGCGACTGACGATGCAGGGCTTCCTCAGGGCCGTCGCGATCCTCGCCGAGAGTGCCCCCCGCTGGCTCGCCCTCGGAGGTGGAGGCTACCACCTGGGGAACGTTCCCCGCGCCTGGACTGCGGTCTGGGCCCTCATGGCGGGAATCGAGGTCGGTCCCGAACTTCCGGCCGCCTTTCTCCCCCAGTTTCGGGCCGAGGGATGCACAGAGACCTCCCTCGCCGACGCCCCGTACCGGACCGAAGGGCCGCGGAAGGAGGAGGCATGGCACTATGCACGAACCCAGGTGGGCCGCGTTCAGGAGCTGGTCTTTCCCCGCTTGGGGGTTCGAAGGTGAGCAGACAAAGGAGGGGTGGATGGGACCTTGAAGGTTTCGCAGGGCTCGAAGGACCAGGACGATGGATGCCTATCGAGGAGGAAACCCATGGCCTTGCAAGATAAGATTTTGGTATGTGTAGATTGCGGCAAAGAATTCGCCTTTACGGCGGGTGAGCAGGAGTTCTTCGCCCAGAAGGGATTCACCAACGAACCCAAACGGTGCAAGAGTTGTAAGGCGATGAGAAAGGGGGGCGGGGTCAGCGCCGGTCCCAGGGAGATCTTCGAAGCGGTCTGCTCCCAGTGTGGCCAACGGACGACCGTCCCTTTCAGACCTATGCCGGACCGCCCGGTCTATTGCAAGCCGTGCTATCAGGCCAGACGGGCAGGGGCGGTCCACGAACTCTCCTAGTGCCGTTCCAGGTTATTGCGCCCGTTCCAGCCAGGGAACGGGCCAAGGCGGCCAGCAGGCTTGGGCCTTGGCATCGCACACCCGTGTATTGGGTGAGAAAAGTTGGAACGGCGCTAGGCGGAAGAAGCACCGACCAAGAGCCACCTCCGGGTGGCTTTTGGTTTTCCGGTCCCCGCGCCAATTTGCGTTGCGCGGGGCTCGGAGGGTATGATACAAAGAGCACACGAGGCCGCACATGGCTATTCCAGAGCACCAGGCGGGCCTCCTCCTCCGCCAGATTCCGTCGGTCGACGAACTCCTCCAGGAGCCGGTCATCCAGAAACTCCTCGAGGCGTATCCCCGGTGGACGGTGATCGAGGCGGTCCGGGAGACCCTCGAGGAGCGCCGACAAAAGATTCTAGCCCTCCTCCGCGAGGGGATCGAGACTTTCGTCCCCGATCTTTCCACACTCCTCGCGCAGGTGTGCCGCAAGACCCTGCACCTGGCCCGCCCAAGCCTGCGCCGGGTGATCAACGCCACCGGGGTCATCCTCCATACGAACCTCGGCCGGGCCCCTCTGTCTCCTGAGGCGCTGGCCCGCCTCCACGAGGTCGCGCAGCACTACTCGACCTTAGAATTCGATCTCCCCAGAGGCGCCAGAGGCTCTCGGCAAGGGCATATACAGGGCCTTCTCACCCGCCTCACGGGAGCCGAGGGGGCCCTTGCGGTAAACAACAACGCTGCCGCCGTCCTGCTGAGCATCAATACGCTCGCCGAAGGCCGCGAGGTGGTGGTCTCCCGAGGGGAGTTGATCGAGATCGGAGACTCCTTCCGAATCCCGGACGTCATGCGAAAGGCGGGGGCGGTTCTCAGGGAGGTGGGCACCACGAACCGGACCCGCCTCAAAGACTACGAAGATGCGATCGGGGAGAGGACAGCCCTGCTCCTGAAGGTGCACCCCAGCAACTTTCGGATTCTCGGCTTTACCAGCGACGTCCCCCTCGCGGACCTGGTGGCGCTGGGCCGGCGCCGGGCCCTCCCGGTGATGATCGACATGGGCAGCGGCGCCATCGCCGATCTCGCCCCATTCGGCCTCAAGGGGGAGCCCACCGTCCAGGAGACCCTTCGGAGTGAGGTGGATCTGATCGCGTTCAGCGGAGACAAGCTCCTCGGAGGGCCCCAGGCGGGGCTCATCGTAGGGAAAAAGCTGATGATCGAGCGCCTCCGGAAAAACCCGCTGGCGCGAGCGGTGCGCATCGACAAACTCTCCCTCGCGGCCCTCGAGGCTACCCTCCGGGCCTACCTAGAAGGGGAGAAGGGTCTCGGTGCCATTCCCGCCCTGGCCATGATCGCCTGCCCGCTCCACGAGATCGAGCAGCGCGCCGAGCGGGTGCGCGCGGGCTTGCAGGCGCGGGCACATCCCTCGGTCCGCGTGACCGTCGAGGAGCAGTGGTCTGAGGTGGGAGGGGGGGCGCTTCCTGCCCAGGGCCTCCCCACGTATTGCGTCGCGCTTCAGAGGTCCGAGGTGTCCCCGCATCGACTGGAGGCCCTGCTCAGGGAAGCAGAGCCGGCTGTGGTGGCGCGCATCAAAGGGGAAAAGGTTCTCCTCGATATGCGAACTGTCCGCGAGGACGAGGTGGGGCTTTTGATCGGCGCCGTCGGTCCAATACTTGCAGATGAGCTGAGCTCATGAGCGATCCGAGCGCCACTCCGACTCCGTCCGCGCTCACCCGCGATGAGGCTACCCGCCTCGCCCAATCGCAAGAGATAGAGCCCCAGCTCCTCGAGGAGTTGCCCGCCCAATTCCCCGATGATGAAGAACTCTGGAAGCTCCTCGTCGCGAATCCCCTGACCCCCCTCCCCGCCATTATCTATATGGCGGAACGGGCGCCGGCTTCGGTGGCGGCCCAACTGCTGGAGGATCGGGTCTTCATCTTTCACAACCCCGTCGTGGGCCATGCCCTCCTCAAGAACCCCGGCCTGACCGAGACGGACCGCCGCAGAGTGCAATGGATCCTGCACGAAACCACGAAAGAAGAGCGCGAGCGCAAGAAGACCCTCGTGCAGTTGATCCGGGAGATGAACACGGGGCAGAAGCTGGCCCTGGCGAAGAAGGGGAATAAGGACGCGCGGATGATCCTGATCAAGGACCCCAACGACATGATCGCCCTCGAGGTGGTGAACAGCCCGCGCATCAGCGACGAGGAGATTGCCATTATCGCGCAAATGCGGGATATCTCCGATAAAGTCCTCAGGGCCATCGCCAACATCCGGCGCTTCCGGGCCAACAAATTGGTGATCACCGGCCTCCTCCACAATCCGAAAACTCCCGTGGGGGTCTCGTTGGCTCTCGGGCTTCCCAATCTCACCGACAGGGAACTCAAGTTCTTGGCCAGCGATCGCAACATCCCTGCCGCGGTCTCCCGGGCCGCCAAGCAGGTCCTGGACCGCCGGGCGAAGGGTCCAGCGCCAAAAAAAGATTAGGGGAAGATGCGCGGTCTGCTTCTCACATTTGAAGGCGTCGAGGGCTCGGGCAAGACCACGCAACTCCGACGCTTGGCCACCAGCCTGCGGCACGCCGGGCAGCCCGTGACGGAGACCCGAGAGCCCGGAGGGACATCCCTCGGCGATGCGATTCGGTCCATGCTGCTCACGACCCGCGATCAGGAGATGGCGGCCGAGGCCGAACTCTTTCTCTATCTGGCCTCGCGTGCCCAACTCAGTCGCGAGTGCATCCGCCCGTCCCTTGAGGCGGGGATCATCGTTGTGTGTGATCGATTCGCCGATGCAACCGTCGCTTACCAGGGACACGGGCGACGCCTGGACCTGAGGCGCATCGGCACAATGAATCAGGTCGCCACCGGGGGCCTCACGCCGGACCTCACCATCCTCCTCGATCTCGACCCTCGCGAGGGGCTCCACCGGGTGAGGGCGCGCGGCCAGGTCTCACTGCCCGAGCCCTTCCTGGATCGCCTGGAGTCGGAGGCCCTCGAGTTCCACGACCGGGTGCGGGAGGGGTATCTCCACCTCGCTCGGGAGGAACCTCATCGATTCCTCGTCGTCGATGCCACGCGCCAGGAAGAGACAATCGCCAGAGAGATCTGGCAGCGGGTCGAGCCGCTGATCGCGAGCTGGGCTGTTCAAGGGGAAAAACGGTAGTGGGCTTTGCCGGCATCCTCGGCCAGGAACGCGCGGTCTCGCTGCTCAAGCGGGCGATCGGGATCGATCGCCTGCCGCATGCGCTCCTCTTCACCGGACCGAAAGGGGTCGGGCGGTTTCTGACGGCCATCACGGTTGCCAAAGCGCTGAACTGCCTGGACAGGGTCAACGGCGATTGCTGTGACCGATGTCCCGCCTGTAGCAAGATCGCCAAGAAAATTCACCCCGATGTCCATCTGGTCATCCCGGAAGGCGCCACGGTCAAGATCGATCAGATCCGCACCCTGACCCGCGAGGCACCCCTCACGCCTTACGAGGGACGAGGAAAGGTTTTCATCCTGGATCAGGCCGAGACGATGACGGAGCAGGCCCAGAATGCGCTCCTCAAGACCTTGGAAGAGCCCCCACGAGCTACCTTCCTGATCCTCATCGCCCCAGAGGCCTCGGCGCTTCTTCCCCCGATCGTTTCCCGCTGTAGTCAGATCCGATTCGCCCCCCTGCCCGAAGGGGTTATCGCCACCCGGCTCCGGGAGCAGGGGTGTGAAGAGGGGGAGGCCACCCTCCTGGCCAGCCTCGCTGGCGGCAGCCTCGGCCGGGCGCAAGAGCTGCGCAAGAGCCCGCTCTCAGAGGTCTGGGATCTGGTGGGGCAGGTCTTTGCCCTTCCCCCCGGAAGGACGGTCCCCGTGCTCGAGCTGACAGAGCAGATCCTCCGCCAGAAGGAGACCGTCCCTCTCTTCCTCGAGGCGCTCCTCGCCTGGTGCCGGGACCTCATGGTCTCAAAGGTGACGGGTCGCCAGGACCTCCTGGTTTATCGAAACCGCGAAGCGGCCCTGCGAGGCCAGAGTAAGGACCTCGCGCTCAGGCAGCTTCTGGCGATGTATCGCACGGTGAAGCAGACGTTGGACGGACTCGGCCGGTACGCGAACCCGCGACTCAGCTTGGAGGTGATGTTCCTCATGCTCCGCGACCTTCAAGCCGCCTAGGCGGATCACCCCGCGTGGAGCGCCATCCATCTCGATTTCGATGAGTGAGCGGATCATCTACATCACCACCCCGATCTATTACGTCAACGACGTCCCGCACCTCGGCCACGCCTACACGACCATCCTGGCCGATGCCCTGGCGCGGTTCAAGCGATTCACGGGGCATCGCGTCTTCTTTCTTACGGGGACCGACGAGCACGGGGACAAGATTGCCCAGGCGGCTGCCAAGGCCGGTGATGAACCGCAGGCGTACGCCGACCGGATCAGCGGTGCCTTCCGCGACACTTGGCAGGCCTTGAAGATCACCTATACCCGCTTTATCCGCACCACCGAGCCCTCCCACCAGCGAGTGGTTCAGGCCCTCCTGCAACGGATCTACGACCGTGGGGAGATCTACCTCGGGGAGTACGGCGGCCGGTACTGCTTCGGCTGCGAGCGCTTTTATGCCGAGCGCGAGCTCGAGGACGGCAAATGCCCCGACCATCGGGTCGAGCCCACCTTCATCAAGGAGCGAAATTACTTCTTTCGCATGAGCAGGTACCAGGACAGGCTGATCAAGCACCTCGAGGAACACCCCGACTTCATCCGTCCCGAGCGGTACCGAAATGAAGTGCTGGCCTTTCTTCGCGAGCCCCTCGAAGACCTGTGCATCTCGCGGCCGGTGAGCCGCCTGAGATGGGGGATCCCGCTCCCTTTTGATCGCGACTATGTTACGTACGTCTGGTTTGACGCCCTAATCAATTACTTGAGTGGCCTCGGCTATCCGGACAGCGACGAATACCGGACCTTCTGGCCCCAGGCCAATCACCTGATCGCCAAGGACATCGTCAAACCGCACGGCATTTACTGGCCCACCATGCTTTGGGCGGCCGAGATCCCACTTTACCGCCACCTGCACGTGCACGGGTACTGGAAGGTGGAGTGGGGCAAGATGTCCAAGAGTCTCGGCAATGTGGTTCGGCCGCTCGATCTCACCCAGAAATACGGCCGGGACGCCCTGCGCTACTTCCTCCTGAGAGAGATGGTCTTCGGACTGGATGCCAGCTTCAGTGAAGACGCCTTGGTCAGCCGGCTGAACTCCGACCTGGCCAATGATCTCGGCAATCTGCTGAGCCGCGTCTTGACTATGATCGAAAAGTATGTCAGCGGCAGGATCCCCCAGCGGATGAACCCCGAAAGTCTCCAGGACCGCGAGCTGATACAGCAGGCCGAAGTTACCCCGACGACCGTCACGGGCGCAGTGGATGAGCTCGCCTTCAATCGTGCCCTGGAGGCTCTGTGGGAGCTGGTGAATGCGGTCAACAAGTATATCGACAGCACCAAGCCCTGGGAGCTCAGCAAGAAGGACCCTCACGCCCTGGAGCGGGTCCTGTACCATGCCTGGGAGGCCTTGCGGATCGTGGGGCTCCTCGTCTCGCCTTTCCTGCCCGAGACGGGGCAGGCCATCACCGACCAATTAGGGATCCACGGAAACGTTGAGGCGATGCGGATCGGTCAGGCCGCTTGGGGAAGCGGTCCCACGTCCGGCATGATCCGCAAGGGGCCACCCCTCTTCCCCCGCGTGGAGGGGGGCTTTGCGGCGATCCGGGCCCAGGAAGAGGCCGATCCCGCTAACTCCCAGGTAAGCCTCGCGGAGTTTCAGCGCCTTGACCTCAGGGTGGCCGAAATCGTGCGCGCCGAGCCGGTCGCCGGTTCGAAAAAGCTCCTCAAACTCACCGTGCGTCTCGGCGAGGAGGAACGAACCTTGGTCGCGGGGCTGCAGGGGCAGTACGCCCCAGAGGCGCTGATCGGCAAAAAGGTGGCCGTCGTTGCCAACCTCCAGGCCGCGCGCATCCAGGGAATCCAATCCCAGGGGATGCTCCTGGCCGCCGAGGACGCCGAAGGGCGCATTATCCTGCTCACCCCAGACAAGGATATTCCCCCCGGCTCCAAGATCCGCTGATACAGGGCATACCGCCCTCTCTCCGCCATCGTTCGGTGCAAGAGCCTCGCTACAATCCGGAGCACCGTTGGTGCAGGATGCTCAAAAAGGCTGCAGTGGCTGGGAATGATACAGGACGGTGTGGAGGACAGACGTAGGTGGTTTATACAGTGGCGGGTTCGCGCTGCTGGAGTTTATCGTGGCAGCAAGGGCACGCCTGGTGTATATCCAACAAGCCATTCAGCATGTAGGCGACCCATTGGATCGGCTGAACCCAGATTTTGCATGAAGCGCAGAATAGCATTTCCGTCAGCCTCCTTGTGCCACGCTTCATCATGCCAAGTTAGCAAGCGGCGTGCCAACCGAAGGTTCTTGGGTCCAATTGTGCCTCACCGTATTAGACGGACGACAACTGATGTATGATTCCCCTCTTTTAACCCGAGGGATGCGTGAATCGCCCCTTTCCCGCAAACCACGCCGCTAAAACGACAATGCTTTCGGTAAGTGGTTTATAAGCACTCTTCGCGTCGCTCTCGGTCCCTTGCTCCTTACTTTCCCCTCCTCCACCATGCCAGGCTCGCCAAAATTCCTTCTGCAACAGAGCCTTTATGATAATAAAAATCTTTTATTCCAAATAGTTAAATATGTATTCGTAAAAGCAATCAGAAATGTTTATATTATTGATTTGACCAATAGTATGTGGCTGTTGAAAATGACGACAGAAGGGACACTGAATTTCAGTGGCCCCGAGGCAGACGGCACAGGAGGCCACAATGATTTTCAGGCAATTCCTCAGACCAGAGACCGGCTGTGCCTCATATCTCTTCGGGTGAGGCGGAAGAGCCTCTGCAGCTGTGGTGGATCCACAGCAGGAGATCGATCAGTATCTCGAGGCCAGCGAGAGAAGCCGAATGCGGATCACGCATATCATCGAGACCCACATTCACGCGGATCACCTCTCCGGCTGCCGCGAGCTGGCGGCGAAGACGGGCGCCCCTATTTACCTCCACGGGGCTGCGCAGGCGCATTTTCCCTTCCAACCGTTGAAAGATGGGGACCAGCTTGAGCTGGGCAACGTCAAGGTGCGGGTCCTCCACACGCCGGGTCATTCCTCTGACAGCATCTGCCTGCTCGTGACCGACAAGACCAGAGGTCCCGAACCTTGGCTCCTCTTGACCGGGGACACCCTCTTCGTCGGGGACGCCGGCCGCCCAGACCTCCATGGCCCCGAAGAGTCCCGGGTGCTCGCTGAACAGCTCTACGACAGCCTCTTCATCAAGCTCGCTCCACTTGATGACGCGCTGGCGCTCTATCCGACCCACTTCGCCGGCTCGGCCTGCGGTCGCGCGATGAGCGGCAATCCTAGCTCCACGCTGGGATTCGAGCGGCGGTTCAATCCGGCGCTGAAGCCCCGGCCAAAGGCCGAGTTCGTGCGATTCATGCTCGAGAACTTGCCCTCGCAGCCCCCCGAGTTTGCCACCATTCGGTGCAAGAATCGCGGCGAGACCTGAGCCGTGAGTGGGAATGCCGATGTGAAGCGTCCTGCAGCCGAGCTACGCCTCGGCCTCCGGGAGAACATAGGCCAGTTCTCGCTCTTGGTCCTGATCACGGCCTTCGTGGGATCTATGGTCGGGCTCGAGCGGACCGTCGTGCCGTTGATCGGTGAGCAGGAGTTCGGCCTCGCCTCGAAGACCGCCATCGTCTCCTTCATCATCAGCTTCGGCATCGTCAAGGCCATCTGCAACTTCTTCGCCGCCCGGATCTCCGAATCCTGGGGACGCAAGCGCGTGCTAGTCCTGGGCTGGATCATCGGACTGCCGGTCCCTTTCATTATCATTTACGCCAACCGCTGGATCTGGTTCGATGTTGCCAACATCGTGCTCGGCATCAACCAGGCCCTGACCTGGTCCATGACGGTGATTATGAAGGTGGACCTGGTGGGCCCCAAGCGGCGCGGACTTGCCCTCGGCCTGAACGAGTTCGCAGGTTATCTTGCCGTCGGCACCATGGCATACGTCACGGGTGAGATCGCCGCCGCCTACTCCCTCCGCCCGGAGCCCTTCTACCTGGGCATCGGCATCGCCGCGTTAGGCCTGGTCTGCTCTGTGTTGTTTGTCCGGGAGACCATCGATTATGCTCGGTTCGAGGCACGGCAGCATACATCTCACGCGCCCGCCCTTACATCAGCGAGTTCTGACAATCCTGGGGCGAGGCACCCCTCGGTTAAGGAGATTTTTGCGCTGACCTCCTGGAAGGAACGGGCGCTTTCATCCTGTAGTCAAGCTGGTCTGGTCAACAACCTCAATGATGGGATGTCTTGGGGAATTTACCCGCTCTTCTTCTCCTCGCATGGCCTGGGCGTGGCTGCCATCGGGATCATCAAGGCGGTCTATCCCGCGGTGTGGGGACTGCTCCAACCCATCACGGGCCCACTGAGCGATCGCCTCGGCCGGAAGTGGCTCATTGCGGGGGGGATGGGAGTGCAGGCCGTCGGCATCTGGTTAACAGTGCTTGTTCCCACGTATTCGTGGTGGATTCTTGCCGCGGTTTTGCAGGGCCTGGGGACGGCGATGGTGTACCCGGTCCTGCTGGCAGCTATCAGCGATGTTGCCCATGCGGGCTGGCGGGCCACCTCCATGGGGGTCTATCGCTTCTGGCGCGATCTGGGATATGCTATAGGGGCGCTATTGGCCGGTCTGATTGCCGATCTCCTCGGGATGGCCGCCGCCATTCATGTCGTGGCCGCCCTGACGCTCCTGTCGGGGCTTATCGTGGCCCTCCGCATGTACGAGACACTTCCCGAGCGGCGTCCGACCGAGGTTCGGCAATCAGCCCACCCCATTCCTCACGGAAGCTGATCCCAGGACACGGGACGGATGGAGACACCACCTGGGCGACTCGCGGAGCTGGCACGCCTATTCCTGAAGCTCGGCCTGATCGGCTTCGGCGGCCCCGCGGCGCACATCGCCATGATGGAAGAGGAGGTGGTCGAGCGCCGCCGCTGGCTCACCCGCGAGCACTTTCTGGACCTCGTGGGCGCGACCAACCTGATCCCCGGGCCAAACTCGACCGAAATGGCCATCCACGTCGGGTACCTCCGGGCCGGATGGGCCGGCCTCCTCATCGCAGGTCTCTGCTTCATCATCCCTGCCGTGCTGATCACGACCGGCTTCGCCTGGGCCTACGTCACGTTCGGCACGCTGCCCCGGGTTGTCCCTTTCCTGTTCGGGATCAAGCCGGCGCTGATCGCCATCATCCTCGCCGCCGTGTGGCGGCTGGGCCGAAGCGCCGCCAAGGGGATGCCGCTTCTGAGTCTCGGATGCGCCGTGGCGGTCGCGTCGCTCGTCGGGTGGGACGAGATTGTCCTCCTGCTCCTCGGGGGCGTGATCGGCATGCTGTGGCTCGGGCGAGCCGGCAGCCTTGCGCTCCTTGCGTGGATCTCCGCACCCGCGACGGGCATCGTTGCGGCCGCGGGGGGTGGAAGTGCAGCGGCGGCGAGCGTCTCGCTCGTAAAACTCGGGTTGTTTTTCCTGAAGGTCGGGGCGGTGCTGTACGGGAGCGGCTACGTCTTGGTGGCGTTCCTCGAGGGCGGGCTCGTCCGGGATTACGGTTGGCTCAACGAGGCGCAGCTTCTCGATGCGATCGCCATCGGCCAGCTCACGCCGGGCCCGGTGCTCAGCACGGCTACCTTCATCGGCTACATCCTCGGGGGACTGCCCGGCGCGGTGGTGGCGACGGCGGGTATCTTTCTCCCGTCCTTCATCTTCGTCGCCGCGCTCGGTCTCGTGTTGCCCCGGCTGCGACGATCGCGATGGATGGCGGCCTTCCTCGACGCGGTGAACGTAAGCTCGCTGGCATTGATGGCGGCCGTCACGGTGAAACTCTCGGTCTCGACGCTCACCAGCTGGCCCGCCTGGGTCATCGCGCTGGCGGCGGCGGGGGCCGGCCTGCGCTGGCGGGTGAACGCGACCTGGCTCGTGCTCGGGGGTGCCGTCGTCGGGCGGCTCCTGTGGCCATGGGTCAGTTGATCTTCATCCCCGATTCCGCTACCATAAACCAGCTTCGTCGAGGGACTCATGAGCTACCGGGTCGTCATCTTTGATCTCTTCGACACCCTGGCCGACTTTGTCCGGGAGCGCCTCCCCCTCATCCACATCAACGGAGAAGCCATCCGCTCGACGAGCGCCGTAATCTACCCCATCTTCGCCGCCCGGCACGGCCATATTTCCATGGAGGCGTTCTATCAAGCCTTCCGGAAGAGCTTCGATGAGGCGGCTCGTCTGCGTGAGGTGGAGGAGCGCGAGGTCTCAGCCCGCGAGCGGTTCCACCTGTTCTTTCAGATGCTCCAGGTCCCGCTCACCCAGGACAGTGAGTCCTTTCTGGCGAGCCTGCTGGACGTTCACATGGCGTGCATCGCCGACGCCGTCCATGCCCCGCCCGAACACAGAGAGCTGCTCGACTGGCTGAGGCCCAGATATCGACTCGCCCTCATCTCCAACTTCGATCACGGTCCCACCGCCCGACAGATCCTGGACCGGGCCGGGATGACCTCGTCCTTCGAGTTAATCCTTATCTCCGAAGAGATAGGCCAGCGCAAGCCTCATGCCGCTATCTTCGAGGTGGCCTGTCAGGCCCTTCGGATCACCCCATCCGAGGCGATCTTCATCGGGGACAGCCCTAGCATTGACATCGCGGGGGCGAAGGGAGTCGGTATGGGAGCCATTTGGCTGGATCGGAAGGGAGACGGCCTCGACGAGGCGATCCCGCCCCCGGATCACATCGTGAAACGCCTGGAGGAGATCAAGGGCATCTTGTGACGACGCGGAGCACACCTCGCGAACGATCCCCGGGGGAGCCGTCTGCCGCGGCACTTACCGGCGCTGCTCGATGGGAACGTAGTCGCGCTTCCCGGACCCGACATAGAGCTGGCGCGGACGCGCGATCTTCTGCTCGGAATCGAGGAGCATCTCCTGCCACTGGGCGATCCAGCCGGGTGTCCGCCCGATAGCAAAGAGGACCGGAAAGACCTCCACCGGAAAGCCCATGGCCTCGTAGATCATTCCGGTGTAGTAGTCCACGTTCGGATAGAGCTTCCGCTTGACGAAGAACTCATCCTGCAGGGCGATTCGCTCCAACTCGATGGCGATCTCCAGGAGAGGATTCGTCCCCCTCTCCTGAAAGATCTGATACGCCAGATTCTTGATGACCTTGGCCCGGGGGTCATAGCTCTTGTAGACCCGGTGGCCAAAGCCCATGAGGAGCGCCTCGCGCGCCTTGACCTTCTTGACGAACTCCGGGACCTTGTCCTTGGAGCCGATCTCGCGGAGCATCCGGAGGACCGCCTCGTTGGCCCCGCCGTGCAGCGGCCCATAGAGCGCCGCGGTGGCCGCCGCCACTGCAGAGTAGGGATCGACGTGGGAGCTCCCGACGCTGCGCATGGCATTGGCACTGCAGTTTTGCTCGTGGTCCGCGTGGAGGATGAACAGGACGTCCAGGGCCCTCTCCAGCACCGGATTGGGTTTGTATTTCATCTCGGTCATCTTGAAGAGCATGTTGAGGAAGTTACCGGCAAAGGTGAGATCGTTGTCCGGATAGGCATAGGGCATCCCCAGGCTATGCCGGTAGGCGAAGGCTGCCATGGTGGGCATCTTGGCGATCAGGCGGTAGATCTGCCTTTTCCGGTTGGCGGGATCCATGATGTTCTTGGCGTCGGGGTAAAAAGTGGAGAGCGCCCCCACCGTCCCGACCAGGATCCCCATCGGATGCGCGTCGTAATGGAAGCCATCCATGAACTTCTTGATGTTCTCGTGGATCATCGTGTGGTGGGTGATGTGGTAGGTCCACTCGTCGAGCTGCGCGCGCGTGGGGAGTTCGCCGTGGAGGATGAGATATGCGGTCTCCAGAAACGTGCTCCGCTCGGCCAGCTGCTCGATGGGGTAGCCCCGATACTGCAGGATCCCCTTCTCCCCATCGATGAAGGTGATCGTACTCTTGCATGAGGCCGTGTTCATGAAGGCGGGGTCATAGCTCATCAGGCCAAAGTCGTCCTCGGAGACCTTGATCTGGCGGAGATCCATGGCCCGAATGGCCCCGTGCTCAATCGGGATCTCGTAGGTCTTGCCGGTGCGGTTATCCGTGATGGTCACCGTCTGTTTCCCCATGGCCGCGCTCCTTTGCCCCTCTCTCCCCGCCCCTTGCCTCAGGCCTGACCGGATGTCTCTGTGTCGTCAATTATGGCACAACGACGGCGCAACGCCAACTGGAGAAATGGCCCCCTCTATCTCTTCCCTTGCCGCTTTTCCACCAGCAGGACAAGATCTCTGGCCCGCGCCGTGATGGGGGCATACACCCCCTTGGCCACCAGTCGAGGAACGACCACATGCTCACCGAGAGCGATAAGCCGAATTGGAAGTCCCAAATAGTCCGGCAGATTTTCCAGGGTGACACCCCCCTCGACCATCAGGGGGAGGGGGGGCAACGGGTCGAGGACCGCTCGGAGATAGCGCGGACCGCCGAGGGGGTCCACGGGAAAGATCTTCACCACGTCCGCCCCGGCCCGATGGACGGCGAGGATCTCAGTCGGGGTCAGGGCACCGATGACGCTCACCGCCCCCGCCTCCCGGCACAGGGGGACCAGGCTGATATCGCCGACAGGCGAGACCAGGAACCGGGCCTCGGCCTGAAGGGCCAGCTCTGCCTGCTCCTTACTCAGCACACCCCCGGCGCCGACGGTGAGGCCGTGTCGGGGTGCCAAGGCCTTGATTACCTGGTCCGCATCGGGCATGGTCACGGAGACCTCGAGGCTCAAGATACCTCCCGCCGCCACCGCCTCCGCAGCCGCCAGGGCTTGCTCCGGGGTCTTTGTCCGGATAACCGCCAGCAGCCTCCGCCGGATCATCCCTTCCAGGACCGCCTCAGGACTTGTCCCCTTGTCGCTTCTCACATCTCTGCTCCGAGCCCCTCGAACGGCCTGCACCCTCTCCATCATCCCCCGAGATGCCCCTGCGAGTGTATCCCGTCCGGCAGAAACTACCAACCCCTCTCAAGGGTGTGACGCCAGGGGTGGCAGGTATTTCTCCGGCCTCACCGCCTGGACGATAATGTGCTATGATGATCTTCGACGTCCACGTCTGGAGGGGAGGAGTCATGATGCCATATAAGGTGTACGGGGTCAATTTCCTGATTCAGGTCCTCTCGCAGCCACCAGCAGGCGTGACGATCCACTGCCCACGGGGTTCCCCAATCCGGTACGGCCGCGTGGTCGCGACTGGAGACGGCTTCGACGCCGGGGCCAACACCTTCCGGGAGATGCCTCAAGTGGGCGCCTTCGTGGCCTTCGAGGAGAGCCCCGAAGGGGTGGAGGGGCATTATTTCTACATGGGAGATGCCGAGTACCGGGTCCTCCATCTGGACGCCGTGATCATCGCCTACCCGCAGGAATAGCGCTTCCCCGCTCCGCTTGGCCACGACGGCCGCGCCCGAGAGCGGTTGACTCACCACCAGGAATACCAGCCGACGGAGGCGCGTGTTGGGCACAGGCCTCGCCGGGCAGGTCGTGATCGTGACCGGCGCGTCGAGTGGTATCGGGCGGGAGACGGCCCTCCATTTTGCCCGCGAGAGGGCCCGCCTGGTCCTGGCCGCGCGTCGTCAGCAACGCCTTCAGGGGCTCGAGCATGAGATCGAGGCCCTTGGGACGGAGGTGCTGAGCCTCCCCACCGATGTGGCCCAGCAGGACCAGGTCGAGGCCATGGTCGAGCGCGCGCTCGAACGCTTCGGCCGGGTGGACATCCTGGTCAACAATGCCGGCGTCGGCCTCGTTGCCCTGGTAGAGGAGACCAGCCCCGAGGATATGGAGATGATCCTTCGGGTCAACTTCCTCGGGGCATTTTACGGGATCCGGGCAGCGCTGCCGATCATGCGGAGGCAGGGAAGCGGGCATATCATCAATGTCTCGTCCATCGTCGGGAAACGAGGCATCCCCCTCTCCGGAGCGTACTGTGCCAGCAAGTTTGCCCTCATCGGGCTTTCCGAGTCGCTCCGCCTAGAGCTGAAGGGGAGCGGAATCAGGGTGAGCGTCATCTGCCCGGTGGGGACCGCCACGGAGTTCTTCGACGCTGCCAAAGATCCCCGGGGACGAAAGCCCGGTCCCAAGCCGCCCGTGCAGACCCCGTCCCATGTGGCGAGGGCCATTATCCGCTGCGCCAGATCTCCCCGCCCGGAGGTGATAGTCTATCCCCCCGCCAGGCTCCTCGTCGTGCTGAACGCCCTCTCCCCGACGCTGGCGGACTGGGTCATAGGCATTGTGACCTCCCGCAAGGCCTAAGTGAGCGGGGGACGACAGCAATGAGGACGCCCCCCATCATCCACCTGGAACAGGTCACCAAGAGCTATGACAAGGGACCGCAGCCGATCCTGGCGCTCCAGGGGGTGAGCCTGGAGATCCGTCGGGGAGAGTTTGTGGCCGTGATGGGTCCGAGCGGCTGCGGCAAGAGCACGATGCTTCATCTGATGGCGGGGATTGACCGGCCGACGAGCGGGGAGATAGGGTTTGAAGGAAAGCCGTTCAGCGCGATGGACGAAACACAACTCACGCGTCTGCGCAGGGAAAGGGTGGGGATCGTCTATCAGCTGTATAACCTCCTGCCGCACCTGACCCTGGGGGAGAATGTCGCCTTGCCCCTCCTCCTGGCGGGCAGCCTTCTCCGCGATGTCCAGCAACGGGTGGCTGAGGCGATCCAGGGACTGGACCTGACAGAGCGAATAAACCATTGGCCGCATCAACTCTCAGGCGGTGAGATGCAGCGGGCCGCCGTGGCGCGGGCCGTCATCACCCGACCATCGCTCCTTCTTGCTGACGAACCGACCGGGAACCTCGATTCGAAGGCAGGCGAGGCGGTCCTCACGCTTTTGCAGACCCTGAACCGGCAGGAGGGATACACCGTAGTCCTCGCCACCCACAGTCAGCAGGCGGCCTCCTACGCTCAGCGGATTGTCCACCTCCGTGACGGGCGGATCCTGGAGTGATCAGCCGGGTCCGGGCCCTGCTCCTCCTCCTCGGTCGTGGGGTAGAACATTCTCCCGTCCGAACAACCCTCACCATCTTCGGCATTGGCATCGGGGTCGCGGCCTTCGCCGCCATCCAGTTGGCGAACCGAAGCGTTCTGGCTTCTTTCCATCGGACCATCGATGCGGTCGCCGGCCGCAGCGCCCTGACCGTCACGGCCGGAGAGGTCGGGTTTGACGAAACTCTTCTCCTCACGGTGCGAGCGGCAAAGGGGGTACAGTCTGCGGCCCCCCTCGTCCTGAATGTCGCGCCGGTGGACGGACGTCCTGGAGAAGTCCTCCTCGTTCTCGGGGTGGACCTCTTGGCCGAGGAGGCCTTCCGTGAGTACCTGCTCGCGGGACAGGATGAGGCAGTTGATCTCAAGATCCTCCTGCAGCCGGAGACCCTTTTTCTCTCCCGGCCGTTCGCCACGACTCACGGTCTTGCGGTGGGCGATCACATCACCCTGCTCACCGGGAGCCGCCGCCGTTCGTTCACGATCCGGGGCCTCCTGGAACCCCGAGGGCCTGCCCGAGCACTGGAGGGCCATCTGGCCCTGATGGACATCGCGACTGCGCAGGAGAGCTTTGACAGGATTGGAAGGCTCGACCGGATCGACCTGGTCCTCGAGGAAACCGCAGGAATTGACACGACAGCCACCGAGCTGGCACAGGTCCTCCCACACCATCTGACCATTGAACGGCCGGAGGGGCGCAATCAACAAGTCGAAAAGATGCTGGCGGCCTTCCGACTGAATCTCAATGCCCTGAGCGCCATCTCGCTGGTGGTGGCGGCCTTCGTCATTTACAACACCCTCTCCCTCTCGGTCATCCAGCGGCGGCGGCAGATCGGCATCCTCCGATCCCTGGGAGTCACGGGGGGCGAGGTCGCGGCCCTCTTCATCGGCGAGGCCCTGGTCTTAGGAGGGATCGGGTCGCTCATGGGCCTCGGTCTCGGCTACCTCTTGGCCGGCCAAGTTCTCAACACTGTCTCCCGGACGATCTCGCATCTGTATGGCTTCATCCGGGTCACGGCCGTGGAGTTCGACCCCTTCACGGTCCTGACGGCCTTCGGTCTGGGCCTCTCCTCTTCCCTTCTCGCCGCGCTGCACCCCAGTCTTCATGCAGGGAGGCTCACCGTGCGAGAAGCCCTTGATCCAGGGCTGGCCAGTCCACACAGCCGGCGGCCCGCCCTCCTCTCGCTCCTCGGCCTCTTGCTTCTCAGCGGGGCCTACTGGGCGTCGCGGCAGGGGGCCGTCGGCAGCACCCCGCTCTTCGGGTACGTCGCGCTGGTCCTGCTCGTTCTGGGCGGCGCCCTGCTCACCCCGTCGGCACTCCTGGGATTTTCCTGGGCGATCCGCAACCTCGGACAGAGAGTCCCCGGAGGGACGGGGCTCCTCCTCGCCTCGCATCTCAGCGGGTATCGAGGAAGGCACGCGGTGGCCGTGGCAGCGATGATGACCGCCCTCGGCATGCTGATCGGGTTGGCGATCATGATCGGCAGCTTCCGCGGCACGGTGGAGGTCTGGGTGCAGGAGACGATCCGGGCGGATCTCGTCGTGACCCCCGCTTCCCGCTTCACCAAGGGCGTCCGTGCGATCCTGCCCTCGGAACTGTCGGACCGCGTTCGCGCGATCGCAGGGATCGCGGCCGTGGATCCCTTCACGGGACTTAAGATCGCCTTTCGTGGACGTGAGCTTCTCCTCGCCGCCGGCGATTTCGAGGTCGTGGCAGCCCGTGGCAGGCTGCTCTTCCTCCGGGGCGACTCCTCAGCAATCCTGCGGGGCGCCAAAGCTCAAGAAGGGATCATCATCTCTGAGACCGTCGCTCTGACGCACGGCATTCACTCGGGAGACCAGGTTCTCATTCACACTCCGAACGGCGCCGCATCCTTTCCTGTGGCCGGCATTTTCTACGACTACACGACCGATGGGGGGAAGATCGCCATGGACCGCAGCCTCTTCCGGCGGCATTGGGGGGAGCAGGGGATCAATGTGTTGGCGGTCTACCTGACGTCGGACGCGGATCCGGATGTCATGACGGAGCGGATCAAGAGGGCGGGCGAGGGGGCAGCCATCCTGGTGATGCGAAATCAGGACCTCAAGAGACGGGTCTTGGAGATCTTCGACCAGACATTCGCCGTGACGCATGCCCTGAGGATCATCGCGGTGATCGTGGCTGCCCTCGGGATCCTGAATGTGCTCTGGGCGTCGGTGTTGGAGCGACAGCGCGAGATCGGCATCCTGCGATCAGTCGGAGCGTCTCGCGGGCAGGTATTCCGGGTGGTCCTTCAGGAGGCGGGGCTCTTGGGCCTTCTGGCGGAGATCCTCGGTGTCATCATCGGTCTCTTCCTGGCCCTCGTCCTGATCCACGTCATCAATAAGCAGTCCTTCGGCTGGTCGATCCTCTTTGCGTTTCCCCCGACCATCCTCGTCACCTCGGCCGGGCTCGTCCTGTTGACGTCGCTCCTCGCCGGCTTCCTCCCCGCGCTGTACGCTTCCCGCGTCAATATCGCCGACGCGGTGAAGTACGAATAGCGGAGATCGCCAAAGATACTTGCGATTCCTTCACTGCTCGGATGGCTACGCGGGCTTCGCCGGATTGCCCTTTCGCTGATATTCGCGGTAGAGGAAATCGGTTTGGAGAGGGGTCAGGTTGAACTGTCGAGACGCCTGGTCAATCAGGAGCCCGACCCTGGCCTGGGGGTTATCCTGAAGCTCGGCATTGATCCACTTGATCGCCTCTTTGAGTCCCTGCTCCATCGCCCTCGCCTTTGGCGGCTGGAATGCTGGAACGCTGGCAGGCTGGAACGCAAAAGTTCCCCGATGATCTGAGCATTCGCGCGTCCTAGCGTGCTAGCGTCCTAGCCGCTGGCCGCTAGTGCCCTTCCCCGAGGCCCATGATGATGTAGGTCCGGCTTTTCTCCTCCTTCTTCAGCTCGACGATCCTGTGTTTGGCGGCGTCCTCAAGGAGCTTGGAGAAGGTGCTGTACCCGTAGTATGACTCATTGAAGGCGGGACGCTTGCGCATCATGGTCTGCTTGATCATCGAGGCCCAGAGGACGTCCTTATTCTCGCGCATGAGGGCCAGGATGGAATCGACCAGGAGTTCGAAGACCTCCGCTTTCTTTTCGGGCAAACTCTCCATGCGCGGCTTCTTGATCCCCCGAACCAGGTCCTCGTAGTAGATGAACTCATCACAGTTCGCCACCAGCAGTTCGGAGGAGGAGTTCTTGACCCCAACCCCAATGACAAACTTGTTGTTCTCCCGGAGCTTGGAGACCAGGGGGGAGAAGTCGCTATCCCCCGAGGCTATCACGAAGGTGTCGATGTGCTCCTTGGAGTACGACAGGTCCATGGCATCAACGACCATGCGAATATCCGCAGAATTCTTGCCACTGTACGATCGCCGCGGGATCTCGATAAGTTCGATGGCGGCCTCGTGGAAACCCCGCTTGTACTCGGTATATTTCTCCCAGTCGGCGTACGCCCGCTTCACCATGATCTTGCCCTTCTCCACCAGTCGTTCGAGGACCAGGCCAACCTCGAACGTTTTATACTTGGCCTCGCGGGCGCCCAGAGCGATATTCTCAAAATCAATGAAGAGGGCCAGTTTGCGTTCGTCGTTCATCTGCCTCCCCTACGCAAGAAGAAAGCCCCGTCGGCTCGTCACCGCTCGGGGCCTCAGTCATTCTCACCCTGCGACAATCTCCATCACCAATAAATCTAGCATACGACTAAAGGACACGTCAAGTCGTCTGGCGCGGCCGGATCTACCACACGGCGAGGATTCTGCTGGGGCCTCCCGAGGCCCCCTGTACGCGCGGCACACCAACAAAGAGAGTCGCACCCTTGGGCGGGATCCGACCCAGATTCGCCAGGTTTTCGATCCCCCACCGGTTGGCGGGCAAGACTGCAAAATGCGCGCCGAAGTTTGTGGATGGGCCGTAATCGAGGCTGAGGGTGTCCACGCCGACCCCGCCAGCGGTGCGTTCTTTCACCAGGAATTCGGCCGCCTCCCGGCTGAAGCCGGGGAAGTGCATGATCCCCTGATTGTCCATGTTTCGGTAGGCTGCCTGATCGCCCGCTCGACGCTCCCATCCGCTCCACATCAGCACCGCCGCCCCTCGGGGAACCCGTCCATGTTTCTTTTCCCACGCCCTGATATCCTCCATCCGCACCTGGGTATCCGGGTCCCGCCGCACCCGGCCCCGGATGTCGATGACAACTGCGGGGACCACCAGGCTTTCCTGGGGGATCTCGGCGGCCGACCAGCCCTGCGCGCTGAAATGAAGAGGGGCGTCCACATGGGTCCCACTGTGCTCATGGACGTGCCAGGCATTGGCAAGGAAACCGTCGCGCGCGTAGTTGTGGGTGTTGCGCACCTCGATGGACGGGTACCCCGGCCAGCTCGGAAATTTCGGGCTGAGGGTCTGAGTGAGATCAACCACATGCGAGAGCCTCAGGGGCCTCGTCTTGCGATTGGCGGGGGACCCACCAGCAACGGCGGTGGGGCCCATCGCCATCCAGCTCAGCGGCTCGGGCGAAAGGCGCTGAGACCGGAACATCTCCAATGTGGCTGCAAGACACATGGCATCCCTCCCACTCCAAAATGTCCCTCACCTATCCCGCTCCAGGCTATCCGTCCCTTCGCAACAAAGTCAAGTGCGCCGGGAGAAGAAGCGGCGCCTTCGCCCCTCCCTCCAGGCCTTCCGCGGCGACCCTGATCGGCCGCTTGCGGCCTGGGTCCCTCCGTGTTCACGCTCCGTGCAAGACCGGCCCGCATGGATCGCGCCTCGGTTTCCCAGGCCGCCGCACGCCGAGGGGCCCCGCCGCTCTCGGCAATGTCGCTCGGGGCTTGCAGGCGCCGCCTGGGAAGTACGGTTGTGGGGCGGGAAGCCGAGGGAGGGGCGGACCCGCAGCCGAGCGGGCCGGCCCTCCCCAGGCTGACAAAGCGACATTACCAGGTGAGGCGCACCCGGTATGAGATCTTGACCCCGCTCTCCTTGGGGATCTTCACGGGGAAGGCGAGGGTGTGGGCCTCCACCTTCTCGTACGCGTGACTCGAATGGAGCACCTGCCAGTCCCCGGGGATCGGCTCAACCACCCGCACCTCCACGGCCTCGTCTTTGTGGTTTCGCAGGGAGATCTCCCACTCGACCTCATACACCTGCGGGGCGATCTTGCGCCAATCCTTCTGGATGCGTTGCCCCACGACATCAAACGCCTCGCCCATCTTGATCTTGACCTTCTCATCTTTGGGCGTGTGGTCGATCCGGTCCTCGCCGATGAATTGCGCAGCGCCGGAGCGGTCCGCCTTATAAACCCGGACCACCCCCTTGGGCAGCGGGATCCCCAGACGGTTCTCCTTCTTGTTGGCGACCTCCAGATAGACGCCGACCTTCTGGTTCGAGATCGGCTCCCCGTACCGATTCCGGTAGTAGTGCTGCGCCCCATAGTAGATCAGCTCCTTCCGAATGGGAATCTCGGAGGCGCTGAGGAGGCTAATCTGCTTGGACTGGTTCTGCTTGACGGTCGTCTTGCCGTCGAGGGAGTAGAGGTGATACTCGAAGAACCCCTCTTCCTGAAATGCTGGCTTCGGGGCTTCGGCCCTGGCGGCCATCTTTCCCATGGCATCAGCCATCTCGCGCTCGCCCACGGCCTGGTGGATATCGCCCGCAACCAGCTTCAGCGTGGCGTCTTTGTAGGTCGCCCCGCTGCGATTATCGATGGTCACCCACCCGCCCAGGTCGCCCCGATTGTCCTCCGCGTTCAGCGTGAGGACGTAGTCGGCGCGCCAGGTGATACCGCCCGTGAGATACGTCGCCTCGATCATCTGGGACCGGGGGGTCGAGTTTTCCAGGCGCCAAATCAGGGTCGGCCGGGCGATGAGATTGTCCGGGATCGAGGGGAGGATCGGCCGGCCCGGATGACCGAGATGGATCGCCCCATCGATCTGATAGATAGGACCGCCGTTCACGCTCAAGAGAAGAGCCTCGACCTGCTGCTCCGTCCCCGTGTACGGGTTCTTCTCCCACAACCGGATCTTCTTTCCAACGTACTTTTCAAGTAGTTTCTGGGGATTGAGGAGGTCGTACTCGTAGTTCTGTTCGAGAATTCGCAGCCCCCTCGGATCGGTCAGGGATTTCAAATGGACTGTGGTTGGATTGATCTGCGCGGCCACATCCATGAACTGTAGGTCATGGATCCCCGAGGCCAACTGGATCTTTCGGATGTCCTTCACGAGCCCGAGGTTGCCGTTGTAGATGGTCACCGCCACGGCCTGTTGATGCTCCTCCGTTGCGGGCGCCGTGCCCTTGCCGGCCCCGGCCTCGATCGTCCCACCCAGGGCCGCCAGGGAGAGGAGCAACGTCCCGAAAACACCCGCGTGCAGATACGGTCGCATGGAAACCTCCTTGTGAAAGGGTGTCAATTTGCCGTCAACCCTTTGGACAAGGAGGCACGAAAAAAGTTCCCGGGGTGATCTCTACGGGGTCAGGCGCAGCGAGAAAGTCACCGTACCCTCGGGAGAGGGTGCCGCGGGAGACTCCGTGGGCGTGGACACGGCATAACCCGAATCCTTGAGAGCGGTCAAAAAGTGCGAGTAGGCCTTGGCAGGGATCATGAGAATGAGGTGACGTTCCTCCTTCACTTCAACTTTCCCCTCGAGCGCGCTGACAATCTCTGTGATCCGCACGATTGCACGAGCGGGATCAGAGGTCTCAAGCATCACGTCCTGCAAAGGAGCCGCAATCGTGGCTCCTGCCGGAGCCTCTTTGCGCAGTACCCGGGCGCCGATATCTCGTTCCCGGAGCGCCTCGGCCTCCTCTGCGGGCTTGGCCGAGACGGCCGACTCCGGGGCCGACTTCCGCAGGGCGCGGGCGGCGGCATCCTCTTGCTCAGGCACCTTGCGCTCCTTCTGGGGCTCTCTCTGCCCGGAGGACTTCTCAGCGGCTTCCTGGCGGGTGGGCCGATCGAGCCGATCGGCTCTCCCTGCCGCCGTCGAAGGGACCACCTCCCCCCGAGGGGCCGATTCAGTGGCAACAGGAGGCTGCGGTGCTTGTGAGAGCTCCGGAGCGGAACGATAGAGATACACGGCGCCGAGGCTTACGAGCAACAGGGCGACAGCCTGGATCGGGAGCTTGACATGGATGGGGAAGAAGAGCCACGAGGCCAGGCGCCCCCAACCAAACGTCTTGCGAGGGGCAATGCGGGCCTCGACGGCGTCCGCGAGCCGCGCTGGCACCTCGAGCTCGTCCAGCCCTCGCAGGAGGGCGATGGTCCGCTGGAGCAGTACCAGCTCCCCCTGACATCGCACGCACTCCCGGAGGTGGTCTTCAACCACGCGCCGCGGCGCCCCCCCAAGCTCGCCCTCGAGATAGGCTGAAAGTTGGCTTCGAATATCTTGGCACTGCATCACAGCTCCAGATAGCTCCGCAGTTTTTCTTTTAGCTCCATCCGGGCCCGGTGCAGCCGGGACCGCACCGTACCGCCTTCTAGCTCAAGGGTCACCGCGATCTCGTCGTAGGAAAGCCCCTGGATATCTCTGAGGACCAGGACCGCTCGGTGCTCCGGCGTCAGCTCCGCCAGCTTCATTTGAACCACGGCTTGCAATTCCTGCTGCTCGAGTCTCTCTTCGGGAGAGGCGGAGGGGTCCACAAACGCCGTCACGGGATTGCCATGCGCCGGCTCTTTCGTCAGAGCGCTCACGGCGATCTCACGTCCTCTCCCTTTGAGCGCATTGAGGCAGTGGTTATGGGCGATACGGTACAGCCAGGTCGAGAACGTCGCCGCCTTTCGAAACCCGGGCAACGCCTCGTACACCTTGAGAAAGACCTCTTGGGTGAGATCCTCTGCCACCCCTCTCTCCCCGACCATTCGATACATAAAATTGAAGACCTTCTTCTGATGCCGCGTCAGGAGGCTCGCAAACGCTTCCCGGTCCCCACCCAACACCCGATCCACCAAGTCGTGGTCCGGATCCCGACCCCCGGAGATGACGGCACGTGTGGCCATCTCTACTGAATTCGACAACTCCGCGGCAGAAAAGTTTCCCCCGCCCTCTACCCGCCCGGCGATGGTGGCACGCACGGCCTACCCTAACACCCAGGCAATTGCCGGTCAATAGAACGCGGATCGGCCTGCACGACGGGATCGCGGCCGTTGCCTTGACACCTGGTGCCGCATCCTCTAGAGTCGGCCCAGGATGATTCTTTTCGGCAAAGCCCGCTGGTGGCCCTTGCTGCTGTTGCTCGGTCTGTGTGTGAGCGCCGAGGCCCGGGAGTATCGCCGGGCCCTTCCCGGCTACCGATTCGAGTTCCCCCGGGATCATTTCAGTCATCCGGATTTCAGGACGGAGTGGTGGTACTACACCGGGCACCTTCGGACGACCGACGGAAGGCGGTACGGGTACCAGGTCACCTTCTTCCGGGTCGGGACTGAAGAAGGACGGGACACGGCCAATCCGTCCCGGTGGACGGTGCGAGACCTCTTTCTGGCCCATTTCGCCGTCTCGGATCTCGACCGAGGGCACTTCCACTTCACGGATCGCCTCAATCGCGCTGCGCTCGAGGCCGCCGGCGCAAGCACCACCGCCCTGAAGGTCTGGAATGGTGACTGGCGTCTTGAGGCACAAGGAGATGTTCATCGCCTCCGGGCCAAGGACGAACAGTACGTCGTGGACCTGACCCTGACCCCGGTCAAGCCGCCCGTGGTCCACGGCACGGATGGGGTGAGCCAGAAGGGGGAGGGCGCAGGCTACGCCTCGCACTACTATTCCCTCCCCCGGCTTGAGACCGCCGGGACGATGACGGTACAGGGGAGGACGGAGCGGGTTGCGGGATGGAGTTGGATGGATCACGAGTTCGGGAGCAGCCAGCTCCATGAGGAGCACGAGGGATGGGATTGGTTTGGGCTTCAGCTCGACAATCGCGTGGAACTGATGTTCTATCTCATGCGCCAGAAGAGGGGGCGGCCCGACACCCATTCCAGTGGGACCCTGATCCTGCCTGACGGCAGCTCGCGTCACCTGACCCTCTCGCAGGTAGAGCTCCGGGCGACGGAGACCTGGAGGAGCCCACGGAGCCAGGCGACCTACCCGATGGGTTGGGAGATCCGGATTCCGCATCATCGCCTCGCCCTCACGGTGAGGCCGAGCCTTCCCGACCAGGAGCTCGATACGCGAAAGAGCACCCAGGTCATCTACTGGGAGGGGAGTGTCAACGTGACGGGGACGTACGAGGGAAACCCCGTCACCGGCCACGGGTATGTGGAGCTGACCGGGTACGCGGGAAAATTCAACCAGCGGATCTGAAAGGAGTCGCCGGTGGACCTGACAAGCGAGGAAAGGGATCTCGTGGAGCGGTTTCGATCCCTCGGGGAGCAGGCGCGGGAAGAGCTCTTGTCCCTGAGTGAGAGGCTGGCGGCCGCCCGGAAGAAGCAAAAGCACCCTCACTATCGGGACCTGATCGGAGAGGAGGTCGTGCGACGGGAAAGCGGCGAGACCGAGGCCCGGATCACGGCGAGGCCCTTCCTGTTAAACCGGAGTGGCGTGGTGCATGGCGGGGTGCTTTGTACCCTGATGGATGAGGCGATTGGCTGGGCGGCCTACAACAGCCTGGGGGAAGGAGCACAGTTGGTCACCGCCGAACTCAAGATCAATTTCCTCGAAGCGGCAACGAGCGGCACTCTCACCGCCCACGGGCGGGTGATCCGGCAAGGGAAGCACCTTGTCGTCGGGGAAGGCGATGTCCTCGATCACGACGGGAGGCGCGTCGCCCGCGGCCTCGGCACGTGGATGATCATCAGTCCCCGTCCCTGAAGGGGAACCGCATAGAGGCCGTGGTGTTGGAACGGGGGGAGAAATGACGGCACAGAAGAAAGAGAAAGGGGAGAGCGGCGGGGGGGTGCCCGAGGGACCGGTAGAACTCATCGTCCTCGGATCGGGTGATGCGTTCGGGAGCGGCGGACGAAATCACACCGCCTTCCTGGTACATCTCCCCTCCTGGGGCTTTCTCCTCGACTGTGGGGCCACGACCCTCATCATGTTGAAGCGGCTCAACCTGGATCCGGGGGCCATCGGGGCCATCCTAATTAGCCACCTGCACGGGGATCACATGTCGGGCATTCCATTCCTCTTCCTACAGTATCAGTTTCTCACCCAGCGTGACGAGCCCCTGATCATCGCCGGCCCCCCCGGAACCGAGCAGTGCATCGAAGGCCTATGGGGACTGATGTACAAAGAGACGCGAGAGATGATGCCACGGCGATTCACGGTCCAGTATCTCGAGCTCGAGCCGAAGAAATGGACACGGATCGGCCCGATAGAGGCCTTCCCACTCGAGGTGGTCCATCACCTGCGGGATATCCCTTACGGGTACAAGGTGAAGGCGGGAGGAAAGGTTCTTGGGTACTCCGGTGACACCGAGTGGACGGATAACCTCATCGACCTCGCCGAGGGCTGCGACCTCTTCATCTGCGAGTCCTACCGCTATGATCGAAAAATCCGCTTTCACATGAGCTACGAGGATATCCGGGCGCACCGATCGGCACTCAAGTGCAAACGCCTGCTCCTCACCCACCTCCACGCTGATGCCCTGGCCCGGCTCCAGGACTTCGAAGACGAGGTCGCATACGACGGCATGCGCCTGCGCCTCTAATCGCCGGCCGCCACTGCCCATCCACCACCTCGGCCCCAATGAGCCCCCCCGGGGGGGTGAGCTCTCTTGCGAGTGTGTAAATCTTACCTCCTCGCTCGACCTCCAAGGGCCGTTCAACCCTGATACAGGGGTTAAGGGGTACAAGCACAAGACCTTGAACATTAAGCGACTGCTCCCAAAGGCACGGATCCCGTCCGATGTTGGCATGGAGGTTGCCCCTTTGAAAACTTCAAACGCATCAGTCCGACCAAGCATAATAGCCTCTGCGCGGTTTGGAAGGAGCCATCCACAACAACCCGATAACATCAACACAATGAACAATTAGGGCGTATCTCGGGCAATCCCCTTCACGGGCGTACTCCCCCCAGGCACCATCCGCTTGAACCTGCCGAGCGAATGCCCGGGAGTGGATCCTGAACACCAGAGTGTTCTGCGGACCGATCATGAGCGAACAACACAGCCCCCCTCCTACGGATGCCCATGGACAGGTCCTCCACGACCTTGCCGTTGCCGTGGGCCGCGCCCATAAAGTAGAGGAGGTCATCCAGACCGCGGCTGCCGAAATCCGGCTCGCATTCGGGGTGCGGATTGCAGGGCTGTACCTCCGTGACCTGTCGAGCGGGATCCTGACTGCCGGCCCTCATGAGGAATTCTCACCGATCTATGCGGCAACCATCAAGCCCAACGAGTCACTGATCATTGACGAGTCGATTACCTCGAAGAAGGTGAGTATATGGCCGGTCGAGGCCATCAAGCATCCGGCCATTCGGGCCGGCCTGGATGGGGAAGGCTTCCGCATCGTCGCCTGCGTTCCCCTCCTTTCGAAGGCCGAGCCTCTGGGTGTGGCCCTCATCGCCCGGCGCAGCGATGTGCCGTTCTCCCCGCTCGAGCTGCATACGCTCCGGGCCATCGGCAGCATCATCGGGGTTGCCATCGAGAACGCCAAGCTATACGAAGATCTGGTCTCCCATCGGGACCAGCTCCGCGCGCTCGCGGCCGCAGTGCAGCAGACCCGGGAGGTGGAGGCGAGACGGATCGCCCGCGACCTCCACGATATCGCGGGGCAACTCCTCGCCGCGATCCACTTCAAGCTGGAGGAGCTGGCCGAGGCGCTCCCCCTGCAAGCACAGGAGCACCTCGAAGCGGTTCGCGGCCAGCTCCACCAGGCCGAGGAGCACCTCCGGCGCCTCTCCCACGAACTCCGCTCCCCGATCCTGGACGACCTGGGACTCAAACCCGCTCTGGACTCTCTCGGCCAGGGAGTGGCAACCCGGACAGGGCTTCACATCACAGTGGAGGGCTCCCTCGGGCCGCGTCCCTCGCGAGAGATCGAGACGGTCATTTACCGAGGCGTCCAGGAAGGGCTCACGAACGTGGCGAAGCATGCGAGGGCCAGCCGGGTGTGGATCGAGCTCGAGCGACAGCCCCAGCAAATCCGTTGCACCGTCCGCGATGACGGGATCGGCTTTGAGGTGCGGGCCGCCCTCGCCAAGTGGGGCAGGCGGGGCATCGGCCTGCTTAGCATCCAAGAGCGGGTGGCCGAGGTGGGCGGCAGAGCCACAATCACTTCTGCCCCCGGCCAGGGAACAGAACTACGGCTGACGATCCCCTTGCAGGACGAGGATGTCGTGGCGGACCCGGATCACTCGTAACCATCCTAGGCTGACAGCCGCATGCGGGACCGCGCTGCCACCGTGGAACCACGGTGTCCCGCGTGGCTTTTGCGGGATTTCCCCCATCCGAATCCGGGTTTTACCCGATTCCCCAAGGCCCATCCGATTGGCTTAATATCAGCAAGAGGCGTTTGATCTGTGAGACGATCTGGACTACCAGCATGAGAGTCGACTGCTATATGCCCACGACAATCCTGATCGTCGACGACAATGAAGGAGTTCGCAACAGCCTCATGCGAATTCTCGAAAAGGATCGGGGGTTCAGGGTGGTAGGCGAGGCGGGGGACGGCTCGGAGGCCCTCGAGCTTGCTCGGACGCTGTCGCCCGATCTCATCCTCATGGACCTTGCGATGCCCCGGGTCGACGGGCTGGAGGCCACCCGAAGGATCAAGGCCGAGCGGCCCGAAACAAAGGTTATCATCATTACCCGATATCACGAGGACGCCTACCGTCAAGCGGCGGCTCAGAGCGGCGCCGACGCCTTCCTGGCGAAAGGAACTCGGGTGCCGGAGCTCCTGACCACGATCCGGCAGGTCTTGGAAGGCGGCCCGGGCAAGCAGGCTACATTAGCGTGAACGCTGAGCCCTGTTCAGCGCCACCACGTGGCCTTCACCGTAGGGAGCGACAATGTCGGGCCAAGTCCTCATTGCGGATGATCACCCGCTGATCCGCCAGGGACTGAGAACCCTTTTGGAACAGCACGGGTTCACCGTCATCGGTGAGGCTGCAGACGGCCGCGAAGCCACTCAACTTGCCCAGGAACTCGAGCCCGATGTGGCCGTCCTCGATCTTGCCATGCCCCTCCTGAATGGCCTCGACGCCGCCCGTGAGATCACCCGGGCGTCCCGCCGCACGAAAACGATCGTGGTAACCGTGCACACGGCGGACCAGTACGTCCTCGCGGCCCTCCAGGCCGGTGTCCGTGGTTACGTGTTGAAGAGTCAGGCGATCGCCGAACTCGTTCAGGCCATCCAGGAGGTCATGCGCGGGGGCCGCTACCTGAGCCCCGGGATCTCCGAGGCCGTCGTGCAAGCTTATCTGGCCAAGACCGACCTCCCCGCCGATCCCCTGACCCCGCGGGAGCGGGAAGTCCTCCAGCTCATCGCCGAGGGGAAGACGACGAAGGACATTGCTGGGCTGCTGGGGTTGAGCGTCAAGACGATCGAATCCCACCGCACCCGGCTCATGGAGAAGCTCGACATCCGTCAGACGGCCGGCCTGGTGCGCTACGCCATCCGCCGCGGGCTGATCCAGCCCTGAAATTCTGGAGGCCCCCTCGGGGGTGTCCTTCCCCTCCCTTCGGGATTTTCCCTCGCCAAATATCCGGTGCTCACCCGATTGTCTCATCTCGTCTCACTGCCGATTCTCTTCAACAGAGTCGCGATATCCCTTTTGCCACACGGAGTCGGACTGATGAAGGTTTTGAAGATAATCGAGGAATGCATCATGGCTGCCATTCTCGTCCCCACAGTCATAGGCGTAGTCCTCTGCATACTCATTCTGGCAACCTTGGCGGCAGCTTTGGCAGCAGCTCTCACGGCCAACGCCATCATCATATTGCGGTGAGAGAAACACGCGCCACAATACCCATCACCATTCACTTCTCGGCCTCCACCCTCCCCTCCTTTCAGGTTTTTCCCTCAGCGATATCAGGTTTCACCCCGATTGTGGTTCCTTGCTCGGTTCCCTATCCTTCCGACAGAACCGCGGAATACCAACCGAAAACGCCGGGGCTCGGGGGATGGAAGAGCCGGAGAAAGGAGGTGAGGACGCGGAGGCAGGTTATCGAACTCAAGGATGAAAGCAGGTAAACCGTCACCGATGTTTATCCAAGGAGGTCACAATGAAGAAGGTTGCACTGTCACTCCTGCTGGTCTTGGGCCTGTATTTCCTGGCAGTTCCTGCAAGCTGGGCTCAGCAGCAGCGGCCCCTGCAGAACCCGCAGGCCCCGAAGCTCTACCAGCAGTGTCAGGATCGGTTGAAGAAGGATCCCAAGAATGAGGAGGCCAAGGAGCTCTGCGAGGAGGGCATGAGGCTCCACCGGGAGGGCAAGCAGGAGGAAGGGATCAAGGCGATACAGGAGGGACTGACGAAGTTCAAGTAGTGACAACAGTCCCTCGGCTTCCGGGAGGGGGCCTCATCCGGCCCCCTCCCGGGGAGCTTTCCGACTCTCGGTTTTCGTTGATCTTGGGCTCCGTCGTAGAGGGTGGGGGGTGAATATGAGAAAACAGGAAAGGGCACTGGCCATTGGGGGATGTGCGATTGTTCTCGCATTGACCAGTGGCTGCGCTGCGACAAGCTTTGAGTCCTCTATCCCCGGTCCGGGCGTACCTCGGATCAGCAATCTCCGCATCGAGCCGACCCATGCGGAAAACGGGGCGCAGGTGGCTTTGCGTTTTGATTTTCGAGACATGGAGGGCGATATCATTGACGTCTATCTCGGGGTCACCGCGGAGATCAAGGACTTCACCCTTGCCACGGGGCTTGGCCCTGCCGTCATCAGTCGCGGCCGCTACCTGGGCCTCCGGGAGGGGACGGCGGAGGAGACTATCAAGGTCACCATGCGCCCAGCTCCTGGCCCCCTCCCCATGCGCAGATTTGACGGCAGTGTGGCGGAGCCAGAGGTCCGTCAGGGGGCCGTTGGCGGTATCCGGGTCTATGAAGTCTTTGTCGTGGACCGACAGGGCCAGGCGAGTAATCGGCTGCGGGTCCAAGTGACGGTACGGCCGCAGGCAGCGCAAGATGAACAGGGCTAGCTTTCAAATGACAAGGAGCAGGCAAATGAGACAGGCTCTTGCAGTGATGGTCACATTGGGCTTACTCGCCCTTACCACCCCGAGTTGGGCAGAGCCAGAGGCCGAAGAGAGCACCGTGACTCAAATCGGCACCGGGGTCGGCAGCGTGGTCGGGTCCGCGGTTTACTTCCCCTTCAAGGCGGCTTTCTGCATCCTGGGAGGAATCGGCAGCGGCTTCACCCTCCTCGCGGCCGGGCCCGAAACGGCCGACAAGGTGGCCAGCGCCTCTTGTCGAGGGACCTGGGTGATCACTCCGGACGTCGTGAAGGGAAAGGAGGCGGTCCATTTCGTTGGCGAAACCCCACCGTCTCTCGAATCCAAGCAGGCGAGGGTTGAGTAAACCGAGGTATCTCATCCCGCGGAGGACATCCCTTCTATGGAGAGGAATCCATGAAACTGATCGTGGGCCAGTCGAACGCCATCCGGCAGATTGATCACTCAGTGAGCGCACTCGCGACATCAGGAGGAACTGTCTGCGTATTCGGGGAGGGGGGGACAGGAAAGACCCTGATCGCTCAGGCCATTCATGCCCGAGACCCGCACCGGGCGGGCCGTCCTCTCGTCCTGATACACTGCGCGACACTACCCGCAGATTCCCGGAACGGGGACAAGATAGTTGACCTCTTTGACGGCGCCTCTCAGGTCGCCCGCGGTGGGACGGTGGTTCTGAAGCAAGTAGCCGCGCTCTCGGCGCTCTCGCAGACCGCGCTCCTTCACGCTATCAAGCACCAGGCAGCCTCTCATACCGGGGTCCGTGTGATTGCAACGACGACTAGGGAGTTGCTCTCCCCGATGCCGCAAGGACAATTCCGTGCGGACCTCTTCCGTCGCCTGCCTGGCATCAGCATCACTGTGCCCCCCCTCCGCAAGCGGAAGGCGGACATCCCCTGGCTCGTTGCACACTTCATCCACTGCTTCAACGTGCAGTATTGCCGGGATATTCGGGGCATAACGCTTCCGGCCCACCGCGTCCTCCTGAAGCATGACTGGCCGGGAAATGTGCGAGAGCTGCAATGTTGTATCGACTGCGCGTGCAGGCGGACGGATCGGGCGGTCATCGACTGCACGGAGTTGGTGGGCACAATCGACGCATTAAAGGCGTAGGCGAATCCCAACAGCAGAGCTAGCGGTTCGCCGAGCAAAGAATTTTCGACTGCGCCTCGGGCCTCAAGAGGGGTCAGTAAGGCATTGATAGAAGAAGAGGAACAGAAGGAAGCCAGGGACTTCGATATCGCGGGTCGCGGGACAGAGCCTCAGATCAAGAACCGGTCACCCTGAGCCTGAGGGGGGTCGCCCGGCGCCTACACGAAGGGGTTCTCGTCCGCGCTCGGCCCGTAGATCGAGGGGACCGGGATGTTCAGCAGCCGGAGATAGACCGAGAGCTGGCCCCGATGATGGTACCAGTGGTTCAGCATGATGGAACGGACAGCGCCAATTCGGGGTACGGCGAACAGGAGCTTCCCGTTTTTCATCAGCTTCCAGGTGGACATGACGCTGTCGTCGGTCTGGCTGTTGAGGAACGCCCTGGCGCGACCGACGCTCTCTTCGAGCGCGGGGAGAAGCTCGGCACTCGTGGTGGCCGCCGGCGCATTGCCGAACTCCGGCAATTCCAGCTCGCCCTGGGAGAGTAAAGCAGCGACCTGCCCTGGCGTGGTCGCCACGTGCAGCGCCAGCTGCCCGAGCGACATGGACTTCGGGTGAGGCCTCCATCCCAGTTTATCCCCCGGGACCCGCTCCAACACTCGCCGGGTGGTCGCCGCTTCCTGATCAAGTTCTGCGAGAATCGGATCCGTCATCCGCGTCATTGGGATCTCCTCCTTCTCCTTTGAACGTTCCCTGTTTCGCCTCCGCCATTACAGGGCTGTGGGGAGTCGGTCGAGACATCCGGTCCAACCCTTGGTGTGCTCGTCCCGCGTTTCGGCGGTCGGGAACAACTCATGCGTCAGAATCAGCTCGGTGCTATTCCCCCGATCGCGGAATTCGACCGTCACCAACGTCTCGCCGACATCCATGCCCCCTTCCTGCCAGGACCACGTGAAGACGAGCTTTTCCGGTGGTTTGACCTCCCGGTACGCGCCCACAACCGTATGAAGCTTCCCCTGAGGAGACCGGATCTGGATGCGGTATCGGCCACCGACGCGCAGGTCCACCTCGGCGATCGGCGTGGCATAGTCGTCCCCGGGGGCAAACCACTTCTTGAGCGCTGCCGGGTCCGTCCAGGCGCGAAAGACCTTCTCCCGGGCGGCCTTGAGGGTTCGGGTAAGACGCAAGGTCGTCTCCTGTTTTGCTCTTGCACTCGGCATCACCGTCCCTCCTTCTTTTTTCGCGATTCCTCCAGGTATTCCGCAAGGGCGTCCAGGCGCTGTTCCCAGAATTGCCGGTAGCGGGCGATCCACTCTTCGGCGTTCTTCAGTGGGCGGGTCACCAGGCGGCACCGGTGCACCCGGCCCTCCCTTCGGCGGGCAAGAAGACCCGCCTTCTCTAGGACTCGCAGGTGCTTGGAAATGGCGGGCAGGGACACGTCGAACGGCTGCGCCAGGTTGGTGACCGAGCACTCCCCCCGACTTAGGCGCGCGACGATCGCCCGACGAGTCGGATCGGCGAGGGCTGAGAACGTGGCGTCGAGATGGCTAGTATATTTAACCATATGGTTAAACATAAATGGAGCCACATTTCTTGTCAAGCACTAAATGTGGGATGTCCAATCTAGGGTCTTGAGGGGGAAGGGCCAGTCTCTACGTGCACGCGCCAGACACCGAGGCCGATAAGGCGTCCGGGGAGGTTGCGGAGGATCGGCAGGCTGAGGATGAGTCGCAGCACCATGGGCAGCCGGAAGGGTTGCGTAGCGCCCAAAGCGCCAGAGACGAGCCGCCGCTGCACCATCGCCAGATCCACTCCTCCTGTCTATCAAAGCTGGCCTGGAGAATCAAATAGCGACGAGTAGGCCAAGGACAGAGTGTTCTCTTGCTCCCGACGAGCGGCTACCCCCTCCAGACCGAGCTGGCCGAATCAGGCCGACCACGCTTGTACACGGCACGATACGACTGAAATCCGGACGGGCACGGGTATGCGGTGCCGTGCAAAAATTTGGGAACTATAGGAAATTGCTTAGCTTGAAGCCTATGGTATCGAATTTGCAATAACGAAGTTTGGGCACCCAATGAAGACGCGAAGCCCGACATAGAGGATGGAGACACGGTGAAAAAGATATTGCTGTTCGCATTCACGATCTTTCTGGCTTCTCCCGCATATGCTGGCCACGACAAAGCCCCGGCTCACCTCGGAATTCCCCCGATCGTCGGTGAATACCTCCATCAGTTTGGAGGCCTGTACACCACGATGGTCGTCACGTGCCATGAAAGGCGAGTGGTCTGCTCGTCCAAGGATCAGATCGCCATGGTCGTGTTCTACGACTCCCGAGAAGCCCGTGATCAGGGCGACGACCACCACTACCTTGGGACGGCGATCTTTGAGCTCGAAGAGGGGGAAGAGGGCCGCATCGGCAAGCTCCTGCGATTCTTTTTCGGCAATGGCCGGGTGTGGACGCGAGGAGCGGACTTAGAAATCTAAAGGCGGGTACGAGCCACACGGTCTTCTTCCTTACAACCGGCCTTCCTCTGTGCCTCACACGCCCCTCGAAAACCTCCACCAGAGAAAGGATGATCTCTAGCGCCAGGGCGGGATCGGAAAAACTGAGGGGCAGGATTGTCTTTACTGCTAGAATAAAGCCGCGGTAGCCCCCGAGACCAAAAGACGCGCGTGAGAAGGAGATGCGGTGATGCCACGAATTACAAAGGTCTATACCCGCACCGGGGACGACGGCACGACCGGCCTGGGCACCCGGAGGCGGGTCCCGAAGGACTCGCCGCGCATCGAGGCCTACGGAACGGTCGATGAGTTGAACTCCCATATCGGCGCCGCGGTGGCCACCGGTCTCGATCCGATTCTCCAAGGCGAGCTGGCGCGGATCCAAAACGACTTGTTCCACCTGGGCTCCGACCTGTGCATTCCGGAAGAGGACAAAGCACGCTTCAAGGTGCCGCAGATCGAGCAGCGCCACGTCGATGCGCTGGAGCAGTCGATGGATCGCCTGTCGGCGGAACTCAGCCCTCTGGAAAACTTCGTCCTGCCGGGCGGCTCACCGGGCGCCGCCCACCTGCATGTCGCGCGCACCGTGTGCCGCCGCGCAGAGCGACTGGTGATCGCCCTGAGTCGAAAGGAGGCCGTGGGCCCCTTCGCCATCAAGTACCTCAACCGACTCTCGGATGCGCTTTTCGTGATGGCTCGCTACGAAAATACGCGGCGGGGAACGCCGGACGTTACCTGGGACAGCAGGGCATGACGGCAGAGCGAAGTCTTGTCCTCTTCAGCGGGGGTGTCGACAGCTCCACGCTGCTGGCCCGGGAGGTCAAGGAGGGCTTCACCGTTGTCCCGGTGCACATCGATTATGGCCAGCGCGGCGCGCGGATGGAGCGCTTGAGTTGCGAGGCGCAAGCGAAGGCCCGGGGCCTGACTCTGGAGACACTCGATGCGTCCTCGCTGGGCGAGGGTTTTAGGCAACGGGCGAGAAAAGACCGCGATGTGCCCTTTCCCCACCGAAACCTCGTGATCCTGGCGATCGCGCTCTCGTACGCGCACGAGCGCCTCTGCACGCGCATCTGCCTCTCAATCAACCGTGACGATACCGAAGATCACCCCGCCTCCACGCAGGGATTCATCGAATCGTTCCGGGCGATGGCGGTGACCCTCGACAAGAGGTTTGAGATCGCGACACCGCTCATCACCCTCCGAAAACACGAAGTCGTGCTGCTCGGGACGGATCTCGGCGTCGATTTCTCGAAGACCTATAGCTGCCTCCTGGGAGGGGAACGGCACTGCGGGGCCTGTGCCCAATGCCTCGCCCGCCAACGGGCCTTCCGCCTCGCCAGCCTCCCGGAACCCGAAGGCTTTTACGAAGCGTGAGCGTTAAGCCGTTCACGGAGCACATACGGCGAGGGCAAGTGACACCAGAGCCGCCGTGTAACTATCGCGTCGTGTCGATGTTTGTGCAACTTTCGGATCGTCGTCCCCAAACGGAAGACAGGATGCGCAGAACGGACCGGGCATCACGTCAAGCACGGTTAGCGGCGCTGTTCGAGGGTGGCGGTCGCATTGAACTCGTGGCCGCTCCGCAGGAAGACGACCTCCGCGGTGTCGCCGGCCCGCTTGGAGCGCAGGACATAGACGAGGTCGTGGAGATTCTTGATGCGCACCCCAGCCATTCTTACGATGACATCCCCTTCTCGAAGACCCGCCTTCTCCGCCGGGCTTCCCGGACGGATCCCGGTCAGCCGGACGCCCTCCTCGTCCGGCGAGCCGAAGTCGGGGATCGACCCAAAGTAGGCCCCGTATCCCCCACTCCCTCCTCCCCCTGGAGGCTCTTCCACCCGCACATACGTGACCGGGTCGGCGCGATTGGCCAGGTGCTCGATGATCCGATACACGAAGCGGCTGACCTCGGCGAGCCCGTCTGCATCGATCTTGTCCGCCGTGTCTGAAGGCCTGTGATAGTCGCCGTGAGGCCCGGTGAAGAAGAAGAGGACCGGAATCTTTCGCGTATAGAAACTGGTATGATCCGAAGGACCATACCCGCCTCCACCGAACTTCAGGATCAGGTTACGGTCGCGATTCACCTTTTCCAGCAGGTCGGCGAACTCCTTCCCCGTCTTGACCCCGAAAACATAGAGGGTCCGGTCCTTGAGGCGGCCGATCATATCGAGGTTGACCATGGCCACAGTCTTCTCCAGTGGGATCCGGGGATGCTTGGTGTAATGGGAGGAGCCCACGATCCCCATCTCCTCGGCGGAGAAGGCGGCAAAGATCAGGGTCCGCTTGGCTCCGCCGGATTTCGCGAAGGCCCTGGCGAGGAGGATGAGGGCCGCCGTCCCCGAGGCATTGTCGTCGGCGCCGGGGTGAATCTCGCCGTACTGCGAGGGTGCCAGAGAGTATTCTCCTCCGAGACCCAGGTGGTCGTAGTGCGCGCCCACGACAAGGGTGGTCTCTCGCAGGACCGGATCACTTCCTGGGAGGATGCCGATGATATTGGCGGCGGTCCCTCGCTCTTCAATGAGCCTGACCTGGATCGCCACCCGGGAGCGTGGGATCACGAAGCTTTGAGGGGTCAAAGCTCGATCAATGGTTTGCTGTAACTGGACCAAGGTCTTGCCGGTTCGCTTGAGCAGGGTCTCAGCCACAGACCGTTTGGCATTCACCGCGATAATCCCGGCCCGGCTCCCCCCCGCTACGCCTCGGATACCGAACAGCTCTTCCGGCTGATCCGTATGACCTAACGGGTCTTCCACAACGATGATGGCCCTGGCCCCGTGTTCCCTGGCATTGATGGCCTTGTAACGCACCTCGGTATACCGATAGGCGTCGGGATGTCGGAAGGGGCTCTTCTCATCCTTCTCCCGTGGCTCATGGGTTATGACGAGGACGATCTTGTCCGTTATATCGATGCCAGCGTAGTCATCGTAGTTCAGTTCCGGCGCCGTGATGCCGTATCCCGCAAAGACGACCTCCCCTTCAACGGCACCATCTTCGGAGAAGCCAAAGGGGGTAAACAGGGTCCTGGCGAGGGTCTCCGATTTCTCCGGGTCAGGTCCCTCCGGGAACACACGCATTCGGGTTTCGGGCCCCACCCGGACGCCGGTGATCACCTCGAAGGTCTGCCGGTATCCTTGCGTTCCACCGGGTTTCAGCCCCGCCTGTTGAAACTCTCTGGAAATATGCTCCGCTGCCTTCTCGATTCCAGGCGTTCCGACCCCGCGGCCGGCCATTGCCGGCGACGCCACGATCCGGACCTGACCGAGCAGAGCGTCCGCCGTAATGACCTCCTCGCCCCTCGTTGCCGCCGCCAGTAGCGGCACGAGCAGAGCGAGTATGATCGCTCCTCGCCGCATATACCTCCTCATCGTCACATCTCGGCCCTCAGTCCTCGTCACTCTCTATCGGTCATCGGTGCTTCGTGACCCCCACCTTGGCGCAGTACCGCTCGACGGGGCAGCGGCTACAGAAGGGCGAGATCGGCTTGCAGATGTTCTGGCCGAAGCTGACCAGGAGATCGTTGAAGACGATCCAGTGTCGCCGGGGGAGCTTCCGTCGCAGCGCCTGCTCCGTCTCTTCGGGCGTGCGGGTTTTCACATATCCCCAGCGGTTCGAGATCCGATGGACATGGGTGTCCACGCAGATCCCCGGCTTGCCGTAGCCGATCGAGACCACCAGATTGGCCGTCTTCCGCCCGACCCCTTTGAACTTCAAGAGCTCATCAAGGTCATCGGGCACCCGGCCACTGTATTCTGCGATGAGGGTCCGGCAGACCCCGCGGATCACTTTGGCCTTGGTGCGGTAGAAGCCGACCGGATAGATCAGCCTGGCGATTGTGGCTTCGCGAAGGGCGAGGATCGTGGCCGGCGTGTCGGCGCGTCGGAAGAGACGGGCCGAGGCACCGCCGGTCACCGCGTCCTTGGTCCGAAGGCTCAGGAGGCACGAGATTAGGATGCGGAAGGGGTCGCGGGATTCTGCGGCTACCTGTCCCACAGCGGTAGGGTTCCACTGCCGCACTGTCCGTTTCAGGGCGCGCACAATCGCGTCAATGTCGGTCTCTTTCATCGCCGTTCATCATAACCGAGAGACAGAAGGAGGACAACAGCACAGCACCTGCAGGCTCCGAGCGACATTGCCGAGAGATGAGCGACGCGGCACGTTTGGCCTCTCGCTCCAGGCCTCTCGCGGCGACCCTGATCGCCGGCTTACGGCCTGGGTCCCTCCGTGTTCACGATCCGTGCAAGCAAGCACCGCACGGATCGCGCCTCGGCTTCCCAGGCCGCCGCCCGCCGAGGGGCCCCGCCGCTTCCGGCAATGTCGCTCGGGGCCTACACGTACCGCTCAGGGGGAAGCCAAGGGAGAGACGAGTTCGCGAGGAACGCCGAATCTGCAGGACGGCGGACGATCGGACTTCGGCCAACGGGTGGCGGAGGCCGGGCGCCCAGCCGCCCGGAGGAGAATTTCGCCACCGCTGTTTCCTGCCTGATGGAATAATGGTGCGTGAAGTCTCCGAGGACGGCTGGGGTGGCCGACGACAGGACCCGTTGGCCACGGAAGTCGCCGCGGGAGGCTGAGAGGGAGGGGCCGAACGTGCGTGCTTTTCATAGTTCCGTTCCCCGAGTCCTCCTCGGCCGGACAGACTTCGTTGCAAAGGGCAAGGGCGACCGATATAATCCAGACGCCTTCGTGGGAGCGCCCACATCGTCGGAGGGAGACGATGCAGACTCCGTTCGGCCAGATTCCGGTGATCGACGCGCACGCCCATTTCTTCTCCCACCGGTTCTTCGCCACCTTGGCCAAAGAGCTCCCCGAATCCCCGTCGGAGTCCGATGTCTACCCGACGCTGCGAAAACGCCTCCCCTGGGAGTTTCCCCAGACCGATCCAGTCCGCCTCGCAGACCGCTGGGTGGCCGAGATGGACCGACACGGGATCAGCCGTATCGTGCTGATCGCCAGCGTCCCGGGCGACGAGGACTCGGTCGCGGCGGCAGCCCGGGCCTACCCCGAACGGATCATCCCCTACTTCATGCTGAACCCTACAACGGATGAAGCGCCCGCCCGAACCAAGCGGGCGTTCGCCGAGCTGGGCGTCAAAGGCGCCTGCCTCTTTCCGGCCATGCACCGCTTTCATCTCTGGGAGGCGCGGCTCCTCCCCATCTACGAGATCGTCGCCGCGCATGGCGGCATCGTCTTTGTCCACTGCGGCCACCTGAAGGTTGGCGTCCGGGACAAGCTCGGTCTTCCCAGCCGGTTCGACATGCGCTTCGCCAACCCGGTGGACCTCCATGGCGTCGCCAAGGCCTTCCCCGACCTCCCCTTTGTCATTCCCCACTTCGGGTGCGGTTACTTCCGGGAGCTTTTGCTCGTCGCCGACCAGTGCGCGAACATCTACGCGGATACGTCGAGCTCGAACGACTGGGTGCGCTTGTCGCCCTACCCTCTCGACCTGTCCACCCTCTTCGCGAAGGCCCTCGACATTCTCGGGCCGGACCGGATCCTCTTTGGAACGGATTCCAGCTTTTTCCCCCGAGGCTGGCGCAAGGACATCTTCGATGCGCAGATCACGGTCCTCCAGGCGCTCAAGATCCCCTCATCCCAGGTTGCCCAGATCCTCGGCGGGAATCTTGCCCGCCTCCTGAAGCGGTAGCCCGAGCCTCCCAAGCCCCTCCGCCGGACAGAATCTAACCGTCGGCCGAATAAGCGATTCGCGCGCTGCTGCGGAGCTCCACTTTGGCCCGATCCTTGCTACCGGAAGACGCCGGGCTTCCCATGCCTGCTCCGACCGATCCAAGCCGCCCACCCGGGGCGCTCGAGATCGGCCGGGGACATGGGAGCATGGCCCAGGAGCCAAGGGTGAAGGTCGATCCAAAGAAGATCAAGATCCTGGCGGTGGACGATGATGCCGTCGCTCGGGAGCTGCTCCAAACGATCCTGGGGAGCCACGGCTATCAGGTGCTCACCGCGACCGGCGGCAAGGAAGCCCTGGGCATCCTCCAGGCCGTGCCCGTCGATCTCGTCATGAGCGATCTCGTGATGCCGGGTATGGACGGCCTGGCGTTCCTGAAGGCGGTGCGGGCCAGCCTTCCTGGCCTGCCTGTGATCATCACCACCGCCCACGGCTCGATCGACTCGGCCGTCGAAGCCATCAAGATAGGGGCCTATGCGTACCTCACCAAGCCGGTGACCACCGAGCGGGTCATGCACCTGGTCAAGCAGGCGATCGAGGAGCAGCACCTGCGGCAAGAGAACCTCTACCTGCGGCGCCAGCTCGAGGAGCGGCACCGGTTCGACAATATCCTGGGCAAGAGCCCCCGCATGCAGGAGATCTACCGGCTCATCGCGGATCTCGAGGGGAGCGAGGCCACGGTCCTCATCCAGGGCAAGACCGGGACCGGCAAAGAGCTGATCGCCAGGGCGCTTCACTTCCACAGCCCCCGGAAGGACCGCCCCTTCCTAGCCGTCAACTGCGGGGGGCTGACCGAAACCCTGCTCGAGAGCGAGCTGTTCGGGCACCTCCGCGGCTCCTTCACCGGCGCCATCGCCACCAAGCGGGGACTCTTCAAGGAGGCGGATGGAGGGACCCTCTTCCTCGACGAGATCAGTGAAACCAGCCCCGGCATGCAGGTCAAGCTCCTGCGCGCGATCCAGGAGGGGGAAGTCAAGCCGGTGGGGGGGGAGCAGTCGATCAATGTCGATGTCCGGATCGTCGCCGCAACCAACCAGGACCTGACCCAGGCGATGGCGGCGGGGCGATTTCGGCCGGACCTGTATTACCGCTTGAACGTCATCGGCGTCCACCTGCCCGAGCTGAAGGAGCGCCGGGAGGACATCCTCCTCCTGGCCGAGCACTTCCTCGAGATGTACCGCAAGCGGCTCAAGCGGGACGTCCGGGAGATCGCGCCGGAGGCGCTCGCGCTGCTCATGGACTACGACTGGCCGGGCAATGTCCGGGAACTCGAAAACTGTATCGAGCGGGCGGTGGTATTGGTCCGGGGCGAGGCGATCCGGCCAGAGCACCTCCCCGGCAACCTCCGGCAGCTCACCTCAGAACGCTCTCTGACCTTTGCGGTCGGGACCTCCATGGAGGTGATCGAGCGCCAGGCCCTGCTGGCCACCATGCGAGAGGTCAATGGGAACAAGGCCGCCGCCTCCCGTCTCCTGGGGATTTCTCAACGGACCCTGTATCGCAAGATCAAAGCCTACGGCCTGAACAACGTCCTCCCTGACAAAAAGTCCAGCCTCAATTGACCCCCTGACATTGTGGCTCGTTTTTTCCCTTTCTCTCTCCCGCCGCCATCAACGCGATAGGCCTGTTTCCCCATATAAATCAATCACTTAATTACACGGAGGTCCTTGGCACACCCCCTGCTTTCTCTCAGGCATAAACAACCTCCGAGGGTCCGAGTCTAACGGATTGAGGCTCAGACGAAGGAGTCCAGAGATGACACGGCGGATTACACACACAGTGAACGAGCAAAGAGGGGTGGTCCTGGTGGCCACTCTCCTGATCATGGCTGTTTTGTTGGTCCAGGGGATAGCGTTCCTTGCAACGGCCCAGACCGAGGATGCCATTGCCGGCAACTATAGAAATCAGACCCAGACCTTCTACGGGGCCGAGGCCGGGCTCGAGTCGGGGATCGTGAGTCTCCGGAATCTCTTAGCCGGGGCTCCGAACCCCGCCGACTGGCAGCTTGCCGCCCTCGCCGCCCCTGCGCTGACCGATCCGAACTACACCTTCAACACTTTCCAGGTGCAGCGCATCAGGCCCACGCCGTACGCCACGACGATCAGCAGTGGCGCGTACGCGGGACTCGTCGCCCAGACGACCGACTACGAGATCACCGCCGAGGTGCGGGGGCCCCGGGGAAGCCGGTCCCGGCTCACCCAGGTTTTCCAGTACATGGAGGTCCCCCTCTTCCAGTTCGGCGTCCTCTACGGGCGAGGGGTGGACCTGGAGATCGCGCCCGGCCCGCCCATGACCTTTAACGGCCGGGTCCATTCGAACAGCAACATTTATGTCATCAACAGTAGCACCCAGTTCGACTCGTACGTGACTACGGTCGGCGACGTCTATCGTTACCTCAAGCGCGATCCGACGACGCGGGGGAGCAACCCCCAGATGAAGGATGCCGCCGGGGCGTATCAGGCCCTCAACTTCGATCACGAGTACGACCAAAACTTCAATAACCCGTGGACGCCTCTCCAATGGATGAATGCGGCGGTGAGCACCTTCGGCGGCCTCCTCCGGGACAGCACCATGGGGGTCCAGGAGATCATCCCGCCGATTCCGGATCTCTTTTACGATCCGGCCAACCCGGATGTCGTTTCCCATCAGATGATCGAGAAGGGGATAGCCGCGGACTCCGCCGCGATGCAAGCTGCCAAACTCTATTACCAGGCAGACCTCAAGATCTCAACGGACACGGCCGGGGTCACGACGGCCAAGGATAAGAACGATAACCCCGTCGACATCTCGGGCTGTAACGTCACCACCCAGAGCTTCTACGACAAGCGTGAAGAGGCCACCATGACCGTCACCGAGGTCAACGTCGGGACCTTGCAGACCTGCGGCAAGGCGCCGGCGAACGGGATCCTCTACGTGTCCCGGGATGGCGTGGATAAGGGGGTCCGCCTGGTAAACGGCACCCAGCTCCCGAGCCAGGGGTTCACCGTCGTCTCCGAGAATCCGATCTACATCCAGGGGAATTACAACACGGTGAACAAGGTCCCGGCGGCCGTGTTAGGCGACGCCATCACCGTCCTCTCCAACAACTGGGGGCCGAATAACTCGGATACGAAGGGCAATCAAGTGACCTCGAACCGGCCGGCCACGAACACGACGGTGAATGCGGCCTTCGCCCTCGGGCCCGACAGCGAGTCGGCGGTGGGACAGGGCAACGGCCAGTTAGAGAACCTCATCCGCTTCCTCGAGAACTGGAGCGGCGACACCTTCACCTACAACGGCTCCATCATCGCCCTGTGGCATAGCGACCAGGCCACCGGGGATTGGCGCTGCTGCGGAAACTCGGGGACCAACTACTACAACCCGCCCAACCGCGTCTGGGGCTATGACACGCTGTTTAACACCACCGTTCCCCCCGGGACGCCACGGGGGATCCTCACCTTGAAAGGCCGATGGTCCCAGGCCTAACGGCAAGTCATCCGTCGGACGTAACCGATGCGAACAGGGCTTGAGAATAAAAGACCGATAGGAAAACGGACCCGCCACGTGGGAAGCCAGGGGTTCACGGCCATTGAGATGGTAGGGGCAGTGGCCTTGGCTGTTATCCTGGTGGGGGCCGGCCTACCGGTCATGATGACCAGTGTGGAAAGCGCCAGGTTTAGCGCGGCGGTGAGACAGGTGGTGGGAGACATGCGCCTGGCCCGGTCAAAGGCGGTGACCACCCGATGGGAGTACCGGATCCGCGGCCGCGACCGGCGCGGCGGGGCCAACGCTAACCGGTATCGCGTGGAGGGCCGCCGCACGCCTGCGATCGCCTGGCCGGCCGAGGCGGACACCCCGCAGCAGACGGCGGACTTGTTCGTGGGGGCATGGATCAACCTCGCCGCGAGCTATCCAGGCATTCAACTCGACAACAGCGGGACCGGGAGTAACCCCCCATTTTACGCGGGATTCGACTCCTCCGGGAAGATGTGCATGCCGCTCACTCAGTGCTTTGATGGGGTGAGCCCTCTCGTGATTACCAAAGACAGTACAGGACAGACGCGGCAGATCTCGATTGCACCCGCGACCGGCCACGTCCGAGTGCAGTAGCAGCGGAGGAACGGGGAAGCCATGCGAAGAAGGGAGAACGGATTCAGCCTGATCGAGGTACTGTTCGCCGCGGCGATCCTCAGTGTGGCCCTCCTGGCCCTCGCCAGCCTGTTCCCCACCGGCTATCAGAACATTGCCTACGGCGGTGGGATGACCACGGCGGCGGACCTGGGGCAGCAAAAGATTGAGGTCCTCCGGCACCTCCCCTTTGACCTCGCTGGAGGCTGCACGGCTCCGCCTACCGATCTCGTTTGCCTGAACACGGGCGGGGTGCCCCCTGGTGGCGCACCCTCGGAGACTGAGACGATCGTTCCCCCCCTGGTGAGAGACGGCTATAGTTTCACCCGGAGGACATGGCTGCGGGTTCAGGGGACCTCCCCATACCGATTCGCCGACATCACCATCATCGTGGAGTGGGTCGAGGGGCAGTTCGGAACCAAGACCCTCCGGCTCGACGCCCGGGTGGCCCAATGAGCGCAGGCGTGATGAACATTCACGATGCAGAGAGGAAGGGAGAGGCCGGCTTCACCCTCGTGGAAGCCCTGATCGGCGTTGGGATATTCGCCATCGTCCTGCTCTCGATTCTCCAGATGTTCGCCACCAACCGGGTGACCTATGCCAAAGGGGAAGTGAAGGTCTCCATCCAACAGAATGCCCGCGCGGCGCTCGAGCTCATCTCCCGGGAGCTTCGGATGGTCGGCTACGATCCGAACCATACCACTCCCCTCCTGGGGGCCGGGACCACCCCCGCCACCACGCAGCGGGCGATCCAGAGCGCTACGGCGACTGGCATCCGCTTCATCGCCGATGTCAACAACCCGGCGGGGACGGGGCCCGATGGGTGGGGAGACATGATCGGGTACACATACGACGCGACCTGCCGCCAGCTCCGGCGAAAAGCGTGGGTCTGGGATTCGGCCGTGCTCCCGCCCAACTTCATGGCGCCGCCTGCCGACAACGCGTGCGTCGAGCCCCCGCCCATCGCCGAGCAGCTCGACCCCGCGCTCACGACGGTCTTCCGCTACTTCTACTACGATGCGGCCGAGCCCAATCCCAATCTGAAGTTCAAAGAGCTGGCCTCCCCTGTCGCGGCGGCGGACCTGATGCGGATCCAGCGCATCGTCATTCAGGTGGAGACCGAAGATGTCGCGCCAATGGCTGGGACGCAGGACTTTCGCCTGGTTTCGGACGTCCGCCTGCGAAATATGTGAGGAGACAGTCACGGTGCATACAACGAAGAACAACACAGGCGCCGTCCTGATCGTGGCCCTGATGGCCACGCTCGTCGTGGCAATCCTCGGCTCCGCTATGCTCACCCTCGCCCTGACCGAGAGCCAGATTGCCTTTAATGACCGGAACGCCACCCGTGCCCTCTACGTGGCCGAGATGGGGGTGGAGCGAGCCCGCCGCGACCTGAAGTACGACGCCACCTTCGACCGAGATGGGATGACCAACCAGTACCTCGCTTCGCCGACGCCGGTCGCGGGTGGTTCGCCGGCTGACTGCTCCGCAACCATCCCCTGGCAGTGGGTCCCGCCCCAGCAGCGATGTTACGATCTGGGCGGGCCGATCCCCACTGGGGGCTTCCTCCCCGTGTACACCAACGCGAACCTCGACAGCTTTGGTGACGGCTCCACCTATACGGTCCAGCTGGGGCTGAGACAGAGCAACAAGCTCACCATTCGCTCCGAGGGGACGGGGCCGCAGGGGGCCACGAAGGTGGTGGATGTGCGGGTGGAGGTTCGCGACCTGTCGGTCTGGGGGAACGCCGCGTTCTTGGGAGGCAGCGGGACGGGGGCGCGGATCAACGGAAACGTCGTGATCGCCGGCTCGGTCCACATCCTGGGAGTCGGCCTCGGGCTGACCGGCGTCGCCGCCGACTTCGGGGGCACCGCCGGGATCTTCAACTGGTATAACGCGCTCGACCCGATTTTTACCGGGAAGGTCCCCGACATCAATCCCTCCACCCTCGACGCCGAGATCCGGGTGAACGAAGGCAGGATCACGATGAACAGTGGAGGTGCCCGCGTGGGGAATAGCGCGAGCGACATGGATATAAATGGCAATCCCATCCCCGTGGGAATCCAGCGACGCGTGGATGGGGTCTACACCAATTACGGCTTCGCCGGGACGTCTGGGGATACATACGTCTTTTCCGACAACGGGACCAACGCAAAATACGACGTCCCACCCGACAATGTGATCCCATTCCCCTCGCTGACCGACCCGTCGCCCGATGTCTGCTGCGTGACCTACGAGGACTACCTGGACGCCAATTCCTGGAACCCCCTTCCGGTCCTCCCCGGCTCGGCGGTCAGTGGCAGTGATCTGACGATCTATGCCACCACGGCGAGCTTCGACGTCTCCAATGGGACCAACCGGCTCGCCTGGAACGGCGCTACGAATACGTTGACCGTCGAGGGGATCATCCGGATACCCGGCAGTATCACCCAGGGTGGCACGACCGGGCCGACCAAAATCGAAACCATGTACTACACGACTGGGATTACCGGGGGAACGCTCTACGCTAAGAAGGCGGGAGCGGACTGGAACGAGACCGGCACGGCCGGGGCCCACCAAGTCAGCATCACGATCAATAGCAGCCTAATCCCGCTGGGGGTCTTCCCGACGGGCGACCGCCTCGGACTCATCGCCAAGGACCGCATCCACATGACGAGGGCGAGCAAACGCGTGGCGGCAGCGGTCTATGCCGAAAACCAGGTCACGATCGACAAACAGTACCATGTGGTGGGCGCGGTGGTTAGCCGGTTCCTCGACATGGGGAGCCAGGTGCCGCACCTGTACCAGATGCCCAATCTCGCGAAGAACCTGCCCCCGGGCATGCCGGGGGGGAACATCTTCAACTACGTCAAGATCCTTTCGTGGCGAGAACTGTAAACCTGAGGGTCCGCGCCTGCTAGTCGGCCCTGCCTGATCCGGCTGCCGCTTGCTTCAAAAGAACCGGTAACGGTTTGCTTGCCTCCCCCACACGGATTGAGTGCTGGGGGGAAGGGAACTCGATCCCCTCGGCGTCGAAGGCCTTCTTGAGTCGCCGGCGATACTCGCGCCCCACGGTCCACTGCTGGATCGGCCGCGTCTTGAGCCGCGCCTTGATGATGACGGCAGAATCGGCAAAATTATCCACCCCGAAGATCTCAATGGGTTCCAGGATCAGCGGGCCCAGGACCGGATCCTGCCGCAGCTCCTCGGCCACCCGCCGCATGACCGCGACGACGTGGTCGGTATCCTCTTTGTACGCCACGCCAATATCCATGAGGTAGGCCGACCACTCCTTGGACATGTTGGCCAGCGTACTCACCGTGCCGTTCGGAAAGACGTGAACCACCCCCGAGAGATCCCGCAGCAGGATGGTGCGAAACGTGATGGCCTCCACGAGCCCCCCCGTCCCATTCACGATGGCCACATCCCCGACCCGCACCTGGTTTTCCAGCACCATGAAAAATCCGCTGATCACATCGCGCACGAGATTCTGGGCACCAAAGCCCACCGCCAGCCCGACGATCCCGGCCCCGGCCAGGATCGGGGTGACATTCAACCCGATCTGATCGAGCGAGACGATCACGACCACCGACCACAGCCCGACCAAGGCGATCGTCCGGAGCACGCCGATGAGCGTCGCCACCCGCTGCTGCGTCGCGCCGGGCACCACCTCGGTCCTCTCGCCCGCCTTGATCAGCACAGACCCCAGACGATCCAACGCGACCCGGAGAAAACGGGCACCGACATAGCCCGCCACGACGACCAATCCGATGCGGAGCACCGCCTGGACCACGGGGGCCGCGGTGCGGAATAACGCAGGGCCGAGATTCTCCATCGATATCCCTGTCATGGCATTGCCTCCTTCCCCGGGAGACGGACACACGTGGCTGCATGTTGGGGCGATGGCCCCCGGCATCCGAGGGATCCGCGCAGCCTACGCGTAGAACAAGAACCCGATCAGCATGTTCACGATCCATCCGGGGACGCAGACACCCACGGCCCGGGCCGTCCAGACATAATCGAGGGCTTGCCTCACCGCGATCACCATGGCCACCAGCATCCACATGTCCGCGACCAGAAAGACCATCTCGGCGGCCGGAGACAGGATCCCGAACACGCGGATCAGCCCGGGCGCGGCGGAAAAGCCGACCGTGCGCGCGAACTGCCCGATATCCGCCTTGGTGCGGGCCTCGGGAAGGAGCCTGGTGCCGATCTGGTAGGTCAAAAACGCCCAGAGACACCACCGGATCAGCGCCGTGATCGTTCCCGGGACCACTCCCCCGAATCCCGCCCGCGTGATCGTTCCGAGGCCGGCCGCAACGCTCGAGAGCAGCACCACGCCGGCGGCCTGGCTCATCGCCTTCTTGTCGGCTTTGACCCGCTGATACAGCCGGACCTCGAGTTTGGCTGCCTGGAAGATCCGATCCGTAAGAATCGCCATCCTCTCCTCCACCGCGTGAACCCGTGCGGCATCCCCTGACGAAGCAACGGTCTCTGCCAGACGCGCGCTCGTCGGAACACCAGGACCGTGACGGGATCGCCGAAAGGAACCTCTTACCGGCAGGGGGCAGCCGGGCCGTTCACCACGCGACCCGTCTCCGAGGTGTCGTAGCCGCCGAGGGCCTCGACTTCCTGCTTGAACCCCTCGCTCGTGATCAGGTCGAGCAGGGGTCTCAGGAGAGGGTCACGGTAATGAGGTTCAGGAATGATGAGATCGTAACGCTCCTTCAGGAGGGGAATGAAGTCCAGATTGAGGGCCCGGGCCGCCCCGAGGATGCCGAGGCCGACATCGGCCACCCCGGCCTTGACCGCGGCGGCCACCGCCAGATGCGTATACTCCTCCCGCTCGTATCCGGTGATCCGCATCGGATCGATGCCAAGTTGTTTCAAGCGATACTCCAGCAGTATCCGCGTCCCCGCCCCCTTCTGCCGGTTGACGAACGCGACATCCTCGCGGGCCAGATCGAGAAGGGTGGTGATGTCCTTCGGATTGCCCTTGGGGAGGATGAGCCCCTGGTCGCGGTGCACCAGCGTCAGCACGACGACCTTCTCCCCCGGCAGCAGGCGCGCGACATAGGGGAGGTTGTACTCCCCGGTCTCCTCGTCCAGGAGATGGGAGCCGGCCATGTGGGCCTCCGCCCGCTTCAGGGCCAAGAGCCCAGCCAAACTCCCCACGTTGGTCGAGGAGAGATGGAGATCCGGATGGCGTCGCCGGAGGAGGCTGGCGAGCAGATCGAGCGTGAGATCGTGACTCCCGATGGCCACGATGGTCTTTTCGATCTCCTCAGGCCGACGGAGCAGTTCCACAGTGACGGTCGCCCCCGCATGCACCCCCTCGGAGAAGCGGGGAATGCGGACGATGCCATCGGCGCGGACCAAAGACATGATCACCCCCGCCCCCCGGGAGAGCGGGGTCGCCACGACTTTATTCCCTACCCGCCCCAACTTGACCCGCAAGAACTCATCCTCGCCGAGGGGCGAGAGAATCTTTCGGGTCATCGTCGCGGTGAGCGTCGGCCGCTCCGGAACCGCCCTCCCCTCGAGGCGATAGAGGATCGGCTTCACCAAGAGATCGCAGGTAATGACCGCCGAGACGGGATACCCCGGAATCCCGATGACGGGGCGGCCCCGGACGATCCCGAGCACCACCGGGTGCCCCGGGCGGATCGCGATCCCATGCACAAGAAGCTCCCCCAGTTCCCCCACGATGGCGGCGGTGAAGTCTTCCGAGCCCGCCGACGAACCGGCATTGATGACGACCACGTCGTGGGTCGCCACCGCTTCCTCGACGGCGGCCCTGATCGCGGGGAAATCGTCCGGGACGATCCCGGTGCGGTTCGCCTCTCCTCCCCACTCCCGAACCATCCCACAGAGCATCAGGGAATTGAACTCGATGATCTCGCCGGGCTTCACGGCCCTGCCCGGTGGGACCAGCTCGCTCCCGGTCGGGATGACGGCCACGCGGGGCCGTTGGCGGACCTCAACGGCACCCAGACCGCATCCGGCGATGGCCCCGAGATCGGGCGGGGTGAGGGTATGTCCTTCGGGAAGGATCAACTCCGTCGCGACCATGTCTTCCCCCATGGCCCGGACATGGTGCCACGGGGGTACGGGGGCGTGGATCTCGATTTCCTCTTCGCCTACCGGGTACAGGTGCTCGAGCATGACGACAGCGTTGAGCGGCGGGAGGATCGGGTCACCCGTATCGACCCACTGAAACTGCTCCCGCGCCCTCAACCGCACGGGGGCCGTTTCTGAGGCGGCCCGGGTGTCTTCCGCGCGGACCGCAATGCCATCCATGGCCGCCGCGTTGTAGTGCGGGTTCGACAGGGCGGCCCAGACCGGCCTGGCGGTTACCCGCCCCAGGGCCGCGTCCACCGGCACCAGCTCGCCGGAGAGCGGCCTGAGCAGTCCCCGGGCCTCAAGGGCCCCAAAGAATTTCTGAAGGGCCTCGTCGAGCGGGATCGGTTCGAGATAGACCTTGCGTCGGGCCATCGCTAAAACCGCCGCACCTCCACCGTCTGGCCTGCCGAGAACCCACCCACGTTCAGCGGGATGGTGACCAGGCCGTGGGCCCTTATCAGAGTGTAGATCAGGTTCGACTTGCCGTAGACCGGCTCCGCCAGCACCTCGCCCCCCTCCTCGAGCAGCCGGACCGGGACATAGTCCTCCCGCCCGAAGGCGGAGGCCACGTTCTTGGCGAGGCGGGCCCGCACCGTCGCCCGCTCGGGAGGCGCACTTCCCGCCAGGTGATACAGCGCCGGGCGAACGAAGAGATCGAAGGTCACGAAGGTGGAGACCGGATTGCCCGGCAGGCCGAAGACCGGCTTGTCCTGGCACACCGCAAGGATCGTAGGTTTGCCCGGCTTCAAGGCCACGCCGTGCACCAGCACGCCAGGCCTCCCCAGCGTCCCGATGATCCCCGCGGTCATATCCCGGGTGCTCACCGAGCTACCCGCCGAAATGATCAGGGCATCCCCTTGAGTGATGCCGGACTCCGCCGCCTCCCGTAAGGCGTCGTAATCATCCCTGACGATCCCCAGCGGTTGGGGAATGCCCCCCGCCTGCAGCACCAGGGTGGCTATGGTGTACGTGTTGATATCCCGAACCTGTCCGGGACCGGGCTCGCAATCGGGCGGAACCACCTCATCGCCGGTGGCGATGATGACGACGCGGGGCCGCCGAACGACGGAAACCGTGAGGATCCCGACCCCCAGCAGCCCCCCCACGTCCTGGGGCCGAAGACAATGGCCCTTGGGCACGAGCCGCTCTCCCCGTGTCACATCCTCGCCACGCCGGACCACATTCTCGCCGGGTGCCACGGGACGGGTGACTTCGATCGTGCTGGGGTCCACCTCCTGGGTATGCTCCACCATGACGACCGCATCAGCCCCGTGTGGGATCATCGCCCCCGTCGGAATCCTCACACCTTCCCCGGGACGGACCGACGCCCGGGGAGCCTCTCCCATCGGGACCTCGCCACCCACCTTCAGGTAGGCGGGAAGACCATCGCTTGCCCCAAAGGTGTCCTGCGCGCGGACAGCATACCCATCCATGTTCGAGCGGGGAAAGGTGGGAAGCTCAATGGGCGAGAAGATATCTGCCGCCAGGATCCGCCCGAGGGCGTCCTGAACCGGAATGTCCTCGGTCGGGAGCCCAGCCTTGAGATGTTGCAGGAGGCGGTGGAGCGCCTCCACAGGGGCCAGCACCTGAAACAGTTCGGCCATTGCGGGCCTCTCGGGTTTTCATTCGATCATAACAGGACGTCGAGGCTGATATCGAGGGCCCGAGGCGAGTGGGTCAGCGCCCCGACCGAGATGAGATCGACGCCGGTTTCGGCGACGCGTCGCACGTTTTCCAGCGTGATCCCCCCTGACGCCTCGATGAGTATCCTCCCTGCGTATCGTCGGACCACCGCTTCCATCTGCTCAAGAGACATCCCATCCAGCAGGAGGGCATCCGCCCCCGCCTCTGCAGCCTCCGTGGCCTCCTCCGGACTCTCGACCTCTACCTGGATCTTCACGAGATGGCTCGTGCGCTGGCGAATGCGGGCCACGGCCGCCTTGAAGCTCTCCCCCCGGGCCCTGACCACCGCCAGATGGTTGTCTTTCACGAGGACCCCGTCGCTCAAGCTCATCCGGTGGTTGAACCCCCCGCCCATCCGCACGGCATACTTGTCGAGCCACCGCATCCCCGGAACGGTCTTCCGGGTGTCCACGATCTTGACCGGCAGGCCGACTACCGCCGCCACGTACCGGGCAGTCTCGGTCGCGATCCCGGAGAGACGCTGAAGGAAGTTCAGGGCCACGCGTTCAGCCTTGAGGATGCTGGCCAAGGGGCCGTGCACGGCAGCCACCGTGTCCCCCGAGACGACCCGACCCCCCTCCGGCCGCAGAAGCTCAACCGCCAGGCGGGGGTCGGCCGTGGTGAAGACCTGTGCAAATACCCATGTCCCGGCCAGCACCCCGGGCGCCCGGGCCACGGCCTCGGCCCGGCCGCACTCTTCGTCGAGGACCAGGGCCCCGGTGGTGAGATCCCCGCTGATCCCATCCTCCTCCAGGGCGCCTTCAATCAGGCGCCGAACCTGGAGGGGGATGGCCCCTGACTCGCCTTGAGGCATTCGCCCTTGACCCCTCCTGACAATTCCCCTAGCATAATAGCTGAAAGATGGTCCGGGAGAAAGCGTATGGCGATACACACCGACATCAGCCAGGAGATCCGCCGATTGACGGAGGAGCGCAAGGCCGTCATCCTGGCCCATAATTACCAGGTCCCCGAGGTGCAGGATGTGGCTGACTTTACCGGGGACTCGCTCGGCCTCTCCCAGGCCGCCGCCCGCACCGATGCGGAAGTCATCGTCTTCTGCGGGGTGCACTTCATGGCCGAGACCGCCTCAATCCTCTGCCCCGGCAAGACGGTCCTCCTCCCCGATCTCGAGGCGGGGTGTTCTCTGGCCGCCACCATCACGGCGGACGAGCTCCGGCAGTGGAAGGCCGAGCATCCCACGGCGGTGGTGGTCTCGTATGTGAACACCACGGCAGAGGTCAAGGCGGAAAGTGACTACTGCTGCACCTCGGCGAACGCCGCGAAGGTCGTCCAGGCCATCCCCCCTGATCGCGAAGTCCTCTTCCTCCCGGATCTGTACCTGGGGGATTACGTCGCCCGGGTGACCGGCCGGAAGAACATCCGCGTCTGGCCGGGCGAGTGCCACGTCCACGCCGGGATCCGTCCCGGCCACTTTCATGAGGCCCTGCGCCTCCATCCGGATGCCGGGGAGATCTTTATCCACCCGGAGTGCGGCTGCACCACCAACTGCATCGCGTTCGCCCAGGACACCCCCGAACTCCAGAACAGGATTCACATCCTGTCGACGAGCGGCATGATCCGCCGCAGTGCCGCGTCGGCCGCCAAGAAGTTTATCGTGGCGACCGAGACCGGCATCCTCTACCCCCTGCAGAAGGGGAGCCCGGACAAGACCTTTGTCCCCCTCAAGGCAGATGCGGTCTGCGAGTACATGAAGCGGATCACCCTGGAGAAGGTTCTGCGCTCGCTCCAAGAGATGGTCTTTGAGATCAAGGTGCCAGAGGGCGTCGCCGCCAGGGCCCGGACCGCCATCCGCCGGATGCTCGAGCTCGCCTAGGCCGGGACAGCACCTGTCTCGTCCCCTTCTTCTCGCACTCCCGATCCCCGCCGTGTCGGCAGTCAGCCCCGTCTTTACGCCCCTGTGGGAGCCTCCTCGGGGGCGGGGGAGTTCCGCATCTTCTCGATGATTCGGGCCGCCCAGATCCCCACCTCGTACAGCAGGCAGAGGGGACCGGCCATGAGAAGCTGATTGAAGATGTCCGGCGTGGGGGTAAGGACCGCGGCAACGACGAAGTTGATGAGGACCGCGTACTTGCGGTTCTGGGCGAGGAACTTGGAGGTGACGAGACCCAGGCGGGAGGCGAGACTGATGAGGAGGGGGAGTTGAAAGATGAGACCGAAGGCGATCATGAACTTGACCGTGAAATCGATGAAGAGCCCGATAGAGAGCATCGGCGTGAGATGCTCGGTCTTATACGTGAGGAGGAAGTTCATGGCGAACGGGAGCACCACGAAATAGCAGAAGGACAGGCCCACGAAGAAAAAGACCGTCCCGAGGACCACGAACGGGAGGGCGAAGCGGCGCTCCCGCTCCAGCAGGCCCGGGGAGACGAACCGCCAGAGCTCGAAGAGGAGGACGGGTGTGGCCAGCATGAGACCGGTGAGGAAGCCGATCTTGATATGGGCCCAGAAGGCCTCCGCCGGGGCGACGAAGATCAGTTGAGGGGCCGCTTTCGCCACCACCACGACGTACGGATAGGTCCGCTGAAAGGCGAAGGTCGTCGTGAGGATCCGCTTGAGGATCCCCATGATCTCTTCGGAGAATTGGAACGAAAGGACAAAGCCGATGGCGATGGCGATGAGCGAGACGATCAACCGCCTTCGGAGCTCCTCCAGGTGGGAGAGGAAAGGCATCTTGTCATCAGCCATCGGGCTGATCACCCTTGGACGGAGCGGGCTCGGAAGGAGCGGTTTGTGGGGCAGCGACGGGAGGTTGTGGTGAAGGTGTTTCCTCTTCTTCGAGGCGGAGATCGGCGCTCAGTCCCTCTTTGAGCTCCTCGGAGGCTCGCTTGAACTCCGCCAGGCCGCGGCCCAAGGCCCTGCCCAGATCCGGGAGCTTCTTGGGGCCGAAGACCAGCAGGGCAACGATGAAGATGACGATCAGTTCCGGCATCCCGATGCCGAACATGGGACATTCCCTCGGAAAGAGGCTACAAGGAAGGAGGGCGCAGTGTCAAGCCGATTCTCCCCCCACGTCAGCGGTAAAAGACCCGCTTGAGCTGTTCCACTCCCTTGGTGGACGTCAGTGCCAGGATCGTGTCGTTGGGGCGGAAGGTGGTGCTTCCCCGAGGGAAGACAGTCTGGTCTCCTCGGATGATGGAGATGAGGACGCTGTCGGCTGGAAGTGGGAGATCCTTTAACGAAACACTCAAGACTGGAGAGTCGGGAGGGAGGACGAGCTCCACGATCTCGAGGTCACCCTTCGCGAGGGCGAGGAGCGGAATGATCTCGGTGGTGATGGCCTCCTGCTCGATGAGGTTACAGATGATGTCGGTACTGGACACGGTGAGGTTAATCCCCAGTTCTTTAAAGGTCGTCCGGTTTTTCGGATCGACGACACGTGCAATCACCCTTGGAACCTTTAAGATGCGTCTGGCCAAGAGACAGGCGATCAGGTTTGTTTCGTCCTGATCGGCAACAGCGATAAGGACATTGGCCCGCGCGGTCCCCGCCTCCCGAAGCAGGGCGACGTCGCACTCCCCCCGCACAACAACCTTACCGCACCCCTCCATTAAGAGCCTACACCGGTCTTCGTTCGGCTCGATCACGGTCACCTCGTGACCACGGGCCAAGAGGGCCTTGGTCAGATGGTAGCCGACGGTGCCTCCTCCAACAATGACGACGTTCACCCGTCCCGTTCTCCCTTCGGCCGGTTATCGTATCAAAGATTCAAACATCGACTGGGCCCCGAGGGTGAGGGGGCAGATGGCCTCAACGCCCAACTCCCGCGCAATTTCCAGCCGGCGAGGGTTGATGATCCCTATGATCACCCGGGGGATATGGTGCAGCTCCTTTGCGATCAGGGCGGCCATGAGATTCACATAATCGTTGTCCGTGACGGCAACAAAGGCATCGATCCCGTGAATGCCAGCCGTCTTGAGAACCTCCTCGTCACTGCCGCTTCCGACGATGCACCGCATGCGAGTCTTGGCGGTGAAGGTGGCCTGGACCTCGCCCCTCTCCGGGGTCGCGGTCCGCTCCACCACCAGATCCTCCCCCAGCATCTTGAACGAGGTGCGGTCACGGTCCACGATGACCACCTCGTGGCCTTGGCCCACCAATTGTCCGGCCAAAAAGGAGCCGATCCGCCCGGAGCCAACGATGAGCGCCTTCATCGACCTCTCCTTCAGCAATCCGGGAAGCGTCTCAGGATTCCTGGCCCGTTCGAGAGTTCACCCTGTCCGGACAACAGGCCACCGTCAGGGACTCACCCCTCGGACTTGGGTCCCCCGCTTCCCTGACGGGAACTCGGCGTTTTCTTGACTATGCAGATACGGCGGATTCTATACGCCCTTTGCCCCACAATGTCAAGAGGAGGGCAGAGTGAACCGGAAGGGGAGGTAGGGCGTTAGGGGAGGGCCGCGAACGCCTTGGTCACCAGCCACGCGATCAGCCCGCAGACAGGAAAGGTCAGGATCCAGGCAGTGACGATCTCGATGGTGACTCCCCACCGGACGGCGGAAAAGCGCTGGGTCGTGCCCACCCCCACGATCGCCGTGCTGATGGTGTGGGTGGTGCTCAGGGGGATGCCCAGTCGGGAGGCCAACTCGATGGTGAGGGCGGCCCCCGTCTCGGCGGCAAAACCTTGCACCGGTTCAAGCTTGGTGAGGCGCAGTCCCATCGTGCGGACGATCCGCCAGCCGCCGACGGCGGTCCCCACGCCCATGGTGAGGGCGCAGAGGAGGATCACCCAGAGCGGGATCTGGAATTCGGGCAGGATGCCGCCCAGGAGGAGAGCCAGACTGAAGGCCCCGATGAACTTCTGGCCATCGTTTGATCCGTGACTGAAGGCCATGAAGGCGGCGGAGAGGATTTGAAGCCGTCCAAAGCTTCGCCGGACAGCTCCCGGCCGGCTGTCGGCCAGCAGCCGGTACAACGTCCCCATGATGAAGAGCCCGCCAAAGAAGCCGAGGAACGTCGAAAAGACGAGGCCGATCAAGACCTTGCTCCACCCTTCCCAGAGGAGCGCTGATGGCCCCGCGGTGGCCAGCCCGGCGCCGGTCAGGCCGGCGACCAGGGCATGAGTTTCACTGGTGGGCAGGCCGTAGTACCAGGCCAGCGTGCTCCAGACGATAATCCCCACCATCGCGGCCCCGACCGTGGTGAGATTGATGACCTCGGGCTTGACAATGCCTTTGCCTATGGTGGCGGCGACCGCGGTTCCCGACATCGTCCCCGCGACGTTGAGGACCGTGGCCATGATCAGGGCTTGGTAGGGAGAGAGGACGCGGGTCGAAACGACCGTCGCAATGGCGTTTGGGGCGTCGGTCCAGCCGTTGACAAACTCTGCCGCCAGGACCAGGAGCAGGACTGGGGAAACGAGGAGCAGGCCGTCAGGCATGGTGAGAGCCGGCGGTTAGGCGTTCTTCAGGGCGATACTCTCCACGATATTCGCCACGTCCTCACAGCGGTCGGTGGCCGTCTCGAGGATCTCGTAGATCTCCTTCCACTTGATGACGTCCAGCGGTGGGCGCTCGCCGTCAAATAGAGCGGCCGTGGCCTCCCGGTATATCTCGTCAGCCGCGTTCTCTAAGCGATTGATCTCGATGCAGTGCTCCTCGACATCCTCCAGCTTGGGCATGTGGGAGACCGCCTTGACCATCTGCTCGGCGGAGGTCACGATGATGCCGCACGTCTTCTTGGCCTCAGGGGTCACCCCCTCGATCTTATACAGGACCATCCGCGAGGCCGCAGCCTCTATGGCATCCATGACGTTATCGAGGGCCGTGGTGAGCGCATGGATATCTTCCCGATCGATGGGGGTGATGAAGGTCTGGTTCAGCATCCGCATGATGCGATGGGTGATCTTGTCCCCTTCGTGCTCAAAGTCCACGATCCTCTTCCACGATTCTTGGGGATCCCGATAGTGGTCGAACATCTCCTGCAGGGCCTGGGCCCCTCCCAGGGCGTTCTGCGCCGCCTCTTTGAACAAATCGAAGAACTTTTCTTGGCGGGGGATCAACCGAAACACGGACCCTCCCCTGGCATTCCCCGAACCACGATGTAGCCTACCAGCCGTGCGAACAGGTTGTCAACCATCCGTCGGCCGATAGATCGTGACCCACCGACTCCGCTCGGCGTGGCGTTCCAGAGCGAGTTGGATCAGCCGGTCCACGAGATCCGGGTAGCTGAGGCCGCCGGCCTCCCAGAGCTTGGGATAGACCGACGTAGCCGTAAAACCTGGAATCGTGTTGATCTCATTGACGTAGAGCTGTGCCGAGGCCCGCTCCAGGAAGAAATCGACCCGGGCCATCCCGGCGCAATCAATCGCCTGATAGGCCCTGATGGCCTGTGCCTGGACATCCCGGGCGAGGGGTAGAGGGAGCAGAGCCGGAATCCGCACCTCGCTCATGCCGGGCTCATACTTGGCCCGGTAATCGTACCAGAGCCGTTTGGGGACGATCTCGCCGACGACCGACGCCTCCGGCGCGTCGTTGCCCAGGATCCCACACTCGATCTCCCGGCAGTCAAGGCCTTGCTCGACCAGGATCTTGCGATCGTATCGAAAGGCCTCGGCAATGGCCTGATCGAGGCTCACACGATGCGTCGCCCGACTCACCCCGACGCTCGAGCCCAGGTTGCTGGGCTTGACGAAGATCGGATACACAAAGGTCTGTTCCAGCAGGCTCAAGACCGCGGTGGGGTCTTCCCGCCAGGACTTGGCCGTGAGCACGCGATACGGCACGACCGGGAGCCCGGCCTGCTGGAAGGCGGCCTTCGTCGCCACCTTATCCATGCCGAGCGCCGAGGCCATGACCCCGCACCCCACGTACGGCACACCTAAAAGCTCGAGCAGCCCTTGGACCGTGCCATCCTCCCCATACGTCCCATGTAGGACCGGAAAGGCCACATCGATGGACTCCTGCAGCAAGCGGGCCGTCGCCCCCTGCGGTTCCATGCTCACGAACGGGCGTGCCGACGACCCCGGGACGACGCCGACCCTGGTCCCCTTTTCCACCGACAGTTGATCCGCCCCCTTCACCAAGACCCACTCCCCCTGCGGCGTGATCCCGATGGGAAGCACCTCATACCGAGCAGGGTCCAAGGCGGCCAGTACGGATCGGGCCGAGGCCAGGGAGACCTCGTGCTCGCCCGACCGGCCCCCGAAGAGGACGCCCACCCTCATCCGCGCACCCGCCATCTGATCTCCTCGACCGCACATCCCTGGCGAGGCTGCGGCATTCTGTGGTAAGCTCTCCCCCGCGAAGACGGGTTCAGGGTCGTCGGGAGCGTGCCATGATCCCTGGCTTCAATACAAACCTTTCCCGTGGCCAGCAGACCTACCACGTCCAGACTGAGGATGTGGGGGGAGATACCCCTCACGTCCTGACCCTGGCGTACCGCGGCGGCGCCGTGGTCGCCCACATCAAGACGCCCTACAGCGAGCGCCTCGGACCACACCCTTCCCCCGAGGCGGTGCGCGCCCTCATGACCAGCCAGCACCGCCAGATGATCGCGGACATTCAGGCCGGAAAATTCGAGGGCGAGCGACGCTGATCGGCTCACCGAAGCCCCGACCATCGCCGGGTGAGATCCGTGTGAATCCCCGCCTGGTCCAGGATCCGTCCGACAATTTGGTCGAGCATCTCGGAGATCGTGGTCGGGCGCTGGTAAAAGGGGGGAATCGGAGGCGCGATCGTCACGCCCAGGCGGGCGAGACGTAGGAGGTTTTCGAGATGAATGGCGTGGAGCGGACTCTCGCGCGGCACGAGGACCAGGCGTTTCCCCTCCTTGAGGATCACATCCGCCGCCCGCCCGATGAGGTTATCCGCAAACCCCGATGCGATGGCGGCGAGGGTCTTCATGGAGCAGGGGGCGACGAGCATGGCCCGGATGTTCGGGGCCACGTAGGAGCCGCTGGCGAGGGGCGCCGCCATGTCGTGCGGCGCATGATAATATGTCGCTAACGCCTTGAGGTCCCCGATCGCCCGCCCCGTCTCCTCCCGGATGACGATCTCGGCGCCCTGCGAGATGATGAGGTGGACCGCATCGCCGCGCTCGGCCAACACCTCCAGGAGGCGCACCCCAACAGCCGCTCCGCTCCCCCCCGTGATGGCCAGAACCAGCTCCTGACCCGCTGCGTGCATCCCACCAGCCCTCGTGCCGGCACGACCGGGCCCAACATCGCACACGGCCCCAGACGTGTCAACAGGAATCAGAGCTGTTTGTAGATGTAAGCGCCGAGGAGGAGCCCGAGGAGGGAAGCGAGATTGATGCGGACGATGAAGCCGAAGGTGAGGGAAACGATCCTGAGGTCCAGGGTGGCCGGCGGATCGAGACCCGGCGAGATCCCCCGCGAAAAAATGCGGTCAAGAATGCCACCGGGAAAGAGGTAGGCGATCAACTCTCCTAAGGCAGCACCGATGAGGGCCCCCAGGATGATGATCACGACAAACGCAGTCGTTCCCCCGGGTTTCTTCGCCAGGGCCCACCCCTCCTTTGTACCCGGGCATCTCTCAATCTACTGCGCAGTATGAAAGCCGGGAGTATGCTGGCACGAAAGCACACTGGATGCAAGGGCGAAATTCGGATTAGCGCGGGGGCGGCCTGAGAAAGCGCAGTTGCGTGGCGACCGCTTCTGCGAGAGCAGGGATCGTAAACGCGGTCGGCATGATGTGCGCCGCGAAGCCGTACCGGGCCGCCGTCTCGGCGGTGATCGGCCCGATGCAGGCGATGGTCACATCCTTGAGGAGCGCGGCGAGATCCTGCCCCGGAAGCATCTCGACAAAGTTCACCACGGTCGAGGAGCTGGTGAAGGTCACTGCGTCGATCTGCCCGGCCCGCAACAGATCCAGGACGGCGTCGGCCTGATCGGCCACCGGCACGGTGCGATACACGGGCACGACCTCGACCTGGGCTCCCCGCTCGCGAAGCCCAGCGGGGAGGACCTCGCGCGCCTCGGCCGCCCTGGGGATGAGGAAACGCATTCCGCTGAGATCTCGGTCCAAGGCCTCGAGGATCGCCTCGGCGCGGTACTCATCCGGCACCAGGTCCGGATGCAGCCCCACCTCTTGCAGCGCGGCCGCCGTCGCCGGACCGATCGCGGCCACCCGGATGCCGTGGAGTGCTCTGAGGTCTCCGCCCCCTTCTTGCAGGCGCTTGAGAAAGCAGCGGACCCCGTTGGCACTGGTGAAGATCACCCAATGAAAGCTGGCGATGCGTTCGAGGGCGTGATCCACCGCCCCCCATTCGTCCGGCCCACGGAGGGCAATCGTCGGGCATTCGATCACCTCCGCCCCATAGTCCTCGAGGAGCTCGGCGAACTCACCCTGTTGCTCTCGCGCTCGGGTCACCACGATCCGCCGACCACAGAGGGGTTTCTCCTCGAACCATCTGAGCTGATCGCGCAGTCTCACGACCTCCCCCACGACGATAACGGTGGGTGGGCGTATCCCCTGAGCCTTCTCCACGATGTCGCGCAGGCTCCCCGTGATGGTCTCCTGGAGGGGCCAGCTACCGGACCGGATGACCGCGACCGGCGTCTCCGGTGCCGCCCATGCTTCACGAGAGCTGCCACGATCTCTGGGAGACGCTTCGTCCCCATGAGGAAGACCACCGTGGCGATGCCGGCAAGCGCCCGCCAATCGATCCCCGAAACCTCTTCGGCCGGGTGGCCGGTGACAAAGGCCACGGTCGAGGCCAACTCCCGGTGGGTGAGGGGGATCCCCGAATAAGCGGGAACCGCGATGGCAGACGTGACACCCGGCACCACCTCGAAAGCAATCCCTGCCTCGTGGAGCGCCTCTGCCTCCTCGCCCCCTCGACCAAAGATGAAGGGATCGCCACCCTTGAGCCGCACCACGACCTGGCCCCGGCGGGCTCGCTCGATCACCAGGCGATTGATCTCCTCCTGGGGCAGACTATGTTCCCCTCCCCGCTTCCCCACATGGATCCGCTCGGCATCGGGGGGGGCGTAACTCAGAAGGCGCTCATTGGCCAGGGTGTCGTAGATGATCACCTCGGCCCGTTCCAGACAGTGCTTCCCCTTCAGGGTCAAGAGGCTAGGGTCGCCCGGGCCTGCGCCCACCAGGTACACTTTGCCTTTGCGTTCAGCGCTCATGCTTCATCGTTCACGGTTCAGAGTTCAGGGTTCAGAGGTGGTTAGTGTTTGGTGGTTGGTGATTGATTGAAAGGCACCAGCCACTAGCCACCATCCACCGGCCACTCGCGCTGATCCATGCACGGATCAGGGGGCGGCGGGAGGCTCGAGGGTTGTGCCGGAAAGCTCCCGGATGATCCGATCCGCCCCACGCCGCAGTAGCTCTTCCCCAATGGCGAACCCGATCTCCTCGGCGAGGGCGCTGGGCCCCTTCCGTTCGCCGCGGACCACCCCGGTCCCGTCCGGATTGATCACCAGTGCCACGAGACGAAGCTCGGCCCCCTCGAGCCGCCCATACGCGGCGATCGGAACCTGACATCCCCCTCCGAGCCGCTTGAGGAAGGCCCGCTCCGCAGCAATCGTCAAGGCACTCGGCCCGTGAGTCATGGGCTCGACCAGGTCGCGTACCCGCTGATCGTGTGCACGAATCTCTAGGCCGAGGGCCCCCTGGCCGACAGCGGGGAGGCTGATCTCGAGCGGGAGCACCTCCGTGATCTCCTGCTGCCGCCCGAGGCGGTTTACCCCGGCAGCCGCAACCACTAAGGCGTCGAGTCCCTCGGTGTCGAGTTTCCTCAGCCGAGTATCCAGGTTCCCCCGGAGCGGCACCACGGTCAGGTCGGGCCGAAAATGCAGGAGCTGGGCCTGCCGCCTCAGACTGCTCGTGCCGATCCTGGCGCCGGAGGGCAGAGCATCCAGTTTCTCTCCCCGGCGCGAGATGAGGACGTCGGACGCGTCTTCTCGCTCGAGAATAGCGGCAATGCTGAGGCCCGGGGCGATCTCGGTCGGGACGTCCTTCATGCTGTGGACCGCCACGTCCACTTGACCATCCAACAGGGCCTCCTCGATCTCCTTGATGAAGAGCCCTTTGCCCCCCACGTGAGACAGGGGGATGTGGGCGAACATATCGCCGCTGGTCTTGATCTTCACCAGCACCGGCGTAAGCTCCGGGTACCTGCGCCTGAGCTCGCTCGCGACCCGCTCCGCCTGCGCGACGGCGAGCAGGCTCCCCCGAGTGCCAATTCGCAGTTCACGGTTCATGGTTCACCGTTCACGATGACCGATGACCGTTCACCGATGACGTAGGAGGGTAAGTAGGATCTCCGGTCCGCGGTCGTCGGTCATCGGTCATCGGCTATCAGTCGTCGTCCTGGAGGCCGAAGAGCCGGCGCAAGGCGCTCACATAGAGGAGGCCGTCGCGGTTCACGGACTGGCGCTTCAGCTCGGTGGTGGGGTGGTGCAGGACCTTGTTGATGATGCCGTGGGCCAACGTCCGCACCACGTCCTGCTGGGCGGGGGTGAGCCCCGGCAGGCGGCTGAGCGCCTTGGCAAGCTCCGCCTCCCGGATCTCCTCCAGGTGACGCCTGAGCATCACGAGCGTGGGGACCACCTCGAGACTCTTGAGCCAGCGGAGGAAGCTCGCCACCTCCCGATCGATCAAGAGCTCCGCCTGCTCTGCCTCGCGCTCGCGCGCCAGCCGATGGCCGGCCACCACCCCTTCCAGGTCATCGATGTCATAGAGATAGACATTATCAATCTCGTTCACTGCAGGATCGATATCCCGCGGAACGGCGATATCGATGAGGAAGAGGGGACGGTTGCGCCGGAGGCGGATAAGCTCCTCTACGTCGGCCCGGTGAACGATATGGTGCGGGGCGGCCGTGGAGCTCAACACGATGTCGGCCTGGAGCAGCTCCTGGTGGATCTGGTCGAAGCGGACGGCCCGGCCCTCAAGCTGCGCCGCCATCTCGACCGCCCGGTCGAAGTGACGATGGGCGACGACGACCGCCTGGACCCCCTCGCCCCTCAGGTGCCGGACCGCCACCTCCGCCATCTCGCCAGCCCCCAGGATGAGGACCGTTCGACCACTGAGTTCGCCGAAGATCGTCTTGGCGAGCCCAATGGCTGCCGAGGGGATCGAGACCGCTGCCTCCCCGATGCCGGTCTCCGTCCGCACCTTCTTGGCCACCCCTAACGACCGCGTCATCAAGGTGTTCAGGATCGGCCCCGTCACCCCCTGGGCTCGGGCTACCTCGTACGCCGCCTTGACCTGGCTCAGAATCTGAGATTCCCCCAGCACGAGCGAGTCGAGGCTCGCGGCCACCCGGAATGCGTGGCGGACAGCGGCGTCGTGGCGATGCCAATAGAGCCGGTCTTCAAAGAGGGCGAGCGGAGTCCGGGTCCCTTCCGCCAAGAGGCGCGGAATCGTCACCTGGGCGTGCTCCGGGTTCTCTGTGACCGCATAGACCTCCACCCGGTTACAGGTCGAGAGCACGAGCCGCTCGTTGACTCCCCCCTCCTGTACGAGGCGTTCGAAGAACGGGGGCAGCGCTGTCCCAGAAAGGTGGAGGCGCTCCCGGATCTCCACCGGCGCTGTCGTGTGATTGAGCCCAACCGTCAGGATCACCATGGCTCAGTTAAAGGTATGGGGGCGGCCGAGCAGGACACTCACCCCGAGAAAGGTGGCCAGCACGGCGCTGAACCCGAGGATCGCCAAGAGCGCTGCCTTTCGCCCGCGCCACCCGGCGGTAAGCCGGGCCTGCAGGAGCCCCGCGTAAATCACCCAGGTGACCAGGGAAAGGAGCTGGGTCGGGTCCCACATGAGGATCTGGCCCCGGGCGGCCTGGGATTGGATCGCGCCCGTGATGAGCCCCGCGGTGAGCAGGGGAAAGCCCACCAGGAGCGCCCGGTGCCCGAGTCCATCCAAAAAGTCCAGGGAGGGGAGCCGGTAATATATCACGCCGAGGCTCTTGGACTTGAGCTGCCGTTCCTGCAACAGATACATCAAGCCCACGCCGCAGGTGAGCGCCAGGGCAGCGCTCCCCAACAGGACAAAGGTAACATGCAGCCAGACCCACGTATTCCGGAAAGCCGGGCTCAATACCGCGGACCCTTTCGGCACGCTGGCCGCGGCGAGCGCCGTCAGCAGCACGATCGGGAGAACGAAGGCCCCGATGACCTTCCGCCGGAAGCGAAGCTCGAGGCCCAGATACACCAGGACCGTCGCCCAGGCGAAGAAGGAAAGGGCTTCATAGGTATTACCGAGTGGCGGCCGGCCGGCAGCAATCAGGCGGGCCAGCAGGGCGAGGGTGTGCAGGGCAAAGCCGCCAACCGTGGCGGCTGTGCCGAGCTGGGAGAGGGGGCCGCCTTTGATCCAGAGGAGGAGCAGATAGGCGAGTGTCCCCACGACATACAGTATCAGGGCCCCGTAAAAAAAGATTACATCCATGAGAGGCAGTCCGATGTCCGACGTCCAAAGTCCGACGTCTGAGGTCCGATGTTCGCGGTTCGACGTTGGAGGTTCGAAACCCGAGGTGAGCGTTCAGACTTCATAGTGAATGGTGACCTGTCAATCGTTCATAGAGACCCGTCATCGGTCGACGGTCATCGACACGAGTGCTACGTCTGCCGGGACCGTCGGGGGGTGCTCCCCAGCAGGCCCTTCACCTCCTCCACAAACTCATGCACATCCTTGAACTGGCGATAGACCGAGGCGAAGCGGACGTAGGCGACCTCGTCCAACTCATACAGGCGGGTCATGATCAGCTCCCCGATCTCGCCAGAGTTCATCTCCCGGTCCGGCTGCTCCATCAGGCGGGCCTCGACCTCCTCGGCGATCTTCTCGAGTTCGGCCACGCTCACGGGCCTCTTCTGGGTGGCCTTGAGGAGGCCGCTCAGAATCTTGTTGCGATCAAAGGGCTCCCGGCGGCCATCCTTCTTCACCACCATGAGCTGGACCTCTTCAATGCGCTCGTACGTCGTGAACCGCCGCTTGCAGTTCAGGCACTCCCGGCGTCGCCGGATCGCCGCCCCGTCGCGGGCCTCCCGCGAGTCGACGACCTTCTCCTCCACCTGCCCGCAAAAGGGGCACTTCATCAGGGCCGCTCCTCCGTGTCACGCCCTAACCGTTCGGCTGAGCTCACGGGCGAAGCCGTTCGGTGTACAAGGGGAACTGCTGGCAGAGCTCCCGGACCTTGTCCCGCACCCGCCGCTGGCGGGCCTCGTCGGTCGCATCCTGGAGGACCTCGGCGATGAGCTGGCCGATGAGGCGCATCTCCTCCTCGCGCATCCCCCGGGTGGTCACCGCCGGCGTCCCGATGCGGATGCCGCTGGTCACCGCCGGTTTCTCCGGATCAAAAGGAATGGCATTCTTGTTTACCGTGATCCCGGCCTTCTCCAGCGCCGTCTCGGCCACCTTGCCGGTCAGCCGCTTGGGCCGGAGATCCACCAGCATCAGATGGGTATCCGTCCCTCCCGCGACCAGGCGAAAGCCGAGAGCGCCAAGCTCCTCGGCCAGCGCGACCGCGTTCAACTGAATCTGGCGCTGGTACGCGCGGAACTCGTCACTCAGGGCCTCCTTGAAGGCGACCGCCTTGGCGGCGATGATGTGCATCAGGGGGCCGCCCTGGAAGCCGGGAAAGAGGTTCTTGTTGAGGACCGCCGCGTACTCCTCCTGACACATGACCATCCCCCCCCGGGGGCCCCGGAGCGTCTTGTGGGTGGTGGTGGTGACGAACTCGGCGTAGGGGATCGGCGAGGGGTGCAGTTTCGCGGCGATGAGGCCGGCGGGGTGCGCGATGTCGGCCATGAGAATCGCTCCGACCGCCGCCGCGATCTCTTTGAAGGTGGCGAAATCGAGGGTCCGGGGGTAGGCGCTGCCGCCGACCACGATCATCTTCGGTCGGTGCTCCCGGGCCAGCCGCTCCACCTGCGCGAAGTCGATCTGCTCGGTCTCGGGATGCACCCCGTAGGGAATGACGCGGAAGAAGCGGCCCGAAAAATTCACCGGGCTGCCGTGGGTCAGATGCCCCCCGTGCGCCAGATTGAGCCCCATGATCGTATCCCCCGGCTGCAGGACCGAGAAGTAGACCGCCATGTTGGCCTGGGTCCCGGAGTGGGGCTGGACATTGACATGCGCTGCGCCGAAGAGCGCCTTGGCCCGCTCGATGGCCAAGGCCTCGGCGCGATCGACGAACTCGCAGCCGCCGTAGTACCGCCGGCCCGGGTACCCCTCGGCGTACTTATTGGTCATGGCGGAGCCCGCCGCCTCCATCACCGCCTCGCTCACGAAGTTCTCTGAGGCGATGAGCTCAAGCCCGTCGGCCTGCCGCTCCGTCTCCAGGTGAATCGCCTCGGCGATCTCCGGATCCACGTCGCGCAATCGCTTCACTGGTTCCTCTCCGTGAAAAGCCTGCTGGTATGCTGCCAGGTTCAAGCCCTCTTCTGGCCGATGAGATGCGCAAGTTCCTCCGACAGGGTGAAGAGCGCCCTATGCACGGCCGGTCCGTAAAAGCGCGGTCCCGCCCCTGGTCCCAATCGCTCGCCGAAGCGGCCCTCCACGACCCCGGAGGCCAGAGGGTCGAACGCCTCCGCGGCCGTCGCGAGCACAAACCCCCAATCGGCCCGAAAGGAAGGCACGTAGGCCCGGTACGAGTGAAGCCAGGGAAAGATCCTTCCCACCTCCTGCCGAATCCCCCGGTGTCCCGCACAATCCCCGAGATTGAGCTCCAGGGCCTGCATGGCGAGCATCCCGCGGTCGGCCAACCGCTGCCGGATCGCATGGTAGTAGTCTTCAGCGAAGTCACCCGTCACGCGATCGGTGATATCGTGGATGATCACATCAAACAGGCCGACCGGTCCATCGAGAAAATCCACGGCATCCTTACACACGACCGTCGCCCTGGGATCCTCAAACGCCTTCCCTGACCACTCCGGGAGGTACGTGCGGCTGAGGCGGACGACCTCATCATCCATGTCCACCATCACAGCCTCCTCCACCATCCGATAGCGCAGGACCTCCCGCAGCGTGGCCCCCTCCCCACCGCCCAGAATCAGGACCCGGCGGGGATGCGGATGCAGGAGCATCGCCGGATGGACGAGGGCCTCGTGGTAGATATGCTCATCCAGGGCCGCCGACTGGATCTTGCCATCCAGGATCAGCATCTTGCCGAATTTGGGGCTCTCGACCACCTCGATGGTCTGAAACTTCGACTGCCCGGAGTACACAGAGCCAGACAGGGCGTACCCGTGGAACTCATGGCGATCAATCTGGTCGATATAGTAGAACCCGGAAAGAGTAGTCATCTTCCGACCCCTGAAGAATTGAGCACTTAACGCAGTCGATGCTACTCTACCCGCGTTACATTGTCAACCGCGAACTTCCGCTGCGGGCGAGAGATTCAGCTATGGGAGGGAAATCCGGGGCGGGATATTGGTAAAGCTGGAACGCCCATCAGGGTTGAAAAAACGGTACCCAGCGGAGGGCGACGCATGGCGAGAGAGCAGAGTGGAGGACTGGCCGTAGCGCTCCAAGACCTTGGTCACATACTCGCGGGTCTCCCGGTAGGGGGGAATGCCCTGGTACGTGGCGACCGCCATCTCTCCCGCATTGTAGGCCGCCAGGGCCGAGCGGAGATCCCCCTGAAAACGATGGAGCAGATCGCGGAGGTATCGGGTCCCGCCGCCGATGTTCTCCACGGGATCGAACGGGTTTTGCACCGCATAGCGGTCCGCGGTCGCGGGCATGAGCTGCATGAGTCCCATCGCCCCCTTGCGAGAGACCGCCCACGGATCGAAGTCCGATTCCACCGCGATGACGGCCTCGATCAGGCGAGGGTCAAGGCCGACTCGATGGGCGGCGGACCTGATCAACGCCTTGAGCCCAGAGGGCTGCTCGCCAGGCCGGATCCCGCGGGAGATGACGGGATGGGGAGGGATGTTCGTATAGTGAACCATGCCGGAGGCATCCATCCGCCGGTAGATTTCCCCATCGCCCGCCGCTCCATATCCGGGCAGCAGGGCGACGAGGAGCGGTCCCCACAAGAGTCGGCTCGCTTTCCCCATGATCCCTTCCGCAAAGGATTAACGCGCTACGGGGCCTCTATTGCAAGTGGTGCAAGTCCCGTACCGATTCGGACCCCGATCGGGACGTCAGACATGAGGAGCAAAGAGGCGGAGGACCCCCATGAAAGCCATCCCGCCCACCACCGAAACGATGACCTTCCAGTTAAATTTCCGATGGGCCTCCGGCAGCAGATCGCTGGCCCCGATGTAGATGAAATCACCGGCGATAAAGGCCAGGACCTTCTCGTGGAATGGCCCGGGGATGAACCCCGCCAACACGGCCCCCAGCGGATAGAGAAGCCCCGCCAGGCTGAGGGCTGCAACGATACGCGGCCTGCTCCACTGGGCATGCTGCATGATCAGGGCAGAGGTGATCCCCTGCGGAACCTCATGGAGGACGACGGCAGCGGTAATGGACAGCCCCAGGACCGGGTCGATGAGATATCCCACCGCGATCCCCGCCCCATCCACGAAGTTGTCCAGAGCCATCCCGACCACCGCCACGGGTCCGATGTGGTGCGTTTCGCATTCGCTCTCGCCGCAGGCGTGGATCATCATCACCTTTTCCAGGACGTAAAAGGAAACAAATCCGAGGGTCAGGATGAGGGCATCCTCCTTGATGTTCACCTCCGGGAGGATGTCGAGGAAACTGACCGCGATCAAGACCCCCGCCGCGAATCCGATGATATACCGGGATTCGATCTTCGCGGTCTTCCCGCGCAGGGCAAGCCAGCCGGCCACGACATCGGAGAGTCCCGCGACCGTTGCATAGAGGTAAATCATCTCGCCGACCTCCTCATCGCGCGTCTCGCCGACAGGCCCGACAGAGACCGAAGAGCTCGAGGACGTGGGACCGGACCGCAAAGCCGGTCCGCTTTCGGATGTGACGTGTGAGACCGGCGGCCTCGACCGGGCAGGCGGCCACGTCCTCAATGCGCCCGCAGGCGTCACACACCAGGTGGTGATGGTGATCCCGGTAGTCGTCGGCCAGCTCGTACCGGGCCGCGCCCTCTCCTAGTTCAACCCGGTGGACGACCTTCAGGCGCTCGAAGAGGCGCAGCGCCCGGTAGACCGACGACAGGTTGATGCGCGCGTCGCGTAAGGCCCGGTGGATCTCCTCGGCCCGCAGGGGACGCGGAACCGTCGACAGCACGGTCAGGACCGCCGACCGGGCCCGAGTCCACGAATATCCCTCCCCACCCAGGAGGTCTTTGAAATGTGTGATGCCGTGGCGCATGAGCGGATATTGCAAATAATTTGCAAAATCGATTCTAGTCGATCCGCCGCCGCCGTCAAGAGGAAAAGGCTCCCGCCTTGTCGGCGGGGCGACGGGGTGTATAATAGGGCGGCGCCGGTACAGCGCGAAGGGAGGCCGGATGGGCGAGACGAGCGGGACCCTCTTTGAGCGATTGGTCCAGGTCATGGCCACGCTCCGGGCCCCCGGGGGCTGTCCCTGGGATCGAGAACAGACCCGAGAGTCGCTCAAAGCCTTTCTCATCGAAGAGGCGTACGAGGTCTTGGAGGCGCTGGACCAGGGGGAGACTGAGAAGCTGCAGGAGGAGCTCGGGGATCTGCTGCTCCAGGTGGTCTTCCACGCCCAGGTCGCCACGGAGCTCGGAGAATTCACGGTGAAAGAGGTGCTCGGCAGCATCACGGACAAGCTCATTCGCCGCCACCCCCACGTCTTCGGCGAGGGCCGGGCGGAAACCGCGGCCGAGGTCCTGTCGAACTGGGAGCGGCTGAAGCAGGCCGAGCGGGGCGGGGTGAAAGAGGTCTCGGTGCTGGCTGGGGTCCCCAAGACCCTGCCCGCGCTCCTCCGAGCCCAGCGCCTGCAAGACAAAGCGGCCAGGGTGGGGTTCGAATGGGGAGAGACCGCCCAGGTCCTTGAGAAGGTGGAGGAAGAGCTCGCGGAGCTGAAGGCGGCGATGGGGAAGGGAGCCGAGGCGACCGAGGCCGAGTTGGGAGATCTCCTGTTCAGCCTGGTCAACCTCGCCCGGTTTCTCAACCTGAATACCGAAGAGGCCCTCCGGAAGTGCATCGAGAAGTTTACCCGCCGGTTTCGGCACATCGAAACGGTGATCGCCGAGCGGGGGAAGTCGCTCAGAGAGAGCAGCCTGGAGGAGATGGATGCCCTGTGGGAGGAGGCCAAGATCGGGGAAGAGCAGGGCGGGGATCGGTAGTCGCCGAAGGGAGTATCGAGCGTCCGGGCTGCCCGGCACGCTGGGCAGGAGCAGACCGTGGGTATCCTCCTCCTCCTCGTAGACGGCCTCGGCCTGGGTGAGCCGGACGCCGAGCGAAACCCCATGGCCGTGGCGCGGACGCGGTGGTTCCGGTGCTTCCGGACCCACGCCCCGGAGACGGACGGCTGCGCGGTTGTGCCGACTGACGCCTCGCTGGGGGTGCCCGGTCTCCCCCAGAGCGCCACCGGGCAGACCGCGATGCTCACCGGACTCAACGCCCCCCTCCTGGCCGGCCGCCACGTCCAGGGGTTTTGCACGCCGACACTCGCTTCAATGCTCCACATACACTCCATCTTTCGGAGGGCATCGCTCGACGGCAGGCGGGTGGCGTGCGCCAATGCCTTTACCGATTCCGCCCTGCGGCGGCAGAGGTTTCCGTCGGTGACCACCGTCGCCCTACGGAGCGCCGGGATACGTCTCAGAGATCTGACTGACCTGGCGCGCGGCGAGGCGCTCTACCACGACTTCACCAACCGCCTGCTCAGGGCTCGGGGCCACCCGGTCCCGCTCCTCTCATCCGATGAGGCGGCACGGCGGCTGGCGGCGATCACCGAGGCCCACGATCTTACCTACTACGAATACATCCAGACCGACCTGGCCGGGCATGCCCAGAATATGGATCGGGCGGTGAACCTGCTCGAGGGGCTGGATCACTTTGTATCGACAGTGGTTGAGTTGCTGGATCTCTCTCGGCATCTTTTCGTCCTCGTCAGCGATCATGGCAACATCGAAGATCTGAGCAGCCCTTCCCACACCTGGAACCGCGTGCCGACCATGGCGTGGGGGCGAGGCAAGGAGATCTTCGCCCGACAGATTCAGGCTCTCACCGATATTGCCCCCGGTCTCCTGGCCGTCTGGGAAGCCAGACGGCCGCTAGCAAGCCAGTAGGCCGGGAAGCGAGGAGGCAGTGTTCTAGCCTTCAAGCTTTCCAGCATTCCAGGGCGGGCGGCCACGCGCGTCCCGCCAGACGCCTTGCAAAATGTCACGGGGCGGAGTAGTCTAAGATCATGAAGCGATTTCGCTTTCTGCTGCTCCTCATCCTCTCTTTCACCCTGGTGACGCCGGCAGGGTGGGCGAGTCCCGACGAGGTCTACGTCGCCCGCGTCGAGGGGATCATTGCGCCCAGCCTCGCCGACTTCTTCGTCAGTGCCATTCGCAAGGCCGAAGACGGGGCAGCCCACGCGATCGTCTTCGAATTGGATACCCCCGGCGGCCTCGATACCTCCATGCGCATCATCATCAAGGAGATCCTACGATCCCCGGCCCCGGTCATCATCTATGTGTCCCCCAGCGGGGCGCGGGCCGCCTCGGCGGGCGCCTTCATCACCATCGCCGCCCATGTGGCCGCCATGGCCCCCGGAACCAACATCGGGGCCGCCCACCCCGTGCAGATGGGGGGTGGGGAGGCGGATGAGGAGATGACCAGGAAGATTGAAAACGACGCGGCCGCCTACATCCGGGGCTTGGCAGAGCGCCGGGGGCGAAACGCCACATGGGCGGAGGATGCGGTCCGGAAGAGCGTCTCGGCCACCGCCACCGAGGCCCTCAGGCTGAAGGTCATCGATGTCGTTGCCGAGAATCGCGCCGACCTGCTCGCCAAGATCGATGGACGCACGGTCGAGACCGGAGCCGGGAGGATCACCCTGAAGACCAAAATGGCCAAGATCGTCGAGGTGGAGATGGGCCTTCGGGACAAAGTCCTGAGTGTCATCTCGAATCCGACCATCGCCTATATCCTGCTGATCCTGGGGATGGCCGGCCTGTATTTCGAGCTGTCGACTCCCGGGGCGATCCTGCCGGGAGTCCTGGGCGGGATCTGTCTGATCCTCGCCTTCTACGCGTTTCAGGCCCTCCCCATCAATTACGCGGGGCTCCTCCTCATCATCCTGGGCGTGATCCTCTTCGTTGCGGAGGTCAAGGTGGTCTCGAACGGCATCCTCACCATCGGGGGAATGACCGCCATGATCCTGGGCTCCCTCATGCTCATCGATTCCCCTGCCCCATTTCTTCAGATCTCCCTGTCAGCCATCCTGGGGGTCACCGCCGCCACCACCGCCTTTTTCGTCTTTGCCATCGGGGCGGTTTTCCGGGCCCATCGTCGGCAGCCCGCCACGGGCCGTGAGGGCCTCGTCGGACAGGCGGGGGTGGCCCGGACCCGCCTGAACCCGGACGGTCTGATCTTTATCCGGGGGGAGATCTGGAACGCCACCTGTGCAGAGGGCGTGGAGCCCGGGGAGCAGGTGCAGGTCACCTCGGTCGCGGGACTCAAGCTGAAGGTCAAGAAACTTCCCTAGACGCGGGGAATGGCTACGCCTCTGGGGAGAGCTGCTCGACACAGAGCAAAGGGAGGTACAGGCGATGCCGGGTGGGTTAATCTCCTTGGGTATCTTTCCGATCGTCTTTCTCGTCGTCCTCCTCTACATCCTGGCCAGCGCGATCAGGGTATTGAAGGAGTACGAGCGAGCGGTGATCTTCCGACTGGGCCGCCTCGTCGGCGGCAAGGGACCAGGGTTGATCCTGCTGATCCCCTTTATAGACCAGATGGTCCGGGTGAGTCTCAGGATCGTGGCCATGGACGTGCCTACCCAGGACGTCATCACCAAGGACAACGTCTCGGTGAAGGTGAACGCCGTCATCTACTTTCGGGTGGTGAACCCCGAGTCCGCCATCGTCGAGGTGGAGGACTTTCTCTACGCCACTTCCCAAATTGCCCAGACCACCCTGCGGAGCGTCCTCGGACAGTCAGACCTGGATGAACTGCTGGCCGAGCGCGAGGAGATCAACCGGAAGCTCCAGCGAATCATCGATGACCACACCGACCCCTGGGGGGTCAAGGTGACGGTCGTCGAGGTCAAGCACGTGGACCTGCCGGTCGAGATGCAGCGGGCCATGGCGCGGCAGGCCGAGGCCGAGCGCGAGAAGCGGGCCAAGATCATCCACGCCGAGGGCGAGCTCCAGGCCTCGGAGAAGCTGTCGCAGGCCGCCCGGATCATGGCAGCCGAGCCGATCACCATCCAGCTCCGCTACCTCCAGACCCTGACGGAGATCGGGACAGAAAAGAACTCGACGATCATCTTTCCCCTTCCCATTGATCTCATCGCCTCCCTCACCAACCGGCGGGCCGAGTCCTCCTGAGGATGCGGTGAACAGACCGGAGCCGGACACGGCTCAGCGATTGATGGCTGGATGAAGACGGCGGATGTCCTGATCATCGGCGGGGGCATCATCGGCTGTTCCATCGCCCTCGAACTCACCCGCACCCGGGTGCGGGTTCTCATCCTCGAACGGGATCGGATCGGGTGCGAGGCCTCGGGCGAGGCCGCAGGGATGCTCGCCCCTCAGGCCGAGGGTCTCTCTCCCGGCCCGTTCCTGGACCTCTGCCTGAAGAGCCGCGAGATGTTCGGTCCCCTCCAGGAGACGTTGAAAAACGAGACCGGGATCGATATCGAGGTCCTCCGCTCCGGGCTCCTGTACCCTTTCCTCACCGAGGAGGATGAGGGGTACGGCAAGCGGCTGTTCGAGGAGCAACGCGGCCGGGGACTCACCGTCGAGTGGTGGGACCGCCGACACGTGCTCGAGGCCGAACCCCATGTGACCCCGGCGATCCGGGGAGCCCTGTACCTTGCGGACGATCACCAGGTCCAAAACGCCCGCATGGTTCGGGCCTTGTCTCTTGCCGGAGCCCGGAGCGGGGCGCGCACCGTAGAAGGATCGCCCGTCACCGCCATCGTGCGGGATGGGGATCGGGTGATCGGGGTCCGCTCCCTCACCGAGACCTACCACGCCGCACAGGTGGTCATCGCCGCCGGTGCCTGGTCAGGGACGCTCGGTGAGCTTGTGCATCACGAGATTCCGATCCGGCCGGCCCGGGGGCAACTCCTTTCCATCCAGACGCGCGGCGAGCTGATTCGTCACATCCTCTACGGCCGGGAGGTCTATGTGGTCCCGCGGGCGAGCGGCGAGGTAGTCGTCGGGAGCACGGTGGAATTCGTCGGATTCGAAAAGTCCGTGACCGCCGCCGGCGTCGAGGGGTTGCTGGCCGCGGCGCGGAGGCTCGTCCCCGCCCTCGGCAGCCGACCCATGCTTGCCGCCTGGGCAGGCTTCCGGCCCTCGACCCCGGATGAGCTGCCGTACCTCGGCCCGGTGCCGGGCGCGCCGGGCCTCTACATCGCGTCGGGTCACTTCCGAAACGGGATCCTGCTGGCTCCCGTGACCGGCCAGCTCATGGCCGAACTGCTGCGGGACGAAAAGCCCTCCCTGTCTCTTTCCCCTTTCCGCCTGGATCGATGAAGGTCCGCAAGCTCCACCCCTGGGATGTTTCGCCCGCCGAGGCGATCCGAATCCAAAAGGCGCTTCGGAGGCGCCTGGACCTGGGTGAGGCCCGGAGGCCCACCGAGACCGTGGCCGGCGTCGATGTCTCGTACGACACGCGCACCCCGACGGTGTACGCCGCGGTGGTCGTCATGCGCCTCGATGATCACGAGATCCTCGAGACGGCCACGGCGACGAGGCCCGCCACCTTTCCGTACATCCCCGGTCTCCTCTCATTTCGCGAAGCTCCGGCGGTCTTGCAGGCCGTGACGCGCCTCAAGCGGCGGCCCGACTGCCTGCTGTGTGACGGACAGGGGATCGCCCACCCTCGCCGCTTTGGACTCGCCTGCCACCTGGGCCTCCTGCTCGATCTGCCCTCGATCGGGTGCGCCAAGAGCGTCCTGGTCGGCGAGTACCAGGAGCCGCCCAAGAAACGGGGAGGTTTTCGGATGCTCATCGATAGGGGTGAGCAGGTCGGCATCATCCTGCGCACGAGAGACGGGGTCGAACCGATCTACGTCTCTCCCGGCTACCGGGTGAGCACTCAGCAAGCGCGCGAGATCGTCCTCAAAGCGACCGGGGGCTACCGCGTGCCTGAGCCGACCCGCCAGGCCCATCTGCTGGTCAATAGACTGCGCCGGAATGTCTCCAGCTGAAGTGGCGATGCATGGGAGGACATACAGCGAAAGGAGGAAAGTGATGAGACGCATCGGGATCGCGGCCCTGACCATGATTTTCCTGGGTGTAGCGGCGGCCATGGCTCAGGAGCCGCCGTCCCCTCCCCCTGGGGCGAGCCCTGCGACACGGCAAACCGGTGCCGTGGGGCGATATGTCTTCTACGCGGCCCAGGTCCAGGGGGGATTGGAATATCTCTTGGACACGACGACGGGAGACCTGTGGGTCATCTCCAGGGACCCGGACACGAAGTACGTGTACCTCGGTTTTATCCCCAAGGGTCCGACCTTCACATTTCAAGATATCTTGCAGCAGAAGCAACTGAAGCGGGTCCCGCCCGAGCAGTGAGCGGGGACGAGGGTATGGCTGAATCCGGAGAGCGAAGGGCATGGGCCTCTGATCAACCTTTTGCCAATGCCTTTCCCGAAGTCAGGGACGCCGTCGTGGAGTACGAGATCTCTGGCCGGGACCTCCGCGGGGAGGGAACATCACGCGGCCGGTCCACCATGAGTGTCGTCGGTGGCACCTTTCAAGGGCGGATCCCCTGTCACCATCCCCAGTGTCACGGAGGCGGGTTCGAGATCGAGCGGATCGTGGACCAGATGGTGAAGGCGCGGCAGGAGACCCGGGAAGGAGTGCTCGTCTGCCCCGGGTGGATCGGGGATAGCGACCGGGTCCCGTGCGTCAATGGCGTCAGCTACACCGTCGTCCTCTTCTTTCGACCCCGCCCGCGGCCCGAGAAGCCCCAACGCTGACGGGGTCTGCTCGAAGCTCCTCGCTCTGCCAAGCTCCCGCGGCGACCCTTTCGCCGCCTTGCGGCCCGGGTCCCTCCGTGTTCACGCCGGATGCAAACAGAGGCATGGGACGCGCCTCGGTTTCCCGGGCCGCCGGCAGACGGGGGTCCCCGCCGCTCCCGCTCAGGCGTCGCTCGAAGCCCCTCGCAGACCCTGACCTGAGGCGGGGAGACGAGAAATCGAATGAAATGACACGAACGAAAGAGGCTCGACAGCACTCGTGACGTTGAGTATAGTCATAGGCTGCGCGTGGGGGGTTAGCTCAGTTGGGAGAGCGCTGCCTTCGCAAGGCAGAGGTCGGGGGTTCGACTCCCCTACCCTCCACCAGAAAAGAAAGGCCCGGGTTTCCCCGGGCCTTTTGTTTTCAGAGCATTGGAGCACTAGACAATGGAGGTTCGGGCTCCCGCCTATGTTCCAGGCGACTCATCAGGAGGCTCAGGGGGGATGCCCTCGGCCCCGGACCCTTGCTGCCCAACGGCTGGGGGTGTTTGCCTTCTTTCCTGGCGCCGCCGCCGCTTCTCCTCCTGGCGTGTCTGTCGAGCCTTCTCTTTTTGGCGTTTGGCCCCTTGGTAGGCTCCCCTTCGCTTGGCCATCAGTACCTATCCCAGCGGCCGCCGCCGCCGCCGCCGCGCCCAAACCCGCCCCGGCTGGGAGGACCGCCGCCGCCGCGACGGGGCTCTCGATCCCGCGCCATGCTGACCGTGAGGGTGCGCCCCCCCACGTCACGTCCGTTGAGGGCCGTGATAACCGCCTGTGCCGCCTCTTGGCTGCCCATCTCCACAAAGGCAAAGCCCCGGGGCCGGCCGGTATCGCGATCGGTGACGATCTTGACGTCCCGCACCTCGTGACCCCCTTCTTCAAACAGGGTGCGGAGCTGATCTGCGTCCACGTCGAAGGGGAGATTCCCTACGTACACTTTCGATCCCATGACTCTGTCTCCTTTGTCTAAGCCGCTGCGCCAGGCTGCCCGGCCGGAGCCCGCGCGGTTACCCGCGTTCTGTCATTCGCCGGAGAGCGCGGGACAGTTGGCGGCGGCGCCGGCGCGCCGCCTCGCGGACCTTCCGCCGCTTCCGTTCCCCCGGTTTCTCGTAGCTCTGCCTCCGCCTGAGCTCCCGGAGGATGCCATCTCGTTGCACCAGGCGTTTGAAGGCGCGGAGGGCGGATTCGACCCCTCGTTCGTCCACGGTGATCTCGAGGGAACGACGGGCCGCGGGGGTCGCCAGGGACTCCCGCCCCGGATCACCGGGCCGCCTATATTCTGACATCCTCCCTCCGGTGGCCTCACGCCTTCCCGGTGCGCGATGACCCTCGCTTCAACAAGAAGGCCGCGGGACTTCAGTCCTCGCGGCCTCGGCAATTTCAAGAGATAGTCCCGTGAGAATCGACAGTCGGAGAGAGGATAGATCTTTCTTGGTTTGCTGTCAATTGAAAAGGCAGACCCCCGATGAGGTGAGTAAAGAAGGGTATCCCGCAACTGTGAGGCTGACAAAGGCGAGATTCTCTGGGACTCTCTAGCGGGGCAGGTTCCGCCCCCGCTTGCAGCGAGGGCAGACCCACACGGCCTTCATGGTGCGGGAATGTTGGCCGAGCACCACGTAGGTCCGCGGGCATGTCGAGCATTTCGCAATAATGGCCATCTGCCTCATCTCCTTCTTCCGACCGCTTTAGTTCAGGATCCTCACGGCGCTTGGAACTCCTGAATTCCCTAGTGACCCTACTTGAGCGTCAGCCACGGTCTTCCGCACACGGTAAACGTTTCATCGGCTTCCAGTGGAAGGGTCCTCTCCAAGAGGTATTCCTCTAGGGGCAGGCAGCCGGAGTGCGGGATATCGTTCATCCCCGGCTTCCACATCCGGGCGAAGCTCCAACCAACTGCGCAGGCGAGGATCAACAGCATTCCAGCCTCGATCTCTTGCTCGTCGAGCATCGGCAGGACTCCCCCAGAGACGCCCGGTTGCAAGAGTTGTTCCAGATCGTACCGAGCACACGAAAGCGCCCGTGAGTATTAGACAGAGTCTGTGTGCGCTGAATTCTCTGGGGGGGCTTGCAACCGAACGGAAGACGGACAGCTTGACCGAAAATCGCCCACACGAGGGGGGGGCGAGCCTTGCAATCAGCCCAAGGCTTTGTTACGGTCCTCTCACGTTGTGCGCGTGCGGACAGGGTACCGGACGCATCGAGACTCGAGAGGGAGCTGAATGACCATGAAGATCGAGGAAATCAAGACGGTTGCTGTCATCGGGGCGGGGGTGATGGGGAGTGGCATTGCCCAGCACCTTGCCCAGGCCGGGTACGAGGTGCGCCTTCACGCACGGCACGACGAGACCCTTGCCGCCGCCCGAGCGCGGGTCGCCAAGAACCAGGAATTGATGGTGGAGACCGGGCTTCTCACTGCGTCTGCAGCGGCTCAGGCCTTTTCCCGGATCCGGACGACCACCGACCTGGAGGAGGCGGCAAGAGGCGTCCAGTTCGTGAACGAGAGCGCGCCCGAGGATCTCGATCTCAAGGGCCGGATCTTCGCCGCCCTGGATCGCAGCACACCTCCGGAGGCAATCCTCTCGACGAACACCTCCGGCCTCTCCATCACGGCGATCGCCGCCGCCACGACACGGCCCGAGCGGGTGGTGGGGCTTCACTGGATGAATCCACCCCATCTGATGCCGCCGGTGGAAGTGACTCGGGGCACACAGACCTCCTCCGCCGTCGTGGACCTCACCTGCGACCTGGCCCGCCGGATCGGCCGCATCCCCATCCGGGTGGAAAGGGATGTGCCCGGTCTCCTGTGGAACCGCCTGCAGTTCGCCCTGGTTCGCGAGGCGGTCCACTTGGTCGAGGAGGGGATCGCAAGTCCCGAGGCGGTCGATCTGGCCGTGACGGCCGGACTGGGGCTTCGGTGGGCCACGGTCGGGCCCATGCGGATCATGGACCTCGCCGGGATCCAGACCTTTCACGCCATTGCCGCTTACCTCTACCCGGAGCTGTCAACAGCCAAGGAGCCACAGCGAAGCCTCTCGGAGAAGGTAACCCGGGGCCACACCGGGGCGCGGGCGGGCCAGGGATTCTATACGTATCCCCCCGGGGCCCACGAGGCCGCCATCGCAGGACGCGACGCGAAACTCTTTGCCCTCCTGAAGCTCAGGGCGCAAGGATGGGATCCGTGAGGTCTTGTCTCTGACGTCCTCGTCATACCGGATTACGATGATCTGATCGCGGAGTATACCCTTGCATTCGCCGCTCGCTTGCAGTATGAGTTGCGGTGGGCTTTTTTCTCGCACCCTCAGCGTCGGGTGCCCTCGCCCCCCGCAGGTGTCTTCTCCGGGGTCCGGGCGACTGTGATGCCTATCGTCTTCTCAAATTGGTCATCGATGTAGATATTAAAGGCGTAGATCCCGAAATCAGGAAGAGGGAGTCCCCTCATCCCCAGGTTTAGTTGCGACGTTCCATCATCGCCTAACTCGCCCGTCCCCTCGATCTTGCCGAGCACGTCACCGTTCGGGCGGACGATATCAACCCTGATATGCACCCGCTCCTTGGGTTCCCCGATCAGTTTGAGAACACAAGAGGCCTGGTGGTGAACGGCAGGAACGGCGGTGGCAAAGATCCGATCAAAGACGCCGACCATGCACATCTTTCGATTTTCATCGAGAAAGGCATAATCACACACGATGGCCCAATCGCATCTGGCCATATGCAATCGCCCTCCCTCTCGGGGCTACGATACTCGGGCCGAAGGTCCCGACGCAACTGTCAAATGACGCGACCCGGACTGTTCCGTTGGGCGCTTGCGGCGGGCGTCGCCTCATGGACGTTTCTGGTCCCGCCTGCGGCGGGTGTCGAGGAGATCCACGGCCCCCTGGCGATCCGGAACCAATCCGCCATCCAGCTCCTCTTCTTCCAGTTCGTGCCAGAGCGGGCGGTCCCCCTGGGTCACAGGCAGGTCAGTCTTCGCTTGGACGTCACCGAGACCAATACACTGACGGCGGAGGTGGGTCGGGAGGGTTTGCAGGGCCGTCTCGACCTGGAGATGACGCACGCAAACCTCCAGGCGCGGATCGGCCTTGGCGAGGAGTGGGAGCTGGGCATCGACCTGCCCATCATCGCCACTCACGGGGGATTCATGGACGGCTTTATCGACTGGTTTGAGCGATTGATCGATTACGAACGGCCCGTCCGGGCTGAGGAACGCCGGCGGGACATGGAGAATGAGTTCACCTATCGGGTCACCCGCAACGGGGAAACCGTCCTCGAGGGTGTGGAAGGCCGCGTGGGCGTGGGGGATCTGGCGATCCAGGCGAAGTGGGCGCCGTCCCAGCTACGCGAAACCGCCTCGACGCCGACAGTGGCGCTGCGGTTGGCATTCAAGGTTCCGTCTGGCGATCCAGATGCGGCCCTGGGGAGCGGCCGCCCCGACATCGCCCTCGGGCTTGCCCTGGAGAAGACCCTGGGCCGATGGAGTCTGTACGGGAATCTCAACGGGACCATCCCTATCGGGGACCGCTTCGACGATCCCCACATGAACGCGCAGCCGATCTTTTCCGGAATGCTCGGGGTTGAGTACCGCTTCACCCCCCGGCTCGCGATCGTGGGACAGATCACCGGCAATAGCCCCCCGTTTCGCCGCACCGGTCTGGACTTCTTTGACGACTGGTCCGACTGGCCAGCCCTGGGGCTGAGCTGGGCCCCCACCCCGGCATGGCGCCTCCAGTTCGGGATCACCGAGAATCTCTTCACCCTGGCCGATGCCGGGGCCGACTTCGGCTTCTTTCTCTCGGCCTCCTATCGCTTCTCCCTGTGATTCTTTGACTCGGATTGGCCTGTGGGCACTGGTCGACGCGCCTCTCTTCGCCCTCACCCCTTACGATTCTTGGCTCGCAGCTATCTGAGTCAGGTAACCTCGATACCCCACGAGACTCGAGTCGCTGCCAAACCGGAGGAACTGGATTCCATGGCGGAGCCTCCTGTCGGCTGTCAGCTGGGGATCCAGCCACACCACTTTGCCCGCAGCCAAAATGGCCCTCTCGGGGAGCCCGAGCCCCAACCCCAAGAGGGTGCCTAGCGCCAGCTTCTCTGGCACCAGCAGCAAGAGGCCGCCGAGACTCAGGTTGCCCGAGGTCCCCCCGAGCTCCCGAGACCCATTCGCGCCCACGCCCACGAGGCATCGGACGACGAGGTCAGCGTGGAAACGTGGGTGGCGTCGATGATGGCGCGCCGGGGTATCTTGCTCGACCTTATATGCCGCCAGCTCCACGACGCGGACAAGGCTCGCCTGACTCAAGGGCTTTGACACAAAGAAATTGGCTCCGGCACGGAAGGCCTTCCCGGTGTACGTCAGGTCCGCAGAGGCGGTCATGCCGATCACGGGGACATCCCCGAGGATTGGGTCCCGTTTCAGGATCGCCAAGGTGGCGAGGCCGTCGATGCCGGGCATCATCATATCCAGGAGGATGACGATGGGCTGCACAATGCCGGCCAGTTTGATCCCCGACGCCCCGTCCGGAGCCGAACGGACCTCGAAGCCCACGCGTGTAAGAATCGCGGTGATGAGTTCGCAGGATCGGGGATCGTCGTCTATGACTAGAACCGGCCGTCTCTGCCTCATCACCCGCACGCACGCCCTCGCTTCCAGTAACCTGAGCCGCGATGCCCGACACGCCCGGCCCTCATCCACAAGGACCGACAGGTCATATCGAGGGCCCCGTATGATCCCCACCCCGACCGATGGAGTTCGGATGCGACAACTATGCCAAGAATGCGAGTCGTGAGAAGGGGGGGCCAAGCTCTTGAATTGTTGAGCCCGACGGTGCCATCCAACCCTCTTTTCGAGCGAAGGCTCGCTCCTGCGAAGGACCAAAGGTCGCCATTGTGTCACCGGGCCATCCCGGGGTGGACAGTTTGTCACTCACACCCTCCTCGCCAATGCACGGTTCACCGGGGTGTCATCCCTCCTGCTCGGGGAGAGTAATCTGAACCTCGGCCTCTATGGGGCTTGACACTCTCTCCGGCGTGGGAAATACTTACGTCGGGTCAAAGAGGTGAGGCGATGTACTTTAAGCAGATCCTGGATGAGCGCTGCGGTTGCGCATCCTACCTGGTGGCGTCCCGCCAGTCGCATGAGGCGGCGATCGTCGATCCGTCGATCGAGACAGAACAGTACGAAGCCTTGTTGCGCGAGCGCACCTTCCGGCTCCGGTACGTGATCGACACCCACATCCACGCGGACCACGTGTCGGGGGCCCGCCAGCTTCAGGCCAAGCACGGGGCCGAGCTGTGCCTGCACGAGGGGGCACGGGTGGCCTATCCATTCCGCCCCGTGAAGGACGAAGAGGATCTGCCCCTCGGACAGCTGCGCCTGCGCGTCCTGCACACGCCCGGACATCGCCTGGAGCTGATCTCGATCCTGATCGTGAACCCGCCCCGGAGCCCGGAGCCCTCCATGGTGCTCACGGGCGATTCCCTGCTCGTCGGCGACGTGGGACGGCCAGACTTTGGCGGTGGGGATGCCGCCGCCCAGTACGAGAGCGTGTCGCGCCTGCTCCAGCTACCGGACTGGGTGGCCGTCTTCCCCGGTCACTTCGAGGGACCGTGCGGCAAGGGGATGTGTGGCCGCCCCAACACGACCATCGGCTTTGAGCGGTTGTACAATCCGTTGGCTCGACTGGACCGGCGAGCCTTCATCTCGACCCTCGTCGATGGGGTCCCGGCGCGCCCGCTGAACATGACCGCCATCGAGGCGACCAACCGTGGCCTGGCCGACATGGCGTGGGCCATGCTGACTTCCGTCGCTCCCGTCCGGGAGATCGACATCGACGCATTGGAAGCCCGGCCACCGGACACCGTCGTCCTGGATGTCCGCGAGCCGGAGGAGTACGCGCACGGGCACGTCCCCGGGGCGGTGAGCCTGCCCCAGGCAGACCTGGCATCCCGTCTGGACGAGGTGCCGCGTGACCGACCCGTGATGCTCGTCTGCCAGCGCGGGATGCGCTCATACCGGGCAGCGCAGTTCCTGGTGCAGATGGGCATTGATCAGGTGGCGAGCGTCAAAGGTGGCACGGCGGCCTGGCGCGCGGCGGGCAAGCCGCTTGGCATGGGCGACACCACCGCGGAAAAGCCGCGCGTCGCCGAGTCCGAATGGACCCACGCCGGGGCACAGAGCAGCTATCGGATATAGTGCCGCGTCCTGCCGAACTGCCCCGAGTCGTTCTCGGAACTGTCATCGATCACCCGGGGACAGGCCCCACCGGTTCCTCGCGGAGCCCTCACGATGATCCTTCCACTCGGTGATGCGCCCAACCCGCGGGGGATACCGTTCATCACGTATGCCCTCATCCTCGCCAACTGTGCCGTGTATCTCCTCGTCACGCTGCCACTCAGCGTGCAGGCACCCGACCCGAACGACCCGGCGCTCTGGGAGTATGTGCGCCTCGTGACGGGAATCCTGCCGGCCGGGGTCCCGGTGGAGGAGATTCTCTCCCACATATCCGCGTACGATCTCTTTGTCTTCCAATACGGGTTTCGACCGGCGGCACCGGTCGTGGTCACCCTTTTCTCCGCGATGTTCTTGCACGCCGGCTTCCTGCACCTCTTCGGCAACATGCTCTTTCTGTGGATCTACGGCGACAACGTCGAAACGCGCCTGGGGCGCCTGCCCTTTCTCTTCTGGTATCTGGCGACCGGAGTGGCGGCCACGCTGTTTCACACCCTCTTCGCCTCCACGTCGCCGCTGCCGCTGATCGGGGCCTCCGGCGCCATTTCAGGCGTCCTCGGCTTCTATTTCGTCTGGTTTCCGCGCAATACGGTTCGGCTCTTGTTCGTGTTCTTCCCCTTCTTCATGAATGTGTTCATGGTACCGGCCCGAATCGTGCTCGGGCTCTACCTGCTGGCTGACAACCTGCTCCCTTTTCTCATCACGCGCGGCACGGGGCGCGGGGTAGCGTATGGCGCCCACATCGGCGGCTTTCTGGCGGGACTCCTCGTCGCATGGCTGAGGAACCGACGAGAGGTCACCGGGCGCCCGCCCGAGTACCGGCCGGTGTCCGCTGCCGCCGAGAGCGGGGAGACGCCCGCACAATCCCTTGCCCGAGCGATTGCCCGTGGCGACTTCGCCACGGCGGCACAGGTGTATTTTACCCTCGCCCCCGATCAGACGCGGCGCGTCCTCCAGCCGGAGGATTCGCTCGCGCTGGCCGACTGGCTGCAGCAGAACGGCCACCCGCGCGCCGCGCTCACCGCCTACCGACGCCACCTGCGCGACTATCCGGAGGGACCGGGCGCTGCCGAAGCGCACGTGGGGGCAGGCTCGGTGCAATTGAATTCCCTCGGCCTCGTGACCCAGGCACATCACCACTTCCTCGACGCGCTCGATCTCGACCCCTCGTCCGAAACCGCTGCCCGCGCGCGCGCCGGCCTCGATGCCATCGCCGCGCGACAAAAGTTTCAGATCGGACGTCCGCGCGGGTGATCGGCCCTTGACATCCAACCCGTCGCCCCCATCCGTATCCTGTATCGAGGGGTTCGAGTACATGAGGTCAGAGGTGCGCCGATCTGGGCCACGCCGCCCTGGTTGGGGTAGTTCCGGACTGGAGCGATTCTTGCACCCGGTTTGCCCCACATCCCGCCTTGATAGAAGGGAATTCGCGTCGGAGTGCGAAGGGACCGGCAGTGGATGCATCTCAGGGGCAATGGATGAACAGCATGGAGCGCGCCCTCGAGGTCCTGGAGCTCTATGCGGCCGCCGATCAGGAGCGGAATCTGGGGGCGGTCGCTTACGCCGACCCCGTTACCGGCCGGCACGAGCTGGTGGATGCGAACAAGATCCGGGTCTACTACCGACAACTGGAGCGGGCGCTCAAGGCCAAGCAGCTCTCGGAGGCCGATGCGAAAAGGTACGTGGGGGCCCGCGCGCGCCTCTTGGCTGCGCTGAGCCCTGGCGGGGGAGAGCAGGTCGGCGAGGGGTTCTTTGCCGGAGAGCGGCTTCAGGGGGATGCGGTCTCTGTGACCCCATGGATGGTGCAGGCCTTCGCCAAGGCCTCGGGGGATCGAAACCGCTATCACCTGGACCGAGCGTATGCGGAACAGTCACGGTTCCACGGGCTGGTGGCCCATGGTCTCTTCACCGTCTGTCACGTTCTGGCGAGCCTGGGGCACCTCCGGCCGGCCTATGCTATCGAGGCACTCGTGGCCCGCTTCCGGGCGCCGGTGTACTTCGGGGACAGTCTCACGCCATCGGCCGAGGTGCAGGAGGTCGGGGAGGGGGGCCAGGCAGTGCTGCACGTGAGCGCGGTCAACCACGAGGGCAAGGTCGTCTGCGAGGGGACTGCGACCCTGAAGCAGGAGAAGGCGGGCGAGATCTGTACCACTCCCCCCGCAGAACTCGCCTGGCTGAGACACTGGGCCCAGGATGTTACCCCCGCAGTGTCCCCCATCGTCCATGACTTCACCGATCCGGCCACTCCCCGCCACCAGACCTTCACCAGGACGATCACCCCCGAGCTGGTGCGCGCCACCCTGGCCCTCTTCGGCCCGCTCTACCCGCACCAACTAAGCCCCCTCCTCGCGCTCGAGACCATGGCGATGGCCTCGGCCGAAAGTTCACCCGGCCACCTCCTCCTCTCGGCCCGGGTCCTTGCTTTCGGCGGGCCGATCGAACCGGGCGATCAGCTCAGCATCGCCGCCACGGCCCCGCCGCCAGAAGAGATCCGCCGTTTACAAGAGGAAAAAGGGGCCCGGATCGTCCCGATCGATATCGCGGTGACGAACCAGTGGGGGGCTCGTATTCTTCACGGCCAGGTGGTCAACCTCATGGACCTGTCAGGGCTCCCCTCCTAACCGCCCGCAAAAGCTCGCTTCAATCCCTCAAATAAAAGCGCTTGATCGGCACAGAACTTGCTTATATAAATATACGCCTATTTCCTACAACAAAGGTTATCCAGGGCGACACCAAGAAGAGAGTTTTGAATCCAAGGCCCGCATAGAAACCCCCGAAGACCAACCGTCTTGGCAATGTCGAGCGTCTGGAGGACGGGGCCGTGGACGAGCGAACCTGGGACGACGTAGTAGCGGCATTTGGAGGCCACAAGGACCAGGCTGAGGCCGAGGTCGAAGACCGATGGCATGCCCTGAAGCGGGTCGATCCAGGTGCGACCCGCGATAGAGCGATAGAGCAGCTCGCCTGGGAATACACCCCTCGATCCATCGAGCACATCCTTCCAGGAGCCAACTGGTACTTCATGGTCAAGGCGGCCCGCTCGGCCGCCCACATCCTCGTCCTCGACCTCGAAGATGCGGTGGCCGCGACCCGCAAGCACATCGACCGCAGCATCCTAACCCTCTTGGTGCGGGCCTTGAGGGGCCGCGGTCTAACCCAGGCAGAACTCGAATTTCTCAAGGCGAACGCCCTCCCGGCGGGCAAGGCGCACCATCTCGAGGAGCACTTTCTCCGGACAGGGGACCGCTTCATGATCAAACCGGAGAACCGCTTCACCGAGCAACAGATGATCCTGGTCCGGCCTAACAGTCTCCGGACCAAGTGGGCGGCCGGCGATTATTATCAGGTGATCCGCGAGATCGGGGACCTCATTGCGGGGATCTACCTCCCCAAGGTGGAGGGCCCGGAGGATGTCCGGGTAGCGGTCCAGATCCTCCGGGCGCTCCAGCAGGAGCGAGGCTGGGTCCTCGGGAGCCACAAGATATTTGTTCATACCGAGCTGCCCGGGGCGGTCTTGAGGGCTGAAGAGATCCTGGCGGTGGCCCCGGAGGTCGAGGAGGTCAACCTGGGGGTTCTGGACTACACAGCGGCCACCGGGGGGCGTAGCGTGGTCCAGCAAGAGCAGTACACCTATTTGCGCTACCCGCTGCTGAAGCTAGTCGAGGCAGCCCGGGCCACGGGCAAAGCGGCAGCAACGGGGATTACGGTGACACTGAACGCGGATGACACCGAGAAGGATACCGTGCGGGCCATCGCGCTCGGGATCCACCGCAAGACAAGCGCGCACCCCGCACACATCGAGGGGATTGCGCGGCACGATGCGGCGTTTCCCCCCGTCGTCCGGAAGCGCGCCCGCTACCCCGAGATTCCCGATTTCGATCTCGCGCGACTCGAGCGCCTGGTGCAGGCCGAGCAACCCATTCTCCCCCCGATCGTCTTCGTCCCCCGGCCCGTGACCCTCTGCCGGTCGGTGGTGACGGTGGCCGGACAGGATCTGAACGGCCTCCGGGCGGCGCTGGCCTCGCCGGCCGATATGGTCGTCGTGGATGCAGAAAGCATCCGGGGGCCTGGACGGCCCGAGGCCCGATGGAAGCTCGCGCAACTCTGCCGCGACGCGAGGCACCCCTCCCAGACGATAGCGCTCCAGGTGACCCTCGACGGCCCGGACGTGATTCGGAATCTCCAGGGCCTGTTGCATTTACTTAAAGACCAGGTTCACGCCGTGATCCTTCCCTCCGTACAGCAGCCTCGCACTGTCCGGCAGGCAGCTGGACTCCTCACGACGTTGGAGCGGGAGGTCGGCCTCCCTATCGGCACCCTCGCCCTGGGGGCGTGGATCACTCAGCCCGAGACCGTAGAGCACGAGGCCTATGCCATTGCCACCGCCAGCCGCCGCATGACGTGGCTCTTCCTCGACCTTGCGGCGCCCCAACCGAAGGAAGACCTTACCGATCCGACCGCGAAAGGGTATTACTACTACCGGTCGGCGCTCGTGGCCGCCGCGGCGGCTGCAGATATCAACGCCGTGGATGGGTTCAGCAACCGGGCCGAGTTCGAAGAGGAGGCTCTCTTCGCCGCCAATCTGGGGTTCCACGGGAAGGTCGTCACGCCGGACCAAGCGGCCCGCGTCAACGCCATCATGAACCCTCCGAGCGCCGGCGAAAGACCCGCAGAGCCCACGGAACCTGCGCTTGAAGCATTCAAGGCTCGATGGATCAACTCGGTGGAGCGGGCGCTCGCGATCCTGGAACTGTATGCGACCGCCGACCAGGAGCGGAACCTGGGCGTAGTCGCGTATGCCGACCCCATCACCGGCCAGCGCGAGATGGTAGACGCGGCCACGGCGCGCATCTACTACCGGCAACTCGAGCGGGCCGTCAAGGCTAAGCAGCTCTCCGACGCCGAGGCGACGCGGTATCGGGTGATCCCTGATAGATGGTCCTCGGGCACATCAAGGGAAGCTGCCGTGTAGCCCGCTGCTGTCCACGCGAACACCTCACTCCTGAGGAAGCTTTTCACCAATACATCCCACTCCATTCAGCCGTGAACATCTTTTAAAACAAATAGTTAAATGATAGAAATGTTTTAATGCTATGCGCAAAATATGTTGACACATATAACGCGTTGTGTTAGATCGATCCTCGTAAACCCTGGCTGAGGCTTTGTCGCGCGAGCCACGAGTGCGGCCCTCGCTCTCGCTGCCCCTGGTGTTGCCGCCGGATGGACGAACCTTCCCCAAGGGAATGATGTCCGATCAGGAAGTGCACAGACACTCCCATAACTGGCAGGACGGACTCTGGCTGGCCGGCGTCAGCGGAGTCATGGCCCTGGTCCAGTTGCCCTTTGCGAGTTATGTGGCCGCCCTTCCCCTGATCCGGAATGAGTGGGAGCTCAGCAACATTCAGGCAGGGACGATCTACTCGAACACCCTGGCCGGGTTGGCACTGGCGGCTCTGTTTGTCATTCCCCTCACGGATCGTTTCCCGCCCCGGCGATTGTTCCTGCTTTCGGTCTGGGGAAGCGTCATCACCAACCTGCTCTTCCCCTTGTGGGCCACAGGCTTTGTGAGCGGCTCCCTGCTCCGGTTCATCGCCGGCCCGTGTCTCGTGGGGGTCTATGTGCCGGGGATCCGCATCGTGTCGGAGTACTTTGCCCGGGGGCGGAGGGGGATGGCCGTCGGATTGTTCATCAGCGCGTTCCACCTGGGGACCTCAATCTCCCTCGCAGCCATGAGCCTGCTCCTGCTCCATTTCGGGTGGAGGACGTCCTATCTGATTACGGCGCTCTCGGCCTTCAGCGGGGTCGCGGTAGCCCACCTGCTCCTGGGGACCGGGAGGGGTGAATTCCCCATTGCGTCGAGGGGCTCTGGGCGGCTCACGCTGGAGCCCCTTACCAGCAAGCCCCTGGTCCTGCTAACCGCCGGGTACGCCTTGCATGCCTGGGAGCTCTATGTGGCGCGGGTGTGGCTTTCCCCCTTCCTCGTCGCCGTGCTTCTCGCCAGAGGGATGGCGCCTACGGAGGCGGCGGCCTTGGGAGCGGGCGCGGCGGCGGCAATGCTGGTCACGGCTGCCCCAGGGCCCTTTCTCGGTGGCCTCCTGTCGGACCGGATCGGAAGGACGTCTTCGGGGATCCTGCTCCTCAGTTTGAGCGGGATCATCTCTCTCCTCATGGGCTGGATGTTGGATGCATCGTGGGCGGCACTGCTCGGCCTCGGTATGGTGTACGGCTTTTCCACCGCTGCGGACGCCGCGGTCTACTCCACCGGGGTCACGGAGCTGGCAGACGCCAGGACGATGGGCTCTGCCCAGGCGCTTCACACCTTTTTCGGATATGGAGCAGCGGTCCTGGGTCCGGTGGTGTTCGGAGGCATCCTGGATCTGGCGCCGCCCGAATTATCGTGGGGGCTCGGCTTCTCCAGCGCAGGCCTCGCCGCCGCGCTCGGAGTCGTCGTCCTCGTGTGGCTACACCGCTTGCCGGAGAGCAGCCGCATGGCGCAGGGCAGACGGTAGGATCGTCGGCGTGTGCGGGGAAGAGGTGGGCGCAAACAGGATGAGTGGGGCTAGGCGGCGACCTGGCCTCGGAGCGGTAAGGTGAAGGTGAAGGTGCTCCCTTTGCCCTCGCCTTCGGATTCTGCCCAGATCTGCCCCCCGTGCAGCTCGACGAGCCGCTTGGTAAGCGCCAGGCCGAGGCCGGTTCCCTGGTACCTCCGGGCGAGCGAGGCATCGAGCTGGGTGAAGGGTTGAAAGAGCTTCGGAATGTCTTCGGCTTTGATCCCGATCCCCGTATCTGCCACCGAAATTTCCACCACATCGTGAAGGTCCAATTTCCGATTTCCGATGTCCGATGTCGGTGATCCCCCGAACTGCAGATCCGTCTCGTCAGCGTGACCTCGGACCTCGGACTTCAGACTTCTGATGCGCGCGGAGAGGCGGATACCTCCACCCGGATCGGTGAACTTCACCGCGTTCGAGAGGAGGTTGTAGAGGATTTGCTTGAACCGGAGGGGATCGGCAACGAGCATGGCCAGCCCCTCCTCGATCTCCAGGTCCATCCGCACCCCCCTGCGTATCGCCTGAGACCGCACCTCGCGGATCGCGGCCTCCAGGGCCGCCCTTGCAGCAAAGACCTCGGGCTGCACCTCGATCTTTCCCGCCTCGACCTTGGAGATGTCGAGGACATCGTTGATGAGGGCGAGGAGGTGTCGCCCGCTGGAGAGCACGTTGCCGACGTAGCGCTGCTGCCTCTCGTTCAAGGAACCGAAGTGTTGGTCCTCAAGGAGCTCGGAAAAGCCGATGATGGCGTTCAGAGGGGTCCGGAGTTCGTGGCTCATATTGGCCAAGAAGACCGACTTGTGGCGCGAGGCTTCTTCGGCGACGCGCAGGGTTTCCTCGAGCCGCGCGTTAAGGGATTCCAGGTCGCGGGTGCGCTCCTCGACCTTGGCCTCGAGCTCGAGCGCCGCCCGTCGCACCTCCTGGTACAGGCGGGCATTCTCGATGGCGGTCCCGATCTGGTTGCCGATCGCGGTCAAGAGATCGATCTCGGCGGGCGTGAACCGACGTTGGCCGTGGCTCAGGATGCTCATGACGCCGACGACCTTTTCGCGGGAGCGGATCGGGATACTGGCCACCGAGCGGACCCCCTCTTTCTGGGCGATATCGTTCAGATGCGGATACTCCCGCAGGTCCTCGACGAGGAAGACCTCCCTCCTCTCGAAGACCTTGCCTGCGACCCCCTCTCCCGGCCTGAAGTGCCGCATCCGATTGACATACCCGGCGCTCATTCCCCGGTGGCCGGCCATGGTCAAGACCCCCTCCCGTTCATCCCACAGGCGGATATTGCCCGCCTCGAGGCCGACCGCCTTCAGCGTCGCATCCAGGACGGCATTGAGGATCTCCTGAAGGTCCAGCGACTCGTTCACAGTCTGGGCCACCCGATTCAAAGCCGTCAGGCTCCGATTGGTCGATTCCATCCGCTGGAAGAAGTGGGCGCTCTCGATAGCGATGGCGACGTGGCGGGCATACACGGTCGCGATCTCCACCTGCTCGTGGCCCGGGCGAGCGGGCTGGCTCGCAAACGCCATGAACGTCCCCAGCACCCTTCCCTCGCGGCTCCGCATGGGGACCGACCAGATCGATCGCAGCCCACAGGCCTCGAGGCGGTGGAGATGGGGGATGGTCAAAGGATCGGTGTGGGTATCCTCGATGATCACGAGGTCGTTCGGATGCTCCGCGGTCCCAAAGCAGGCCGCAGCGGGCCCGAGGGGGAGGCTGGCGATCGCCTCGACACATTCAGCCTGAAGGCCGACGACCGCTGTCCGGACCAGCCCCGGCCGTTCCCCGTCCACCAGCACAATCGCGCACCGTTGCGCCCCGCAGGCCTCCGCCATAATCGCCGCGAGCCGGTCCAGGTTCTGCACGAGATCGGGTTGGGAGGTGATCTGCGCTGCAGAGGCGCCGAGCCGCCTGAGCTGAAGAGCGCCAGCCTGGGCCTGCCTGGCCCCCTCCTGGGCCTCAGCGTAGAGGTGGGCATTCCTGATGGCAATGGCCGCCTGGCGGGCGAGGGCACCGACGAAGGCCTCATCCTCCGCGCTGAACCATCTATCCCCCTGCTTCTCGGCGAGATAGAGCTCTCCAAGCAGTTGCCCTTGCGCCGACACAGGAATCCCCAGGAAGCTCTTCATGGGAGGATGGCGTGGGGAAAAGCTCGGAGGGCGGGGATATCGGGCGAGATCGCCCACCCGCAGAATCCTCTGCTCGCGGAGGCTGATGCCCAGGGTCCCCTTCCACGCGGCCAGGTGGCTGATCGCAGCCTGGGCGGGCGGATCGATCCCGGCCGTGTAGAACTCGGCGATCTGGCCCCCACCGTCCAGGATGACAAGGGCCCCGTATCGGCAGCCGACCAGCTCGACGGCCCGCTCTATAATCCTTTGGAGCACCGCCTCGCAGGAGAGGTCCCCTGCAAGATCAAACGCCGACTCCGCGAGCGCTCGAAGGCTTGCCAGATGTCGGTTCATGGCTGACTCCCGCCGGACCGCAACTTGTCCCGCGAAGGGAGAGGGGGAGAAAAGTGGACCTGCATCGGGTCGTATGTCTAGTTTCTGCAAGTTAAGTGCCAGCACGGCCCTCGGCACCCGTGACGCTTGACACCCCGGATGGAGTGGAAGATACTCCAGAGGCGAGATGGGGACTGAAGGGAGGGAGGCAGCGGGCCATGGCTTACATTTTCGGGAAAGGACTGATGATTCGAGGGGAGGTCGCGGGCGAGGGGGATGTCCAGGTGCAGGGCGAGATGGAGGGAAAGATTACCTTGACCGGGACCGTCGTCATCGCGGAAGGCGCACGCGTCCAGGCCGACGTCTCTGCCGTTGAGATCATCGTGGCCGGATTCGTTCGCGGAAATCTGTCAGCGTCAGGCAGGGTGGAGCTGTCGCCGACTGGCCATCTCGTGGGGGATATCTCGACCAAGGCCCTGATTGTCCGGGAGGGCGCGGCGGTGAACGGGAGCATCAACGTGGAGCCCGCGTCGATGCCGGTCGGGGTCTTCGCCGAAATGACCCACCTCATGCACGAAGGGGAGGCGCCGCGTCGGCGCTCTGGCCGGTAAGAGACTATTGTCTTCCCCGATCCTCGTCGATCCAGTCTCTGATGACCGCCAGTTTGGTGTTGGTGGAATGGTTCGGATCGGCCATGTTGATGTGATGTCGGCGCTCCTGGATGAACGTATAGAAGCGACTCTCGCCAGAGCGGCCTGGCACGACATATTTGCTCACATCACGGTACGTCCCCAGAGGGACGGTGGCGGCCGATCCATTGGATGCGTGACAGTTGCTACAGTACGCGCCGACGAGAGGCTGGATGTCCCTCCCATAGGTGCGGGCCTGCCCGGTGATGAAGGACCAGCGGGCTCCGAGCAGCTCGTACGGTTCCTTTGCACGGGACATGTCCACAGGCGTCAGGGAGATGGTGTACTCGGTGTCAGGCTGGAGCGCGCCCCGTGGCGTGAAGACGAGGTGATCAGGTCGCGGCCATGCGAAGTCCCCAGGCGTGGAGGGGAAGATCGTGAAGGCCCACTCGGTCACCTCCCGCTCTACCGGTCGGTTGAAGAAGATCTGGATCTTGGTCCGGCGGGAGACCTCAGTCTGGCCGGGCGTCGGAAAATTGAAGAGGACGGTCCACTGCCTGAGTGGTACTGACGGGCGTGGCGGTGGTTCTTCGGCCCTGGGGGGAGGCAGGGCGGCGACCTTCTGTTGAGGGGCAGGGGCAGCTGTCGCTGGGGGGAATGAAACCACGCTGTGTTGAGGCCCGACCCGGCTCCACCATACGGTCGCCACGATCGCGGCCACGAACAGGTACAGCAGCTTTTCCCACCAAGGCAATATTCCGCGGCTGGTCGGCTTCTGCGACCGGCCCTTAGAAGACTTCCCTCCACCAGACGGTCGCACCCCTGAGCCTCCCTCCTCCGGCGGTGTTGGCCACATCGATCCCCTGGCAGCTGAATCGCACCTTGACATTGCCCTGCCCCGCGGCCTGATTGGTCGCGACATTCAGATTCTCGGCCAGCAGGACGGAGCCATAGATCGACTTGTCGCCACCCCCCCGCAGGTCGATCTCGACGTTATTGCCGATGACGATAACAATTCCGACCCACTGGGAGTTGCCAGACATGCGGAGGCTCCCGTTCTTCACGATGAGAATCCCCGCCCCCTTTGTGGCGTTCAAGGTCAGCGCCGGGTCGCTGCCCGAATACCCGGTCGCATCGACGACGACAATCTTGGGATTGGCCTGGGTCCCCAGCGTCCCTGGCGGCGGGCTGCTGATCTGGGTGCCCGCGCTGTACGTGAGAGTCGCCAGGGGGATGAGGTAGTCGGTGAGAATCGCCAGCTCGGCCTGGGTGATGGTCGTATCCACCCCGATGCTGGGGATGGTGCTTACCGGTGCCCACGGCGGATTCGGGTTCGCCCCCATGACGTTGTCCTGTTGCTGGCTGGTGAGATCGTTCTTCACGCCAAGCTGCGTGGCGGCGTCGGGCACCGCGATCCCAAACTTCGGAGCAGTGGTGGAGGTGCAGGCGGCGTTGTTCTGCGACTCAGGGGTCCCCCCGTCGTCCGAGGGCGGGATCCAGTTGTTCCCGTCGATGTCAAAGGAGTTTCCGGCGAAGGAGACGTTCGTGCTCGCGCCGACCGAGGTGATCCCCCCGGGGGGGAAGGGGAGGAGGAGGCGCGTGAGCCCGATGTCCACCTCCTTAGCGGCGTTCCGGAACGTCCCTGTGGCCCTGACGACCACGACGTCGTTGGTATCGTTTGCCGGCCCGCCCGGGTCGGCTGCATCGTTCTCGACGCGGAAGGTGCACCCCCCATCTGGGACCGGGACCATGCCCGGACAGGGGAAGGGTTGCGGCGCACCCAACTGGGTGTCCCAGTCATTGCTATCCCTCAGGACCCGGGTGGCCTCGGCAATCCCCGCCTCGGCCAAATAGAAGGCCTGCGAGTGGTTGGTCTCATTAAAGACGATGGAGATATCGGTCCCGGAAACGGTCATAAAGCTGACGCCCATGATGGTGAGGATGCTGGCAAAGAGGAGGGCGATGACCAAGACCGATCCTTGCTCACCCCTGAACACTCCCATCTGCTTCCTACCCAAGAGATCCATCATGCTCTGTATCTCCTGCTCACAGGTTCCGCAAGACCATGTCCGAGACGACCATGTAGGCCACATCAGGGCCCGAATTCGGCTCCCGCACATTCACCTGGACTCGCACCCGGCTTGGAGTCAGGGCGGGGAGATACGTGACGGTCAACCCTTCGATGTTGCCCGCGATGGTTTCGTAGGCTGACCACGCGCCCCAGGTCGAAGTCGCGTCGGCCCAATCCCGTTCCCGCCGAACCAGGTTGCAGATCTGGTTCACGCAGTTCTGGAGTTCGTACTCGACTTCCTCCGTCATCCCGTCCCCATCCACGTCTCCCCGGAGGCCGACCTTGGAGGCCAGCTGCGTCGGCAGCACGCAGGCGGCCGCCTTCGGAGAAGGACACGCAGGATTAGCGAGGCCGGGGGATTCGTAGCCTGCCATCCTGATCTCCTGGCTCATCGACTGGAGCGCCACCCGGGCATTTTGCTGGATCTCGGCCCGGTCCACACCCGTGTTAAAAGTTCTATTGCCAGCCATGAACAGGGTGTACAGCGGAATGAAGATGATAGCGACCAGGACGGAGGCCATCAGGACCTCTGCGACGGTAAAGCCCTGCTCACCCCTCCATCGTGTCGAGATCTGTTCCCTCACTGCGCCACTCACCCCTATGGAACAATCATGCTCGTCAACGTCAATTGCCTCGTCCCCTGGTTGGCGTCCGGCCAGGCGACCGTCACCCTGACCGTGGCTACCTGGCTCGGCGCACCCGTGATCGCCACCGTCCACGAGCGGTTGAAAATGCCATCCACGATCTCCGGGCTGCCGACCGTGCTCGGGGGAAAGATTCCGTCCCGCAATTGCTCCATCTTCTGCTTGGCAAGCTCCACCGCCTTTGTCCGCCTCCCCGCGGTCCCAACATTGGAGTAGCCGGTGGAAAATAGACCGGCAATGGCCAGGAGAACCACGCCAAGAATGGCGGCGGCGATCAGGACCTCCACAAGTGAAAATCCGCCGGCGCTTTTCATGGGATCGTCACGCCGGGGGCGACAGCGATACTGCACTGAACGAAAACCCTCCATTCGAGCGAAGAAAAGGCGACAGTAACCCCTATCCGTATCGCTTGCTTGCAGTAAGCGTACCAGGAAAAGTTTCCATAACGTAACTATTTGATTTCACAAGATAATCATGCTTGGTGGGTCCTGGCCGAGCCTCGCCCTTCGCCGTGGATTAGGTCGGTCACTTTGTCACAGCCTTTGCCTGCCTTGCTCGGTGTATCGGGATAGCACAGGACCCAAGATGGCGACGGGTGCCGCAATGGATCGGTGTGATTGGGGCGGGATTGTTGGGTCAGCCGGTGGGTCCCAAAGATGAATCCCTGCGGAATGGTGTTGGAGGTGAAGCTGCCGGTTTTCCCTGCAGCCGCTTGGAATCCGTCAGCGCGTTGGCATCTTCTGGTGCGTAAAACCCTCCTATTTCCGGGACTTCCAGCAGCCAGCCGTGGCACAGGAATTGCGAGGAGGCCTTGCTGAGGGGGGACGATGACAGAAAACCGAAACTTGATTGAATGCCCGACGTGCCGGGGTGGGAGAGACCCACGCTACGCGCTCCAGCCCTGTCCCAGCTGTTGGGGCTCCAAGAAGCTGCGTCAGCTACCCTCCCCCATGCGGACGGCGATGCTCACTTTGGTCCGAGGGCTGACCACGCGAGTCATGAAGCTGATTCCTGGGGCCAAACAACGTCGCTCCTGACAGCTGCTCCCCGTCACGGCCTTGGCCTGACCTCTTTCACGACCGCCTCGCCGGCACCCCCCTTGCCGCTGAAGGCGACCGCGATGAAGAGCTCCAAGCTCAATCGATCCTGAAGATCGAGGCTGGTGAACTTCAGCCGATGCAGCCATGAGGTGGCCTGCTCCGGGCAAGCGTCCTGAGACCAGACGACCTCGGCCTCGGCGCGGATGGATCTCTCGCCGAGGGAGAGGAGCAGATCGAGCAGGGTTCCGACCGGGAACCGCTCCGCCAGTGCCGCCATCAGTCCCCTCTCGTTGAGGTCGTGCACGCTCCCGGCACGGGCCGGTCCGAGCCGCCGGTAGATGATCGGCCCCTTGTAGCTGTGCCGGGTACGTTTCCTCTTCTCCATCACGTGCCCCCGCAAAGCGGCGCCCGTTCTCGATCCCCGTTTCCTCTCCGGACACGAAAGGGCCAAAGCAGAGCTCGTGCCAGATGCCTTCATGAAATGTAACTACGTGATCTTGCGGTCGAAGGGCACTCACCGTGGATAGAGAGCGGGATAGCAGAGGACGAAGAACCAGGCCAATCTGGCATGGACCCATCCAGACCGGACACTTTGTCGCGCAGGATCCATCGCTCGGCGAGCCCTCCATCCCTCTCCTCACGAATCCGTTCCTCCCTCGGCTTCCGGCCGGGAAGCACCTGCAGGCTCCGAGCGACATCGCCGAGAGCGGCGGGGCCCCCCGGCGTGCGGCGGCCTGGGAAACCGAGGCGCGATCCGTGCGTCGTTTCCTTGCACGGAGCGTGAACACGGAGCTGGATAGGCCAACGGGTGGCGGAGGCCGGGCGCCCATCCGCCCGGAGGAGAATTTCGCCACCGCTGCTTCTTTCTTGATGGAATGGTGCGTGAAGTCTCCGAGGACGGATGGGGTGGCCGACGACAGGACCCGTTGGCCAAAGCGCAGGTGGGGGTGGCCTGAGCTACCAGATGCGCCTGGAGGGAGGGGCCAAACGTGCTGCTCCTCTCACTCCACGATGAGCACCCCGGCCATATCCACGCCCCCCCGACCCCCGTGATAATCGCAGTAGTAGGGGATCCTCCCCGCCTCCGCGACGGTGAACGCGAAGATTCCACCGACGGACAGATCACCGGAATCAAACTTTTTATCATCGGCGGTCACGGTGTGGGTCTCGCCCTCTTGGTTGATCCAGACCACAGCCGTTCCCTTCCGGAGCGTCACCTGCTTCGGTGTGAAGACGAATGCATCCATCACGATGATGACCATCGGCGGCGCATCCGCCATCAGCCTGGCGATCCCCTCGCGCTCTGCGCGCTCCGCGAGCGTGACGACGTTCTCGACCTTCCCCCCCACGCCACCAAGGTCAGCCGCGGCGATCACGGCGAGGGCGTCAGTGCGGATCGCCTTAAGCCAGCCGC
>LDXR01000006.1 GCA_001443495.1 candidate division NC10 bacterium CSP1-5 | reverse complement strand
TCGCGTGGACCTTGGCCCAGTCGACCCACGCGAAGTCGTGCTCGTAGTGGTACGGAAGCCGCCGCTTGCCCGGAACGACCACGTCAGTTGGAACCCCCATAACATCCGTGGGGATCAGCTCGTCCGATTTGAGGAGCTTCTTATCTTTCTTTTCAGTTACATACACCACTATCACAGGCTGATCCTCTAGGAGCTGTCCTCCTTTTTCCTTGGGGCCGATGCCGACACCAATCACTCCCTCGATCTCGAGGAATTTTCGCCGAACTTCGTCAAGACACTCGAAGCAGCGTTCGTACCGTGCATTGATCTCTTCCTGGGACTTAAGATTCGTTCGCTTGCCCATGGCTTGCTCCCTTCCATGCTCGCCCGGCCTCGTAAGGTGACAGGCGGGCTGAGCGGTGATATGCCGTTCGCTCTCCGTTAAACCTAGGGGCTCTGGGTCAGGATAGGGAGCCGGCTGATGGTCCCTATCAAGCTCCGCGCGCCTGACCCTTGATGGTTCTACTCTGCATCCCTCTCGCCCCGACCCCATCCGGCGGCGACCACAGGTGGCGCTGCGTCAGGATGAAACGTCACCAGGAAGCGGATGCGCCCCTCCGAAGCGCGTAATCCCGCTTGATCGACTCAAGCTCCCGGTTATATCTGGCACGATTCTGCTCAAGTATCCGGCTGGCCCACACCTTGCTGAGCGAATTCGAGATAAGACCTCCGTAAGTCACTGCAGGAGTCGACCTCTGGAGCAACGGAAAACACTCCGTAGTCAGCCTCCCCTTCGTCGATGAGTGAGCCGAAGGGGTCGGAATGCCCCTTGACGAGGATCTTGCGGTCTGCGCCATCGAGCGACCAACCGATTGCCTCCAATCCTTGGCTGGAAGTCGGACCATCCCCTCCAGCCGAGCCAGAGCCCGAAAATCGCCAGGATGAGGAAACCTTCCCACAGGACTGCGTGCGCGAAGTCGAACGCGGTCGGATTATAAACGCCGATGTAAAACAGGTGGACAAGCCGCACCAGATTGAGCGCAATCAGGACGGGAACTCCCAGGGCAAGCCAGATGCATTTGCGTCGTAGCGTTCCCGGAGAGGCCAGGATGGAGACGGTAAGGAACGCCACCGGCAAGAATCCGGTGCAGCGGTAGTAGATCTCGTAGGCAAAGCCGTGCGGGTGGGAGATCAGCGTTCCCACCCGTGCTGCCTCCATGCCTAACCAGTGAAGCAGCGCCAGCGTCACCTGCGCCGTCAACGTCGTCAAGGGCCCGAGCAAAGATCCGAGCACATCCTCGCGGTAGGTGAGCAGGATGACGTCTACGAAGATCGCCATCACCGCAGTGAAACGGAGATTCACGTATCTGAACACGGCCATAGGAAGCTCCGGAGGTTACCGCTGCGACGACGTGGGTCGCCTGCCCAAGAGCCCAAAGAGCACCATGCAGAGCACCAAGAGAATGGCCCCGATGAGCGACAGGTCGGGGACCTTTACAGGGGCAGAGGCGCTGGCGCTATCGAGTTGGGCTGTCACCGTCGTTGTGTGCGGTACCGAGCTTTCGCCTCGCACCGTGGCCGTTGCCACACCAGCGGCATTGGTAACGGCCGACGCCGGGGCCACAGTTGCCTGGCTGGCGTCACCCGTGCTGAACATCCCCGTTTTTCCCGCCTCTGGAGCTCCGCGCCTTGTAACGGTGGCCCTTGCGGTGGTCGTCTCGCCCCGGCCGAGCCGCTCATCAGGGGGAAGATCCAGCGCGAGGCTCACAACCAAGTGGTCTCTCAGTGCGCTCAGCAGACCTGCGCCGCAGGGCTGGGGGCATTGGGTCGACGTCCTCGGAAGTGCATTGGTCTGGAGTTCCGTCAGCAACTGCGCGGGGGTCCACGCCGGGTTCTGGGCGAGCCAGAGGGCGGCCACGCCGGCCACGTGAGGCGTTGCCATCGACGTGCCGTTGTAAAACGCATAGCCACCCGGGAAGGAGCTCCGCGGACTATCTGCGCGGACCATGCTGAGCACCCCGTCGGGATTGCCGTCCCCGTTATCGTCCCGAAGACGATCCCCCCCTGGCGCCATGATCTCGACCGTGGCGCCGAAGTTAGAATAGCGGGTCACCAGATGGCCCCGGGCGTCGCTCGCTGCCACGGTGATCACATTGTTGCAGCTTGCGGGGGAAACCTGTGACGCGTCCACCGCATCGTTTCCGGCTGCGACAACCACCGCCGCGCCCGCAGCTACCGCGGCATCGATGGCCGCCTGCCTGGAGGGAGACAAGGAGCAGGGAACGCCGGGCGGGGTACCGAGGCTCATGTTGATCACCCTCGCCGGCGTCGTATTGTTTGGCACACCCGGAACAGCGAGGCCCGCAGCCCAACGGACGGCGTCGTTGATATCCGCGGTGGTTCCCCCGCACTTGCCCAGCACGCGCACCGGCTGTACGCTCACGGCCCAATTGACGCCAGCAACTCCGAGATTGTTATTGGTCCTTCCCACGCCGACGGTGCCGGCAACGTGGGTGCCATGCCACGAGGGATCTTGTGCCGGGTGGGGAGGGCTTCCGAGTGGGACGCACTCGTTGGCAGCGACTCCATCTCCGGGGTCTGTGGGAATACTGTCGCGACCATCGCCATCATTCGCAATGAATGTGTTACTGATCATGTCAAAGCCTGCGACCAAGTTCGGACCCGTAATATCCTCGTGAGTGGGCAAAATGCCTGTGTCAAGAACCGCCACGACGATGGGGCCTCCGGTGGTGAGATCCCACGCTTTCGGCAGGCTGATCCCCCCGGGGGACTCGCCCGCACCGGTGCCATTGTTGCGGTAGTGCCACTGGAGGGGGTACCTGGGATCGTTCGGGTTTGTATCGAATGGTCGTTCGATGTAGTTCGGTTGTGCGTACTCGACATCGGGCCGCGCATTGAGTTCGCGGACGACGTCTAAAGTCCGGTCCCGCGCCTGGGCCTCTGAGAGGGCTCTGATTGTAGCCGGTTCTATCTGATAAATGATTTCGCCACCAGAGGTCACCGTACCTACAGACTGGATCCCCAAGCGGGATAGGGTTGCAGCTTCGAGACCCGTGGTCGGCTTCATCTTCACGATCACCTGCCCAGGAACGAACTGGACCTGTGCGGGTATCCGAAACTCCTGTGGCGCTCGCGCCTGCGCGTATGCAACAAAAGTATGGCCGAGGCACAAGCCTCCCAGTGCTCCCAGTGCTCCTACTGCGTTAAGGATTTTCATTGCTTCCCTCCTTTCGACTTTTCTATACTAATGGTGGCCCAGGGCAGCGCGGGTCCTCCCAATGGTCAGGGTGGTGTTATGACGCTTTTTCTCGTACTTGCAGCCCTGCTGCTCACTACCGCACCGACTGCATCGCCCCCATTTGTCCCAGGCGAGATACTTGTAAAGTTTGCTCCCGGGACTGGCGGGAGCGCGGCAGTCACCCAAGCCAGCCGTGGCAGTCCTCCAGATCTTGGAACGTTGGCCGTGGTGGTCGACCCCCTAGCGGCCAAGACAGGTGTCCCGCTCAAGGCAAAACAGGTGACAGGCGGCAACTGGATCGTGTTATCCGTCGATAGCGACATGCTAACGGACCACGTTGCAAGGCAACTCCGCGCTCGCGAAAATGTCGCAAAGGTAGAAGTGAGCCGTGATAGGCCCGAAGCACATCCAGGGCTCTCGTTGCCGAAGAAGCTTGTCATTAAGTTCTCACCGGGCAGCGCGGAAGCTGAGACGGTGGCGCAAAAGCTCGCGGATCCAACGGACGTTGGCTTCGCCCAACTCATTCGTGCGTTGGAAAAATACCTCGGTCTGCCCCTGAAAGGGGATGTAACAGCGGAAGCTAAGGTTATAGTGCAAATCGACTTGAAGGCCCTTACCCCGATCTTGCTTGACCGCATTAAAACTCTCCCCGACATCGAATCGGCCCAACCCAACTACATCGAAACGATTAGATAGGATTCCTTTCATAGCCTTGCAGCGGTCTCCTTTCCCTTTCGAATCTTCACACCTCACCATTGATGCCGGACGCGAACACGGGTTGCGATCCCACAAAGCGGGCCCCTCATTCCTTCGGGGCCTTTCCCAAACCCTGTGCTGCCCAAGGGAAGGTGTGCACCACCTCTTCCTGCTTTACAGACCTTCTGAGGCTGGCTCATATCCCCATCGAAAGGACGTCCCAGTCTACTCCGAGAAATTCAGCCGACGCCCTCGTGAAATCGCCCATCGTGCGCATCCTTCGGCTGTCCAACGCACACCAGGTAGATCACCCCCTCCTCTCGCGCTGGAAGTCCCACTAAGTGGTTGATTTCGTCGTCAAAAAAGCCGCCGATGCTTACTGGGCCAAGCCCGAGTGCCACCGCGACAAGATAGATGTTCTGGCACAAATGGCCGGCGTCCAGCCATACGTAGCGATAGCCGCGCTGTCCGTACTTCCACATACTCCGCTGGAATACTGCCGAAATCATGATGACCAGGTTGGTATCGCGAATCATCTCCTGCCCGATGGTCATATCAGCTAGATGCGGGTGGATAAGCCCAGCACCCATTAGCTCCAGCTGGTGGGCCCGGGCGTCATAGTGATAGACTCCGTCGGGCAGCCCTTTCACCGCCTGTGTCGCAACGTAGAGTTCCAATGGGTAAAGGCCACCAGCAGACGGCGAAGGCCGATCATAGGTCCATTGCCCCTCCACTTGCCGATGTCCCCGGACGCCGTAACTTGCGTACAGCAATCGACCGACTCGCTCTGTCTCGAGAGGTCTGAGAATGAACTCTCTAACCGATCTACGTCGTTGCAGGACCGTGGCGAACGGTACCGGATACCCGACACCGGTGACCGGGTCCTTCTTCACCACGCGCCCGCACATTCGGCGAAAGAAGAGTAGCTCGGGATGAATCCGCCACCTGAACTTCTCGCTGAGTTCTGCAAGAGTCAGCGTTTCTTCGCCTCACTTAGGCACCTCTGCTGAAGCAAGCGCCATCGCGCGGTCTCGTGCTTGCGAGTGTGCCGTAAGGCAATCATCACCCGAATGGTATTCCTCGTAAAATGAAATGAGGGCACTCACGCCTCGGGATGGCTTCCCCGGCTTAGGGGGCCGACCACGGAAAGTGGTCGGCCCCCCAGCCCACACTGCCGCCCTGTAGACCGGCACCAGTGCTGGGCCACCGAGCCACCATTACTAGCACGGGTACGGGAACCTGTGGCAGCGGGTCCACCAATACGGGCAGCAACGGTGCCAGGGATGATAGGTGTGCCACCACCAGCACCAGAGTGGGCGCCACGGAAAATAGTCGCGCCAGTGTAACCAGGGGTGAACGTGGATAATCCGGTCGACCTCAAGGTGGTCTAGCGTCCCCTCATCTATCTGCAGCCCGGATAGCCGAGTGATCTCCGCTACGTTCAACTCCCTGGCTCCCTTTTTTACCGCCTCCTCCACCGCCGCACCCATCTTGCCGAAAATCTCGTTCGCCTGGCCCGTAACCTTCGCTAAGGCGTCGCTCACTTCTTTCATGACAGATCTCCTTTCGTCTGAGGGTTATCTACTCTGCTGCGTAGATCACCGTCACAGCCTCCCCTGCGACCTGAATGGATCCATAGACATTTCCTCTGTCAATCATCCTCTTGTAATCAAAAAATCGAAGTCCTCCTGAGCCTCTTCTTATCCCTGTTGCATACGGTCTAACCGTGCTGGCATTTACCCCCCATGCTCACCTACAGCCCTACGCATGTCCTGCACACAGAACCCAGGTCATATCAAGGCGACTCCCCCTTTTTCACTTGTTCCTCCGAGCTACATGGCGACATGCTAGCCTGGCGGAGGGCGCTCAGGATATTGGCCCCCGTGGGGTCCACGATCTCCCGTCGCCCGGGCCGGACAAAGGCAGTCTTGCCGTTCGGGGCCAAACCGACGATGGTGAGGTTTGGGTACCCGGCCAGCAGGTGGCTGGCCAGGCCCGGCTCCTCGGAATCCTCGAGATCCAGGATCACTGCGTCCGCTACTGTGTCCTTCACCGCCACGAGAAGCTCCACCGGGTCCGGCACCTCACCAACGACCTCCATGTCGGGCTGAGCTTCGATAATTTCCCTGACGACTTCACGGAGCATCCGAGGACGATTGGCCAAGAGGATTTTGATCTTTTTCACGGGGGTCCTTTCCCCGGCACTTTGGACGATAATCTGCTGATCACGTGGGAGCAATGGACCCAGGGCCCAGCTTTTGATCTATTTGGAGAAAGAAAAAGGATCTACGTTTCCGTAGATCCTCCGCTATCTCTTGGTCAAAAGTACTAGTACCTGAGGAAAATCAAGTGGCACTCACGAGCAGGCCCCGCTCGCGGGCGAAACGCGCCGCCTCTCGCCGACCATCAAGCTGGAGCTTCTCCAGGATGTTATGGATATGATTCTTCACCGTCTGAACCTCTATCTGTAAGCGGATGGCGATTTCTTTATTGCTTAGTCCCTCTTCAATCAAGGCGATGATTTCGAGCTCCCGGCGGGTGAGATTCGGCAAACCCCGGACTTGACGCAGTTGCTTTTCGCGACCAGATTCGGCGACGCGAGACAAAAGCAGACCAGCCACCTTGGGAGAGCAGAGAGCTTCTCCCGCCGCTGCCGCCTGAATGTGATTCAGGAGATCCTCGAGCGACGCTTCTTTCGGCAGACACCCTGTGACTCCTGCTTCGGCGCAAGCCAGGACGTCACATTCCAGCTCGGAAACGCCCATCATGAGAATCTTGACTTCAGGAAAGACCCCACGGATTAGACGAGCTTCTCCCATCCCCTCGCGCCCCGGTAGGCAGAGGTCGAGGAGAATGACGTCCGGGGTGAGCCTTACCAGTTCCGCCACTACCTCACCAGCCCCAGGAAAACTACCGACCACGGTGATGTCCTGTTGCTGGGCCAGGACAAAGGCCAGACCCTCTCGAAAGAGGCGATTTCTATGGATGATGAGGACACGAATGGGCCGTTCCATAGCCCCTTTCCCTTCGTTTAAGCTGTGGCCTGCGACTGGGGGGCTGGAACAGAATTGGGAATGAAATACGGGTGGGTATCGAAGGATGGCGAGGAAACGGTAAGGTGCCTTAAACGCAAAGGCCCTCTAGGGAACGTGCTCTCCTAAAGGGCCTCCTCCACACTTGGACCAGCCCCGCCAAGGACTGGAATGCCTTGACAGCCTTACCCCGGGTCCATCGCTAGACTCCCGACGGAAGATTCCGCCACCCGCATGTGATAACTAGAAGATATGAGATGGTATATCTAGAATATATCCTATCCTCGTCGTTCTGTCAACCTCCATTTCACATATTTCTAACCATGACGCATCTCCTATAGCTCCCGGGCTCCTGTCCGGGGGTCGGCCATGCCTGCCTACCAGATTCTGGTCAGCGCTCGATTTTCGGGCGGGTCACCAGCCTCCAGTGGTGTTGCTCCTTAGGTAGTCTTCCCTGGCGCCAGCCAACGGAAAAGTGCCGAAATTGCGGCTAACCGTGCGCGAATCAAGGCTGGGCTGAACCCCAGCTCTCGCGCATGTCGGACACCCAACGATAACGGTGATCGACTGGCACGCCGGATGCATCACCAGATTATCAAGGCCTAATCAACCGATAACTCAAAGAGGGGCCCTTGAAAGGCGCATCGGGACCCTGTGCCGTACAAGGTAAGCGCTAGTAGCGGAATTGGGAGTCGACTATGAAAATACGGCCAAGAAGAAAAAGAAGTACTGGAAAAACCGGAGGTTCATACATCCTCCGCAACATACCCAACGATCTTTGGAAGAAAGCCAAGGCCAAGGCTTGGTCAGAGGGCCGTACGCTACGCTGGGTCATTATTAAGCTGGTCAGGATGTGGGTTGAGGAAGAAATCAAGTTCTAGGTAGGCAAGACCCCTGCTCCTTGGGCCGAATGTGGCCGAACTTAGCCTGTCGCGATCAGGCGGAGTCGCCACCGCCAGAGGATTCGCGTTTTCCAGAGATCCCGAGCTCCCGCATGCGCTTCCGCAGCGTGTTCCGGTTGATCCCCAGCAGTTCCGCGGCCTTGAGCTGATTCCCTCCCACCCGGTCGAGGACCGCCTGCAGGAGCGGTCCCTCCGCCAGGGAGAGGATGTGCTCGTAGAGCTTGCCGTCCCTCTCAGCCCCGAGTCGCTTGATCTCTGCCCGGACTTCGCGCCCCAGTCCTCCCGGGGTGCCGGCGGAGCCTTCCGCACGACTGGCAACCGTCTGGAGCGCCTCCGGCAGATGCTCCGGAAGGATGAGGCGGGTGCGGGCCAAGAGGCACGCCCGTTTGATCACGTTTTCAAGTTCTCGGACATTCCCGGGCCACTGATGCCGGAGGAGACATTGCAGGGCTTCCCGGGAGATCTCTTTGTGGTCCTCCCCAGCATAGAGGCGCAGGAAATGATCCACAAGGAGCGGGATGTCCTCATGATGCTCCCGGAGCGGCGGGATCGTGATCGTGACCACGTTCAACCGGTAGAAGAGGTCCTCCCGGAAGCGAGCGTGGGCGACGAGGCCTTTGAGGTCCCGGTTGGTGGCCGCCAGGATCCGGACGTCCGCGGTGATCGGGACCTCACCTCCCACCCGTTCGAACCGCCGTTCCTCCAGCACCCTCAGAATCTTGGTCTGCAGCGCGGGATCCATCTCGCCGATCTCGTCCAGAAAGATCGTGCCGCCGTCGGCCAGCTCGAACTTGCCGCGGCGGGTGGCGACGGCACCCGTAAAGGCCCCCTTCTCGTGCCCGAAGAGTTCACTTTCGAGCAGGTCCCTGGGAATGGCCGCGCAGTTGACAGTGACAAAGGGCCCCTGGTGGCGCGGGCTGTTCTTGTGAATCGCCCGGGCGACCAGTTCCTTGCCCGTCCCGCTCTCGCCCTGGATGAGGACGGTCGCTGCGCTGTCTGCCACTTGGCCCACCAGCTTGAACACCACCTGCATGCCCTGACTCGTCCCCACGATCTCATCCAGCTCCTGGCGGTCCCTGAGCTGCGCCTTGAGCCGGTTCAGTTCGTGCGTCAGCTTCTTTACCTCTAAGGCCCGGCCGACGAGCAGCGCCAGCTCCTCAAAATCAAAGGGCTTGGTGATATAGTCATACGCCCCGCGCTTCATCGCCTCGACGGCGGCCTGGAGGCTGCCGAAGGCGGTCATGACGATCACCATGGTTTCGGGATGGCGCTGTCGCAGCAGGGAGAGCGCCTCAAGCCCATCGACGGTGGGCATCTTGATATCCATAAGGACCAGGTCGGCGCCGATCCGCCCCGCTGTCTCCACCGCCGCCTCGCCGTCAGCGACCGTGAGGACAGCGTACCCCGACCGCTCGAGGGCCTTTTTGAGCGTCCAGCGGACACTCTCCTCGTCGTCCGCCACCACGATCTTTGCCTTCGCGGGCTCGGCCACTTCTACACCTCACCGGCTGGTGTCCCCGCGTCCTTACGTTTCAGCGTTCGCGCGTGCGGGGCTTCTAGCGTCCTGGCCTTCTAGCGGCTGCGTCCGCAGCATCTTACTGTTTCGCCAGGGGGAGGAGGACGGTCACGGTGCACCCCTTTCCCTCGGCGTCTCCAATCTCGATGTGGCCCCGGTGGTCCCCCACGATCCGATGGCAGATGGCGAGCCCGAGGCCGGTCCCTTTCGGTTTGGTGGTAAAGAAGGGATCAAAGAGGTGCTGCCGGGCCTCCGGGGAGAGACCCGCACCCTGGTCGATCACCTTGACCACCGCCACAGAGAGACCGAAGCATCGAGGTGAGCGACGCTCATACGCGGTCTCCAGGGTGAGTTCCCCTCCCCCCTCCATCGCCTCGGCTCCGTTCCGAATCAGATTGAGGAAAACCTGGCGGATCTGGTCGGGATCGGCAGCGACGGGCGGCACCTGCGGGTCATAGATGCGCCCCACCGTGACCCCCCGACGGCGGAGGACCGCCTCCTCCAGGGCGAGGATCTCTTCCAGGATCTGGTTGGCGTTGCACTCCACGACACGCGGAGGGCTCGGCTGGGCGAAGGCGAGCATCCCCTCGACGAGCCCGTTCAGCCGGTCCACCTCGCGGATGACCACGTCGCAATATTCCTTCAGGGCAGGGGGGAACGTCGACTCCGCCATGAGGAGCTGCGCGGCCCCCCGCACCCCCATCAACGGGTTGCGCACCTCATGCGCGATGCCCGCCACCAGCGTTCCCACGGCCGTCAGGCGCTCCGCCCGGCGCACCTGCTCTTCGAGTTCTCGAATCCGGGTGAGATCTCGGAGGAGGAGGACGCCCCCCCGGGCCTCTCCGCTGTGGTCGGACAAGAGCGAGGCCATCGCGCTCACCGAGACCTTCCCCTGGGGATTCTGCACGCTGGCCTCATGCTCGGCATGGGCCCGTCCGGTCTCCATCGCGCGATCCACGAGGGCGATGAGGGGAGAGGTGGTTCCCAAGAGGCTCGCCAGAGGCTTGCCGTGAGCGGTGGCGGCCGATACTCCCAGCAGCTCTTCGCCGGCCGGATTGAGGAAGGTGACCCGGAGATCGCGGTCCACGACCACCAACCCATCCTGCAGACTCTCGAGGAGGTCCTCGTAATTCACCTGTGCGCTGGTGAGGCGCTCCACGCTTTCGACCTCCTGTCGCTCGCGCACCGGCCTCTGCGTCGCTGCTCAGCCCTTCGGCACCGGCTCGGGGCCATCATAACCCAACGTGTCGCGGTCGCACAAGGGAACACCCCCCTGCACCCCCGCCGCTCATCCCTTGACACCTCCCCGTGGCCATGGTAGATACTCTGGGCCGCTCGCAAGCGTCGTGAGATTGACGTGCTGGCGCGACCGCCCGGCGTCGGCAAGACCAGATACCCCCGTGACGAGGTGACATGCCCGCCGGATCCCTTTCCTTCAAGTCTCGAGAGTCCCTGCAGGCCCTCTTCTGCCCCCAGAGCGTGGCCGTGATCGGGGCATCCACCGCGCCCGAGAAACTCGGCTACCAGATCTTCAAGAACATCCTCGACGCCGGCTTTCCCGGCACGGTGCACCCCATCAATCCCAAGGCGACCGAGATCCTCGGCCGCCGGTGTTACCCGTCCATCGACGCCATTCCCGATCAGGTCGATCTGGCCACCATTATTATCCCTGCACCGTTCGTGGCCGACACCATCCGGCAGTGCGGCAAGCGAGGGGTCAAAGGGGCCATCGTGATCAGCGGGGGCTTCAGCGAGACCGGGCCCGAGGGCGAGGTCCTGCAAAATCAACTGGTCGAGGCGGCCCGGGAGTCGAACGTAGCCGTCATCGGCCCGAACTGCCAGGGGGTCAACAACCCCCACCATCCTCTCTGCGCCTCGTGGCCGCTCCTCACGCGGCGAGGCGGGGTGGCCATCGTCTCCCAGAGCGGGACCGTGGGCGCCGCCCTGATGGACTGGGCCTCTCAGGAAGAGCTGGGCGTCTCCACCTTCGTGAGTCTGGGTAACAGGGCGGACGTGGACGAGGCCGATCTCATCCATTACTTTGCCCAGGACCCTCATACGAGGACCATCGCCATCTACATGGAGGGGGTCAAGGCCGCCCCCAAGTTCCTCCAGGCCGTCCGACAATGTCGCAAACCCCTCGTGATCCTGAAGGCGGGGCGGACCCCCAAGGGGCGCAAGGCTGCCGAATCGCACACCCGGTCCCTGGCCGGCCGGGATGAGGTGTACGAGGGGGTCTTCCGTCAGCTCGGGATTCATCGGGCAGACGACCTGGAGGAGCTGTACGACTTCAGCAAGGCGCTCGCCTACCTCCCCCGCCCCAAGGGCCGCCGCCTCCTCATCGTGACCAGTTCGGGTGGCTCCGGCATCCTGGCCACCGACATGGCAGAGAACACAGGGCTGGACGTCGCCCCCCTTCCCGAGGAAATGGCGCGAAAGCTCCGGGCAGTCCTGCCAAAGCACTGCATCGTGGCGAACCCCCTCGATCTCACCGGTGACGCCAACGCCGAGATGTATCGGCAGGTCGTCGAGGCGGCCGGCCCCCACTTTGACATCGTCGGCCTGATCTTCGGCGATCCGATCCCCGGCGCCTCAGCGGTGGTCGGGACGGATCCTCTGCAGCTCGTGATCTACCTGGGGGGGGCAGAGGTCGAGCGGCACGAGCGACTCCTCTTTCACCGGAAGGGGATCCCGGTTTTCCCCACGCCTGAACGGGGCATCCGGGCGCTCAGCGAACTGCTGCGATAGGAAGGCCGCATGACGATTGCCATCGGCAAAGCGATCCAGGAAGGGCGAAATCTCGTCGAGCCGGAGGCGTACGAGCTGCTCGAGGCGTACGGCGTGTCGGTCCCCCGCCACCGGGTCGTCAACTCGGCCGAGCAGGCAGAGGTCGCATCGGCCGAACTCGGCTATCCGGTCGTGGCCAAGATCGTCTCGCCGGATGTCCTGCACAAGACCGAACTCGGGGGGGTCCTGCTGAACCTCAACGATGCAGCCGCAGTCAGGGCCGCGTACCGCCAGATCGTGGAGCGCTCCCGGCAAGCCCGGGCGGCCCTTCGGGGGGTCCTCATCTCGCGCATGGCGCCACCCGGCATCGAGGTGATCGCCGGTCTCACCCAGGACGCCCAGTTCGGACCGGTGGTGATGTTCGGCTTGGGGGGGATCTTCGTCGAGGTCTATCGGGACGTCAGCTTCAGACTTATCCCCTTGACCGAACTGGATGCGGCTGCCATGATCCGGGAGATCAAGGCCTCCCCGGTGCTCCAGGGGGTTCGGGGAGGACGCCCCGCGGATCTGAAGGCCCTCGCCGATCTGCTCCTTACAGTCTCCCGGATGGCCGTGGAGAACCCGGAGATCGCCGAGATGGATCTGAATCCGATCATCGTCTACGAAGAGGGTCTCAGCGTAGTGGATGCCCGCGTCCTCCTCCACCACAAGACTGCACCCGCGTGAGCCGCCTGCACCCCTAGGGGCCCCCCTATAGGATCATCCCTCCATCGACGGTGAGGACGGCCCCATTGATGTAGTCGGCGTCTTTGGAGGCGAGAAAGACGTAGACCCCTGCGAGCTCTTCCGGCCGGCCCATCCGACCCAGCGGAATCTTGCCATTGAGCTGATGCAGGACTTTTTCGGGCACGCCATTGAGCATATCGGTGCTGATGAAGCCGGGGGCGACGGCATTGACGCAGATGCCCTTGCGGCCGAGTTCACGGGCCCAGACCTTGGTCATGCCGATCACACCAGCCTTCGCGGCTGCGTAGCTCGTCTGACCGAAGTTGCCGTAGAGCCCCACGATCGACGAGACGTTGATGACCCGGCCGCTCCCCTGCGCGATCATGATCGGGGCTACCGCCTGCGTGCAATTGAAGGTCCCTTTGAGATTGACCGAGACCACGGCGTCGAACTGCTCTTCGCTCATCTTCGCCAGCTGCGCATCGAGGACGATGCCGGCGTTGTTGAGGAGGACATCGATGCGCCTGAACCGCTCATGAATCTTTGCGACCGCCTGCTGCGCTTCATCGCGCTTGGTGACGTCGGCCTGCACAAAGAGGGGTGTGCGCCACCCGTTCTCTGGCCCAGTGACTCGGCTGGTGATCTCGCGGACCGCGGCCTCGCCCGACTCCCGGTCCCGGTCGACGATGCCGATGTGGGCACCCTCCTCAGCGAAACGGAGCGCCGTCGCCCGTCCGATTCCCCGAGCACCCCCCGTAATCACCGCGACCTTTCCTTTAAGCCTCATCGCGCGTCCTCCCCGCACCCAGCACGGGTGGCTTACAAGCTTACTACGCTACGCGGCAATGCATAGCATCCCTCATAGCCTTAGTATGCATTTCTAGGGCCAGAATTACAGACGAGGCTTATTGACGCTTTGTACCATACAATGCGGATTTGTCAAGGCTTGAGGGTGGGGAGGAGGAATCGGGGCCTTTCCGGACCGTCAATCTCGCAAGAACCGTTGCTCCCGCTCTTTCATTTTGGGGACATCCTGCAGGTCGAAGACATGCTTCATTGGGACCAGCAGGTGATCGAGGTCGTGGATGCCCCCGTCCTGGCGGATCTTGGCCAGGACTTCTTCCATGGCACGGATGGCGGTGCGGAGACCATGATTGGCGTAGATGACCATCTTCACCTTGCCGAGCTCTGCAATCCGCTTCTCGGTGAGGCTTGGATAGGTCGTCGGGACCAGGACCAGCGGCGCCCGGCCCTGCCACCGGGTCACGAACTCGATAATCTCCTTTGGGTCTGGCGATTTGGAGTGGATCAGGATGGCGTCGGCGCCCGCCTCAACATAGCGGTTCGCCCGCCCCTGAGCCTCTTCCTGCCCCCAGCCGGCAATCAGCGCCTCGACCCGGGCGATGATCACGAAATCTGGGGACCGCCGCGCGGCCTTGGCCGCTTCAATCTTGCCCGCGAACTCCTCGACCCCGGCGAGGGCCTGACGGCCCCCGGGCAGGAGGCTGTTATCCTTGGGGAACTTCTTATCCTCGAAGGTGATGCCAGCGACACCCGCCTCCTCAAACCGCTCGACCGTGTAGAAGACGTTGTTCGCGTTGCCGTAGCCTGTATCCCCATCGACGACCACGGGAATCGAGGTCACCTCGACCATGCTTCGAGCCGCCTCCAGGTACTGACTCATGGAGAGGAGGCTGGCGTCCGGGATGCCGTGGGACGCGGAGACCTCCAGGCTGCTCGACCAGACCCCCTCAAATCCGGCCCGCTCGACGAGCTTCGCGCCCAGGCCGTTATGGGCCCCGACCATCCGGACGAGGCCGGGCCGGGTAAATAGCTCTCTCAATTTCTTCGCTCTGGACATACCTCTGTCCCACGAAGGGGTGATCCAGGAAAGAGAAAAAGGCTGGAGTGGGCCTGTAAGCCGGATTCTGTCTTCGCCTCGCGGCGAAGGATGGTCATTCCTCTGGGTCCCGCATTGCTGCAGGACTCTAGCGGCCTACCCGAGGGCTCCGGGCGGGCCACCCTTCTCCCCCGCTCTGCAGCAGGGGATCGCCCTCCTATTTGGCCTTGCTCCGGGTGGGGTTTGCCAAGCCAGCCCGTCGCCGGGCTGCTGGTGCGCTCTTACCGCACCATTTCACCCTTACCCCGCGGGCAGCCCTCAACAAGAAAGAGAGCAAGGGCTGCCGACGTGGCGGTATCTTTTCTGTGGCACTTTCCCTGGGGTTGCCCCCGGTGGGCGTTACCCACCACCCTGCCCTGTGGAGTCCGGACTTTCCTCCCCGGTCTTGCGATCGGAGCGACCACCCGGCCCACTCCAGCCAGGAACAAATATAGCCGCATTCGCGCCGCCTGGCAAGGAAGGAATTCTCAGTTGGATCGCGGCCGGAGAACAACTAGGGACCTGAACTCTGGGTGGACGCCGAAAGACTTAATGGGCTGAATAGAATCATCCACGGACCCCACCTCGACGCTTAAGGAGTTGGCATCTTCACAGGAAGCCGAGGAGCCGACCAAGGAGCTCGAATAGACCAACAACGAGGACGATAGCCCCGGCCCACTTCAGGACAGTCACATGCTTTGGCCTCTTGGCCAGTTCCCTCTTTAAATCCATTGAAAACCATTCGGGCTTGAAGGCAAGGGCAAGGAGGAAAACGCCGGTCCAGACGTTCAGGAGCGGCCAGAGCATGGCGAATGAGGATCCTTTCTGGGCCTTGCGTGAGAGCACCATTGCGATGGGCCACCCCAAGCATACTCAACTCGGAATCACTGGGCAACCACCGTCACACGCAGTACGGCCTAGGTGCTGCAACAGAGCTATGGCGCAGGTTCAGCTCGCTCGGTTATGGCCCAGATGAAGTCCGAGGTCGACGCCGTCCAGGTGGGCAAAGTCGGGCGCTGACTCAAGCGGGCATGGGGTCAAATCGGGAATAGCTCGAATCGTTTGTCGACACATTCTATCGTATAGCCACTCATCCGGGCCTTACCGTCGTGCGGCGGAGGCACTCGATGATGAGGGACAAGAGTAAGATGGTCGACCACAAGGTGTTCAACTGGAGGAGCAGGCGATTGAATCCTTCCTGGACCTTCTGATGTTGGAACAAGATCTCCGTTACAAGATACACCTCCTCCGGCTTTGAGGTGTCCACGCGGGTTATCTTCGCCCTGAGTTCTTCTTCAGTCCAAAGGTCACCTTTGAGTAATTTCGGACCCTTCAGTTGCAAAGCAACCGTCCCAAGGAGAAGGACGATTGCCAGCATTATTCCAGCCTTTGTCAACCGAGAAAGCTTCCTGTGCATCTGACGTCCCCCCTTTGCGTGCTGATCCAGACACCGTGATCCCCACCTTCATATCACTTGGTCTGGGGTCCCCAGGGAGCGTACTTGCAATTTTCGGGCCTCCTAGCACAATAGGCTCTGTCTTGAACTTCGGTAGACGTCTTCGTTAACGGACCGCGTGCCTCCGGGTGCTCTCGGAACGACTCTAGGACTGCGAGCTTCACCGGGTTATGATACCGCAGCAGTCGGGCAAGCTGGCTCAGAAAAAACGGGCCGCCATTGCTGGCGACCCTGCATTCGAGAATTGGAGGGACCGGGCCCGTAGACTCTGTCTGTCACCTGCGAGAGGCTAGGCCGCCTCCTCTACCACCTCACCCTCGGCGACCTCCTCTTGCACTTTGAGCCGAGCAGTCTTCTCTTCCGCACTTCTGCAGTCAGGGCAGAAGTGGATGAAGAAATTCAGTTCTTTGTCCAGTTCGAAGCCTGTGAGGAAGGATCCGCATGTGGAGCAGCTCGGTGCGCGCACCATCTTTGTCACCTCCTCTTGGCCCGGTCCCGTAAAGGGCAAAGACAAAAGGCTTCGCGCCTCTCGTTTATGAACTGGAGGGGAGGCTTGACTGCCGGAGGGAAGTCTAGCGGGGTCTTTGCGGCCGCTTGTGGCGGTGAAGCCAGGATCCTTGGTGGAAAACTCCCCCTTCTACTCTTAAATTTAGGTCTGCATGCTTGCCTGTCAATGGGAAATTTGCGGCTAGGGAGCAGCCGGATTGATCCTGGACTTGGGAGAGCACATTCGTTACTGTACCCGGATGGCCGACAGGGGGGCAAGCGGATGAAGTGGGTGGTTGTGGCGACGATCGTGGCATTTTTCGTGCTACTGCTTGTCCGCCTCCTGCGACGCCGCGTGCTGGGGCAGGCCACGATTCATATGGCCCAGATGAAATCCGAAGGCGATGCGGCCCAGGTGGCGGAGGCCCTCCGTGGCCTCCCGGGCGTGATTGAGATCCACGTGGACTTGGAGCGGCGCGCAGCGCGGATCACCTACCGGAAGACCAAGATCGCGATCGAGGAGATCATGCGGGCCCTGCATGCGGCCGGCTTCTAACCGCAGCCCGGCCGGGTTGAAAGGCCTGGCGATTCCTGATAGAGTAAGCGTGCATCATCTATACATGGAGCCTGCGCATGAAGGTTATCATTCGCCGCCCCCGCCGCGAGGTCGAGATGCCCGGCAGCCGGCGGGTGCGGGATCTGCTCCAGGAACTCAAAATCAATCCGGAGTCTGTCCTGGTCGTCCGGGGCGACGAGTTGCTCACCCCGGACGAGCTTGTCAAGGATGAGGAGACCGTCGAGGTGGTCCCGGCCATCTCGGGAGGATCGGCCCATGAAGTGTAAGACGTGTCCCGGCAAGGCGGTCATCGATATGAGGCGGCATAATGCGGCCTTCTGCAAGGACTGCTTCATTACTCACATAGAGCGGCAGGTCGAGAGGACCATCGAGAGCGACAAGATGCTCTCGAAGGACGACCGGGTCCTCGTGGCCGTCTCCGGCGGGAAAGACAGTCTGACCCTGTGGGAGGTCCTGCGCCGTTTGGGCTATGACACGACCGGGTTCCACATCGTCCTCGGCATCGACCACTACTCACCCCAGGCACGCGGGACGGCCGAGGCATACGCTGCCAAACATGGACTGCCCCTCATCGCCACCGACGTCAAGGAGGAGTACGACTTCTCGATCCCGGAGCTGGCCCAATACACGCGGCGCGTGCCGTGCTCGGCGTGCGGCCTCAGCAAGCGGTACCTGATGAACCGGACGGCCCTTGAGGGAGGCTTTTCGGTGCTGGCCACCGGACACAACCTCGACGATGCCGCCGCAACCCTCCTGGGCAACCTGCTCCACTGGCAGACGCCGCAGCTCGGCCGGATGGGACCCGCGCTCGAGGCCACCCATCCCAAGTTGGCCAAGACAGTCAAGCCCCTGATCCGCCTCACCGAGCGAGAGACCTTGGCCTATGCCATGCTCCGAGGAATCGACTACCACGACGACGAGTGCCCGAACGCGGTCGGTGCGACCTCCTTATTTTACAAGGACCTGCTTAACCAGCTCGAGCACGCCTCGCCGGGGGCAAAGCAGAGCTTTTACTTTGGCTTCCTCAAGAAGGGTCGCCCGGCCTTCCTCGCCGCCCAAACGGGTGGGGTCGAACTGAAGGAGTGCGAGGCCTGCGGCCAGACCACCACGACCGAGACGTGCGCCTATTGCCGGATGATGGATCTGGCCCGGCGCACGGCGGCGGCGCGGAGTCGGTGAAGCTTTCCCTGCACCTTGTGCACCCCCTGCACCTCCTGTACCTCCTGTCCCCTCTTTGCCGTGACGGGTAGACTGTTTTTTGACACCGGCGGCCATTCGGGGCATGATAAGTACAGCCGGAGATGACCGGAAGAGGGCACGAAGCCCGGAGACAGCGGAGGAGAGAGAATGTTCCACCGGGGTGCCCGACGAGGAAGCAGATCATGAAACGGATTGCGGTGCTCACGAGTGGCGGGGACGCGCCCGGCATGAACGCCGCGATTCGGGCGGTTGTCCGGACCGGCCTGTATCGCGGATGGGAGATCTTTGGCGTTCGGCAGGGCTACGCCGGGCTGATCGTAGGCGAGATGACGCCGCTCACCGCCCGCGACGTGGGCGGCATCCTGCAGCAAGGGGGGACGTTCCTGGGGACCACCCGGAGTCCGGAGTTCGAGCGGGAGTCCGGCCGCGAAAAAGCCCTCGCCCACCTCGCGGATCGCGGGATCGACGCCCTGGTCGTCATCGGAGGGAATGGCTCTCAGGCCGGCGCGTACAAGCTGTCCCAGATGGGCTTTCCGGTGGTGGGGGTGGCCTCGACTATCGACAATGACCTGTACGGTTCGGACATCTCGATCGGCGTGGACACCGCCTTGAACATCGCCCTCGAGGCCGTCGATCGCCTGAAGACGACGGCCTCCTCGCACCAGCGGGCGTTCCTGGTCGAGGTCATGGGGCGCGACTGCGGATACCTGGCATTGATGGCCGGCCTCGCCGGCGGCGCCGACGCGGTCGTGATCCCCGAGGTGGAGACCGATCCCGATGCCGTGGCCGACGACCTACGGACGGCCTACGAGCGGGGAAAGCGCAATGCCCTGGTCGTCGTGGCCGAAGGGGCCAAGTATAATGCCGCAGCCATGGCCGCCCACTTTCGAGAGCATCAGGATACCCTCGGATTCGAGCTACGGGCGACGACCCTGGGTCACGTCCAGCGCGGTGGGGCCCCGGGGGCCTTTGACCGGACCCTCGCCACCCGACTAGGTGCCGGCGCGACTGAAGCCCTTGACCGGGGGGAACACGGGATGCTGGTCGGCTTCATCAAAGGAGAGGTCACCATGACCCCCTTAGCCGAGGTCGTCGGAAAGCAGAAGCCTTTGGACCTTCGCCTGTTGAAGCTGATCCGCGTGCTGGCGAAGTGAGGCTGACGCGCGCTGTTCGGCCATCGTGCTGCTGTGATACAGTGATTCCCGAGGAGGCAGGTCATGCGAGGCGGACCCTTGGAGGCCGGCGAGAAGGTTCTGATGATTGATCCGAAAGGGCGCAAGTACCTTTGCACACTCCGGCCTCACGATAAGTTCTCGACTCACCTCGGGACGATCCCCCACAGCGAGATCATCGGCCGCGAGGAAGGGGCTGTCCTGCGCTCGTCCGGAGGGGCCCTCTTTGTCGCTTTCCGCCCCACCTTTGCCGAATACGTCCTCAAGATGAAGCGGGGTGCCCAGGTCCTCTACCCGAAGGACATCGCGACCGTCCTGATCTGGGGGGACATCTTTCCGGGCGCCACCGTCGTCGAGGGGGGCGGTGGCTCGGGCGCGCTCACCATCGGCCTCCTTCAGGCGGTCGGGGAGAAGGGACAGGTCATCACCTATGAGGTTCGTGAGGATTTCCTGCGGCAGGCCAGGGCGAACGTCGAGGCCTTCTTAGGGAAGGTCCCGCATTGGCTGTTGAAGCACAAAGATATCTATGAGGGGATCGAGGAGACCTCAGTGGATCGGGTGGTGCTGGATCTGGCGGAGGGCTGGCGGGCAGTCAAGGATGCAGCCCAGGCCTTGAGACCCGGAGGGTTGCTCGTTGCCTTCTTCCCGACGGTCCCGCAGGTGCAGCAGATGGCCGCTGCGATCGAGAATGAGCCGCGGTTACAGCTTCAGGAGGTCTTCGAAACAGTCCATCGTCCCTGGCGCATCCAGGGACTCAGCGTGCGGCCGGCGCTGCGCATGGTCGCCCACACCGGCTTCTTCATCATCGCCCGCCGCCTCAGCCCCGCGTAACTCGCCTGCTCGTGCCCCTTCCCACTCACCTTGTACGCCGCCAGCTCCTGCTCGACGTAATTCTGGACCAGGATGTACTGGCTATCCGGGGTAAAGGTGACACCCTGGGTGTTCGGCGTGAAACGGCAAGGGTGAGGAAGATCGGGAAAGCCAGCGAGGGGGACGTCAAGCAAGCGAGGCGGTCATGCCCGCACGCCGATCAGTGGGAAGGCTCCTTGATGGCACGCACCCCTCGTTCCGCCGTCCGAATCCGAACCGCATCCTCAACCCGGTAGACAAAGACCTTTCCATCCCCGACCTGCCCGGTTCGGCCAACCTTTTGCAGCACCTCAAGGACCTTGGGCAGATCGTCATCGTCCACCACGATCTCGATGCGGATCTTGGGGATGAACTCGACCACGTACTCGGCCCCCCGGTACAGCTCGGAATGCCCCTTCTGCCGGCCGTGGCCGCGTACCTCGCTGACCGTCATTCCCTGGATCCCGATCGCGGCGAGGGCGTCCCGCACCTCGTCCAACTTAAGCGGTCTGATGATGGCGTCTACCTTTTTCATGCCCTATCCGTAACACACTCCGGGGCGATTGTAAAGGGAAGGTTGGCACGATCCTTGCGACTACAGTTGGAATAAATAGTCGTGGAGGCGACTCATGACCACCGACATAACCCACGCCGACTACCCCCGGTTTGAGGCCTATCTGCCTGTGGAGTGCGCTGCCCCGATCTCCGGGCGGCCCTCGGCGAGACTCATCGTCGGCAAGACGCGGTTCGTCAGCGCCGCGGGCCTCGAAATTCTGATGCCAGAAACCCTGCCGCTCAGGACGCCGATGACGGTCCGGGTCGCTCAGGGAGACCCATTGCGGGCCCATGTCGTCTGGGCTGACCAGGGGACGCCGACCCCGGCGGGGACCAGGGTGGCCCACGGAGTCCTCTTCGAACAACCGGTCGATCCGGCCCTCGTCAAACAGTGGGTGTATCGTGGCGAGCGGCAGGCTTACGCCCGGGTCCCGATTCGATTCCCCGTCGAGTACGGACAGGCGGGGACGGCGGGCCACGGGACCTGCACTAACCTGAGCCGGGGCGGGATGTTCGTCGCGACACGGGAGCCCGCACCGCCAGGATCGCAGGTTGCGCTCACCTTCAACTTGCCGAACCTCTCGCACACCTTTTCGATGCTCGCCCGGGTCGCGTGGATGCACAGGGACGAGACAAAGCCAGAAACCACAAGCGGGATGGGGGTCCAGTTCCTCGACCCCAAGCCAGCAGAGGGGGCGTTGATCGACGCCCTCGTCGACCGCCTGTGCAGTGAGATGTCTCTCGCGCTGGATTCCTCCCCACCGACGACACCTTCCCATTAGTTCGTTTCTTCCTCTCCCCGGATCGATGCCGATGCTCGCTTATGGGGCCGCGCGCGACCCTCTTTGGAACTATCCCGCCACCGACACTGTCCAGGACAAAATGGCTGATATCGCTCATGGATTTGCCAAAATTTCCCATCCAGGCTATAGTCGGTCTCTGGGTGTCGGGTATTCGGTGTTGGGGACCGAAAACCTGAAACCCAAAACCTAATACCCGTTTCGTCGGATATCGGGGGAGAAGACATGTCGCTACAGGGAAAGGTTGCGGTGGTAACCGGGAGCACGCGCGGGATTGGCCGGGCCATCGCAGAGGCCCTGATCGATCAAGGCATCGCCGTCGTCATCTCCTCCCGCCGCCAACACGACGTCGATCAGGCGGTGAAGGAGTGCCGGCGGCGGGAAAAGGGAAAGGTGGCGGGAGTTGCCTGCGATGTTCGGGAGTACCGCCAGGTTCAGCGGCTGATGGACTTCGCCGTCCGCGAGTTCGGAGGCCTGGACATCCTGGTGAACAACGCCGGTGTCTCCACCACAGCCCCCGTCACCGATCTCAAGCCCGAGGAGTGGCAGGAGATCATCGACACCAATCTGACCGGGGTCTTCTACTGCTGCCACGAGGCCATTCCGAAAATGCGGAGCCGTGGGGGTGGCTACATTATTAACATCGGCTCTCTCGCCGGTGCGAACGCCCACCCGACGATGGCTGCGTACAACGCCTCCAAGTTCGGTCTCCTCGGGTTCAGCGAGGCCCTGTTCCAGGAGATTCGGTACGATGGGATCCGGGTGAGTCACATCATGCCCGGCAGTGTCGAGACGGATTTCTCCACCGGGGGCACCGAGAGATCGGGATGGGCGATTCTCCCCGAGCACATCGCGGACATGGTCGTCTACCTGCTGCAATCACCGCCGCGCACGATGAGCACCCGGATCGAAATGCGCCCTGCCAAGCCCCGGCGGCGCTGAGCAGGACACACGAGCCGGTATGACGTTCCTGGAACGGGTGAGCCCCGATCTCGTCGCCGCCTGCTGGCTCAAGGCAGAGCTTTCCTCGCCCCGCTTTCGTCCCCGGCTCATTGCAGCCCTGAAGCGCCTCAATCTCTCCCCGCGTCTGATCCAGAGGCCGATCCTGACCAGCGTCCGAGAGAATCGTCTGCGCCACCAGGTGCTCCAGCTTCACCGGGGAGACCTCTGGGGAGGTCTTCCGCACCGGACAGAATGGTGGCGGGCCGTGATCCCCCCTCAGGAATTTCGAAGGCTCCGGGTCATCAACTATCCGACCTGGACCCTTCTCTCCCTCGCCACAGGGCGACTGTCAGCGGCGGCGACCGTCATCGCCCGCGGCATCGTCCCGGCCAAGGCGACCGGTCGCTGGGCCCACGAGGCCCGCGCAGTGATCACGAATGTTCTCCAGATCCGAGACCGGTTGCCAGAGGTCGAGATCCAGAACCAATTCATCCTGATGGGGCGGCCCACGGGTAGGATCTGCACGATCCTCGAAGGGAACAAGAGGGCGACGGCACTCTACATCCGGCACTTTCTCGCGAAGACCGCGCCCGTTCCCCCCGCGATCCAGGTCCTCATCGGTCTCACCGAAGAGCGGTGCGCGTGTCTCCGGCTCGCGTGATCTCCCCTGTGCTCACTAGTCAAAGCCGTTCCCGCCGGCATGAAGGGCACGCTCGACGGCGGCGAGATTCTGCTCCACCCCTGGCATGTTGGGGTTCACCGCCAAGGCTCTTCGGAAACAGTCCCGGGCCGTCCGGAGCTGACCCAGGGCGAGGTAACACAATCCTTCCCCGCTCAACGCACCAAAGTGGTGCGGGTTCCTGGCGATCGTGGCATCACAGTCGGCAATGGCCTGCGCATACTTGCCCATCAAGTAATACGTGGTCGCCCGCTTGTTATATCCCTCGGCAAACTCGGGGACCCTCTCGATCACCTGGGTGAACGTGGCAACCGCCTTTGCCCACGTCTTCCGCTCCAAGGCCTCGATCCCCTCCTGCATTAAAGCGTCCGCCGTCCCGTCGCCCGACCGGCACCAGATCTGCCACAGCGAGTGTTCGGCGATGGTCCGCACTCCCCAGTCCTCATCCCGAAGCGCCTGAACCAACGGCTCCACGGCCGAAGCCCCGCCGATGGCCCCCAGACGGTCCGCCGCCTGACGGCGCGCAGTCGAGTCCTTCTCGTGTAATTGCCTGATAGCGTCCTCTTCCGGCGTCACGGGTCGCTCTCTCTAGCCTTAGCCTTCTAGCCTTCTAGCAGCCGCCAGCTCTGTCAGTGCTGGCGAAGGAGGAGCGAGAGATGGGCCACGTGCCGGTAGACTTCGTGAGCCCCGTGCGCCTTCAACACATCCTCCGGAGACACATGGGCGACGGCGATGGCGTAGAAGCCAAGCGCCCCGGCCGCGGCCAGATCGTCCGGGTTGCCGGTGAGGACGACGCCCTGGCCGGCAAACGTTTCGAGGGGCAGCCCCATCACTTCCGCACAGCGCACGATCTGCTCGCGCTCCCTCGAAGCCATTTCAGTGCCGATCACCTGACGAAAGACGCCCCGCAGCCCCGCCTCTTCCAGTTTGCCTTCGGCGATGCGGGACTCGGTCTCGGACAGGGCGGACAGGTGTGTCCCGCGAGCGGCGAGGATTTCCAGGAGTTCGCGGGCCCCCTCCGAGACCACCGGCCGAGATGTCGCCACTACCGCCCGAAAGGCGGCGACCGCACGAGCCGCCTCCTCGGGCGGATGGCCGTGCTCTGCGAGGAGGCGTGCAAACTTCGCCTCGAGCGGCAGCGGCTCATCGGCCTGGTAGGAGCGGAGCGCCTCCTTTGCCGAGATGTGATACCGGCGCTCTAGGAACCGGCCGAACTCCCTCCGGTACAGGATGCCCGGGTTGAAGATGACCCCTTCGAGATCCACAAGCCCGAACCGAAATTCGAGGATCCGCGTCCCCATGCTCCGCACTCTATCGGTCGGACCAGGGGCGGTCAACCGCCTTTCGCTCGATGAAAGACGAAGGGGCCCCGTGACTCCACGAGGCCCCTTCTTGGTTCAGGGTTCAGCGTTCATGGTTCAGGGAAGGATTCCGATCCGTATCCATGAACCCTGCACTATGAACTAATACAAACACATTTCATCTAGTGACAATTGAGCAATAGAACATTAGACCGCAATGGGGCATTTCGCCTCCACGATCACTCTATTGTTCCACTGCTCCATTGCTCCAAAGTAAACGCACTTTGTGCGTTTACTTTAGATGGCTTCCTCCCCTCGCTCCCCCGTCCGAATCCGCACCGCCTCTTCGCAAGGAATGATGAAGATCTTCCCGTCACCGATCCGTCCCGTCTTCGCCGCCGCCTGGATGGTCTCCACCACCTGTTCACACTTGCCATCCGCAACGACCACCTCGACCTTCACCTTCGGAAGAAAATCGATGGTATATTCCGCCCCCCGGTAGAGCTCGGTATGCCCCTTCTGTCGGCCGAATCCCTTCACCTCACTGATCGTGAGCCCCTGGATGCCGATCTCCGCCAGGGCATTCTTCACCTCGTCCAGCTTGAACGGCTTGATGATCGCTTCGATCTTCTTCATCATCCACTCCCCACTCTTCAGGAATCCATCCGCCTCCCGCACTCCAGAGGACCCTTCCCGTTCATGGCCTCGCCTCCGGGCCGAGCAAGCCCCATGCCAATCCTCTCGTCAATCTCGATCCGTGTCAATCCAAGGAAAGTTCTTGAGAATGCGCGATCGGACACTTTCCTCTGTTTGGCTTCGCCTCCTGTTCATGCCCACAGATTAGGCACCTCTTCATCCCTTGCCCGTTTCGTCAGCAGGATTTCCCTGTTACTTGACCGCGCCGAGCAGCGTCACCACCGCCTGCTGCACGGCGAGATCGGCCCCATCCACCGTTAAGGTCGACGCATGAGTTACCCCGTCGCGCGCCCCCGCGCGGACCGCGGCATCAAGCATCGCCGCCTCCTCCTGCGAGGTGTGCAGGAGGCGACGACCAACGATCGATTGCAGGCACGCGACCACGCCGTACGCTCCCCAGTTGGAGATCGAGCTTACCACGAGCACGTCGGCCCGGATATCGCAGCCGATCGTTCCCCGGCAGGGACACCGGCATCGCGCGGTGCGCAACCGGGATCGGACCTCTGGACCGGTCAGCAACCCGAAGCCGACCTCGTTGCCCCGATCACCGACCGCCGCGGTCAGGATGCCCCGCTCTCTCGCACCATCAAACAGTCCCCGGACCGAGGCGTGGCTTGCCGAGACGTTCCGGCCCCGCATATCGTGAACGACTCCCTTGGGATTGGGACCGAGCTTTTCCACACTGATGACGGCCGCAGGGCGCAGGTCATCGACCAGGCGATATCCGGCCCCTTCCTGGCCACAGGGGAATGGGAGAAGAATGCAGCCCGCTCCCGTCACCTGAAGCACCGCCCGGAGCGGTCCCACATTCCTCTCCTCCGAGATCACAAAGGGTCGAGCCCCGAGGCCTAGACGAAGGGCCCGCGCCAGAACTGCAACCCCGAGCGGGCCATCGGTCTCGCCGGCGGGGAGCTCAGGAGGAGCCCCCGCGCCGGTCATCAGCAGGACCGCATCCCCTGACCGAACCACCTCCGTCAACCGCAAGGCCGCCAGGGAGGTCAAGGGGGCCTTCTGGAGGCGTCGCGCCGCCCGATACAACAGCTGGACATCCCCTCCGCGAGCGTCCCGCGGGCGGAGACAGATCCGATCCGCCGCCTCACCGACCTTCCGAGTGCGCGCCGAGCTCCTGCCCGTCACCGCACGGTCACCCGAGCCCGAAGGGAATTGCTCACCTGCCCCTTCCGATCGACGACAAAAATCTCATAGACCCGGATCCCCCCGATCTCTTGCTGCCTCCTCTCGGGCTCCACCACGCCTCCTTCATAGTCCCGCTCCTCGGAGGCGAGAGGGGCGAATCGCCGCTCGAAGCTGATTGTGATGGTCTCCTCCGCCGTCCCCTCCGTCTGCCCAAGGTATTTCCCGCGACTGATCACGGCGGGCCGAAGCCCGGTGGCAAGGGTGAAGTCCTTCACCTCGCTTCTGAGCCCCAGATAGACGTCCATGATATCCCCGTCAAGATCCGTGAAATCGAAGCGAAGGGTGGCCTGCCCCCCCCTCTCCACCACGTCGGGCTCGATCCGGAGATCGCTGATCCGAGGGACCCCCGGGCCAGGTGGAGTGGCCTCGAAATCGAAAAGGGCACACCCGGTGAAGAGTGCGAGGGCCATGGCACACCGCAGGATGGCTCGCCCCCATTCCGCCTGTCTCGTCATCTGTGTCCTCTCCTCATGCGTGTCCCTCCGCCCTCCCGTACCCGCCTCCCCCGGGGGTTCGAATACTGATAATCTCCCCCGCACGGGCCCGGAGTTGAAACTTCGAGTTGAGGGGCCTCTCCCCGCCCGGCGAGATCAGGATGCTCTCTCCCCCCTGGCCGGACTCTCCCCCCTGCAGCCCGTAGGGTCGAAAACGCCGCCGGTCCGCCAGCAGACCGACGGCGGCATCCGTCAGCAGCTCGACATCACGCCGGATCCCATCCCCCCCTCGATGTCTCCCCCTCCCCCCTGATCCGCGGCGAATCTCGTAGCGGAGCACCCGGAGGGGATAGGCGTGCTCCAAGGCCTCGATCGGCGTGTTCCGCGTATTGGTCATATGGGTCTGCACCGCATCCACGCCGTCTCGCGTCGGCCGCGCCCCCATCCCTCCGGCGATGGTTTCATAATAGGCGAAAGGTCGCCCCCGCTCACGATCGGTGCCCCCGATGACCAGGTTGCTCATCGTCCCGGCGCTTGCCGCGGGGATCCGATCGGGCAGGGCCTGAGCCAACGCCCCCAGCAGCACGTCCACAATTCGCTGAGACGTCTCGACATTCCCGCCCGCCACGGCCGCCGGAGGTCGGGCGTTGACCACGCTCCCTTCCGGCGCAATGACGGTCAGCGGGACCATGCAGCCCGCATTGGAGGGGATGTCAAAGTCCACGAGACAACGGAAGACGTAGAAGACCGCGGACAGGGTCACGGCATAGACGGCATTCACGCTTCCCGCGACCTGCGGAGAGGTGCCGGAAAAATCGACGACCGCCTGGCCTCCCTTGACGGTGACGGCCACCGCGATCCGAATAGGCTCAGCAGTCACGCCGTCATCATCCAAGTAGTCTTCAAAGCGGTAGCAGCCCTCCGGGATCCGCCGGATGGCCTCGCGGGTCATCCGCTCGGCATACGCCTTCAGTTCCTCCGTATAGCGGCGCGTCTCGGCGGCCCCGGAGCGCGCGACGATCTCGAGCAGCCGCCTCCGTCCCGTCTCGTTCGCCGCCAGTTGGGCCTCGAGATCCCCCTCCCGTTCCTCCGGCGTCCGGACATTCGCCAGGAGCAGATCGAACACGTCCCGATTGAGATCCCCTCCCTTCACGAGAGTCACCGGCGGAAGCCGAATGCCTTCTTGAAAAATCTCCGTGGCCACGCCCATGGAACCGGGGGCCATCCCTCCCACGTCGGCGTGATGGGCCCGGTTCGCGACAAAGAAGAGGGGGGAGGAGGTGTCCTCGCCGAAGACAGGGGAGATGAGGGTCAGGTCCGGCAGATGCGTCCCTCCCCGGTACGGATCGTTGAGGATGATGGTATCGCCACGACTCATCGGCCTTCCCTCCATGGCGGCCTTCACCGCCAAGGGCATCGAACCGAGATGCACGGGGATGTGGGCGGCCTGCGCGATCATCTCACCCCTGCCGTCAAAGATGGCGCACGAGTAATCACGCCGCTCCTTGATATTGGCCGAGTGTCCGGTCCGACACAGCGCCACCCCCATCTCCTCAGCCACCGAGGCGAAAAGATTCTTGAAGACCTCCAGCTTGATGGGATCGGTGCTGGGCGTCATCGGGGCCCCCCCCTGGTGAGCACCAGATTGCCCCGCCTGTCCACTGTGCCCTCCCATCCGGGGGCAAGAAACGTGGTGGCGCTCATCTCCACCACCAGGGCCGGCCCCGCACACCGGTTCCCCGCCCTGAGCGCCTCCCGGGCAAAGACCGGGGCCGTGACCCACTCGTCGTCGAGAAACACGCGTCTCTCGCCGACGCAGGCGGTTCCCGGATCCGCCGATCCCTCCTCCACAGTTGCGAGGGGCGGCTTCTCGACCCCTCCTTTCACCCGGAGGCGCACGGTCACGATCTCGGTCTCACGGGCCGGATTAGCATAGCCGTAGCTTTTCCGGTGCAAATCGTGAAACCGGGAGAGGAAGTCCTGTTCGCACGGGACGCGAAGTTCGTAGGACTGCCCGAGGTAGCGCATGTCCAGCGCGGCCTCGGTGGTGATCGACTCTTCATCCAGCCCCTCGTCCTTCATCTCTCTGAAGCCCTGCTCCTTCAGGAGACTGACGACGGCCTGGAGCTCCTCGAAGCTGGTACTCACGGTGCTCCGCAAGAGGGTCTTGGCGTAATCCTTGACGACGTCGGCCACCAGCATCCCGTAGGCCGACAGCAGCCCCGCGTGCGGCGGAATCAGCACCCGGGGCATGGACAAGGATTGGGCCAGCGCGCACGCATGCAGACCTCCCGCCCCGCCGAAGGAGACCAGACAGAACTCCCGGGGATCATGCCCCCGCTCCACGGAGATCACCCGGATGGCCTTTTCCATGGTGGCATTGGCCACCGTGACGACCCCCTCTGCCAGTCGCAACGGGTCCATGCCGACCTGTCGCGCGAAGGCCGCCATCACCGCCCCGACCCGCTCTAGGTCGAGTCGCATCTTCCCCCCCAGGAATCGATCCGGGTCGAGTCGCCCCAGCGTGAGGTGGGCGTCGGTGACCGTAATCTGCTCTCCGCGACCATAGCAGACCGGTCCGGGATCGGCCCCGGCGCTCTGCGGGCCCACGCGCAGGGCTCCCCCTTCATCGATCCACACCAGCGATCCACCGCCCGATCCCACGGTGTGGATGTCGAGGAGGGGAATCCGGAGCGGCAGGCCCCCGACCTCGGCCTCGGTGGTCACCCTGAGATCGCCGTCGACGAGGGCGACATCAGTCGAGGTCCCGCCCATGTCAAAGGTGATCACCTTGTCACATCCCGCGTCTCGCGCAACGGCGGTGGCCCCCACCACGCCGCCGGCGGGACCCGAGAGGATCGTCCGGACTGCCTCCTGGCGGGCGACGGCCGCGGAGATGCTTCCGCCATTCGACTGCATGATCCTGAGCCGTCCTTTCCCGACCGCCTCCTCGAGCCGGCCGAGGTAGCGCTCCATCAAGGGTGAGACGTAGGCGTTCACCACGGTGGCGACGCACCGCTCGTACTCTCGGTATTCGGGAAGGATCCGGTGAGAGGCGGAGACCGGAATCCCGAGCGGCAGGGCGCGCTTCAGGACCCGGGCCTCGTGACTCGGGTTCGCATAGCAGTGGAGCAGACAGATGGCGATCGACTCGACCCCAACCGAGGCCAGGTCGCTTAGGATGGAGGTCACGCCATCGTCCTCGAGGGGCTCCAGCACCCGTCCCCGGCAATCCACTCGTTCTCGGATTCCGAAGCGGAGGGCGCGGGGGACGAGGACCGGTGGCCGATCGACCATGAAATCGTAGAGACGGGGCCGATCCTGGCGGCCGATCTCCAGCAGATCCTCGAACCCGGCGGTGGTGATCAAGGCAACCCGCGCCCCCTTCCCCTCGAGCAGCCCGTTGGTCGCCACGGTCGAGCCGTGAACGATCTGATAGCTCTCCTCAGCCAACGCCTCCTGCGCAATCCCCTGCAGCACGGCCCCGGCCGGATCGACGGGAGTCGAAAGCACCTTGTGAGTCCAGAGTCTCCCATCGGCGAGAAAGACCAGGTCGGTGAAGGTGCCCCCGACGTCCACGCCAACCTTCATCATCCGCCTTCCTCACGATTGGTCCCGGAGGTGTACTGCCACAGCCTGCGTAAGAGTATACCGAGGGCTGCGGACATCGTCTAGTGCCGTTCCAACCCGCGCAGGATGAGAACCGGGAGCGGCTTACAGGAGTGGGTGGGCGAGCTCTTTGTCGCGGAGATCGGTAATGAACATGTGGCCGGGGGCATGGGTGATCATCAGCTCCGGCCTGGCATGCATGGCGACCGCCTGCGGAGTGACGCCGCACGCCCAGAAGACCGGAACTTCCCCCGAATGGATCGAGACCCGGTCACCGAAGTGGGGTCGGCTCAGATCCGCAATGCCGATCGCCTCGGGCTCGCCCACATGGACTGGGGCTCCATGGGCCAGCGGAAAGTGAGCGGTTACCTCGACCGCTCGAGGGATCAGGGGGGGCGGGATCGGGCGCATGGAAACCACGAGCGGTCCGCTCAAGGTCCCGGCCGGCCAACAGGGCCGATTGGTGATATACATCGAGACGTTCTTCCCTTCCTCCAGATGGCGGACCGGAACGCCCGCTCGCTGAAGGGCGACATCGAAGGTAAAGCTGCAACCCAAGAGAAAGCCCACCAGATCATCCCGCCAGATCTCACGGAGATCGGTCAACTCCCGCTCCAACGTGCCGCCCCTGTACACGCGGTATCTCGGGAGATCGGTCCTGAGATCGGTGCCCGGCGCAGTCGTCCTGGGTTCCGGATCACCGGGATCGGTCACCTCCAGGAGAGGACAGGGCTTGGGGTTGCGCTGACAGAAGAGGAGGAAATCGTAGGCCAAGGCTTTTGGGAGAACCACCAGGTTGGCCTGAACGTACCCGTCGCAGCAGCCGGCCGTAGGGCCCTGCCACTCACCGATCCGGATCTTTTCCCGCATCTCTTTCGGATGAAGCCCGGACGCTTGAGGCATCGTGGCCTCCCGGGGCCCACGTGTGGTCAGTGTAACCTCTTCACGCGACAGGCGAGGCACCCCGGCTCACCCGATGGTCACAAGAGTGGACCGGCGCCGATGGCGCAGGTGTTTTTTCGAGGAACCAGTAACCCCTGAAGGAGAGAAAAGGAGGGACTTGGTACGAGGACTACGGCGAGCGTCTAAGGTTTGCGGCCTGCGTTCGGGGCCGCACCGGCGGCACCGCCGCCGCCTCCCACCAAGCAGAGATCCGCTTGGACCGTGTCACCACTGCCCGCCTGGTGTACACATCGAAGAGGCTCTGCGCACATTCGGGGCAGTAGGCGCCGCCCTCAGGAGTATACCCGCAGGCGGGGCAGCAAGGGTCCCCGCAGTGCAGACAGCCCCACTCCTCTATCACTGACCGAATCCCCTCTCCGCATCCACACGTCCGAACCATCGACCCCTCCTCAGGCATCCTGCCACATGGCGACGCGTCCAAAATAAAAAGCCACGGAGCGCTTGCCCTCTGCCCCGTGGCGAATCGAAGAACCCGCAGTCAAGGCGCTACGGGCCGTCCGCCGGGGGGCAGAGGCCACGTACACCCACTACGGCCATCTGAATCATTCGAGTCACCGATAATCTCCTATTGCGTAGGACTTTTTATACGATGCCCTGCGCCCCCTGTCAAGTATTATTTCTGTCCGTTCCGGCTCCTTGCTCAATGCGCGAAGCACCCCGGGGGACATCCGCCACCGGCTCAGGAACGAGCGCGCGAGATGGCCTTGTGCGCGTACTCCGAGGCGGCGCGGATCAGCGCCTCGAACAGCTTCAGGTGGCGGAGATCACTGGCTGCCAGCCGCTCGGGATGCCAGTGCACCCCGAGGACAAACGGACGGCCTGCCATTTCGATTCCCTCGATCATGCCGTCGGGCGAGACGGCGCTGACCCTGCACGCCTGGTCGAGCCGCTTGATCAATTGATGATGATGGCAGTTGACCGGCACGGTCTCTTCCCCGATGATCTGGTGCAGGACGGTCCCCGGCATCAGTCGCACCGATGGTGTCGCTCCGCTCTGTTGCCACGCGCCGGCATGCCCTGCATCGGCGCGCTCGCAATACGACAGATCCTGATACAGGCTCCCCCCTGAAGCCACGGCGATGAGCTGCATCCCCCGGCAGATACCCAAGACCGGCATCCCCCGCTCGAGGGCTCCGCGGAGGAGCGCCATCTCAAACCGGTCCCGCTGTTCGTCGATGGCGCCGCACTTCTCAAGGACGATCTCGCCGTACAAGGAGGGATGGATGTCCTCTCCCCCTGAGAAGAGGAGCCCATCAGCAGAATCAAGATATCGCTGCGTGAGATCGCGATCGTATTCGACCGACGGCAGAACATAGGGGGTCCCGCCCGCCTCCGCCACGCACCAGGCGTAGGTCGTCCGGACCCTGTCGTACTGCGGCCCCGCCTGCTCGCCCGGGGGATATCGTTCACTGGTAATGGAAATTCGAGGCCGCTTCACTCTTCTCACCCCGTGGGCCCTGTCCTATGCCTCAGTACCCGGCCTCCTCGTGCACCGGTGTGCTCACCCTCCTCCACCGTGATCGCCCCGTTCACCAGGACATAGCGGATCCCGTCCGGGTACTGGAGCGGCTCTTCGTAGGTCGCCCGATCCCGGACCCCCTCGGGGTCAAAAAGGACGAGATCGGCATGAGTGCCGGGGGCGATCAGGCCGCGATCGGTCAGGCCGAAGCGTCGGCAGGGGTCAAAGGTCATCTTCCGTATGGCGGTAGGAAGATCGATCAGGCGCTTCTCGCGCACGTACATCCCGAGAACCCGGGGAAAAGTCCCGAACGTGCGAGGGTGGGGCCGGCCCCGGCCCAGCGGACCGACGGCGGCCCGGGTCCCGCTATCCGAGGCCACCATGACATACGGGCGGGTCAGGATCTGCTCAAGATTCTCCTCGGACATCGTGAAGAAGATCGCGTCCACCCGCGCCTCTTCCTCTCCGAGGAGATCCCAGACGAAATCGACCGGGTTTTTTCCGGCCAGGGCCGCCGCCTCATGAACCCGCAATCCCTCGTACCGCCTGTTCTCCGGACGGGTCACCTCGGCGATCATCACGCGGTCCCACCGCCGGTCGACGAGCTCCCGGTCCAGCCGCTCTCGGAGCGTCGCATCCCGCAATCGAGCCACCTGCTCGACGCGGCTCCCCTCGAGCGCCCACGACGGCAGGACCGCCTGCAGTCCCGTGTTCGAAGCGGTATAGGGATAGCGGTCCGCGCACACATCCTGGCCGCGCGAGCGCGCCTCTTCAATGAGCCCGAGCGCCCCCCGGAGCTTCCCCCAGTTCCGCTCGCCCGAGGTCTTGAGATGGGAAATCTGGAGGGGGACTTGCGCCCGGTGAGCGACATCGAGAATCTCCCGAATCGCCTCGAGGAGCTCGTCCCCCTCGCTGCGCATGTGGCAGGCGAGCAGACCCCCCTCTTCCCGAGCGACCCGTGCCAACCCCACGAGCTCCTCGGCCGAGGCAAAGCAGGCCGGCGCGTAGATGAGGCCGGTGGAGAGGCCTAACGCCCCCTCCTGCATCCCCTGCCGGACCGCCTGAAGCATCGCCGCCATCTCCACCCCGTCGGGTGGTCTTGCGGCTCCCCCCATGACGGAGCCGCGAATGGTATTGTGGCCGAGGAGCAGACCGAAGTTGATGGAGGGCCCCTCGGCGGCCACCCGTGCGAAATACTCCTGGACCCCGTGCCATCGGGTGTCGAGACCGTACACCTCCCGATAGGTCTCAGCCCGGTCCTCTCCCCACGCTCCCCAGATCGGCGCCGCCGAATAGCCGCAGTTGCCCCCGATCTCCGTGGTGACCCCCTGGCGCACGGCGCTCTCCGCCCTCGGATTGAGCAACAGAAAATAGTCCGAGTGAGAGTGCACATCCACAAAACCGGGACAGGCGATGAGGCCTTGCGCCCGAATGACGCGTCGGCCTTGCGCTTCGGGGATCTTTCCCACGGCGGCGATCCGATCCCCGTGAACCGCAATGTCCCCTGCCAGCGGCGGGGAACCACTGCCATCCACGATGCTCGCACCCGCGACGATCAGATCAAACATGATTGCCTCAGTTTCGATGACCCTTGACCGGGTTCATGGGGTTTGTTGGATCACGAACCACTCTTCCGGGCGACGCGCCCCCGGTGCTCCCACACATCCACGACCGCCCCATCGGGGGCGCGGAGCGTTGCGGTATCCCCGTCGTTGTTCCAGATGGGGCCCTCGGACTGCCAGTACAGAACGACCTGCTTGCGGGGATCGGTGAGGTTAACCCCCCGCCCACTCAACAGGAGGACCGAATAACCCGGCTTGAGCGCCAGAGTCGGGAAGGTGTACCGGTGCCCGTGACGGTCAGCGAGGCCAAAGCCGCCGATGTCCACCACCTCATCGATGACATTGGCAATCCGGATGTATTCCCCGGTTGGATCGGATCGATCATCCCCCGGGGGGTTGGCCTGGAGGGAGGTGATCTTCAACGGACCCGTGAGATGTCGCCAGATCCCCCGCCTGGCAGCCCGCGCCTGACGCTGCAACTGCACAAATTGATCGTAGTGTCTGAGGTTCGGCGGAATCACCAAGAGATGGGCGAGCCCCTCTTCGATCAATCGCGCATTGACCATCTCCCCAGCGACATAGACATAGAAGAGCAGACGATGGTACCGATCCTCCAGCTCCTGATCCGGCTCGAGCCTCACGCGCCTCCCCTCGGTCAGGCGTCGGTTGACCGCGGTCGCTTCGGCGGAGTAGGCTTCACCTCGTTCAGGGGCATTGATCCCCAGATACCGGATCCGCCTGCCATCTTCCAGGACGGCCGTGTCCCCATCGATCACCGAGCGGATGGTCGCGACCCGCCCCTGCGACGCCCCGGCTGCCGGGCGGAGGAGGAGTACGAGGAGCGCGAGGGCCAGCGTCCCCCTTCGCCAGCTAGAGGAGTGGAATCCGCCCACGGTATCGCTCCTCCAGTCGACGGTTGTGCTCATCCCCTCCGGGAAGATTGGCGCTCATATAGACCGGCGGGCTCAGGCCCTCGCTGAGATACCGCTCTACCACGCCGGAGAAGAGGCGGTTCATCAGAAAGGCCCCGGCGACAACTGATGTGGGGCCAACCTTGCCCTCCCACCCGACATAGGCCACGGCGGCGTCCCCCTCCTCCCCGCAATTGTCCAGGCACAGATCGGCCACTTCAAAGAGGCGCTTGCCACTGGCGTGCCGGGCCGGGACCGCCGTCGAGTGGGTGAGCGACGTCAGGGCAATCACGAAAAGCCCCCGCCGCTTGGCCTCAATGGCCATCTCGACCGGGACCGCGTTGATCCCGGAGTTGGAGATCACGATCAAGACCTCGCCGGGCCGTAGGTCGTGGCGATCCAAGAGGATCACGGCCACTCCGGGGACCCGCTCCATCCTGCCACTGATGGCCGGAGGGGTGAGCGGAGACAACATCACTTCGTGAATCAGGTTGACCGGGACGAGCCCGCCTGCCCGGTGAAAGGCCTCTTGCGCTACTGACACGGAATGGCCGCTCCCGAAGACGTGGAGAATCCCGCCTCCCTTGAGCGAGCGAAAGATGGTTTCGACCGCATGCGCGATCGCCGGTCCCTGCGTCTCCTCGATCCGGGCGAGCAGCCCAAGCACGGCAGCGGTGTAGGGGTGTCGCTCCATCAACCGCTCACGAGACCATCCCCGCATAGCCCTTCCCGGGAATGATCTTTCCCAGAGGGACCGCGTGTCTCGCCCCGGTGGCGGAGGGCACGTTGCCCACGTGTCCCGTGAAGGTGAGATACGCGAGGATGGCAAACGCCGTCGCCTCGACCGCCCGTGCGGGAAAGCCGACATCATCGGTCGCACGAACCGGGCGGGGGGCCAGGCGGACCTTGAGGGCCTCTCTGAGCCACCGATTTTGGACCCCGCCGCCACACAGCAGGACCTCCTCCACCGTGTGTCGCGGAAAGACATGCGCCTCGAGGCTCTGCACCACCGCTTCCACCGAGAAGGCAGAGACCGTCGCGACCAGGTCCGCCGGAGGCATGCGCTCCTGTTCCGCTTGGACCAGTATCTCTTCCACCATCCGAGGGCCAAACTCCTCCTGGCCGGCACTCCGCGGGGGAGGACGACGGAAAAAGGGGTGGCCGAGCCATCGCTTCAGGAGATCCTGGCGCACGTTTCCTGATGCGGCCCAGGTTCCATCGACGTCGTACTCTGCCGTCCCGCCACTCAGCCGTCGCACCACACCATCGATCAGGACATTGCCGGGCCCGGCGTCGAAGGCCACGATGTCGTGAGAAATACCACCGGGGGGGAGGACGGTCAGATTGGAGATTCCACCCAGGTTGACGATCACGCGGCACCGGTCGGGATGTCGAAAGAGGAGGGAATGAGGATAGGGGGTAAGCGGCGCCCCCTCCCCTCCGGCCGCAATGTCTCGCGGGCGGAAGTCGGCCACGGTTGAACGTCCGGTGCGCTCGGCGATGACACAGGGCTCGCCGATCTGGAGGGTGGACCTGAGCAGGAGATTTCCCTCGGCGACCGGGATCGGGAGATGGCACACGGTCTGGCCGTGGGAGCCGATGAGGGTCACCTCGGTCACAGACATGCGAGCCGCCTCCACGAGATCGAGAACTGCCTGGGCAAAAAGCTCTCCCAGCAGCGCGTTGAGGCGGCAGACTTCGCGGAGGGCGTCAGGATGGTCAGCAAGCCGGAGAATCCGATCCCGGATCCCCGAGGGATAGGGGCGACGTTCGAAATGGAGGAGAGTGACCGCAGGCTGATTGCCCTCCCTGGTGATCTCCACCAGGGCCGCGTCAATCCCGTCCGCCGAGGTCCCGGACATGAGCCCAATGACCTTCAGGGACGCGTCCCTCCCGCAAACTCTTGCTTGACCCGGCGCAAGGCATCCCGGTCTCTCAGTAGATCCAGGCCGGTGAGGGCCATGGCGGTAGCCGCCAGGAGCATCCCCTCCTCCCCGGCACGTGACGCAGAGGCCACGGCGAACTCAGGCATGTGGCAGGCGACGCTCGGGCCGCAGATGGCGATCATCGGTTGAACGGTGGGAACAGCCTGACTGACGTTTCCTACATCGGTCGATCCCAGGTCCTGATCCTCTGGTCCCTGATCGACCTGAGCACCCAACGCCTCGAGGTTCTTCCGGAAGAGTTCGCCGAGGGCATAGTTCACCTTGTGCGGGTGGTAGTCAGACCCCGCCCGCTTGACCTGGTGTCTGGTCCCCGTGGCCATGGCGGCCGCCTCGAAACAGCCCAGCACCTTCTGGTAGATCTCCTCCAGGTATGCCATGTCCAACGCCCGAACGTAGAAGAGGGCCGCCGCATGATCGGGGATGATGTTCGGAGCCTTGCCGCCGTGGGTGATGATCCCGTGGATCCGGGCGTCCGGCCGTATCTGTTGCCGAAGCGCGTTGACGTTGTTGAAGGCGAGGATGACGGCATCGAGCGCGTTCCGCCCGAGATGGGGTGTCGCCGCGGCATGCGACGCCTTGCCGAAGAATTCCACCTGGACGTCCCGCATCCCGAGAGCCCTCTTCACGATCTCGGTCCGGTTGCTCGGGTGGACCAGCATCGCGGCATCGACACCCTGAAACACCCCCGAGTCCACCAGGGGGATCTTGCCGCCCCCCTTCTCCTCCGCCGGACATCCCACGACCAGCACGCGGCCATCCACCTCGCCCAAGGCCGCCTTCAGGGCCAAGGCGGCCCCCACCGAGCCGGCCGCAATGAGGTTGTGACCGCAGGCGTGGCCGAGTCCGGGAAGGGCGTCGTATTCGGCCAGGAAGGCAATGGTGGGCCCCTCGGCCGAGGCGCGGGAAGCGGTAAAGGCGGTGTCCAGTCCCGCCACGGATCGCTCGACGGAGAAGCCGTGCTTCTCCATCGTCCGGCTAAGTCGCTCGACCGCCTTGTGCTCCTCAAAGGCCAGTTCGGGATTGGCATGGAGGAAGCGGCTGATCTCGAGGAGTTCGGGCTTGAGCCGCTCGACCTCTTTGATCAGGGCCTGCTTTTGCGGATCCAGCATCTGGGCCTCCGTGCGATGCGCCTTTGCTCAGAGGTGACTCCCAATTTAACACGAAGCGGCAGTAGAGACAAGGAGAGACGGCTTCTAACGAGCCAGAGGTGCCGAGCTGCGCCTCGGCCGCTCGATCCTCGTCAGGGAGGAGAGCCGCGGGTGCTACAGGCTGCGCTGCAGCGCGGTGCGGTAGACGCCGAGCGCCCAGAGGGGAAAATACACCGGATACAGGTGATACTTGAGGAAGAAGACGCGGGGAAAGCCGGTCGCGTTCCAGAAGGGATCGTCCCACGAGCCGTCCGATCGCTGCGTCTCGATGAGAAACCGGATCCCTCTCGCCACCGCCGGGTTCTGCGCCTCTCCGGCCGCGAGGAGGCCGAGGAGGGCCCACGCAGTCTGGCTGGGGATGCTCTCGCCTTTGCCGGCGAGGGTGGGGTCCGCATAGCTCAGCAGGGTCTCCCCCCAGCCGCCGTCCGCATTCTGGCAACTCTCGAGCCATCGGACGGCGCGCCGGATGTACGAGGCGTTCAGATCCTCGCCGATGGCCTGGAGCCCGCGCAGCACCGACCAGGTCCCGTAGATATAGTTGGCCCCCCATCGTCCATACCAGCCGCCCCTCGGATCTTGGGTGCGCTTGACGAAGTCCAACGCCCGGGCCGCCCGGGGATGCGCGAGGGTCTCCTCGTAGGTCCCGAGCATCTCCAGCCCGCGTCCCGCCAGATCCTCGGTGGGCGGATCGAGCAAGGCACCGTGGTCGGCGAAGGGAATGTTATTCAAGAGGAGCCGGGTGTTGTCCACGTCGAAAGAGCCCCAGCCCCCGTTCCTCGATTGCATCCCGAGAAACCACTCGAGTCCGGTCTCGATGGCTTGCCGGATGTCCGCCCGATCCGGGAGCGCGATCTTCTTGAGGGCCATCAGCACTACGGCGGTGTCATCGGTGTCGGGATAGAAGTCGTTCCGAAACTGAAACGGCCATCCCCCCGGTGGCAGCTCCGGCCGCTTTACCTGCCAGTCGCCACGCCGCAGGCTCTGCTGCTGGAGCAGCCACGTGGCGGCCCTCAGGAGCGCGGGGTGGTCCCGGGGCAGGGCAGATTCGACCAAGGCGTTCACCGCCAGCGGGGTATCCCAGACGGGTGAGAGACAGGGCTGCAGATGGAACCGATCGGCCTCCTCGATCCCCAAGAGTTCGATCTCCTTCAAGCCTTCGGCCATCTTGGGGTGGTCCTCGGAGTAGCCCAAGGTGTGTAGCGCCATCACCGCATTGGCCATGGCCGGATAGATCCCCCCGAGTCCCCCGGGGCCCATCCGCGTCAAAATCCAGGTCAAGGCCTGCTGCCGCGCCCGTGCCCGGAAGGGGCGGGGGGTCCAGCGCTCGAGTCCGTGGAGCAGCCGATCGAGCGTGATGAAGAAATTCTTCCACGTGAAGAGTCGTTCGCTGCGGGGAAATCGCAGATCGGCCGCGGCCCGGGACGGCACGTACAGCTCATCGATACCGGCCGCCGCCGGGATCCGACAGACCGGCTTCAGATCCATCAGGATCAGGAGGGGGACGATGACCGTTCGGGACCAGTACGAGACCTCGGCGAGGTTAAAGTAGAACCAGCGGGGGAAGAGGATGATCTCGACCGGCATACTGGGGACCCCCCGCCAGTCATACTGTCCGAACAGGGCCAAGGCGATCTTGGTAAAGACGTTGGCCTTGGTCACGCCGCCCTTGGCGACAATGTTCTCCCGGGCGCGGCGCATAAAGGCGTCATCGGGTGAGTACCCCATGAGCTTGAAGGCGAAGTAGGCCTTCACCGTGGCACTGATATCGCTTGCGCCTCCCGGAAACAGATCCCACCCCCCATCGGGGAGCTGCCTGGCCTTCAGGTAGTTGGCGACCTTGCGTTCCCGGTCCCGATCCACCCGGCGCAGGAAGTGACGGAGCATGATGTACTCCGAGGTCAGGGTGCTATCCGCCTCGAGTTCGCCGAGCCAGTACCCCTCGGGATGCTGCAGGCTGAGGAGATGCTCCTGCGCCCGGCCTATGGCTTCTTCGACCCGTTGCACGGTGCGACTCTCTTCAATACTGGGAGGTGCCATGTTCTCTCCTCCCGCTGTTCCCGTTCGAGGCGACGAGGCGGGTCACCGCAAGAAGATTGTGAGCCCGATGAGGAATAGGCTGGAGTTAATCCCGAGGTTCGGCCTCTCGATAGCGGCATTCGAGATATGATGGTACCGCCACTCGCCGGTGAAGGCCGTCCGGTCTGACACAAAATAATGAAACCCGAACCCGGCCTGAGGGGTGAAATTGAGCCCGTCTGACCGGTTCATCAGATCGAAGTCCAACGAAAGAATACCTGCCCCCGCCTCTACAAACGGAATGAATACGCCTGCGGGGAGGAAGTTGTACCGGAGCATCACCGTGATCCCGCCCGCAAAGCCGTCCTTGGGCTCCAGGTTGAGGAGGAACGCCCCCTCCGCCAACAGCTCCACGTTGCCCCGGTACCAGGCATCCCCTCCCATGGGGTCGCTGATGCCGATGCCCCAGCGGGGTGCCACGTAGATATACTGGACGTCCCGTAGTTCCTCATCATCCCCGGTCTCGCCGACCAAGCGCAGGGCGAACCCATATCCCGCGGCGATTCCGATCTCCTGCGCGCCGAGCCTGAACAGACGCGCCGGGGACTGTGGTCCGGCCCGCTCCTGCTGGGTAGACGACCTCAGGCCGGGGTCCGCCCCCGATACCGCTCGGGGAAGAAGGAGTGCCACCACGACAGTGGCCAGCGGTATCTGCTTCCGCGGCAGCCTCATCTCTCAGGTCTAACCACGTTGATTATGAGGTCGAAGATCTGCCTACTCCTCCTCACGCTTGATACGCATCTTCTTGACCAGCTCATCGAAGGACGAGGTCTGGATGATCTTGTTGAACTGGGACTGATAATTGTTGACGATGCTCACGCCATCGATCACGACATCGAACAGCTCCCACTGCGCCTTGGGGCGCTGCAACTGATAATCGACCGGCAGTCGGTCGCCCCGCTTGTCGACGATGACTGTCTTCACTACGGCTCGCGTCCCGTTCACCGTTTCCCCCGCATAGGTAATCTGCCGATCCGGCAGCGAATTGAGGACCAGGCGGCTATAGGATCGTTCAAAAAGCTCTCCGAAGAGGGCGACGAAGGCCTGACGCTGGTCGCGGGTCAGCTTGGCCCAGTGCGAATCCAGCGAGCGCTCCGCCATCTCCGCATAATTGAAGCGGGAAGCGATGAGCTTCTGGACCTGCTGTCTACGCGCGTCTTTCTTTTCCGGGCCCTGCAAGGTGGGATCATTGAGGATGCGTAGCGCACTCTCCAGGGTATCCCGGACCCGATCGACGGGCTTCCCATCACTCGCCCGCACCGAGCCCGGCAAGAGCAACGTCAGCGCTACCATCCCAACCCAGACGATGCCGTAACGCCAACGGGCATACCGCCGTTGCAATTGCCTCATTTCATGCGCCTCCGTCGAAGGGGGCGTCCTTCTTCACCCCTGATTGCGACAGCTGCAAGGACCCCTTGGCATACCGAGCCGGCTCAGGGACCTCCTTCACTTGTTCGGCCTTCTTGACGCTCGAGAGGAGCAAGAGAAGGGACGGAAGGACCGTCAGGGAAGCGAGGAGGATGCTGCCCACGCCCACTGACAAGAGGAAGCCAAGGCTGAAGATCCCTCGGTGGCTCGCCACCATGAGGCTCCCAAACCCCACCATGGTGGTGGTGGCGGACAGAAAGACCGCCCGACCCGTGCTGTTGGCGATGACCGATCCCTGTCCCCTCTCCTGCTCCCACCGCTTGACGATGTGAAGCCCGTTCATGATCCCGTACCCCGCGATAAGCGGGAGCAGAATGAGGTTCGCCAGGTTAAAGTTGATGTGGAAGAGCTCCATCAACCCCAGAGTCCAGGCCGCCCCCACCACGAGGGGAACGAGCGCCAACAACAGGTGCGTAACGCTGCCAAACGACCAGAGGATGATGACGACCATTGCAATAGTGGCATACAAGCCCCCGAGCAGATAACCCTTCTCCATGTTCCGGCCGTGTTCCCAGGCAGAGATCGGATCCCCGATGATGTCAGGATCCACCGAGCGGACCTCGCTCACAAATTCTTGGACGGCTTCCCGCCCCCAGGTATTCCCCTGGGGAAACACCCTGAGGAGATAGCTCCCCTCCTTGCCGATGAACCGATCCGTGAGCTCACGCGGAAGGTCTGCGACGGTCATCGGACGCGACCGGAGATTCTTCCGGAGGATGGCGATCTTCTTCTCAAAGTCGGCAAAGAGCGCGGTCTGGTACGCGGCGAGCGACTGGCGGACCTCAGCAGGCTTGCCCGTCTTCAGCCGAGCCCGCAGCGCATCCAGCAGTCGCCGCCCCTCCTCAAGCTCGGCATCCGATGCCGAGCTGAAGCGCTCTCTGTCCCCCAGTTTGAATCGGATCCGTTCGAGGGTCGCCCCGAGCCCTTCAAGGTCCACCGGTTCCAGTCGCCCAATTCTGGGGGGGAGTTTGGCCAGGGGGGGGCCGAGCGTCTGTATCGCCGCTCTCTTGCGCGCCGGCTCCTTCGGCAAGAACGAGAAGATCGACTGGACCCGATTCACCGACGGAAGGGCCTCCAGCCGGGCCTTCTTAGTCGCGACCTCCTCGGGCGACCGCGCGAGACTGATCCCGTACCAGGTCGACGTGCCACCCTCGGCCAGGAGTCGGTGTTCCCAGTCCACCGATTCAGTCCCCTCCGCTTGAAGCTCCAGGAGATTGAACTCGAGCCGAACGGTACCGAGAGCGGTGAGCGAGGCCGCGGCCAGCACGCCCGCCACGGCGATCACGATCCGCGGATGACGACCCCACCCTTCCAAGACCCCCAAGAAGCTGGCCGATCGGACAGTGACCCGAGCCTCCCCCCGCCCTTCATACAGGACCAGCAACGCGGGGAGCACCGTGAAGGCGGCTCCGAGACAGAGGAGCAGGCCACTCCCGGTGATGAAGCCCAGCTCCATCAGACCTTTGAAGTTGGTGAGGACAAGGCTGTAGAACGCCACCACCGTGGTGGCCGCCCCTGTCACGGTAGCCAGACCCGCCGTCCGGAACGTTTCCTCCAACGCATCCCGAGGAGTGTGGCCCGCCGCCCGCTCTTCCCCGTAGCGCTCCAACAGATGGACCTGGTAATCGATCCCCAATCCGATGAGGATTGGGACAAACATGGCGGTCAGGATGTTGAGGGAGCCGATCGTGAGTGTAATACACCCGAGAGTCCAGGAGACCCCCACGGCCAGGCTGAGGAATGTTCGCAGGGGCGCCCCAAAGCCTTTCCAGAGGAGGACGAAGAGCAAGGCTACTCCGCCCACGGAAAGGACGGTGGCGATCGTGGAATCGCGTTTGGCCGTGACGATCTCGTCCGAACCTAAGGCATCGGCCCCCGTGACCCCGGCCTCCACGCCGGGATAGGCTTGACCGAGCTCGGCGATAGCCGTCCGGATCCGTTCGATCGACTCCCGCTTGGGGACCAGGGTCTGCTCGGTCGTCCCACGGATCTTGGCCAGGAGGATGAGGTACCGTTTGCCCTCAGTGAGGAGATAGCCTTCCGACACCGGCTCTTTGCCCGCACCCAGCCATTCGCCCCACGGTGAGGCAAAGCCTCGGGAACCGCTCAACCCGTCGTCAAGCTGCCGGAGGAGGGAATTCAACAGGCCGAGATCCGCACGCCCCGATTTCTTCTCTTCCAGGAAGCCGGTAAAGAAATGCCCGACCAGGGCCTCACCCATCTCCCGGTTAATGCCGACGAACAGGGTGTTGATCCCCGGGGTGGTGGCGAGATCCCGGATCAGCGCTTCATGGTCCTCGACCTTGCGGCGAAGCTTCTCGAGCTCGGCCGACGACAGGTACTGCAGGGCGTGGGCCTCGAAGGGGCCGGGGTCCACCCGATAAAAGAGCTCTGCGATCGGCTCCGGGATCCTTTGGAGTCGGTCGGCCAGGGCGGAGACGAACTGCTTGGCCCGGGCGAGGTCCGAGGCGTCCACCACAATGACGATACCGTCGCGGTCTCCGAACTCCCGCCTATAGGCCTGCTTCAGCTGGATCAGCCGTTCACCGGCGAAGACCACTTCCGAGCGGCTCGGACGAATCTCTAACCACGCCACCGCCGCCACAAAGGAGAGGATGGCGAGGAGGCCGGTCAGGAGCAAGACGACACGGGGATATCTGGAGATCACACGAGACCACCGCCGGGCCATCACCGCTACTGCGCCTCCTTGGGTCTCCAATTACCGCTTCGGAGCGGGAGCGGTGCTGAGTGCCTCAGCCTCCTGCTTGACCCGCATCCGTTGGACGAGCTCAGAGTACGACGACTTCTGGATGATGCTGTTGAACTGGCTCCGGTAGTTGCTCACCATGCTGATGCCGTCGATCACGACATCGTAGACCTTCCACTGGTTGTCCTGGCGGAGTAGCTTGTACTCGATGGGGATATCGATATTCTCCTTCGTGCTCACGATCTTCGTGACCACGAGCCCGAACTTGTCGTCCAGCTGTTCCTTGGTGTAGAGGACCTCCTGATCGGTATACGCCTCGAGCCTCTTCGCGTACGACTGCTCCAGCAGATCGGCAAAGAGCTTCACGAACTCCTCCCGCTCCTGGGGAGTCCGCTTGGCCCAATGAATGCCCAGGGAACGTTTCCCCATCTCGGTGAAGTCGAACCGCGGATAGATGGCCTCTTGCAGCTTTTTCCGCCGCGCCTCCTCCTTGCCCGGCGCCTTCAGCGCCGGGTCCCTCAAGATCTCCAGGACCTTCTCGATCGTGGCCTTCACCTGAGCCGTCGCCCCCTCCTGGGCCCAAGACAGGGACGCGGAGACCAGCGCGGTGAACCCGTACAGGATCAGGACCGTCCGTATCATTGTGATCATTCTGCGAGCCATGTGTGCCTTTCCCGACGACCTCGACGATTCCACGCAGTCCCGGCACTCACCTATGGGCGCGCCGGGAACTCGCGGACCGTTTCCCCGGTCGCGAAGGTGAGGTTGGCGAGCGCGATCCGCTGATTATAGATGGCGCGAAAGTTATCCACTCGGAACAGGGAGTAGGAGACGAACGCATCGGTGAGCTCACGGACATCGCCGATCCCCAGATCGAAGTTGGCCGCGGCGCTCACCAGCCACCGCCGGGCATTCCGGTACGCCTGTTCGGTGGTCACGATGGCCTGTTGCGCATTCTCCAAGTCGAGGTACGCCTTCCGCACCTGCAGGGGGATCCCGACGTCCGCAAAATCCTGCTTGTGGATCAGCTTCGTCTGTTCGGCGCGGGCCTCGTCGATCCTCCCCCTGGTGATCCCGAAGTCGAAGTGCCATCGCAGGCCGAGGATGACGCCCCCCTGGCTGTGCTGCAGCGGATCGGTAATGATCGGGAGCTCGCTTTCATCCCGGTTGGTGCTTTGGGCGATATCGGCGACGGCCGCCGCGTACACGATGGGGTACTGATCCGCGACGGCGGCCTGCACTAACGCCTCGCGGGCCTTGATGCCGTGCCGGAGCTGCACAAACTCCGGACGGAGCTCCCGGGCCGTCTGTACATAGGCCTCGAAGGCTTTGATATCGACTTTCGCAGGTTCCAGGGCCTTGTCCGCCAATTCGAAATCGACTCCCTGTTCGAGCTTCAGGGCCGCGCGAATAGCATCCCGGGCCAGCTTGCGTCCGGTCTCGGCCTCGGCCATCTTCGTTTGGGCCTGCGCGAGGAACGCACGGAGCTGATACACATCGGACACGGTCGCCGCCGGAGACCCTGCCTCGACCTGCCGTTCGGCCTTTCTGAGAGCCCGCTCGAGCTCCTCCCGAAGGCCGTCGAGGAACCCGGAGACATCACCGGCGAGCAGGGCCCCGTAATAGAACTGCTGGACCTGCAGGACCACCTCCGAGGCCTTCTTATCGACGCCCGCCTCGCTCACCTGGACCCCCAGGCCGGCCGCCTCGCGGAAGGCGGTGATCTTGCCGAAGGTGTACAGCGGTTGAACCAGAAGGATCTGGGCCCGGCCGAAGACGCCGTTGATCACGGGATCATCCACTCTCGAGCTGGACTGGATCGTCCCGTCCGTGCTCCCGTCCTTGGTCAGCTCCGATACGGGGGAAGGACCCGCGAAAATGTTCGCCTCGAGCTGCGCCCACTTAGCCCCCTCGGCCTGGGCCTGTTTGCCGCGGCTGACATCGACCCCCGCGAAGGCTTCCTTGAGCTCATCGTTCACTTTTAGGGCCCGCTTGACCGCCTCCTCCACCTTCAAGACGAGCTTCTTTTGCCCGCCGGGTGGCTGTCCCTGGGCGGCTGCCCAGGCCGGCGCGAACAGGATCAGTAGAAGGCAGACCCCCGATGCAATCGATGCGGCCATCGCACCCCTCCTCTCCGGATTGACGGTTGCCCGCGCACTAAAATTTCCCAAAGATAAAGCTGCCAATCAGCTCCTCGATGTCAATGGGCGGCTCGGTCTCGCGGATCCTCCCCGAGGGGGGGATCGTCTCATCGGACCCGCCGGGGCTCAAGCGCATATACTTTTCGCCGATGAGTCCCTTCGTCTTGATGGAGGCGATCGTGTCCTCCTGCAGCTTGACGCTGTCGTCGATCCGGAGCTTGACCCGCGCCCGGTACTCGACCAGCGAGATCGTGTCGACCTGACCAACCTTCACCCCGGCGATCTCGACGCTGGCCCCCTGCTTCAATCCGCCCACGCTGGGGAAGTCCGCGTACACGACGTATCCTGCCAGTCCGAGCACCTGCATCCTGCCCAGCCGGATCGAGAGCCACGCCAGGGCGAGGATGCCCACCAGCAGGAAGAGACCCACGACCACCTCAAGCTCCATCCGTTTCATGCGCGCCCCCCTCAGTCGGGCTGGATCGGCCCTTCGGGATCGCCGGTGATGAACTGGCGGACCACGGGATTGGCGGATGCCTGGATCGCCTCCGGAGTCCCCGCCTCGACCACCGCCCCCCGATGCAGCATCGCGACCCGGTCGGCAATCCCGAAGATCTCGGGGATCTCGTGGCTGACCATGATGGCCGTAAAGCCGACGCGCCGATGCAGGTCGAGGATCAGCCGATGAATGGCATTCACCATGATCGGATCGAGACCGGTCGTCGGTTCGTCGAAGAGGACGACCTCCGGCTCCATGGTGAGCGCCCGGGCCAGCGCGACCCGCTTCCTCATCCCCCCGCTCACCTCGGCGGGATACTTGTGGCCCATGTCCGCCAGACCCACCTGTTTCAAGAGGGTTAGGGCTTTCTCCCGAATGGCCTCCTCGGGAAGGCGGGTCTTCTCCCGGAGCGGAAAAGCCACGTTTTCAAAGACCGTCAGGGAGTCAAAGAGGGCCCCCCCCTGAAAGACCACGCCAAACCGCTCCCGGAGTTGGTCGAGCTCCCGTCCGCGGAGTCGCGAGATCTCCTGGCCGTTGATCACGATCTGGCCCTGGTCCGGCTTCAGCAGACCCATCAAGTGCTTCAGGAGGACGCTCTTGCCGCCGCCACTTCGGCCGATGATGACCAGAATCTCTCCCTGGGTCACCTGCAGATCGAGTCCCCGGAGCACCTGCTGTCCTCCGAAGGACTTATGCACATTGCGCATCTCGACCATGGGCCCCGACATTACAGAAGCACCGAACCGACAAAGTAATCCCAGACCAGGATCAACACCGAGGAGAGGACCACCGCCTCGGTCGTGGCCCGGCTCACCCCCTCGGCCCCGTAGCCGGTATAGAATCCCTTGTAACAGCAGACCCACGTCACCAACAGTCCGAAGCTCAGCGACTTGAGGATCCCCTGGGTGATATCCCCGAGACCCACGTAGGTCTCCATCTCTCCGAAATAGGTCCCCTCCCCGATCCCCAGGAGCTTCACCCCCACGAGATACCCCCCGTAGATCCCGACCAAATCGAAGATGGCGGTCAGCAGGGGGAACGCGATCAGGCCGGCCAGGATCGTCGGGACGACCAGGTATCGCATGGGGTTGAGCGCCATAACGTGCAGCGCATCGATCTGTTCGGTGATGCGCATGATCCCGATTTCGGCCGTTAGGGCCGAGCCAGCGCGCCCCGTGACCATCAGGGCGCACAGGACCGGTCCTAACTCGCGGATCAGGGTCAAGGCCACCGCCGGGCCGAGGAAGGCCTCCGAGCCAAATTTCGTCAGGGTATAGAAGACCTGGAGCCCCAGGACCATTCCGGTGAAGGCGCCCGTGAGGAGGATCACCAAGAGCGACTTGGCCCCGATGAAGTGGATCCGGGCGATCATGCGCCGCCACTTGAGGGGGGGGAGAAAGATCCAGCAGAGGGCGGTGCCGAGAAAGATCATCATCCGGCCCCCGTCGCGGAGGGAAGTCAGGGCCCACTCGCCAAGGAGCCAGAGAATCCTCATCGCCCTTCCTCAGACAGCATAGCAACTCCCTGGGGGGATCCCGACGCCGAGGAAGATTCCCCCTCAACGCTCGGGAAGACCCGCGCCACAGCAACCATCCGGGCCATTTCCCGGCGTGATAGTATACAGGATAGCAGGCCGCAAATGTCAAGGACGAACCGGCCTTTGTCGCCGTGAAGATGCGGGCCCCTGGTTCGAACGCACGAGATCAGCCCCCCGTCGTGCCATTTTTTCCGTTGCAAGTTCCTTGAAACCGCTCTACTATAATCGGCCACGGGGGAAACGATGGATTCCTTTGTCCAGCTCGTCGTTGGCACTGTCGTGCTGCGACCGTACGTCGTCGCCTTCCTCCTTCTCTATCTCTTCGCGGCTGTGGCAGATATGGGGTGGCGACGGACCCTCCTCTTCACGGTCGTGGCGTGGAGTGTGGCCTTTACCGCCGAATCCCTGTCGATCCGGTTCGGGGTCCCCTTTGGCCTGTACCACTACCTGCCCACGACTGCCGGGAGGGAACTCTGGATCGCCGGGGTACCCTTCATGGATTCCCTCTCCTTCGTCTTCCTCGCATATGCGAGCTGGACGGTGGCCTCCCTCGCGCTCCTCCGACCCCTCAGGGATGGGGAGAGCCGCTGGGCATTGTCGCTCCCTCACCGCGACCGATTCGGCGCCCCCGTCCTCCTGCTGGCCGTGGTCTTCTTTGTCCTCATCGACGTCGTCGTAGACCCCATCGCCGTCCGGGGTGATCGGTGGTTTCTCGGGCAGATCTTCTATTATCCTGAGGGGGGGGTGTACTTTGGGGTTCCGGTGTCTAATTTTGTCGGGTGGGGGGTCGTGGGCTCTGCGATCCTGATCCTCTTTGCGCTCCTCGAGCGGTCGATCAGGCCCGGAGCACCCGCCTGGGCGGCGCGGCTCCCCCTGCGCCCGCTGTATGGGCCGGGATTGTACTATATTGTCCTGGCATTTGCCCTCACCGTCACCTGGTTCATCGGGGAGCAGACCCTGCTCCTTGTGGGTCTCTTCATCTACGGTCCCCTGACCACGTGCCTAGCGGTCACCATCACCGCGCGGTGGCGGGAAGGCCAGCGGTCATCTCGGGGGCATCTCGAGCGGGTGCCAGTCGTCCTCTCCGCCCGAGACGCCCCTGCAAACGGCAGAGGATCACTCCCCGTGGAACCGGTGTGGAGGGATCCCCACCTCGAATAGGCCGGCCCAAGGAGGCGTCGTATCATGGCAGTTCCGCTCTCGCAGTCGCTCGCCGTTACCCTGTACGTGCTCCGCCAAAAGCTCAAGGGGAATACCAGGTATCCCCTCGTGCTGATGCTCGAGCCCCTCTTTCGGTGCAACCTGGCCTGTGCCGGCTGCGGCAAGATTCAATACCCCGAGCACGTCCTGCAGAAACGCCTGACACCCGAGGAGTGCTGGGCCGTCGCCGATGAATGCGGGGCGCCGATCGTGAGTATCCCCGGGGGCGAACCCCTGATTCATCCCGACATGCCCGAGATTGTCCGGGGGCTCGTTGCGCAGAAGAAGTACGTCTACCTCTGCACCAACGCGCTCTTGCTGGAGCGCAAGCTTGACGAGTACACGCCATCCACGTATCTGACCTTCAGCATTCACATGGACGGGCTCAGAGAAGAGCACGACATCGCCGTCTGCCGGGATGGGGTGTACGATATCGCGCTGAGGGCCATCAAGGTAGCGCTGGCGCGCGGCTTTCGGGTCACGACCAACACGACCCTCTTCGACGGCGCCAACCCGGAGCGGGTCCGGACATTCTTTGACAGGATGATGGAACTCGGGGTCGAAGGGATGATGATCTCCCCGGGGTACAGCTACCAGAAGGCCCCCGATCAGGAGCACTTCCTCCGGCGCCATCGCGTCACAGAGCTCTTTGGGGCCATCCTCAAGGATCGCAAGAAACACTGGCGCTTCAACCAGTCGCCCCTGTTCCTCGAATTCCTCATGGGGAAGCGCGATTACCAGTGCACGCCCTGGGGAAATCCCACATACAACATCTTTGGGTGGCAGCGACCCTGCTATCTGCTGCAAGATGGCTACGCCCCCAGCTACAAGGCATTGATGGAGACCACCGACTGGGACCGGTACGGGACCGGCCGCAACGACAAGTGCGCCGACTGCATGGTGCACTGCGGCTACGAGGCCACCGCCGTCGATGATACGTTCAGCTCCTGGTCGGGCTTTGCCCGGACGGTCAGGGTGACGCTGATGCCGAATTCGTGAAGGGGGCGGGCGGGCCATGCCTCAGGAGACGAAGGCACACGGCTCGGAACGACCCCAGTGGGAAGGGCGCTCGTTCCGTCCCGCGAATCCCACGGAACTTCAGGAGGTCATCGAGGCGGCCTTTGATTATCGGGGCGATGTCGCCCTCGAACTGAAGGATGGCACGCGCATCGAAGGGTACATCTTTAACCGCCAGGCGCGCGGATCTCAGGCGTATCTCCAGTTCTTCCCCCAGGGAGCCCCTGGTACCCAGACCATCCCCTACGCCGACATTGTGGCCGTGGACTTCACGGGGGAAGATACCGCCTTTGGGAAATCCTGGGAGGCGTGGGCAACCAAGAGCGACAAGTTACGCCAGGCCGAGGCGGAGCGGCTCCGCGCCGAGGCCGAGGCGCGGGGGGATCTATAGGGGTGAGGCAAGGATGTCTCGATTGGCCCATGGCCCGGCTACGATCGTAGTGGCCCTCGGGGTGGAGGCGGCCCCGCTCGTCAAGCATCTCGGGCTTCGGAGAGACCGGAATGTCGATGGCCTCCTCCGGTACCGCGATGAGGGGAATCGAATCCTCCTGCTGCAGGCGGGGATGGGTGCGCGTGGAGCGGACCGGGCCGTCGCCTCGCTTGGCACGCCCAGCGTGCTCCTGTCGGCCGGCTTCTGTGGGGGGGTGGGGTCCGAGGCGGTTCTCGGGGACCTCGTCGTCGCCTCTCAGGTGATTCGACATGCCGAATCCTTCGCCGCTGACCCCTTCCTGCTCGAAACCGCGACGGGCGCCACCAAGGCCATCGGGCTCCCCTTCCATGTCGGGACCATCCTCACGGTCGATAAAGTCATGACGCCAGCCGAGACGGCTGAGAGGCGGTCGGGCGGGCCGATCGTGGCTGTGGACATGGAGAGCGCCTATCTGGCCGAAGCAGCGGAGTGGCGAGGGATCCCGTTCCTCGCGATCAGGGTCGTCTCGGATACCGCCGCCGAGCCCTGGGCGGCACGGGGAAGCGCCTTCCTGGCGTCGGACGGCCGCCTCAAGCCCATCGCCGTCGCCGCCTCTCTCCTCCGGCATCCGTCGTGGATTCCCCCGATGCTCCACGTGGCGGCGAGGCTCCGGATCGCCACCCGACACCTCGCTCGGGCCATTGCCGCTCTCTTACGGGAGCTGCGACCGTGAGGGCGCTCGTGCTCGCGGCAGGCCAGGCGACCCGCCTCCGGCCTTTCACGGTGGAGACCCCCAAATGTCTCTTGGATGTGGGGGGCAGACCGATCCTCGCCTACCTGCTGGACGCCCTGGCGGCGCAGCGGATCGCGGAGGCGGTGATCGTCACCGGCTACCTGGGGGAGCAGATCCGTGCGTTCGCGCGGGGGACGGGCGGCGGGCGCCCCTTCCCGGTCACCGTCGTGGAGAATCCTCGCTACGCCGACACGAATAATTTATACTCGGTCTGGGTGAGCCGCGAACGGCTCCTCGGATCCCCCTTCGTCATCTGCTACGCCGACATCCTCTTCCATCCGGACATCCTGAAGGCCTGCCTCGAAGGACCAGGAGAAATCTGCCTCGCCGTGAGCGAAGAGATCCACGCCGAGAGCAAGAAAGTCGCGGCCCGAGGCACCCGGGTCCTGGCGGTGAGCAAGACGGTCCCTCCCGCCGAGGTGACGGGGACCTTTCTCGGCATCGCGCGGTTTTCCAGCGACGGCGGGCGGCTCTTCTTCGCCGAAATCGAGCGGCTGACGGAGGAAGGGGCGACCAACGAGTACTACACGGCCGCCCTGGAACGGTTGATCGCCAAGGGTGTCCCCGTTCACTGTTCGGTGACCACGGGACTCTCGTGGATCGACATCGATGGGCCGAAAGAGCTCGATCGGGCCCGGGAGGAAGTCCTCCCGAGGATTGTTGCAACCCATGCCTCACGCTAGCGCCCCAATGGATGACGTCGGAAGAACGGCCATCGTCCTCCCCCCGACACACGGGGACTGGTCTGTTGCCGCCGCGCGCGTGGGCGGGGTCTCCCTGCTCAGGCGCATCCTTGTCAGTACACAGCGCGCCGGCGTGCGCCGCGTGATCATCTGCGCCGGCGACGCGGCCCCCCGGCTGCAGGCCCTGGTGGGCGAGCGACTATCCGAGAGTCGGATCGAGTGGGTCGACACGGAACCGGCAGCGGTGAGCAAAGCCGTGGGCGGCAACGGGATCCCCCCGTGCTTCTTCATCCGCGCGAGCACCGTGCTGAACCCACCCCTGCTCACGGAACTCAGGGCCGCCTATCATCCCGGGGCACCGTTCGTGGTCCCGGCGGGCCAGGGTTCCGATGCTCCGGTGGCACTCGGGAGCCCCGCGGTCCCGACCGGACGCCTGCAGCCTCCAGTCCAGGTCCCCCTTTCGGGGGCGGCAGTGTGCCTCGATCTCGCCAACACGACCAGCGAGAGGGCAGCGGCCGCCCTCTATCGGGCCCTGGGGAAGCCAACCGATAGCTGGCTGATCCGCCGCTCGAGACGCCTCCTCTTCCCAGTCATGCGTGCCCTGGTCGACACGCGGGTCACCCCCAACCAGCTCACCCTGGCAGGATTTTTCATCGGGCTCGGCGCCATCGCGTGCTTGTGGCAGGGCGATTACGCCTGGACAGTCGTCGGGGGGATGCTCTTCGTCCTCGCCTATCTCACCGACCTGCTAGACGGGATGCTGGCCCGCCTGAGGCTGCAGGAGAGCCGATGGGGCGGCGTGATGGATTATGTCCTGGACAACCTGGTGCACGTGGGGATCTTTGCCGCTATCGTCCGGGCGGCGTATCTGAGAAGGCCAGAGCCCAGCGTGCTCATCGTGGGCGCGCTGCTCGTCGTGGGCGCAGCTACGGCGGCCGGGACCATGGGGGCGTACATGATCCGGCGCCGCCCGGTCAATCGGCTTCTCGCCCAGGTCATGCACCGGGACTTTGCCCTGATCGTCCTTCTCGCAGCGCTGGTGGACCGGCTCGAGTGGTTTCTCTGGGCCGCGGCGATCGGGATCAACCTCTTCTGGCCGTCGGTCCTCGCCCTCCTCATTCGGGACAGGCGGGCCGAGCGCCAGGAGCATCCCGAGATGGCCCCGAGGCCGGTCTCTGCCGACAGGGAGGCCTAGCGATGGACTGGGGGACGCACGCGATCCTCGCGACCAAGCTGCTGAAGAGCTGCGGCCTCGACCCGGGCGCGGCCATCTACGCGAGCCTGCCCATCATCGACAGGCAGCCGACCCATTACCACGGGGTGTACGCCCATACCCTGGACAACTTCCGCGACTTCCTGGACGTCGCGCTCGAGGTCTTTCCGAGCGGCGAGTTCACGCGCCGCGATTTCGGCGCCCTGCATGACCGCAAGGAGAGCGCGATCCAGGAGCTCGAGGCGCATCTCGACATCCTTCCCGTCTCGGATGAGAAGGGCTGGCATCTGGTCGAGCGGAAGATCTACGCGCTGCGGCGCATCGTCGAGGAGGCCCCGGTCTTTGCCCACCATCTTGAGACGGCAGCGACCGTGGTGGGGGACCCACAGGTGGGCCGGCCCGGCACGGATCGCCTCGCCGCGGCCGTGAGCCTCCTGAGCCATCCCTATTTCGACGTCTGGATCAATCCGATCCAGTTCTTCCTTCCCGATTGTGCCTTCGCCTCGGCGCGGTGGGACTTCTGGACAGCAATCGACTTCATGAAATTCCGCGGGGAATTCTACCGGGAAGAGCATATCACCCGGTTTCGCGCCCAGATCGGCGAGCATCCGCTCTGGAACACCCCGCTCGAGCCCGAGCCGCTCGTCAAGTCCCTCATCATCCGCATGGGGGACATGGCAGCCCCCACGGTCCCGTACGAGGCGGTGGACTGGGGCATCCGCCGGTTTCTCCGCTACCTCGGCATCGACCAGTACCAACGCGCCATCAAGGAGATCGAGTTCTGTCATCGACTCGAGGAAGAGATCGACCGCCTGATCCTTCAGGATTTTCCGCGACCGACGTTCGCGGCACCGGTCGTCACGCGATCTCGCCGACCGCAGATGGACCAGACCGTCCCCGACCGAGGGCGGCCGGCAGCGAGGCCGCAACCGAGGGCGACAGGGGTCACGGCGCACGAGTTCGTCCGGCTCCTCATGGAAGCCGGCTTTGACTTCTTCACCGGGGTCCCCTGCTCGCTCATGAAAGGACTCTTCACCCTCCTGGCCGAGCATGGCTACGTCCAGGCGGCGCGGGAGGACGCGGCGGTGGGCATGGCCACAGGGGCCTACCTCGGCGGCAAGCAGCCGGTCGTCCTGATGCAGAACTCGGGTCTGGGGCAGAGCCTCGATGCCCTCTCCTCGCTGGCCCTGCTCTACCGGATCCCCTGCCTGCTCCTGATCGGCTGGCGCGGATACGGGGGCAAGGACGCGCCAGAGCACCTCTTGACGGGCCAGATCACCCCGACGCTCCTCGAGACCCTGCGGATTCCCTACCAGATCCTGGAGGAGGAGACGATTCCGCAGGCCATCCGCTGGGCCGCGGACCGCATGAAGCAGGACCGGACCCCGGTCGCCCTGCTCCTGAGAAAGGGGATTGTGACATGATGCGCGAAGAGGCCATTCAGGTGATCCTGGAGCGGCTCGATCGAGAGATCGTGATCGCCGCCAACGGGTTCATCTCTCGGGAGACCATGGTCGCCCGGGATCGGACAGAGAATTTTTATATGATCGGCTCCATGGGCCTCGCGCCCTCCATTGGGCTGGGGCTCGCCCTGAGCCGGCCCGAGCGACGGGTCGTGGTCTTGGACGGAGATGGCAATCTCCTCATGAATCTGGGCGTCCTCCCCACCGCCAGCTTTCACGCCCCGCCGAATTTCATTCACATCGTCCTCGACAACTCCGCCCACGGCTCCACCGGGAATCAACCGACCTTCTCGGCAAAGGTCCCTCTCGAACAGATGGCGAAGGCGGCCGGGTACCGCCTGGTGTATCGCGTGGCCCGACGGGAGGAGCTCGAGGCGGTGCTTCCCCTGCTCCTCGGCGGGCCTGGCCCTGCCTTTCTCCTCGTTCAACTCGAGATCGGGGACCGGCGGGAAGAGATTCCCCGGGTATCGCTTCACCCCGAGGCCATCGCCGCGCGCCTCCGGCAGGTGGCTGCAGGCAGCGATTAGCGGAGGGGGGGCGTGAAGAGGCCCTGGGGCACACTGATCGCCCTCTGCCTCGGTCTCTTCCTCTTCCTGTGGATCCTCGGGCAGGTGGGGCTTGAGGAGACGCTCGCCCAGGTCCGGCAGGTCGGATGGAGCTTCCCCTCCCTCCTCCTTCCCTCCGTGGTCATGGCTGTCTTCTTTTCCATCGGCTGGTGGCTGACCCTGCCTCCCGGGGTACCCCTCGCACACACCTTCCTGATCCGGGCGGCGGGAGAGGCGGTCAACCTCATCACACCCCTCGCCTACCTGGGCGGGGAGCCGCTCAAGGCCTCGCTGCTCCGCCGCCTCGGCGTTCCGTTAAGCGACGGCCTCGCCTCGGTCGTGGTCACAAAGACCATGACGACGTTCGCGTACTGTCTTTTTATCTTTCTGGGGCTGGCCGGTGCCCTCCCGAGAACACAGGAGTTCGCATCGGCGCTGCTCGGGGGATTCGGGGTGGGCCTCTTCCTGGCCCTCGTGGTCCTGGTCCTCTACTATAGCCAGACGCGGGGGCTGTTCTCGCTCCTCCACCGGCTCATCTATCGGCTCGGTGCCAGGGGTGAGGCCTGGATGGCGAAACGAGAGGGGCTCGAGATCCTGGATGACAAGATCGCCACGCTCTACCGAAGCCGCAGCCCTCTGGTCGGGTGCCTGCTCTTTTCGCTCCTCGGCTGGCTGACCACCGCCGTCGAGGCGTACGGTTTCCTGTGGGCGATGGGAAGCCGCGTGGACGTCCCGACGGCGATGGTGATCCAGGCGCTCCTCCTCGGGGTCAAGGCGGCGACCTTCTTCATCCCGGCCAACCTGGGAGCCCAAGAGGGGGGAACCGTCTTGATCTTCCTCGGTCTCGGCATGAGCGCAGAGGCCGCCATGGCCTTCAGTCTCTTGCGCAGGGCGCGGGAGATCCTGTGGGTCGCCATCGGCCTCCTGGTCCTTACACGGACTGGATGGCCCGGGCAGAGGGAGCAAAAGACGTGAGAGCCTTCGTCACCGGGGCGACCGGCTTTGTTGGGGCAAACCTCGTCCGAGAGCTGCTTCAAGACGGGGTCGCCGTCCGCGTGCTGGTGAGACCGTCGAGTCCACGGGCCGGCATCGAGGGCCTCGAGATCGAGGAGGTCCAGGGAGACCTCGCGGAGCGCGAGGGTCTCCGGCGCGCCCTCAAGGGGTGTCAGGTCCTGTACCACGTCGCCGCCCGGTACAACCTCTCCTCACGGGACGCGGCCGCAACGTACCGGGCCAATGTGGAGGGGACCCGCAACATCCTGGAGGTCGCGCTCGAGACGGGGATAGAGCGCGTCGTCTACACGAGCACGGTGGGGGCCCTGGGGATCCCCAAAAATGGCCTGCCAGGAACCGAGGAGACGCCGGTCACCCTGGCACAGATGGTCGGCCCCTACAAGCGGTCCAAGTTTCTGGCCGAGCGGGAGGCAGAACGGATCGCCGGCCTGGGGCTTCCGGTGGTCATCGTCAATCCCTCTGCCCCTGTGGGACCGTGGGATGTCAAACCCACCCCCACCGGCCGGATGATTGTCGATTATCTCAACGGGCAGATGTTCGGCTACCTCCACACGGGTCTCAATCTGGTCCACGTCCAGGATGTGGCTCGGGGCCACATCCTGGCGGCCCAGAGAGGACGGATCGGCGAAAAGTATATCCTGGGGAACCGGAATCTCACCCTGCGCGCAATCTTCGGGATACTCGAGCAGATCTCCGGCGTCCCTGCACCCCGCTTTCGGATTCCCTATCCGGTGGCCGTCCTCGCCGCGTGCGCCTTCGAGCTCTACGCGCGACTCAGCCGCCAGGAGCCGCGGGTTCCTCTCAACGCGGTCCGCATGGCGCACACGATGATGTTCTTTGACCCCTCCAAGGCCATCCGCGAACTCGAGTTACCCCAGACACCGGTCGAAGAAGCGCTGCGAGACGCGGTGGAGTGGTACTACACCCACGGATACGCCTGCCGGAGGGTACAGAGGTAACGATCAAGAAGAGGCTTGGTCCGAAGCCAGAAGGCGCCTATAATCCAACCGTTCGGCGAGACCAGGAGGACGTGTGGATCTCAAGGCGTACCTCGAAGAGCGGCAGGCGCTGGTGGAGGCGGGCCTGAAGCGTTTTGTCCCGGTGGAGAGCACCATGCCTCCGGAGCTTCACCACGCCGTACACTACAGCCTCTTCGCCGGCGGGAAGAGGTTGCGACCGACATTGACCATCGCCGCCGCCGAGGCGGTGGGGGCGAGGGCCGAGGCGGTGCTCCCCGTCGCCTGCGCCTTTGAATGCATCCACACGTACTCGTTAGTCCACGACGACCTCCCGGCGATGGATGACGATGACTTGCGACGCGGTCGCCCCACCTGCCACAAGGTCTTCGGCCCGGCCATGGCCATCCTGGCGGGGGATGCCCTCCTCACCGAGGCCTTTGCCCTCTTGACGAACCCCGCGCACGTCGGTCACCTCGATCCGCGGCTCCTCCGGACCGTGATCCACGAGATCGCCCTGGCTGCCGGGTCGCAGGGGATGGCGGGGGGGCAGGCGGTGGATATTCTCTCGGAGGGGAAGGCCGTTGAGCTGTCTCTCCTCCAGTACATCCACACCCACAAGACGGGGGCCCTGATCCTCTCCGCGCTTCGGGCTGGGGCCCACCTGGGCGGAGCGACAGCAACCCAGCTCGACGCCATCACGCGGTACGGGAAGGCTGTCGGGCTCGCCTTTCAGATCACCGACGACATTCTGGACATCGAGGGGGAAGAGGCAATGCGGGGGAAGAAGATCGGGGGGGATGCCAGCCGAGGGAAGGCCACGTATCCGGCCCTGGTCGGCCTTGATGCCGCCAAGCGGGAGGCCCAGCGACTCCTGACGGAGGCGCTGGATGCGCTGACGTCGCTCACCCACCAGGCGGACCCGCTGCGAGCCATCGCCCGCTTCATCGTCTCGCGAAAGGCGTAGGAGATGTCCGAGGCCCTTGCCACCCTGGTCAGGAAGAGTCGCTCGAGCTTCTACTACTCTTTCCTCTTTCTCCCCCGAGCGAAGCGGGAGGCGCTCTATGCCGTGTACGCGCTGTGCCGCGCCGTGGACGACATCGCCGACGACTCCGGCGACGTGGAGGCGAAGGCCGAGCGCCTGAAGGGGTGGCGCGAGGAGCTGGACCGCTGCTACGCGGGGCGGCCCACCCATTTCATCACTAGAGCGCTCCGCGACTGCCTCAGCCGCTACCCGATCCCCAAGGGCTATTTCGACGAGGTGATTGCCGGGGTCGAGATGGACCTCACCGTCACCCGATACCCCACCATCGCGGATCTCGCCCGGTACTGCTACCGGGTGGCCTCGGTGGTGGGCCTGATCTGCATCGAGATCTTCGGATACCGGCGTGAGGCCACCAAGGAGTACGCGATCAACCTGGGCCTGGCGCTGCAGCTGACCAATATCCTCCGGGATCTAAAGACCGATGGCCGGCGCGGGCGCATCTATCTCCCCCAAGAGGATCTGGAGCGCTTCGGGTACAGTGAGGATGATCTCCTGCACTGCCGGTACACCCCCGGGTTCTTTCCCCTCATGCGATTCGAGGCGGACCGGGCCCGGGACTATTTCCGGCGGGCAGCCGAGAGTCTGCCCTCCGAGGATCGGAAGAACATGGCGGCCGCCGAGATCATGGGCCGGATCTATCGCGAGACGCTGGAGACGATCGCGCGGAAGGAGTTTCGCGTTTTCGAGGATCGGATCGCGCTGCCGCGCGCGAGGAAGATCCGCCTGGCCCTCACGACCTGGGCGCAAAACCGGTTCAGGGTTCAGGGTTGATGGTTTAAGAACGGGAATCCAGGTTCCTGCCATGAACCATGAACTCTGAACCATGAACGGGGAAGGCAGGTACTGATGAGCATGCCACAAACCATGAGAGCGGCGGTCTACCAGGGGAATCGGCAGATCCGTGTGGAGGCGGTCCCCGTCCCGAGGGTCGGGCCCGGCGAGCTGCTGGTCAAGGTCAAGGGGTGCGGCCTGTGCGCAACCGATGCGAGCAAGGTCGATCACGCTCTCGTCACACCTCCCACCGTCCTCGGGCACGAGGTCGTCGGTACTGTCGCGGCCCTGGGGGAGGGGATTGAGGAACGGACGGTCGGCGAGCGGGTGGTGGTCTCTCACCACGTCCCCTGCTACGCCTGCCACTACTGTCGGCACGGCAACTTCTCCATGTGCCGCACCTTCAAGGCGTCGAATATCGACCCGGGAGGCTTCGCCGAGTATATCCGGGTTCCGGCTCTGAACACCCGATACGCCACCTTCCCGATCCCTTCCCATCTTGAGGACGAAGAGGCCGCCTTTACCGAACCGCTTGCCTGCTGCCTCCGGGCGGTCAAGCGGCTGAACCCACTCCTCCACGACACGGTCCTCCTGTATGGATTGGGCTCGATCGGCCTCATGCTCGTTCAGGTTCTCAAGCTCTATCGAGCCCGGGTGATCGGTTTTGATCTCATCGGCGAGCGCTGTGAGCGCGCCAAGGCGTTCGGGGCGGACGTGACCCTCACGCCGGGTCAGGCGGAGGTGCCCCAGGCCGTCCAAGAGGTGACTCAGGGTCGCGGCGCCGATGCTGCTATACTGACAGCGGGCGGGCCGCGGGTGCTGGGGGCGGCGATCGATCTCCTGAGAGATGGTGGCGTCGTGATGTTGTTCGCCTCGGACCCGGGTAACCCGATGGTAGAACTGGATATCCACCGGTTCTTTCACCGGGAACTCAGCCTCGTGAGCAGCTATTCCCCCTCCACCGTCGAGCTTCAGGAAGCCCTCGCCCTGTTGGCGGAGCGAACGGTCCGGGTGAAGGCGCTCGTCACCCACAGGGTCCCGTTGGCCGATCTCACCCATGGGATGCACATGTTCCGGGACAAGGAAGCGCTCAAGGTCTTTGTGGAGGTGGAGCAGCCGTGAAGGCGGTGGTGTTTTATCGTCCCGGTGACATCCGGTTTGAGGAGGTGGCCACCCCGGCGCCAGGGCCCGGAGAGGTGTTGGTGCGGATCGGATCAGCGCTGACCTGCGGCACGGACCTCAAGACCTATCGCCGGGGCCACCCGGTCATGATCAAAAAGACCCCCGCCCTCTTTGGCCACGAATGGGCCGGGATCGTCGAAGCGGTGGGCGAGGGGGTCGAGTCGGTGCGGGGTGGAGACCGGGTGGTCGGGGCCAACTCCGCCCCCTGCCATTTGTGCTTCCCTTGCCGGATGGGACGGGTCAATCTGTGTGAGGACTTACAATTCTTGAACGGCGCCTATGCCGAGTACATCCGGGTCCCGGCCCGCATCGTTCGGCAGAACCTCCTCCCGCTTCCGGAGCATCTCAGCTTTGCCGAGGCCGCCCTCGTCGAGCCGCTCGCCTGTTCCCTTCATGGGATCGAGCGCTCCGGCGTGAGGCTCGGGGAGACCCTGTGCATCTTCGGGGCCGGGCCGATGGGGCTCCTCCTCACGCAGCTCGCAAAGAGACAGGGGGTCAAGGTTATCATGGTGGGGAAAGGCCAGTTCCGGTTGACCAAGGCCGCTGAGGCCGGCGCGGATGAGATCCTCGATGCGGCGCAGGGGGAACGGGTGCTCGCCGAGGTCCGGCGGTTAAGCCCCGAGGGCCGTGGTGCCGCCGTCACCATCGAGGCGACGGGGAGACCCGAGGTGTGGGAGCAGGCGGTCGAGGTGACCCGCAAGGCGGGAACGGTCGTTCTCTTTGGGGGGTGTGAGCCGGGGACGAGCTTCCGGGTGGATACGCGCCGGATGCACTACGAGGAACTCATGCTGATCGGTGTCTTCCACCATACCCCCCGCCACATCCGCGAGGCCCTCGGCCTCCTCGAGCAGGGGCTGGTGAACACCAAGATCCTCCTGACGCACCAGATGGCGCTTTCCTCTCTGCCAGAGGCCTTCGAGTTGATAGCCCGGGGGGAGGCGATCAAGGTCGCCCTAACACCCTGAGGGATCGCGCCGCCTTGCTCCCTGCCGGCAGGTCTCGCTGGATCTCTGGCGGTAGCGCAAAGACCACATCCTCTCGGATGCCGTCCAGCTCCTCCACGCGCGAGACCCCCATCGGTTGGAAGAATGCAACGGTCTCCTGGACGAGATGCTCGGGGGCCGAGGCACCCGCGGTGATCCCGACGGTCCGCACCCCCTCGAGCCAGCGAGGGTCGATCTCGGAGACATCATCGATGAGATGGGCCCGCACCCCGACCGCCTGGGCCACCTCCACGAGCCGCATCGAGTTCGAGCTGTTGGGCGAGCCGATGACCAGGAGTAGATCGACCGATCCGGCCATCTCCTTGACCGCCATCTGGCGGTTCTGCGTGGCGTAGCAGATGTCGTCCTTCGGCGGGAAGACCGCCTTGGGGAACCGCCGCTTGAGGACCGCGATGATCTCCCGGGTATCGTCGATGCTCAGCGTAGTCTGCGTGATTACGGCCACCCGCTCCGGATCCGGCACCCGGACCTGCTCCGCCTCCTCCACCGAGCCGACCAGCACCATCTGTCCCTGCGCGTGTCCCATGGTGCCGATCACCTCGTCGTGACCGGCATGTCCCACGAGGAGGATCACCCGGCCCTCGCGAGCGAATTTCAGGGCCTCGAGGTGGACCTTCGTGACCAGGGGACAGGTCGCGTCGATGACCCGCAGTCCTTTGGCTGCCGCCTGCGCCCGGACCGCCGGCCCAATCCCGTGGGCACTGAAGATGACCCGGGCGCCGTCAGGCACCTCGTCCAGCTGGTCCACAAAGACCGCTCCCCGACCCCGGAGCTCCTGAACCACATGGGCGTTGTGGACGATCTCTTTCCGGACATACACCGGGGTGCCGTAGAGTTCCAGGGCGATATTCACGATATCGATCGCCCGGTCCACGCCCGCGCAGAACCCCCTCGGCGCCGCCAAGATTACCCGCTCGATGCCCATACGCCCCCCTGTTCTCTCGTCAGCTCATCTTCTCCAGCGCCTTGACCAGCTCCCGGCAGAAGGCGGGAAGATCATCCGGCGCATTCCTGCTTCTCTCCCTTTCGGAAATCCCATACGTATAGCCCCGCGAGTCTACCCAAGGGCGGCCCCGCCGTCAAGCCTTTTCACCCGCCCCCCGTGCGCCCAAATCCTTATCTAACATGAACAGCGCGGCGGGCTGGTCGCCGATCATCTTGAACTGCTCCACGATGTCGTTCGCGGTCCGCTCCTCCTCGACCTGCTCTTCGATGAACCACTGGAGCATGACCTGGGTCGCGTAGTCGTTTTCCTTGGCCGCCAACTCGTACAGGCGGTGGATCATCCCTGTCACCTTCCGCTCGTGCTCCAGGGCCTGCTGAAAGACATTGAGGGGTGACTTGAACTTTGCCGGCGGCTGCTCGATGGCCTGGAGCATCACCCGGCCCTCCCGCTCGAGGACGAAGTCGAACAGCTTCATCGCGTGCGAGGCCTCCTCCTGGCTCTGCACGCGCATCCACCGTGCACAGCCGGGCAGATGCACCGCTGCGAAGTGGGCCGACATCGACAGGTATAGGTATGCGGAATAGAATTCATGCTGGATCTGGCCGTTGATCGCATCCTGGAGTTTCTGGCTGAGCATGGCTGTCTCCCTTCTTATCCGTGACGGATGACGACTGACGGTTCGACACCGCGAGGATCTTGTTCTCGAGGCGTCAAGTTGCTGATGACTTTTCTGTGCTTGTCCACCGTCGACCGGTGTCGGGGGCCGGCATGATCAGGGCTATGGGGTGAACCGGATAGACCGCCAGTACGACTCGCCCCGCGATGCGGTGTGCTGGCTGTTGATCTGAATCATGACGCCCTGAACCTTATCCGGGTTAGCGGCGAAGAGCTTCCTGTAGTCCTCGGCGACGTTCCGGGTCTCAGTGATCCACTTGCCTCTTTCCGCTTCCCCGGATCGGACGACTACCACGTGAAGATTCAAAAAGGGATAGAGCGCCGGAGAAGGGATCCGTGCCGTGGTCCCCTCCGGAGCCGTGCTGTCCCATATATAGGCAATCGCCTCTTTCCGGAAGACTTCCCACGAAAAGACGACGTACAGTTGAGCCGCCTGGTCGTCCGTGGCGCGCTGGCGGAAATCTCCTCGCTGGGGGAGCTCGGTGACTTTCCACTGCCACACCACAAATGGGGTCCGCTTGAGGTCGATCGCTACCTTGCGCTGCAGGGAAAAGGAGGAGGCCCTGGTCCGGAGCTTCAGGGCCCGGCCCTCGCCATCCTGCACGAGGGCCAGGTCCGGCTCCCCCACATTCACGAAAAGCTCCCATCCGTCCGGCACCCCGTTCCCTCCCGGGGCAAAGCCGAGCACCTGCTCTCTCTCGGCCGCCCAGATCGCGACCGCGCCGACGAGGGTACCCAACACCAGCAGGCCTACGGCCGCCGGAGTACGCCCGAAGCAGCCCATCACGTACGGCAATGATCGCGATTTCATAGTCGTCTCTCACATGCCCACGCCACGGCCTGGGATGGGCCTTCATATTTTTCCGATACATCGAGGGATGTCAAGGGCTTTTCGTCAGATCGCGGCAAGACACAGGATCGAAAAAACCCCGGGTTGGAACCGTGGCTGGAAGAGATTTCAGCGGGGCGCGTCGCTATGTGTCCTCAGGATTAACAAACTTAAAGGTCGCAGCAGCCAAGGCGCCTCCCAAGAAATTGCCCAGCAGGAAGATCCAAATACTGCCAAGACTCGACAATCCCATGACGGTGATGCCTACCGCGACGGCTGGATTGAACGCGCCGCCGGAAACAGCCCCCACCGAATAGACGCCAGCTGTCACGGTGAATCCGATCGCCAAACCGTAAAATGAATTCCCGACGGTGTTCCTTGAGGTGGCAACATTGAGGACGACATAGCACAAGGCAAACGTATACAGAAACTCTACCAGGAGAGCAGAGATCGAATCCGGTTGAGCCGGTGGGACAGAGCTGTAGCCCTTCACGAAGAGGACCATGAACGAGGCCAAGAGCCCTCCGATGATTTGAGCGCCCATGTAGGGAGTCACATCTCTTGCTGGGCATCTGCCGCGCAACCAGACCGCCAGGGTGACCGCAGGGTTATAGTGCGCCCCCGAGATGTGTCCACCGGCATAGACCATGACCATGAGCGCAGAACCGATAGCCAGGGGTGCCAGTGGGCCGGCGCCTGGCTCGAGCACAGCAAAACCGATGGTCAGCACCAGGAAGAACGTTCCGATGAACTCTACAAGATATTTGTTCATGTGCTGCGCCTCTCTGATGGGCGACATACGCCGAATCTCATCGCGGGTCGCATCGGACTCTCGGCGATGCAGCCGCGAAGGCGAAGGGGGCAGCAGAGGATGGCTGCCCCCTTCCCATTCTGTCAGACTAGTCACACTCGGTGCCGACTACTTCACCACGACAAAGTGCCCTTGTGTCGCCTGCTCGCGCTCTCAGGGGCGCCCCGTCACTCCAGCTCATCGACCGTGTAGCGGACCGGAATCCCCCACCATCCTTCCTTCTTAGCCTGATCTAACTCTGCCTTGGTCAAGCGGGGCTTCTCCCCCTGGAGGGAATACCCCATATGAGTAAACGTGGCAAAGTGCGGGCCGCCCGGCTGAATCTCGTACTCTTTCGAACAGGCCCCGAGGCCTGCGATCACGACTAGTCCCACGATCATGAAGCCGATCTTCTTCATCATGGTCAACCTCCTCCCTGTGTCCCGTGGTCCCCGTGACCAATGGTCTCTGGTCACCTACAGTATTTTTCTGCGCTGGGCGTCGTACTCGTGCTGGGTGATTGCGCCGCTGTCGAGCGCCAATCTCTGCGGACTTGGACTATTATCAAACTTGCGCCAGGGTGTCAATTCCCCTTTGTAGCGGCACACATGTCCCGCGATCATCCGGCGCGCGCGTAGAGTCTGGTTCTGGGTCGGGCGCTATGGCGATTCCGTTTTCCCCCGCGTCTCCTCGGCGAAGCGGAGCAGGACCAGCACAAGGGCGACGAGAACCGGCCCCAGGAACAGACCGATCGCGCCGAAGGCAACGACTCCACCTAACAAGCCGAGGAAGACGGGGAGGGTCGCGATCTGGGCGCGGCCGGAGATGAGCAGGGGCCGGATGAAGTTGTCGGCGGCCGAGACGACGGCCGCGCCCCAGACCGCCAAAAAGGTCGCGGCCCCCCAGCGCCCCTGCATCGCAAGCGCCAGCGCGGCGGGCGCCCAGACAAGGGCCGTGCCTACGAGCGGCAGCAGTGACACGACCGCCGCCAGGACGCCGAACACGACGGGCGACGGCAAGCCGACGATGACAAAGGCGATGCCGACAAGTGTTCCCTGCACGATCGACGTCACCAGCAGACCGACCACCACCGCCCGCGTCACCGCCGCCAGATGCTCGACGAGGCGCGCCTTGCGGTCCGCCTCCAGCGGGATTAGGAGCAACAGCCTTTGCGCCATCTCCTCGCCGTCGCGCAGGAAGAAGAAGAAGAGGAAGAGGGTCAGGACAAGGTCGACGAACCCCCGCAGGGCTCCGGCAAAGAAGGAGCCGCTTGTCGTAACAAGGATTTGCAGGAGCCGCTTGCCCGCCTCGACGATCCAACCCTGGATCTGCTCTGCCGTGACCGGCACCAGCCCCACGATCCCCTGGATGGCACGGTCGAGGATCGGGACCCGCAGCAGATCGCTTGCCTGGACGATGTGGTAGCGGCCGGCGGCCTCCTGCAGAAGGCCAACCAGCTCCGAGGCCTGCCCCGTGAAGACCGCTGCGAGAAGCGAGGCCGGGATGACGAGGAGGAGGGTGACAACAAGCGTGAGGAGGATTGCCGCGACCCCCCGACGCCCCCGGAGCATCCGGCGCAGGCCCTGATTTACCGGAAAGAGGAGGAAGGCGAGGAGGAGCGCCCAAAGCATGGGTCCGATGAACGGTTCGAGGATCTTGAAGAGCGCGAACGCGAGAAGGCCCGCCGCGGCGAGACTGAATACCCGGCGATAGAAACGGCTTTCGCTTTGATTCATTGAGTCGTGGACCCGATGAGTGACCCGATGGCCGGATTTTCCAAGGCATCAACTCGCTTCGGATGCTCGGCAATTGAAGCGTGATGCTATCGGACAGCAGAGGGGGTGTCAAGCGGCGCTTCAAACCCTAGAGACCTGAAGGATCAGTATGGGGGAAGAAATATTGGAACGGCACTAGCCCGGTAGCCGGCCAGCGGCGGTCCTCGCCAACAGGGCCAGGAGATAGACACTCCTGTCCGACGACGCCTCTTGCGGATCGAGGAGCTGCCGCAGGAGGGTCCCGGCGACGAAGAACGCCCCTTCCCTGTCATCCGAAAGGAATCGAAGCCCGTGGACTACGCCGTGCCCGTCGGAGGTGGCCCGGGTCCACACCACCTCGGCCTGCATCTCGACCGGGGGGAGGCTGCGCCACGGGGGGACCGAGACGGCCAGGCGTGTCCGAGGGGCGAGCTCTTGCCCGAGACTTACCATGAGACCGCCGTCGCTCAGATTCTGGATCTGGCCCGGCACCCGGCTGTCCGGGGAGAGCAGGCACGTGACCTCGAGGGCCACAGGGATGCGGACGGAAGCCCGAGGCCTGACACCCGCCTGGTAGGCGAGTAGCCGCTCCCAGGCGAGGTGATCGTTGCCGGTCAACCAGGTGAATCGCACGCCGAGACGGCTCGGAATATCCTCGACCGTCCAGACCACCACGACCTCGGCCCGTGCGACGCACTCGCCCGTGAACAGGAGGAGGCTCGCCGGGGTGCCGGGGGGGAGCGGCTTGGGAACATCGAGCAGCAGACCGCCCTGACTCACATTTAGGGTGACACCCCCCCCGGGGCCGGGGACCGCCGGGCTGTCGAAGAGGAGCGGTAACCGGACCGGGAACCTCGGATGCTGACGGACGGAGGGATGGGTCATGTTTGCACAAAATTGCAAGCGCCGGGCCAACTCTCATTGGCCGAGCAGACCGAAGGTGGCGGCAGCCGGGCCTGGGGGCTGGTCGGCAGGTATGTGCGATGCCGAGAGCAGTGCCGTTCTAACTTATTGTGCCTGCTGCGTCTCCCGGTTGTTCCTGTGCACGGAGGCATAGCCCATTGGAACTGCCTCGCCTTGACGAAAATAGTTGGAACGGTACCAGGCTTTGCTGGCTTCCTTGACCTGTTCCTTGGTCGGAACGGGCCTTGGCCGCGTTCAGGGCACTACGTAAGTAAGTGGAACGGCACTAGCCGTCGTTGGGGCGGCGATTCAGGATAGAGTCCCGTTCGAGGGTATAGAGGGCCAGTTGGAGGCGATGCCGTAGATGAAGCTTTCTGAAGATGCTGACCAGATGCGATTTGACCGTCTTCTCGCTGATTAAGAGCCGATCGGCAACCTCCTTGTTGCTGAGGCCTTCAGCCACGAATCTCGCGACCTCCGCCTCCCGTTGGCTCAAGAGCTGGGCCGACTGGCTCTTCTTATTGACGCGGTTCTCCTGGCGGGGCAGCTCCTCCAGCAGGTGGCCCATGACACCCCTCTCGATCCAGGCCTCGCCGGCGTGGACCGCCCGGATCGCCTTTAATAGCTCCGCGCTCGATACATTCTTTTGAAGGTACCCCCTAGCCCCCTCCCACAGGCTGCGGAAGACGAGCTCCTGATCAAAATAGCCGGTCAGGATGAGGACCTTGGTCGAAGAGTTGTGCTCGCGAATCTGCGGGAGGACGTCGAGCCCGTCCATTTCCGGCATGAAAAGATCTAAGAGCAGGACGTCCGGGTGGAACTCCTCGAGGGCCTTGAGGACCTCCCGTCCGTTGGCGGCCTCCCCCACGACCTCGATCGCCTCTTCCCGCCGCAAGAGTTCGACGAGCCCTTCCCGGAAGAGCCTGTGGTCGTCGGCGATGACAAGCCGGATCTGGTCTTTCCTCCCCATCTCTCAGCGCCTCACAATGCGTCGCTACCCATCGAGGGTGCACGAAGTATGCCAAAATGACACCCCGCGGCACGGTCGATGAGCTCGAATAAGAAGGCCTGAGGGGCCGAGCGCTTACACGATGGACCCTTTCTGGGGTCTTTGCACGGCAGAAATTGCCCCTGGAAAACGCGAACGCCCGGCGGTGCTTGTCCACCAGGCGTCGGCATTGTACACCCGCTCTCGGACGAGGAAATCGCTCCTATTCGGTCTCGCAGGGAGGGATCTTGACCTCGAGGCCCTTGAGCCTCTGTGGCGTCAGGGCCGTCTTGAGTTTCCACTGCGGGTCGGCGTGGGCGTCTCGCTTCTTTATCAATAACCATTCCTTCCCCGTCCCTCGCCCCGTCATCCGGGCCAAGGCGAAGGCTCCCTTGAGCCTTTTTCCGTGCAGCTCAAAGGCGAGCTTCCCGGTCTTGATCCCGTCACGCGGGTCCCCCTCGAGGGGAACGTACGTCCCCGTGTCCCAAATGACCACGGGCCCCGCGCCATAGCTTCCCTCAGGAATGATTCCTTCAAATTCGGCGTACACCAGAGGATGATCCGACACCATCACCGCCAGTCGCTTCTCCGCGGGATTCATGGAGGGGCCTTTCGGGACCGCCCACGACTTGAGCACCCCCGCTATCTCCAGCCGGAAATCGTGATGGAGGCGGGTGGCCTTGTGCTCGTGCACCACAAACCGGAGTCCCTGACCTCTCTTCTCACCCACAGCACGCTCCGTCACCCCCTGCTCGTTCTGCTCTTCCCGCTCCGGGTTGTCCTGCTCCTCCTGTTGCTTCTGCTCTTCCTCCACGACCCGGCGGATACGCTCCTGCTCATGCTCTCGCCGATAATCGGGCTTGGGCCGATGGGGCCGGGACGGCGGCGCCACCGGCAGTCGGACCGACGGTCTTTTCTTTCCCTTGTCGCCTTTCTTGTCCCTGGTCAACGGAAAAGCATCCCGAGGTCAAAGGGCCACCACGCTAATATACCAGACCCCAGCCGGGCCCGAGCACTTACCCGCCCCGCGGATCCCACAGGTCCCTGAGGCCGTCCCCCAGGAAGTTAAGGCCCATGACGGTGACCACGATCGCGAGCCCGGGGAAGAGGGTCAGATGGGGCGCGACCAAGAGATACTGCCTGGCCTCATCGAGCATCGCCCCCCAGCTCGGCGTGGGGGGCTGGGTGCCGAGGCCGAGGAAGCTCAGGCTCGCCTCAGCAACGATGACCGATGCGAAGCCAAAGCTGGCCTCCACGAGGACCGGCCCAACGATATTGGGCAGCAGATGCCGGAGGATCACCCTCAGGTCTTTACCCCCTAAGGCCCTGACCGCCGTCACAAACTCCATCTCCCGGACCACGAGGATCTGGCCGCGGGTGAGCCGGGCATATCCTACCCAGCCGATCAAGGAGAGGGCAATGACCACGTTGGTAATGCTCGGGCCCAGGATGGCCGCAAAGGCGATCGCGAGGAGAATTCCCGGAAAGGCCTGCAAGATATCCACGAAGCGCATCACGAGCTCGTCCACCCACCCGCCGAAGTGGCCGGCGGCTGCCCCGACCACGAGCCCGATCCCTAAAGAGATGCTGACGGCCACCGTGGCAACCCAGAATGAGATCCTGGCCCCGTACAAAGTTCGAGAGAGGAGATCGCGGCCGAGGCGATCCTGACCAAAGGGATGTGTGAGGCTTGGGCCAGTGAGACCCTCGGCCAATACCTGCTCTGTGGGGGAATGAGGGGCCAGGATCGGGGCCAGCAATGCACAGAGCATTACCCCCGTCACCAGCAGCAGCCCGCTGGGCCACGGTCTATTTTTTCGCATGGCCGCCATCGCCTCCAAAAGCTATCACCCGTCCGCTGTTAGCAGCGAGGACATGCTCCATACTGTGCTGATAGCTGACCGCTGACAGCTCTCATTCATACCGTATCCTCGGGTCCACATAGGCGTACAACAGATCCGTCGCCGTGTTGACCAAGACATACCCGAAACTGATGACCAGGACACAGCCCTGCACCAGCGGATAATCCCGAGCCTGGATCGCCTGAAGCGTCAGTCTCCCTAGACCGGGCCAGGCAAAGATGGTCTCGGTGATGATCGCACCCGAGAGCAACGCCCCAAACTGTAGCCCCACGATGGTGATGACGGGAATCACGGAAGCCATCAGGCCATGACGGAGGATCACCCGTCGTTCGGAAAGGCCCTTGGCCCTGGCCGCCCGGATGTAGTCCTGACCCAGGACCTCCAGCAGGCTCGCCCGCACCATCCGTGAGAGGATCCCGGCGAACGCCATCCCGAGAGTCAGGGCCGGAAGGACCAAATGGCCGAGGCCGCCGCGACCCGACACCGGCAGCCAGTTGAGTTCAATGGCAAAGGCGAGGATCAAGAGCGGCGCGAGCACAAAGTTGGGGACCGAAACCCCCAAGAGGGCCACGAACCGACTCCCGTGGTCGAGGCCAGAGCCCCGCCTCACCGCGGCTACAGTCCCCAGGGGGACGGCGATCATGAGGGCCACACCGAGACCCGTCACCGCCAGCTCGGCGGTGGCGGGCAGCGCCTGCAGGAGCCGGGCAAAGACCGGCTCCCGAGAGAAGAGAGACGTGCCGAGATCCCCGGTCACAAGCCCGTGTAGGAAGAAGAGATACTGTTCTGGAAGGGGACGGTCCAGCCGGAGGCTCTGGCGGAGTGCCTCCCTCGCCGCAGGGAGGGCAGCCTCGCCCAACATCACCTCCACCGGATCCCCGGGAGTCAGGTGGATCAGGAGAAAGACCAACGTGGATACGCCCCACATCACCGGGAGCAGGAGGAGCAGCCTTCGCAGGAGATAGCGTCCCATCTCTCTCGCCTCGCGGCGTTCATAGTTCAGCGTTCGGGGTTCATAGTTCAGAGTTCATGGCTCATGATAATGCCTCAATTCCACCAAACTCATAGGCCCGACTATGAACCCTGAACCGTGAACCATCTAGCGGTCATCGATCCAAACGTCCTTGAGGGGGGTAAAGTCACCTCCCGGCATCAGGGAGAACCCCCGGATCCGCCCCTTGTACGCGACCCAACGCAGCTCGTGCCAGAGACTGATATAGGGAAGCTCCTCAGCCAGGATCTGCTGGATTCGGCCGTAGGTCGTCTTTCGCCCACCCGTGTCCGCGGTTCGCCGACCGTGGAGCAGCAGACGATCCACCTCGGGGTTCCGGTAGTAACCCCGATTGGCCCCAAGGGGAGGAAGAGAATCGGAGTGGAAGATATACTGATAATAGTCGGGGTCGGTGATGCCGACCCAGGTCAGGACATAAAGCTGGAAATTCCCCGACTTGATATCGGCATAGAACGTCCCCCACTCGTAGCTCCGGATCTCGAGCCGAATCCCGACCTGCGCCAGTTGGAACTGTATTGCCTCGGCAATGGCTCGGCTGAGCTCGCCCGTCGTCGCCTTGAAGGTGAGGGCGAACCGCACCCCCTCTTGTGTTACAGGATACCCGGCCTCATCCAAAAGCCGCCTGGCCCTTTCCGGGTCGAACGGGAAGGTCGCCACCTGCGGTTCGTAGGCCCAGTGCTGGGGAAAGAGGAGCCCCGTGGCCGCAGTCGCCTGCCCCCGGAGGAGATGGGCGATGAGTCCCTTTCGGTCAAGGGCATAGGCGATGGCCCGGCGAACTTTGCGGTCAGCCAGAATCGGGTCCCGGAGGTTGAAGCCCAGGTAGGTGTAGTTACTGGAGGGACCCGTGGCCGTCTGAACCCCCGGTAGCGAATCGACCAAGGATAAGACCTCGGGGGGGAGCGACCCGAGGAGCAGATCGATGTTCCCCTTCTTCAGCTCGAGGAATCGGATAGTCGCATCCGGGATGATCCGCAGTCTGAGCCTCGTGATCCGGGGACTCCCGCCGAAATACCCTGGAAAGGCCTCAAGCTCGACCTCCTCATTCTGGCCCCACCGTGTGAATCGAAAAGGCCCTGTGCCCACCGGCGCCTGACCAAAGCCCGCTTGACTCGCGAGGTCCGCCGGGACGATTCCCACCGTCAGATGGTACAGGAGGGGAGTGAAGGGGCGTTTCAGGTGAAAGGCCACCCGATAACGGTCCAGGACCCGAATCTCTTTGACCTCCTGGAGGAGGGGCGTGTGGGCCGAACCGATGGTCTGGAGAGATTCGAAAGTAAACCGGACATCGTCGGCGGTGAGCTCCCGCCCGCGGTGAAACCGCACCCCCTCGCGGAGATGGAAGATGACCGTTCGGTCGTCGGGCTGCTCCCACCGGCGTGCGAGGTCCGGGACGACCCGGAGATGGTCATCCGCGCGGACCAGGCCATTGAAGAGCAATCCGGCGACATGCAGGGAGAGGGCATCGGTGGCGACGCGGGGATCGAGGCTCACCGGATTGGTCTCGATGGCGGCTACCACGTCGGCGGCGGAGCGCCCCTCGCCTGTCCCACAGGCCCCGAGGCCGAGGAGGCTGATGGCAATGCCGAGCGGGAGCAGGCCGAGCCGAACCCTCATTTCCCAAGCCACTGCTCGACCTGGTGCAGGAGGCGGGCGACTTGGCGTCCCAAGGCCTTTCCCCCGGTCCGCCAGATATCCGCCGGGGCGTCGCTTGCGTCGCACGCGGGACAGCGGTATCGCAGGTGGGCCAGATCGTAACGGAGATCCCGCTTGCAGTGAAGACACTTGGGTGGAACGGCGCTCATACCTCAAGCCCTCCGAATTCCGCGATCCAGACTCCGGTACTGAATGGCCTCGGCAATGTGCTCGGGGCGAATGGTCTCCTCTGGGGTGAGATCGGCGATCGTGCGGGCGACCTTCAAGATGCGATCGTACGCGCGGGCGCTGAGCCCCAGCCGCTCCATCGCGGTCTCCAGGAGGCGCTGCCCCTCCCCGGCCGTCTGACAATAGCGGCGGATCTGTTTGGGGCTCATCGCCGCATTGTAAAAGATCTTGCTCTTCTTGAAGCGCTCGGCCTGGATCGCCCGGGCCCGTCGCACCCGCTCCCGAATCACGGGTGAGGGCTCGCCCGCCGTCTCTGCCGTCATGTCCCGATACCTGAGCGGTGGCACCTCGATGTGGATATCGATGCGGTCGAGGAGGGGCCCGGAGATCCGGCTGAGATAGCGCTGGATCTCTCCGTGGGTGCAACCGCACTCCCGTTGGGGATCGGTCAGGTATCCGCACGGACATGGGTTCATAGCCGCCGCCAGCATGAATGACGCCGCATAGGTGAGGGACGTGGCGGCCCGAGCGATGGTGACCTGGCCGTCCTCGAGCGGCTGTCGAAGCACCTCGAGGACGTGCCGCTTGAACTCCGGGAGTTCGTCCAGAAAGAGGACCCCGTGATGGGCCAGGCTCACCTCACCCGGACGGGGGATGTTGCCACCGCCGATCAGCCCGGCATCCGAGATGGTGTGGTGAGGGGCCCGGAAGGGTCGGATGGCAATGAGGGGAGCGCGGGGTGGGAGGAGTCCGGAGACACTGTGGATTTTGGTGGTCTGGATCGCCTCCTCCAGGCCGAGGGGTGGGAGAATGGTCGGCAGGCGCTTGGCCAGCATCGTCTTCCCCGACCCCGGGGGACCGATGAGCAGGATGTTGTGACCTCCCGCCGCGGCCACCTCGAGGCCCCGTTTGGCATGCTCTTGTCCCCTGACATCGGTAAAGTCGACCGCATACTGGGAGGACTCAGCAAACGCCGCCTCGAGATCGATGCTGGTGGGCTCGAGGGTGACCTCGCCGTTCAAGATCTCGACCGTCTGGGCGAGGCTCTGCACCCCGTAAACCTTGATCCCCTTGACGACGGCGGCCTCCGGGGCGTTGTCGACCGGAAGCACGATGCCCTGGAGACCCACCTCGGCTGCGGCCACGGCCATCGGCAGGGCTCCCCGAATGGGGCGGACGAGCCCGTCCAGCGCCAGCTCGCCAAGGACCAGGACCTCCGACAGCCGGTCCGGCTTCACCACCCCCTGTGCCGCCAACACCCCGATGGCCATCGGCAGATCAAAGGCGGCGCCCTCCTTCTTGATGTCGGCGGGGGCAAGATTGACGGTGATCCGCCGCGGGGGGAAGTCAAAGCCGCAGTTCTTGATGGCGGCCTTGACCCGGTCGCGGCTCTCCTTGACGGCCACGTCAGGGAGGCCCACGGTGTTGAAGGAGGGGAGGCCCAGGGCGATGTCCACCTCGACCTCGACCACGTAGGCATCGACCCCGAGGACCGCGCCACTGAGGACCTTGGCTAACATGGGACTCTCACGGCAGGCATCCAGCCCCAACCGGGCGGGAATGGGTGGCCCTACTCTTACCCGATTCGCCCGCCCCCCGCAAGCTCAATCGGCGGATGGCGGAAGGGGAGGGTGTTGGCACCGAACTTGCTTTTTGACGATCTTGTTCCGAGTGGGCTGGCGACGGATTTGACTTTCGCATGGCCCTCGGGTACCGTCTTCCCCGTTCGGCACGTCCTTCGAAACACCGTGCGCGTTGATGTGATCCCGGACACCCGATGTCTCCCTGACCACGGCCATAGGCCGCTGGAAAATCTCATCGCCATATCTGCCGTGAAAGAAGCCTGACAGGATATCGCGGGGTCGCACCGGCGAGGTCGAGTTACTGAATCCTCAAGATGTAGTTCGGCTGGGCCGACTCGACATCGGCCAGGGCCTTGAGTTGCTCGGAGAGCTTCAGGGTGAGGGCCGCAAGATCGATCTGCACAACAGCCGTGGCGTCTTCATCGACCTCACCCTGTAAGGGTAGGCCAACCGCCTTTTCCAGATCGCGGAGGAGGCGAGAAAAGCCCATGTCGTTGGGATCTGCCAGCTTTCGTGCGACCGCCTGGGATTCTGCGCTGCCCGGTGAGAACCTGATGACGAGCTTTTTCGGCAACGAGACGCTCACATGGGCTTCGGGTTTCCCGGCGCTGGGTTGGACCTCCGCGACGCTTTCCCGCCCGCGGAGTTTCTCGAGAAGTTGATCTGTCAGCTTTTCCCCATCGACAGACAACAGGACCCATTGGCCGCCCGTCACCTGCTTTGCCCTGAGAGGGATATTGACCTTGGCCTGTAAGCGGTCGATCACCTGCGCCAACGCGCCTAGGTCCGGAGGGCTGACGCGACTGGCTTGCATGACGGCGGCGCCTCCGTCCGATCCAGGAACGAACTTGACGAGGACCTCGCCGGGGACAAACCGAGGCGATGACACCGGTGAGGTCCCGAGGAGGATGCCTGGAAGCACGAGACCGAGCAAAATAGTCATTACCTTGCCCTCAATATCTACCGCAATCAAAAGCGGCCTCGGCATCGAATAGCTTATCAAGAGCGGAAGGAGGAAGCAATGAGCACCTCTCTACTGGCAGTCATGGTTGCCCTGGCAAGCTTGGCCTACGGCACTCTCCCTGGAGAGGCCCAGGAACGCACGCCGGAGGAGGTCCGCAGGCTTCTTGAGCGCAGGACCATCCCCCCTCAGGCCCAGTTCGTCCCTGGAGAGGTCATCGTGAAGATGAAGCCGGCCCGGACCCTTGGTCCCGCAGACCTCAAGCGGTTCGGAGTCGAGGACGGCAAGCGCGTGACATCCGGCGGCGAGCTGCTCTACCGCATCCCGCCGACCGCCCTAAAGACCCTCTCGCCCACCCAGGCGCGGGATCGCACACTGGAGGTCCTCCGGCAACTACGCGCAGACCCCAATGTCCAGTATGCGCAACCGAACTATATATTGCGCATCGTGAGAACCCCGAACGATCCCCGTTTTCCTGAGCAGTGGCACTACCGCGACAACGGCACCGGCACCGGCCAGTCTCCGGGCGGGATCAGCCTCCCGAGAGCCTGGGACACGACCACGGGAAGCAGTAGCATCGTTGTGGCGGTCATCGATACCGGGGTCCTCCCGAACCATCCCGACATCGCGGGATCCCCGAACCTGATCGCCGGCTTTGACATGATCAGCGACCCGGCGATCGCCAACGACGGAAGCGGTCGCGACAACGATCCCACGGACCCCGGCGATGCCGTCGCCGCGGACGAGTGCTTCCCGGGCGATCCTGCCCAACCCGCTAGCTGGCATGGGACCCATGTGGCCGGGACCATCGGCGTCGGAAGAACCGACAACGGCGTCGGGGTCGCAGGCGCCAATTGGACCGTGCGGGTTCAGGCCGTGCGCGTCCTGGGGAAATGCGGGGGCACCATCGCCGACATCAACGACGGCATCCGGTGGGCCGCAGGCCTCGCCGTCCCCGGCGTGCCGGCAAATGCGACGCCGGCCAGGGTGATCAACATGAGCCTCGGTACCCCGCCCGGCAATCCTTGCTCGGCCTCCCCGTCCACCCAGGCGGCGATCAATGATGCGGTAGGGGCGGGCGCCGCAGTCGTGGTGGCCGCCGGGAATGATGCGGTGGATGCATCCCAGGTCTTCCCAGCGAGCTGCGACAATGTGATCACCGTGGCAGCGAGCGACGCTCGCGGCCACCTGGTGACCCGGTACTCGAATTTCGGCGCGACAGTCGAGATCATGGCACCCGGCGGGGACGTGCAGCGGGACGACGATGGGGACGGCAACAACGACGGGGTGCTCAGCATGGTTCACCCCAACGCTGGAACCTACGCTCGCTATAACGGCACGTCGATGGCGACCCCCCACGTGGCGGGCGTGGCCGCCCTCTATCTCGCCCAGAACCCCACGCTGACCCCGGCGCAGCTCACCGCCGAGCTCCGAAACAACGCCCTTCCCAGGACATCGAGCCAGTGTCCCCAGCCCTGTGGCGCAGGTCTGCTGAGCGCGGTCCGAGGAGGGCCCCAGTTAGCCGTGAGTCTGGTGCTGGACCCCGACAGGGAGCTCGACCAGGGCGAAACGACGACCGCCAGGGCGACGGTCACGTTGGGCGCGGCGCCGCAGGCGGGTAAGGCGGTCACATTCAGCACCGCGAATCCCAGCGTGGCCTCGGTCTCGCCGGCCTCTGCTGTGACCGATTCGAGCGGGAGGGCACAGGTCACGGTGCGGGGCGAATCGCAAGGGAACACGACGGTAACGGCGGGGGCCGACGGGAGCAGCGCCTCCGCACCTGTGCGAGTGCCTGACCTGTCGCTGATCGGGGTTGCTGTTCTCGTGGTCTCTGTTCTGCTGTTCGGGGTACTTCGCAGGCGGTCGCGGCTGGCGGAGGAGTAGGCTCAGGAGTATCCCATGCACGTGACCAGGCAACTGAATCTCCGTTTCGTCGCGGTGATGGTGGGATTTGCGGGCGTCGCCCTGCTCACGTATCGTGAGGACGTTCTCGGGGCGCCCCTTGCCCCTGTGACGATGTGGACGGCACGGGCGACGCTCGCATTGCTTCACTGGTTAGGAATGGAGGCGACCCGGGTGGCGACCGTGGTCAGCCACCCGAGCGGCTTTGCCTACGAGATCTACTACCGCTGCACCGGATTCTTGCCGGTTGCCTTCCTCACGACGGCCATCCTGGCCTATCCCGGACGCTGGCGACGAAAGCTCGTCGGACTGGTCGTCGGCGTGCCCCTCTTGATTGCGCTCAACCTGACGCGCCTCGCGCACCTGTTCTACCTCGGCGCGCATAATCCGGCCGCCTTCAACTTCGCCCACTCTGTCATGTGGGAGGGTTTCCTGATCCTGGCGGTCCTCGGGCTGTGGCTCAGTTGGACGCATTGGTCCGACTCGGTGAGAGAGAGGCCCGCTCTTCGCACAATCGGCTTATGTAAACCGGTCGCCTAAGACTAGGCCGCGACTTTCAAGGATTCGATGGTTTTGTCGATGACTCGCAGGGACGCCTCGGAGGTGTCCACGAACTCAAGACCAGACCGATAGACGAGGTGTCTGTCCTCGGTAGGCCTGACGCCGTAGCGATGGACCTCTGAGCGGACCACCCGGCACTTCAGCCCCGCCTCTTGCCCTTGGAAGGCAACGGTCAGGAACGCGATGCTCCCTGGCCGGATCATGCTCGAGTGCTCGATCAGGGCCCCGCCCAGGCTGATATTGACGAACGAGGCCCCATGCGCCGCGTCGATGCACCCGCTCAGGCCGCCCCGGATGACCCACCGGCGATAACGCCGTCTACCTCCGTTCGTTTCGTGTAGCAGCCCAGCATCTTCGCCAACATCGGTGAGTGCCACTGTTTCGAGTTGCGTCAATTCGTCACGGTCGTCCATCATTGCCCTTTCCGACTGCCCTCGAAATCGACCCTTCCACAGGGCCATGACAAGTTGTCCTGCAATCTGCAGACCAATTGTTGAGGAAATGATCGCAACCTATTGATTTATCAGGATAAACAGGCCAATGACCCTGTACTATTCCTTCTACGAATCGGGCCGAATGTCCTGTGGGAAACCGATCCATAGAAGGTGCGAACCCTGAAGGTGAGGGCAGTGTGACAGACGGTCGGGTCGACCCTGCAAAGTTGTCACACCAGCGTCAGCCTCTCCCTTCCAAGAGGAAAGGGGTCACCGGAACGGTGACCCCTTTCGTGGGACCACGCACCTTCTTTGCGGGCAATTCATCTCACCGCCTCTAGAATATCGGCAGTGGGATGCACTTTATTGAGGCAATAGAAATGAATCCCAGGAGCACCGCCACGCAAGAGTTCCTGGCATTGGCGGATGGCAAACTCAGTACCAGCCTGTACCGTAGCATCCTGGTCATCCTGTAACGGCTCAAACATCCTTTTCACTTCGTCGGTGACGGTTGCGCCGCATACCGCGCAGAATCGTTGCAAAGCCTTATAGTCCGTAATAGGCAGAATGCCGGGGATCACCCGCACTTCAACGCCAATCTTGCGTAGCCTCTCGATGTACGCGAAATAATCCCTGTTATCAAAGAACAACTGCGTAATGACAAAATCAGCTCCGGCGTCAATCTTCAGTTTGAGAAATTCTGCATCTTTGTCTCTGTCCGGACACAGGAGATGTCCTTCGGGGAATCCAGCCACCGTAATCCCGAAATAGTCACCGTACTGTGCACGGATAAACGCAGCGAGTTCACTGCTGTATTTGAAATTGTCCTCGGTCGGCTGCCAGTCCGGCTGATCCTTGGGTGGATCACCCCGTAGGGCCAGAATATTCCTGATTCCCCGGGACTTAATGTTTTCCACGATCGCCCCGATGTCATCTTTCGTATTCAGAACACAGGTGAGATGCGCCATGCCAATGACCTGATGTCGCGCTTCGATGTGTTGGACGACATCAAAGGTTTTCTCCCGATTCCCTCCACCGGCACCATACGTACACGAGATGTAATCGGGTTTCAGCTCACAGAGCTGTGCGATCGTCTTCAGCAGATTTTCAAACCCTTTGTCGGTTTTCGGCGGAAAGAGTTCAAACGAATACGTCTTTTCTTGATGGTGAAATAGATCTCTAATCCTTTTCATAGAGAGTGATACGCACTCCCGTTATCGAGGCCCCGGCGGCGGCGAAGTGCGGCTCATCTTAGTGGATGCAATGGCTGTCGATCAAGCAAAACTTAGTCCCGATCCCGGTGCACCGGGCCATCGCTCACGGCGGCCGCGACGGCCTCCGGAGGCTGATGACTCGGCACGCCGGGGGCCAGCTCGCCTGGCGCTTCCTTCCGCTTGCGCTTTCGCCCGCGGAGGGCGAGGAGGGCTGACTCGGCATCGATCCAGAGGGAGAAGACCGTGGGGACCAGGATAAGGGTGAACAGGGTTGAGACCACCATGCCCCCCAGCTGAACGGCACCCATCCCCCGGTACAGCTCTGAGCCCGGGCCGGTCGACATGATCAGAGGAAGAAAGCCGAAGAGACTGCTCGCGGTCATGAAGATGGGGCGCAGCCGATTTCGGGCACTCTCGATAACGGCATCCTGGGGCGCCATCCCCTCCCGCATGTGGTTCAGGGCCTGCTCGACCAGCAGGATCGCGGCGTTCACCACGACGCCGGCCATGATGATGAACCCCAGCATCGCGAGGATGTCCATCTTCACCGTCGGCTCGATGGTGTGCATGATCCGGAGACCCAACACCCCGCCGATCATCGCCGGCGGGATGCTGAAGATGATAATGAAGGGATAGGTGAAGGACTCGTACAGGGAGCTCATGACCAAGTAGGTGATGACGAGCGCCAGCAGGAAGGACCATTTGAGCGAGTCCCAGGTCTGATCCAGGTCGCGGGCCTGGCCGGTGACGTTGATGCTGTAGCCCGGGGGGAGCTGCCGGCGGACCTGGGACAGCACCTGGCTGTTGATGGTCTCGATGGCGGTTTGCAGGGGCACCTCATCCTTGATGTTCACCGTCAGCTTGATGGCGCGATCACGGTCGATATGTTCAATCCTGGTCGGCCCCTCCGCCTCCTGGACGGCAGCGATGTCCGTCAGTCGAAGCGGCCCCCCCTTCGGGGGGTAGAAAATGACATTGTCGAGCCCCTGGGTCCGCATGTCCCCGCGGGCCGTCCCGATAAGGGTCAGGTCCCGCTCCCGCCCCCCCTCGCGGAATCTCCCTGCCAAGGTCCCCGCGATGAGCGTTTCCACCGCATAGCCCACCTCACCTGCCGCGAGGCCCAGATCCGCGGCCTTCTTCCGATCCACGGTGACCTGCAATTCCGGGCTGCCCCACTCGAAGCTCGTGTCCACAAAATTCACCCCCGGCAGGGGGCGGACCTGCTGCTCGATGGCGGCCGCGACCTCCCGCACTTCGTCGAGGCCGCGTCCCTTCACATCGATCTCGATATTGGTCCCGCCCACCAGTTGCCGGAATCGCCGGAACAGGGGCGATTGGGTCACGAAAACGGCGCGCACCCCGGGGATCCCGCCGGACAGTTGCCATAATTCGCGGACCATGCGCTGCATCCCTTGGATATCCGCGTACTCCCTCTTTACTATGACCCCGAGCAGAGGGCTCTCGGTGCGGACCACCGCGAAGAGGCGCTCGATCTCCGGCCTCCGCATGTACCGCTGCTCGAGCTCGGCGAGGATGCGATCGATCTGGTCCATGTTGAACCCCGGCGGGACCTTCACGATGGAGAGGATCAGGTTCCGGTTCCCCTTCGGCAGGTAGTCGATGGGGGGCATCAAGAGGAAGCTGAGGCCGAGGGAACCGAGCGTCATCCCGGCGGCGACGAGAAGGCGGCGCCTCACCCCCTGGCGCAGCCAGAAGAGCCAGCGAACGAGGCCAGCGCTGAACGCCTCCCCCAGCCAGCTCAACTGCAAGACGTCCAGGATCCGATTGAGGCGAGGATACCGCGAGACCTCGGTGCCCACCTTCAGGACCCGGGAGGCCATCATCGGGACGATGGTGAGGGCCACGACCAGAGAGAGGGCGGTCGAAATCGACGTGGCGATGGCGATGTCGCGGAAGAGTTGCCCCGCCTCCTCCCTCACAAAGATGATGGGGAGAAAGACCGCCAGGTTGGTCAGCGTGGAGGCCAGGATGGCCCCCCAGACCTCGGTCGCCCCGTCCAGGGACGCCTGGACGCGCGACTTGCCCATCTCTCGATGCCGGAAGATGTTCTCTAACACCACGATCGAATTGTCCACCACATTGCCGACGGCGAAGGCGAGCCCGGCGAGCATCACGATGTTCAGGGATCGGCCCAGGGCATCCAGGACGACGAAGGTCGCGATGACCGAGACCGGGATCGACAGGGCGATGACGAGGATGCTGCTCACGCTGCGCAGGAAGAAGAGCAACACCCCCACCGTGATGAGCGAGGCCTCATAGACGTTATCGGTCACGAGGCTGAGCGCATCGTAGATGTAGTCGGTCTCATCATAGACCTGCCGGAACTGGATTCCCTTGTCGGCATAGACGCTGTTCAGGTGGGCCACTTCCCCCTTGATCCCCTTCATCACCTCGACGGTGTTGGCCCCGGTCCGCCGGAGCACGCCGAAGCCCAGGGTCGGGACGCCCGAGGCGCGGATGTCCCGGTCTCGCTCCTTGAGGCCGAACCGCGCGGCGGCGATGTCGCGGACATATACCGGCCTCCCGTTCTGGGTGGCGACGACCACCTCCTCGATCTGTCGGAGGTCCGTGAACTGGCCGACCGTGCGCACGAGGTAGCGTTTTTTTCCCTCGTCGATGTTCCCCCCTTTGGTGTTCCGGTTTTCCCGCAGCAAGGCCTCGCGGACCTGGGTGATGGTGATCCCCCGAGCGGTCATCGCCTGATAATCCAGGACGACGTGCACCTCGCGCTCTTCCCCGCCGAACATCAAGACCGATCCCACCCCTTCGATTCGTTCCAGGCGCGGCTTGATGACGTCCTCGGCCTCGAGCCGCACCTCGTTGATATCCCGCATGGTCTGCACGATGATCCAGGCGATCGGGGTCTCCTCGTCCGAGCTGACCGCCCGGATGACGGGCCGCTCCGCGTCCAGGGGGACCTCCTGCACCAGGTCCAGCTTCTCCGCCACGTCGAGACGCGCCACGTCCTTGTTCACGCCCCAGTCGAAGCGGAGGGTGATCACGCCGCGGCCTTCGGACGAGGTCGAGACCATTTCCCGGAGGTTTTGCACGGAGGTGAGCTTCTCCTCCTGTCGGTCCACGATCTCGTGCTCGACCTCTTGGGGGGCGGCTCCCCGGTAGACCGTTTCCACCGAGATCTCGGGACGCTCCACGGTCGGGGTCATCTGCAGAGGAAGGCGGAAGAGCGAGATCACCCCGAAGAGGAGGGCGAGCAACACGCCGACGATGACCGTGACGGGATATCGGATGCAGAAATCGACCAGCTTCACGGCGGGCTCCTCAGTTGCGCAGACGCTCCTTCACCACGACGGCCGCCTGATCCAGCAGCGCCTCGTTGCCCGTGACGACGACGGTGTCACCCGACTTCAGGCTGCCTTCGACCACCTCAGTGAATCCTTCGTGCGGCCGCCCCGCCTTGACGGGGAGCATGCGGGCCTTCCCATCCTGCACCACGAAGACCACCTGGTCCCGCCCCCGGACGACCACGGCGTCTTTCGGGATAAAGAGACCCTGCCGCGGCTCCCCGTATCGGACCGCCACGCGCGCGAACATCCCCGCCTTCAAGAGGCGATCGGGGAGGTTATCGACCTTGATCCGCACGGGAAAGTTCCGGCTCGCCACGTCGGCCTGGGGGACGATGTGGGTGACCCGACCCCGGAAGACCCGACCGGGATACGTATCTACCGTGAGGGTCGCCTCATTTCCCTGCCGGACCCTGCCGATGTCCCGCTCGTTGACGGGGATCATGACGTAGACGATGTCGATGTCCACCAGGTCCGCGACCTTCCCCCCCTCCTCGATCCACTGACCGACCTCGGCGTGCTTCTTCACCAGGTAGCCGCTGAAGGGGGCTACCACGGTCGTCCGACGGAGCTGGTCCGCGACCCTGCGCAAGGCCTCCTCCGCCGATTCCTTCTGCGCCTTGGCCGCCCGCGCGCCCGCACCGACGCGATCGAGTTCGGCCGCGCTGATGGCGCCCTCGGTAAAGAGGGCCTGGAAGCGTTGATGGTCCTGCTCCGCCCGTACGAAGAGCGCTCGCTTCTCGTCCAGGTTCGCCTCCGCCTCCTTGAGCCCGATCTCAAGGTCACTGCGGCGCAGGCGGGCGAGGACCTGACCCTTTGTCAGATGCTCCCCTTCCCGGAGATCGAACCGGGCGACGGCACCGGCCACCTCGGCGCTGACCGTCGTGGTGAGGTTTGCCTCCACGGTCCCCACCGCCTGGATCTCGCGCTCCACCGCCCGTTCGACGACCGGTGCCACCTCGACGGCAACGGCCGGCGGCCCCTGGGCATGGACCGGCGCCCGGCTCCCCACCACCATCAGCCCCAGCACCGCTCCAGCCACCTCGCGCCAGCCGGTCACGTCCGCACCTCAGACCGCCACGAGGGCGAGAATGTGGCCATGCAGGGTCTCCATCAGGGCCTTCCACGCCCCCCGCTCCCCCAGAACCTCATCGATGACATGCTCACGGGTCAGGAAATAGATCAGGATGGCAATGACGCTGAAGGTGGCCTGGGGGACGTTGAGGGAGCGGAAGTCTCCCCGGTCCACGCCCTCCTGGAGGACGCCCGAAATTGCCTGGAAGTTCCGACGGAAGTACTTTTGGGCGAGGACCTGCACTTCCCGCTCACGGCGCTCTACCGCGCGATGCAGGAGCCTGAACTCGTCAGACCTCTTCTCCGCAAACCGGAGGACGGCCGCGATAATTTCGGCCATCCGATCGCGCGGCGTGCCGTCCCCGCTGGCGATCCGTTCCACCTCATCGCACAGGGGGGCGACGGCCTCCTCGAGAAGACTCAGGAAGAGATCCCTCTTGTTCTTGAAGTAGTAGTAGAGGACCGGCTTGGTGACGCGGGCCTCGGCCACGATCTGGCGGATCGACGTCGCGTCGAACCCCCGCCGGGCGAACTCCCGCCTGGCCACCTGCGCGATCCGGGCTTTGGTCGTCATTTACCTACCGTTCGGTAAGCTTCGGCCCCAAAAAAAACCTCGCCTTCGAGGGTCTGTTCAGGATACCAGAGGGGGAGGCCGCCGTCAACTTCGCCTACCGCCCCTTCTTTTTCACCACCCGCTTCTCACTGATCTCGACCTGGTCGCCGCATTCGGGGCAGGTGTAGTTCCCTTTTTTGCTCTTCGGGGGGTCCATCCCTCGGCTCCTACAGGCGTGACACGTGTACGCAATGATCCGGTCTTTCTCCTCCGCAGCCTCTCCGGCACCCGTCGGTTTCATGTTCCCCCCCACTGCCGCCCGGTCCCCTGGACCGCATTCCGGATCAGCTCGACCCGCGCCTCGGTCCCCTGCCCCGGAAACTCGACGCCCACCACATCCACGCGACAGGGACCCCGGAGGCGGCGCTCTCTCATATACGCCTCGGCGACCCGCAGGATCTGCCGCTGCTTCCTCGCATGCACGGCCTCCGCCGGCGTCCCAAAACGGGCGGAGCGTCTTGTCTTCACCTCCACGAAGACGAGGACGTCCCCCTCCTCGGCGATGAGATCAATCTCCCCTAGCGCACAGCTGAAGTTCTCCTCCACGATGCGGAACCCGAGGTCCTCCAGGAACCGGCGAGCCACCGCCTCCCCCTCGATCCCGACCGCCCGCCGATCTAGCACCGCTGCCTCCCCGCCGCCACCAGGGGAAGCGGGATCTGCCGGACCCGCGCGAAGGTCCGCCGATGGATAGGGCTCAGCCCGTGCTCTGCGATCGCGCGAAGATGCGCCTCCGTGCCGTATCCCTTGTGCCGATCGAAGCCGTAGACTGGATACGTCTGGTGATACTCTCTCATCATCCGGTCTCGGGTCACCTTGGCCACGATGGAGGCGGCACCGACAGACGGACACTGGAGATCGCCTCGGGGCACGGGAAAGACGGTCGGTTCAACCTGGGGAACGGCCAGCCCGTCGACGACGATCCCGTCGGGGGCTACCCTGAGTTCCGCCACGGCCCGCTCCATGGCCAGGAGCGTCGCCTGGAGAATATTCCGCAGCTCAATGATGGGGACCTCCACGATCCCTATGGCCACCGCCAGGGCCTCGTCCACGATCTGCTGGTAGAGCCCTTCGCGCCGCTCTTCACTCAGCAGCTTGGAATCGGTCACCCCGGGAATCGGTCGGCCATCCCTCAGAATCACCGCCGCCGCCACCACCGGCCCGGCCAGCGCTCCTCGCCCCGCCTCATCTACCCCTGCGAGCCGGCGAAATCCCCTCCGGCGGATCGCCCCCTCGATTCCCCTCATCCCTCCCCGCCCTTCCACAGGACTTCGGCGAGTTCAGTCGAGCCGCTCAAGGTCTGCTCCGAGCCGCCCTTGCGGAGGCACCTCACCTCTTGGTGTCGGCGCCTGTCCTCGTCTCGCGAATGCGCGCCGCCTTCCCTCGCCGCCCCCGCAAATAGTAAAGCTTCGCCCGGCGCACACGGCCAGTCCGCACGCGCTCGATCCGCTCGATCACGGGGGAATGGAGGGGAAAGGTGCGTTCCACCCCGACGCCGTAGCTCACCTTCCGGACCGTAAAGGTAGACCCGAGGCCCGCCGCCCGCCGCCGGAGCACGATCCCCTCGAACACCTGAAGCCGCTCCTTCTCTGCCTCCCTCACCTTGACATGGACCCGAACAGTATCGCCGGGCCTGAACGGGGGGAGATCGACCCGCAAGGACGGGGCCTCAACCGACTTCATGTGTTTATCGATGTTCATGACCTCTCCGTGTGTTGGACATCTCGCCGTCCTCCTTGGCCCGTATCTCAGACAGGAGTCCTTGATCCTCGACGGAAAGGGCCGCCCGGTCCAAGAGATCCGGTCGACGCTGCAGTGTTCGGTGTAACGCCTCTTTCCGCCGCCAACGCCGAATTTGTTCGTGATCCCCCGAGAGCAGCACCTCGGGAACCCGGAGCCCCCGATACAGGGGAGGCCGGGTATATTGGGGATAGTCGAGCAGGCCCCCGGCACCGGCAAAGGAATCCTGCCCCGCCGAGTCCTGATCCCCGAGCACCCCGGGGATCAGTCGGACGGTCGCATCGATCAACACCAGGGCCGGCAGCTCGCCGCCGCTCACCACGTAGTCGCCAATGGAGATCTCACGGTCTGCCAAGGTCCGGACCCGTTCATCAAAGCCCTCGTATCGCCCACAGAGGAAGATGAGATGCCTCGCCTCCGCCAGCCGGCAGGCCGTCGCGTGATTGAATCGCTCCCCTTGAGGGGTCAGGAGGAGTACCTGACTCTCATCCTGCCGCAGGGCATCCGCGGCTTCAAAGAAAGGTTCCGGCTTCAGTACCATCCCCGCCCCGCCGCCGTACGGGACGTCATCCACCACCCGATGCCGGTCATGGGTCCAATCTCTCAGGTCATGAACCCGAATCTCTACCAGATTCTTTTCCTGGGCCCGCCTCAGGATGCTCTGGTCGAGGGGCCCGGAAAACATCCCGGGGAAGATCGTTACGATATCATACCGTCTCAGCGTCCACCAACCCTTCTATCGGCCGAACGACCATCACGCGCCTCGCCAAATCAACCCGCAGGATGAAAGCCCGGACGGCGGGCAGGAGCCACTCCCCGGCATCCCGCCGAACCACGTACAGGTCGTGAGCAGCCGATGGCCAGATGTCCACGATCTCGCCGAGCCCCTCCCCCGCCTCCGTCTGGACCGTCAGGCCGAGGATGTCGTGATGATAATACGTCGCCTCCGGCAGCGCCGGGGCTGCCGTCCGCGAAATGCAGATCTCGAAGCCCCGCACCGCCTCCGCCGCCTTCCGGCTGTCGATACCCTGGAAGGTGGCCACCAGCAGATGCCTGAGAGGCCGGATCGCTGTGAGAAGCGCCTCCGAACTGCCCCGCGGCCCGCGGAGGATGACCACATTCCCCGGAGATAAGACCGAGCGAGACTCGGCGTGGGACTGGACCTTCACCGCCCCACGGAGCCCCCAGGGCCCGAGCACCCGGCCCAGGACCAATAACTCTTGAGACGTCACGACCTACTCGACGATCTCAAGCACCGCCCGTCGCCGAGACTTGGCCGCTGTCGCGTGAAGAAGCGTCCGCATCGCCCTCGCGGTCCGTCCCTGCTTTCCGATCACCCGCCCCAAATCCGCCTGGGCCACCTTGAGCCTGAGCATCGTCGTTTTCTCGTCCTCGACCGCCTCCACGACCACCGCATCGGGGTTGTCCACCAAGGCCTTCGCGACATACTCCACCAGTTCCTTCAACACGTCCGTCTCCTCAGTGCCGTCGCGGCCCGTCCCGGGAAACCCTGAGGGAGGTGGCCCTCGACCCCCAGGCTCCGATCAATGAGCCGCTCGACGTCAAGCGCTTTTCCGAGCCTTCCTGAGGCCGGCAAACCGCTCCAAAACCCCGGCGGTCGAAAGGAGCTCACGCACCGTCGCCGTCGGCCGCGCACCCCTCTGCAGCCAGGAGAGGGCCTTCTCCTCATCAAGGGTCAGTGCTGCGGACTTCTGGAGAGGATTGTAGACCCCGATGCTCTCGATGACGCGGCCATCCCGTGGGGTTCGAACATCCGCCACCACAATCCGAAAGATGGGCCGCTTGTTGGTTCCGATCCGCTTCAACCTGAGCCGTACGGCCATCCGACCACCTCCCTTTCCCAGCCTATGGATCCGACCCTACCCCAGAGGGAATATGCCCGGTCCCTTCCTCTTTTTCCCCGCCTGGAGCACCTGTCGCATCAGTCGCTGGGTCTGTTGAAACTGCCGCAAAAGCTGGTTCACCTCCGCCACCGATGTCCCGGACCCCTTGGCAATGCGCTGACGCCGGCTCCCATTCAGGATCGCCGGGTTGCGCTGTTCCTCCCGGGTCATGGAATTCAGAATGGCCTCCATCCGGGTGAACGCCCTGCCGTCCGTCTGCAGGCCGCCCATCCCCGCGGGGAAGCCCGGGAGCATCCCCAGGATCTCCTCGATCGACCCCATCCCTCGCATCTGGACGAGCTGTTCGCGAAAGTCCTCGAGCGTATACGCATCCCGCTGGATCTTTCGCGCCAGCTCCTCAGCCCGCACCCGATCCACCGCGGCCTCTGCCCGCTCCACCAGGGACAGGACATCGCCCATCCCGAGGATCCGCGAGGCCATTCGTTCTGGATGAAACGGCTCGAGCGCGTCCAGCTTCTCTCCGACGCCGATGAACTTGATGGGACATCCCGTCACGGCCCGAACAGAGAGGGCCGCCCCTCCTCGGGCATCCCCATCCAGCTTGGTGAGGATCACACCGCTGAGGGTCACACGCCGATGAAATGTGGTGGCGACGCCCAGGGCGTCCTGACCGGTCATGGCATCCAACACCAGGAGGGTCTCACCCGGACGGACCGCCTCCGTGACGGCCCGGAGTTCTGCCATGAGGCCATCATCAATGTGTAGCCTCCCTTGGGTGTCCACGAGAACCGGGTCGAGGCCCCTCCCTCGGGCGTATCGGACCGCTTCCTGACACATGTCCGGGGGTGAGGCGTGAGGATCGGTAAAGACCTCGACCCCGATCTTTCCCGCGACCACTTGAAGTTGCGATGCTGCTGCGGGCCGACGCGTATCCGCCGCGACGAGAAGAGGCGTCCGCCCCTGGCCCTTGAGGAGCGTGGCCAGCTTCCCCGCCGTGGTGGTCTTCCCGGACCCCTGAAGCCCGACCAGCAGCACCACCGACGGCGGGTGGGGCGCGGAGGCCAAGCCGGTCCCCTGCCCGCCCAAGAGCAGGGTCAGCTCCTCAAAGACGATCTTGACGACCTGCTGCCCCGGGGTGAGCGACTGAAGGACCTCGCGGCCAATGGCCCGCTCCCGGACCCGATTCAGAAAGTCCTTCGCCACGCCGTAGTGGACATCCGCCTCGAGCAGGGCGAGACGGATCTCCCGCAGCGCAGTGTTAATCTCATCTTCGGTGAGCTTCCCGTGGCCGCGAAGCCTCTTGAATATTGCCTGAAGCCGGTCGGTCAAGCGCTGAAACATCGGTGCGCCCTATGGGAGAGGCCTCGCATAAAGCTCTAAACTATATGATGGTATTTCCTGCGTCAACAAGCAATTTCCTCGAGAGTTTCGCTCAGCCGGCCAGGAGGAGGAGGATGTCCATGACGTTGGTCAGGGTTGGGCCGGTCTTGATCAGATCGCCGAGTCCTTCGAAAAAGTGATAGGCGTCATTCTCCTCGAGGGCGCGCAGGGGATCGAGCCCGACCTCTTTCGCCCGAGCCCAGGTGTCACCATCCGCGACTGCCCCCGCTGCGTCGGTCGGTCCGTCGGTCCCATCGGTCCCGGCGCTCCAGATGACCAGGTCCCGCCCACCGGCGATGGCGATGGCACCCGCCAGCACGAGCTCTTGACTACGGCCCCCCTTTCCTTTCCCGCGGACCGTCACCGTGGTCTCTCCGCCGAGGAGGAGACAGGCGGGCGGCGACACGGGGTGACCGGATCGGCGCATCTCCAGCAGCAGGGCGGTCAACACCTTGGCCACCTCCCGACTCTCCCCTTTGAGCTCCGTCGTCAGAATGAGGGCCTGAAATCCCAGTCGCGCTGCCCGATCGCGGGCCGCCAAGAGCGACTGGAGGTTGTTCCCGACGATGCGATGATGCGCCGTCGCGAAGCATGGGTCGCCGGCCTTGGGCGTCTCCGGAATCTCGCCTCTCGCGCCCCGCTCGAGATGCCGCAGAATGCTCACCGGGATGCGGTCCTCGATGCGGTACCGGCGAAGGACCTCCAGCGCCTCCCCATAGGTCGTCGTGTCCGGCACGGTCGGGCCGGAGGCGATCGCATCGACCGGATCGCCGATCACATCGGAGAGGATCAGGGTGAGGGAGCGGGCCGGGAAGAGCGCCCTCGCCATCTGCCCACCCTTGATCCGCGAGCAATGTTTCCTGACGGCGTTGATCTCTTCAATAGTCGCACCGCAGGCGAGCAGCACGCGGGTCATCGTCTGCTTATCGATAAGGTCGATCCCCGCGACGGGGGCAGGAAGCAGGGCCGAGCCACCGCCCGAGATGAGGACGATCACCAGGTCCTCCGGTCCGGTCTCGGTGAGCAGCGCGAGGATGGCCGAGGTCCCCTCCGCCCCGCGCGCATCGGGGACGGGATGGCCCGCCTGGGTGACCCGGATACGCCGCAGGGGAATGGCGTACCCATCCTTCACCACCACCACCCCGTCGCGAATCCGATCCCCGAGGACCTCCTCCACGGCGGCCGCCATCGCGGCACAGGCCTTCCCCGCGCCGACGACATACACCCTTCCCCGGCTGAGATCGTACACCGCTCCATTCGCCAGCAGCCTCTCCCCCTCCCGACGGACATGGCGATGAATCGCAATCCGCGGATTGGCCGCATCAAGCGCTGCCTGGAAGATCTCCCCGGCCGCCTTCCTGAGGTCTTCCGTCCCCCTCGGGCCGGACATCATATCTCCTCCGACAATGGAACCGACTCGACCCGCGTGTAGACGGCCCCAGCCGGGTGCAGCTTACTCCGCATGAGGTCCACACACCGGACCTGCATCTGTCCCACCTGCCCGATCTCCGCACCGCGGAGATATGTGAGCAGTGCATCGAGCCGCCCAACATCCCTGACGCGACCCAGGGTGAGATGGGGCTGAAAGGGCCGCGCCTCCCGACCGAAGCCGAGGGGAAGGAGGGTGTCGTCGATTCGCCCTTGCAACCGCCTCATCTCCTCGACCCCCTGCGCCACCCCGACCCAGACCACGCGAGGCCTTCCCCTCGGCGGAAAGGTCCCGAGACCGGCGAGCGACAGGGTGAAGCGGTCTATACCCGCCACGGAGGAGCGAAAGGTCTCCTGGAGGGCCGGAAGGCGCAGCTCAGGCACTTCTCCCAGGAACTTGAGGGTGAAATGAAGGTTCTCCGGCTTGACCCAGCTCACCGGCGCCGCCGTTGTCTTGAGGTTCGCCTGGACCGCTGCCAGGGGAGCTTGCAGGGCGGGATCGACGTTGACGGCGACAAACAGTCTCATGAGCGTGGCATGCGAAGCGGCGCCGACCGTTTCACATCTTTACGGTCGCCTTGAGCAGGGATCTTCGCAGCATCTCCAGGGCCATCTGCGAACCCCAGAGCTTGTTCTCCTCCCGGGCGAACCGAAACCGGTGCTCACACCACTCCTCCCCCTGCGGGTCGGCGAGGGCAATGTATGTGAGCCCCACCGGCTTGGCTTTGGTACCGCCCCCTGGACCCGCAATCCCGGTAACCCCCAGGCCCAGATCGGCCCTGGCGAGGCGCCGAACCCCGGCCGCCATGGCACACGCCGCCTCTGGACTCACCGCCCCGTGTTGCTCGATGAGAGAGGAGGGCACCTGGAGCAATTCCTCCTTGGCCCGGTTGCTATATGCAACGATCCCTCGCTCGAAATACTCGGAGCTGCCGGGAACGTTGGTGATCCGATGGACAATGAGACCGCCGGTGCACGACTCGGCCACCGCCACGGTTTTCCCCTGGAGGCGGAGAAGGCGTCCCACCACCTCCTCCAGACGCTCGTCATCGACCCCAAAGACCGCATCGCCCAACCGGTCCCGAAGTTTTCGCTCCCATGCGTCAAGCTGAGACACCACCCGCCCGGCCGGTCCGGATACCGTGACCCGCGCGTGGATCTCCCCCAGACGCGCGAGAAGGCCGACGGTCCCAGGGTCGGCACGGAGCAGATCGATGATCCGCTCTTCCACTTGCGATTCGAGGAGTCCGCAGACCTTGATGGTCCGGGTGCGGATCCGGCGGCCGCGCCCGGTCCTCCTGAGAAGGATCGGCAAGACCTGCTCGTTGAAGAGTGGCCGCATCTCGCGCGGCGGGCCGGGCAGGACGACGAGGAGGCGCCTGTCCTCCTGCCACACCAGACCCGGGGCCGTCCCATGCCGGTTCGGCAAGACGAGGACGCCCTCCGGGACCATGGCCTGCCGCCTGACGGATTCCGGCATCACGACCCGCCGGCGGGCGAATCGCTCCTCAATCCGTTTCAGGGTCTCCCCGTGGAGGATCAGGGGCCTGCCGGTGACATCCGCCAGCGCACCCAGGGTGCGATCATCCTCGGTCGGGCCCAGCCCGCCAGTTGCCACGACGACGGCAGCGCGATCGAGGGCTTGTCGCAGCACTTCACGGATCCGTTGCCGGTCGTCCCCAACCGTCGTCCGGTATACGACCTCGATACTGATCCCGTGGAGCGCCTCCGCGAGAAAGCGACCGTTGGTGTCCTCAAGCCCCCCCTGGAGGAGCTCGGTCCCGATGCCGACGATCTCTGCATTCTTGGCCTTCATGAGAAGAGCAGCCACACCTGGACAACGAGGTTGGCATAGAGTCCGGCCACCAGATCATCGCCGACGATCCCCAGCCCTCCCGCAAGACGCTCCGCCTGCCGGGCGGGGAAGGGCTTGGTGACGTCGAAGAGGCGAAAGAGCACAAAGGCCACGGTGCGCTCCAGCAGCCGAGAGGGAAGGAGGGCGGTCGCCACCGCGATGCCGGCGACCTCATCGATAATGACAGCTGGGGGATCCCGGACCCCCATGATCCGCGCCGCCCGACCGGCAATCACGATCCCGGCCCCGATGAGGAAAGCGGTCGCCAGGGCCTGGGCCATTCCGGCGCCCAAGGGCCAGAGAAGCACCAGCCCGAGGAGGCTCCCGAGCGTTCCCGGGGCCCGAGACACGGTGCCCACGTAGCCCCCGGTCGCGATCGCCACCACGAGCGTGTGGGAAAGGGGATGGGTGCTCACGGTGTGAGAGTAGACCCAGGGGCCTAGTCTGTCAACGGTGTCACGGGGAATGGGGCGGGCTCAGGCACACTTGGTTCCGCCCGGCCGCCTTGGCTTGATAGAGGGCTCGATCCGCCTCCCGGACCAAATCTTCTACCTTGGACATAGTCGATGTGAGGGCAGCCGCCCCGGCACTGATCGTGAGATGACCTTCAGGCCACGGCTGTTCCACGGCCGCCGTGCGCATGCGCTCGGCTTGCACCGCGGCCTGGCTGAGTTCGGTCTCCGGCAGGATGATGGCGAACTCCTCTCCGCCATACCGAGCAGCCGAATCCACCCGACGGGAATTCTTCCGGAGGACCTGGGCCAAGCAGCGCAAGGCCTCATCGCCCGCCAGATGCCCGTAGCGATCATTGTACTGCTTGAAGTGATCGATATCGATCATGATCAGGGAAAGGGCGCGGCCGTACCGACGAGCCCGCTTCATTTCCGCATCGAGGAGGTGGTAGAAGTAGCGGTGATTGTAGAGTCCCGTCAAGGCATCGGTGTTGGCGAGCCGCCGCGTCTCCGCAAACAGGCGAGCGTTCTCGATAGCGATGGCCGCCTGGTTCGCGAAAGAGGCGAGGAGGTGGAGATCCTCTTCGGCGACCCGGCGGGGTTCATTGTAGTGCACCCACATGACCCCGCGAACCCGCTCCCGCACCTGCAGGGGGAGACAGACCGCCGCCCTCCGCCCCAACGCCAGCAGTCGGGGATTCACCGTGCCAGCCGGGACCGCCCCGAAATCGGGAAGGACGACGGGCCGACAGGTCTCCCAGACTTGGCGCGAGACGCCCGACTTCCGCACCTCGATCTCTCCCACCTCCCAGTCGACCACGTGAGTGATTTCGCCCCACTCGTCGAACAGGATGATCGTGCTGGAGGCGGCGTCGGTCGAAGCCGCCGCGCCCCGAGCAATCTTCTGAAGCGTCTCGTCCAGGTCCAGGGACCCGCTGACCTGAGTGGCGGCCTCGTACAACTCCGCCACCGTCGACGCGTACCGCTGGATCTGTTGGTACGCCCTGGCGTTGGCAACGGCGATGGCCGCCTGGCTGGCAAGGGCACTCATCAACGCCCGTTCATCCGGGCTGAAGAGTCGTCGCTGTCTCGTGAAGATGGCGAGGACCCCGAGGACACGACCCTCGCTCAACAGGGGAATGCCCGCGAAGGAGATGATGCCCGCCTGGTCCAAGAAGCGCTTGCTCGGCCAACGCGATTCCTGCCTCACATCGGCGATGTACTGGGGCTCTCCCCGCTCCATGATCCTTCCAACGACCCCACTCGTGTACGGGATCCGGTCCCCTATCAATCCGGCAAACTCCTGCAGGCCGTGACTCGCCTCCACCTTGACCTCGCGTGCCTCGTCGTCTGCCACCAACAGCCAGACCCCGGGAACCTCGAGAAACTCCGCCGCCGCCTTCACCGCGAAGTCATAGACCTCGTGGAGGTTTAGGGAGGCGGTCATCAGCTTCGTCAGATGAATGAGGGCCTGCAGTTTATTGGCCCGCTCCTGGATCTCTTGAAAGAGGGTGCTCTTCTCAATGGCGAGGGCCGCCTGGTTCGCCAAGGTTTGGCAGAACTCGATCTCGTCGCGCGTAAAGGCCCGCGCCGGCCCCCGACTACTCAAGCTCACCACCCCGATGCCCTGATTCTGCTTGATGAGTGGGACGACCAGCATTGAACGGATCGGGAGAGAGAGGAGGAGATCACGGATATCGGAAAGCACCGGTTCCGCCGCCACATCGGGGACGACGAGAGGCTGCCGCGTCTCGAGGACCCGCCGGATCTCCGGGTACCGGTCCAAGGACAAGTAGATTCCTTGAACCCAGGGATTCTCTTTCGACTGGTCATATCCGGCGATTAGATGGGCTGTCGTCTCTCCCGGTGCCGCGAGGGTGATGGCGCACCGGTCCACCTGCATCGTCTCGAGGAACCGCTTGATGATGCCCCACATGCCCTGATCTCTGACCGGGGCAGCGACCGCCGGGGCCCTTATCGGCGAAAGGGTTTGGGTCTGGCTCAGCTGCCGCCTCAGGCTGGTATAGAGCGCGGCGTTGGTCAATGCCCTGGTGAGATGGTGGCCCACCGCGGTGAAGAGTCGCACCGCCGCCTCGTCGAACCGGGTGGGAAGGCGACTAAAGACCCCCAAGACCCCCGCGATCCCCACGGTGCCCGGCAGAGGAATGATCAGAAAGGAGCCGGCCCCCGCAGGGATGGGTATCGGCGTGAGCTCGGGGGCGTGCGAGACATCGGGGTAGCAGCGGGGGACACCCTCCTGGAGGATCTCCGCCTCGACAGCAGTCGGCGTCGCACCCCGGCCGGCAGCTGCCTCATCTCCGACGATCTTCATCCCCCCTTCCTCCAGATCTTTCAGGAGGACATAGGCGGAGCGCACCTCCTCCAACTCTACGATCTTCTCCAGGGCCGCCCGGAGCACCTCCTCCTGGTTCAACGACCGGCCGACGGCCTCGGCAACGGCGTTCAAGAGGCTCAGCTCCCGGATACCGGGGCCGTCCGCAGGTTTCCGCTTCTCTTGCGAGACATCCAGGGGTCTTCTGGATTTCCCGTGCTGCTCCATACCCTTCAGGGACTCACTCAATAGATCAATTGGAGTTTCTGGTCCGCCTCGTCGAGAGCCTGCCCTATCTGTCGATCGGACTCCCTCGGCATATCCCTCATCCCCACGTCATCGAGCTCTAGGGGGGAGGCGAGGCAGGCCTTGTTTGGCGGTTTGCAAAGACCATGCCCAGATACCGACGGGGAGTTGTTTCCCTCGTTCTGCGTATCACCTCTCTGGCAACGCCTTAGCGGGGGAAAAGCTCCTCTGCCCGGAGAACCTTGACCCCGGGTGGCGGGACAAAAGAGAAGAGATCGGCCGGGAGATCTTTGGTCACCTCGACATGAGAGAAGCGCATGACCGTCCGATTCTCATAGGGATCCTGAATCGTCAGGGACCGGATGTACAGGGTGGCCTCATCGACCTCCATCTCCATCTGACTGAGGTGCGGATCAGCCCGGCGCGGGATCAGAACCAGGCGGTAGGAATCTCCCTGAAGATTGACCTGGCGCAGCACGAACTGGTCGGTCAATCGCCCCGCCCCCACCAGGAAGTCAAAGGGGATGGAGCTCACCGCTGTTTTCAGATCCTGGACAATGACCTGCCGATCCGTGGGGGTGTACGCCCACAGGGTGTTCCCGTTGGTCACCAGCAAGCGCCGCTCGGGCTGTTCATATTCCCAACGCATCATCCCGGGGCGTTTGAGGTAGAAGGCCCCCCGGGCCTCCTCTACCTGTCCCATCGCCAACTCGACCCGTTGCGAAAACTGGCCCTTCAGCGCCCGGGTCCCCTCATAAAAGCCCTGAATCCGCTCAACCACCCCCTGTCCCGGAGGGGTCAATCCGACGGCCAGGAGACTCAAGGCCAGAAACCATCGACCACTCTTCATGGCGCTCGCCACCCACGGGGATCACCGTCTTCACACCCCGGCCGACCACGGCTTGAGGACCACCCGGTGTCCTCTCGCATCGGGATGACTGACGATCCCTTCGCGTTCCATGCGGTCAATCATACGGCCCGCCCTGTTAAAACCAATTCGGAGTCGCCTCTGAAGCAGCGAGATCGACGGCTGTCCTGTCTGGCGCACAATCCGTTCGGCCTCGCGATAGAGGGTTTCGTCTTCATCAGCGATCTCTCCGCCGTCGCTCTGCGTGTCCTCAGCGACCTGGAGCGCCCATGGAAAGGGTTCGAAGACATTCTTCGCCTTCAAGGATTCGACCACGCGGGCGATCTCCTGATCCGACACGTAGCACCCGTGAATCCGGGTCGGCTTCGAGCTCACCGGAGGCAGGAAGAGCATGTCACCGCCGCCCAGCAACTGCTCCGCGCCGTTCGTGTCCAGGATCGTGCGCGAATCGACCTTCGAGGAGACCTGAAAGGAAATCCTGGCGGGGAAATTGGCCTTGATGACGCCCGTGATCACGTCCACGGACGGCCGCTGGGTCGCCACCACGAGATGGATCCCCACCGCCCGCGCCATCTGGGCCAACCGGGCGATACTATTTTCCACCAACGACGATTCCGAGAAGATCAGATCCGCGAGCTCATCGATGACCACCACCAGATGCGCGAGGCGGGGCTTCTCCATAGACCGCGCCGTGTTGTAGGCCTCGAGCGAGCGCGCGCCGACCTCCGCGAAAAGCTTGTACCGCCCCTCCATATGCTTCACGACCATCTGCAGACACTTGGCGGCCTGCCGGGCGTCCGTGATGACCTGCCACGCCTGGTCCCCTCCGTTCGTCCCGGCCACCAACGGATCGTCGACCAGATGGGGAATATGGTTGTAGACGGAGAGTTCGACCCGTTTGGGATCGATCAAGAGCAGCCGCAACGCCTCCGGCGCGGAACGGTAGAGGAAACCGAGAATGATGCTGTGGATACAGACACTCTTGCCGCTGCCGGTGGCTCCCGCAATCAGCAGGTGCGGCATCTGCTGGAGGTCCGCCACATACGGATCGCCGGCGGTGTCTTTGCCCAGCGCGATTGGCAGCGGGGACCGACATTTTTCAAACGCCTCAGAGGCGAGGACATCCCTGAGGGGGACGACCGCGCGATTCTTGTTGGGAATCTCCACCCCGACCGCAGCCTTTCCGGGTATCGGAGCGACGATGCGAACGCTCAAGGCCTTCAGGCTGAGGGCCAGGTCATCCGCCAAACTCACGATCCGGTTGACCTTGATCCCGGGCGCGGGTTCAATCTCGTAGCGGGTGATCACCGGTCCCGATTGGGTCTCGCTCACCCGCCCTTCAACCCCAAAATCGCGCAGGGTCTTCTCGAGGATTTTCTTGTTCTCGTCCCGCTCGTGATCCAAGGGTCTGGAAGAGGGCGGGCCTGCAGCGTCGAGCAGGGAGAGGGGGGGCAGCTCATGTTCTCCCATCTCCCGAGCGACCCGCCGAGTCGTCCCCGGTGCCTCGCCGGCACTATCCTGGGGCGTCTCCGGCGGGGCGATCCGGGACGGGCGCTCGCGGCGTGGTCTTTCACGCCGACCGACCTGGCCCTCCGGCAAGGGTGCTGTCGGGATCGCTCTCCGGGCAGACTGGAAAACCCCGGCGAGGCCCGAACCCAGCCACGCCACGATTTCCCGGAGAGAACGGATGAGCCCGACAAAGGAACCCTGCGAGATCAGGATCACACAAAGAAGCATCCCGGTCAGGGTCGCCAGGTACAGACCGAAGGGACCCAGGGCGGGACGGAGCACGTGGAAGAGGAGCGCGCCCAGGAACCCCCCGGGCTGCCCCCCCCGAAACGAAGTGACAATTCCCTGGTGCTGGAGCAGGCTGAACAGGAGGCAGGTGGAGATGAAGAGACAGAAGAAGCCGACGACCTCGACGGCCCGGGGCTCCCGGTTCCCTCCAACAATGAGGGTAAAGCCAAGCCAGAAGAGGGCCGGTGGGAACAGGAACGCGGCAATCCCCACGATCCCCAGGAGATCTCCGGCCACGTGGGCCCCCACCAAACCCCCGAAGTTGCGCGGGGCCTCCTCGCGGGAGACATAGTGGAAAAAGGAGGGATCGTGCGGACTGAAGGAGACCAGGCTGACCAGCAACAGGAGGGCAGAGGCCGTCACGAGAAGGCCGATGACCTCTCTCGCCTTCGGATGGCGAAAGATCGTGGACAACACCGCGGCGAGCCTCATACTCCCTCGTGCACCCTTCACCGGTGACCGTCTCCCGACACAGTCATGGCCATAAGCCTAGCACAACTGCGCAGGCCCCTCCAAGAACGGCCCATTAGGCACCGGCATCCCCCTCCATCTCGACGATGACCGGCAGGATCATGGGTCGGCGATCAAAGGTCTTCTGAATGAACTTTCTAAGCGCCACCTTGACGTCCTCCTTCAGCAGGGCCACATCCCCCCGTTCCTCCCCCGGACCCCCTGTCAGCACCTCCGTCACCACCCGTCTGGCCGCGTCACAGAGGGCGTCCTGATCCTGGAGATGCACGAAGCCTCGAGAGATGATCTCTGGACCGGCGACCACGGCCCGCGTTTCCCGATGCAGCCCCACCACCACCACCACCATCCCATCCCTCGCCAGATGCTGTCGCTCCCGGAGAACGGCATCTCCCACATCCCCGACGCCCTTCCCATCCACAAAGACTCGACCCCCGGCGACCTTGCCAACGATCCCCCCCTTGTCGGGAGTAAATTCGAGGATATCGCCGTTCTCGGCCAGATAGATGTGCTCCGGATCAATCCCTACTGCCGCGGCGAGACGCGCATGGTGGTGGCGATGCCGGTACTCGCCGTGGATCGGGAGGAAGAACTTCGGGCGGGTGAGGTTCAGCATCAACTTGAGCTCCTCTTGACACGGGTGACCCGACACGTGCACGGGGGCCAGCTCCTCCGTGACCACCTCTGCCCCCCGCCTGAGGAGCTGGTTGATAGTCCGCGCAATCGATCGCTCGTTTCCCGGGATCACCCTGGCGGAGAAGACCACCGTGTCTCCGGGGGTGATTTCAATTTGTTTGTGCTCCCCCGCCGCGATCCGTGCAATGGCGGAGAGGGGCTCGCCCTGGGACCCGGTCGCGATGATCACCGTCTCGGCCGGGGACACGTGTCTCAGCTCGTCGAGCCGCACCAAGACGCCGGGCGGGATCTTCAGATACCCCATATCGGCCCCAATCCGGGTGTTGGCGATCATGCTCTTACCGTGGACGGCCACCTTTCTCCCCATCCCGGCGGCAACGTCCAGGACCTGCTGGATGCGATGGATGTGGCTGGCAAAGCAGGCGACGACGATCCGCCGTCTCGCCGCTCGAAAGATCTCCTCCAGGGCCTGCCCCACCGTCCGCTCCGAGGGCGTGAAGCCAGGCCGAAGGGCATTCGTCGAATCGGAGAGGAGAACCAACACCCCACGGTCTCCTAGTTCGGCGAATTTGTGATAGTCGGTGAGCTTCCCATCCACCGGGGTGGGATCAAACTTGAAATCCCCGGCGTGGATGATGAGGCCTGCTGGCGTCTCCAGGGCCACCCCCACCCCGTCGGGGATGCTGTGGCAGACCCGCATGCACTCCGCCTGCAGGCCTCCCAAGCGGAAGGACTCCCGCGGCGCGACCTGCCGCAGGTCGGCGTCGAGACCCTGCTCGTGAATCTTCTCGGCCGCCAGGGCGAGGGAAAGGCGGGTCCCGTAGACGGGGATGGGGAGCTCCTTGAGGAGGAAGGGGAGCGATCCGGTGTGGTCCTCGTGGCCGTGGGTGAGGATGAGTCCGCGAACCTTTTCGCGGTGCTCCAGCAGGTAGCTGAAGTCCGGGATCACCAGATCAATCCCCAGCATCTCCTCCTCGGGGAACATCAGCCCGGCGTCGATGACGACTATATCGTCCGTCGTCTCGACCACAAACATGTTCATCCCGATCTCCCCGAGGCCACCGAGGGGGATGATCCGCACCCATTCGTTTTCCGGCAAACCGGGCACCCTCCAATCTATTCTGTCTGTGGGTCTGGAACGGCACTATTACAAACGCATTTCATCTTGTGACAATGGAGCATTAGACCATTAGACCGCAATGGGGCATTTCGCCTACACAATTGCTCTATTGTTCCACTGCTCCATTGCTCTAAAGTAAACGCACGTAGTGCGTTTACTTTAGTGGACCGTCATGGCCGGGGTCGGCCGTTTCGCCGCGGCGATCCCGACCTGGCCTTTCTCCTTGACCGGCCTGACCAGGGCCGCCGCGAGGACCTGATCCATGTGCTCCACAAAGACAAAGTGCATCCCGCGGCGGATCGTCTTGGGCAGCTCCTTGACATCCTTGTCGTTCTTCTGCGGGAGGAGCACGGTGGTGATGCCGCCCCGGCGGGCAGCCAGAACCTTCTCCTTGACCCCGCCGACCGGCAAGACCTTCCCCCGCAATGTCACCTCGCCCGTCATGGCCACGCTCCTCTTGACCGCAACCCGGGTCAGGGCGGAGATCAGTGCGGTCGCCATGGTGATCCCGGCCGAGGGTCCGTCCTTCGGGATGGCCCCCGCAGGCACGTGGATATGGATATCCACCTTGGAGAACAGGTCCTCCTTGACCCTGAGCTCCGGGGCGCGAGCCCTGGCGTAGCTCAAGGCCGCCTGGGCCGATTCCTTCATCACCTCACCCAGATGCCCCGTCAGCAAGAGTTGGCCCTTTCCCTTCATCACCGTCGCCTCGACGTACATGATGTCCCCGCCAGCCTGGGTCCAGGCGAGGCCCGTCCCGACACCCACCTCATCCTGTTCCTGCTCGGGCTCGGGGAGATACCGGGGGGCCTTCAAGAATCGATGGAGATTCTGGGCGGTCACCCGGAAGGGTTCCGTCCTCCCCGCAGCCACCTCTTTGGCCACCTTCCGACAGACGGTGGCAATCTCCCGCTCCAGATTCCTGAGTCCCGCCTCCCGCGTGTAGCCCCGGATGATCTTGAGCACGCCTTCGTCCGTGAGCTGCAGTTGCCCCTCGGTGATCCCGTGCTCCTTGAGCTGCCGCGGAATGAGATACCGTCGGGCAATGTGGAGCTTCTCCTCCTCCGTGTATCCGGAGATCTCGATGGTCTCCATGCGATCCTTCAGGGCGGGAAGGATCGGGTCAGCCATGTTGGCCGTCGTAATGAACATGACCTTCGAGAGGTCGAAGGCCACCCCCAGGTAATGGTCGGTGAAGGCCACATTCTGTTCCGGATCCAGCACCTCGAGCAGAGCCGCCGAAGGATCGCCCCGGAAGTCCGCCCCGACCTTATCGACCTCATCCATCATGAAGACGGGGTTGTTGGTCCCGGCGGTCTTGATCCCCTGAACGATCTTGCCGGGGAGGGCCCCAATGTATGTCCGCCGGTGGCCCCGGATCTCCGCCTCATCCCGGACCCCGCCGAGCGAAATCCGCACGAACTTCCGGCCGAGCGCCCGGGCGATGGAGCGCCCCAGAGAGGTCTTGCCGACCCCCGGCGGCCCCACAAAGCAGAGGATGGGACCCTTCATCTTATTTTTCTTAAGCTTGCGGACCGCCAGGTACTCCAGGATCCGCTCCTTGACCTTCTCCAGGTTGTAGTGGTCCTCGTCCAGGATCTTCCGCGCCCGCTCGATATCGATCTTATCCCGCGTCTGCTTGCTCCAGGGCAGCTCGATGAGCCACTCGAGGTACGTCCGAACCACAGACGCCTCTGCGGCATCCGGATGCATCCGCGCGAGGCGATTCAGTTGCGTCTTGGCCTCTGCGGCGACCGGGGAGGGCATTTTGGCCTTCTCGATCTTCGCCGAGAACTCGTCGATCTCTTGCTGCCGCTCGTCGGTTTCCCCCAACTCCTTCTGAATGGCCCGGAGCTGCTCCCGGAGATAGTACTCCCGCTGCGTCTTATCTATCTCCTCCTTGGCCTGGCTCTGGATGCGCTGTTGCACCTCCAGGAGTTCGATCTCCTTCCGGAGGAAGTCGCTGATCCGCCGCAGGCGCTCCTCCGGACTGGTGATCTCGAGAATCTCCACCGCCTGTTCCACCTTGAGGTCCAGATGCGAGGCGACCAGATCAGCGAGCCGTCCGGGGTGGTCCAGGTTATTGATAATCACCAGGATGTCGGGAGATATCTGCTTGCCCACAGAGGCGCTGCGCGAGACCTGCTCCTTGACGGTGCGGATCAGCGCCTCCAGTTCCACCCCCATCGTCGGCACCTCATCATCGAGGATTTCCGCAATCCGGGCCTCAAAGTACGGTTCCTTCCGAAGGAACTCCAGGATCCTGGTCCGGGCAAGCCCCTGGACGAGGATCTTCACCCGACCATCGGGCATCTTAAGGACCCGCATGATCATGGTGACCGTGCCGACCGGATAGATCTCCTGGGAATTGGGATCCTCCACCTCGGCATCCTTCTGGGCCACCAGGAGGATGAGACGATCCCGACTCAGGGCCCCCTCGACCGCCCGAATGGACTTCTCCCGCCCCACGTAGAGGGGGAGGATCATAAATGGATACACCACCATGTCCCGCACCGGAAGCACGGGGACCGTCTCGGGTATCTTCCGCTCCGACCCCACCAACCCCTGCCCCTCGGCTGCTATGTCCGCCACGCCCTTGCTCTCTTTGATGCGTTTCACCAACGCGACCTCCCGCTTCGGCGTCTACCGCTTTTTCTGTGCGGTCCGCCTCGCCCTGTCGACCACTGGCCTCCGAGCCCCTGGGGCCAATTTCAACCCTCTGAGATACGCCCGAAAGGCCTCTCCGATGTCCGACCGCTTGAGTGCCAACTCCACCGTGGCCTGCAGAAACCCCAACTTGCTCCCTGTATCGTACCGCCGACCCTTGAGCTCGACCGCATACACCTTCTGGCGCCGCAAGAGCCCCTTGAGGGCGTGGGTCAGTTGGACTTCTCCCCGCGCATCGGACGGCGTCTGCTCGAGCGCTTCAAAGATCTGCGGGGTAAGCACATAGCGCCCCACGATGCCCAAGTTGGAGGGGGCGTCCTGGGGAGCGGGCTTCTCCACGAGATCGGTCACCTGGTAGACCCCGGCTGCGACCTCCCGCCCGGCAATGATCCCGTAGCTGTTCAGCTCCTCGCGAGAGACGGGAGACACGGCCAGCACGGAGGCGCGATACCGGTCGAAGACCTCGAGGATCTGCTGAATGCCCGGGACCCGAGCATCGATCAGGTCATCCGCGAGCAGGACGGCAAAGGGCTCCTCGCCGACCAGGTCCTTCGTCACCAGCACGGCGTGGCCGAGACCGAGCGGTGCCTTCTGGCGGATGTAACAGAACGCGGCGAGCTCCGGGATCCGTTGCACCTCGCGGAGGAGGTCCGCCTTTCCCTGGGCCCCCAGGACCTGCTCAAGCTCCACCGAGCGGTCAAAGTGATTCTCAATAGCATCCTTCCCCCGGCCGGTGACCATGATGATGGTCTCGATGCCGGCCGCCAGCGCCTCCTCGACCGCGTATTGGATCGCCGGCTTATCGACGATAGGGAGCATCTCTTTGGGCTGCGCCTTCGTGGCCGGCAGGAATCGGGTCCCGAGGCCCGCGACCGGAAACACCGCCTTGCGGACCTTCATGACTTCCCCTTTCTTCTCGACGATCGTGCCTTCGTCACCGATACAAAATCAAAGACTAACGGACCGATCTACGAAAGTCAATACGAGTCGCATGAAAAAAGACTTGACAGCATGCGGGAAATTCCGTAGATTTCCGCCTGTTTTTCGCAGGACAGGGACCTGGAACGTTGCTCGACATCGCTCGACATCGGTGGTCTATTGACTGCAGCACCATTCGTCTCGGTCTGGCTTGTCACCTCGATTCGCCTGACCGCGGGGGAAGATCCAGGACCCTCGCGGTTTTTTTCTGCCCTGGCGCCCTTGCGCGACGCAGGGCTGCCACGCCTGGAATCTCGGAGGGAAAGGAGGGATGGAGGTGCGCGTAACGGGCAAGGTGAAGTGGTTCAATGACGCCAAGGGGTACGGCTTCATTGAGCGTTCCGACGGCGATGACGTCTTCGTCCACTACAGTGCCATTGCCGGGAGCGGGTTCCGATCACTCACAGAAGGCCAGACTGTGGAATTCGACATCGTCGACGGCCCCAAGGGCAAGCAGGCCGCCAATGTGACCAAGGTGTAGTTGCCTCGTTTTCCTTGGAATGGCCCCGCTCCGGCGGGGCCATTCTTTTTCTTGCGAATGCACGGCGGAGGACACCCGATCCCCCGTTCCAACTAATACAAACGCATTTCATCTTGTGACAATCGAGCAATAGAACATTAGACCGCAATGGGGCATTGCGCCTCCAACATCACTCTATTGTTCCACTGCTCCATTGCTCCAAAGTAAACGCACTTTGTGCGTTTGCTTTAGACGGTCTCGACCAGCTCCTCCGCTGCCACCTCGATACCGCACACCTCGCAGTGGACGCTGGCCCCCACCTCTGCCATGTCGAACTGCATCACGGAACAGAACGGACAGAACCGGATATCCTGCTTCGCCATCGCCTCATTCGTCTCCAGTCTCTCCACTTTGCAATTGTCGAGCCATACAGCGGCGAGGGCTTTCTGGTGACCGTGCCCATGCAGGAGGAGCCGCCTCTTCCTTCGGGGGGCGATCCGGTCTACCATAGCCCAGGCGGTCCGGTCCGGGGTGGAGCAGGCGGCGGGCGCATGGAGGATATTCGCGGAAAGGGGAGCATCTATGAGTCGCCTGAAGGCCTTGCAAGCGATGATTCAAGAGGATCCCGGAGATGCCTTGCTCTACTACATGCTCGGGAATGAGTATTTCAACGCCGGACAGTATCGGGAATGTGTCCAGGCCATGGAGACGTATCTGAGCTTGGCGGAAGACGAGGGGGCAGCCTACCGGACGTTAGCCCAGGCCCTGACCACGCTCGGCCGGATGGCAGAGGCACGCCAGGCCTACGAGGCGGGGATACGGGCCGCGCGGCGATTCGACCATCCGGGTATGGCGGAGGAATATCAGGAAACGCTCAAAGGCCTCGAGTGACGGCGGGGAGTGTCCCACCAGATCTCTGGGCCGTATCTACGGGGTCGTCCGGGAGGGATCCTTCGGGAGACGAAGATGGATATCCAGTTCCGGTCGTAGTGGGGATTCGTCGAAGGGATCGTAGATCACCTTGAGCTTTTCACCGGAGCGCAGGGGGCGGTCCTCATCACGGATCCCGTTCAGGAGTGCCAGATCCCAGGCCCGGTTCTCTGTTCCCCAGAGTTTCCGAGCCACCCCCTTTACGTTCTCTCCTTCCTGGGCGGCAAGGATCCGGATGCGCTTCCCCTCGCCGGGCTCACCGTAGGCCATTCCCTCCAGGCGAGCCTTGTAGTCATCGGCGTTCACCTCAAGGGCTCTGCCCGGTTGGGGGGTCAGGATCCCGATCATGACCCGAGCCCGATCCATCCGCTCTAACGTGTGCGGATGGGTTGCCCGGAGGGCGTGGTATCCGATGCCGCTCAGGCGATACCGGACCTCAAGGGTCCGCATGAAGCTCACCATCCCCTGAGGATCGTAGCCCGCCTTGACGGCCCACCGGAGACCCTTCTCGTCCGACTCCAACTCTGCCTCTCGGCCGTACCCGAGCAGGATCTGGGTAAAAAGCTCATTGGAGAGCGCCAGCCAACCGGGGGTGTTCTCCCGGCCGCCCGGACTCAGGACGGCCAGGCCCAACGTCAAGACCTGGGCTCCGATGGCGCGGGTCAACTGCTCGGCTGAATGATGGGAAGTGACGTGGGCGATCTCGTGTCCGAGGATCGACGCCAGCTCTGCCTCGTTATTGAGCTCGGCCATCATCCCACGGGTGATATAGACGTACCCCCCCGGGACCGCAAAGGCGTTGATCATCGGATGGTCAACGATGGTGAACTGAAACGTGAAGGGGCTCGATTCCGCCTGCCGCAAGACCCGCTGACCCACCTGGCTCACGTAGGCCTGAAGGCTCGCATCCTTGTAATAGCCGAACTTCTCTAGGATCTGCGGGTGGGCTCGCTTCCCGATTTCCTCCTCTTGGGCCTCGGAGATCACCGAGAAGGCCCAGGCCGGCCCGAGGCCGCGCAAGAGCCCGCCGACAATCGTCCCGCCCAGCAGGAGCACCCCTCGCAGGAAGCTCCGGCGGCTCAAGGCACCACCACAGAGGCAGGATGTCACGTTCGCGCCCCTCCCGATGACTGGCAACGGCAAAAGGATCTCCCCTCCTCTTCCCGCAGGCAGGCTTTACGATAAAATTGTACAGGATTGTGGGATCCCGATCAAGGGAGGGAGGTCACTTTCCCTATTGCTGCGCGATCTTGAGACGCCCCAGGGCCTTGTGCACCTCCCGTGCTCGCTCCAGGAGCGCGGTGAGGTCCTGCTCGAGAGGGCTTCCCCGCCCCTGCTTTGAGAGTGTCTCGAGCCGGACGGTGAGGTCGTCTAGAGGGCGCTGGGCCTCCTGGATGGTCACGGCCAGGCTTTCGATGGCCCGGTTCAGCGCCGTCTCCAGCTCAACGAGATCATCTCCCTTCCGCAGCTTGAACCCGGTCGAGAGATCGCCTGCCGCAATCTGGTCCACCACTTGGTGGAACCGGTAGAGGGGACCGGCAAAGCGGTGGGTGACGAAGACGCTCAGGAAAGCCGAAACGAGCATGGCGAGAAAGATGGCCGGCCAGATCCGAAACCCCAGGGCCCGGAGGTCCTGCACGATGGCCTCCTTGGCGGCGGGCGAGGCCGACGAATAGAGGAGGACATCGAGAGGGACGAAGAGGAAGACGATGATCAGGAAGGAGGACATGATCAAGGGAACCAGAGAGAGGAAGATGTACTTCCGCTGGATCCCGTGGACGTAAAAACGGCGCCGCCGCAACGATGGACGATCCATATCACCTCTCCTGTGAGCAATCTCCCCCAACCGCCAACCTGTCTACCGTCTGGCCCGCCGCCTCACGCCACGAGTCCCTGGTGGGCGGCGGAGGCATGGGCCTGACCGGCCTCAAGGGACGTCAAGACCTCCTCATCCGTCAGCTGGGGGAATGTGTGATAAAACCCCGCGACCGCAAATCTGCAGGCGTCGCTCACGTGAAGCGTCACCAACCGGTCCACCGCCGGCCGTAACAGCCCTACAGCAGAACCGGAGGCGACGGGTGAGGCGACGACCACGCACCCGGGCTTCCACTTCCTGACAAACTCCACAGCCGCCAACATGGTATAGCCTGACGCCAGCCCGTCATCGGTCAGGATGACCGAACAGCCCCCCGTGGGGAGAAGCGGCCGTCCCCCCCGATAGGTCCGGTCCCGACGCTGGACCTCCCGAAGCGCCTCCCGCTTGATCTGCACAACCTCCTCCAGACCCAGCCGAGCCCGATCAAGGAGTTTCCCATCGTGGACCGTGGTCCCGTCCAGCGCCACCGCCCCAAACCCCAACTCCGGATTCCATGGAAAGGCCAATTTCCGCACGACGACCACATCCCACACGCAACCGAGCTCCCCCGCGATGCAGGCTGCAATGGGAACCCCACCCCGCGGGATGGCCAAGACGACCGGATCCGGGAGGTCCTCCTGGGCTACCGTCTCCGCCAGCCGCTGACCGGCGTCACCTCGGTCGAGAAACCGCACGGGCCTGCCACCTCATGAATGCCCCTCCCCTTCGGGAAGAGCCCTGATGCCATAGGCCTTCAGCTTCCGATGGAGGTTCGACCGCTCGATCTTCAGCCGCTCCGCCGTCCGTGTGACGTTCCACCGGTTCTCCTGAAGGTGCATCAGGATATAGTCCCGCTCGAACCGGTTTCGTGCCTCCCGGAGCGAGGCGCTCCGCCAGTCCGCCGGGGCGCAGGGGATCTCCTCTTCCCGGCCCGGGCGGGCCTGCAAGGCCGGCTCCGCATCCGACCGACAAATAACCTCTTCAGGCACCATGATCACCAACCGCTCGACGACGTTTTTCAACTCCCGAACGTTCCCAGGCCAGGGGTGTTGCAAGAATAGTTCCATCGTGTCCGCCGCCAGGCTCCTTTCCCGCTTCCCGTACTCCGCGCAGAACCCCTTCAGGAAGTGCCTGGCCAGGAGCGGAATGTCCTCCCGGCGCTCCCTGAGCGGCGGGACCTCGATGGGAATCACGTTGAGCCGGTAGTAGAGATCCTCCCGGAACCGGCCGCCGTGGGTCTCCTCTTCCAGATCCTTGTTGGAGGCCGCGATGACTCGCACGTCCACCCGGATCGCCTCAGTTCCCCCAACCCGCTCAAAGGCCTGCTCCTGGAGCACGCGCAGCACTTTGGCCTGCGTCCTGAGACTCATGTCGCCCACCTCGTCAAGAAAGATGGTCCCCCCGTCGGCGAGCTCAAATTTCCCTCGCCGCGTGGTCAGGGCTCCGGTGAAGGCCCCCTTCTCGTGGCCGAACAGCTCACTCTCGATCAATTCGTCGGGGATGGCGGCACAGTTGACCTCCACAAAGGGCTCCTCCCGCCTGAGACTCGCCTGATGGATGGCCCTGGCGATGAGCTCCTTGCCGGTGCCGCTCTCCCCCCGGATCAAGATCCGCCCGTGGCTTGGGGCGACGGACTGGACCTGCCTCAGAATCCCCCGGATGGCCGGGCTCTCACCGACGATTTCGTACTGCTGCTCGAGGCGCTGTCGTAACGCCCGGTTCTCGCGCAGAAGGCGCTCTTGCTCCAGGGCGTGCCGGACCGCCAACAGGGTCCGCTCGATCGTCGGAGGCTTCTCGATAAAGTCGTAGGCGCCCATCTTGATGGCCCGGACCGCCGTCTCGATGTTCCCGTGGCCGGAGATCATGAGCACCGGGGTCTCCGGAACCATCCCCTTCAGAACGTCAAGGGCCTGCATTCCGTCCATCCCTGGGAGCCAGATATCCAGGATCACAAGGTCGGGAGACGAACGCTTCACCTCGGCGACGGCCTCTTCCCCACTGTGCGCGGTCCGCACCCGATACCCCTCATCGGTGAGGATATCCTCGATCACCTTAAGGATGTTGGGTTCGTCGTCGACGACCAGGATCTCTTCCCGTGGCACGGCCTGCCTCACACCACCTGTGCCGCCACCGGCAGGGCGGGAAATTCCATGATCATGCGGGTCCCCCTCGGGTGACCCTCCTCCGCTCGAACGGTCCCACTATGCTCCGTGACGATCCGGTAGACGATGGCTAGCCCCAGGCCAGTCCCGGACTTCTTGGTGGAAAAATACGGGAGAAAGAGACGCTCCCGGTCCTCCCGAGGAATGCCTGGACCGGTATCGTTCACTTCCAGACGGACCTTGCCCTCTTCCGCCATGTACTGCGTCTTCAGGCAGATCACCCCCGCCTCGCCGACCGCCGCGACCGCATTGTCAACCAGATTGACCAGCGCCCGCTTCATATGGTCCGGGTCCAGGTTTACCGGAGGCACCTGGGGGTCGAGATCCGTGGTCAGGAGGATGTGTCGGGAGACTCCGGAGTAGAGATTGAGGACCTTCTCAATGAGCGCATGAAGGTCTCCCGGTCGAGGATAGGAGGTCGGCATGCGCGCATACCGCGAAAATTCATCCACCAGCGCCTTCAGGGCATCCACCTCATGAATGATGGTCTGGGTGCACTGGTCAAAGATGTCCGAGAATTCGGTGGACCCTTCGGCAAACTTCTTCCGGAGGCGTTGGGTGGAGAGCTTGATGGGGGTCAACGGATTCTTGATTTCGTGCGCGATCCGCCGGGCGGCCTCCCCCCACGCCATGGCCTGCTGGGCCCGAATGAGCTTGGTGATGTCGTCGAAGACCACCACCATCCCGAGATATTGTCCACCACGATCTCGCAAGCTCGAGACATTCACGACCAGGGTCGCCCCCCGGCCGAGGAGCGAGAGGGTCACCTGTTCATTCACCGTGCCCCGCCCCTCCTGCACCATCCGGTCCATCAGATGGCAGAGAGGGGCCAGCGGTTGAGCGGCGAAGACCGCGCGATAGTGACGGTGGAGGGCCTCCGCGGGGTCAAAGTCCAGCATCCGAGATGCGGCGCGATTCACGGTATTGATCCGTCCCTCGGCGTCCACCGAGAGGACGCCGGCCCCGATGCTCTCCAGGACCGTCTCCATGTACGCCCGCCGCTGATTTAGCTCGACATTGGTCTGCTGCAGATGCCGGTTCGTCTCCGTGAGCTCCACCTCGCCCCGGCGCAGGTCCTCCGTCATCCGGTTGAAGGATTCCACCAGCATCCCGATCTCATCATCGGCCTCCACCTGCACGCGATAGTCGAGGTGTCCAGACGCCACCGCCCGCGTTCCCTGGGCGAGCTCCTGGATGGGGACGGTGATCCGGCGAGCCATATTCACGCCGACCCATACGGCGGCGAAAATGATCACCAGCGTGACCATGAGGAAGAGCATAACGTAGATCCCCTTGATGGGGTTCTTCAGCATCTTCATCTGTTTGTATTCGGCGATCCCCGTGGCGATGTCCGAGGCCTTCTGCGCCATTCCGCCGGGGATGGGATACCCCACCGCTGCTGCCCCGACGACCTCGCCCTTCTCAGAAGCGACAATGATCGGCACGATCCCCCGAACGAGCCCTCCCATCCAGGTCTGGGTGATGAGCGACTGCTCCTGTCCCCCCAGGGCGGCCTGAACGGCGAGAGAGCCTGCCGGAAACGCGTCGTCGTCCTCCAGAGGCTCCCCTCCTCTGACCCGCACCCGCTCCGATCCCCTCCGGTCAAAGATCTGCACCGTGGCCAGCTCCAGTTCCTGAAGGCTCTCCTTGGCGACCCGATTGAGGTAGGGCTCACTCGCGTCCAAGAGCCCCTCAGCCGCGACCCGCCGAGCGATCCGCCTCGCCGAAAGGAGGGCCCGGTCTTCGGCAGCCCGATAATAGGTCTGCGCCACATCCAGGGAGTGCTCGAGGGACTCCTCCACCCGGACGTTGAACCAACTGTCCACGCTGGTGGTGATCAGGTTGGAGGCGACGAGGAAGAGCAGGGCCGCAGGAAGCAGCGCGAGACTCAAGAAGGTCACCACCAACTTGACCCGGAACTTGGACCCCAAGAGGTTGTTGCGACGCTCCAGATAGATCTTGAACAGGCTCCGAAACAGCAGGACGATGAGGAGGATGAGGAGGATGAGGTTCACATTTACCAGGGCGAAGATCAGGATGTTACTCGGAATCGGGGAGGGAAACCGGAGCTCCTGGATCAGGACCTGCACTGCGGTGAGGATCGCGACGAGTCCTCCCACCGCAGCGATGATCAGTCGCGTCCGCCGACGCCGCTCCTCCATGTCGCTCTGGCGATGCTCAACCATCCGCGTCGAGCCTCCGTCGCTCCGATCTCTCCGAGGGGACGAGCCGGGGAAACCCCGCAGCGATCGGGGGATCCTCCCGCCCGATCGTCTCACTATAGCCAAAACGAGAAGATTCTGACAAGGAGAAACGGCCTTACAGGGCAGGAGAGCCGAGGGGCTTCGGGGAGGCGGGGACGGGAAACCGGACAGATGCGGGAGCCGTGACGACGCATCGGGAAGCCTGGTCCGACTCGAGGTGACGCTGAATCTCCTTGACGAGGGCCGTATGGAGGAGATGACCGGCCCCCTTCGCCACCACGGTCCCTTGCAGCGGCCGCCCCAAGAGGTAGAGATCCCCGATCAGATCCAATACCTTGTGCCGAATCAGCTCGTCCTTGAAGCGGAGGTCATTGAGGGCACCCTGCTCACCAATGACGACGGCATTCTCGAGGGAACCGCCCAGGGCCAGGCCTCGGCGCCACAGCGATTCGACATCCCGAAGAAAGCCGTAGGTCCGCGAGGGGGCAATCTCCCTGATGAAGTTCCGTCGAGAGACCTGGAACTCGATCGATTGCTCGCGAAAACAGGGATGGTCAAAGCACATGGAGTACTGAATCCGGAATCGCTTGGAGGGGAGGATCTGGATGCTTCGACTCCCCATCTCGATCTCGAGGGGTCGAGTCACCCGGATGTACGTCTTAGGGACGTAATGCCTCCAGATTCCCGCCTGAAGGAGCAGGTCCACGAAGGGGGCTGCGCTCCCGTCCATTACGGGAATTTCGGGTCCAGAAACCTCTACGATGAGGTTATCAATCCCGAGGCCCGCCAGGGCGGCCAAAAGGTGCTCCACGGTCTTGACCTCGACACCGGCCTTCCCCAGGGTCGTGGCGTAGTGGACATCCATGATGTTTTCGGGCCGCGCCTCGACCACAGGTGTATGGGGGAGGTCCACCCGCCGGAAGACGATTCCGGTGTTGGGGCCCGAGGGGCGCATGGTCATCGTCACCTCCTGGCCGGTATGCAGTCCGACGCCAGAGCAGCGGATCGTGCTTCCAATCGTCTTCTGCCGACCCACCCCTACCCCCTTTGCATCGCCTTCAGAGACGAAGCTATTCCCCATTGAAGCCGGAAGTCACTTGCAAGGCCCATACCAGGGCCGAACATTCTTTTTCGTAGACAAGAATCCTTTAGATTTAAACGCTTAAGAATCCTCTCGAGAAACACCGTTATAAGCTTGTGGCATTCGTGCAACGATAGATATCACATCTGTTGAAAGAAAACCACACGAAACGATCAGCCGTCCAACCACGCCTTCCGCAGAATCCGTGCGAGAACCTCGCGGCAGTCCGAGTCCAGAACAGGCTGGAGCACTTGCGTGAGACGCTCCTCCAGCTCAGGAGATGGTGGGGGATCGCCCTGCCCCCGAGAGGCGGGTTCAGGCCGAGGGGCGGCATTCGGGCATGTGCCGAGAGTAAAGAAGATGTCCCGGACAGCCCGCGAGCCCAGGTGGGACTCCAGGCTCGCCAGGATCGCAGGTTTCAACATCGTGAGCTGCTGGAGCCACACCGCGTCGGCAACAGTCACCTGGAGACGGCCATTCCTGAGAAGACCCGGGTGGCTCCGGCGCGCCACCTCTTCACCCACCACGTGAGGCCAGACGCGGTGCACAACGACGTTCGCCATGCCGACCTCGAGTCCCAGCCGCTGGAGCGTCATCTCCAGGGCCTTCTGCAGAGGGGTGAAGCCCGAATGACTCACCCTGCTCCCCTCCCGCGACGAGGGGCAGCCCCTTTCTGCCGGTCGCGGAGCGCCGCCTCAATCGCCCGGTTGGCTAACAGATCGGCCCGGGTGTTCATCCCCCGAGGGACATGGGCGATCTCGACGGCATCGAAAGACCGCAGGAGGTCCTGCACCTGATCGTAGAACTTCCGTAAGCGCGGATGCTTGACCCGGTATTCGCCGCGGATCTGCCGCACGATCAGCTCTGAGTCGGAGAAGACCTTGATGGCCGTATAGCCCAATTCCCTCGCCTTTCGGAGCCCGAAAAGGAGCGCCTCGTACTCGGCCACGTTATTCGTGGCCTCCCCGATGTACGCTTCGTGCTCCTCCCGAAAATCGCCCGCCTCATCCCACATGACCACACCGATCCCCGCCGGGCCCGGATTCCCTCGAGCCGCCCCGTCGATGTGAAGCACGAGGGACCGCGGCGCCGGCTGACGAGACCGGCGGGAAGCAGCCACCTCCTGGAGGAGGTGAGAGGCCTGCTCCAGAACCATCCTCAGCGCGGCGGGACTGAGATCGGGCAACTCCTCGCTCAGGGTGGCGAGGGCCTCGGTGTGGGCCATCGCCCCGAGGATATCGGCGAGTCGTCGCAGATCCGTCTCACCCTTTCCAGTAGAGGATCCGCTGGCAGTTCGCACAGCTGAGGAACACCTCCCCTTTACGGAGCTCATTATAGGTCTGGGGAGTGAGGGCAACGTGACAGCCGAGGCAGGAGCCGTCCTTCACTGGGACGACCGCAAGGCCACCCCGGCTGCGCAGCAGGCGTTGATAGGTCTGGAGCAGGCTGGTCTCCACCCGGTTCGCCTGACGTCGCCGCTCCTCCTGAAGGCGCTCCAGCTCTCCCTGGAGCCGTCTGAGCTCACCCTCCTTGGTCGTCCGCTCCTGCTGAAAGATCTTCTCCCGCTCCTGAAAGCGGGCCGACTCGTCCCGGCCCGCGGATTGGGCTGCCTCAATGTCATCGAAGGTTCCGAGGATCTCGTCCTCGAGTGTCGAGCGGCGCTCCTTCAGCCCCTCGATCTCTTTCAGAACGGCGGCATACTCTTGATTCGTCTTGATCTCAAAGAGACGTCCCTGCCGCTTTCGTTGCTCCGCCGTGACATCTTCCAACTCGCGCTCCTTGCGGCGGCGGAGCTGTTCGAGTGCGGCGAGGCGCTCGCGGGCCTGATCCCACGCCCCCCGGGAGCTGTTCAGGAGTTGTTCCCCGTCGGCGACCTCCCGCGGGATTCTGTGAACCTCTCTCTGGAGCCCGGCGATCTCCAGATCGAGATCCTGCAAATCGACTACCTGAGCCAGGTCCTCCCGCACATCCCCCCTCGGTTCACGGTTCACCGTTCACAGTTCACGCTTCGGGGCCATCCAGCGCAGTGCCCACCACCCTCCTTCGCACAACTCTGCACCTTTCTGCATTCTGCACTCTGCACTGGATATGGTGGGCCCACCTGGATTCGAACCAGGGACCGTCCGGTTATGAGCCGGTGGCTCTGACCGCTGAGCTATGGGCCCCCGGAGAGTTCACGGTTCACAGGGAAAACCTGTCGATCAGCGTGAACTCTGAGCCGTGAACTGTGAACCCCTCCACGTTAGGATTCCACGAAGCTCCGGAGCTTCCGGCCTCGAGTGGGATGCCGAAGCTTGCGCAACGCCTTGGCCTCGATCTGCCGGATCCGCTCTCGGGTCACGTCGAATTGCTGGCCCACCTCTTCCAGGGTGTGGTCCACGCCATCGCCGATCCCGAAACGGAGGCGCAGTACCTTTCGCTCTCGGTCGGTCAGGGTATGCAGCACCTCGTCGGTTTGGAGCCCCAGATTGATCCCGATGACCGCATCGAGAGGGGAGGTCGCCCCCTTGTCTTCGATGAAATCCCCAAGGTGCGAATCCTCTTCTTCCCCGATGGGTGTCTCCAGGGAGATCGGCTCCTGGGCGATCTTGAGGACCTTCCGGACCTTGTCCACGGGGAGATCGATCTTCTGCGCGATCTCTTCTGGGCTCGGTTCCCGACCGTACTCCTGCACCAGTTGACGAGAGGCTCGAATCAATTTGTTGATGGTCTCGATCATATGGACCGGGATCCGGATGGTCCGAGCCTGATCCGCAATGGCCCGGGTAATGGCCTGACGGATCCACCACGTGGCATACGTGGAGAACTTATAGCCCCGCTGGTACTCGAACTTCTCCACGGCCCGCATGAGACCGATGTTCCCCTCCTGAATCAGATCCAGAAACTGGAGCCCGCGGTTCGTGTACTTCTTCGCAATGGAGATGACGAGGCGCAGGTTCGCCTCCACCATCTCCCGCTTGGCATTCAATGCCTTCCGCTCACCCCGGCTGCTGGACTGAAGTAGGTCGTGCAGCTCGGCGGAGGTGGCGCCGCCTTCTTGCTCGGCCCGCTGGATCTTCTTGGCAATGACCTGAATCTGCCGCTCCAGTTCCTCCAGCCTCTCCCGCGGGAACCTGGTCCGCCGCATCAGGGTCCGCATGGAGACCCCGTTGCCCATGGCGGTATCGCGGAGCACCTTGAAATTGGCGGCGCTCAAGCGCGTGGAGCGTCTGAGCTCCCTGACCTCCTGTTCCGCCTTCTCGACCCGCTCCAGGGTACCCCGCATGCGGGCGACGACCCGCTCGATGACCCGCTGGTTGAGATTGAGTCGTCGCAGGAGCTCGGCCTGCCGGCCCTTTCGCTCCTGCATCTCGTGCTCCAGCCGCTCCGCCCTCTTGGTATTGCCGTGTTGCTCGGCCCGCTCCAGCCGCCTGGCCAGCTCCTCAACCTTTTCCTGCTCCTGCCTGAGCCCCTTCAGGACCGGCATCAGTTCCGCAATCAGCTCCTTCTCCTTCTGCTCCGAGATCTCGTCGAAATCGTTCAAAGCGATGAGATCGCTGACCCGGAGCCGGCCCTGGAGCAGACGCTCCCCCAAGAAGATCACCTCCCGAACGGCAATCCCGGCCCGGCAGACCGCCTCGGTGACCTCGCGCCGCCCCTCCTCGATCCGCTTGGCGATCCCGATCTCCCCCTCGCGGGAGAGAAGCGGCGTCTTTCCCATCTCTCGGAGGTACATCCGGACCGGATCATCGGTCCGACCCACCGGCGCGGGGGACAGGTCCACCTCTGGCTCGGCCCCGCCCGACGGGGGCCCCGCCACCTTCTTCGCCTGCGGCCGCCCCGCCTCGCGGGGTGAGTCGATGACCTCGATCTCCATCTCGTCCAGCTTGATCAGGATCCGATCAATTTGCTCGGGAGAGGTGATGTCCTCCGGGAGACGGTTATTGATCTCCTCGTAGGTCAGATATCCCTTCTTCTTCCCCAAGCTGATCAGGGCCTGGAGCTCCTCCACTCTCCCCTCCTTTGTCATACCGTCCTTTCCCCTCCTTTATCTATCCTTCATGCTTCCCTCTGGCACGCCCTAAGACCCCATTTAGCTAATATAGTCCGTTTCCGAAATTCGGCCACTGGTCAGCGTCCGTTTCTGATCGAGAAGCGCCTGCACCCGAACAAGATCCCCCTGCTCCCGCGCGCTCTTGAGCTCGGCCTGAACCTCCCGAAGCTTCAGTCGGAGAAGGCAATCCTGCACCATCCGATGCGGATCGGCGCACTCTTCCATGCCCCGGACGAACAGCTCTGCCGTCACCTGGCGAACCAGTGGATCCGGATGATGGTTGAGGCTCCGGGCCAAACTCTCCTCAGTGCCCCGGAACTCTCGAAGGACCCCATAGATCGACCGCAGAGAGGATGCCGAAAGCTCCTCCTCCCGGATGGCTCCCCACACCAGGGGCCGAGTCTCCGGAAAGAGGAGGCAGATCTGGATTAAGATCTTTTCCGCCGGCGGCAGCGGCGCCGACGGCGGCGGGGCTGATGGCACAGTTGAGTCGGGGGAACCGAGACGGCGAAGCTCCGCCAGGACCGATCCCTCGGAGACCCCCAACCTCTCTGCGAGCTTCTGGATATACTTTGCCCTCCGGACCCCCTCCGGCATGAGGGCGATAAGGCGCAAGACCTGTCGAGCCGCGGCCGCCTGGTCATCCACCCCCTGCAGTCCCGTCCGCTCCTCCGCGCGACTGAGGAGAAAATCGACAACATCCTGAGCCGCCGCAATCTGCGTGAGGAGCGCATCCTTGCCGGACTCCCGGGCGAAGGTATCGGGATCTTTCCCGTGGGGGAGGATCACCACGCCCACCCCCAACTCCTCAGCCACCAACAGTTCCAGTCCTCTCCAGGCGGCCTGGATCCCCGCGGGGTCGGGATCAAAGATGAGCGTCACCTTGTCGGCATAGCGGCGCAACAGGGCCACCTGGTCGGTCGTCAGGGCCGTCCCCAAGGAAGCGACTGTCTGCGGAAAGCCCGCGCTGTGCAGGGAGATGGCATCGAAGTATCCCTCGACTACCAACGCCACCCTTGTCTCCCGGATCGCCCGGGAGGCCAGGTGTAGCCCGTAGAGGTGGCCCCCCTTCTTGTAGACGGGCGTCTCGGGCGAATTGATATACTTGGGCTGTTGCTCTCCGAGGGCGCGGCCCCCGAATCCGACGATCTTTCCCGTGGAATCGCAGATGGGGATCATGAGGCGATCCCGAAACCGGTCGTAGTATCCCCGTCCCCCCTGCCTCGGAAGAGCCAGCCCGGCCGCCTCGACCTGGCGGGGCGGCAAACCCAATCTGGTGATTTCCCGGAGAAGCCCATCCCACTCCGCGGGTGCGTAGCCGAGCTGGAAGCGCTCCACGGCCTCGGACCCCACTCCCCGCTGGCTCAGATATTCCCGCGCGGCCGTTCCCTCCGGGCCCTTGAGGATCTTTCGGAAGTGGTCGCAGGCGAGCCGCTGAAGCTCGAAGAGCTTCAGGAGACCCTCCTCGCGGGGGCGCCCCCGCTCCGGGACCGGGATCCCTGCGCGCTCCGCGAGATGGCGAACCGCGTCGGGGAAGCTGAACCCCTCCCGTCGCATCAGGAATCGAAAGACATCGCCTCCCTCCCCGCACCCAAAACAGTAAAAGATCTGTCGCTCCGGATTGACGGTGAAGGACGGGGTCTTTTCGGTGTGGAAGGGGCAGAGGGCTCGGTAATATTTTCCGGTCTGCTTCAATGGAACGTACCCCTCGATCACCTCCACGATGTTCGAGGTCCTGAGCACCTGGTCAATCACTTCCTCGGGGATAAACGCCATAGGGGACCTCGACGGCCTCTCCCGCACCGAGCCGGGAAGAGACTTCTCCTTATCGATCCTGAAGCACCGCGATGGTCGCGCCGCTCCCCCCTTGATTCACTTCGGCGAGGTGAAAATCCTCCACCAGGGGATGGCTCGCCAGATACGTATGCACCGCTTTCCGGAGAATCCCCGTCCCCTTGCCATGAATCACCCGAACCTGCCGTACCCCCTCGACAAAGGCCCCATCCAGATACTTGTCCAGGCGTCGGGTGGCCTCCTCCACGGTACAACCGACCAGGTTGATCTCCGGGGAGACGGACTGGGTTTTCTCTACGAAGAGCGGCACCTCTCCCCGAGGCGGTGGAGGAGAGCTGAGCACGCTGAGGGCCGAGACCGGCAGGGGTACCCTGCCGATTTTCAGCTCAACCTCTACGGTCCCCTGGCCAGAGACTTCGGTCAGGACCCGCCCATGCTGCTCGTGGCCGGCCACGCTCACCCATTGTCCGGGCCGAAGCTCGGCGGCCACCCGAGGTCCGCTCCACGACGGTGCTTCGGTCGCCTCGACCTTCCCCCTCAAGGCCTCAAGTCCCTGATGAAAGGCCCGGACCTCCGCGGGCCGAGCCCCCTGCTCGCGGAGTGCTCGCATCAGCCCCTCCCCCTGCTGCCGGATTTCGGCGAGGAGCTGCAGCGCTTCCTCCCGTGCCCGGTGCCTCAGGGTGCTCATTGCCTCGCGAAGCCGCACCACAAGTTCCTCCGCTTCTCGCGTGAGGATCGAGGTCCGCTGGACCTCTTCCTGAAGCCGCGCCCTGAGTTCGTCCACGTGCCGTCGGTCCACCTCGAGCGCCTCGATGAGGGAGTGCGCCTTGTGGTGCCCCTCGGGGAGGGCCTCACGTGCCTGTTCCAAGATCGGCCCCGGCAGACCAAGGCGTCCGGCGATCTCCAGCCCGTAGCTCTGACCCGGAAGACCCAGCCGGATGGAGTACCGTGGCGTCAGACGCTCTTGATCGAACTCGACACTGGCAATCTCCACGCCGGGCGTGAGGGCGGCATAGGCCTTCACCGCCTCCAGGTGGGTCGTGGCGATCACCGAAGCCCCTCGCTGTCGGAGGGCCTCGAGAATGGCGATGCCGAGAGCGGCCCCCTCCGAGGGATCGGTCCCGGCCCCGACCTCATCGAGGAGGATCAGGGTCTCGGGGCCGGCCCGTGCCAGGATCTTGACGATCTGGCTCATGTGGGAGGAGAAGGTGCTCAGGCTTTCTGCAATACTCTGCTCATCCCCGATGTCGGCGAAGACCGCGCGGTAACACGGCACCTGGCTGTCTGGAGAGGCCGGGATCGGGAGACCCGACAAGGTCATGAGGGTGAGCAGCCCAGCGGTCTTGAGTGCAACCGTCTTTCCGCCCGTATTCGGTCCGGAAATGACGACCACGGCGAAGGCACCGCCCACTTCGAGGTCAATGGGGACCGCACCCCCCGCTGCCTCAGTGCCGTCCTCATCGGGCACCTGTTCGGGGGCAGGACTGAGCACCAGGAAGGGATGGCGGGCCTGACGCAGGATCAGGCGAGGTTCTTCGGTCACGCGGGGGATTCCCGCCCGCAGGCGTACCGCCAGACGCCCCTTGGCGATCAGAAGATCCAGATCGCCCACACGCTCCAGCACTGCCCCGATACGCTCCGCGTTTCGCCCGACCTCACCCGTCAGGGACCGGAGGACATTGGTCACCTCCTCTTCTTCCCGGCGGAGAAGCATCCGCAGACGGTTGTTCATCTCCACCACGGGGGTCGGCTCCAGAAAAATCGTAAGCCCGCTCCCCGACTGATCCTGAACGATCCCCCGGATCCGGCCCTTCGCAGAGGCCTTCACCGGGATCACGTATCGATCGTTGCGCACCGTGATGATGGGTTCGGCCAGGGCCGGCTGGTAGGTCGGGGAGGCAAGCATGCGCTCGAGCCTCGTCACAATGGCCTCCCGCAGGGCGCGAAGCTCACGCCGCACCCGGCCAAGCCCCGGACTGGCCGCGTCCGAAACCTCCCCCTCCGGCGTAATCGCCTCTGCGATCGCGGTGCAGAGGGCCTCGGGGGAAACGAGACCGCTCGCCCGCTTCCAGAGGAGCGGCGCCGCCTCCCTCTCTCGGTGGAAAAAAGCTCTGAGAAGACGGGCTGCCTGGAGTGTCTCGTAGATCTGCCAGAGGGAGCGCGGATCGAGCGAGGCCCCCTCGACCCTTGCCTGGATCAGATGAGGGCGGATATCGGCCACCCGGGCGAAAGGAGGCTCCTCGCCCCGCTCCAGGAGTGCCTGTGCCTCCGCCGCTTCGGCCAGCGCCTCCTGCACATGCTTCACATCCTGAAGCGGCCCAAGGCAACCCGCGCGTTCCTTGCCGAGGGGGGTGACCGCCCCCTCCTGAAGAACATCGAGGATGCCGACAAACTCTAGCCCGCTGCGGGAGCGCTCATCCATCCCACCACACGTTCAGAAAACATCGAGGGACCCCGTGCTGGGTCCCTCGATTTCCGTGATGCCTGCCGCCCCGTCCTGAACGTCTCATCCTTCCCCCGAAAGCTCCTGCCGCACCAGCTGGCTAACCACCTTTCCGTCAGCCCGCCCGGCCAGCTGAGCCATCAGGTGGCTCATCACCTTTCCCATGTCCTTGACAGACCTGGCCCCCGTCGCGGCAATCGCCTCCCGCACCTTGGTCGACAGCTCTTCGGGGGAGATCGCCTGGGGCAGGAATTTCTCGAGGATCTGCAGCTCCGCCTCTTCCTTGCTGGCGAGATCCTCCCGCCGTCCTTGACGGAACTGCTGGATCGCTTCGCGCCGCTGGTTACATTCCTTGACGATGACCTGCAGGATTTCGGGCTCGCCGAGCTGCCCCCGTCTTTCCACCTCGCGGTTCTTGACGGCGGTGAGCAGCAAGCGAAGGGTCGAGGCCTCCACCTTCCGACCGGCCTTCAAGGCTGCCTGAAGTTCCCGGTGGAGGCGGTCCGTGAAGTCCATCCTACCCCTGCATCATGCGCATCTTCTTGAGCAGCTTTTTCCGAGCGGCGAGAGCCTTCTTCTTCCGACGGACGCTGGGCTTTTCATAATGCTGCCGCTTCCGCATCTCGGAAAGCACCCCCGCCTTCTCCACCTGCTTCTTGAAACGCCGGAGCGCGCTTTCGAAGCTCTCGTCCTCCCGGACGAGTACCGTCGTCACCGCCTACACCCCCTCACCCGCCTATTTCATGAGACCATTTCTTCGAAAGTAAAATCATCTAAAACTTCAATCTAAATCATACGTGTTTTCCTGTCAATTCCTTTTTCGGCGCCTCGCACGCCTCTTCGTGTATTCCTTCTTCCTTTTCCCCACCCGTGCCTGGAACTCCCCCCACAGCTGATCCAACGTGATGCCGTATGCCCCGAGAAGGACCATCGTGTGAAACCAGAGGTCTACCACCTCATGGACGATCGCCTGGCGCCGGCCCCCCTTGACACTCAAGAGGACCTCGGAGGCCTCCTCGGCGATCTTCCTGAGGATCTGCTCCTCCCCCTGCTGGAAGAGGGAGGCCACGTACGAACCCGGCGGCCGCCGCTTCTTGCGCTCCAGAATGGTCCGATAGACCGTGTCGAGGATATGAGACGAGGGCCCGTAGACCGCCTCGGGCCGAAAGACCTGCTCCATGACCGGGGCGGAGGAGCTGAGGTCCCTCTTCACGCGCCGGAAGAAACACGACCGATAGCCGAGATGACACGCGGCCGTCTGCTGGTTCACCTGGAGGAGGAGGGCATCGCCGTCGCAGTCAACGCGGACCTCTCCGACCCGCTGCACATGGCCCGACTCTTCGCCCTTCTTCCAGAGCCGACCCCGCGACCGGCTGTAGTAGTGTGCGAAGCCGGTCTCGACGGTCTGTCGGAGGGCCTCCCGGTTCATGTAGGCCATCATCAACACCTGGCCGCTTCTGGCATCCTGGGCGATGGCCGGTATCAAGCCGTCCTTGCTAAACTTCAGCTTGCCAGGTCCTTTCGCCACGATAGCCCCCATGTGGTTCACAGTTCACGGTTCGATGACGCGAACTAACAAAAAGAAGAGCGCCTGCAGGCCCCGAGCGACATGGACGAAAGCGGCGGGGCCCCTCGGCTGGCGACGGCCTGGGAAACCGAGGCGCGATCCGTGCCGCTGTTCATTGCATGGATCGTGAACACGGAGAGACCCAGGCCGTAAGCCGCCGAACAGGGTCGCCGCGAGAGGCCCGGAGCGAGAGGCCGAAGGCGTTGCTCCAACACATTCTCACAAGCGGACGGGGATCCCACGCCCCTTCAGGTACGCCTTGGCCTCACCGATAGAAATCTCCCGGAAATGGAAGATAGAGGCGGCAAGGGCCGCATCGGCCCCCCCCTCGACAAGGGCCTCGTACAGATGCTCCATCGTCCCGGCCCCCCCCGAGGCGATCACGGGTACACCGACGCGCCTAGCGACCGCGCGCGTCAGTTCTAGATCGTACCCGTCGCGGGTTCCATCTCGGTCCATGCTGGTCAGGAGAATCTCCCCCGATCCCGACGCCACTCCCCGCTCTGCCCAGGCCACCACATCCAAACCTGTGGGTGTGCGACCGCCGTGGATGTACACCTCCCAGGTCAGTTCAGAGTTCATGGTGGATGGTTCATGGTTCGGTCCTTCTCTGAACCCTGAACCCTGAACCCTGAACGGACGGCGTTTGGCGTCGATGGCGAGTACGATGCACTGACTGCCGAATCGCTCCGCTGCCCCTCGGATGAGGCTCGGATTCTCTACCGCCGCCGTATTGAGAGAGACCTTGTCCGCCCCGGCCAGGAGGAGGGCGCGGATGTCCTTCAGATCCCGGATGCCGCCCCCGACCGTGAGAGGGGTGAAGGCCCGTTCGGCTGTCTGCTCGACGACCCCGATCAGGATCTTGCGGCGCTCCGCCGATGCGGTGATGTCGAGGAAGACCAGCTCGTCGGCTCCCTCGCGATCGTACCGCTCAGCCACCTCGGCTGGATCGCCCGCGTCTCTCAGGTCCACGAACCTGGTCCCCTTCACCACCCGGCCATCCTTGACATCAAGGCAGGGGATGATCCGCTTCGCTAGCATCGACGAACCGTCTCCCCTGCCGCCACGGCGAGCGCCGTCTCGAGCGTGACCGCGCCGCTGTACAGGGCCTTGCCCAGGATGGCCCCCGCCACGCCTGCGATGGTGCGGAGCCGGCGAATGTCGTCCAGGCGGGCGATGCCCCCTGAGGCGAGAACCGGGTGCCGGCTTTGCCTCGCCATCGTTTCCAGTCCCTCGAAATTGGGTCCCTCCAATGTCCCATCCTTCAGGATATCGGTATAGAGGATCGCCGCCAACTCCAGCGAAGCGACTCTTTCTAGCACGTCCGTCACCGAATGGTCCGAAAGTTCCCGCCACCCCTCGATGGCCACCCTTCCCTCCTTGGCATCCAGGGCGAGGATGATTCGCCTCGGATAGGCTGCAGAGATCTGCTCCAGAAAATGCGGGTCCCGAATCGCGGAGGTGCCGACCACCGCCAGGGCGACACCGGCCTCAAAGGCCGCCCCAACCGATTCCACGGTTCTGAGGCCACCCCCCGCCTGGACCGGAATCGTGACCGACCGCGCCACTGCCCCGATCAGCGCGCCCTGCTTGGGGGTCCCGGCGAAGGCCCCGTCCAGGTCGACCACGTGCAGGCGTGGCGCCCCTCGGTCCTCCCACGCCCTGGCGACCGCCACAGGGTCCTCCCCGTACACCGTCTCGCGAGCCGGATCCCCCTGGGTGAGGCGGACCGCGCGCCCGTTCTTCACATCGATCGCGGGAATGATCAACATGGCGATGGCTCCACAGCTGTCAGCCGTCAGCACGGGACTCCTCCAAAAAAGCTGACCGCCGATAGCCGACTGCCGACAGCTCTAGCCGGCGACCAGTCGGCCAAAATTAGCAAGGACCTGAAGGCCCAAGGCCTGGCTCTTTTCCGGATGAAACTGGGTGGCAAAGAGGTTGTCTCGCCAGATCATGGAGGTGAAAGGGATCCCGTATTCGGTGACGCCGGCGATGACGCCTGTATCTTCGGGTTCCACGTAGTACGAGTGCACGAAGTAAAAGTAGGAGCCGTCCGGGATCCCTTGCATGATCGGCGCCTCTCTGGTCAGATGCACCCGGTTCCACCCCATATGAGGCACCTTCAAAACCCAGGACTGAGGACTCAGCTCTGAGGACTGAGCAACATGGGGGAAGCGACGCACCCGGCCTCGGACAAGATCAAGGCCCTTGTGGAGGCCGAACTCCTCACTCTCCGAAAAGAGAAAGTGTAGACCGAGACAGATCCCGAGGATCGGCTTCCGGGATTCGATCTCCCGGAGCAGCGGATCGATGAATCCTGTCTTCTCCAGTGTCGCGACCCCGTCGGCAAACGCCCCCACCCCCGGCAGCACGATTCCTGCCGCGTCCCGGAGCAGGTGAGGCTCCCTGACCACGCGGGCAGGGACCCCTACCTTCTCGAATCCCTTCTCGACGCTCCGCAGATTGGCGATCCCGCTGTCGATGATGGCAATCATGTTAGTTCATGGTTCATAGTTCAGGGTTCAGGGTTGAAGGTGAGAGCCAAGACACAAAACGAAAGGAAGTTTTTTTGGATCCACGCACTTTCATGAACCATGAACCATAAACTCTGAACCAGGACCGCGAAGCGGTCCTAGAGCTTTCCCTTGGTTGAGGGAATCCCCTTGACGCGGGGATCGAGCGTGGTCGCGACATCCAGGGCCCGACCGGCGGCCTTGAAGACCGACTCAGCCATATGGTGCGTGTTCTCGCCGTAGGCGACCCCGATATGGACATTCGCCTTCAGCGCGGTGGCGAAGGCCCGAAAGAACTCCTTCAGGAGCGCCGCATCGAACTCTCCGATCTTCCCTGCAAGCCCGTCTGCCCGGTAGGCGAGGAAGGGCCGACCGCTCACGTCCACCGCAACCCAGCCGAGCGCGTCGTCCATCGGCACCGTCGCCTGACCGTAGCGCCGGATGTTCGCCCGGTTCCCCAGCGCCTGGGCAAAGGCCTCCCCCAGGGCCAACCCCACATCCTCCATGGTGTGGTGGGGATCGACCTCGAGATCTCCCTTGGCCCGAAGGGTCAGGTTGAAGAGGCCGTGTTTCGCCAGTTGTGCAAGCATGTGATCGAAGAACGGCAGACCGGTCTCGACCCGGAACCTCCCCTGCCCGTCGAGTTCGAGCTCAACGGCCACATCGGTCTCGGTGGTCCGGCGACGGACCTTTGCCTTGCGAGGCATGCGTCTCGACTTCGCCCCCATGGCTCCTCCTCGTCACCGCTGTCGAATCCGTACGGCTCGGGCATGACCATCGAGCCCCTCGAGAGAGGCCAGCGTCATGGCAGGGCCCCCCAGCCGCTTCAGTCCCTCCTCGGTGAAGTGGAGGAGGCTGGTGCGGTGCAGGAAGTCTTCCACCGAGAGGGGAGAGGCAAAACGCGCCGTCCCGCCGGTGGGAAGCACGTGATTCGGGCCGGCCAGATAGTCCCCCAGGGCCTCGGGTGAGAAGGCACCTATGCAGACCGCCCCCGCATGCCGGATGCGCTCCAGATGGGACCACGGGTTCTGACAGTGGAGCTCCACATGTTCGGGCGCGATGCGGTTGACGAGGGCGAACGCAGCGTCGAGCGTCGGGACCACGAGGACCGCCCCGTTGTGCGCGAGGCTCGCCTCGGCGATCCGGCGCCGCGGAAGATCGGTGAGTTGTCGTTTCAGCTCGATCACCACAGCGGCAGCCAGGGCCTCGCTGACTGTGATGCACACCGTCATGGCCATTTCGTCATGCTCAGCCTGGGCGAGCAGATCCGCCCCGATGTATGCGGGATCGCCGGTCTCGTCCGCCACCACCACCACCTCGGTCGGCCCGGCAATCCCATCGATCCCTACCACGCCGGCCACCAGGCGCTTGGCGGTCGCCACGTACATGTTCCCCGGGCCGACGATCTTGTCCACTCGCGGAATGGAATCGGTCCCGTAGGCCAACGCGGCGATCGCCTGCGCCCCGCCCACCTTGTAGATCTCCGCGATCCCCGCGAGGGAGGCGGCCACCAGGACCGCGGGATGCACCGCGAGACCCGCACTGACCGGGGTACAGATGACGCGCCTCTCCACCCCTGCGACCGCCGCGGGAACGCCGTTCATCAGCACCGTCGAAGGGTAGACGGCCTTCCCACCCGGGATGTAGATCCCGACCGCATCCAGCGGCCGGCAGAGCTGGCCGAGGACCGCCCCCTCCTCGGTCACGAACCACGAGTGCGGGAGCTGTCGGCGGTGGAAGTGTTCGATCCGCGCCGCCGCAAGCCTGAGCGCCTCGATAGCCTCGGGCTGCAGATGGTCAACGGCCTGCTTCACCTCGTCCGGCGTCACCCGGAGGGTGCCCGGCGTGAGCGAGGCCCCATCGAAACGCCTCGCATACTCCAAGAGCGCGGCATCGCCCTTCTCGCGCACCTCAGTGAGGATGGGGCGAACCACCTCCTCCGCCTCGGCGGACACCGCGGCCCGCCGCACGGCGAGCTCTTTCAGAAAGGCAGTCCCTTCGTCTCCATCGGCGCGGAGGATTCGAATCATGCGCGCCCCCCCTGAACGACGGCCGCCAGGCGGTCAATCAGGCCCCGGACCTTCTGGTGCTTGGTCTTCAAGGCAGCCCGATTGACAATGAGCCGCGCGGTGGCGGTGGCGATCTCTTCCACTTCTTCCAGATCGTTCTCCTGCAAGGTCCGGCCCGTGTCGACCAGATCCACGATCCGCTCGGACAGCCCCACGAGCGGCGCCAGCTCGATGGAGCCCGAGAGACGGATGATCTCGACCTGCACCCCCTGCTGGGCGAAGTACCGTTCGGCCAGTTTGGGATACTTGGTGGCCACCCGCACCGACGAGAAGCCGCCCGGGCTCCAGCGTTGCTGCAGATTCTTCGGCTGGGCCACCACCAGACGACAGGCCCCAAACTTGAGGTCCAGCGGTTCGTAGACATCCCGCTCCTGCTCGAGGAGGATATCCTTGCCCACCACACCGATATCGGTGGCCCCGTGCTCCACATAGGTGGGAATATCGGCCGGGCGGAGCACCATGAAGCGGTACGCCCCCGTCACGTCCTCGCACAGGAGGCGCCGCGACTCCATGAGCCCCTCGAGCCCTTCGATCCCCGTCGCCTCGAAGAGCTTGATGGCCTCGGGGAGAAGCCGCCCCTTCGGCAGAGCAATGGCGATCTGTCCCCGCAGCATTCAGCCCTCGACCCGCCGGATCTCCCCCCCCAGGGACTGCAGCTTCGCCTCTAATCGCTCGTAGCCGCGATCCAGGTGATAGATCTGATCGACCACCGTTTCACCCCGGGCCTGAAGTCCCGCCAACACCAAGGAGGCGCTGGCGCGGAGATCGGTCGCCATCACGGGGGCCCCCCGGAGGAAGGGGACACCCTGGACCACGGCCTCCCGGCCTCCGACCGTAATGTCTGCTCCCATCCGTACGAGCTCGGGGATGTGCATAAAGCGATTCTCGAAGACCGTCTCGGTGATGACGGATCTGCCGTCGGCGATCGCCATGAGCGCTGTGATCTGCGCCTGCATATCGGTGGCGAAGCCGGGGAAGGGAGCGGTGCTGATATCCACCGCCCGGGGTCGGGCAGCCATCCGGACCCGAATTCCCCCCGCCTCGACAGTCACGGATGCCCCTGCCTCGCGGAGCTTTGCCGTCACCGCCTCCACGTGGTGTGGGACGCAGCCCAGGATCAACACATCTCCCAGCGTAATGGCCGCCGCCACCGCCAAGGTTCCCGCCTCGATCCGATCCGGGACGACCCGGTGCCGGGCACCGGTGAGCGCCTCGCCCCCCCCGATCGTGATGGTGGACGTGCCTGCCCCCTCGATCCGCGCCCCCATCGCTTGGAGGAGGCGGGCCAGGTCAACCACCTCCGGCTCAGAGGCGGCGTTTTCGAGGACCGTCGTCCCCTTCGCCAACGTCGCCGCCATCATGAGATTCTCGGTCCCGGTGACCGTCACCGTCTCGAAGGCAAGGCGCGCTCCGCTGAGACGACGCGCCTTGGCCACCACGTATCCCTCCACCAGATCGATCTCTGCTCCCATCCGCTGGAGCCCGGCGAGATGCATATTGATAGGCCGCGGGCCGATGGCACAGCCCCCCGGAAGCGAGACCCTCGCCTCGCCGAACCTGGCGAGCAGGGGGCCGAGCACTAAGACCGCGGCCCGCATCGTCCGCACCAGATCGTAGGGCGCCTCGCACCGCTCAACGGCCCGCGAGGTGAGATGCACCGTCCCGGGACCCACATCGCGCGACTCCACCCCCATGAACCCAAGAAGCCTCCTGATTGTCGCCACATCCCCAAGGGAGGGGACATTTTCCAGGATGAGCTCCTGCGGGGTAAGGAGAACGGCCACCATGGCGGGGAGCGCGGCATTCTTCGCCCCGCTCACTGTCACGGTGCCGCAGAGAGGCCTTCCCCCGTGGATCACCAACCGGTCCACCTTATCCCCCATGCGTGCGGCCGGCCGTCTCACGCAGACCGAACCCCACCCCTGACCGCGCCGACCCAGGATCCGTGCACCGAGCGACGATCACCCGCTCGCGTCCGCTCAAATCCGGGGTCACCTCGATGTCGCCGAAGACACCCTGCTCCCGCAGAAGTCTGCTGAGCGAAGGCCCCTGTCCCGGTGCCATCTCTACGGCCAACCATCCCCCGGGCCGGAGCAACGTCGAGGCCCCACGGATGAGCCGCGGGTGAACGTCAAGGCCGTCCGGCCCCCCATGCAGAGCCTCCAGGGGCTCATAGCGTACCTCGGGCGGCAGCCCCCCCAATTCCTTGGTGGCAACGTAGGGAGGGTTGCTCACCATGAGGTCACAGTGATGGGCGAGACCCAGGCAAAGGAGCGGCTCCACCAGATCTCCCTGGAGGAACGTAATTCTTTCGAGGACCCCGTGTCTCGCGGCATTTTCTCGGGCGACGTCCAAGGCCCGGCTCGAAATGTCCGTCGCATAGAGCCGGCTGTGGGGAAGGGTCTTCGCCACCGCCACGGCGATGGCTCCGGAGCCGGTGCCGATGTCCGCAATGATCGGCGCCTGCAGCTCGCTGAGCCGCGCCAGCGCCGTCTCGACCAGCGTCTCGGTCTCGGGACGCGGGATCAGGACAGCAGGGGTCACCGCGAAAGAGAGGGACCAGAACTCCCTCGTCCGGGTGAGATATGCGAGCGGCTCACGGGCCTGCCGCCGGCCGAGGAGGGCCCGATAGACCTCGAACACCGGAAGAGGCATCCGTTCCTCAGCGGCCGCATACAGATGGAGGCGATCCCTGCCGAGGAGGGACGCCAAGAGACACTCGGCGTCCAACCGAGGGGACTCCACGCCGCTCGATTCCAGGAGCGCCGTCGCCCAGACGACCATCTCGCCCACAGACGGATCCTTCGGAATGCGGATTCCCTCCCCTCTCCACCCCGGGCCTCATCATGCCGAGGGGGCCTTCAGCCGCTCCGCCTCATGATGAGCCATCAGGGCCTGCGTCAACTCGTCCAGGTTGCCGTCGAGGAGCCCCGGGAGATTATGCAGCGTCAGCCCGATACGGTGATCGGTCACCCGGCCTTGGGGAAAGTTGTATGTCCGGATCCGCTCACTCCGGTCCCCCGTCCCGACCTGCTGGCGCCTGGCATCGGCGATCTCCCGGTCCTGCTCGGCCCGGGCCCGCTCCAAGAGACGCGCCCGGAGGACCTTGAGGGCCTTGGCCTTGTTCTTGTGCTGGGACCGTTCGTCCTGACAAGAGACCACCAGACCTGTCGGGATGTGGGTGATCCGGACCGCCGAGTCGGTGACATTCACGTGCTGTCCCCCGGCACCGCTGGCCCGGAAGACGTCGATCTGGAGGTCCTTCGGGTCGATCTGCACATCGACCTCCTCCGCCTCAGGCAGGACCGCGATCGTCACCGTCGACGTGTGGATCCGACCGCTCGCCTCGGTGGCGGGCACCCGCTGGACGCGATGGACGCCACTCTCGTGACGCAACTTCCGGAAGGCCCCTTTGCCTTCAATCGCCAGGATGGCCTCTTTCATCCCGCCGATCCCCGTAGGATGAGCCGAGAGCATCTCCACCTTGAAGCGGGCCGCCTCCGCGTACCGAGTATACATTCGGAGGAGATCGGCGGCGAACAGCGCTGCCTCATTCCCTCCGGCCCCGGCTCGGATCTCCATGATCACGCCCTTCTCGTCGGTCGGGTCCTTGGGAAGCAGCAGCTCCTGCAGCTCGCGCTCCAAGGCCTCCCGTCGCCCCTTGAGGGCCTTGAGTTCCCCGTCGGCCAACGCCCGCATCTCTGGGTCGGTCGCCTCCCCGAGGAGGGCGGCGGCCTCATCCTGCTCGCGCATCAGCCGCTGGTGGGCCCGGTATTTCTCGACGAGAGGATGGAGACTGGCGTGGGCCTTCGCGTGGCGCTGAAAGGTAGTGGGATCCTGGAGAACGGAGGGATCGGCCAGCTTCCGGCTCAACTCCTCGTACCGCTCCTCGATTTCCCGCAGCTTGTCGACCCAGGGCAACATGAGAGCTCGTTCACACTTCACCAGTCACTGGTGGAACCGCATGCCCGCCCGGCAACCGGTGAATTATGAACCCGGGGCTGTCTTGCGGCCATATCTCCGCTGGAATCGCTCCACGCGCCCCTCGGTATCCACCAGCTTCTGACGGCCGGTAAAAAATGGATGACATTTGGAGCAGATCTCGACCCGGAGCGTCGGCACAACCGAGCGTGTATGGATGACCTCGCCGCAGGCGCAGCTAATCATACAATCCACATACTCAGGGTGGATACCCTTCTTCATCTCCACCTCTCCCATCGTCGATGCAAGGCACTGCCGCCTCACCACACGTCAGGCATTGTAGCACGCCCCGTCCTCCGGGCAACAAAAAAGCAGCCTCGCGGCTGCTTTTGTGCCTGGACTTCTCCGCCCACCTAGGTATTCATGGACCGGAGAAAGTCCGCGTTGGACTTGGCCTCGGAGAGCTTCCCCTGCAGAAGCTCCATCGCCTCCACCACCCCCATGGTGGCCAGGACCTTCCGGAGCACCCACATCCGGTTGAGCTCCTCCTGCGTCAAGAGCAGCTCCTCCTTGCGGGTCCCGGACCGGAAGATGTCGATGGCGGGGAACATGCGCTTATCCACCAAGCGGCGGTCCAGAAGTAGCTCCATATTCCCGGTCCCCTTGAACTCCTCAAAGATCACATCGTCCATCCGGCTGCCGGTATCGACCAAGGCCGTGGCGATGATGGTGAGGGACCCCCCCTCCTCGATGTTCCGGGCCGCCCCAAAGAAACGCTTGGGACGCTGCAGCGCGTTGGCATCGACCCCGCCTGAGAGGACCTTGCCGCTCGGCGGACAGACCGCGTTATACGCGCGGGCGAGTCGGGTGATCGAGTCGAGGAGGATGACCACATCGCGTCGGTGCTCCACGAGCCGCTTCGCCTTTTCCAGGACCATCTCGGCCACCTGCACGTGGCGGCTGGCCGGCTCGTCGAAGGTGGAGCTGATCACCTCGGCCTTCACCGACCGCTGGAAGTCGGTCACCTCCTCCGGGCGTTCATCGATGAGGAGGACGATGAGGAATGCCTCCGGATGATTCTTGGTGATACTGTTCGCAATCTTTTGCAGGAGGATCGTCTTCCCGGTCCGGGGCGGCGCCACGATCAATCCCCGCTGCCCCTTCCCGATCGGCGTGATCAGATCCATGACCCGCATGTTGATCTCATCCCCGGTCGTCTCCAGGCGGAACCGCTCGTTGGGGAAGAGGGGCGTGAGGTTATCGAAGAGGGTCTTATCCTTGATCGCCTCGGGGTTCTCAAAGTTGACCGCCTCCACCTTGAGGAGGGCGAAATACCGCTCCCCCTCCTTGGGCGGTCGGACCTGCCCCGACACCGTATCGCCGGTGCGGAGATCGAAGCGCCGGATCTGGGACGGGGAGACGTAGATATCGTCAGGCCCGGGAAGGTAGTTATAGTTGGGCGCCCGGAGGAAGCCGAAACCATCCGGGAGGACCTCCAGGACCCCCTCGGCGAAAATGAGCCCATTCTTTTCCGCCTGGGCCTCCAGGATCTTGAAGATGAGATCCTGCTTCCTGAGCGCGCTGGCGCCCACCAGGCCCACGGAGCGCGCAATGGTGGTCAGTTCGGGGATGGTCCTATCGGTCAACTCGGCCAGGTTCATGAGGCCCTCGCGGGGGGCGTCCTTGGCCGTCTCCCGGGGCACCGCCTTGGCCTCTTTAGTCTCTTTCTGCTCTTTGGTCGCTTCCTTCACGGCATCACTCCCATGGCGTTCGGACGGCATCGCGCTTTCTCCCCTCTCTGCGTGGCTCCGGTCGCGGAACCCGTGATCTCCCGGTCCTCTTACTTACCCTCTCGCGCTAGCCCCGGACCGCCCCTCGTGACCACGCGGCGATGCATGATCGGGCGCGATTGCCCAGGACCCAGCGTGTCGAGCGGATTCTCGTTCTCCGTCTATGTGCACTACCCGATACAGGGGATCTCCCGAGGCTGATTCAGGGCTGGAGTACTGTGGTGGAATAACCTTGAAAGTGCTGAGGAGATGCCTCAAATGGGTATGTCCACAATAAATACTACGAACCCACCCAGACCTTGTCAAGCTTTTTTTGAGGCATTCCGGAGCAGCCACTCGTAGATCTCCTGCACGCGCCGCTCGGTCTCCGGCAGCGCTCCCCCATTTGCAATGACGAAATCGCCCCGTCGCTCTTTCTCCCCCAGGGGCATCTGACTGCCGATGCGGGCTAAGGCCTCTTCCCGACTTAGGCCTCGATCGGCCATGAGGCGAGCGATCTGCACCTCTTCCGGGGCGGTGACGACCACCACGCAATCGAAGCGACGCTCGGCTTCAGCCTCCATGAGGAGGGGGAGTTCCACCACGCATACCGCAACACCCTGTGTCCGAAGTTCAGCCACCCGTCGCTCCACCGCACTGATGAGGGCAGGATGCACAATGGTCTCGAGGCGCCTGCGTAACTGCTCATCGCGAAAGACGAGTTCTCCTAATGATCTGCGATCGATGGTGCCGTCGCCACGGAGGATGTGGGGCCCGAATGCGTTGACGATGGCTTCATAAACAGTCGATCCCCGCTTTTGCAATTCTCGGACCATTTCATCCGCATCGATGACAGCAGCCCCCCGCCGAGCGAACATGCGGGCGACGGTACTCTTGCCCGTGGCGATCCCCCCCGTGAGCCCCACCCGGATCATGTATGATCATCGCATTTCCTGCTGCGCCCCTTCAAGGGCCGCGAGCAAACGGGTAAACTCCAATTCCCGAAAGAGGTCCCGCAGTCGCTCCCAGTCGGGAGGCGGGCGTCGCAGGGCCTCCACCGAGACGGACAGGGGAACGTCGGTCCGGATGGCGACGAGGGTCCGGTTTTTCCTGATCTGCTCGGCGTGCATCTTCAGCGCCTCGCGGAGCCTTGGCCGCTTCACGCGATCCAAGGACCGGAGGAGATTCTCCACCGTTCCGAATTCCTGAATCAGCGCGCTGGCGGTCTTCTCTCCCACTCCGGGGACCCCGGGGATGTTATCCACGGCGTCCCCGGTGAGACTCATCAGGTCGGCCATCGCCTCCGGCGGCACCCCGTATCGCTCCTCGACATCCCGGACCCGATAGGTCTTGTCGCGCATCGGGTCGTACACCTGGATGGCAGGACCCACGAGCTGGAAGAGATCCTTGTCGCCGGAGACAATCGTCACCTGAAACCCATCGGCAGCCGCCTTGGTCGCGACCGTCCCGATAATGTCGTCCGCCTCGGTGCCCTCCGCCATCAGGGTCGGCACATTGAGGGCCCCCACGACCTGATAGACATAGGGGATCTGGGGAGCCAGCGTCTCAGGCATGGGTGGACGCTGGGCCTTGTAGGCCTGGAACTCCCGGTGGCGCTCCGTCTCGCCGCCGGCATCAAAAACCACGGCCACATGTTCCGGTGCTCGTTCACGCAGTATCTTGAGGAACATCGTGGTAACGCCGTAGATCGCACCGGTCGGGAGCCCCCGAGAGTTGCTCAAGGGTGGCAGGGCGTGGAAGGCTCGGTAGATGTAAGAGGTACCGTCGATGAGGTAGAGCTGCATCGTGTGACCGACGACCAAGGTCGCTCAGCGGAGGTCGCCCCAGCGGTGCTGGAGAATAGCGAGGGCGGCCACCGCGGCGGTCTCCGCCCGCAAGGTCCTGGGCCCCAGGGAGACAGGCACAAAACCGGCCCGCGTGAGGAGGGCGACCTCGTCCATCTCCAGCCCCCCCTCTGGACCCACCACGATCTTGACCTCATCCGGAGCGGGCATCTGATCGAGCAGTGCCCCGAGCGTCCCCACTCGCGCCCCCTCCCAGAGGACCAGGGCCGCCCCGGGGCCGGGTCCGGTCACGTATTCCTCTAGGGGGTGTGGGCCGGTGAGTCTCGGGAGCGTGAGGCGACCCGATTGCTCTGCCGCCTCGATGGCAATCCGCTCCCACCGGGGCACCTTTCCTGACCCCTCGGCCACCGTCCGCCTCGTCGTGAGAAGGACGACCTCGGCCACCCCCATTTCCGTCACCTTCTGAATGAGAAAATCCATCTTGGGCCCCTTCAAAAGCCCCTGGAGCAACACAACCCGAAGGGGGGACTCTCGCGCCGCAGATCGCTCCGCCACGACCCGACCAAGGACCTGTCGGGGAGAGGCCGCGACAATCTCTACCTCCCACTCCTGCCCGATGCCGTTGAAGGTGAGCACCCGGCTGCCCACCCCCATCCGCAGGACCCGGGTGATCTGGCGAGCCTGAGCCGCGCTGAACCGAACGTCACCGCCCAAGGCGTGCTTCCCGGTCACGTAGAAACGATCCACGACGCGTAGTCCGTCAACCGACTCCCCCACCGAAGAGCTCGCGGACCTTCTCGAAGAAGCTCCTGCTCAGCGGGGTCCCCTCGCCGTTCTCCAGACGATGCAGCTCTTCCAGGAGCTCCCGCTGTTTGTGGGTGAGATGGGAAGGAATCTCGACCAGGACCTTCACCCTCAGGTCCCCTCGACCGTAGCCTCTGAGATTCGGGAGACCGCGTCCCTCGAGTCGAAACTCGGCGCCCGGTTGGGTCCCGGGGGGAATGTGAAGGGGGATCATCCCGTTGAGGGTAGGGACCTGGGCCTCGCCCCCCAGGGCCGCGTGCGTGAAGCTGATGGGGACTTCGCAGCTCAAATCATCCCCCTCCCGTCGGAAGATCGGATGCTCCGCAACCTGGATCACCACATAGAGATCGCCCGGCTGCCCACCTTTGAGCCCGGCCTCTCCCTCGCCACTGATCCGGAGCCGCATCCCCGTCTCGACTCCTGGGGGGACCCTCACCGCCACCATCCGTTCCTGGGTGCTCCGCCCCTCGCCCTGACATGCGGGACAAGGGGAACCGATGGTGCTTCCCTCCCCCCCGCACCGATGACAGGTCTGGTCGACGGTGAGAAAGCCTCGCGAAAATCGAATCTGGCCTCTACCTCGACAGGCCGGACAGGCTTGCGGTTGCGTCCCCGGCCGGGCGCCGGTTCCCCGACAGCTCTCACACGCCTCCAGCCGGGGAACGGTGATCTCCCTCTTCAACCCCTTGGCGGCTTCCTCCAACGTGATGGTCATCGTATAGCGGAGGTCGACCCCCCGGTGGGCGGCGCTCCGCCCGCCAAACCCTCCGAAGATCCCCTCCAGGATGTCTTCAAACAGCCCGCCGAAGCCCGTCCCGAAGCCGGAGGCCCTCTCGGCGGCCAGCCGGGCACCCCCGACAGTCCCGTACAGGTCGTACTCGCGCCTCCGCTCAGGATTCGATAAGACCTCGTAGGCCTCGTTGATCTCTGTGAACTGTTCCGCCGCCGCAGGATCGTCGGGATTCTTGTCGGGATGGAATTTCAGGGCCAGCCGTCGATAGGCTTTCTTGATCTCCTCAGGGGAAGCGCTTGTCGAGACCCCGAGAATCTGGTAGTAGTCCCTACTCACCGCCCTGTCCCTGTGACGCTCCCCCTGTATCCAAAGGAGCAGCTGCGCGGGTGGATACCTTGACCACCGCGGGGCGGAGGACCTTCTGATCCAGCAGGTACCCCCGAAGCACCTCCTCCACGACGGTGTTTTCGGGAACCTCGGTCACCCGCACCTGTTCCACGGCGTGATGGACGACCGGATCGAACTCCCGCCCCACCGTCTCGATCTGCCTCACGCCCGCCTTCTCGAGCACCCCCCTGAACAGTCGGAGTGTGTTCTCTACCCCTTCGATCAGGGCCTCGCTTGCCCGAAACGACCCCGCGGAGGAGCGCGCGGCGGCCAGGGCCCGGTCGAGATTATCCAGCACCGGAAGGAACTCAAGCAGCAGGCCCTCGTGGGAGGTTCGGATCAACTCGGCCCGCTCCCGCACCACACGCTTCCGGTAATTGTCAAACTCCGCCGCCAGGCGCAGATACCGGTCCTGAAGCTCCTCAAGCTCCCTCGCCTGCGCCGCGACCCTCGCCTCCGGATCGGGGGCCGCCGCCTGCGCGGCGTCGGATCCGGCGGCACCCTGTTCCTCCCCTGTACCCATCACCATTTCCTGCCGTTGCTCCTCCCCCGAAAGGCAAAAGGCGAGAGGGGACCCTCCCGCCGTCGAGATCCCGGCTCGATGCTACGAGGCCACTTCGGTCAGGGATCGGCTGACCAGCCTGGCGGTGAAGTCCACCAGGGGGACGATCTTGTCGTAGTCCATCCGGGTCGGGCCAATCACCCCGAGAGTCCCCAGGAGCTGCTCCCCGCTATAGTATGGGGCCATCACCAGACTGAGGCGTTGCCATTCCCGGAGGACGTTTTCGGAGCCGATGATGACGCTCAGCCCTTGCTGGCCCAAGCATTGATCGAGAATCCTGACCAGCTTTGACGTCTCATCGAAGGCGACAAAAATGGCTCGCATCTTCTCGACATCGGCGAATTCCGGCTCATGCATGATGTTGGTGGTCCCGTCGATGTAGACCTCTCCCTCCGTCTCTTCCGCAAAGCTCTTCTGGCCCAGTTTCAGTGCTTGGCGGAGGAGTGCGTCGTACATCGCCTTCTCCTCGGCCATCTTCTTGACCAGCAGCTGCCGCACCCGGGAAAGGGACATCCCTTCCACCATGGCATTGAGCAACCGGGCCATTGTGTTCAACTCTTCCTGGGGAATTGCCTCATCGAGGGCCACCATCTTGTGGTGCACCTGTCCTGACGTGGTGACCAGGATGACCAGGATCCGTTCCGCCGACTGCTGGACAAACTCGATCCGTCTGATCGCCAATTGGTCCACGCGCGGTGCAAGGACCACGCCCACCGAGCGCGAGAGGCCGGAGAGGAGCTTGGTGGCCTCCCGCATCAGGTCTCCCACCTCCTCGTGGACGTGATAGAACCGCTTCTCGATCATCCCTTCCTGCGCACGGGTGAGGGGGCGTCGGTCCATCAGGCTGTCGACGTAGATTCGATATCCCTGATCGGTCGGGACCCTGCCCGCGGAGGTATGGGGCTGGGCGAGATAGCCGCACTCTGCCAAATCGGCCATGACATTCCGGATCGTGGCTGGACTCAGGCGAAACCCGTATTTCCGGGCAACACTTCGAGAGCCAACCGGCTCGGCGCTGGCAATATAATCCTGGATGACCACCCGCAGGACGTCTCGGTGCCTTTCGGTCAATTCAGCTGGTGCGCCGCGCATCGATACCCCTCGCGTTAGTCCCGATCCGAAATTCGCATGGGGGACCTCATCCCGTTCAGATCGGGGTTAGCACTCTCGTCGTATGAGTGCTAAGGCCTTGTCTCCTTGAAGATAAAGATCGGCCTCCGCCTTGTCAAGGGGATAGTTGCTTGGACGCCGGACATAGGACCTCGGACGTTCCTCAGTGGATCGGCTTAGCGATCCGATTCCAACGCAGCCGCCCCTCAGTCGGGTCCCAGGACCAGTAGATGATGAATGCCGCCCCCTCCACCTTGTGGACATCCAGAAAGCCCCAAAACCGGCTATCCTGGCTCTGGTCCCGGTTATCCCCGAGGACAAAGAGCTTGCCCTCCGGTACCGCGACCGGCCCATAGACCTCTCCAGACGAATGGCCACTCGCCCGTTCCATGGGGTCCCTATACAAGGGGTACACCTCCTGGAGCGGCCTGCCGTTGATATACACCTGCTTGTCGCGGATCTCCACCACCTCTCCCGGGAGGCCGACGACCCGCTTGATGAAGTCCCGACTCTCATCATAGGGATACTTGAAGACGATGATATCTCCCCGCCGCGGGGCCCGGGGGCCAAGAACCCAGGTATCGAGCACGGGAATGCGGACTCCGTATGTAAACTTGCTCACCAGGATATGGTCCCCAACCAGGAGGGTAGGGATCATGGACCCGGAGGGGATCTTGAAGGCCTGAACCACAAAGGTCCGGATGAACAACGCTAACAGCACGGCAACCGCGAGCGCCTCAAGCCACTCCCGGGCGGCGGACTTCCGCCGTTCGCGCACCTCTCCCGCGGGTTCCTCCACCCCCACCAGCGTCTCCTGTTCTGGATCGCGATTCATCTTATGCTCTCATGGGCCATGCGCAGCATGTCGCTCTATCCTAGTCCTCGCCAGACCGCCGTGCCCCCCGAAGCCGACCCTGTTCCCCCCGGATATTCAGAACGGCCATGAAGGCCTCCTGGGGAATCTCCACGCGGCCCAGCTGCTTCATCCGCTTCTTCCCCTCCTTCTGCCGCTCCAAGAGCTTTCGCTTTCGGGTGACATCGCCCCCGTACAAGTGGGCAGTGACCTGTTTGCGAAGGGGCTTGATGCTCTCCCGGGCGATGACCTTGCCCCCGATCGCAGCCTGCAGCACAACCTCAAAGAGCTGTCGGGGGATGAGCTCGCGGAGTCTGGCCACGAGCTGCCGTCCCTGCTGATAGGCCTGATCCCGCTCGACGATGGCAGACAGGGCATCCACCGGCTCCCCGTTCACCAGGATGTCGAGCTTCACCAGGTCCCCCTCCCGGTAGTCGATCAGCTCATAATCCAGCGAGCCGTACCCCCGCGTTAGCGATTTGAGCCGGTCGTAGAAATCGAGGACGACCCCGGCCAGAGGGAGATCGTAGGTAAGGACGGCGCGGCGCTCCTGGAGGTATTCCAGACCCACCCGAACCCCCCGCTTCTCCTGGCAGAGGGCGAGGATAGGACCGATATGCTCCCCGGGGGCCATGATCACGGCCCGGATGTACGGTTCTTCGATGGCGGACACACGCTCGCGGGAGGGGAGACGGGAGGGGTTATCTATCTCGAGCGTCCTCCCGTCCGTGAGCCGGATCCGATAGACAACCGTCGGGGCGGTGGTCAAGAGTTCGAGATCGAACTCCCGCTCTAATCGCTCCTGGACGATTTCGAGGTGAAGCAGTCCCAGGAACCCACACCGGAAGCCGAATCCTAAAGCTGCCGAGCTCTCCGGGTCCACGGTGAAGGCCGAATCGTTAAGCCGCAACTTCTCCAAGGCGTCCTTTAGCCGAAGGTACTCACCCCCATCTACCGGATAGAGCCCGGCGAAGACCATCGGCCGCACTTCCCGAAATCCCGGCAGAGGGGTCGAGACCGGTCGGTCCGCCTCGGTAATGGTATCCCCCACCCGGACCTGACGGACATCCTTCATGCCCGCCATGCAATACCCGACCTCTCCTGCCCGGAGCATCGCCACCGGCTGCATCTCCGGGGAAAAGACGCCAACCTGGCTCACCGCGAACGTCGCCCCGGTCGCCATCAGGGTGATGGAGAGCCCCGGCTGGACAGATCCGTCCACGACACGGATCATCGCAACCACGCCGTGGAAGGGATCAAACCAGGAATCAAAGACCAGGGCCTTCAGCGGTGCCTTCGCATCCCCCTGCGGTGGGGGAATGGATGCAACGATCGCCTCGAAGACCTCCCGAGTCCCGATCCCCTCCTTGGCGCTACAGAGGATCGTCCCCGAGGTATCGATCAGGTGAGTCTCCTCCATCTGTTGCCTGACGGCGGCGACATCGGCGATGGGAAGGTCGATCTTGTTGATCACCGGGATGACGGCGAGGTCGTGCTCCAGAGCCAGGTGGAGGTTGGCGAGGGTCTGCGCCTGCACCCCCTGAGCGGCATCGACGACCAGGAGGGCCCCCTCGCAAGCGCTCAGGGCCCGGGAGACCTCGTAGGTGAAATCGACATGTCCCGGCGTGTCAATCAGGTTGAGGAGGTACGATGTCCCCTCCCGCGACTCATACCGCAGCCGGACCGCCTTGGCCTTGATGGTGATTCCCCGTTCCCGCTCCAGTTCCATCTGGTCCAGGACCTGCTCCCGCATCTTCGACGCCGGCACGGTCCCGGTGTACTCCAGGAGTCGATCGGCCAGGGTGGACTTTCCGTGGTCGATGTGGGCGATGATGGAGAAGTTCCGGATGGTTTTCGGGTCATGACTCATGGAGGGGTGTTCAGCATATCCGCAGCAGTGGCGTAGACCTCAGCCGGGCGGAGGTCCTGCAGGCAGATCTGTCCGGCCGGGTTCCGGCAGACCTTGGAGAAGCAGGGACTGCAGGGTGGCCGGGTGGAAAGGACCCGATGGCCTGTCCCGTATGGGCCCGTCCGGCTGGGATCGGTCGGTCCCATGAGGGCGATCACCCGGCGGCCGAGCGCGGCGGCGAGATGCATGGGACCCGTGTCGTTGGCAACGATGAGATCGGCCCGCTGCAGGATCCCTCCGAGCTCCGGCAGGGACGTCCTCCCGCGGAGATCCATGATCCCCTCGACCCTGGCCAGGGGGTCTTCACCGCCCGGCAGCTCACCCCCCACCAGGACGACCTGCACCCCGTCCCGGCGCAGCCGATCTGCCAGCTCGGCGAAGGAGGCTGCCGGCCACAGCTTGCTGTGCCATCGGGCGCTGGGAATCAAGACCACGACCGGCCTCGTTCCGTCCTCGGCGGGGACCCAAGACGGGAACGCGAGAGGGAAGACCCGATCCCCGTCCTGAACCTGGAGCGCCCGTACCACGTCAAGATACCGTTCTACCGCATGACGATTGAGATCCTTCGATCCGACTTGCCGATGGTAGAAGAGCCAGGCGAGCTCCCGGGCATACGAGGGACCGAGGCAGAGTCGCCCTCGCGCTAGCCGGCTGATGAGGGCACTCTTGAATAGGCCGGTCAGGTCAATCACGAGATCGAACTCCCTCTTCCGCAGCTGCCGGATCACCTGCCAGAGACCCCTGAGGGGGCGCTGGCGATCGAAGGGGACGACCTCATCCACGTCCGCCGCATACCTAAGGAGCGGCGCGTACACCGCATTCACGACCCAGGTGATGGTGGCGGGCAGGCCTACCCTGAGGCAGCGGATCGTGGGGAGCGCATGGACGAGATCCCCCAGAGAGCTCAGCTTGACGATCAGCACTCGCTTGGTTGACACGGCGACCTCGTTCGTCACCATTTCCGCTCGACGATGAAATCGACCAACATCTCGAGCGACCGCCGGGCGACGGTATCGGGAAAGGGGACCAGCTGCTGTCGCGCCTTCCTCAGGTACCTCCTCGCCTCCTCCACCGACGCCAAGACCCCACCCCCCTCCGTCACATACCGACGAATCCGCTCCACATCAGCCTCATGCAGCTGTCCATTGGACAGGAGGCGGCGGATGTGATCGCGCTCGGGGCTGTGATCCTGATGGAGGACGTAGATCAACGGATAGGTGACCTTGCCCTCCACCAGGTCATTGCCGACCGGTTTCCCCAGCATCTCTTCGCTCGCCGCAAAGTCCAGGGCATCGTCCACCAGTTGAAAGCCGATCCCCAGGTTGAGGCCGAACTCCGTGAGGGCCTCCACCCGGGTTTCGTCCACCCCGGCGATCAATGCCCCGCTCCGGCACGCCGCGGAGAAGAGGGCCGCCGTCTTGCAGGTGATGATCGTGAGATAGTCCTGGTGGAGCACATCGGGATTCCGATGCCACCGCAGCTCCAGGATCTCCCCTTCGGTCATGGCCACGGTGGCGTCCGCGAAGGCCTTCAGCACCTGAAAGTCGCCGTCGCATACCAGCCGCTGGATCGAGTGCGAGTAGAGAAAGTCGCCAGCCAGGACCGAGACGTGGGGCCCCCACCGCGCGGGCGCCGACGGCCGCCCCCGACGCTTTTGGGCGTTATCGATGATGTCGTCATGGATCAGGGTCGCCGCGTGCATGAACTCCGCCACCACCGCCAGATCCACGTCCCGCTCCCCCCCGTCGTACCCGCACATCCGGGCGGAGAGGAGGAGGAGACCGGGGCGCACCCGTTTTCCACCGCCCCCGAGCACGTAGTTCGTCACTTCTGAGATGAGATCGGCCCGGCTCGAGATCTTCACCTGAATCCGGCGCTCGACCTCGGCGAGCTTCTCGGCTACGGGGGCGAAAACCAGCTCACGCAACACGGGGCCTGCTCCTGAAGGGGACGCCGCCCACGGAGCCTTACGGCCGCGCGGGCGAACGCCGTCCACGATAGCATAGGAGATGGTCGGGTTCAACTCCAATGACGTCCGAAGTGCGAAGTCCGACGTCTGGAGAAAGAACCAGCGCACTAGACCTCGGACTTCGGACCTCGGACCTCGGACATCTCGCTGTTCTGCTGCAGGCCGAGGCGGCCCTCGACTTCCCGCGCGAGGCGGATAAAGACGGCAGCAGCGATCAGGCCCACGAGGACCCCGCCGGCCACGTCGGCGGGATAGTGAACCCCGACATAGACTCTCGAGTATCCTACCAGGGCAGCCACCAGGAAGAGCGGGAAGGCCAACGGTCGATAGAGGGAGGCGAAAAGGAGGGCCTGAGCGGTGATGTTCGCGGCGTGACTCGAGGGAAACGAGAGGGAGTGAGTGCAGCCGACGAGGAGCCGGACAGCCTCCAGGGCCTGACAGGGACGGGGCCGCTGGATCCAGAACTTGACCAGTTCATTCGCCGCATTGGACACGAAGAGCAACACCAGGGCCGTCACGACCGCGAGCCGTCCCTTCCGGCCTCCCCAGACGAGGAGCGCGATTCCCGCACCCGCAAACGGGACGAGAAAGGGCTCGGGATCGGTAATGGCCGGCATCAGGAGATCGAAGAGGGCATTACTGAGATCCCTGTTGATCGCCCGGAAGAGGAAGAGGTCAAGGGCAGCCATCCCGCCTATCGCCTCACTCCCCACCCGGACCGCGAAGTACGTGACGGATGGTATAGGTGGGCTTACTCTGCGACTCGTAATAGATCCGGACCACAAGCTCGCCGAGGAGCCCCAGGATGACGAGCTGGACCCCCAAGATGACCAGCAGGACACTGAGCAGGAGGAGGGGACGGTTGCCGATGGCTTGCCCCGTGGTCAGCTTGAGCAGGGTGAGGTAGACGCCCAGGAGGCCTCCCGCCACGCCGGAGAAGAGCCCCAACAAGCCGAAGATCTGAATCGGTTTGGTGGAGTAACTGAGGAGGAACTTGACGGTGAGCAGATCGAGAAGCACCCGGAAGATTCGACCGAGAGTGTACTTCGAACGGCCGATGCGCCTGGGGTGATGTCGGACCTTGATCTCGGTCACCGAGACCCCCATCCAACTGGCCACGGCCGGGATGAAACGGTGCATCTCGCCGTAGAGTCGCAGGTTCCGCACCACCTCCCGCCGATAGGCCTTGAGGGTACACCCGTAATCATGGAGCCTCACGCCTGTCACCGCCGAGATGACCCAGTTGGCAATCCTGGAGGGAAGACGGCGAGTCCAGAAGGGGTCCTTCCGATCCACCCGCCAGCCGCTCACCAGATCGTACTCCTTGGCCAGCTCAAGGAGGGTGGGGATATCCGCCGGATCGTTCTGCAGGTCCCCGTCCAGCGTCACGATCACTTCGCCCCGCGCATGGTCGAAGCCGGCACTGAGGGCGGCCGTCTGACCAAAGTTCCGACGCAGGCTGACGATGACCCAGCGTGGATCCCCCGCTTGAATCGCCTGGGCGACGGCGAGCGTTCCGTCGGTGCTCCCGTCGTCCACCAGGATCACCTCGTAGGCGAGGCCGAGAGGATCCAGCGCCTGTCCGATCGCGCTCTCCAGGGGGCGCAGATTCCCCTCTTCGTTGAGGACGGGGATCACCAGGGAGAGCGGGATGGATTGAGAAAGTTCATGGTTCATGGACTTCGGCGAGCTCAGTCGAGCCGTTTAGGGTTTAGGGTTGATGCTTGGGGGTTCATGGTTGATGGTTCAGGGTTCATGGATCGTGATTCAGGGTTCCCCGCTGCTGGTCCCTGAACCATGAACTGTGAACCGTGAACGACCTGGCGGCGCTCAAGGGCAAGGACGGTCCCCGCGGCCGCGGCCCCGCCGAGCAAGATCCCCCCGATCACGTCGGTCAGCCAGTGACTGTCTGTATACATGCGACTGATACCGACCCCCAGCACGATGAACACCCCGCCGGCCGCGCTGCCGGCCACCCCCAGAGGGCGACGCAAGAGCCCGCTCCGGTAGGCGAAGTACAGGAGCCCGATCACCGTCACCATCGCAGCCAGGGTGTGCCCGCTCGGGAACCCGAACCGGGGATCCCCCGGTCGCAGCCTGCCCACCATGACCTTGGAGAGTTGCCCGAGAGCTCCTCCGCCCCCCAAGGCAAGGAGAAAAAAGAGGAGGAAATCTCTCTTGATCCCACGGGACAGAACGAGACTCGCCAGGATGAGCATCACGGTCAAGATCCGCCAGTCCCCGAAGATCGCCCATCCCCTGATCACCCAGCCCGCCGCGATGTCCTGAATCCCCTGAAAGAAGTCGCGGGCCGCACGGTCAACGGAAAAGGGCGCGCTGAATTTGACGAGAGCGGCTAAGCACAGGTAGGCCACAAGGTGGACAAGCGCCGCCGTACCCCAGGAAGAGACCTGGATTGTCCTTCGCTTCACTGCCGCACTGCCCCCCTTCGGAGATGACAGCGCCGTATGCTACCACACCGCCTCCTGGTCTCCAACCCTTTATTGGTTCAGGGTTCACGCGAGAGGGTCCGAAGTCCGACGTCCAATGTCCGGTGTCGCCAAGGGCGAGGAAGGGGAGAGGATCCACCCCTTCCTCGCCTGGGCGCCTATTCTGCGGCTTGTTCAACGGACGCAGCACGTGCAGGCCCTGAGCGACATTGCCGGGAGCGGCGGGGACCCTCGGCAGGCGGCGGCCTGGGAAACCGAGGCGCGATCCGTGCCCGACTTCCTTGCACGGAGCGTGAACACGGAGGGACCCGGGCCGTAAGTCGCCGATTGGGGTCGCCGCGGGAGGCCCGGAGCGAGGGGCCAAGCGTGCTGTTGTAATAGAATCAGCAACCCATGGAATTTTCCGTCTACGAAGGATGTCTCCCGAGACGGTGAGCGACAGGACCCGTTGCCGAAGCGCAGCGAGGAAGGTCCCCCCGAACTTTTGGCCGGAGGTCCGATGTCCGAAGTTTGAAATACCGCAGAGCGAGGAGAGATTCGTTAGGGAAGATCGTCGAAGGAGCCCACCAGTCGATGGAGCCGGTTCACCCACGCCTCCAGATCCCCCTCGGTGCCACCCCGACCGAGAAGCAGGGCGATCTTTGCGGCCATCACCACCCGCTCGGCGTGGCTTGGATGCCCCCCCGGCTTCGTGTCCCACCGGCCGGGAGACAGCTCGACCGCCATCCGCTCGAAGACCTTGGCCCCGGCCCGAATATCGTAGCCGGCACGATGCGCGTACAACAGTCCGCGAATGTCGGCCGCTCGCTCCTCCTCTCGCCGGCCCCCCCCGACCAGACCGTGACTGGCGGAGGTCGGGAGATGACCGAGCTCGTGGCCCACGACCACCGCAAGCTCATCGTCGCTCTTCACGAACCTGAGCATCCCGAGACAGACGTGGATCTTGCGCTTGCCCACGTAGGCGTTCACCGCATCACACCCTGCCACCTCGGCGCTGAGGGGGGGCGGATCCGGCACGGCCAGCAGGACGCGCATGAGCACCCGCTCGAGCCGCACCTGCTGATTCCACCTGAACCGCGCGGCCCGCCGCTCTAATTCTGTGCTCTGGGCTCGTTCCTCCTCGTCCGTGACGAGGGTGCGCAGGTTTCCGTCAGAAGGCCCGCCGGCGCAGGCTGTCGCCAGGACGAGGAGGCAACCGACCGTCAGCAGCCTGATTGCCGGGGGATACCCGGTAACTGCCGCCTCTGTGGCGGAGAGAGAAATTTGTGTGCGATTCATACCCACTGTCGAAGTTCCCAGGGGTACTTGTGGTGCACGTTCTGTGCCAATACTCACCGGCTGAGGAGCGGTCCGTTGATAGCGGCGAGAAGGCTGGAAGGCTTGGACGCTAGTAGGCTACAATGCTGAAGACAAATGGTCCTCGGATCCGGCGAGGGTGCGCGCCTCCGAGCGTTCCAGCATCCCAGCCTACTAGCCTTCTAGCTGCTGATTGCTGACAGCGCGGATGTGGGTGGGATTGCGGCAGACGGGCTGGTGATGCCGGCGCTACCTCCTGAAGTCGCGTCCCCGATCGCCGGGTCTGGTGGGATCGATCAGGAAGTCGGCCCGCATGTCAAAGGCGGCTTCCGGGCCTTTGAGCGGCATGACCACGCGGAACAGCCCTTGGGCCCCGGGGTCCTTTAGCCAGTTCGGGCTCGGCGTGGTCTGGGCCTCATTGACCAGCTTCCCGCCCGCCTCCCGGCCCTCGAGGGTCACCGTGGTATACCGAAGGGCATACACCCCCCCGATGTGCTGGATGTAGCCCTCGGCCACGACCTGCCCACCCTGGCGGGTCAGGTTCCAGTGCATCGCGAGATCCTTGTCCACCATCCGATGAAACGCGTACCCTTCC
>LDXR01000005.1 GCA_001443495.1 candidate division NC10 bacterium CSP1-5 | reverse complement strand
TCATAGTTCACCGTTGCTGATTCTGTTGCACCAGCACCTTCGGCCCCTCGCTCCGGGCCTCCCGCGGCGACCCTGAGCGGCGCCTTACGGCCTGGGTCCCTCCGTGTTCACGATCCCTGCAAAGAGGCCCGGCACGGATCGCGCCTCGGTTTCCCAGGCCGTCGCCTGCCGGGGGACCCCGCCGCTTCCGCCAATGTCGCTCGGGGCCTGCAGGCGCTGTTGCCGTGGTGGGACCCCGGCCGAACGCAACCCAGATAGCGCTTGCCTTGGAAGGAACCCCCTCCTTGCCCTTCGCGACATCGGACATTGGACTTCGGACACTAAGCCGTGAACTGTGAACCATGAACCCTGAACTCCGAACCATCATTGAGGTGGGGCATAGCCCGGACGCGGACGATGCCTTTATGTTCTACGCCGTCACGGCGGGCAAGATCGAGACCGGCGAGTTGGAGTTCCGTCATGTCCTCACGGACATCGAGACACTCAATCGCTGGGCGATGGAGGGGAAGCTCCCCGTGACCGCCTTGTCGCTCCATGCGTACGCCTATGTTGCCGACAGGTATGCCCTGCTCTCCCACGGGGCGAGCATGGGGCGGCGGTACGGGCCGATCGTGGTCTCGCAGAGACCGCTGAGCCCGGAGGCGCTCCGCCGCGAGACCATCGCCATCCCGGGGACACTGACCACCGCGTATCTCGCGCTGAAGGTCTGCATCGGCGAATTCTCGTATGCCGTCCTCCCATTTGACCAAATCCTCGGCGCCGTGGTGGAAGGACGCTACGGTGCCGGCCTCCTCATCCACGAGGGACAGCTGACATATCAAGATCACGGATTGGTCAATAATCTCGATCTTGGAGTCTGGTGGCACGACCGGACAGGACTCCCGCTCCCGCTCGGGGTGAACGCGGTCCGGCGCGATCTCGGCCAAGAGCGAATGCAGCAGATCGCTGAATTCCTCCACGCGAGCATCCAGTACGCCCTCCGGCATCGCCAGGAGGCGTTAACCTATGCGATGGGCTTTGCCCGTGGCATGGACCGGTCCTCGACAGACACCTTCGTGGGGATGTATGTGAATGAGCTGACCCTGGCCTATGGGCAGGAGGGACGACGGGCGGTGGAGCTCTTGCTTCAATGGGGATTCGAACGCGGGGTCTTGCCACGTCGGATCGACCTCGATTTCGTCGAATAGATCACCCCCGACATGCACGGGACATCCCCTTTCGGCATTGATTTTGGAGACCGCCTTGGGCTAGAATCCCCCCGCTATTTGGCGGGGTCGGTGGAGAGGAGCGAAGGGAGGCGGTGGTGAGCGACCAGATGAGCGGTTGGACTCTCGTCTTGGGCGCCTCGAGCGGGTTCGGCGAGGCCGCGAGCCTGGCGCTGGCTCGAGCGGGGATGCATATCTTTGGAGTGCACCTGGATCGCAGGACCACCCTGGCCAATGCGGAGCGGATCATCAAGGAGATTCAGGGGATGGGGCGGGAGGCCCATTTCTTCAACATGAACGCCGCCGACGAGGAGAAGCGCCGTGAGGCGTTGGACCAGATGGAGAAGATTCTGAAGGAGCGGGGTGAAGAGGGGGGGGTCAAGGTCCTCCTCCACTCATTGGCCTTCGGCACGCTGAAGCCCTTCATCGCCGCGAATCCCGCCGAGGCCGTCACCAAGGCCCAGATGGACATGACGGTGGACGTCATGGCGCACAGTCTCGTCTACTGGGTCCAGGACCTGGTCGCACGAAGACTGATGAGGGACGGCGCCAGGGTCTTTGCGATGACCAGCTCCGGCGGACATCGGGTCTGGCGCACCTATGGGGCGGTCTCAGCCGCCAAGGCCGCGCTGGAGTCGCACGTGCGCCAGCTCGCGCTGGAATTGGCCCCGATGGGGATCGCCGTCAATGCGGTCCGGGCCGGGGTGACGGATACCCCTGCGCTGCGGAAGATCCCCGGCCATGAACAGATGATCGAGGTCGCGAAGGAGCGCAATCCGTTTCAGCGTCTGACGACCACTACCGATGTGGCGGATGCCATCGTGGCCCTGTGCCGCCCGGGGACGCATTGGATGACTGGCAACGTGATCGGCGTCGACGGGGGGGAGGACGTCGTCGGCTGAAGGCACGGGAACGGCTCGGGGGCAAGGCCTCCGCGTCGTTGGCGGAAGATTCGACGGGGTTGCTGATTCTGTGGCAACAGCCCCCTCGGCCCCTCGCTCCGGGGCTCCCGCGGCGACCCTGAGCGGTGCCTTACGGCCTGGGTCCCTCCGTGTTCACGATCCGTGCAACGAAGGCGGGCACGGATCGCGCCGCGGTTTCCCAGGCCGTCGCCTGCCGAGGGTCCCCGCCGCTTCCGCCAATGTCGCTCGGGACCTGCAGGCGCTGTTGCCGTGGCGGGACCCCGGACGCACGCAAACCAGTTTCCGCCTTCCTCGGGCGCAAGATACCCTGGTCGGTCAGCGAACATGTCTCGGGTTTGCACACTGTTCGGTCGGGGCGCGAGTTTCGCTGGCCTCCGCGGTCGGCCTTCCCCCTCGCCGTAGCAAAGTGGGGACGGGACGCTCTGTTGTGACCGGCCGCGCAATCACATGGCGTTTCCCAGGATCGCCAGCAACTCCTCGGGACGGCCCAAGTCTTTGAGAAGATGGTCGGGGGAGGCCTGCCGCAGGATCTCCCAGGAGTCGCCGCCGGTCGCGACGGCCACCGTCATTGCTCCTGCTGCCCGACCGCAGGCGATGTCAAGATCGGTGTCGCCGATCACGATCACCCTGATCTCGTGCGATCCCCCCACGAGGCTCTTGCCCCGGTCGATCGCCTTTCGGATGAGAGCGGTGCGATCTTTTGCGTCCGAGCCGAATCCGCCGAAGGAAAAGTACCGGTTCAGGTCGGCCCGACTCAGCTTGATGCGAGCCGCCCCTTCCAGATTGCCGGTGGCCAGGCCTAGCCGGACCTCGCCCCGGGCGGCAAGGACCTCCAACAGATGGGGGAGTCCCGGCATGATGCGGTAGCCTGGCGACTGCGGGACCTCGTCGTGAAGGTAGCCGAGATAACGCCGACAGATGGCCTCGACCTGTTCGGGGGTGGGCGGCCGGCCGAACCCGGCGACGAAGATGTCCTCGAGGATCTCCGGATCGGTCCGGCCGTGGAACCGAATGCCGTCTGTGGCCATCGTGACTCTGAACAGTTCACGGAATGTCCTTTGGAAAGCCCGAATTCCGGCGCCTCCGGTATGGATGAGGGTTCCGTCCACGTCGAAGAGAAGTAGAGTGACCATCAGCAGATCCTCAGCGGAGGCGCTGTTCGTTGAGCCGTGTCAGCGCCCCGCCTGCGCGCCGAAGAGAATCTCACCGAAGTGGCGCAGAATCCTGGCGGTGGCCCCCCAGATGATGTGAGGCCCTTCCCGGCGAACCCAGACCCGGACCGTTCCGCCTTCCTTCTCCCAGGTCTCCTCACGGAAGGCCTCCGGATCCCGAAGGATATCGAGGGACAGAGAGAGGAGATCGGCAATCTCTTCCCCGTTGAGGTGGAAAGGATACGGAAAGGGGATGACCCCGACGACCGGCGTGATAAGGAAGTTGGACGTGGCGGTGGCGGTATCGTCCACCTCCCCCAGGACGTCCACATCCTGGAGACGGATGCCCATCTCTTCGTGGGCCTCTCTCAGGGCCGTGGAGGTGGGATTCGGATCTTCCGGGTGCCAGATCCCACCCGGAAAGGCGATCTGTCCTCCGTGCGTCTTGAGATGCTCCGTCCGCTTGATCAGGAGGATCTGAAACTCGCCTTCGGTCTGATAGAGAGGGACCAGCACCGCCGCCCGCCGTCTTCCCTCGGGAGACAGCATCTGTCGTTGGCGCCCTATGATAACCCGTCGGATCTCGTCACGGTCGATCACAGATGCCTCGTGAACCACGCGGTGGTCAAGCGAATGGCTCGCTCGCGACGAGATAGTCCAGGATCCGTTGCTGCTGGATATCCATGGGCAACTTGGAGAATCGCCGGTGCGAAGCCACTCAACATTCACCGAACATACCGGATCACAGGAACGGGTGCAAGGCCTGAAAGCGGATGAAGTTGCCTTGACCCTTCTGCGACGGCCTGTTATCTTAGGCTGGAAAAATGGCGTTGCGGCCGGTTCCCGGCGGGGTGTACCAGCGTATCGATGGGAGGAGAGTGGGATGCGGGTTGCCGAGCGGATGAGGACGGCGGTGGTTCTGGTCCGCCCCTCGGATAGCGTCTGGACCGCCCTGAAGCTGCTCGGGGAGCGACACATCCGACACCTGCCGGTGGTGGAGGACGGAAGACTCGTCGGGATCGTGACGGACCGGGATATCCGTCTGGTCTATCCATCGGCGGTGACGGCGGACGACAAAAAGCAAGACCCCTTCGACGCCCTTGAGAAGATCCCGGTGGGTCAGATCATGACGAAGCGGGTTTTCACGGTCACCCCCGAGACTTCCATCGCCGATGCCGCTCGCCTCCTCCTCGAACGGCGCATCGGAGGGCTTCCAGTGGTCCAGGGGGACCTCCTGGTGGGGATCATCACCAAGACTGACATCCTGGCCGCCTTCGTGGAGATCATGCAGAAGAAGCCTCAGTAATCCAGGCCCCATCCCGATTCCTCCACGGCTCTGAAGATATCGGTGTCGCTCACGATCCCGATGATCTCGTGGCCGCGACGCACCAGGACCCGGCGAATCCCCTTCTCCATCATCAATGCGGCGGCGTCCCGGAGGGGGCAGTCGGGGGGGACCGTGATGAGCCTCTCCGTCATGACCTCCTGGACCTTGAGCTTTCCAGGGTCCTTTCCCTGGGAGACCACCTTCGAGATGATGTCCCGCTTGGTCATGATCCCCTTAGGCTCTCCGGGTGCCGCGGAGGTGACCAGGATGCTCGAGACCCCCTTCTCGTGCATCCGGTGCAGTGCCTCCGCCACCGACTTGTGGCCCTCGATGCTGACGACCGGGCTCTTCATGATGCTGGTCACCGTGTACATCCCACCTGCCTCCCCTCTGGATCATGCCCGCGCGATCATGCTGCCTGAAGCCTGAGCGTCTCCAGGACGAGCTCTGCGGATCGCACCATATCGCTCAGCACCAGGTGCTCGCGCACCGTGTGGACCTCCCGCTGCCCCGTTCCCAGATTGGCCACCTCGAGCCCCTTGGCACAGAGGATATTGGCGTCAGAGCCCCCGCCAGTCTCCCAGAGGGTGATCTCGCGGCCGAGGGCGCGAGCGGCCTCGCGCACGAGCTGGACAATCCGGGCCCCCTCGGGGATGAACAACCGATCGTAGTCCCGGTGGACCTGACAGTGCACCTGCCCGCGGTGGATCACCCCATCCAGCGAGAGCAGGTGCCGTGCCGCCGCCTCCTCGAAGCAGCGGACCATGTGCTCTGTCTGGATCTTGAGCTTGGCCTCGTCGTGACTCCGCGTCTCGCCGTGGACCGTGACGGCGTTGGGGACGATGTTGATGGCGGTGCCGCCCTCGATGGTGCCGATGTTGGCCGTGGTCTCGTCGTCCAGGCGGCCGAGGCGCATCGCCGCGACGGCCTCACTGGCGATCCGGATCGCATTGATCCCCTTCTCCGGGCAGACCCCGGCGTGGGCCTCGAGACCCCGGACGGTGAACTGCAGCCGGTTGGCGGCCGGCGCGCGGGTGATCAGGTGACCGGGGTTGCTGCTGTCCAGGATGAGGCCGGTGCGGGCGTGGAGCTGCGCCACATCCAGATGCCTCGCCCCCAGGAGTCCGATCTCTTCGCAGATGGTGAACACGATCTCCAGCTCTCCGTGGGGGATCGCTTCTTCTCGAAGGACCCGAAGGACCTCGCAGATGATGGCGATGCCGCTCTTGTCATCCGCCCCCAGGATCGTGGTTCCGTCGCTGCTGACGACGTCCCCCTCGACCCGAGGCTTGATCCCGACGTCGGCGCCGACGGTGTCCATGTGGGCGCAGAGCAGGAAGGGGGCCGCCCCCGCTCGGGTTCCGCGGATGCGGGCGACGAGGTTTCCGACCGTTCCCCCGACCAACCGATCGGCCTCGTCAAAGCTCACCTCGGCCCCGAGGTGGTGGAGTTCCTCCGCGAGGTGCATCGCCAGCGCTCGCTCCTGGCGGGAGGGGCTGTCGATCCGTACCAGCGTGACGAAATGGTCTCGCATCCGCTCGCGATGGATCACCGGTCTCCTCCGCTCTCCGGATCGTGTGGCCCTTAGGATACACTACGCGTTGGGAGGCTGCCAAGAGAAAGGGGCGTCAGGCCGCCAGGGCCGCGACTCGGTCCTGGAGCCGCGCGGCGATGACCTGATAGAGATCGGCCCCGGGCGGGATCGGCGCCTCTGCGAGGAGTTCCTGCACCGTCACCGGCGGGCCGAAGATGATCGTCAGGGGATGGGGGCGGGGATACGCTTTATGCCGGGGCCAGATCTCGAACGAGCCGAGGATCCGGGCCGGGAGAAGCGGAAGATTCATCTCCTTGGCCAGGATACCTCCCCCTTTCTTGAAGGGCTTGATGGCGCCGTCAACGCTGCGGGCGCCCTCCGGGAAGATGCAGAGGATCTCCCCCTGGCGCAAGATCTGCGCCGCAGCGCGGAGCGCCTGGAAGAGGTGCGTCTCGGCATCCACGTGGATGACCCGATAGGCCCTGCCGAACATGGCGGTGACCGGATGCTGGAAGAATTGCTGAAAGCCCAGAAAGTAGAGATGACGGACGATCCTGAAGGGGAGGGCGGCCCCGATGGCGAAGGCATCGATATAGCTGGCATGATTCGTGGTGATGAGATAGGGGCCGCGATCCGGCACGTGGGCCAGGCCGTGAACGCGAAAACGACAGAAGAGCCCGAAGAGGAGGCGCAGGAGGCGATGGGAAAGAAGGGAGACGACGAGCGCCCAGCGTGTCTTGCCTGCCGTGATCTCGGCCTGGACCGCTTCGGGGGGCTCGCCGACCAGGATCTCGCTCCAGGAGGGGCGAAGGGTTTCCCTCTCCGCCTTCACGCTCTCCGCACGTTCTCCGAGATGCTCCTGGACCTTGCGCGCCACATCCCGGACCGTGAAGAGCTCCGAGCCGATTTCCGCCGGCAGATCGATCCCGAACAGATCCTCCAGCGCCACCACCAGCTCGATCCGGGATAAGGAATCGAGGCCCAGGTCCAGTTCCAGGCTGTCGTCGAGACGGATACCGTGTTTCTTGCGGCCGACGACAGGAAGAACGGCGAGGATCTTGCGGGTGACCGGGCTCTCCCACAAGAGCTGGTCGGCGTGAGACGGCGGCAGCCCCTCATCCACCGCGGCGGGCGCGGCCGCTTCCCGGAGGAACATCTCACGCACCAGGTGACGCTGGATCTTCCCGATACGCGTCCTGGGAAGCGGGTCCTTCAGGATCTCCAGGCGCGTCGGGCGTTTGTAGGCGGGGAGCTCGCGCGAGAGGTTTTCCATCTCCCATCGGATCATGTCTTCAGAATTGGTGACGCGCTTCTCCCGCAGGTAATCGAAGTTGGGGACGACAAGCGCGGCGAGCCCGTCGGTTCGTGAGTCTCCCAACTCTGCGCTCCCGATCAGGCAGATCTCCTTGATATAGGGGCTCTTCCGAAAGTGGGCCTCGACCTCTTCGGGGTAGATGTTCTTCCCCGTCGAGAGGACGATCACCTCTTTCCGCCGTCCCGTAATATAGAGATACCCCTCGGCGTCGAGATACCCCAGGTCCCCCGAGAGGAACCAGCCGTCCCGGAAGCTCTTGGCGGTTTCCTGGGGATCCTTGAAATAGCCTTGCATCACATTGGGGCCCTGGATGGCGATCTCACCGACTCCGTCCGGACCGGGGTCCACGATCCGGACCTGGACATCGGGCAGTGGCACGCCGACCGACCGGAAGCGGGGCTTCTGCGGCGGATTGAAGGTGACGACCGGCGACGTTTCGGTGAGACCATAGCCCTCGAGGACCGGAAAGCCAAGGCGGTGTAGATCCCGACCCACCGCGGGGTCGAGCTTCGCTCCCCCGCTGCTGATCAGCCGGAGCCTGCCGCCGAAGCGGCGATGGATCTGGGGGAACAGGAGAGGACCGGGGTTCCTCTGCAGGTATGCCTGTACCGCGCCGGCAAGGCCCAGGAGGAGGCCAAAGAGGAGCCGCAGCGGCCGGGGTCTCTTCTGGACCTCCTGAAAGATCCCGCGATGCAGCAGCGTCAAGAGCTGCGGGACCCCTACGAGGATACTGACGCCGGTCTCGCGCATGCACTGGAGCAGGTCGGGAGGTTTCAGGCTTTGCAGGAACGTGACCCGAGCCCCAGCGAGGAGGGGCGTGACAAAGGTGATCATGAATGGGTACACGTGGTGGAGTGGGAGCAGGGCCAGCAGGTTGTCCTCGGGGCCGCAGAACCCGAGCGCCCTCACACCGGAGCTGTTTGCCACGAGATTGCGGTGGGTGAGGATCACCCCTTTCGGGCTTCCCGTCGTCCCCGAGGTGTAGAGGATCGAGGCGGTCGACTCCGATGGGACCGAGGGCAACGGGCCTTTCGGGGAGCTCTGGAGGATCTCGGCAAGGGTGTAAGACCCTGCGGGAGCCTTCTCATCGAGCAATATGACCTGGGGACGGGACGGAAGCCGGGCAATGATGGGTTGCACCTTGCCCAGCTCGGCCTCCGAGACGACAATCGCTCGGCTCTCGGAGTGGTGAAGGAGGTTCTCAAGCTCCTGGCCCCCGAGTTGGACGTCAAGGGGGACAGCGGTGGCCCCCGCGGCCACGATTCCCAGGTAGGCGACGCACCACTCCGGCCGGTTCTCGGCGAGGAGCGCGACACGATCGCCGGGCGAGATCTGGATCTGTCGGAGGAAGGTCGCGAGGCGATGGGCCTGGTCTGCGACCTCGCCGTAGCTCCAGCGGAGGTAGCGACCGTCCCGCTTGATCTGAAAGGCGACACTGTCTTGAAAGCGGGCGGCCGCGTCGAAAAACTGGACTGCGAGGTTCTCGGCTGCTACCATGAGCCGATGATAGCAGGAACTCTGAAGCCCCACAATCGCAGTAGTGACGCGACAGCGGGGGGCGCCATGGGTTTCAGGGGTGTGGTGCTGGGAATCGTTGTGAGTCTCGGGTGCAGTGCCTGTGTACCCATGATGCCCGCCGCTGGAGGCCGGGTAGGGGAGCTGCGCGGACGGATCGTCGGGATCGAGCGGGAGCAGGGATTGATCGTCGTCGCGACCGGACCGGACACGGAGGGACAGTGGCTCTCTCTGGTCCCGTCCACCTCCGTGAGAGGTCCTGACATCTTGACCGTGGACGCGCTGCAAGCCGGTCAGCGCGTCTACGTGCGCACCCTGCACGAACCCGGGGCCGATCGGCCCGAGGTCCTCAGTATCACTGTCATCAAGTACACGCTGGGCCCGAAGGGCACGGGCCCGGGAAGTGTTGGGATCCCGGGATTCTGATCCGGCCCCTGGCCCTGAACTTGCAAGTCCTCACCGTAGATGAGGAGACACGCGCACACGTATTATATAGCATCCGTCGTAACCCTTCTCCTCCTGGTGCCCCTGGCGACGCCGGGGGCGGCCGAGTCCCCCTCCCCCCTTGAGACACGCTTCCATGCCTTCGGGAACGGCCTCGAACTCTACCACGTCAGGGTGAAAGAGGCGACGAACTTTACGTTGTCGGCCACCGTCTGGGTCGGCAGTGTGGATGAAGATCAAAGGACGAACGGAGGCGTGAGCCACTTGGTGGAACACATCCTCTTCCACCAGCCGGACATGCCGGAGGAGGCGTTTAACGCCCAGATCAGGTCGAGGGGCGGCACGTACAATGCGAGGACCTCCCGAGACTACACGCGATATCATGTCACCCTCCCCCGCCGTCATCTGACGCTGGGCCAGGGGTGGCTCCACAAGGTCGTCTTTCACGATCGCCTCGTCACGGACCGCCTCAAGGACGAAAAGGAGATCGTCAACCGGGAAAATGGATGGTTGCCGCCCACGTGGTGGCACCAGCTCGGAAATTTCATCGATCCCAAGTACCTTACACTCCCGGGGTTCTGGACGCGCCAGTTCGGACTGCGCGAGTATGACGAGCCCGTGGGGGGGACCTACGAGGTGGCGAGGAGATTGACAGCCTCGCAACTCGAGGCGCATTACCGGGCGTACTACTATCCGGAGAATATGGTCCTCCTGTACGTGGGACCGCACAGCCTCGAGGAGGTGGTCGCCGTCACCGGGGCAACCTTCGGGGGTGTCGCGCCGACCGGACGGAAGCCGAATCTTCGCTCCCCCCTCCAGGGCCGATCCCCCCGTCCCTACTTCGCCCATAAGCTCCCGCAGATCTTCTCGGAACCGGACTACCGAATCGGCATCGGGCAGGTCCTGAGCGGGGTGCATTTCTCCTCCCGCTCGGAGATGAGCCTGTACTATTTCGTGATGAAGGAACTCTTAGAGGAGCGGTTTCGATACGGGGAGGGAAAGGCGTACTCCGTGTGGGGATACTTCGATTATTACCGGGGGGCGGGGTATCTCCAGTTCGAGCTGGAGGCCAGCCGGGAGGCCTTTTGGGCGCAGCTGAAGGAGGTCAAGGAGCTCGTCTGGGGCGATCTGGGGAACCACTTGAGCCGGGCGGATTACGAGCGATACAAGACGACCCTGTTGGAACGCGTGACGTCCAGCCGGGCGCTCGAGGATGTCCACGGCCGGGTGTGGGCAGCGATTTACCAGCACGACTTGCACCGGCCTTCCCCTGAAGAGACCGATATCTCCGGGCCGTGGCGATCCCTCTCCCATGACGATTTTATCGAATGGGCTCGCTCCTGGCGGACCGATGCGGCGCCCTTGTTGCAGCTCTCGATGCCCGGCGTCCCCTTCCCCTATGCCCATCTCGTGATCTTCGTCCTTTTCCTCGCCATCGGGACCCACTGGGCCCAGTCTCTCCTCCGGCGTCCCTATCCTCGCGAGCCGATCAGCCTCATCACGCGCATGCCCTATCGTCTCGCGGGCTGGATTCACGTGGGCTTGGTCTATGCCGTGGTGGCCTGCGTGTATTTCCATCTGTCCCGGATGAGCGCGTTCGGTGGCCTCTTCTTCAACCGCGTGGATCTCCTCGCCTTACTGGGTCCCTATCTCCGCTGGGTCTTCGATGGGATCCTCATCGGATTCGGGATCGTGATGGGGGGAACCGTGATCCCGCGGGAAGTCCTGGCCACCGATGGGTCGCTCGTGCTCACGATGCGGTCTCCCGTCTTCTGTCGCATCCCGCTCACAGATATCGAGAGGGTCGAACCGGTCAGCGGGTGGGCCGCCTGGAAGCAAATCCTGAAGCTCCAGGCTCTGCCCATCTACCCCTGGTTCTTCCGGGGCCTTATCATCCACCGCAAGTCTGGGCGCAGCCTGATGCTGCACACGCAGGATGACCACGACCTTCGAGAGATCCTCTCTTCGCGCGTCCTCACCTACCCGGCGGTTTCGGTCCGCAGGGCGGCCCGGACGACCCGAGGGAGGACCCGCCTCCGCAAGCCGGTGCCCGGCGCTTGACATCCTAGATACCGTTTGGGGATACTGAACCGCCCGTGACCCTGAGTCCCGCCTTCTGGTCTGCCCGTTCATTGACCCATCATGCCAGGGGCGCGGGCGTGTGAGCACAGGCCTGTGATGGCGCGGCCAGGATCTCGGACAGGTATGGCCCGGAGGAGTGTGATGGTGGGGAGCACGCTCCGAAGATGATCGTCGTCACGGGTGCCGCCGGCTTCATTGGATCAAACGTGGTGGCCGCGCTCAATGCGCGTGGGCGCCCGGACATCGTTGCGGTCGACAGCTTTCGCCATACGGCCAAGGACACCCGGTACCTTCACGAACTACGCATCCACGACACTGTGGATAAGGACCGTCTGGCTCGATGGCTGGACGAAGAGGGCGCGTCTGTCGAGGCGATCATTCACCAAGGCGCCTGCAGCGATACCACCCTGCGGGATCGCAACTATGTGATCGCGGTGAATACTGACTACACACGAATGCTGTGGCAATGGTGTACCCGCGCGGGCAAGCCTCTCGTGTATGCTTCCAGCGCCGCGACCTACGGTGATGGGTTGCAGGGGTACGACGACCGGGCCGATCCGCGGATGCTGAAGCCCCTGAACCTCTACGGCGAATCCAAGCAGCTGTTCGACCTGTGGGCGTTGGACCAAGTCCACACGCCGCCGCGCTGGGCCGGCCTGAAGTACTTCAACGTGTACGGGCCGCGCGAAGCGCATAAGGGCCGGATGGCCTCCGTGGCGTTTCACGCCTACCAGCAGATCCGGGAGAGCGGTCGGGTCACGCTCTTTACGTCTTACCAGAAGGAGTATGCGGACGGCGGCCAAAGGCGCGATTTCGTCTACGTGGGGGATGCCGTGGAGGCGACACTGCACCTGTTGGAGACGCCGGTTTCTGCGCAGGCACCGAACGGCCTCTACAACGTCGGGACGGGGCAGGCCCGCACCTTCGCGGACCTGGCTGGGGCGGTCTTCGCGGCGGTGGGACGCGATCCGGTGATCGAGTACATCCCGATGCCCGAGGATCTGCGGGATCGGTACCAGTACTTCACGCAGGCGAGGATCGATAAACTGCGGCACAGCGGCTTCACGCGGCCCTTCCGCTCGATCGAGGAGGGTGTGCGGCATTACGTGGCGTATCTCCGAGCGCAGGAATCGTCGGAGGGGTGAATGAATAGGGGAGCGACATGGATGTGATTCGGGCACAGGAGAGCGAGGCTCGACGGGGGGAGCGATTCACCGGCACGGCCTGGGTGGAGGCGCTGCTCAAGGCCCAGCGGCCGGGTGGCATGCGGGTGTACCGCGTGTTCTTCGAGCCAAGGGCGCGGACGCACTGGCACGCCCACGACGGTGAGCAGACCCTGTACGTGGTGGAGGGACGGGGACGGGTGAGTACGTCAGGTGGGCGGGGAAGGGAGATCGCTCCGGGGGACATCGTCTATATCGCGCCGGGCGAGAAGCACTGGCACGGGGCGGGACCGGGAAATGCGATGATTCACCTCGCGGTCACGACCGGAAAAGAGACCGCGTGGATGGAGGAGGTCACGGACGATGAGTACACCCAGGCCTGACCGCTGTACGCCTCACTGCACCCGGATAACGATCTTGCCCCGGGCGCGCCCCGATTCGCTGTATTCATGGGCCTGCCGGATCTCCTCTAAAGAATAGATGCGGTCGATCAGCGGCTTGAGCTTGCCCTGCTCCATCCATAGCGCCAGGAATTCGAGGTCCGGTCCGTTCGGCTTCATGACGATCCACCGGCACCGCTTGCCGTAGCCGACGAGGCCGAAGCACGAAGTGAGGAGGCCCCAGATGATGCTGCCGGCACCGGGGACGGAGGTCACGTAGACCCCCCTTGGGGCCAGAACCCGGGAGCACGTCCCGAACGACCGGTTCGGCACGACATCGAAGATGACGTCGTACATCTCATCCTGACTCGCGAAGTCCTCGCGGGTGTAGTCGATCACCCGCTCTGCTCCCAGCTGGCGGACCAGTTCCAGATTCCGGGTACTGGTCACGCCGGTCACTCGGCCGCCCAGGGCGACGGCGACTTGGACGGCGGAGGCGCCGACCCCGCCGGACGCGCCGTTGATCAATACTCGGTGTCCGGGCTTCAGTGCCGCCGTGTCCCGTAACGCCTGCAGCGCGGTGAGTGCCGCCAGCGGAAGAGCCGCTGCCTCCTCGAACGAGAGCTTCTCTGGTTTCCGCGCCAGGGCGGACTCGTTGGCCGCGACGTATTCCGCGTAGCATCCACCCCTGCGGATGCTGGCGTACACCTCGTCCCCGGACCTCCAGCGGGTGACGCCGGAACCCACCTCTGCAATCACGCCGGCAGCGTCGAACCCGAGGATGAAGGGAAACTTTACGGGCCAGACGAGGCGCAGCATGCCCTTACGGAGTTTCCAGTCGATAGGGTTCACGCTCGTGGCGCAGACGCGGAGCACAACCTGTTTCGCGCCGGGCGCCGGCTTGTCGATCTCCCGGAGTGTCAACCGATCGGCGGATCCGTAGCCGTCAATCACCACCGCCCTCATCCCGTCGGCCTCCATCCTCCCTGCTCGCTTTCTCTTGAGAGGCGGTCGACTCTTTGCTCCGGGTATCGTCCGGATGCGTGAATGTAAGAAGGCTTCGTCGATTGACCCCTCGCGTGAAGGGATACGCAAGAGGGAGGAGGCACTACAAGGGTAAATTGACAGCCTGGCCTGACTGGGCGCTCCGGGTCACCGCCTCGGTAAATTCCATGTACCGCACGCCGTCCTCGAAGCGGGTGCGTGTCACCTTCTCCGTGCCCCGTATGGCGTTGACGAACTCCTCCTCCACGCGCCAGCGTCCCTGCTCGTCCGGGGGGATCACGATTCTTTGCTGTTCCTTGTCCCGCCGCCGGCCGCCGTGCAGCTGCAGAGTGGAGGTGTCCAGTCTCAAGGTCCCCTCGGTGCCGAACAGCCATACCTCATTGGCCGGTGGAAGGCCGGTGACGGCGCTGAAACGGAGGTGGGCGAGGCCTCCACAGGCCAGATTGGCGATGATATCCACGTGGTCGGGGACGGTGACCGTCCGCAACAGACCGCCCATGTCCTTTCGCTGGGGGACGCAGAGCTTGGTCATGGCCATCACCCGACTGGCAGGACCCACCCAGCGCATCAGTGCCTCGTACCAGATCCCGATCGTCAGGGTGTTGAAGCCGCAGAGATCCGCATCCTGTCGCCAGTGGAGGGGGCTCTCCCTGTCCACAAAGGTGGGCTGGAGCTGCCGTACCTCCACGGCCAGCACCTCCCCCAGGTAATTATGGGCAATGAGATTCTCGATGGGGCCGTCGACGGGCAGGGTATGCGGCGCAGGGACCACTTGGGTGACGAGGTGGGGGTGCTGTCGCGCCGCCTCCAGCATGGCATGCGCCTCTGCCGCGTTCATCGCCATCCGCGCTTCGCACAGGACATGCTTGTCGCTCTCGAGGGCCGCCAGCGTCACGGGGCAGTGCAGATAGGGCCACGTGCCGATGCAGATGGCGTCGGTATCGTCCGCCTCCACCAGCTCCAGCCAGTTGTCGTAGACCTTGGGAATGCCAAACTCCCGGGCCACGCGCTCACTCGAATCACGGCTGCGGTTGGCCACGCTGACGATCTCGACGCCCGGAACAGCCCGGAGTCCGGGGATGTGCTTCAGGCGCGTGTTCGCTCCCGCGCCAACGATTCCCACGCGGATCGTTTCGTTCGGCATGGTGTCTCCTTTCGAGACCCATCTATCAAAGGGAAAGATTGAAGTCAAGAATGCGGCCGAAGGGGGTGTGTCAACCTTTGTCGCCGGCGTCGTCTGTGAAGAGGCTTAAGAATCTGTGGTTCTCGAGGGGGCCCTGGACGAATTCGACCCCGTGGCCGAACAGGCCGGAATCATCGCTGGAATCGGACGCCCATCGCACCCTCGCGCGAATGCGTTCCGTGTAGGGGACATCCAGGGCGATCTCGACCTTGGTCCGGGGGAGGAGCTGCTTGGGAAGCAAGACGAGTGCCCCGCCTCGGCTGATGTTCCCGATCTTCCCTTCGAGGGCGGGGACATCGGAGCCCACGGGCCGGCAGGAGATGGGTAAGACAAGGGGGAAGCGCTGGAACGCCCGATGCTCCCCGGACTTCCCCTGGGCTAGAGTCTTGAGGAGAGACATGTAATACGGCGGGGAGAGTTGCACGAACTCCACGCCGTGATAGTAGAAGGTTCGTTGGCCTCCCGGTCGCACCCACACGACGCGGGCCTCGGCTTCAACGACCTCTGGCTCGGCGAAGAGGACGAGGCCCAGGCGACATCCCATGAGGAGCGGGGTCGGCAGCTTGAGGCAGGCCCCCCCCTCTCCCAGATCCTCGGTCCAGCCTGTTCCCGTTTGAGCGGGTTCCTCCTGGTCCAGTCTCTTGTAGAGCACGGGGACTTGAAGGGTGTACCTCAGGAACCGTTGTCGCATGGGGCTGTGCGCTTGCAACTCCGGTGCCAGACAGCACTCCCCCGTTGCCCTCTATTGCCAGCCCCCCTGACAGATTGTCTGGGCTGAGTGTCTCAAGCAGCAACTTGGCAGAGGCTCCCCAAGCTCCACGAGCCCCCTTCGGGGGTGAAAAGGGGCTCTGCGCCTATATCGAGCGGCGGAATCGAGCTCTTGGCACACTTTTCGCAATTGAGGTGGCCGAGGTCAACCGAATGGGCAATCCGCAAAAGGAGGCAGGAATGAGGAGATGGACTAAGGCGTTCGCAATAACCCTCGTAGGGGTGACACTTCCGATCACTGGCCTCTCCCAAGAGAAGGGAGCGCAGCCTGAGGGGAGTTCGCTCCGCGTGGTCCGGGGTGTCGTGACGGCCGGGGTCGTCAACCGCGAACCGGTCGGTGACGGCAGCGTGTTTCCACCCTCGACGGGAGCGGTGTACTATTTCACCGAGATCGAGGGGGTCAGCGGACCGACGCAGATCACCCATGTCTGGTACTATCAGGACCAGAAGATGGCGGAGATTCCCCTTGCCCTTGAGGGTCCTCGGTGGCGGACCTGGAGTAGCAAACGGATCCTTGAGAACTGGGTTGGATCGTGGAAGGTCGAGGCGGTGGACGGCAGTGGCAACGTCCTCTCCTTCCAGACCTTCAGTGTTCAATAGGGGTGAGCGAGGGTAGCCCCTTCAGGTGGGATCTCGAAAGCAGAAGGCCCCGGATGTCCCGGGGCCTTTTCCTTTCTTGAATCCCCTGGAGTCAACGGGATCCTCGTCGGTCGAAAGCGATAAGTTCAGTGGATGTGGCGGAGCTTCTTGGACATATAGTCCATCAGGAGATACTGGCCGAGGGTGTAGGGGGTCGTGAAGTAGGCCTTGCCCCGGGCGATCTCGGTGACCTTCTGGACGAAGGCCACCAGGTCGTAGTCGCGGGCGAGCATGAAGGTGTTGATGAGGATCCCGGCCCGGCGGCACGCCACGACCTCCCGGAAGGTCTCATGGACGATGCGGGGATCCAGTCCCGCGGGGTTCTTGTAGGTCCGGCCGTCGGCAAGCGTGATAGCCGAGGGCTTACCATCGGTGATCATCACGATCTGCCGCATGTCCTTTCGCTCGCGCGTCAGGATCTGCTGGGCCAGCCTGAGGCCGGCCTTGGTGTTGGTGTGGTAAGGACCGACGGTGACCCGGGCCAGGCGCCCGAGCGGGATCTCCTCGGCGGAGTCATGGAACAGGACCATGTGCAGGCTGTCGCCGGGATATTGGGTCCGAATCAGGTGCGACAGCGCGAGCGCCACGCGCTTTGCCGGGGTAAACCGGTCCTCGCCGTAGAGGATCATGCTGTGGCTGCAGTCGAGGAGCAGGACGGTAGCGCAGGAGCTTTGGTAGTCCGCCTGGCGGACCGCGAGGTCGCGGTGCTCGATCTCGATCGGCACCGCAAGACCCTGCCGCTCGATGGCGTTGAGCAGCGTCGCGGTCACATCGAGGTTCAGGCTGTCGCCGAACTCATAGGGCTTCGGGGGGAGCGCGGCCTCGATACCCGTGGACAATTCCCGTGTGTCGTGGCGGCCGAAATCGCTCTTGCCGAGAGCGCCGAGCAGATCCCTGAGGGTCTTGTAGCCCAGGAAGTCAAGGGCCTTATTGGTGATCTCGAAGCGGGCCTGGTTCGTCTGGGGGCCGAAGCCTCCGACATAGCCTCTGACGTCGAGGTCATCTTCCACCGCACCCGGACGCCCGAGGGTGATGTATCCTTCGTCGGCCAGGCGCTGAAGCAAGGCCTTGAGGAGCTCCGAAAGCTCGGACTGCTCTCGGAACTCGGGGCTTTCCAGCCACTGTTCGAGGTCCCGGACATCGACCTGGCCCTGCGCCGCCAGGGCCTGGAGAATCGCGGCGGTGAGCTCCTGCAGACTCCGGCCGCCTTCGGGGTCGGAATAGGAGGAGGAAAAGCCGCTGTGGAGAAGATAGTCGGCCAGCTGCTCGAGCAGATCTTCCAGGCTCAGGTCGCTCCCCGGTATCCCCTGCCATTTTGAATATCGAACTGTCCCCATCGTCGGCTCTGAAGCTGTCCGCTATTAGCCGTCGGCCAGCTTCTGCTAGAAGGCTAGTAGGCTAGTAGGCTGGAAGGCCGGCAGAAATGAATGTCCGGCCAGAGGGGCCGGATCTGTCCTCTCGTCCTGTAGGGCGTTCTAGCATCCCAGCCTTCTAGCGTTCCAGCGGCTGACAGCGAATAGCTGGCAGCCTGGCCTTAGTTGAGGTAGCGCCGCTGGCCCGTCTCGCGCTCTGTCGCGGGGGGCTCGGTCGCCCGCCGCTCGACAAAATATCCTCGCTCCTCGCTGCGGCTGATCTTTTGCATCGCATGAAGGCCCTCGAGGATGAACTCACACCCCGAGACGAGTGTTTCTGGCTGCGCGTCGAGTTTGAGCTGCTTGGCGGCCTGCAGAAGGGGCGGGATCTTCTGGAGGATTCGCAGGGCTTCCTCGGCCGCCATGGTGTCGGCAATGCGAACCTCGCCGCCTTGGCCAAACCACTCCACGATCGGCAGGCAGTCCGCCAGGCTGAGGCGGCTCGCAAATGTCTCCCTGATGGCCTCCCGGACGAGCGCTGTGGCGATGGCGTCGGCTCCACGCATCTCTCCCTCGTACTCAAGCTCCAGCTTGCCGGTGATGCCGGGAAGCGCAGCGTAGACGTCGGCGGGCCGCGGGACGGTCCGCTTCTCCCGATTCAGGACTGCGCGGCGTTCGGCGTTGGACACCACGTTCTCCATGCACGTAATGGGCAGGCGCTGGCTCACCCCAGACCGCTTGTCGATATATTTGCTCTCTCGCGCCAGAAAGGCGATCCGCTCGACGACCTCGAAGACAAAGGGCGGGATCTGCAGCCGGCCCTCGTCCCGGCGGAGCCACGCCTCCTGCGCGGTAATGGCCATCCCTTCCTCAAGGCTGGCGGGGTAATGCGTGCGAACCTCGGAGCCGATGCGGTCCTTCAAAGGAGTGATGATCTTGCCCCGCGCGGTGTAGTCCTCAGGATTGGCCGAGAAGACCAGGCAGGCGTCGAGGGGGAGCCGGATCGGGTAGCCTTTGATCTGCACATCCCCCTCCTGCATGATGTTGAAGAGGGCGACCTGGACCTTGGCGGCGAGATCCGGAAGCTCGTTGATCGCAAAGATGCCCCGGTTGGCCCGGGGGAGCAGGCCGAAGTGGATCGTGAGGGCACTGCTGAGGTCGAGGCTGGCCCGGGCCGCACGGATCGGGTCGATGTCCCCGATGAGATCGGCCACCGTGACGTCCGGGGTGGCCAGCTTTTCGACGTAGCGATTCTCGCGAGGGATAAAGGTGATGGGTGTGTCCTCGCCCATCGTGGCGCGCTTCTGCTGGCAGGCAGCGCAGATGGGGGTGTAGGGGTTGTCATGAATCTCACATCCCTCGATGCTCGGGACCTCGTCGTCCAGGAAGGCCGTGAGACCCCTCAGGATCCGGCTCTTGGCCTGGCCTCGCAGCCCGAGAAGGATCATGTGGTGCTTCGAGAGGATGGCATTGACGATCTGGGGGATCACCGTCTCGTCGTATCCGACGATGCCGGGAAAGAGCGGCTCTTTTCCTTTCAACATCCGAAGCAGGTTCTCGCGCATCTCCTCACGGACGGTTCTCCGCGCGGTGCGCGCCTCGGTGAAATGGCTCCGCATGAGGGCGCCGAGGGTCGTCGGTCTTTTCAGACGCTTCTCTTTCGCCATGATCTCCCCTTATTTGCAGACGCAGGGCGGCAGTGGTATGGTGCAGTCTAGTCTCAGGGGATACCCTTGTCAAAGGCTTTCGGACGCGGGAGGGGGCGATGGGCGGCGATGTGACCGTTCGGTTCCTGCAAAATCTGCAGCACGAGATCCTCATCGGGGGGCACAGGCTGGTCGCGGATGAACCCAAGGAGGTGGGTGGCGACTGGTGAAGAAGCGTCCCAAAGCGGCCACTCTGCTTTCACCACCAAGGCTCATCCTGGTGATGGGGGTGGCCGGCAGCGGCAAGAGTGCGCTGGCTAGAGCCATTCTCGAGCAGATCCCCGCTGTCTATCTCGATAACAATTTTCTCGCCGATGCCTTTTCGCCCGGATCGCGGACCGACGAGAGCTATCTTGCCCTTCGAGACAATCTCTACGCCGCCCTCTATCGCATTTCCGGGGAAAATCTTCGGATCGGCAATTCCGTCCTGCTCGATGCCCCCCATATCAGGCAGGCCCAGGATCCGGAGTGGTGCCGATTGATCCAGGATCTTGCGGCAGAGGCAGGGGCTTGGTTACGGGCGATTCGTTGTTACTGTCGTGAGGAGCTCTTGCGCCAGCGGCTCGAGGCTCGGGGAGAGGAGCGCGATCGGTGGAAGCTTGAAAACTGGCACGCGTTCCTCACAGAGCAGCCGCCCCGCACCCCCATCCCCTTTCCCCACCTGGACCTTGATACGGAGCAACCCCTGAAGACAAACGTCGCTCGAGCGGTCTCGTACATCCTCCGTGGGGAGAAGGGCGGGGATGAAGGGATGAAGGGATGAAGGGATGAAGGGATGAAGGGATAAGGGATGCTTGAGCGTTGGTTCAAGCTCGCCGAACTTCGCACCGATGTCCGGACCGAGATCCTCGCCGGCGCCACCACATTCATGACGATGGCCTACATCATCGTGGTCCAGCCGACCGTGCTGCAGGCCGCGGGGATGGATTTCGGCGCGGTGGTCGTCGCGACCTGCCTCTCGAGCGCCCTGGCCACGGTCCTCATGGCCTTTCTCGCCAACTATCCCATCGCGGTGGCCCCCGCTATGGGCCATAACTTTTTCTTCGCGTACACGGTTATCCTCGGGATGAAGGTTTCGTGGGAGATCGCCCTGGGGGCCGTCTTCATCGCCGGGAGCCTCTTCATCGTCCTCTCTCTCTTTGGGCTACGGGAGGCGATCATCCACGCCGTCCCCGAATCGCTCCAGCATGCGATCGCGGTCGGCATCGGGTTGCTGATCGCGATGGTGGGACTGCAGTGGTCCGGGATCGTCATGGATTCTCCCGGGACCCTCGTCGGGTTGGGAGACTTGAGGGGCCCTCCCGTGCTGCTCGCCATATTCGGTGTGGGGACGGTCTCGCTCCTGATGGTCCTGAAGGTGAAGGGGGCTATCCTGTGGGGGATGGGGGCCTCCACGCTGGTCGGGCTCGTCTCGGGATTGCTCCAGTACCAGGGACTGGTGAGCCCGCCTCCTTCGCTTGCCCCGGTCTTTCTTCGCCTCGATATCGCCGGCGCGCTGGATCCGGGGCTGGCGACGGTCATCTTCGTGTTCCTGATCTTGGCCCTCTTCGATACGGCGGGGACGCTGATCGGGGTGAGCCAGCAGGCCGGCTTTCTCAAGGGCGGCAAGCTGCCACGGGCGAGGCAGGCGCTCCTCGCCGACGCCTTGGGGACCACGGGTGGGGCGCTCCTGGGGACCTCGACCGTCACGTGCTACATCGAAAGCGCGGCCGGCGTGGCCGCGGGGGGACGCTCGGGCCTGGCCAATCTGGTCACCGCCGCGCTCTTCCTGGCCTCCCTCTTCTTTTTTCCGCTCGTCCTGATGGTCGGGGGAGGGTATCAGACAGGCGGCGCACTTTTGTATCCCGTCACCGCGCCAGCCCTGATCGTCGTGGGGAGCCTGATGGTCAAGAACGTGCGGGAGATTCCGTGGGATGATCCGAGCGAGGCGATCCCGGCGTTTCTGACAATGATCATGATGCCACTTAGCTTCAGCATCAGCGACGGGATCGCCTTCGGCTTTATCTCGTTCGTCTTCCTGAAGCTTGCCACCCGCCAGTTTCACCGGATCCCCTGGCCCCTTTATCTTTTCGCCGCCCTCTTCCTCCTCCGCTACACCATCGCCCACCTCTAATAATTTGGCTCTTGGGTCTTAGGTTTCCTTAACCGATTGCCTGGCATATCTCTTGCAAAACCTCCCGTTCGGAAGCGGTGAGGAAAGAGCAGGACGGAGGTTTTGGCGATGCGGTGGTTAAGATTCCCCCAAAAGACCTTCATGATCACGCTGTCGCTGTTGGCCCTTTCGGGACTCGTTTTGTCCTCCTGTGCCGGTCCGCGGGTTCAAGACAAAGAGTCAGAGATCCAAGCCTTGAGGTCCCAAGTAGATTCCCTCCAGACGGAACTTGAGGAAGTAAAGGCGTGGCACCAAGACCACGCAGCTAGACTTGAAAGAGAACTCGAGGTGGAGAGAAAGAAAGTAGGTGAGTTGATAGGCAAAATAAGGACCATTCAGCCTCCCATCGAAGGACAGGTGCTGCCTGTCAGTGAACTGGTGGCCATTCCGGAGAATTATCTCGACAAAGAAATAATCGTTGAGGGTAGCTTATACTATGGGCCAGAGTTTCGTGATACTGTCGGGCATCTCATAGTCAGAGACCTGAACAGCAGTGCATTTGCCAATATCCACTGTTATTTCAGACCGAGAGATTTGGATCCCGAGTCCCGACGACTCTTGGTGGCTATGAAACAGCACGCCAAGATCCGAATGCTGGGCCGTCTGGTCAATAGCTCAGAAGGCTTGGGCAGGGAGATGGGAATGCCGCGAGGCACTGGATACGAGTTCCTCGTGGCAAGAATAGCATATTAGCCCCGCATTATAGGCTTTCGCACAAAATTGTTCTGCGACCGTCCGCCTGGATTCCCGGGTTAGACCGCACCAAGAATCGACCGAAATTCCTCCTCAAGGGCGTTCTTCACTGTGGGCAATACAATCTGAAGCCGGTCAAGAACCTCCTTATGAGCAGCCCACCGAGCGTCGTCGTCAGACATGATCTCTCGGTTCTCAAGCCGGATGCTCACGTTCTCAAGGTCGCGCACAACAGCGTCAACTGCTTCGCAAGTCCTTTGCTGCAGTAGAATGCGAGAGCGAAGCGCGAGTAAGCGAAGCGCACGGACTTGTGCGACCGCCTTTAGGACATCGACCGCGGGTGGCGCCACACCGACTGGCATATCCTTGTAGATCCAGTCGTGAAGGGCTTGCTCCACGTCCACGATCGATCCGTATAGCTCCGCTATGACACTCGCTCGCATTTCATGCAGCTTGGAGAACTGGATCTTGAAGCGCTCGAGGTTCTGTTTGAACTGGTTCTCTACGACTCCCTTGAGCACAAAGCCGATAGCTCCTCCCACAACCGTGCTTGAGAAGCCAAGCAGGGCGAGTGTACGAGCTAGCTCTTCCCAAGTCATACCGAGATCCTCACGAAGGCAGAAAGGCGTGGCCTAACTATATGAGGATGCTGGTCAGCTTATCCCGGTCCTGAGGCTTCGAACGGATGCGGCGATTCTGGGCGGTTTCCAAGGACTTGTCAAGGTCCCGCGGAAGCCGCCATTGCGGGCCGATTCTCATTTGGCCTTGGGTCTATTCGGGTCGTCCTCCGGATTCACCCAGTTGATGACAAACGGTGCTTCTCCAAAGACCTCGATCACATTCCCGGCTTTGTGAAAGCCAAAGTGGCGCATCGTCGCCGGCACGATGGAGTGCGCGCCGGGCTTCAGCTCGACCAGCTTGGAGGCATCGTATTTGTCTCCGTGAGCCATCAGGAACGAGCCCTCCAGCACCGTAATGTGTTCCTCGCTCGGGTGCCAATGCGGTGGCACCGTGACCTCGCCTTTGGTACGGATGCGGATCACATACATGCCGCCCTTCTTGTCTGGGTTGCCAGAGACGACGGCCATCTCGGTGCCGGGTATGATCAACTTCCAGACCAGTTGCTCCGGCGCGACTATGACGTGCCTCGCCGGCGGATTCCTGGTGGTGGGCTTCGGCCCGTCCGAACACGTTGAAACCGGCATCAGCAGGAGGGCAAGAGCCACAACCGGAAACCTGACTCTCATGACCAGAGCCCTCCCTTCTGGCGGTGTCGCCGCTATTCTATCAGGCGTCTTATGTCACTTTCCTGGGTACAAATAACAGATGCGAACGCTTGATAAAATCGCTGCGTCTTCCTCGGATCGGTTGATGTGCGGTCGGAGGAGATGTTCAAGAAGCCTGCAACCCACCCGAGAACTGTAGCGCCTCTGTAAGTGAAATCGATTGTAACGGAGGAGCCGCCTTTATTATTGGCATGAAGAGTGAAGACCTCTCCCCATTCTTCACTCACCACTGTCGGGATGAAGCCAAGCGACAAGCCTGTGAGAATGGGGAGAGTTGCTGTACCATAAATGTGTCGATTCACCCGCGCAACTAAATCGGCATGTGGCAAGTCCTCAAGCTTTTCAACTCTACTAAACAACCCAGTACGTCGGAGGGCCTGGACGAGCCTATCTGAATACAATGGATTTTCGTCTTTCTCTACACCGATGGAGACATGAAAGCGAGTCTTGCTAACTCGAGCCAGTTCTGCATGTGAAGGCGAGCGAGGCAAAATCATGCTCGTACATCCGCCTATCAAACCAGCAGCCATAATAATAAGGAGAAGGGCAACTATTCCGCACAAGATGTAAATGTTTCGGCGCGTCATCATTGCCTCTAATGCACTGGCACCCAACTATTGAGGAGGCTGGTCGGCATATGCCTGAGACTTCGTACGGAATGCGGGGATTCTCGGCCGTTTCCGAGGCCTTGTCAAGGTCCCCGGAACCTGGACGTGACGCTGACTGCTGACTGAGGCGAGCTTACGTGAAGTAGGTGCGGGAGGTGAGGTCGGGGTAGAGCTTGGCGACCCACTCGCCGTAGCCGTTGAAGATCTGGGTGGGGCGGACCTCGTTGGTGTCGATCAGTCGCTCGGTCGCCTGGGACCAGCGCGGGTGGGGAAAGGTGGGGTTCACGTTCGCCCAAAAGCCGTACTCACTGGGGCCCACGGTCTCCCAAAAGGTCTTCGGCCGTTCTTTGACGAACTCGATGGCGACGATGGACTTGATGCTCTTAAAGCCATACTTCCACGGCGTGATCAGGCGGAGGGGCGCGCCGTGCTGCTTGGGCAGGGGCTTGCCGTACACGCCGGTCACCAGGATCGCCAGTTCGTTCGTCGCCTCGTCCAACGTGAGCGCTTCAACGTAGGGCCACGGGTGCCAGAACTGCAGTTGCCCGAACGCCACCGTTCGGTCGAGAAATGTGGTCATCTTGACGAACCGGGCCTCGCTGGTAGGCTCGACGGCCTTGATCAGCGCGGACAGGGAAAAGCCGGTCCAGGGCACCGCCATCGCCCACGCCTCGACGCAGCGGAAGCGGTAGAGACGCTCTTCAAGGGGCATAGCACGGATCAGGTCGTCGATGTCGTATACCTTAGGCTTGCGGACGAGACCCCCCACCCGCACCTGCCAGGGTCGCGTCTTGAGCCGCTGGGCGAGGAAGTGGATCGTCTTCGTCCCGCCAAACTCGTAGAAATTGTTGAAGGTGGCGGCCACCGACTCCTGCGTCAGCGGCCGGTCAAGGGTAAACTTCGGATTCCGTTTGGCGGGGTAGAGATTCAGGGTCCTATCCGCTGGCTCCTCGGCCGTCTTCTCGGCGGCGCCAGCCAGGGGGATGCCCCCGGCAATGCCCCCGGCGAGCACCCCTAGAGCACCCTTTAGGAACCGGCGGCGGTCCATGAACACCGCCTCGGGCGTCGCTTCGTGCTCCGGAATCGCCCAACCGGGCCTACGCAGGTAGTGCATGGCTTACTCCTCGCGAACGGAGGCGGTCAGCCTCCGGCAGTCAGCTCTTGGCCTGCACTCCTTAGACGCACGTGGCAGCTAGTTGGATACCTCTGGTCCCTCCACCCCAACACAGGTCAACCACTGGGGCGCCGGTAGAAGGGGAGGGGGGTCACCCGGGCCGGAACTGACCCGTCCTGGCTGTTAATCTGAAGAACCGTTCCAGGCGCCTGCCATTCACGCCGGAGCATCCCCAGGGCAATGATCTTTCCCAGAGTGGGGGACGAGGCGGCGCTCGTGATGCGCCCGACCTCTTTGTCGTCATGCAGGATCCGGTCCCGCGGGCGGGGAATCGGTTCGCGCTCTACGGCGAAACCGGCGATGCGCCGGTTGACGTGCCCCCGATGGGCGATCCGGATGACAAACTCCTGCCCGATGTAACACCCCTTGGTGAAGCTGACCGCTTTATCCTCGATCCCCGCCTCTTGCGGGAAGTTTCCCTCGTCAAAGTCCACGCCGAACCAGGGGATCCCGGCCTCCAGGCGCAGGGTATTCAAGGCGGCCATGCCGACCGGGGTCGCACCCGCCGCGTGAAGGGCCTGCCACAGGGAGCCGGCCCCCTTCACGGAGGTGGCGAGCGTGTATCCCTCCTCGCCTGTCATCGAAGCCCGGGTGAGCCGACATGGGTGGCCGTCGATGGTGACTTGGGTTGACTGGTGCTCCGCTGCCGGCGGGATGATGCCGGGTGCGAGGCGCTCCAGAAGAGTCGGTGAGCCGGGTCCCTGCAGGGCCAGCAGGACGTCGTCCGTCAGTTCCTGGAAGGCGACGTCATCCGCGATGACATATTTATTCAGGTGGTCCAGGGCCCCCTCTTTCCAACGAGCGTCAATCTCGAGAAGGTGGCAGTCGGACAGGGCGATGACATTCACGTCGGCCAGAATCTTTCCCTGCGGATTGAGGAGACACGCGTAGCACCCTTTCCCCTCCTCGAGCTGAGCGATGTCGTTGCTGAGCATGCCGTTCAGGAACCGGATCCGCTCCGTGCCGGTCACGCGTATCAAGGTCCGGAAGGCAAGGTCGATGAGGCCGACCCTTTCCCGGACGGCCCGATGTTCTTCGATCGGGTCCCGGTATCGCACCGGCAGCTCCCATCCTCCCTCCTCCTGGAGGATTGCTCCGAGAGAGCGGTGGAGATTATCGAGGGGACTTCGGTGTGCCATGGTGTGCCGTCCCCGATTCCTTTGTCTCTCCGCCCAGGTGTTTCCCCAGGAGGGCGGCAAGGTCGCGGGCGAGGGCCTCTTTGGTCACGACCTGATCGCAGAGGCGATGGAGCGGTGCCGTCTGCTTCCAGGCGGCATGGGTGGTAAAGGCCAGGAGTGGAATGGGGGAAGCCTGGATCTCCCGCCGAACCTGCATCAGGAGCTCTTCGAGGCTCGTGCCCTCTGCGGTCAGGTCCACGATCAGCAGGGCCGGGGAGAGCTCCTGGGCCTTTCGGACGAAATCATCGGGTGTGCGAGAGATCGTTGCGGTATGGCCCAGATGTTTCGCCGTATCCTGGATCTTGGTGGAAAAGAAGAGATCCGGAACAAAGGCGAGGATCGTCTTGCCGTCCTGTCCCATGGGGGGCTCCCACCCTATTCCTTGACCCAGTACCGCTGATACTCCGCCAGATAGGTCAGCGTGTCGAGTCTCGGCATGCGGTCCAAAAAGAGGATGCCCTGCAGGTGATCGGATTCATGCTGGATCACGCGGGCGAAGAAGTCCTTGGCGGAAAAATCAAGCGGTTTCCCCTCCCGGTCGTAGGCCCGCACCCGCACCTCGCGATGCCGGGGGACCTTTCCGCGGATGTCGGGGATGCTGAGACACCCCTCCCAGTCCTGTTCCATGTCCTGGCTCACCAGCTCTACCGTGGGATTGATGAGGACGGTGAGGGGGATATTGGGAACCTGAGGATAGCGAGGGTTTTCCTGAGCCTCGATGACCAGGACCTGGAGGGATTCATGGACCTGCGGCGCGGCCAGCCCAACCCCGTGGTACTCTCGCATGGTCTCGACCAGGTCGTCGATGAATCTCTGCACCATCGGCGACTTGATCGATTTGACCGGCACGGGGTCGGCCTTGCGGCGGAGCACCGGATTCCCCATCTGGGCGATCTTCAGGATGGCCATCATCTCTCCCCGTCGGTTCTTGAAGCTCGGTCCGTGCCAACTCTGCGTGCCCACCTTTGCGCCGCACACGCCGACACCCGTTGCAGTAAGGCAGCCGGGTCACATGCGGCTCAGCGAGTTGGAACGGCACTAGCGTAACAAATTGGGGCAGGCCCCGCAACCTTCTACTCATTTTTGGTTGACATCGCAGAGCCTCGTGGAGACAATTGGACGGATTTTTCGGAGGGTGCATGCCCCAGGTGGCCGCGGATATCCAGCGCCTGAAAAAGATTGCCCAAGAGCTCCGAGTGGATGTGATCCGGATACTCACCGAGGCCGGATCGGGCCATCCCGGCGGCTCCCTCTCTGCCGTCGAGATCATTACCGCGCTGTTTTTCCACAAGATGCGCCACCGCCCCGATGACCCCTTCTGGTCTGACCGGGACCGTTTTATCCTTTCCAAGGGGCATTGCACTGCTATCTACTATGCCACTTTGGCCAAGGCCGGCTATATCCCACAGGAGGAGCTTTTCACCTTCAGAAAGCTGGGGAGCCGCCTCCAAGGCCACCCGTATCCTGGCCCACCGGATCGGCGGGTGCCCGGCATCGAGGCGGCCACCGGCTCTCTTGGGCAGGGCCTTTCTATCGCCATCGGCATGGCGCTGGCGGGACGGTTGGCCAGGAAGGCGCACCGGGTCTACCCGTTGCTTGGGGATGGAGAGTGTCAGGCGGGCCAGGTCTGGGAGGCGGCGATGCTCGCCCCGAAATACAGGCTGGACAACCTCTGCGCGATCGTCGATCAAAACAGGATCCAGAACGACGACTTTGTGGAGCGGACCCTGAGCCTTGAACCTTTCCGCGCCAAGTGGGAGGCGTTTGGCTGGCACGTGATCCAGGTGAATGGGCACGAGATCTCAGAGGTGGTGCAGGCGCTGGAGGATGTCGAGGGGGTCAAGGGAAAGCCGTCTGTCATCATCGCTGGGACCGTGAAGGGGAAGGGCGTCTCCTTTATGGAGAACAATCCCGAGTGGCATGGCAAGGCGCCCACTCGGGAAGAGGCTGAGCGCGCCGTCCAGGAAATCCTGGCCGCGCCGCTATAGCGGCGCCGACCGTTCACCGATGACCGTTAACCGACCACCAGGGAGTCGTGAGTGGTGACTGGACACGCATGACCTCGTCGTCGGTCATCGGACATCGGTTATCGAATCTTAGAGGAGTGAACCATGGGTGGGAAGGCAACCCGCGTAGCCTTCGGCGAGGCCCTGCTCAAGGTCGCCGCCAAGAACGATCGGGTCGTCGTCATCAATGCCGACCTGGGCAAGTCCACCAACACGGTGAAGTTCGTCGAGAAGTACCCTGACCGATCATTCAACGTGGGGGTCGCCGAGGCCAATATGATCGGGATCGGGGCCGGCCTGGCGCTCGAGGGCTGGATCCCGTTTATCTGCACCTTCGCGATCTTTGTGGCGGGGCGTTTCGAGACGATTCGCGTTTCGGTGGCATACAACCACGCCAACGTGAAGATCGTGGGGACCCATGCCGGGATAGGCATCGGCGAGGACGGGTACAGCCAGATGGGCCTCGAGGACATCGCCCTCATGCGGTCACTTCCCAATATGAGCGTGATCCAGCCCGGTGATGCGATCGAGACCGAAAGGGCCGTGGAATACATCGTGGAGCACGAGGGCCCGGTGTTCCTGCGCTTGACCCGCCAGAAGGTGGAGGACGTCAATCCACCTGACTACCGCTTTGAGTTCGGAAAAGGGGTGATCGTAGATGCCGCTCGGGGCGAGGGGCGGGACCTGACGATCATGGCCACCGGCGGCACCGTTCATAACGCGCGAGAGGCCGCGCGCGAGTTGAGAAGCCAGGGTCTCGATGTGCGGGCGGTCAACATCCACACCCTCAAACCCATCGACGAAGAGCTGGTTCTCGACAGCGTCCAGCGCTCGGGACGGATCCTGACGGTCGAGGATCACGGCCTTCACGGTGGGCTCGGAGGCGCCGTCTGCGAGGTGGTGGCCGAACGGGGCGAGGGAGTGGTCCGGCGGATCGCGGTGCGCGATTTCGGGGAATCGGGAGACCCGGTGGCTCTGTACAAGAAGTTCGGCCTGTCAATCGACAATATCGTCGCCGAGGCCAAAAAGCTGCTGAAGACGAAGTAAGGTCCGCATTGAGGGCACGCGCTCAGCCGGATGGTCACATCGTCATATCAGGGGTGCCCGCAGTTGCCCAATCCGAATTCTTGAGCCTGCTGGAAAAGGCATCACTGAAGGTCGTGTCATCGGTGACACTCGATCAATGGGCGGGTTTTTTGCTCATGCCGAGAGACAGAGTGGCGAGGGCCTGAAGGTTACGCAGTGCGCCCTACTTCTAACTGGTCGAGGTAGCCCGTATATTGACCGAGGCCACCATCGTCTTTGAAGCCCAAAAGTCGAACCCCGTGGTGAAATCTCCCCTCGCCGATTGGTTTCGGATCCCGCCACATCACTCTGCCTCGGGCGGTGATTGGGCCGTCGGGGAGTCCCAGCCCGAGCTGAAGGGGGGTCCCAGGCGCCAGCGTTTCTGGTAACAAGACCAGGAGTCCGCCAAGGCTGACGTTGCCCGTTTTCCCCTTGAGTTCCGAGGCCTTGCTTAGATGCCCGCTGATAAAGCAGGACACGGGGACCTCTGCCAGGTGACGGGGGTGGCGGCGACGACGGTGCATCGGGGTATCGCGTAGAGCCAAGTCTTCTGCCAGCTCCACCACACGGAGCAGGCTTGCCGCACGAAAAGGCTTTGGCAAGAAGAACTGGGCGCCAGCGCGAAAGGCCTTCTCGGTATACGTGAGGTCCGTTGAGGCTGTGATGCCGACCACAGGGATACCCTTAAGAACGGGGTCCCGTCTCAGGCGCTGCAATGTGCTGATACCGTCCATACCGGGCATCATCATATCCAAGATGATTGCGATGGGTTGGGCCGTGCGCGCCAGTTCGATTCCTGAGAGGCCATCGGGAGCCGAGAGGACCTCGAAATCGGCGATGCTGAGAATAGCGGTGACCAGTTCGCATGACTGAGGATCGTCGTCAATCAGCAAGATTGGCCGGTTCCGCATAGAGTCCCCCTGGCTCGCTGTGGGGGTTTGCAAATGGTATGCCAGGAGGTGAGGAGCTAATTGACAAAGCGGAGGTAGGCGGAGACGGCATCATCACTTGTCCTGAGTTCATCGTGGGTCAGCCCCGGCATCTTCACGTTCTGTGCCCCTTTGAGTGCCGGACTGTCCTGGTCCCGCACCGGCCACCCCAACAGCCAGGGGAGGTAGAGGATGTCGGCCCCTGTCCCATCATAAATGGTCAGAACCCGCGTCGGGCCGGGCGCCTCTTTCTCAGCGTTCGGACCATTCAGGCTGTGTAACCAGGCCGACCCCGGTACCAACTCGTCGCATCCCATATGGTCCCTCCACCCGATGATCCAGACCAACCACAGCCGCCGGCAGACCGTCGTCCCGTGGTTCGGGCCGGCGATGGCCACAAAATGCTCGACGATCCGGGCCAGCTCCGGGTGCTGTGCCAGCATGCCCCGGGCAATCGTCACCCCCAGGGAATGGGCGATGAGGTCCACCTTTGCGGCCCCCGTATAGGCCAGAACCCCCTTCACGAACGCGGCCAGGTCCGGAATGTTGGTCCGGTTGTCAGTCACGCACTGTGAGCCCGGCGGGCGGTCCTTGGTGCTCTTCCCGCTGTACGAGATGGCCCAGAGCTCTTGCGGGGAATAGCCGGCATCCAGGAAGCGTTTCTTCACACTGCGCCCCGGTTCATCCCAGTCAGTGGCATCACGGGTATTGCCGTGGATGAAGATGACAGGACGCCGGCGCACCGGGCGCCCCTTGGGAAGGCCGCCCCATCCGCCGAGACGGTAGCCCCATTCCTGATCCTGCAGGGCCGGAAAATCTGAGGGGAAGGCCGCATCCGCGGGGAGGGGCCGGCAGTGGGCAACCTTGTGGGCGGCCTCCGCCTCTCCATACAGCAGGAGGAGAATGAGCAAAAACATCCCGTGGAGGTTGCTCAGTCGGGGAGACTCGCAGCTCTTGGGGACGTGCGGTTCCGCCATTCGGCTCACGACATATGCGGCGCATTCGTATGCCGGCCGTTCACGGTCCTACCCGGGGGCCGTCCGCAGCAAGAATTGCAAGGCGGATTTTAGGATTTTCCTCGTTACAGCGAGATCTTGCCGTACGCCACGAGAATTCGAGCGGTGTCCATGCCGTCCACGAGGCAGATCCGGCACTGCTTCCCTTCGCCATTCAGCGATTGGATCTTGGTTTTCAATTCCCGGATAACTGGGGTCTCAATCTGATCGAGGTGCTGGAGCATGTAAAGTTCTGCGGGAACGGCAACGAGCCGTGCGATCTGCTCGCCGCGCTTCCCGCATTTCTTGAGCGTCAGCTTCCCCCTCGTGGTGGCCCCTTTGAGTAGGAGGGCGGTTCGTGCGCGATCGCCGCCGGTTCTTACCGTGGACGTAAAGATGTCGGTTGCGGCGTCCCCATCGTCGGACCTCCGCAGGGGTTCCCCGAGAATTTCCCCCAAGAAGGTCCGGACTTGATCTGCTGACAGGTTCAGTGGCAAAAGCCGCTTTACCTGTCGCGGGTTGATGTCCCGGGCCTTGGCGAAGGAATCAATGTCCTCGATGAACAGTTCATCCGTCATCTCTATCGAATAGTCATCGACCGATTTGATGGTGCTTTCCAAGGTCGACAGCTTTGCTTTGATGTCTGCCGTCAAACTGGCCCATTTGACATGCATCTTTAGAGATCCCGACCCCTGTGCGTTCTGCAGTGTTATCGCTTGCTGGGGGGTCGGGAATATGTCCTGCAGAGAGCCGAGACACTTGTGGAGCCAATCAACATACTGCTCCTTCCATTGCGGTATGTGGTGCTCTTCAGAAAAAGCCTCGGCGGTCTTTGCGGCATAATACTCACCGGTGACCTTGTCGAGGAGGGTGTTCCCCGAGACGATCATTTCATTCAGTCTTTCTCTCGCAGCGTTGTGGCTCGTCTTGAGTTTCATGACAGCCCCGTTTGCCCAGGGAGCATTTCGCACCTTAGCACTGGCCCCGGCTGAACGCCAGGTTCAGGGGCGACGCGGGAGAGCGGTCTCCTGCAGCAAATGGGCAGGGCCCTTGATCCTCGCCTGTTCACTGGTTATCTTGTCCAGCATGAAGGGAGTATACAGAGCGCCGGACAGACCGAGGGCAATGAGAAGCAGCGAGACACCGACCAGCACTCGACCTCGCAGTCTCGCCTTTTGACCCACGACCGGCCTGGTGTCGATGATGACCTTTGCGCCTGGCAGCGGAATCCGTTCGTGTTTGATCACCTTCCGCCCGAGCAACAGCATATAGAGGGCGATTGGAATCATACTGAGAAAGGCAAAAATGAACCACCCCTTGAGAATCCCCGCTGCGACCTTTGGATTTGCGTGCCTGAGGTACTCCTCGAACCACGGGAGACCCCATACGATGACCGCGGCACCGAGCGCGATAAAGATAGCGTGCCAAGTGAAAAACTGCCTGCGATACGATCTGTCTGCCCGAACTATCTCTTCACTCATCGTGATGACTTCCGTCTGCTCCGAGGACCGGCATTGTACGCCTGACGGTCCAACGGGACCTGGGCACCTCCCCACGGATCAGGGGCAGTGCAATTCCCGGGCCTAAATGGGGTGGCTCGTCATCGCGGACACCCGAATCCCCCTCTCTTCATTTCATCTCTCCGGGCTCGTATCCCTCTTTCCATACTGCCAGGGGAACGATTTCGGGCGGGTGTCCGTTGTCGAAGAACCAGGAATCAACGGCGAAGGCGCTCTCCGTGGCACTTTCTGCCAAGACTGCCGTGTTGTGAGGCCACAGGAGGTCGGCGAATCCCCGATGCTCCGGAAAGCGGACCCGGTGCCAGGTGATGAGACCGGCCTCTTGCATCATGAGGAGGAAGGTGGTGGTGTTAACCGTTTCGTCGATGCAGTCGAGCTGAGGCGATTCGTCTGGTGGGATGGTGTTGCGGCCCCGATCGCCGGACGTATTCGCCTGAGGGCCGACGATGCTCTCTAGCAACGCAACCGCCTTGGCCACCTGGGCACGCTCGCTTTCGGCATCGGTCGGGCGCGGGTTGAAAAACGCCCCTACGTCCCCCCATTGCTGATCGGTAAGGCGAACGGTCTTTGATTGTTGGCATCCGAAACCATAGCAGACGGGGAATTGGGCCGGCTGCGGGTTCATCACATCGTACTGAGAGAGATAGGCCTCTGGAGGCTTATGGGCAGTCGCGCAGGCAGCCAGGACCGCGCTCACACCGGTGACGAGGACAATTCCCCATCTTCGTCCCATAGCCCGGGTCCTCTGCCACTGCGATTCCAACACCTCCGTGTGCCGGCTCATCGATGCGGCGCGTTCGATCACGTGGCGGACCTCCTCCTATGTCCGCTCACCGCATCGAGAACGTCGACGCACAATTCCGTCAACACGGGTAGCTGGGGACCGAGGTAAAGCAACCTGAGGACTCTGTCACGCGGTAGCAGGAGTCCCATGATGGCAACCCAAATCAGGCCGCCGATGAGTCCTCCGACAGGGAAGCTAGTCACTACCATCATAAGGAATAATGAGATCTCGATGCCGTGGGAAACCGGCCGGCCAGGTGCACCGAGCAGCAGTGGCGCGATCGTGAAGCCGAAGAGCAACATAACGGTCATCCCAAAAACGAACACGAAGGCGAGCAACAACACGAGGGCGGCTAAGTCTCGGAAACCCACACGCCTTTCTCTAGGCATCGCCAGCAAGGTATCTCCGGCGTACGCGCCCCTCTCCGCGGATCCAGGTCCCTTCCGACTGACGATAGCATAATGCACCCGCAGACATTCCGCAATCTCTCGTGGCGATACCTTGACGCGTTTCGGAAAGCTATGCATAATGCCCATTGACGTCTCCTTGTTCTCGCCCAGGACCATCCCGGTTGGCATCCTGGTCTTCTCGCTGGGGATCGCGGAATCGTATGTTTGACCGTCCGTATGATCCAATGTTCCTCCGTGGAATCTTTGAGCGGACGCGAGTCTTGCGGAGGCCCATCACCGGCATCGTGGTCGGGTACCACGTGCTGCCCTACATCCTGGTGGGGCCAGACGTAGAGATGGAACGGGGCGCCGTCGAGGTGCGGGGCACGATCCGCGTCTCGCCGCGTCTGGTGGTCCGGCCGGGAGGCGAGGGGCAGACCTACGGGGAGGTGTTCGGGGACTCCGAGCTGATGGACCGGACGCTGGTGGGGCGGGTGTTTGCCTTCCGCTACCCCGCTCGCCGGCACGCGGTCATCGAGAGCGAGGAACTCACCATCCGTCCCGCCGAGGGGGACCCGGAAGCGCGCATCGAGCGGATCCTCGACGAACTGGCGCGGCGCGAGATCTGGGACACCGGCCTGATCCTCTCACCAGACGTCAAGTTCTATCCCGTCTCGATCGATCGCTTCCTGCACGAGATCCTCGATCGCGAACTCTCCGACTAACGCCCGATGAGAGGGACGCTGAGGCAAACCTCAAGAGAGAGTGCCCAGCTATACGCGGGGACGGCGGGGTGGGGCTACGGCTGGCGGGACAAAGCAAGAATTGCTAGACAGACTGGAGGAAGGCGGCTACCATAACACCTTGGTCGGGGTCGACACAGGCCCCCTCGCGTCCTCGCCTGTAATGGGGCAGGCCAAGGGCGGACCAGGTTCGGGGTCGATTTCGGCGGTCGGCTTCGGGCTGGCGGGTACTGGGCCCGTGATGGTGGATGCGCCGAGAGAGGAGGTGGTCCAGTCGTGGAGATAATGATGGTGATCTGTGAGGTGGTGGCCTCCTAGGCCAGCGCACCCGTAAGACTAGGTTGGCTGCCTGGAAGGCCCAGGCACCACCGGCTCCGATGGTCCCGCTTTCACCGGCGGGGCGGCCCGGCTGCTTTTGAACCGACCGCAGGCTCCATCGGGGCTTTTTCTTTTCGGTGAGACGCGAACCGGTTCTTGGAGGAGCTCAGTGCAAACTAAAGTGGTGAGTTCAGGCGGAAAGGAGGGCAGGATCAGGTGGAGAACAGATCATAGAGATGATTGAAATAAATAATGAGGGCTCCCTTATGGGTCAAAGGCCCGCCCCCGAGGCCCTAGCAGAAGGAGAGAGGCTTTGGTTTCCCCTTCTTGACACTGTTAGACTAGCAAGCTTTGTGCCAAATCTCTGCCAAGCTTAAAGTCCTGATTTTCAATTGATCCTTCTCGATCCGTAACCTACTATGGCGTTCGGGGTATCGAAAAATGCCCGTCAAGTGTCCGGCAATCGTGCGCCTTCCACACCCCCCTCAGGGCTCCAGAGGCCAGCCGAGTATCTGGATTGACAAGCAAATTTGTATACCGTATACAGTGTACAACCGTCTCTATGAAAGGCCCTCCATGAAGATCCGGGTTCACCGACCGCTCCGCGAAGAGGTCTACGACGCCCTCCGTCGGGCTATCGTCCAGGGAGAGCTTTCGCCCGGGAATCGGGTTGTGGAGACCGAGTTGGCGGGCCGGCTGGGAATCAGCCGGACCCCGGTCCGGGAGGCACTTAGAAAGCTCGAGGCCGAGGGGTTTCTCTCCAAAGGCCCCGGGAGCAGCCTGCTCGTGAGCGCGATGTCGCCCGAGGAGGTGGAAGAGACCTTTCGGATCCGGGCGGTGCTGGAGGGCTTGGCGGCGCGCCTGGCGGCCGAGCGGGCAGCGCCTGAGGGGATCGCACTGCTCGAAGGGATCTTGAACCGGTCGGAAACTACGTTGGACGGGGAGGCGCCCGAGCGACTCCTGGAGTGGAACACGCGGTTTCACGACGGGCTCAACGTCTTGAGCGGAAGCGCGCAGCTCCAGCAGCTCCTCCAGGCGATTCACGACAAGATCCTGCGCTACCGCCGGATCACGCTTGAGGTGGGCCGGGCCCGAAAGGCCTGGTTACAGGAGCATCGGGCGATTCTCCAGGCGATCAAGGACCGGGATCCGGCGCGGGCCGAACGGCTGATCGTCGAGCACGTCCTCCGGAAGAAGGAGACCGTGCTCGCGCATCTCAAGAGTCGAGGGGAGACGAGGAGGAACGAGACGCCATGAGCCGCACAGAGCTCCTCACCGGCAACGAGGCGGCGGCCCGGGCGGTCCGCGTGTCGAAGCCTCAGGTGATTCCCACCTATCCCATTACCCCCCAGTCTCCCATGCTCGAGATTATCGCCCGGGATGTCGAGAAGGGCCTGCTGAGGGCCGAATTTCTCAACATGGAGTCGGACTACGCCGCCATGGCCGCGGCCGTGGGGGCCTCCCTCGGCGGGGCGCGGGTCTTCACGGCGACCAATTCCCAGGGGCTCCTCTTCATGGCCGAGCACCTCTACACCGCCTCGGGCAGCCGCTGCCCTATCGTGATGGCGGTGGTCAATCGCGCCATTTCGGTCCCCCATAGCCGGTACGCGGACCACAATGATGCCCTGGCCGTGAACCGCGCCGGCTGGCTCCAGCTCTTCTGCGAGGACGCGCAGGAGATTCTCGAGACGACCATCCAGCTCTTCAGGATCTGCGCGGACCCGCGGGTCCGCCTGCCCGGGATGCTCTGCTACGAGTCCTTCATCCACTCGAACACCGCCGAGGGGGTTGTGGTTCCGGAGGCCAAGGCGGTGGACCGATTTCTCAGCGGAGTCCACGTTGAGGCATTGCTCGATCCGGCAGTGCCGCGCTCGCTGAACCCACCTACGCCCCCCGAGTGGTATACGGAGTTTAAATTCGTCGAGCATCAGGCAATGGAAGCGGCACTTGCCGTCATCCCCGAAGTGGGTAGGGCGTACGCCGAGGCGTTCGGAGGCCGCCCCCGGGGACTGATCGAGACGACGGAACCCGTGGGCCGCTCTGTGATCGTGTCCATGGGCTCGATCGCCAAGACGGCGCGCCGGGCGGTGCGCGAGCTCAAGGCCGAGGGGCTCTCCGTCGGCCTCCTCAGGGTCCGCGCCTACCGGCCTTTTCCGGCCGAGGCCATTCGGAAGGCGCTCGGAGAAGCCGAGCTGGTCATCGCCATCGACCGAAACTGCGCCGCCGGGAGTCACGGGGTCCTGTACGACGAGGTTCGGTCGGCGCTCTACGGCACTGCCGGCCCGCCCCGAGTCGTGGGCGTTATCGCCGGCCTCGGCGGCCGCGACGTGACCGTCCGACAGATCAAGGAGGTCGCGCGGAGGGCACTCAAGGGGGAGCCGCCGTTTGATAAGAGGGACGACGCCATCGAGTGGCTCGGCCTCGACCGGGCGCGCGTGCGCGACGAGTCACCGCAAGCCCGCCCCCTGGCGCGGGCCGGCTAGGGAGAAACCGCCATGGGCCGACCCGCACCACTGCCGACGATCCCCCGCTCGCGGCGCTTCAGCCTGCCGCCGGTGATGAAGGGGACCGCGTGCGAGGGCTGCGGAGCCCTCCCCGCGGCCGATCTGTTGGCCGAGCTGCTCGGGCCGAAGATGGCCGTGATATGCCCGGCGAGTTGCGCGGCCACCTTCAGCCTCTCCTATACCAACGCCTCGTGGGCAGTCCCCTTCGTCCACTGGATTTTCGAAAGCGCGCCGGCCGCGGCGACCGGGCTGCGGCATGCCTATGATGCGCGCGGCATGCGGGACGTGCAGGTCGTCTGCTTTGCCGGGGACTCCGGGACGCTCGACATCGGCTTCCAGGCCCTGTCGGGGGCCGCGAGTCGCAACGAAAACATCCTCTACATCTGCTACGACAACGAAGTCGCGATGAACACGCAGGGGCAGGCCACCTCCAGCTCGCCGGTCAGGGCCCGCACGCCGACCACGCCGGGAGGCGTCCCCACACTGAAGAAGGATGCACCCCGCATCATGGCCGCGCACGGCGTCCCCTACGTCGCGACGGCCGCGGTCTCGCATCTTGCGGACTACCGGGCGAAGCTCAAGCGCGCCGCCCGCGTCCGGGGGTTTCGGTATCTGCACGTGCTCAGCCCGTGTCCCATCGCTTGGGGCTATCCCCACGACCAGACCATCGAGGTCACACGGGCGGCCGTCGAGACAGGGATGTGGATGCTCTACGAGATCACGGACGGGCGGATGAAGATCAGCTACCGCCCGAAACGGCGTCGGCCGGTGCGCGAATATCTCGCGCTCCAGCGGCGGTTCGCGCATCTCGGCCGTCGCGAGGCGCAACGTCTCCAGAAGCGTGTCGACGAAAGCTGGAGGGCCACCCCGTGAAGGAGCTCCGCTTCCACGGCCGCCGCCTTCCCCGTTACGATCACACGGCCCCCTTCGTCGACGCCGCACGCCTGCTGGCGACGGCGGCGCTCCATGAGGGGAAGCAGGTCCAGTTCCGGCCGCCCTGGCTCTTCCTCCGGGGCTACGTGCCCGAGGCGGCGCACCTGCGGGTGGCCACCGAGCCGATCGAAAGCACCTCCCAGGAGTACGTCCTGGATCTGGTAGCGGTGACGGATGCGAGCATCCTGACGGCGGTCGATGTCACCGCCGGGCTCAAAGAGACCGGAGTCGTGCTGGTCAACGGCAGGTCGCCGGTCTCCCTGAAAGGCCGGGCCCGGACCGCGGTCGCCGATCTCGACGCGATCGCCCGGCGATTCGCCACGGACCTGGCGCTACCGATGGCCGCTGCGACAGCGGCTCTCTTAGGCGTCATGACCCAGAAGGCACTCGCGGCGGTGGTCCGGGCAGAGACGTCGGGTCGCGCACGACAGCAGGCCCTCCGGGCTCTCGAGGCGGCCGCCCAGGCGGTCGCGGAATCCAGACGGTGAAGTCATGAGCGACGCCTTTGCCGCGAAACTCCAGGCCGTGGCCGCCGATCTGCAATCCCTCATCCGGGGAGACGTGCGCTTCGATGAGGTGACGCGGGTGCTCTACAGCACCGGGGCCTGCATGTATCGGATCACGCCGCTCGGCGTCGTCTTCCCCAAGAGCTGCGAGGATGTGATCGCGACCGTGCGCTACGCCGCCGACCGCGGCATCCCCGTGATTCCCCGCGGAGGCGGATCCAGCCGGTGCGGGCAGGAGCTCGGCGCCGGGATCGTCCTGGATTTCACGCGGTACATGCACCGGATTTCGGCGCTCGAGCCGGCCGACGGTCGGGTGCGGGTCGAGCCCGGCTGCACGCTCACGGCGCTTACGACGGCGCTCAAGGCGCACAACAAGTATTTCCCTCCCGACCCGTCAAGCGGCGACGTCTGCGCCCTGGGCGGGATGCTGGCCACCAACAGCAAAGGAGCTCACTCGGTCAAGTACGGCACGACGCGTGATTACCTGGAGTCCCTCGACGTCGTCCTGGCGAGCGGGGAGGTGATCCGGACCGAGCCCGTGGACCGGAACGGCCCCCGCCTCGCGGCGCTGCTCACGGACCCGGTTCAGGGCCCGATCTACAGAGGCCTCCTCGACATCCTGAACCGCTATGGCGATCAATTGAAAGCGAAGGCCCCGGAGGTGACCAACAACAACTGCGGGTACAACCTCTGGCGGGTCGTTCAAGACGGGATGATCGACCTCGGCCAGCTCTTGACCGGATCGGAGGGGACGTTGGGGATCTTCACCGAGGCGAGCTTCCGGATCCTGGATCATCCCAGGCACCGGACGATCGCGCTCCTCACCTTCGACGCCCTCGAGAAGATGGGAGAGGCCGTGGTCCTCCTCCGGGAGCTCCAGCCGAGCATGATCGAAGCCATCGAGCGGCAGCTCCTCGATTTCAGCCGCGAGGCGAACCCCGAACTCCGCCCCTTCCTCCCGGAGGGGATCGAGGCGATCCTGATCCTCGAGCACGAGGGGGAGCGTCCGGAGGAGGTAGAGGAGCGCATGGCGGCGACGCATCGACGGCTGCTCGAGGAGAGCCGGCTGGCCACCGGCATGCTCCTCGCGACGGATCGAGCCGACCAGGCGAGGATCGTCGCCATCCGGAAGGTCGCCGGCGCGGTCGCCAACAAGGTGAAAGGCCCCCGCAAGCCGCTGGCCTTCATTGAAGACGCCGCCGTGCATCCGACCCGGTTGCCCGACTTCATCAGTCGGATGCGCACGCTCCTGGAGAAGCACGGCGTGATGGCCGGCATCTACGGCCATGCCGGGGACGGCAACCTCCACATCCTGCCCTTCCTCGACCCGAAGGAACCGCGGGACGTGGGCCTGATCCGGACCATCGCCGAGGAAGCGTACGCGGTCGTATGGGATCTCAAGGGGACCATCAGCGCCGAGCACGGGGACGGGCTGGCGCGGACTCCTTACATCACGGGACAGTACGGGGGCTTGGAACAGGCCTTCCGGGAGGTGAAGACGCTCCTCGACCCGCGCGGTATCCTCAATCCGGGCAAGATCGTCAGCGACGATCCGCCACCGGTCAACGGGCGCCTGCGCTACGGCCCGGGGTATCGGGCGGCCGCTGTCACGACCCACCACCGCTTCCGCGATGAGGGGGGCTTCGCGGCCGCGGTCGAACGGTGCTCGGGGGTAGGGAACTGTCGTAAGATGCACGGGAGCATGTGTCCCTCCTACATGGTCACGCGCGAGGAGGAACACACGACCCGCGGTCGCGCCAACCTCCTCCGGGCCGCCCTCTCGGGGGAGCTCCCGCCCGAGACCCTGAGCGGGCCGGAACTCTACGGGGCGCTCGATCTCTGCCTCGAGTGCAAGGCCTGCAAAGCCGAGTGCCCTACAAGCGTCGATATGGCCAAGCTCAAGGCAGAGTTCCTCGCGCGCTACTACGAGAAGAACGGCATCCCCCTCCGCGCGCGGCTCTTTGCCCATGCCGCGAAGCTGGGGCAGTGGGGGAGCCGGTTGGCCCCGCTGTCGAATTGGGCGACGGCGATCCCCGCAACCCGGTGGGTCCTCCATCATCTGGTGGGCATCGAGCGGCGGCGTCCGTTGCCCCCTTTTACCCCTGTGACCTTCACGCAATGGTTCCTCAGGCGGGGTGCCTCGCCGCTGTCGACCAAGGGGTCGGTTGCCCTTTTCCCCGATACCTTTATGAATTATCACTATCCCGAGGTGGGGATGGCGGCCACGCGGCTCCTGGAGGGGTTGGGGTATCAGGTGATCCTGGCGGAGGCCGGCTGCTGTGGCCGGACCTTGATCTCCAAGGGCCTCCTGCGCGAGGCGGCGCAGTGCGCTCGCGCGACGGTCGAGCGGTTGTCTCGGTATGTGAGGTCAGGGATCCCCATCGTGGGGTGCGAGCCGAGCTGCCTGTTGACCCTGCGGGATGAGGTCCCGGAGCTCGCCGAGGGGCCGGAGGCCGAGGCGGTGGCGCGGCAGAGCTTGCTGCTGGAGGAATTTCTCGTCGGCCGGCGGGGGGATTGTGCAGGCGCCTTTCGGCCGACCGAGCGGCGCGTCCTCGTCCACGGCCACTGCCACCAGAAGGCATTGGTGGGAACTCGTCCGACCCTCGAGGCCCTGCGCCTGATTCCGGGCCTCAGCGTGAAGGAGATCGATGCCGGCTGCTGCGGGATGGCGGGCTCCTTCGGCTTTGAGCGAGAGCACTACGACCTCTCGGTTGCCATCGGGCGGCAGCGACTGTTTCCGGCGATCGAGAACGCTGGCGAGGGCGCAGAGGTCGTTGCCTCGGGGGTCTCCTGCCGACAGCAAATCCTGCACGGGACCGGCCGCCGGGCCCGGCATCCTGCCGAGATTCTCTCGGAGGCAGTCATCACGCATCTACAGCAAGGGAAAGGGAGGGAGATGCCATGAAGACATGGGGCAAGGTCCTCATAGCCGTTCTCCTGATTATCTTCGCCATCGCCAGCGGTAGTCATCTGTTCGTGACGCCGACGACGGGAGCCGCGCTCATCGAGATTCGGTTCGGGCACGTGGGATTTCCGAACTCCCTGTTTGACATAACGGCCAACGAGTACGCAAAGCGCGTGAATGCGGCGCTGAAGGGCAAAGTGGAGGTGAAAACCTTCCACTCCAGCCAGCTCGGAACCGACGAAGCCATGGTCAAGGGGATCAAGATCGGGGCGCTCGAGATGTTCCTCCCCTCCACGATCATGAGCACTGTTGAGACGAAGTTCGGCGTCTTCGAGATGCCGTATATCATTGTGGACCGGGCCCACATGAAGAAGGTCGCCGGGGACCCGCGTGTCCGCGACGCCCTGTTCACCCCGATTCCCGGCAAGGGTATGCGCCTCCTCGGATACTGGGAGAACGGGTTCCGGCACGTGACCAACAACGTCCGGCCCATCAACGCGCCGGACGACCTGAAGGGAATCAAGCTCCGCATTCCGGGCGGCGTCTGGCGGGCCAAGATGTTCAAGGCCTACGGGGCGAATCCGTCCCCCATGCCGTTCGCCGAGGTCTACTCGGCGCTTCAGTCCGGGGTCATGGACGGGCAAGAGAACCCGTTCCCCCAGATCGCCTCGGCGAAGTTCAACGAAGTGCAGAAATACCTCTCCCTGACCGGCCACGTCTACACCCCGGCCTACCCTGCCATTAGTGAGGCCTTCTGGCAGAAGCTCCCCAAGGACATCCAGCAGACCCTCGAGAAGATCGCCGTCGAAGTCGGGGACTTTGCCAGAAGCGAAGGCGAGCGGCTGGACAAGGAATTGGCTGCCAAACTGACGACCGGCCAGATGAAGATGAACGAGGTGGACAGGAGCGGTTTCATCAGGGCCTCCGCGCCCATCTACCACGAGTTCGACGTAGAGGTGAAGGGAGGCGGCGACCTGGTCAAGCTCATCCAGTCCTTGAGGTAAGTCGCGCGCGGCGCCGCCTCTGCCGTGAGGCCGGGGCGGCGCCCTTCTTTGCAATGGGCGCATGATACAGGCGTCGGGAGGTCCGTCCATGTTGTCGCGCCTCTACCGGTGGCTCATGGCGCTGGCGGACGTGTGGGCGATGTTGTTGCTCATCGCCATGGTCGTCGTCGTGACGCTCGGGGTCTTCTACCGCTATGTCCTGAATGCGTCGCTCATCTGGTACGACGAATTCGCCTCGTACCTGCTCGTCTGGCTGACGTTCTACGGGGCGGTCGTGGCGGCGTACCACCGCAAGCACATCGCCTTCGAGACCATCGTCGAGGGGTTCCGGCCCGAGGCCCGCCGGTGGGTGGCCATGGGTGCGGAGGTGTGCGTCCTGATCTTCCAGGGCATCCTTTGCTATTACGGTTGGGTTCTGATGGTCGCGGTCAGGGTGGAGACGGCGGTTTCCCTGGAGTGGGTGCGGATGAGCTGGGTGTACAGCGTCCTCCCGATCAGCGGGGGGCTGATGGTATTGGTCAGTCTGGCGGACCTGGCCAGGCTCCTCCAGGGGGCGGTGCTCGGGAAGGAGGGATCCCAACGTGACGCAACCGAGTGACGGCGCTGCCTTCGGCGACCCTCGATCGTCAGAGGATGATTTCCGATGGAATGGCTGATCCTTGCCTTCGTCCTCGGCCTGACGGCGATCGGTGTCCCGATCGGTTACGCTCTGGTCCTCAGCACCGCTATCTTCCTCGTCGGAAAGGGGGTGGCGCCGCTGACGGTCATCCCCCTGAACCTCTTTGCGGGTTCCTCAAGCTTTCCGCTTCTCGCCATCCCGCTCTTCATCCTGGCCGGGGGCCTAATGGAGACAGGCGGGATCTCACTCCGCCTGGTCAATCTCGCCAGCTCCGTAGTGGGACACATCCGCGGAGGACTCTCGATGGTCACGATCCTGGCGACGATGATCCAAAGCGAGATCTCGGGCTCCTCCGTCGCCGACGCGGCCGCCATCGGCAAGGTGGTCATCCCCGCCATGGAGAAGCGGGGATACCCCCGCGCCTTCAGCGCCGCCGTGGTCTCGAACGCGGCCAGCGCCGCCATCCTGATCCCACCCAGCATCCCCATGATCATCTACGCCTGGATGGCGGAGGAATCGGTGGCCAGGCTTTTTATCGCCGGCTTCGTCCCCGGCTTCCTGGCCGGGGGGTGCATGATGCTCCTGTCCTACTACTATGCGCGCAAGTACAACTTCCCCGTGGAAGACGCCTTCTCCCTTCGCAGAGTCGGCGCGGCCACCCTGGAATCTACCTGGGCCCTCTTGATCCCGGTCGTGATCTGGGGCGGCTTCCTTTTGGGGATTGCGACGGCCACCGAGGTCGCCGCGCTCGCGGCGGTGGCGGCCCTTGTCATCGGCGCGTTTATATACCGCGAGGTCTCGTGGCACTTTCTCGTCCGCGTCCTCAGGGACTCGTCGCTCCAGACCGCTGCGGTCATGGTGATCGTGGCCGCCTCGGCAGTCCTCGGGTGGTATCTGACCACCGAGCAGGTCCCCCAGAAGTTCGCCCGGGCCATACTCGAGACGACCAATAACAAGTACCTGATCCTCCTCTTCCTGAACCTCTTCTTCTTCCTCGCCGGGATGTTCCTGCACAGCGCTGCGGCGATCATCCTCATCGTGCCGATCGTGATGCCCCTGATCCGAAAGCTCGGGATCGATCCGATTCACTTCGGCATCATCGTGACCATCAACCTGGGCGTGGGGCAGCAGACCCCGCCTGTCGCCTCCGTCCTCCTCACGACGGCGGCCATTGCCGACATCCCCTTCTGGGAGGTCTTCAAGGCAGGGTACGTCTACACGCTGGTGCTGGTCTTCGTGACGCTCTTGGTGACCTACGTGCCATGGCTCAGCCTGTTTATTCTCGACATCGTCAAGCTCTAGTGATCGCGGGTCTCGTGGTCGTCCTGGCAACAACCCCGAGGCCGGCGGGGGCCTGCGGTGACGGCGAGGTGCGCCGGGTCTTCGATCGGGTGGCCGAACTGATGTATATCCGGGTAGAGGAGGACCGACCCTGCCCGCAGATCGTCCTGCGGTATGAGATGGATCCGGAGCGCTTTGCGGCGCTCATCGGTCTCGACACGGGGGGCCGGGTCTTTTCTGCCTACATCCCCTCGGCCAACTTGATCGTCGTCGAGCCGAGCCGCCCGGACCTGCTGGCCCACGAATTGGCGCACTACTTTCAGTTCGTCTATTGGGGGATGACAGAGAACGACTCGCGCGATACACTCGAGCGGCAGGCGACGGCGGTGGAACAGCATTTTCGAGATGAGGAAAGGATGCGCGATGGGCCAAGAGATTCTGCTCGCTAGAGCCAACGGGATTGCCATCATCACCATCAACCGACCGGCGCAACGCAATGCCGTCACCTACGCGATGTGGCACCGGCTCGCCGCCCTGATGGCCGAACTCGAGGCCGACGCCGACGTGAGGGTGGTGGTTTTCCGTGGGACCGGGACGCAGGCTTTCTCGGCCGGGGCCGACATCGCGGAGTTCGAGGAGCAACGCAAGAACTCCGCGTTGGCCAGCAAGTATCACGCGGCGGTCGAAGAGGGCCTGGAGGCGATCGCTCATCTCCCCAGGCCGACGATCGCCATGGTGGCCGGCTATTGTGTGGGGGGTGGGCTCGAGCTGGCCACGGCCGCCGATCTCCGGATCGCCGCCGACAATGCCCGGTTCGGGATTCCCACCGCCAAGCTCGGGATCGTAGTGGGGTACCGGGAGATGTCTCGACTGGTCCAGCTGATAGGTTCCGGAATGACCATGGACATCCTGCTCACGGCCCGGCTGGTCGAAGCCGAGGAGGCACTCCGGATCGGCCTCATCTCGCGCCTGGTCCCCCTCGACGAACTCGAGTCCTACACCGAAAAGGTGGCCGCGGAGATCGCCGGCACCGCGCCATTGAGCCATCGCTGGCACAAGCAGATGCTCGAGACGGTGCTCCGCGATCCCGGCCTCGAGGGGCTCACGCCCGAGGAGAAAAAGCTCATCTTTGCCTGCTTCGATACCGAGGACTTCCAGGAAGGGCGGCGCGCGTTTCTGGAGAAAAGGAAGCCGGTCTTCCGCGGACGCTGAGCTGCCCGGAGCGGGAGGGAAGGCCGATGACGGCACGCATGCCGCTGGAAGGCGTCGTGGTTCTCGATGCGACCCAGGTGATGGCGGGGCCCTTCTGCACGCTCCTCCTCGCCGACATGGGGGCGGATGTCATCAAGGTCGAGAAACTCCAGGGAGGGGACGATTCCCGGTCCTTCGGCCCCCCCTTCATTGCCGAAGAGTCCGCCGCCTTCCTGGCCATCAATCGGAACAAGCGGAGCGTCACCCTCAATCTCAAATCGGAAGAGGGGCGCGACGTCTTTCGCCGCCTCGCCAGGCGGAGTGAGATCCTGGTGGAAAACTTCCGCCCGGGCACGATGGAAAGCCTCGGGCTCCACTACGAGGCGATCCAGGGGATCAATCCCACCATCATCTATTGTTCCATCTCCGGCTTCGGCCAGACCGGCCCGTACCGGAGCCTGGGGGGCTTCGATCTCGTCGCCCAGGGGATGAGCGGGCTGATCAGCGTGACCGGACACCCCGGAGATCTGCCCACGAAGGTGGGGGTACCCATCTCCGATCTCAATGCGGGGATGTATGCCGCCTATGGGATCCTGTCGGCCTATATCCACCGCTTGAAGACGGGGGAGGGACAGTACGTCGATACCTCCCTCCTAGAGGGGGCCGTGGCCTACACCTTTTGGGAGTCGTCCATCTACTTCGCCACCGGCGAGATTCCGCTTCCTATGGGATCCGCCCACAGACTGAACGCACCCTATCAGGTTTTCGACACCCAGGACGGGGCGCTCAGTGTCGGCGCGGCGAATCAGTCCACCTGGGAAAGGCTGTGCAAAGTCCTCGGGCGGCAGGATCTCGCCGAGGACCCTCGCTTTGTGAGCAGTGCCGACCGTGTCCGCCACTGTCGGCAACTCGCCGCGACCCTGCAGCCGGTCTTTCGACAGCGGACGACGGCAGCATGGCTCGCCCTCTTGAAGGAGGCCGGCGTGCCTGCCGGCCCGATCTATAATATGGCCCAGGTGTACGAGGACCCCCACGTGCGGGCTCGTGAGATGCTCGTGGAGCTGGACCATCCCGTAGCCGGCACAATCAAGAATATCGGCATCCCCGTGAAGCTCTCTCGCTCGCCGGGTCGGATCCGCCGCCCGGCTCCTCTGCTGGGGCAACACACCGAGGAGATCCTGCACTGGCTCGGCATCGATCAGGCCCAAATCGGCAAGCTGCGCGCCGCTGGCGCTATCGCGTAGCCTGACCGCCGGTGTGAGCAGCGAGTGCTCCGGACGGGCCGTTCTTGCTCCGACCGATGTGAAATGTTAGGGTGCACACGACCGCTCCGGGATGCCGGCGTCCCGGTGGCGCCAACCACACACCCACAAGGATCTCATGATCGTCGGTGTTCCGACAGAGAAGTTCCCCGGCGAGCGGCGCGTCGCGCTGGTCCCCGAGCTTGTTCCGAAGCTCACGAAGGCGGGTCTGGAGGTTCTCGTGCAGTCGGGCGCGGGCGCGGCGGCCGGCTTTTCGGACCGCTCCTACCTCGAAAGGGGCGCGCGCCTCGAGCCAGAGATATTCCAGAGGGCCGACATCCTCCTCAAGGTACAGCCGCCAACAGCCGATGAAATCGGAAGAATGAAGGAAGGCTCGACCCTGATCGGCTTCCTCCAACCGTACACCAGCACCGCCGAGATCAGGACCCTCGCCGCGCGAAGGGTGACGGCCTTCTCGATGGAGCTCATGCCGCGCATCACGCGCGCCCAGCCGATGGATGCCTTGAGCGCCATGAGCACCATCTCGGGCTACAAGGCGGTTCTGCTTGCCGCGAGCCGCCTGCCGAAGCTCTTCCCTCTCCTCATGACCGCCGCGGGCACGATAACCCCGGCGCGCGTCCTCATCATCGGCGCCGGCGTGGCGGGGCTGCAGGCCATCGGCACCGCGAAGCGGCTCGGCGCGGTCGTGGAGGCATACGACACGCGACCCACCGTGAGGGAACAGGTGGAGAGTCTCGGTGCGAGGTTCGTCGAGGTTGACCTTGAAACGAAGGATGCGGAGGACAAGACCGGGTACGCCAGGGCCCAGTCAGAGGAGTTCTACACGCAGCAACGGCAGATGATGTCTCGATACGTGACGGGTGCGGACGTCGTCATCACGACGGCCCTGGTCCCGGGCCGGCGGGCCCCGGTCCTGATCACCGAGGAGATGGTCCAGGGCATGCGAGCGGGGTCCGTCATTGTGGATCTCGCCGCCGAGCAGGGGGGAAACTGCGCTCTCACCGAGCCGGGCCAGGAGGTCATCAGGCACGGCGTCGTTGTCATCGGCCCCACGAACCTCCCTAGCACGGTGCCGCTCCACGCCAGTCAGATGTACGCCAGGACCGTCACGAATTTCCTCATGCATCTGCTCCAGGACGGGAGAGTGCATCTGGACCTGAACGACGAGCTGACGCGTGGCCCCTTGGTCGTGCATCAGGGAGAGATCCTCCATGCGGCGGTGAAGGCCAGGCTCTCGGTGGGAGCCAAGGTCTCCTGACCGCTCCTCAACGAGGACCATGACGACAGAGCTCGAGATTGGGCTCTACATATTCATTCTCGCGGGCTTTCTCGGCTATCACGTGATCTCCCGCGTGCCCCCTCTCCTTCACACCCCCCTCATGTCCGCCACCAACGCGATGTCGGGGATCTCGCTGGTCGGTTCGTTAGTGGTCGCGGGCGCGGATTTCGGGATGTTGAGCACGTTTCTCGGATTCATCGCGGTCGCATGTTCGTCGACGAACGTGGTCGGCGGGTTTCTCATTACCGACCGCATGCTGAAGATGTTCAAGAAGGGAGAGGACGGCAGGGGGGAGCGGGAGGTCCGGACCCGGCTGAGAAGGCGCGTGGTTCTCGTCATCCTTGTGGCCGGCCTCCTGGCGAGCATTGTTTGGCTTGAGGAGCTACAGGGATTCTTGCGTGGCGTCGATCCCACGAATGCGCTCGGCTTTTTCTACATTGTGTCGGCCGTTCTGTTCATCCTGGGCCTGAAAGGGCTCAGCGCGCCCAAGTATGCCCGGAAGGGGATGTTCCTCGCCGAATTCGGGATGCTCATGGCCGTCATCGGAACCCTCTTTCACCACGACATCGTCGACTACCGGTGGATCGTCGCGGGTCTCATCATTGGCACCATCGCCGGGGGGAGTATGGGGTGGTGGATCCCTATGACGGCCGTGCCACAGCGGACGGCCCTTTCCCACTCTCTCGGGGCGTTAGCGGCAACCCTGATAGGGATTTCCGAATACGTCCGGCATGGCGCCGAACTGGTCCATGACCGGGTGCTGATGACGGCCATCGGCTTCGAGGTGGTTATTGGCGGCCTGACGTTTACGGGAAGCCTCATGGCGGCCGCCAAGCTCCAGGAACTCCTCCGGGGAGCCCCCATCACCTACAAGGGGCAGAACACGTCCAATATCACCCTGCTGGCGGTTATCGTGGGGAGCTTCGTCTACTTGATCGCCGTGCCGACGGCCAGCTCGCTCTTCTACCTCATGACCGGCCTGGCGCTCTTGTTCGGCTTCCTCCTGGTGATTCCCATCGGGGCAGCGGACATGCCGGTGGTCATATCCCTGTTGAACTCCTACGCCGGCCTCGCCGATGCGGCGATGGGCTTTGTGCTCATGAACAAGATCCAGATCATCACCGGGTCGCTCGACGGGACCTCTGGCTTCCTTCTTTCCATCCTCATGTGCAGGGCGATGAACCGCTCGGCGATGAATGTCCTGTTCGGCGCGTTCGGCAAGATCGAGCCAGAGGCGGCTAGGTCGGGGGCGGACGACAGGGGAACGGTCCGGAGCATCGTGCCTAACGAGGCGGCCCTTCTGTTCGATGGTGCCCGTTCGGTTGTCATCGTCCCGGGCTACGGCATGGCGGTCGCCCAGGCCCAGCACGGGGTCAGTGAGCTGGCGAACGCGCTGGGGAAGCGCGGCGTCAATGTCAGATATGCCATTCACCCGGTGGCCGGCCGCATGCCCGGGCACATGAACGTCCTCCTCGCCGAAGCCAACGTTCCCTACGACCAGTTGTTCGAGATGGACGAGATCAATCCCTACTTCGCCGAGGCGGACATCGCCCTGGTCGTCGGGGCAAACGACGTGACGAACCCGGCGGCCAAGAACAACAAGTCGAGCCCGCTTTACGGGATGCCGATCCTGGAGGTCGAGCGCGCCAAGGCGATTATCGTGTTGAAGCGCAGCATGCGTCCAGGCTTTGCCGGGGTGGATAATGAACTCTATTACAACCCGAAATGCATGATGCTTTTCGGGGACGCCCGGGACTCTGTGGTGAAACTGCTCAATGAGTTGAAGAATATCTGATCCGCAGGCATCGGTCAGCCGGATGTGCTTTCCCCAGGGCAGTCACCCACCCGAGGCTTCCTCCGGTTGGTTCCACCCGTTGTGAGACAGATGGATCGTCTGCTGCTACTGATGACCACCACGACGTACCGGGCGAGCGCCTTTCTGGAGGCAGCCCGGCGGCTTGCCGTCCCAGTCGTGGTGGGATCCGACCGCGACCAGGTGCTGGCGGTCGCGAATCCGGGTGGCCACCTGACCCTCGATTTTCTGGCACCGGAGGAGGCCTCGCGCGCCATCGTCGAATTCTCCAGGCGATATCCGATCCGGGCCGTCGTTTCGGCCGATGACGACGGCGCAATCCTGGGGGCCATGGCGGCCGCGGCATTGGAATTGCCGCACAACTCTGTCGATGCGGTCGCCGCCGCCCGCAGTAAGCACCGTATGCGCGATGTCCTGGCGGCGGCCGGCGCCCCCTCGCCGCGCTTCGCGGTCTTTTCCATCGATGACGATCCACGGGACGTGGCCCGCCGGGTGAGCTTTCCCTGCGTCGTCAAGCCCCTGTTCCTCGCGGCGAGCCGTGGCGTCATCCGCGCCAACGATCCGGTTGAGTTTGCTGCGGCCTTTCACCGACTGGACGCCATCCTGCGTCGGCCGGAGGTCGCGGCCCAGGGCGGCCCCCTCGCGCGGCAGGTCTTGGTCGAGACCTACATCCCGGGTGTGGAGGTCGCCGTCGAGGGACTCCTCTCAAAGGGCAAGCTCAGGGTACTGGCCATCTTCGACAAGCCGGATCCCCTGGAGGGCCCGTTTTTCGAGGAGACGATCTACGTCACCCCATCGCGGCTGCCGGATTCGGTGCAGCAATCGATCGTCACCTGCACGGCGCAGGCCGTGGCCGCCCTGGGTCTTGAGCATGGGCCCATCCATGCGGAGCTTCGGGTCAACGATCAGGGGCCGTGGATCCTCGAGATCGCCCCCCGCTCCATCGGGGGGCTGTGCTCGCGCGCGCTGCGCTTTGGCGATGGCATATCTCTTGAGGAGCTGATCCTTCGGCACGCGATGGGGCTCGAGGTGGACTCCATCATCCGCGAGAGGCAGGCTGCCGGGGTGATGATGATCCCGATCCCGCAGGCCGGGATCCTGAAAGAGGTGCGGGGCCACCCAGAGGCTCAAAGGGTTGAAGGGATTGAAGAGATTCGACTGACGATCCCGGTGGGCACCGAGGTCATCCCTCTGCCAGAGGGATCGCGCTACCTGGGATTCATCTTCGCCCGGGGCGAAACCCCCGACCGCGTCGAGGCCGCACTCCGTGAAGCGCATCGGCGGCTGGAATTCATTATCACCCCGCCCTGCAAGACCCGCGGGGAAGCTTCGAGTTGACAAGCGCGGGCAACTACGGGTAGGATGAATTAGCTGGTTCAAGGCGTGTTCCATATAATAATATTCCGTACTGTGAGCAATCGGGCAGGGGGCTCGACCCTGTAAGGAGGAGGCAATGCTGACGATTACCGATGCGGCCAAGAAGAAGGTCCTGGCGCTCCTCGAAGGTGAGGAGCAGAAGGATCTGGCGCTACGCGTGGCGATCAGGGGGCGCGGCCCCGGCGGTTTCCGGTACGAACTGCAGTTCGTGGGCGCAGGGGAGAGGGCTGCCGAGGACACCGTGGTCAATGCCGGGGGCTTCGATGTGCTCGTCGATCCCGAGAGCGCCCCCAACCTGAAGGGCGCGACGGTCGATTTTTTGGATGGAGTCACCGAAAGCGGGTTCAAGGTCGACAATCCGAACCCCCTCTGGACGGACCCCAGGGCGCAGGCTGTTCAGGATGCGATCGACACCCAGATCAATCCAGGGGTGGCTAGCCACGGCGGGCACGTCGCCCTCCTCGATGTCAAAGATAACATCGCCTACATCGCCCTCGGCGGGGGTTGCCAGGGGTGCGGGATGGCCGATGTGACCCTCAAACAGGGGATCGAGGTCTTGCTCAAGGAGGCGGTCCCCGAGATCCGCCAGGTCATCGATACAACCGATCACGCTGCGGGGAAGAATCCCTTTTACCAGCCCTCCAAGGGCGGCACCTCTCCCTTCGCGTAACGTCGAGGAAAACTCCTGAAACACGGCTCGCCGCCCCGGCGGGGAGCGAGGGTAGAGGTTTCCTTTCGTTCGATGACGCTGGCGGCCAGAAGGGGTCTCTGGTGCAGGTCGTACTGATCTCCACGTATGAATTGGGCCGGCAGCCCTTCGGGCTGGCCTCCCCGGCAGCCTGGCTTCGCAAGGCGGGTGCCCGCGTCACCTGTCTCGACCTCGCCGTGGAGCCTCTCGACGAGGAGGCAGTTCGCGCCGCCCAGGTCGTGGCGTTCTATCTACCGATGCACACGGCGACGAGGATCGCCACGCGGGTCGCCGAGCGGGTCAAGGTGCTGAATCCGGATGCGCATCTCTGTTTTTACGGGCTCTATGCCTCGATGAATGAGCCCCTGTTACGCAGGCTCGGGGCGAACACGGTCCTGGGGGGGGAGTTCGAAGCGGGGCTCGGGAGCGTCATTGAGCGACTTCGCGCTGCGCCGGCGGGTGCAAAGAAGGTCTTCCAAAGAGAGCCGGTCGTCTCGCTGGCCAAGCAGCGATTCTTGGTCCCGGACCGAAACGGCCTCGCGGCGCTATCGAAGTATGCGCAGCTCGAAGTCGGCGATGGGCGGAGTCGAACCGTGGGATATACCGAGGCCAGTCGCGGCTGCAAACATCTATGCCGCCACTGCCCGGTGGTCCCGGTCTATCAGGGGCAATTCCGCATCGTCCAGCGGGATGTGGTCCTGGAAGACATCAAGCGGCAGGTGGCGGCGGGCGCGGAGCATATCACCTTTGGCGACCCCGACTTCTTCAATGGGATCGGTCACGCCCTGGCCCTCGTCCGGACCCTTCGTACGGAACACCCACACCTGACGTATGATGTGACCATCAAGATCGAGCATCTCCTGAAACATGCGGAGCATCTCACCACCCTGAAAGAGACCGGGTGTCTCTTTGTCACCAGTGCGGTGGAGTCGATCGATGACCGCGTCCTTGAGCGGTTGAACAAAGGCCATACCCGCGATGATTTTCTCCGGGTCGTCCGTCTCTGCCGTGAGGCGGGGCTTACCCTCCATCCGACCTTCGTCGCGTTTACCCACTGGATCTCGATCGAGGGCTACCAGGAACTGCTCTCGCTGTTGGCAGAGCTTGACCTCATCGACCACGTTGCCCCTATTCAGCTCGCAATTCGCCTGTTGATCCCGGCCGGCTCGAAGCTCCTGGAGCTCGCCGAAGTTCAAGAGATCGTGGGGCCGTTTGACGAGACCGCCCTGGTCTATCCGTGGCGGCACTCGGATCCCCGCGTGGACCAGTTGCAGGGGGAGATTCAGGCGCTCGTCCGGGCGGCGACGGCGCGCGGCGAAAGTCGGCGCGAGATCTTTGCGCAGGTGTGGTTACTGGCCGAGCAGGCCGCCGCGGGCTCCCCACGTCCCCTCCCGCCGCCCGTCGAGGCACGGGCGCGGGCCACGATTCCCTACCTCACCGAACCATGGTACTGCTGAGCAGAGCCCACCGAGGAGCAGGTGGCTCCTTTCTGACGATCACTTCCCTTCCCTCGGACTCTTCGCACAGCCTTCCTATATCTATCCCCCACCAAAGCCTGGGAATTTTCCTGGTCGGCAGCCTAATGCTATCTATCGGTCCCACGAATCCGAAACCTATTTCAGATCAGTATTACCTATTTGACTGATAGTCCATCCCGATCTAGCCTGATTGCCACGTTTCCCCACGATCCGTTCGGACGCCTCAGTCAGCCCCATCCCAGTTCCACTGCATTTCAAGGAGGCATGACGATGGATGCGCGGAACTTCCAGTCTCGAGTCCTCTTGATCTTCAGCATCATGACGGTTCTCGCCCTTGGAATCGCCTCGCTCTTCCCCGGCGCCTTTGCCGCGAAGGAAGGATCGCCGGGCATCAAACAGGCGACCTTTGAGTTGCGGAATGAACTCACAGTCAATGTTCCAGAAGGGGCCAAGAGGGTGCGCGTCTGGTTTGCCCTTCCCCAGGAAAACGATCCCGCGCAGCACGTGAGTAGCTTCCGCGTGGAGGCGCCGTATGCCCATCGCATCGAGCGCGATTCCGAAGGGAGCAGGGTCCTGTACCTCGAAGCCCAGAACCCAAAGCAGAAGGAATTCAAGGTGCTGACCAGCTTCGTCGTGAAGCGCTCGGAGGTCCGGGTGAGTGTGGACCCGGCCAAGGCAAAGGCGATCACGGACGCCGACCGCGCGCGCTTCGCCAAGTATCTGCAACCGAACAAGCACGTCGAGATCGACGACCAGATCCGCAAGCTTGCAGACCAGATCGTGGGGAACGAGACCAATCCGGTCCGGGCGGCCCGCAAGCTCTACGACTGGACCCTGGAATACGTGGAGTACTGGGTGAAGGACCCCAAGAACAAAAAGGCGTCGCCGGTCGGCAGCACGAGCTATTGCCTGACCTTCCGCACCGGCAACTGCACCGACTTCGAATCCCTCTGGACCTCTCTGGCCCGGGCCAAGGGGATCCCGACCCAGATCGTGTACGGCTCCTTCCTCAAGCCCGAGCTCCGGGGCCAGGACCAGGATCAGAGCTACCATTGCTGGGCGGAGTTCTATGCCCCCGGCATCGGCTGGATTCCCCACGACGTGTCCGTGGCCGATTTGTACGCGGGCGACTACCCGGTGAATGCAGACAACGAAAGGCTCGTCCGCCTGACGACGGCCGACGGCACCTTCGGCCCCGATCCGGCCCGGGTCAACTACTACTTTGGGAATCTCGATGAACGCCGGGTGGTCTGGTCCAGGAATCGGGACCTCATCATGAGCCCCAAGCAGGACGGCGAGCCCGTCAACGCCCTCCCCAAGGCCTACGTGGAGGTTGACGGGAAGGAGCATCCCGAAAAGACCGGATGGGTCCGGAAGCTCACCTACCGGGAGCTGTAAGAGGGTCCAGAGGCCCTTCGATCATGACTGGTGCGCCGGCACCCGACGAGTCAGTCCGCACGGAGACGGTCCTGCGCTTTCTGGAAGAGACGCAGGGAGCCGGGTGCCCCTCGTGCGCGCGAGGCGTGTGCGGCCACGAGGCCGTGATGAGCCTTGCGATGGGCTTCAAGGATGCCCCGCGATGTCTGTCATGCCTGGCCGGCGCTCTGGCACAGGATCGAGGGGAACTCAGGGACCATGTGTTCGCGTATATCGATCACCACGAGTGCTTTCGGGCGGGATGGGACTGGGCCGGTCGCCAGGAGGGCTTCGGCACTGTTTCCTCCCCTGGGTGCCTGTGGGCGTCGGGGGAGGAGAGGAAGGGGGCCTTGGATGCGGCCCGCCACCCCGCTTCCGGCACGGCTGGCGCACCCCGCACAGACGCGAAGTGGGACGCCGGACAGATGGCGTGCGGCGACCTAGTGCTCGAACTGCGGATTCGCCTGCACTCCATGGGGCCGGGGGAAGTGTTGCGGGTTACGGCGCACGATCCGGGCGCTCCCGAGGATCTGCCGGCGTGGTGCCGCCTGACGGGGCACACGCTTCTTCTGTGGGAGCATCCCGAGTACTGGATTCGACGAAAGGAGGGATAGAACGTGGGGGGCAAGTTCTGTGTCAGTCTCACCTCTGCCAAAGACAATCCTGACAAGGCGACCGTCGCCTTCGTCGTGGCCAATGCCGCGGTGGCGTCCGAGAAACAGACGATGGTATTCCTGAGCACCGAGGGCGTGCGCCTCTGCCAGAAGGGCTATGCCGACGATATTCACGAGGAGGGGTTCGCCCCGCTCAGGGAGCTGATGTCGAACTTCGTCAAGGCTGGGGGCCAGGTGTACGTCTGCTCCCCCTGCTTCAAGCGGCGGAAGCTTGACGAGGGAAGGCTCATCGACGGCGCGGTGATCGTCGGAGGGGCGAAGCTGGTCGAGTTCCTGGGAGAGCACAGTCCCGCCGTCACCTACTGAGGGGGTTTGTAGGGCTGAGGCATGGGTGGCGAAGCTCCATTGCCTGTCGCCGATACGGTGTGCGACGGCGGCGATCTCGACTGCGGGAGTGGCCTGCTCCTGATCATCCGGAACGCGATGCAGCCCCTTCCGGCGGGAGGAGTGCTTGAGTTGCGGAGCCGGGAGGTCAGCGTCAAGGAAGATCTCCCGGCCTGGTGCCGCCTGGTGGGGCACACGCTCCTCGCGACGGCGCCGGCCGAAGGGAGAGTCATCCGGTACTTCGTTCAGAAGAAGGGCGCGGACGACGCGCTCCGCGCCGATCTCGAGCGGGCACGGTCTTTCGCCTGGATAACCCGCGTCCGATGGACGGGGGAGATGCAGGCGAGGGCGTTCATCCGGAATCACTCTTTCGCCGTGGGGCAGCCCGCGAGCTTCGAGACCCAGGATCCGGCCCCGAGTGCCGTAGAGTACCTGCTGGCGGCCCTCGGCGGCTGCCTCGTCGTGGGATTCCAGTGGCGGGCGTCACAGCGAGGGATCGACATCCGGAACCTCGAGATCTCCCTGAAAGCCCAGGCCGACAACATCCTGGTCTTCCTGGGCATCGAGCAGAAGGGACATCCCGGCCTGCGGGCTGTCGAAGGGTCGCTGTACGTCGAGGCCGAGGCGGACGACGAAGTGCTCGAGGCCCTGTGGGAAGAGACGCTGGTCCGCTCCCCCGTTACCCAGTCCCTCGTCCGGCAGGTTCCGATTCACGTCCCGCTGAAGAGAGTGTGATGCCATGAGTCGCTGGCCCCTCTACCCGGTCACGGTCGTCGGGAGCTGGCCCCGCCCGTCGTGGCTCCTCGAGGCGATGAAGAAGAAGCGGGCCGACCTCCCGGCGCTCCAGGACGAGGCCACGCTCCTGGCGATCAAGTACCAGGAGGACGCCGGCGTCGACATCGTGTCGGACGGCGAGCAACGCCGCGACAACTTCTACTCGTTCATCTGCGACCGCCTGGAGGGGATCCGGCTGATGTCGATGGCGGAACTCCTCGAGTACGTCGAGGACAAGGCGGGCTTCGAAGCGCTGCTCAACGCCCTGGATGTGCCGGCCTTCGCCATCAAGAACCCGACCGTCGTCGGGAAGCTCCGGCCGCGCGAGCCTCTGGTGGCCAATGACCTCAAGTTCCTCCGCGCGCACACGCGCAAGCCGGTGAAGGTGACCCTGCCCGGTCCGTACCTCTTGAGCCGCTCGACCTGGGTCAAGGGCCTTTCGGAAGACGCCTATCCGACGCGGGAGGCCCTGGCGGATGACATCGTGGCGATCCTCCGATCAGAGCTTCGCGGCCTGGCGGCGGCGGGAGCCGACATCGTCCAGTTCGATGAGCCAGTGCTGACGGAGCTGGTCTTCGCCGGCAAATCTGCGACGCGGACCTTCATGTGCGCGGCTCTAGCGGCCAGCGCGAGCCCCGAAAAGGAGCTCGATTTCGCCGTGGACCTCATCAATCGGGTCGTGGAGGGCATCGAAGGCCCCGTCCTGGCGGTCCACGTCTGCCGGGGCAACTGGAGCCAGAAGGAGGACATCCTCCTGGAGGGCCCGTATGATCCGCTGATCTCTTACTTCGGCCGGATGAAGATCCACCAGTTCGTCCTGGAGTACGCCACGCCACGGGCCGGCTCACCCGAGGCGCTCCGGGGCCTGCCTCCGGGGGCCCAGGTCGGGTTCGGGGCTGTGAACCCCAGGACATCCGAGGTGGAAGCGCCGGAGGAGATCGTTGCGCGAGTCCGGCGGGTGGCGCAGGTGGTGGGTCCCGAGCGCATCTTCCTCAACCCCGACTGCGGCTTCGGCACCTTCGCCGATCGGCCGGTGGGGACGGTCGACATCGCGTTCCGGAAGCTCTGCGCGCTTTCCGAGGCGGCCGAGCGCCTCCGCCGTTCGTGAGCACCTCGCCCCCCGACTCCGTCTTCTCCCTCACCTCCTGCGCTTGACGAGCACGCCGTCGATACTGAAGTCCCCGCCGCCGCCCGCCGCCAGGAACAGGAAGACAAAAGAGTACAGCGCCGCCAGCTCGCCCCCGTTCAGGAGCGGCCAGACTCCCTGGGGAAAGTGCGCCATGAAGTAGGCGGCTGCCATCTGCCCCGACAGGATGAATGCGACCGGCCGCGTGAGCAGCCCACACATGACGAGGAGCCCGCCGAAAAACTCCAGGACGCCCGCGACGCCTATCAAAGACAAGAGTGGCGCCGTCGCGCCGGGTTGCCCCCCGAATCCGCCAAACAGGCCGAAGAGCTTCTGCGCCCCATGCGGGAAGAAGAGAAAGCCGGTCATGATCCGCAGGAGGTTCAGGGCAGGAGTCTGGAACTTGCTCAGGGTCCGCGTGATCATCGGGACCTCCTCTCGTGGGTTCGCTTTCGAGGTGTCATGAAGGTCGCCTTGAATCGGTGGACCTATTCCCCGAGCAGCTCCCGGTACAACGCCTCGTAGTGGGGGATGATCCGGGGGGCGTCGAAGTGTTCGAGGACTCGCCGGCGCCCCGCCTGCGCCAAACGGAGGTGCAGCGCGCCGTCCGCGAGAACCCGGAGTGCCTCCCGGGCCATTCCCTCGACGTCCCCCACAGGACGCAAGAGTCCGCTCACGCCGTCCTCGATCACCTCGGGCAGGCCGCCCACCCGGCTGGCGATCACCGGGACCTCGCAGCTCATGGCCTCAAGCGCCGCCAGCCCGAAAGACTCCAGTTCACTCGGGAGCAGGAACAGGTCGGCGACCTTCATGAGGCCCGGGATGTCCTCCTGGCGGCTCAGGAAGAAGACCTTCTTTTCGATGTCCATCTCTCGCGCCAGGTGCTGGGCCGTGAACCGCTCGACCCCGTCCCCCACCATGAGGAGCTTCGCCGGCATCTCGCGCTGGACGACGGCGAAGATCCGGATCACGTCGGTGACCCGCTTGACGGGGCGGAAATTACTGATGTGGAGGAGGATGCGCTCTCCAGGGAGAGCAAAACGACTCCGGGCCTCCTCATCCCGCCCCGGGCGGAATCGAGAGCTGTCGACAAAGTTCGGGATCACCCGGATGGGGCGGTCCGGAAGGAAGGTTTCGCGCGTTCTCTGTTCCAGATAGGATGAAACAGCGGTCACCCTGTCGCTCATATTGATGGCCAGTCGTGTGATCGAGCGGAGTGATGGATCAGTTCCCACCAGGGTGATGTCCGTCCCGTGCAGCGTGGTCAGGACCTTCAACCGGCCGCCCACCGCCTCTCGGGCCAGGACGGCGGAGACGGCGTGCGGAATGGCATAGTGAACATGCAGCAGATCGAGACCTTCTGCCGCGGCGACATCGGCCATCTTGGCCGCCAGGGTGATCGTGTAGGGGGTGTGTTCGAAGAGGGGATAGGACATCATCTCTACCTGATGAAAGAAGAGATTCTGCTGAAACGTGGGGAGGCGGAATGGGAGGGCGTAGCTGACAAAGTGGACGTGATGGCCCCGCTGGCTGAGCTGGATGCCCAGTTCCGCCGCGACGGCGCCGCTTCCGCCATAGGTGGGATAGCAGGTGATCCCGATCTTCATCGGACCTCCGGCCTTTCAGGCCGTTCGGCCGGGTTCATGGTTCAGGGTTCATCGTTCAGAGTTCCTGATGTTCGCTTTTCCACGAACCATGAACTATGAACCCTGAACAGATTTGGATGGTCATCGAGCGGGGCGTGAGGCGCCCAGATAGAGGAGCCGGTGGTCCCATCCCGGCCCGTCGATGGCACCCGCGATCACATCGAGGAGGGGGAGCCCGTGACGGCCGAGATACGGCATGAAGCCGTACACCCGCTCCTGCAACTCTCTGTGGGGGAGTAAGTGAGTCAGGACCCGAAGGACCTGGGTCCGGATCTCCTGGTTACGGCGCTTGAGGGAGCGGAGGAGGAGCCGCTCCATATCTTCCATCTGCTTCTTCACCAACCCCTCCCCCCGACCCACCCGGGGGGTGAGGGTGGGATCGAGGGTCGAGACCAGCACCTTGAGCTCTTCGAAGCTCTTGAGTACCGTCCGCACGACCCTCTGCTGCTTCGCCACAAAACTCCTGGGGAGTGAGCGGCGAAGAACCTGGCGGAGAACCCGCTCGGGGTCTTCGTGGAGGCGGGGGAACGTCAGGTCATGTTTCTTGACGAGTCGCTCGATTCGGCCTTCCACGAGGGTGAGCGATGCCCGAGGGAGGAGAAACGGCATCGGGATGTCGAAGTGGTCAAAGACCCCGCGCAGCTGGGCGTAGTAGGCAATCTCGTGCGGCCCCCCCACGTGGGCGAGCGTCGGGAAGAGGAAACTCTCCATGATGGGCCGGAGAATCACGTTGGGGCTGAAGCGCTCCGGGGTCTTCTCCACAATCTCAACGAGCGCTTGCCGGTCCCCGATCTGTTTGAGGGACTGGCGCCCCTCGTGCAGATAAAAGAGGTTGGGGCCTTCTCCCCTGAGACGGACCTGCGGAGGGTAGCCGAGAGCGCGAAGCTTCTCCCAGGCTGTCTGGACCAGCCGTGCCGAGGTGGGCGCGGTGACGATCTCGTGGAGGAACAGGGAGCGCGCTAACGCCTTGAGGCGTCCGTCGGAAGGGTCCACCAGAATCAGGCCCTGCTTTCCAAGGAGGGAGCTCAACAACCGGCCGAAGGCCACAACCGGATTTGCCCCTGGACGATAACAGTCCTGGAGCAGCGCAAAAACTTTCTCCTGAAGTCGACTCGCCCCCGCCGCCTGCCTGAACGCGTCGAAGACCCCGCCGATCTCCGGAGTGAACGTATGATTCGCTGGGAGATCGGTCCCAAATCCTTCATGCGGGACGTAGCGGAGAAGTGTGACCCGGTCCTGCTCGTCCGGCATGGCGACGTGGTCAATCTCGGCAAAGTCCGTGTCCTCCGAGGCCATCCAAAAGAGGGGGAGGCAGGGAATCTGCCATTGCGACTCGAGCTGGCGGGCTACCGCCACCACCGTGAGAGCCTTGTACAAGGTGTAGAGGGGGCCACCGAAGAGTCCCACCTGCTGACCGGTCACTACCATGATCGCCTGAGGATCGCGCAGGCGTGCGATCCCTTCGACGAGCGCGTTGTCTGCCCCCCAGGCCCGGTTCTGGTCGGTGAGAATGGCGGCCAGCTCGTCCCGCCGGTAGCTTCGGCGCGTGAGAGACTCTACGAGTTGCTCCTGCGGCTCCCGCGGGTCCCAGCGATAGAAATCGCGGAGCGGAGACCTTCCCTGAAGGTAATCCCGAAAGATGGGATTGACCCGTGGGAGAAGGGCGACATCTATCGCGTCGAGGCGCAGCATATGCATCCCGGCGAACACGGGCGCAGTATAGAGTCTTGCTCTCTCCGAAACAATATCTGACGTTAACAAAGGGGTCGTGCGTTGTCAACGCAGGGAAGGGCGGCTCATTCCCGGCACGTGGTTACCGAGACGGGGCGGTCACGGGGATCTCTTGGTGACAAAAGATGTTCAATTATTGTGGTGGTGGAGGGGGATTCTCGGGCTAGCCCTGGCACGATTGTTGCTTTTTCGCCCCCCTGTCAGGAGGTTTCTTTCGGGGGAGGCGGATACATGCACAAGGTTTTCGGAAACGAAGGGGGGTACGGCGACCGGGAGCTCCGGATTATCCGATCAGGCCTGAAGCAGCGGGCACATTGGGAGCTTTCTCTTACGGGGCCGAATAAGAAATTCGCTCGTGGCGCCCCCGTGCCCCGCCGTAAGCGGGACAAAGCAGCCTGACGCATGCCAGAGGGGCTGGTACGGGCCCCTTCACATCTCTTTGAGCACCCTCGCGAAGAGGGCGGCTTACATTTCTGTCTGGCCGAGGATCTTCGTTGTTTCCGGAGGAGGTCCCTCAGTCTCTCAAGTGCTGGTGGAGCGACGGACACGCGGGCACTATCCCTTGACGCCTCCGGGGGACCGTGCTATAGATGACACGTTATGAGTGGGATCAGTGTGTTGCATCTCGTCCTGCAAGCGGGGCCGGTGGCCAAGGGGGTCCTCCTCCTCCTCCTCTTCTTCTCCATCGCCTCCTGGGCCATCATTATCGCAAAGCTGAGAACCCTGCGAAAGGCAGAGCGGCAGTCGGACGCTTTTCTCCATCTCTTTCGCACGTCCAAGAATCTCAGTGCGGCGTACGAGGAGGCCAAGCGGTACCCCGCATCTCCGGTGGTGGGGCTCTTTCGCGAAGGATTTCGGGAACTCAGTCAGCATGGGAGGGGAAATCCGCACCCCGGCGGCAATCCCGGAGGGATGCCCTTGACGCCGCCGGCGGAGCGGGGCGGTGAGATCCTCGAGGGGATCGGTCGAACGCTCAGGCATGCCAGTCTGAAGGAGCTGTCGCAGATAGAGCGTCATCTCATCTTCCTGGCTACGACCGGCAGCGTGACCCCCTTTATCGGCCTCTTTGGCACGGTCTGGGGCATCATCGACGCCTTCGTCGGGATCGGGGCCGCGGGGTCCGCCAATCTGGGGGCTGTGGCTCCGGGCATCGCCGAGGCGCTGATCGCCACCGCCGCGGGCTTGGCTGCGGCCATCCCGGCGGTCATCGCCTATAACTATTTCGTGAATCGCATCCGCGGTATCGGGACTCGTCTGGATCTCTTTACCCTGGAGTTTATGGGCCTGGCAGAGCGGCTCGTGGGGGGACGATGAGCGCGCACCTTCCCGGATCGGAGCAACGGCTGGGCGGTGCCCTGTCCGAGATCAACGTCACCCCCTTCGTGGATGTGGTGTTGGTGCTCCTCATTATCTTCATGATCACCGCGCCCATGATGATCCGAGGGATCGACGTTCAGGTCCCGCGCACCGAGACCAGAAACGTCCAGCCCGAAGAGCGCTTGATCCTGACCGTTACCAAGGACAAGATGATCTATCTGGATGACCAGCAGATCACCCTGGACCGACTCCAGAAGGTACTGACCGGTCTGCAGAAGCGGAACCCGCGGGCGGCAGTCTTTCTGCGGGCTGACGAGAAGGTTCCTTATGGGGTGGTGGTTCAGGTGATGGACGCGATCAAGAAGTCCGGGATCGACCGGCTGGGCATGGTGACCGAGCCCCTGCATCCTCAAGAGCGAGGGCAGTAGGGGAGTGGAGCACCCGTGGACGATGGACGGGGGGCGCCGAGAGCTTACGGTCAATTTGGCCTTCTCCCTGGTGTTGCACTTTCTGATTTTCGCCGGGGTTTTTCTGACTCCTTCGCTCTATGCGTACCGGTTTCACGTCCCAGTGGCGTACAAGGTGACGTTGGTGGACCTTCCGGGGACACAAAGGGTGCCGTCGTCACCTGCGGGGAAGCCGGCTGTGAAGGTGGAGGCCCCGAAGGCTCCGACGCCAGCGGCCCCACCGTCGAAGGCGAAGGTTCCCGAGGCAAAACCTGAGGTCCCGGCGCCTTCGCCAGATACACTCGCCCTGCCCAAAAAGCAGAAGGTGGCGCCGACGCCCCCGAAAGCCCCCCAGTCGTCCGGGATGCCATCTTCGCACCAGGCCCCGGCTCAGGCAGCCCTGCCGGCGGGCCCGGGCGGAGGTGGACTCGCGGGGGTTGTCGCAGAGAGCGGCGGCTCCGCCGGGACCGCTGATCCTTCTCTCAGCTACTATCTGGTAGCGATCCAGGAGAAGGTCAGCAGTCGCTGGGTTGAGCCGCCCTCGGGCCTCGCGCCCCGTCAGGTACAGCGGGTGACGCTTGGTTTCACCGTGGTACGCTCTGGCCTGGTCCGCGATATCCAGGTCCTGACCCCTTCGGGGAGTATCTTTTTGGATCAATCGGCCCTGCGGGCGGTCCAGGAGGCGGTTCCCCTTCCCCCTTTCCCTGCGCTCTTTGCGCAGGAGACGCTGCTGGTGCGGTTTCACTTTGAGATGCGTGGGGAATAACGGCATGACGAGGCTCGCGCGGATCATCTGGCTCTTGGTCTTGTCCAGTGGGTTGCTGGCCGTCGGCGCATCAGCGCAGGTGGACATCACAGTCACGCGGACGGTGATTCAGCGCATCCCCATCGCCGTGGTGGGGTTGCGCCCCTCAGGCGTGTCGGGAGGTGGGGATCTGGTGGCGCAGGCCCTGTCGGTCCTGGTGGATGATCTGGAGTTCTCCACGGTTTTCGAGGTGCTGCCGGCCAGCTTCCTGCCGTTCGACGCCAGGCAGGTCCGCCTGGGCGAAGAGGAGAAGGTGCTACCGTCCTTGAATCACCTGAAAGTCCAGGCCATGGTGGTGGCGGAGCTCACACAGCAGGGGAAGGACCTGACCCTTGAGGGCCGTGTCTATAACGTGAGCCGTGGGGTCTTTCTCGGCGGTAAGCGTTACTTGGGAGAGGTCACGGCCATCAGGTCGATGGTTCACCGACTGGCCGACGAGGTGGTGCTGCGGCTCACCGGCGAGCGAGGGGTTGCCTCGACCCGGATCGCCTACGCCAGCGCCGAGAAGGGTGCGACCGAGCTCTACCTGATGGACTACGATGGCCACAACCCGACGATCGCCACGGGGAACCGATCCATTAACCTCTCACCGCGCTTCTCGCCTGACGCAAAGCTGCTCGCGTATACGTCCTACCGGGATGGGAATCCGGATCTATACCTCCTCAATCTCGAGACGGGACGGCGGGACAAGGTATCGGCCTCGCCCGGGCTCAACATCGCCCCTGGCTGGTCCCCAACGGGCCAGTGGCTTGCCCTGTCCCTGAGTAAGGATGGGGGGACGAACCTGTACCTGATGCGGCCGACGGGCGGGGCGCTCCGTCGCCTCACAAACGGCCACGCGATCTCGGTCTCTCCCTCCTTCTCTCCCAACGGGCGGCAGATCGTCTTCACCTCGGATCGGGGGGGCTCTCCGCAGATCTATATGATGGATCTCGAGGGGGCGAATCTCGAGCGACTGACTTTTGAGGGGGAGTACAATGCCTCCGCCCGCTGGTCGCCGCGGGGCGACAAGATCGCCTTTGCCTCCAACCGGGGAGGTGGAGGCTTCCAGATCTACCTCATGAATCCCAATGGAACCGGCGTGCAGCAGATCACGACCGTCGGGGTCAACGAGGATCCCGCCTGGTCGCCTGACGGGCGGCACCTGGTCTTTACCTCGAACCGCAGCGGGAGAAAAGATATCTATGTCATGCACGCCGATGGGTCGGGACAGAAGCGCCTGACACGAAGCGGCTCGAAGAGCTTTGCCCCGGATTGGTCGCCCTGACGATCGCGGATGCCGGGGAGGGGGTGTCATACCACAGAAAGGAGGAGGGGATGGTTAGAGGGAGAGAGGCGAGAGAACAGCAGTGGCCAGGGAGGAGGTTTTGGGGTCCGATTCTTATCGTGGGCGCGGCCCTGCTCTTGACCGGCTGTCCCAAGAAGCCGGAGGTGGGAGCGGGTGGTCCAGGGGCCGCGGGGGGTCCGGGCGCGGAGAAGGTCACCCCGGCGAAGCCGATTACAGAGGCTCCTGTAGAGCCCGGGGCGAAGCCAACGGCGGAGGGCCCGCTGAAGGACGTCTTCTTCGATTTCGACAAGGCCGTTCTGAGAGACGATACCAAGCAGGCCCTGAACGAGAACATCCAGTGGCTCAAGGCCAACCCGGCCGCGCGCACCATGGTCGAGGGGCACTGCGATGAGCGCGGGACCAACGAGTATAACCTGGGACTAGGCGACCGCCGGGCCAAGGCGGTCCGCGACTACCTGGCGGCCGGGGGGGTCGATGCCAAGCGGATCTCGATGATCAGCTACGGCGAGGAGCGGCCCTTTGTCCTTGGCCACGACGAATCCGCCTGGAAATGGAACCGCCGGGGCCACTTCGTTATACAGAAGTAGCCGAGGCAGCGGAAGACAATTGACAATTGGAAGGAGGGAGCGTCGTCCGCTCCCTCCTTCGCACAAGGGAAACACACCCGTATTCCGGGTGATCTCATGAGGAGATGATGATGGTGAGGTATTTCGTCTGGCTCCTCTTCGTCGGCACTGCCCTGCTGAGCAATGCCTGCATGGTGAAAACGGAAGAGTTTCAGGCCCTTCAGCAGGACGTCCGAAGCCTCCGGGGGGACGTCAACGCCGTGGCGAAACGGGCGGGTGGTGATGGAGGGGTTTCCCGGTCGACCGATCTCGTGGCTCGCCTGGAGGAGCTTGCGGTCGAGACCCGGATGGTCCAGGGCCAGTTGGAAGAGGCCAACTATCGGCTGTCGGAGCTCAGCAAGCGACTGGATGCGACGGAGGTGAAAGTGGCCCGCCTCTCGGGGGAGGCGGGGAGACCCGGCGGGACCTCTGGGACAGGTCAGCTCCCCGCTCCCCTCCCGGGTGTTGCGCCCCAAGCCGGTGCGGGCCAGCCTGGTCCCTCGACTGGCCAGCCCTTGCCTCCTCGGGGTGGAACCTCTGCGCTGCCGCAGGCCCCGACCGCGACCGTTCCGGACAAGCCGGTGATGCAGGGATCCCTCCCTTCACCGGAGGAGGTGTACACGAAGGCGTTGAACGATTACCACAAGGGCAACTATGATTTGGCCATCAGCGGCTTCAAGAGCTATCTGACCTTCTATCCCAAGACCAGTCTGGTCCCCAATTCCCAGTACTGGCTTGGCGAATCCTACTATGGCCAACGGAAATACCGGGAGGCGATCCGGGAGTTTGACAAGCTGATTAAGGAGTATCCCGACAGCGCCAAGGTTCCCGCCGCGATGCTGAAGCAGGGCAATGCCTATTTGGAGCTAAACGAGAAGGCTCAGGGGAAACGCGTGCTCCAAGAGCTTAAGGCCAAGTTCCCCAACTCCGGTGATGCGCGGCGGGCCCAGGACGTCCTGCAGGGGCTCCAATAGGTTCGCTCGACAATCCTCACCTTCACCATACCCCCTAGGCCGGCAACCGCATGGGAGTGCGCGTCTCCCGGTGACTTCCTTAGGGTAGAGACCCCACTGCTGAAAGAAACAGATTTCCGCAATTCGAAATGCCATTCGACGGAGGGAGCGTGGAGCGGCGGCGGCGAAGAGGAAGGGCCTCCGGGGTCCACTCGGTCCTGAGGGCGTTGACCCTTTTGGATGTCCTGGCGCGGGAGGGCCGAGAAATGGGGGTCGTCGACCTCGGCCGGCGGGTCCAGCTTCACGTGAGTACCGTGCACCGACTCCTGGGGACGCTGATCGCGGGCGGGTATGTTCAGCAGGATCCGGAGACGGGGCGGTACGCCTTGAGCGGCAAGATTTACCAGTTGGCTCAGGCCTCCCTCGGCTGGAGAGACCTTCGCAGAGTGAGCCGGCCCCACCTCGAGCGTATCGCCAAGCTCTCGGGTGAAACGGCGAATCTGGTTGTGCTCGAGAAGGGTGAGGCCTGCTACCTGGACAAGGTCGAAAGTCCCCAGAGCCTGAAGTTTCTCACCAAGATCGGGCATCGGGCCCCCCTGTACTGTACCGCGGTGGGGAAGGTCCTGCTATCACATCTGCCGGAGGAGGAAACAGAAGAGTTCCTGAGTCGGGTCACCCTTGTCCCGCAAACCCGAAACACCATCACGTCCCTCCCGCGGCTCCGACGGGAGTTGAAGAAAGTGGTGGCGCAAGGCGTTGCGGTCGATCGCGAGGAATGCGAGAAAGGGGCCTCGTGTCTCGCCGTCCCAATTCGAGATCATACCGGTCGGGTGGTGGCGGCCCTTGGGGTCTCTGGACCCACGGTCCGGCTGGCCGATCGGCGGATCTCGAAGTTGGTCCCCTTCATGCTGGAGGAGGGACGGCGGGTATCGGCTGGGCTCGGCTATCAGGCGGGGATCGAGTCATCCGATCCGTTCAGCCCCAGGAAGGCGGGTCGCCGGTGAGTGAAAACCTCCAGAAATACATGAGGGTGGGTATTGTCCATTTCATGGCGTATCCAGAGACCCTCACGGGGGAGGGCCCGATCGTGGAAACCATCCGCCGCATCGCCGAGGATGAGTTCTTCTCCGCGGTCGAGGTCACTACGATCAACGATCCGAAGGCCCGCGAGGCGGTTGCGCGGATTCTCGAGAAGAATCGGCTCACGGTGGGATACGGGGCGCAGCCGATACTCCTCACCCGGAAATTGAATGTGAACTCCTTCGAACCCCCCGAGCGCGTCAAGGCCGTCCAGGCCGTCAAGGAGGCCGCGGACGAGGCGTACACGCTGGGCGCCGGGGCTCTGGCGCTCTTGAGCGGGCCCGATCCAAGAGACCGGCGGGATGAGGCCATGCAACTCCTCATCCAGTCGCTCACGGAGATCTGCTCCTATGTCCGGTCCAAGGGGAACCTCCGGGTCCTTCTCGAAACCTTCGATCAGAAGGTCGATAAATGCCGCCTCATCGGCCCCACCTCCGACGCAGTTAAGGTCGCCACCGAGGTCCGCAAGGTCGATCCCACCTTTGGCCTGATGCTCGATCTGAGCCACCTTCCGCTCCAAGGCGAGACGTCGAAGGAGGCGCTTGAGGTAGCCAAGGACTACCTGGCGCACGTGCACATCGGCAACTGCGTCACGAAGGCGGGGCACCCCGCCTACGGCGATCAGCACCCCCGGTTCGGCCTTGAGGAGAGCGAGAATGATGTTCCGCAGGTGGCGGAGTTCCTGCGAGAGCTGTTCCGGATCGGTTATCTCGGCGAGGGAAAGCGACCCATCGTCGGCTTTGAGGTAAAACCCTTACCCGGTGAGTCTTCCGAAATGGTCATTGCGGGGTCTAAACGGACTCTGCTCGAGGCCTGGTCGCAGCTATGAGGAGAAGCTGTCGGCGATCAGCCGTCAGCAGTCCACCCCTCACCGCTGGTCACCAGCCACTACCCACCACTCACTAATTCAGCTCCGCTCCTCCATGAGCTTGACCACCTGGCCTGCGAGGACCGTAGCGCCCCGCTGATTGTTGATGACAATATCGAGCGGGACGATCGGAGGCCCTTTCCCCTTCTGCGAGCGGCGGATCTGGTCGGGTGGCGGGGCTGAGACTGACATGCTGAGCTGATCTCCTGGCTCGATGGGCGCTCCGAATTGCGACACCCGGGCCGTAAGGAGAAGGTGGCCTGGCGAGCTTTCGGCCGAGGTCATTGCTAGCGTCCCGAGGCCGAGCAGGGGACTCACCTGGTGTGGATAGAGGGGGCCGAACAGGGCCCGGGTGGCGCGCACGAGCTCGGGGGTGATTGTCTTGGTGAAGGTCTGGTGGCGGGGACTTGCCGGGTCGGTGAAGTCGTGTACACCCGGAGGCACCGAGGGAGTGACATCCTGGGCCCACTGGCGGAGCCAGGCGATCTCTGCGGGAGGTGTGGGGAGGATCTCGCCCGCCTTCTCCGGCCGCAATGTGGCGGTCCCCTCACAGACGACCTTGCCGGTCTGGTTCACCGCGGTAAGATGGAGACGTGCCATCCCCCCCTGCAAGAGCTCCTGGACCTCGGCGAGCGGCGTGAGGCTGTCTCCGAAGTAGACCGGCGCCCGGAAGTGAGCTTCAAGAGCCTCGACAGCATAGGCCGGCCGGAGGCGGCCCAGGCTCGCCACGAGATGACAGACCGTGAACAGTCCGTGGGCGACCAATCCCTGGAACCGGGAGTGCTCTGCATACGCCCGGTCGAGGTGATAGCGGTTCCGATCCCCCGAGGTCTTGGCGAAGGCCTGGACCATCCAGGGGGCTACGGATGAAGCATCTCCCTGGAGCGTCTCCCCGACAAAGACTGCTTCACCTACCTGGTCCATCCCGCCCGGTCGGAGCGCCAGGACGAGGCGTTCCCGGGCCGTCACATACCTCTTCGCCTCGGCGTCGCTGAGATGGTTGGCCTTGAGCGCCCGCTCCAGCTGGCGGTAGTAGATCCGCGCCGTGGCGGCATCAACCAGCTCGGCCTGGCCCGTGATCGGGTCGTTGTATGCGACCGCCCCCAGATTCCGCTCCTGATCGGCGGTGGCGTAGAGCTCCAGGATCTCCAATGCTCGCTCCACCGCGTTGATCCAGCGGGCGTTGAACACGTCAGCCGCCGGCCCTTTGGGCTCAGCCGGTCGCTGCCCGGCGCGCGGAGGATTCATAATGGCGTTGACGCGCTCGGCCTGCTCTGGCCCCACGACCTTGCCGTGGAAACCGAGGTTGGCGGTGAAGAGAGACTCTTCGTCCAACCGAGCGAGATCGCTGGCTGCGTCCACGGCGTCGATGTCGGCTGCGGCCGTGGCGGCCACCAGCGCCGAGCGGTAGTAGTGATACCCCTTCGTCTTGGGATCGCTGAAGTCCTCTTTCGGCTGCGGAGACTCGAGGTCGAGGAACAACCACATCATCCGCCGGCTGGCGGTGGCGATGGCGTAGGACTCGCGCTCGACGGCCTCGGGCTTTGTAATGCGCGCCCCCAGGGCAAGGGAGCCGACGGGAAGGCCGACCTCCCGTTCAATTGTAGTGAGCAGACCGGCGGCATGGCGGATAACGCGGGCCTGATCGACGGCAGGAAGGATCAGGGCCTGGACCTGCTCCTTCAGGAGCGGCAAGAAGGCCTGGAGCTTCTGGGCCGCCTCGGGCTGCTCCAGGTCGAGCTGGAGCGCCAGCACCTGGGAGGGGCGCCTTGCCTGGGTGCAAAGCTGGGTGAGCGTACGCTGCGCCTCGCGGCTCTCCGGTCCGAGGATGTCTTGCACATCGATGATAACCATGTCGGCCGGCGAGGTGAGCGCGGTCTTGAGACCATGAACGTCCTTCCCGGCGACCGGGACCACCGACCGGCACAGGGTCACAGGCCGAGGGACGAAGACGAGCGGAGGGAGGATTGGCCTTTCCTCCTGCGCCAAGCCCTCGAGCCTGGAGAGATCGAAGGGCGGGATGTCGGCGAAGGGGATGCGCTTTCGAAGAACAGGGGGAAACTCCGCCGCATGCCGCGCGATCCCTTCGATATGCGCGGGGTGCACACTCCACTTGCGATGGATCCCGAGGGCGATGGCCCGGACGGTGTCTACCTCGGTGTCATCCGCGTTCAACTTCACCGTGATGCCGGTCCCGGCCGCTTTGCCGGCCGCCCGGGCGGCTTCCACTATTTTGAGCAGCGGGTAGCGCATGTAGGTGTACTGCTCTTGCTGGACGACGCTGCGGCCCCCCGTGGCCGCCGTGTAGTCCACGACGCCCAGGTTGGCCTCCTCGACCTCGGGGGCCACCGCCAGGATCTCCTGCGCCTGAAGAATCGCTCCAGGCAGCTCGGTCAACACAAAGACCTTGTGTGTCGCCGTGACCCACCCTCGCTCCTGCTGGAGCGCCCGGAGGATCTGGACGGCCACCCGGACATCCTCCGGCCCCTTGACCTTGGGCAGGTAAATCCCCGCAATGAGGTCCCCGATTTCTCGGATCACCTGAAAGTAGTCCCCCGCTGCCCACTTGGTCCGGAGATTGTTGGGCCGGACCAGGATCATCTGTCGTTCGGGGAATCGGCATTCCGGCTTGATCTGAAAACCGGCTCCCACCCGGACAAACTGCTGCTCGAGCTGCTCCGCCTTGCCGGCCGGCAGGGCATGGGTCTTGAGGAATTCCAGCTCCTCTGCCGTTATGGCCTGGCCCCGCAGGGCTCGGATCAAGAGGATGAGAACGGTGCGGGCGACGTGTTTGCGGGTCGTGGCGACCGCATCTTCGAGGTCCAGGAGGAGGATGTGGGCGGCCGACTGGGCCGCCTTCACCATGAAGTACCAGTTATCCCCCGGAAAGACGTGCTCAATCGTTCGGGAGGCGAATTCCCAGGCGAGCTGCCCCATCGCTCTATCGCGGGTCGCACCCGGATCGACCCGCTTCAGGGCCTGCCACCGCTCTTCGACCTCGGCCTCAGCCTGGTCCTTATCGCCCCCAAACGCCGCCACCACCTCGCTCAAGGCTCGTGCATCCATACCACGGCCTCCCAAGACTCAGGATTCTTCAGGGAGAGTGATCTGCCTCTCTATGACGCGCAATCCGGCTTCGTTGATGGACGGGCCCATATGCTAGTGAAGATCTGCCCAAGGGTCAATACAATTCCCGCTGGTCGATAACCGTTGACCGACCACCGGCGGCCGAGTGGGACGTCATCGGTTAACGGTGATCGGTCATCGTCAGTTGTGCGAGGCCTGACGGATCTGGAGGTGCCGGAGACGCTCGGTGATGGCCTCTCGGTCTTCTGCGTGCGGGGCAGCCTCGAGGTAGCGTCGGAGGTCGGCAACGGCCTGAGCGAACTTGTTCATCTCGCCATAGATCAGGCCTCGATCCCTGAGGAGGTTCGGGGAGTCGGGGTCGATGAGCACCAGTCGCTCTGCGACGCCAAGTGCCCGGGGCAGATCCCCGAGTTGCAGGTAGATGCTCTTGAGGTTGTTCAACATCCTGGCGAGGATCAGTCTCTTGGGGGTCCGCGTGAGTAGGTCTCGATGGAAGGCCACCTTGCCACTGTAGATCCGGTCCAAGGTGCGCTGGCAGTCCTCTTCGGAGAGGAGCGCTCCCTGATGAAATGGGTCGACGAGAATCTCCCTCTCCGCGGCCTCGTACTTGACGATAAAGTGCCCCGGCAGCCCCACTCCGACCAGAGGCAGATCGAGGCGCCAGGCGATCTCCATGTACAAGATGGAGAGGGTGATGGGGATCCCCTTCCGGCGATCGATCACCTCGTTGAGGAAGCTGTTCTTGGGGTCGTAGTAGTCTTCGGCATTCCCCCGAAACCCCTCCTCATCGAAGAGAGAGCGGTTGAATTCTTGGATCAATCTAACCGGCTCGAGCTCGGGACCCACCCGATCCTTGATCCGTTCAGCAATGCGACTAATGCGGTCCAGATAGCCGCGGATGTCGAGATGGGGGTATTCCTCGGCGGCAATCAACAGCGCTGCCTCCGCTAGGTTGATCTGCTCGTCAGGCCGGGCAACGATGGCGCCGAACCGGTTGCGGATCTGCTGGGTCTCCACTTCCCGCTCTTCCCGCATGCGAACCGTCATCGCACAAAGAGGGCCTCAATAATCTGTTGCAGGTCGACCTGCTCCAGGCTCTTCAAAACGCAATGGGCGGCGGTCAGCTCCTCTGGCGGGTAAGAATTTGTGACGGCGAGACACCGCATCCCCGCGGCGGCGGCGGCGGCCACCCCATGGCGAGAGTCCTCGACCACCAGGCACTCGGAGGGCCTCACGGGCCTGCCAGATATCAGCCGATTCAGCCGGCCCAGGGCGGCGATATAGGCCTCGGGGTCGGGCTTCCCCCGGACGACATCCTCCGCGGCGACCACCACGGGGAAGAACTCCCGGAGGCCGACCTTCCCGAGGAGAAACTCGATCTCCTCACGCAGGGCCCCCGAGGCGATGGCCAGGGGGTACTTTCCCGCGGCCTCTCGGATGAGGCCTTCCACCCCAGGGAACAAGGTAACCGCATCGGACAGCGTGTCAAAGAAATAGTGTGCCTTCCGTTCGCTGAGCCCATCCACAATGCCCGGCGCGATCGCCCGACCGTGACGAGCGAGCACGGTGCGAAAGCAGTTTTTGTCATCCATCGCCAGATAGGCCTGGGTGTACTCCTCCCACGCGAGGGGGATTCCCTCCTCGGCGAGGACGCGCTTGAGCGCCTGGAAATGCAATCGCTCGGTATCGACGATCACGCCGTCGAAGTCGAAGATGACCGCCCGGAGCATGGCTAGCCCGTGCCTCCTCGCCTCTTGCGGTCCTCACCCTTGCCGGTCGACTCCCCGGAGCGTCCATTTGGCATACGCGTGACACATGTCGGTGAAACAACACGCGTCACACCGAGGATTCTTCGCGGTGCACACCAACGCTCCAAAATCCATGAGCGCCTGGTTGAAGGTCCAGGCCTTCCCCGTCGGGATCACACTGGCACTGAGCCGCCAGAGGCGCCGCTCGCTGTGCGCCGGTGTAGGAGAGGGGCGCTGGATAAAGACCCGGGAAAGGAGGCGCTTGACGTTCGTGTCCAAGATGGGGCTGTCGATGTGGAAGGCAAAACTCAACAGGGCCCCCGCCGTGGAGCGACCCACTCCGGGGAGGGCGCACACCTCCCCGAAGGTTTTCGGAAAGTGGCCCCTGTGGCGGCGGATCAGCTGTCGGGCCGTCCTGTGCAGGTTTCTGGCCCGGGCGTAGTAGCCGAGCCCCTCCCAGGCCTCGCGCACCTCGCCAGGTCTTGCAGAGGCCAGCTCCTCTACGGTCGGGTACCGCGTGAGAAATATGTCGTAGAATCCGAGGACCCGCTCCACCTGGGTCTGCTGAAGCATGACCTCGGACACCAGGATACGGTACGGGTCCCGGGTCTTCCGCCAGGGTAAGTTCCGACCGTGGGACCGATACCACCTGAGGAGTCGGTGCTGAAAGGTCCGCTTGAGGCCCGGGGCGATCCCCGTTCGCCTCACCCGTCCTCCTGTACGAGGCCTTCTCTCACTAACGCCTCGATAACGGGCCGGTCTGCCTCGAGGAAGTCAAATTGAAAAAGCTCCTCCCGCCTCACCCAACGGATGCTTGCAAATTGCCGGTTGCGAAGCGCACCGGTGTAGTCCGGGACGTGAAAGACGTGCAGCTCAACCTCCCGGTCGGGATAGCGGTGCGCAAGGCGACAGAGGAGCGGACCGATCTCCGGCTCGATGGAGAGCTCCTCCCTGAGTTCACGGCGAAGCGACTCAGCCGGGGCCTCTCCGTCCTCCACCTTTCCGCCAGGGAACTCCCAGCGGTATTCCCCCCAGCTCCCCTTTTGCCGCTGGCAGATCAGGATGCGCCCCCCTCGGGTGATGATCCCCGCTGTCACGACCATCGGCATCCGCATCCTCCGGGAGCGAAGGGCAGGTGGACACTATCAGATCACCTCGGGACCGTCAAGGCGCGCACCAGATGGTCCTGTCTCCCACTCGATGATCGTTGAGGGCGGGGACGAGACAGGGGGTTGGCTTGAAGAGTCGGACCTGCTACATTAACCCCGAGGAGAGGTGACGAGCATGGGAGTCAGCGAAGAGCGGTTTCCGGTGGCGAGGCGGATCGGGACGATCTGTGGCAAGACGCTGGCCCGATTCGGGATCGGGACCTTTCAAGGCTATCGGGTCCTCTTTGCCCCCGTCTATCCCAACGTGGGGGCGGTCCCCCTCGGACCGCTCGGCCTCGGGGTCGAGTCCTTCCTAGTGTGCAACAGCTTCGTCTGGCGGCAACATCTGAAGGGACGTCGTTGGGCGACCTCGATTCTCATGCACGAGGTGGGGCACCTCAAGGATTTCGCGGCGCATCCCTGGCAGCTCGCACCGCTTATCCTTCTTCGGATCGGGGCCCCTCGCGCCCCTTCGGTTCGGGTCCTTCTGAATCTCTTGTATCTCTACCTCGAGGGGAAGGCCAATCTCCGGGCCCTCGAGCAGGGAGCCTCTCCTATCATCCTCGCCGTGAGCTACCTGAGCTATCTCCGCGCCCTCCGCAGGTCCCTTATTCGCAGATGAATCCGTCCCGACTCTGGACGGGGTCGCCCCCGCCGCCAGGCAGCGGGCCTCCGCAGAAGCAATCCCCTTGTCGCAGTCCGGGCTGACGGTCCAGACTTCGCAAGCGTTCCGGCTCGATGTATACTAGAGTCATGGCCAACGAGCGGCGCTACCAGCTCCAATCGGAAGAGGCGAACCGGCAGCTCGATGCCCTCCTCGCCGGGCTCGGCGTTCACCGGGAAACATCGCAGTACTACCCCAGATGCTGACCACTGTCCTCAAGCTGTTCGAGGACGGCGCGGAGGTCGGCGACCTGAAGATTGCCAACTCCGCCCTGAAGGAGCTCCGCTACGCCTTCAAGGTCTTCTCCCAGTACCGGACGGTGCCTAAAGTCACCGTCTTTGGGTCGGCGCGGACCCCGCCGGAGCACCCGATCACGCTCCAGGCGAGTGACTTCGGCCGCCGGATGGTGAAGGCGGGATGGATGGTGGTCACCGGCGCTGGTAGTGGCGTCATGGGGGGTGCGCAGGAAGGGGCGGGAGGAGAGCAGAGCTTCGGCCTGAATATCCGGCTGCCGTTCGAGCAGGAGGCCAACCCCTGGATTGCCCAGGACCCCAAGCTGATCACCTTCAAATACTTCTTCACCCGCAAGCTCTTCCTGCTCAAGGAATCAGCCGCCGCCTGTTTCTTGCCCGGCGGCTTCGGCACGTTCGACGAAGTCTTCGAGGTACTGACCTTGATTCAGACCGGCAAGACCTCCATGATCCCGGTGCTCCTGCTCGACATCCCTGGGGGAGGCTACTGGAAGGCCTGGGATGCATACGTCAGGGAGGAGATGGTCGGGCGCGGCTTCATAGTGCCCGAGGATGTCCACCTGTATCGCGTCACCGAGACGGTGGAGGACGCTCGGAGGGAGATCCTCGACTTTTACCGGGTGTTTCACTCCCACCGGTTTGTGGAGGAAGAACTGGTGATGCGATTGCGGCGGCCGCTTTCGCCAGAGGCCCTCGGGGCGCTCCAGCGGGAGTTTGGGGGTATTCTCAAAAGCCCGGTCGTGTCGGTTTCGGGACCGCTCCCGGCAGAAGACGACGAGTGGCCGGAACTCGCGCGGCTCGTCCTTCCCTTCAACCGGACGAGCTACGGCCGGTTGCGCCAGCTGATCGACTTCATCAACCGCTCGTAGGGGGACGGCACGGGCGTCCGGCCGCCCCTTGTTACGCCCGGCGCCGTCGGGACTCCTGCGGTGATGGGATCGGACGCATAACGGGACCGGAGCCCTCATGAGGGTGACCAGGCGGTCGGTGCTCCAACTGGCCGCGCTCGCGGCGATGGCGATCTTTGTCCCCGCCTGCCGCGAGATGCTCTCGCAGATTCTCTTTTCGCCCGATGCCACTCCGGGGAAGCCGGCGTCCCTCCCCGACAATCCCTTCCGCTCAGGATCGAAGAGTCTCGTGGCGGTCGTCCATGGGGAAGATGTCTCGAGAATGGTGGAGCGGGCGGTCTATCTCATCGGGGGCATGTCACGGCTGGGGATCACTGGTGCTCGCACTCTGGTCAAACCCAATGTGGTCTGGGGCGAGCCTCCGCCGGCCACCACGGACCCGCGGGTGGTGAAGGCCGTGGCGCTTTTGGCGAAGGCAGAGCGACCAGCCTCGCTGGCCGTGGGTGACATGTCGGCTGTGATCTCGCTCCCCACGCGTCGCCATCTCGAAAAGACGGGGATCGCAGAAGCGGCCCGTGAGGCGGGCGCTGAAGTGGTAGCCTTCGATGAGGGGGAGTGGGTGAGCGTAGATCCCCCCCAGGCGCGATATGCGAAGACCGTCTACGTGGCCAAGGCAGCCTACGAAGCCGAGCGGCTCATCAGCGTCCCCGTGATCAAGACGCACCGGAGTGCCAGCTTCAGTTGTGCCCTGAAGAATACCGTCGGATGCGTCCACGGCAAGAACAAGCCGTGGGCCTACGGGCAGGACGGATGGGAGCCAGCGGTGGCGGAGCTCAATATGGCCGTCCGCCCTCACCTCTTCGTCGTAGACGGGCTCCAGAGCATGATTCACGGCGGGCCCTGGTCCGGTGAGGCCGTCCCGACCCGGGTCATCCTGGCGAGCGGTGACCCGATCGCCACCGATATCGTAGCCCTTGGGATCATCAAGGCTTTTGGGCGGTGGGAGATGGTGACGTCAAAGGGGGTCTGGGACCAGGTCCAGATCCGTCGCGCGATCGCCCTCGGCCTCGGGGCAACCGGCCCGGAGGAGATCGAGCTGGTCGCCGAGGACCTGACGGGCCGAGACCCGGACTTCGGCAGGCTTGTGGCCGACATCCGGAGACAGGTTGGTCTTCACTAGCGGCCCCGTGGGCTTACATCCCGTCTTCACGGTTGAGCCCCACGATACTCAGGATCCTTTCCCTCCAGAAACCATAGGTCCAGGGAGCAGTCCCGATACAGGATGTACGTCTCGGCGTTCGAGGCGAGGACTTGGAAATACTCCTTTTGCACCCTTCGGAGATCCTCCTGAAGCCACCGCTTCAGGATGCGGACCACGACGAGCCGGCCGGCGGTGGGGGACCGAAACGCACGGGGAGCCTCTACTCCCCTCGAGCCTGCATAGCATGACACCTGAATCGGTTCGGGAATCGCCATGACCTTCGCCACCGCCTTCCGCTCCGTCTGTATCACGCCTCCGCCTCCGGCGCAATGCCGGCAAAGATGTTCGCTCTGCCGGGTGACGGATGGTATAGTATTGACCCTGAACCATCAACCCTGAACCGTGGCGCACGAACCATGGACCCAAGACTGAAAGCCCTGAACCATGACCTATTCTGACGCCCTCGCTTACCTCAACGGGCTTCAGCGTTTTGGCATCAGGCTCGGGCTCGAGAACATCCTGCGCCTGGTGGAGGCCTTTGGGCATCCTGAGGCGGCCTTCCGGTCTATTCACGTGGCCGGGACCAACGGCAAGGGGTCCACGGCGGCCTTCACGAACGGAATCCTCCGGGCGGCAGGCTTCAGGATCGGCCTCTACACCTCGCCTCATCTGCTGGATTTTCGCGAGCGGATCCTGGTGAATGGCCATCCTATTGCCGAAGGGGAATTGGCCGCCCTCACCATCGAGGTCGCCGGTGTCATCGACCGTCTCTTTGCGCCGTCGCCGCTCTCCTCCCCCACCTTCTTCGAGGCGGCCACAGCGTCGGCGTTGCTTTACTTCGCCCGTGCCGGTGTGGACTGGGGGGTCATCGAGGTTGGTCTCGGCGGCCGCTCCGATGCGACCAACATCCTTCGGGCGGAGGTCTCGGTCATCACCAACATCGGGCTCGAGCACCAGGAGCATCTCGGCGACACCCTGGAAAGCATCGCCGCGGAGAAGGCGGGGATCGTCCGGGAGGGGGGATCGGTGGTGAGCGCTGCGGAGGGCGCCGCCCTCGAGACGGTCGCCCGCATTGTCCGTGAGAAGGGGGCGCGACTGATCAGGGTTCAAGACGAGTACCGGGTGAGGTACCTGGGTCGCTCCGAGCGGGGTGAGACCTTTCGGCTGACGGGGAGGCTCAGGGAGTATGATTCCCTTCAGATCCCCTTGCTGGGCAGGCACCAGATCGTGAACGCGACCACGGCCGTCGCTGCGGCGGAGCTCCTCGAGGAACAGGGATTCACCGTGGGGGAGTTTCCGATACGCCAAGGCCTGGCGTCCGCCCACTGGCCCGGCCGGCTTCAGCTGATCTCGGCCCGGCCCCGGATTCTCGTGGACGGGGCCCACAACCCAGCAGCCATCCAGGCCCTCCGGTCCTTTCTTGAGGAGGAAAGGCTGCCGGGTTGCCTCCTCGTCTTCGGTGTCCTCAAAGACAAGGCATGGGAGCAGATGCTCGAGACCCTGGCCCCCCTGACCTCGACCGTGATCCTCACCCGCCCCGAAAGCGACCGGGGGGCCGAACCGGGAACCTTAGCTGATGTCGCCGCTCGGTACTTTGCCCAGGTCAGGATCGCCGAAACCATGGCGGAGGCCCTGGCTACGGCCCGTACCCTGGCCGCTCCGGAAGATACGATCCTCGTCACGGGCTCTCTCTACACCGCCGCCGCCGCCTTGCGCGCCCTCGGCTTTACTTCAATCTTCTGAGCCCGGCCGTGAATTGAATGCAGACCCCTCGTGCCGAGGCGTCATACGCCTGTGATCCTCTTCCCTTGCGGCGCGGTGGAGTCCGGCCTACTTCGTGCGTCCCTTCGGCTGGAATGCAGGTCGGGTCGATAGGATGGCTCGCAGCAACGCTCGGTGGCTGACAGGTTTTTGCAAGACGTGAAAGGCCCCAGCTCGCAGGGCCTTCTCCCGATCATCGAGACTCGTTTCGTGCATCATCAGGATGACCGGCAGTCGGGGAGAGACCTCCTGGATGATAGGGAGGGCATCGGTGCCATTCAACCCCGGGAGGTGGTAGTCCAACAGCATCACATCGAACTCGTCGGCGAGGAGGGTCCGCACCGCGTCGGCGACGGTGGTATGTATCTGCATAGAAAACCCCTTCGCCGTGAGAAACCGCGAGAGGGTCTCGGTGGTGTAGTAGTCGTCGTCGATGATGATGATTCGCATGGTCTCTTCCACTCGTGATCACTTGCTAGCAAGGACGGTGCCAAATATGGGAAGATTCGTCCTTCGGCGGGTGGGCTATCTCAGGTGGCGGGAGGGGCGCCGGGCTGAAGGAGTGGCATTCTGCCCGAGGGTTACTGACAAACTGACTATGAGCAGGGTGGGTGCTGCCAGCCTGTCTCAGCGGCGGTCCCGGGGTTCCGCGATATCGATACGGTAGGTGAGGAGTTTGCGGTAGAGGGTCTTGGGGTCGATGCCCAGGATCTCCGCTGCCTGTCCCCGGTGCCCTTTGGCCTGTTCCATGACCCGGAGGATGTGCTGCCGCTCGACATCCCCGAGGGTGGCGAGGGCACCGCGCGAGGCGAGGGCCCCTCGGGACGCCCGGTCTACCTGGAGATCCAGGGGGAGATCCTCCGCTTCGACCTGGTCTTTGGGAGAGAGGATCAGCGCCCGTCGCATGACGTGCTGCAGCTCGCGGACGTTCCCCGGCCAGGAATATCGGGTGAGGAAGTTCATCGCCTCGTTGCTGACGGTCTTCTTGCCCAAGGGGGCGAAGAGCTGCAGGAAGTAGCGGGTCAGGACCGGGACGTCCTCAGGCCGCTCCCGGAGCGGAGGCAGGTGGATCGGGATAACGTTGATACGATAGAACAGGTCCTCGCGGAACCTTCCGGCCTTGACCAGTTCCTGGAGGTCCCTGTTCGTCGCCGTGAGGACCCGGACGTCGACCTGTCGCTCCCTGGTGCTTCCGACTCGGAAGAACTTGCCGGTCTCGATCACCCGCAGGAGCTTGAGCTGCATGGTCTGGGAGATCTCACCGATCTCGTCCAGGAGCAGGGTGCCTTTATCCGCGACCTCAAAGAGGCCGGCCTTCGCCGTGTGGGCCCCGGTGAACGCCCCCTTCTCGTGCCCGAAGAGCTCGCTCTCCAGGATGCTCTCCTGGAGCGCCCCGCAGTTGATGACGAGAAATGGTTTGTCCTTCCGCTTAGACTTCTGGTGGACGGCCTTCGCCACCAGTTCCTTGCCGGTCCCGCTCTCGCCGGTGATCAGGACCGTCGAATCGGTGGGCGCAATCCGGACCAGCATCTTGAGGATCTGCCGGATCTTCGGACTCGCGGTCACGATCTCGGGAAACGGCTCTTCGTGTCCCAGGCGGGTCTTGAGGTACAAATTCTCGCGGAGGATCTGCTGCTTTTCATACGCCTTCCGGATCAGCAGATTCAGCTCGGCCGTCTTGCAGGGCTTCGTCACATAGGTGTAGGCGCCGAGCTTCATGGCCTCCACGGCGGTCGGGATGGTGCCGTGTCCGGTGAGGAGGATCACCTCGGGCGGCAGGGCCATCTTCTTGACCTCCTTGAGGACCTCCATCCCTCCGAGCTTGGGCATCTTGAGATCCAGGATGAGGACGTCGAATTCCTGGTCCTTGAGCTTGTCAAGCGCCTCCCGCCCATGCGAGGCCACGTCGGTGCTGTGTCCCTCCCGCCCGAGCTCGGCCTTGAGCACCCTGGCAAAATTCTTCTCATCGTCGGCAATCAGAACCCGGATCTTGCCCTGTTCGTTGCGCATCATCCCCTCTCTCTGATCTGGCCCTTCGCGGCGGGAAGCTGGATTCGCACGACCGTCCCTTTCCCCTCGACTGAATGGATCTCCATCCGCCCCCCGTGGGCACTCACGATTCCCTCGGCGATATAGAGGCCCAACCCGGCACCCTTTCCGGGGGGCTTGGTGGTGAAAAAGGGTTCAAAGATCCGAGGCAGGAGCTCGGCAGGGATCCCCCGGCCGGTGTCCTCGATCTCCACCTGGACGCCGCGAGCTGATGGCGAGAACGGGGTCCTTCGCGGTGAACCCCCAAGGGCCCACGCCCCGAGTCCGGCCGCCTTCGCCCGGATGGTGAGGCTTGCGCCTCGGTCCGTAGCCTCGAGGGCGTTGATCAGGATGGCCAAGAACGCCTGACGAAGCTCTCCCTCGTTGCCCAGAAGGGGGGGAAGCCCGTCGTCGAAATCGCGGATGACGGCGATCCCCTGGCTCCGTAGCTGATAGCCGACGACACGGAGGATCCCCTCGAGGAGGAGGCGCAGGTCGGTGGGCCGCTGCTCCCCGGTCCCCTCTCGACTGAGGTCGGAAAGCCCGGCCAGGATTCCCTTGCATCGATACACCTCTTCCTCGATGATCCGGAGATAGAGGCTTAGCTGCTCGGCGTCCTTCCGGGTGGGCGGAGAGCCCTCGCTGTGTTTCAGGAGGGCCTCGGCACAGGAGGCAATGGCGGCCATCGGGTTGTTCAGTTCGTGGGCAATGCCGGAGGCGAGCTGGCCGATGCCGGCCAGCTTCTCGCTGGCCAGGAGTTGCCGCTGTATCCGTCGGCGTTCAGTGATGTCCTCGACGAGGGTAATCACGTGGGTGACCTCTCCCGGGCCGCTGGTGAGGGGGGCCTTGCTGATCCGGAAGGTCCTGCGGTCCCCCTCCAGTACCGATTCTTCCTCCATCTGAAGCGTGGCCCCGGTTTCGAAGACCTGCCGGAACTCCTCCTCGATCCTCCCGCGCCGCAACGAGGGGAGGACCTCAAAAAGATTCCGCCCGATCACCTCCTGCCGCTTCATCCCCCAGGGAGCGGTCTCCCGGGTCCGGTTCCAGGCGACGATGGTGAAGCTTCGGTCGATGACGTAGAGGCCCAGGGGGAGACTGTCCAGGATCTTTTGGGTCAGGGCTCGCTCGCGCACCAGTGGTTGTTCGGTGAGAAAGAAGAGCGCGCCCCCGTTCCAAGAAGTGGCCTGCAGGTGGAGCCCGCCGTCAGCCAGGACAAGCTCGGCCGTGTCCTGCTTTGGCCCGAGCTTCTCCAGGAGGGATCGCACCTGGGATCGCAGCACGGGGGGGAACGCAACAGTCACGCCCTTGCCGGGAGAGTAGCGGCGGGGGAGCCCCAAGAGAGTCCACCAGGCTGGATTCGCGGTGACGATCTTGCCGGCGTGGTCCGAGACCAGCACCCCCACGTTATCCAGGCGCGAGAGGAGGGTGGTCAGGAGGCGGTCCCGTCCGGGGTCATCGGCGCGACCGCGCACCCCCGACCTCGCCCTTGCCTTCCGTCCTGCCCCCTTGGCAACCGGCCTCCCCATAGCGGAGCCTATGATACCCATCTCTTCCGGGTTTTGCAAGGATGGGAAATCAGCAGTCAGCTGACAGCGGATGGCTGGTCATGGGGAAGTTGACCACGCCGGACTGGTCCGGTATATATAGGTGGGGCGTATCCGGAGGAGTGACGCTTCCGCAGTTTCTCACGGAGGTCGAAAGATGCATTTTCCAATGCGGCGCCCACGGCGTCTTCGGCGCTCGGAGACGATCCGGCGCATGGTCCGCGAGACGGTCCTGCAGGTGGATGATCTCATCATGCCCCTCTTCGTTGTCCACGGTCGCGGCATCCGACGAGAGATCCCGCCCATGCCTGGCAACTACCAGCTCTCCGTGGACCAGCTCACCCGGGAAGTGAAGGAGATTGCCGCCCTCCGCATTCCCGCGGTCCTCCTCTTTGGCATCCCAGAGCGCAAGGATGCCCATGGGTCCCAGGCCTACGCCAAGGATGGGATCATCCAGCAGGCGGTGAGGGCCATCAAGGATTCGGTCTCGGACCTGCTCGTCATCACCGACACCTGTCTCTGCGAATACACGAGTCATGGCCACTGCGGGGTTGTGGAGGAGGGGGTCGTCACGAACGATCCGACCCTGGAACTCTTGGCAAAGACCGCCGTTGCCCAGGCCGAGGCGGGGGCCGACATCGTCGCCCCGTCGGACATGATGGACGGCCGCGTGGGGGCGATCCGCGAGGCCTTGAGCTCCAGCGGCTTTGAAGAGGTCGCCATCATGTCGTATGCGGCCAAGTACGCCTCAGGTTTCTATGGGCCCTTCCGGATGGCGGCGGAGTCGGCCCCGCAGTTTGGCGATCGCCGCAGCTATCAGATGGATCCGGCCAACGCCGCAGAGGCCTTGCGGGAGGTGGCCATGGACCTCGAGGAGGGCGCCGATATCATCATGGTGAAGCCCGCCCTGGCCTATCTGGACATCCTGTGGCGTGTTCGGACCGAGTTTGACGTGCCGGTGGCCGCCTACAACGTGAGCGGCGAATTCGCTATGGTGAAGGCCGCCGCCCGGTTGGGGTGGCTGGAGGAGGAGCAGGTCATGTGGGAGATCCTCACCGCCATCAAACGGGCGGGAGCCGACCTGATCCTCACCTACTTCGCCAAAGACGCCGCCCGCCTCCTCCGGCAGCGCGAGTGATGCCTTTCGCCTTCCGGTCTGTCGCGCCGTGTCCAGTGGGGGCCCCCTGCTGTCTCCTCACAATTGGAGGACCTGTCCGGTGATGGGTGGAGAGGTCATGCGGAAGAGATCGGCGGAGCTTTTCGCAGAGGCGCAGCGATGCCTGCCGGGAGGGGTCAACAGTCCTGTGCGGGCCTTCCGGGCCGTAGGCGGGCATCCCATTTTTGTCGACAGGGCAGAGGGGTCGCGGATCACCGATGTGGATGGAAACGTCTACATCGACTTCGTGGGGTCCTGGGGACCGTTGATCCTGGGACACGCCCACCCCCGCCTGGTCAGGGCCCTCAAGAAGGCGGTGGAGCGGGGGACGAGCTATGGCGCTCCAACGGAACTGGAAGTCACCTTGGCCCGGATGCTGATCGAGGCCCTCCCCTCGGTGGAGATGGTCCGGTTCGTCAATTCTGGGACCGAGGCGGTGATGAGCGCCCTTCGGGTGGCCCGGGCCTACACCAACAGGGATAAGATCGTCAAATTTGCCGGATGCTACCATGGGCATGCCGACAGCCTCTTGGTCAAGGCCGGCTCGGGTGCCCTGACGTTAGGTGTCCCGAATTCCAGTGGCGTGCCCGAGCCCGTGGCGAGGGAGACCATCTCGGCACGCTATAACGACCTAGACCAGGTTCGTGAGATCATGCAGGCGGTGGGGAGGGAAGTGGCGTGTGTGATCGTGGAGCCGGTGGCGGGCAACATGGGGGTGGTACCGCCTAGGGCCGGGTTTCTCGAGGGGCTGCGGGAGCTGACCCTGGCATACAGAGCCCTGTTGATCTTTGATGAGGTAATCACCGGCTTTCGGGTGGGCTACGGAGGGGCGCAGGGGCTTTATGGGGTTCGCCCCGACCTGACATGCCTCGGCAAGATCATTGGAGGCGGACTGCCGGTTGGTGCGTATGGTGGACGTCGGGAGATCATGGAGCAGGTCGCTCCGCTCGGCCGGGTGTATCAAGCCGGTACCCTGTCTGGCAATCCGCTCGCCATGACCGCGGGAATCGAGACCCTCACCCTGTTGAGAGATGGGGGGATCTACCGTGACCTGGAGGAGCGGGGGAGAATGTTTACCGAGGGGATCACGGAGACCTATCAACGCGCCCATCTCACCTGCTGCCTGAACCGAGTGGGCTCCATGATGACACTCTTCTTTGGGAAGGGCCCCGTGGAGGGCGACCGCGATCTTGAGCGGGTCGATAGCCGTCGATACGCCGCCTTCTTTCACGGTATGTTGGATCGGGGGGTGAACTTTCCTCCCTCCCAGTTCGAGGCAGCTTTCCTGTCTGCCGCCCATTCCGTCCAGGATGTGGCAGTCTCCATTGACGCAGCCCGGGAGACCCTGCAGGGCCTCGTGACCGGTGGTTAGTGATTGGTGGTTGGTGAAAACCACCAGCCACTAGTCACCAACAACCAAACACTGGTCCCTGGTGGTCATCGGTCATCGGAAATGGAGCCCCTGGATTATCTCGAACGCTTCCTGTATCGGGTGGACGGCCCTGGCGGGGCGGCGGCGGAAATATCGCAGTGGTGAACATCCGAAGCTTCGGCAAGGGCTGAAAACAGGCGATATTCCACTTGACAATCGAGGAGAAATTGTGGTACTCACCACCCGGATTTACAAGCACACGACGGATCCCGGGATGTGATGCCCTGCTACGGGGCATTTTTGTTATCTAGTGTGAGAAGGCCATGGCGGCGGATTACGCATATGTTGCGCTTTTCCTCATCGTCGGCGCCCTCTTCGTCGTGTTCAACATCGACATCCTTTCGCGCCTTATACGCCCGGCGAAGCCGTCACCGAAAAAACTTGACACGTACGAGTGTGGCGAGGATCCGATTGGGAGCCCATGGCTCCGGATCCACATCCGCTACTATCTCTTTGCCCTGATCTATATCCTCTTCGCGGTAGAAACGGTCTTCCTCTTCCCCTGGGCCATTGTCTACACTTCCCTCGGGTTCTTCGCCTTTATCGAGATGATGGTGTTCATCGTGATCCTCCTGGTCGGCCTCGCCTATGCCTGGGCAAAGGGAGCGCTGGAGTGGGTGTAATCGACGACCGATCACCGATCACCGATGACCGCGGGAATCCCATGTTCGGGCGTTTCCGGTCGTCGGTCGTCGGACTTCGGCGAGCTCAGTCGAGCCGTCAACGGTCATCGGGGCGTTAGAATGACAGCAGAAGAGATCCTGCAGCAGATTCGGGCCCGGTTCGGGAGTGAGATCCGGACATCAGAGGTCCGGCGCGGAGAGGCCACCCTCACCATCAAGGCGGATCAGAATTTCGAGATCTGCCGTTTTATCAAGGAGGAGCTGGGGCTCGAATACCTGAATTGCCTGAGTGGCGTCGACTGGGTCGGCGAGAACGAGATGGAGGTAGCCTATGCCATCTCCTCGCTGAGGCAGCCGGGAAAGATCATCCTTCGGGCCCGGGTCCCCCGCGATGAGCCGGTGCTTCGCTCGGTGGTCCCCCTCTGGGGGACGGCAAACTGGCACGAGCGGGAGGCCTTTGACCTGCTCGGGATTCGTTTTGAGAATCATCCAGATCTTCGGCGGATTCTCCTCCCGGAAGACTGGATCGGCCATCCCCTGCGGAAGGATTACCAAGACGAGCGGTTCGTCCCCTATCCCTGGGATGATCGGAAGCCCGGGACGGTGGTCCGGCCGACCACGGCGTAGAGAGGGCGCGGCATGACGACGGTCAACCTTCACCTGCAGCAGGTCAAAGAACAGACCGCCGAATCCATGGAAGAGATGTGGGTCAACATGGGCCCGCAGCACCCCTCGACCCACGGGGTCCTGCGCCTGCTTATCAAGCTGGACGGGGAGGTGGTGCGCGAGTGCATCCCCTACATGGGCTACATGCACCGCTGCCACGAGAAGATCGGGGAGAACCGGGCCTACGTCCAGATCATCCCCTACACCGACCGGCTCGATTACCTCGCCTCGATGTACAACAACTGGGCCTACTGCCTTGCCTGCGAGCGCCTCATGGGGATCCCGATCCCGGAGCGGGCGGAGTACCTGCGGGTCCTCATCGGGGAACTGCAGCGGATCGCCTCGCACCTCATCTGGCTCGGGACCTTCGGGCTCGACCTCGGCAACTTTACCCTCTTCATGTGGTGCTTCCGGGAACGGGAGATGATCCTGGATCTCTTCGAGGCGGTCTCGGGGCAGCGGCTGAATTACAGCTTCATGCGGATTGGGGGGCTCGCCCTGGATGTCCCGGAGGGGTGGCTGGGGGACGTCAAGGCCTTTCTCCAGTGGTTCAAACCGCGTCTGCCGGAGTACGACCGCCTCAGCACCGATAACATCATCTGGCAGAAGCGGATCCAGGGGGTCGGGATCCTCACGCCCGAAGACGCCGTGAGTTACGCCTGCTCCGGGCCCGTGCTCCGGGGCTCGGGGATCCGGTGGGATCTCCGCAAGAATGACCCCTACGGGATCTACGACCGCTTCGAGTTTGATATCCCGGTGGGGACCAGCGGGGATGTTTGGGACCGGTTCTGGGTGCGGCGCCAGGAGATGGACCAATCCGTCCGGATCGTGGAACAGGCCCTCACGGAGATCCCGCCGGGCCCGGTCCTTGCGCCCGTGGCCAAGAAGCTGCGGGCGCCGGTGGGAGACATCTACTCTCGGGTGGAGAGCCCCCGAGGAGAACTGGGGGACTACATCGTCGCGGACGGGTCCGAGAAGCCGTACCGGTACAAGGTCCGCGCGCCAACCTTCGTGAATCTCTCCGCCCTGCCGGTGATGCTGCCAGGCTATCTGGTGGCCGATGCGGTGGCGGTGCTCGGAAGCGTGGACATCGTCCTGTGCGAGGTGGACCGGTAGGCGTGAAGCTATCAGCACTCAGCAAAAGGCTGGTCCATCCGGTGCTGACAGCGGACAGCCGACTGCTGACAGCCAGAGGGTAGAGACGCCAGATGCCACAGATTCGTGAGGAACTTGTCGCGCGTTTTTACGCCCTGTTCGAGGGGTGGGGCATTCCGTGGATCGTGCCGCGTCTCGTCGTCATGCTGGTGGTGGTCAGCATTATCATCCTCTTTATCTCGGTGTCGGCCATGTTCTTGATCTGGTGGGAGCGAAAGATCAGCGCCCACATCCAGGCTCGGTTTGGGCCGATGCGGGTAGGGGGGTGGCACGGGTGGGCCCAGAGCATCGCCGACGGGGTCAAGCTCCTCCTCAAGGAGGACATCATCCCGACCCAGGCCGACAGGCCGGTCTTCATCCTGGCCCCCATGGTCGTCTTCGCCGCTGCCTTGGCCGCCTATGTGGTCATCCCATTCGGTCCCGGCCTTATCGTAGAGGATCTCAACATCGGGATCCTGTACGTCATCGCGATTTCCTCGCTGACCGTGCTCGGGATCATCATGGCCGGCTGGGGCTCGAACAATAAGTATGCCGCGTTGGGGGCGCTCCGGTCCGCGGCGCAGGCGGTGAGCTACGAGGTGCCCCTGGTGGTCTCCCTGATCGGTCCGGTCCTCCTGGTGGGCTCTCTCAGCACGACAAAGATCGTGGAGGCCCAGCGGTATCTCTGGTTCATCGTCTTGCAGCCGTTGGCCTTTCTGACCTATTTCACCTGTGCCGTGGCCGAGACCAATCGACTCCCCTTCGATATTCCGGAGGCGGAGTCGGAGCTCGTGGCAGGATTTCATGTCGAATATAGCGGGATGCGCTTCGCCATCTTTTTCCTGGCGGAGTATGCTAATATGTTCACAGTCTGCGCCATCGCGACGACCGTCTTTCTGGGGGGATGGCGCGGACCCCTGTTGCCCCCGTGGCTTTGGTTCCTCCTGAAGACCTATTTTCTCCTTTTCGTGATGATATGGCTTCGGTGGACGCTGGCCAGGGTGCGGGTTGACCAACTGATGAACGTGGCCTGGAAGATCCTCCTGCCCTTGGCCTTTGCCAATCTGGGGATCACCGGACTGCTCGTCTGGGTCTTTAGCTAGGGGGCGAAGAAGAAGATGTGGCGATATCTCCGAGAGCTGTGGGGAGGCTTCTGGAGCATCATCCTCTCGATGCAGATTACGCTCCGGTACCTGTTTACCCGGGCGGTAACGGTCCAGTATCCTGAGGAGAAGCGGCAGCTCCCGGTCCGGGCGCTCACCCGACATGTGCTGACCATTGATCTGGACTCGAAGGAGCTCAAGTGCACCGCCTGCGACATGTGTGCCCGGATCTGTCCCGCCAACTGCATCCACCTGGAGGGGGAGGGGAAGGGGAAGGCACGCCGGCCCAAGTGGTTCGTCATTGATCATAACCTCTGCATGTATTGCAACCTCTGTGTCGAGGTCTGTCCCTTTGACGCCATCTCCATGTACACCGGCATGTACGAACTGGGCGGGTTCAGTCGAACCAGTCTCGTCTACGACATGGAGACGATGCACGCCGACGGCTTCTATCCCACCATTATGAGTCCCCGCTCCCCGGCAGGAGCAGGGGTGAAGGCGCCGCCTCCCGCAGGCGCTGGAAAGCAGGCGCGCAAGGCCTAACACCCGCCGAGGGGGATGGGGTGACGGAAGTCTTCTTCTTTGCCCTAGCGGTCTTTACCGTGGCTGCCGCGCTGCTGGTGGTCTTGGCGCGAAATATCGTCCACTCCGCCGTCGCCCTGATCTTTTCTTTTTGCGGCGTGGCCGGGATCTACGTCCTTCTGGATGCCGAGTTCTTAGCCGCCGTCCAGGTCCTCATCTATGTCGGCGGGATCACCATCCTCCTCCTGTTTGCCATCATGCTCACCACCCGGATCGCCTCTGGCGCCGAGGTCTTTAACGAGCAGGTCGGGGCGAGTGCCGTGGTCGCAGTGGGGACTACGGCCATTCTCATCTACGCCTCCCTCGTGGGCATCCAGATCTCTGGCCAAGCGCCGGCCACTCGGGAGACCACGTCTACCCTTGGGCGGCTCCTCCTCACGACCCATGTCCTTCCCTTTGAGGTGGCCTCCGTGCTGCTGCTCGCCGCGATGGTTGGGGCGATTATCCTGGCCCGGCGGGAAGGAGAGTAGTGGAATGATCCCTCTGTCTTACTATCTCACCCTGGGGGCTCTCCTCTTCGGGGTAGGGATGTTTGGTGCCCTCACCCGACGCAATGCGATTGCCATCCTGATGGCGGTTGAGCTGATGCTGAACGCGGTCAACGTGAACTTCATTGCCCTGTCCCGGTATCTGCCCAACTCGACCCTGGACGGCCAGGTCTTTGCCATCTTCGTCATCACCGTGGCTGCAGCCGAGGCGGCGGTGGGACTGGCCATCGTCCTTGGACTCTATCGCAACTTCAAGACCGTGAACGTCGATGAGATCAACCTGATGAAATGGTAACCGAGAGGTCCAAAGTCCAACGTCGAGGGTCGACCGAATGGTAGCCGCGATCTCTTGCAGTGAGACCGTGGACTTTGGACATTGGACGATAGATCCATGATGGAATACATCTGGTTAGTACCAGCCTTCCCCCTGGTGGGGGTCGTGATCAACGGGCTGTTCGGCCGGAGCTATCTCCGGGAACGGGCCCACCTCGTGGCGGTCCCGGCCGCCGGCCTCTCGTTTCTCGTGGCCCTGCTGATCGCGCTAGAGGTCGTGGCCGGCCGCACCCTCGACCTGCACCTCTACCCGTGGATCGTGGCCGGGCATTTCCAGGTGCCGATCGGGTTCCTGGTCGATCCCCTCGCCACGGTGATGATGCTCACGGTGACCTTCGTGGGCCTCCTCATCCACATCTATTCCATCGGGTACATGCACGGCGATCCGGGCTATCCCCGCTTCTTCGCCTACCTGAACCTCTTCATGTTCTCCATGCTGATCCTCGTCCTGGCCAATAACTATCTCTTCATGTTCCTGGGCTGGGAGGGGGTGGGGCTCTGCTCGTATCTGTTGATCGGATTCTGGTATGAAAAAAAGGCGGCGACTGATGCGGGGAACAAGGCCTTCCTCGTCAACCGCGTGGGGGACGCCGGCTTCCTCCTCGGGCTCTTCCTGCTCTGGACCACCTGCGGCACGCTGGAGTACGGCGCGATCTTCGCGCAGACGGCGACGCTCCAGGCCTCGCTCACCGCCCCGGCCGTCGGGGGGGTCTCCCTCGTCACCTGGATCACGCTCCTGCTCTTCATCGGGGCCATGGGGAAGAGTGCCCAGCTCCCGCTCTACGTCTGGCTCCCGGACGCCATGGAGGGCCCGACCCCGGTCTCCGCCTTGATCCACGCGGCCACCATGGTGACCGCCGGGGTGTACATGGTCGCCCGCTCGAGTCCCCTCTACAGCCTCGCCCCCCCCACCTTGGAGCTCGTGGCCACCATCGGGGCGCTCACCGCCCTCTTCGCCGCCACCATCGCCTGCGTCCAGACCGACATCAAGCGGGTGATCGCCTACTCGACCATCTCCCAGCTCGGCTACATGTTCCTCGGGGCCGGCGTGGGAGCCTACGCGAGCGGCATCTTCCACCTCGCCACCCACGCCTTCTTCAAGGCGCTCCTCTTTCTCGGGGCGGGCGCGGTCATCCATGCGCTCCACGGGGAGCAGGACCTCCAGCGGATGGGGGGGCTCCGGCGCCCGCTCAAGCTCACAGCGTACACCTTCCTCATCGGCGCAGCCGCCAATGCCGGGGTCTTCCCCCTGGCCGGGTTCTGGTCCAAGGACGAGATCCTCTTCGCCGCCTTCACCACCGGCCACTACGGCCTCTGGGCGCTCGGGCTCGCCGGGGCCTTCCTCACCGCCTTCTACATGACCCGGCTCTACTGCCTCACCTTCGAAGGCCCCTTCCGCGGCGACCCCGCCCCCGCCCGGCACCTCCATGACGCCCCCCCCAGCATGGCGCTCCCCCTGCTCGGGCTGGCCCTCGGCTCCGTCGTGGTCGGGGGGCTCCTGGGCTACCCGCCCGAGCACGGCCTCGTCCATCAGTTCCTCGCCCCGAGCCTGGCCGCAGCGCCCGAGGCCGCCGGGCACGCCTCCGCCTGGCTCCTCGCCGGCCTCTCCCTCGGCGTGGCCGGGGCCGGGATCGGGGCCGGCACCCTCCTCTACCTGCGCTGGCGCGACGTGCCGGAGCTGCTCGCGGCGCGGTTTCAGCGGGCCTATCGGCTCCTGTGGCACCAGTATTATGTGGATGAGCTGTACGACGCCATTTTCGTGGACGGGTTCCTTCGGTTCTGCCGTCTCTTCTGGAAGGTGGATGAAAACGTAGTGGACGGCGCGGTGAATGGAACGGCAGACGTGACAATGCGGGTGAGCAACGGCTCTGACTGGAATGACATCAAGATCGTGGACGGCGCGGTGAATAGGATCGCCGACATCATTCAGGGCTGTAGTGCCACCTGGCGGTATGTGCAGACCGGGCTCGTCCAGAATTATTTGATGGCCATGGTCTTGGGGATCTTTCTGATTGTCAGTTTATATATGGTCTTATAGGATCGAACGTCCAATGTCTCAGGTGGATTGTTTTCAGAGGGCGGGCGTGTACAGGCGTGATCCTACACATTGGACCTTGATCCCGGAACCGGAGGAGGAGGATCCATGAACGTTCTGAATTTCCCTCTGCTCAGCCTGATCACATTCCTCCCCCTGCTGGCCGCTCTCCTGCTCCTCTTCATTCGCCGGGAGCGGGAAGGACTTATCCGCGGCGTGAGCCTCCTCTTCACGGTCCTCACCTTCATCGTCTCGCTGTGGCTTCCCGTTTTATTTGATTTTGGCAGCGGGGAGATGCAACTGGTCGAGAAGGCCTCCTGGATCGAGGCCATGGGGGTGAGTTACTACATGGGGGTGGACGGGATCAGCCTTTGGCTGGTCTGCCTCAGCACTCTTTTGAGCGCCCTCTCGGTCCTCTGCTCGTGGGACTCGATTACCGACCGGGTGAAGGAGTACTACATCTTTCTCCTCTTGCTAGAGACCGGAATGATCGGGGTCTTCCTCGCCCTGGATTTCTTCCTCTTCTATGTCTTCTGGGAGATCGTATTGGTCCCCATGTATTTCCTCATTGGCATCTGGGGACATCCGGCCCGCCGCCTCTACGCGGCGATCAAGTTTTTCCTATACACCCTCTTCGGCAGCGTCGTGATGCTGCTCGGCATCCTGGCGGTCTACTTCTATGCCGGAAACCAGACCGGGCGGTATACCTTCGACATCCTGGAGCTGATGAAAATCAGTTACCCGTGGTCTCCGAGCCTCGTCTCTTTCCAAAATCTGGTCTGGCTCTCCTTCTTCCTCTCCTTTGCCATCAAGGTCCCCATGTTCCCCTTCCACACCTGGCTTCCCGATGCCCACACCGAGGCCCCCACGGCGGGGTCGGTCATCCTCGCAGGGATTCTCCTGAAGATGGGGGGATACGGTTTTGTCCGCTTCAACCTCGGCATGTTCCCCGAAGCCACCTGGTACTTCGTCCCCTTCATGGTGACCTTGAGCATCGTGGCCATCATTTACGGAGCGATGGTCTGCCTGGTGCAGCAGGACATGAAGCGCCTGATCGCATTTAGCTCGGTGAGCCACATGGGTTTCGTCACGCTGGGGATGTTTGCCCTCAATATGCAGGGGGTCCAGGGCTCGGTCCTGCAGATGGTCAATCACGGTCTCTCGACCGGAGCCCTCTTCCTTATCGTTGGCCTGATCTACGACCGCCGCCATACGCGAATGATTGCCGACTTTGGCGGTCTTTCCACGGTGATGCCGATCTTCGCTACCCTCTTCGCCATCATCATGTTCTCCTCCATTGGATTACCGGGCCTGAACGGTTTCGTCGGAGAGTTCTTAATCCTGGTGGGGGCCTTTCATGTCGACTGGCGTTGGGCGGCCTTTGCGGTGACGGGGATCGTCCTTGGGGCAGCCTACATGCTGTGGCTGTATCAGCGGACCATGTTTGGGATCGTGACCCACCGGGAAAACTCGGACCTCTTGGATCTCAACTTCCGGGAAGCCATGACCCTGATTCCCATCGTCATTTTGTGTTTCTGGATTGGGCTGTATCCTGCCCCCTTCCTCAGAGCGATAGAGCCGTCGGTGAAAAAGGTGGTCACCCACCTGGATAAAGCTCGCAAGGTGGTCGAGGGGGGGCCTTCCCCTACCCTCTCGGCCGTACCGAAGAGGTGAATCGATGACGGCGGCCTTCAATCCGGGGGTTGATACGCTCCACGCCTTGCCCGAGGTGTTCCTGTGCACCATGGCGATCATCGTCCTGATTCTCTCCTTCGCGGTCCCGGATCGCCGGGGGTGGATGGAGGGTTTGAGCGTGGCTGCCGTCGTGGGGACCGGCGCCCTTCTGCTTTGGCAGCTTGGGGAGCCGGTCTCTGCCTTCAGCGGGATGTACCTGGTGGACAACTTCGCCCTTTTTTTCAAGGCGGTCTTCCTCATCTCCACCCTCTTTGTGATCCTCATGTCGATCAATTACCTCCAGTTGGAGCGCGTTCCCGTGGGAGAGTTTTACGCTGTCCTCCTCTTTTCCACGTTGGGGATGATGTTTATTGCCTCAGGGGGCAATCTTCTCTCTCTCTACGTCGGCCTGGAAACCATGTCTATCTCTATCTATGTCCTTGCGGGCTTCCTCAAGCGGGATCGAAAGTCCAACGAGGCCGCCCTGAAGTACCTCCTGATGGGCGCCTTCACCTCTGGGGTGATCCTCTACGGGATCGCCCTTCTCTATGGATTGACCGGGACCCTGGATATCAAGCAGACGGCGGCCACCCTCGTCCAGATGAATCTGAGCAATCCTGCCCTCCTGCTCGCCATGGTCATGCTGACCGCGGGCTTTGGGTTCAAGATTGCAGCGGTCCCCTTCCATATGTACGTTCCAGATGTGTATGAAGGGGCTATGACCACGGTGACCGCCTTTTTGGCGGTGGGCTCGGAGGCCGCCGGGGTGGCAGCGCTGCTTCGGGTCTTCCTCGGGGCTATTCCCCAGATTCAGGGGGATTGGGCCGTCCTCTTTTGGATCCTCTCGGTCCTGACCATGACGGTCGGGAATGTGTTAGCCATGGCCCAAAGGAACATGAAGCGGATGTTGGCGTACAGCAGTATTGCTCACATCGGCTATGTCTTGATCGGCTTCGTGGTCGGAACGGAGCAGGGAATCTCCGCCATGCTCCTCTACGTACTCATCTACGAGTTTATGACCGCTGGCGCCTTTGCCATGGTCATCTATCTCCGGACCGAGACAGTGAAAGGGGACCTCATCGAGGATTTTGCGGGTCTCGCGCGGGTCAGGCCCGTGGCAGCTGCAGCCATGGTGATCTTTCTGATGTCGCTCACCGGGATCCCACCCACGGCGGGCTTCGTGGGGAAGTTCTACCTCTTCGGGGCCGCCATCAACAGCGGGTACATCTGGTTGGCCGTGGTCGCGGCCGTCAATACCGCCATCTCTCTCTTTTACTATATGCGCGTGGCCATGGTTATGTACATGTTAGAATCTCCAGGGCCCGTCTCGGTGAGCTCGTCGAGACCCCTCTACGCGGCGTTGATCTTCGCGGTGTTGGGAACACTGATCATGGGAATCTACCCCGGACCGTTTTTGGATTTGGCCCAGGCCTCGCTCATGGGCCTGATGAAGTAAGACGGAGGGTCCTGGTAACATCCGAGGTCTCCATCGGAGGTTGTGATCGTGGAGGCGATTGAGCATCTCGCGCTCTTCATGATTCCGAATTTCATCCCGGGCCTGCCAGGCCGCTTTGTGCCTGACCATGTGACGATGGCCTGGCTGGTGATCCTTGTCCTGGCCATCCTGGCATACCGGGTGGCGCGCGGCCTTCGGGAGGTCCCCAGCGCTCTCCAGAATGTCATGGAGGCGACCATCGAGATCCTTCACGGGCTGCTCGATAGCGTCATCGGACATCACGGCCGCCGATACCTCCCACTGATTGGCGCGCTGGGGCTCTTCATTCTCTTTTCCAACCTGCTGGGGCTGATCCCCGGAATGAAGTCCCCCACGGCCAACATCAACACCACGGCAGCGCTGGCCGCTGTGACCTTTTTCGCCTATCACACCATCGGAGTCCGCGAGGTCGGGGCCCTCACCTACTTCAAGCACTTCTTGGGACCGGTGGGAGAGCTGCCAAAGCCGCTGCTGATCATCATGGGTCCGATCATGATTCCTGTTTTCATTATGGTGGAGGTCATCGGGCACATCTCCAGGCCGGTCTCCCTCACCATTCGTCTCTTCGGGAACATCTTTGGAGAAGATGCGGTGATTCTCTTTTTGTTTTTCCTGGTCCCCGTTGTCGCGCCGCTCCCCATGATGGGGCTGGCGATTTTTACCAGCGTGGTCCAGACCCTGGTCTGGGTGATGCTCACGACGATCTATATCGCCGGGGCGGTAGAAGCAGCTCACCACGAGGCGCATTGAGGGAGAGGCAGAAGCCAGGGACCGGCAAGATTCGGGGCGGGGGGTGGCTTCATCGAGTCAATCAACCGGAGGTTTCTGGAAGGAGGGATGGGCATGCAATCCAAGTTGACGGGCATCGTGATGGGGCTCCTCACGGTAGTTGGATCTGCGACCTTCGCCTGGGCTGCGGAGAGGGCCGGAGCAGTCAGCGAGCAGACATTCTTCTGGGTGACGGTTCTGACCGGAGGGTTCGCAATGGCTCTCGCCTCGGCCATGGCCGCCTTAGCACAGGCGCGGGCGATATCTGCTGCCCTGGACGGGATGGCCCGCCAACCGAACGCCGCAGGACGGATCCAAACTGCTCTGATTATCGGCCTGGCCTTCATCGAGTCTTTGGCCATCTATGTGCTGTTGATTGCCTTGATCCTGCTATTCGCGAATCCCTTTAGCGCGATTGTTGTCAAAGGGGGATAATAAGGGCGGAGGCCCCGGAATCCGGGGCCTCTCATGTTGGGGGAGTAAGTACAAAGATTCACATGCTCATCGAGTATCTTCCCATCCTCCTGTTCATCGTCGCCGCGGTCCTCTTCGCGGGAGGCTCGGTCCTCCTCTCGTCGCTGATGGGTCCAAGGCGGCCCGATCGGGTGAAGCTCGAGCCGTACGAATGCGGCATCGCCCCGGTGGGGCTCGCCCGGGAGCGGTTCTCCATCAAGTTCTATCTGGTGGCGATGCTCTTTATCATCTTCGATATCGAGATCATCTTTCTCGTCCCCTGGGCGGTGATCTATCGGGAGCTCGGATGGTTCGCCTTCTTGGAGATGGGGGCCTTCCTGCTGGTGCTGGTCCTGGGGCTCCTCTATGTCTGGCGCAAGGGGGGGCTCGAGTGGGACGAGCCAGAGCATCGTGCGGCCAGGCGTGACCATGGCGCCTTCCCGGCGGCGCGGGATCTCGAGGGGGGATGACCGGATGCTGTCGGCAAAGCTCCACCAGGCCTGCGCTGAGCTCCTCACGCGATATCCGGAAAAGCGGTCAGCCCTCCTCCCGCTCCTACACCTGGTCCAGGAGGAGCTCGGGTACCTTACCCCCGAGTCTATGGAGCATGTGGCGAGGCTTCTCGAGATGCGTCCCACCGATGTCTGGGAGACGGCCAGCTTCTATACGATGTATCATTTTCGGCCTGTCGGGCGATGTCACATCGAGGTCTGCCACAATCTCTCGTGCACCCTCTTGGGGGCGGAATCGCTTCTCGATCATCTGAAGGGGCGGTTGCAGATCAGGGAAGGCGAGACCACGCCCGACGGCCGGTTCACCTTGGGGAGGACCGAATGCCTCGCCGCCTGCGATGGCGCGCCCGTGATCCAGGTCAACGGACGGCACTACGGGCCGCTCGACCGGACCCGGCTGGAGGAGCTCCTGGCGTCATTCGCCCGCGGGGAACTTTCGCAGACCTACCGGTACCCTTCTTCGGCGGGGCCGGCCTCGCCTGGACCGGCTCCAGCCGGCGCCCCCGAAAAGATCCTGCACCGCAATCTCCTCGATCCGGGCTACGACGGCAGCATTGAGGCCTATCTCAACCGGGGTGGCTACCGGGCGGCAGCCAAGGCCCTAGGCGATCTTCAGCCTCCCGAGATCATCGACATGGTCAAGCGATCCGGTCTTCGCGGCCGGGGCGGCGCCGGCTTTCCTACCGGGGTCAAGTGGGGGTTTATCCCCAAGGACCCCGGCGTCGCGAAATACCTTCTCTGTAACGCCGACGAAGGGGAGCCCGGGACGTTCAAGGATCGCCAGCTGCTGGAACGGGACCCGCACCAGCTACTCGAGGGGATCATCATTGCGAGTTACGCCATCGGGGCCGAGGTCTCGTACATCTATCTTCGGGGCGAATTCCTGGACGGTCTGACAGTCCTGGAACGGGCTCTCGCGGAGGCCTATGCCCGGGGCTACCTGGGAAAGAACATCCTTGGTAGCCGCCTGAATCTGGATGTCTATGTGCATCGGGGGGCCGGGGCCTATATCTGTGGGGAGGAAACAGCCCTGATCGAATCCCTGGAGGGCAAGCGGGGCGAACCCAGGATCCGCCCCCCCTTTCCCGCAGTGAAGGGCGTCTACCAATGTCCGACCGCGGTAAACAATGTGGAGACCCTCTGCAACATCCCACACATCGTCCTCCGGGGGGCGGAATGGTATGCCAATCTGGGAACCCCAAAGAGTACCGGCACCCGGATCTTCTCGGTGAGTGGTCATGTCCGCTACCCGGGAAACTACGAGCTGCCGCTGAATGCCACGCTCAGGGAGTTGATCTTTGGGTATGCCGGCGGGATCCCGGACAACCGGAGACTCAAGGCGATAATCCCGGGGGGGAGCTCCGCTCCGGCCCTGACCGCAGACCACCTGGATGTCGGCCTGGACTTCGAATCACTCGCCGCTGCCGGATCGATGGGGGGTTCCGGGGCCGTCATCGTCATGGACGAGACGACGTGCATGGTGAAGGTCGGGGAGGTGGTCAACCGGTTCTATCACCATGAATCGTGCGGCCAGTGTACCCAGTGCCGGGAGGGGACCGCCTGGCTTCACAAGATGCTGAAGCGGATCGAACAGGGGGGAGGGCGGTTGGCCGACCTCGAAACCCTGAAGGGTGTCTGCCGCAATATGAAGGGACAGACGATCTGCGTCCTGAGCGATTCGGCGGCGATGCCTACGGAAAGCTATCTGAAGTACTTCCGGGAGGAGTTCGAGGCACACATAGCGCAGGGGGGCTGCCCGTTCCGAACTTAGGACTGAATGCTGAGTGCTGAGGACTGAGCGGTTTGAATCGCCATGAGTGAACCATCGCAGAAACTGGTGACGGTGACCATCGACGGCCGGCAGATAACGGTCGCGCCCGGAACGATCATCATCCAGGCAGGAGAGCGGCTCGGGATCGAGATCCCCCATTACTGCTATCACCCCGGGCTGCCCATCGAGGGGGTCTGCCGGATGTGTCTTGTGGAGGTGGAGAAATCCCCAAAGCTCGTCATCGCGTGTGCGAACCCGGTCACCGAAGGGATGGTGGTCCATACGGGGACCCCGCAGGTGGAGGAGGCCAGGCGAGGGGTCCTGGAGTTCTATCTGCTCAACCATCCCTTGGACTGTCCCATCTGCGACAAAGGGGGGGAGTGCCCGCTCCAGGACTACACCATGCGGTACGGCACCGGCGCGAGCCGGACCGCCGAGGAGAAAGTCCATCGGGACAAGCACCGCCCCCTCGGCCCTCACATCATTTTTGATGCCGAGCGGTGCATCCTCTGCACCCGGTGTGTGCGGTTCTGCCGGGATATCGTCGGGACGGGTGAGTTGGGGATAGGGAACCGGGGGGACAAGGCGGAGATCGTCCTCTTCCCGGGAAAGGAACTGGACAATGCGTATTCCGGCAATGTCATCGACCTCTGTCCGGTGGGCGCCCTGACCAGCAAGGAGTATCGGTTCAAGTCCCGCCCCTGGGACCTGGTGAAGCAGGTGGAGAGTACCTGCCCCGCGTGTAGCCGGGGGTGTAGCATCGTGCTGGACGTTCGACATCTCCGCACGGAGGGTGAGGAGGTGCTGCGGATTCGCCCCAGGTACAACCCGGAGGTCAACGGCTATTGGATGTGTGACGAGGGACGGTTCGAGGCCTATCCTCGGCGGGGGCGGTGCGCCTTCGAGGCCCCCCTCATGCGGCGGGGGGATGGGTACGTGCCTGTGACGTGGGAAGAGGCCGTGGCCGCCCTCGTTGAGCGACTCCGGGGGATTCTCGATCAGCACGGGCCCGAGGCCATCGGCGGGCTCCTCTCTACGTGGCTGACGATCGAGGAATTGTACGCGGCCGTGACCTTCCTTCGGCATGAGGTGGGGACACCCCACCTGGACTACCGCGTCACTCCGGTGCATACGCAGGAGGGGGACGAAGCCGAGGATCATCTGCTCAGGCGGACCGACAAGAGCCCGAACACACAAGGTGCCAGGCTGCTCGGCATTGGCCCTGGACCGGGAGGATGGGGGACGAGCGAGATGCTCAAGGCTGCGACCACGGGTACTCTCAAGGCGCTCCTCCTCTTCGAGCTGGATCCCTGGGAAGAGCCGTCCCTCCGGGCGGAGCTGGAGAGGTCCGTGGATCTCGAGCTGCTGGTGGTCTGGGCGGTTCGAGAGTCGGCTGTATCCCGTCGAGCCGATTTCGTCCTGCCCGCGCTAGGCTATGCAGAAAAAGAGGGGACGATCGTGAACTTTGCCGGTCGCATACAACGGGTGCGGAAGGCCATCGAGCCCAAGGGAAAGATTCTCCCCTTAGGGGAAGTTCTGAACCGCGTGGCCGTCGGGCTTCGCGGCTCCGGGGTCCGGTGGACCCCGGAGGAGATCTGGCGTTGCCTTTCGGGCGAGTATCCCGCCTTTCGCGGCATCGAATATGAAACCATCGGGCCACTCGGCCTACAGTTGTCCGACGACCGACGACTGACGACGGCGGACTGAGGAGGTTCCCATTGGTTCTTTACGGTCATCGGTCATCGGTCATCGGTGAAGGATGATGGACTTCCTGGTCGCTACGGTGCTCAAGATCGCCCTGGTGATGGGACTGGTCCTCCTGGCCGTGGCGTATCTCACCTGGCTCGAGCGGAAGGTGATCGGCGATATCCAGGTCCGCTATGGCCCCTCCAGGGTCGGTCGCTTCGGGCTCCTGCAGCCGATCGCCGATGGCATCAAGCTCATGTTCAAGGAGGATATCGTCCCCGCCAATGCGGACCGGCTGATCTTTTGCCTCGCCCCGGCCATCAGCATTATCCCTGCCCTGATCGTCTTCGCCGTGATCCCCTTCGGGCCATCCTTCGTGATCACCGATGTGAACGTCGGGCTTCTCTACGTCTTTGCCGTCACCTCGCTCGGCGTGTACGGCATCGTCCTCGCCGGATGGGCGTCGAACAGCAAGTACGCCCTCCTGGGGGGTTTACGCTCTTCGGCCCAGATGGTGAGCTACGAACTTAGCCTGGGGCTTTCGGTCGTCGGGGTTGTCATGATGGCCGGGTCGCTCAGTCTCGTCGATATCGTGGAGGCTCAGAAGGGGAGCTGGTACGGGATCCTTCCCCGGTGGAATGTCATTCCCCAGTTTCTCGGGTTCGTCATCTTCCTGGTGAGCAGCAATGCCGAGCTGAACCGGGCCCCCTTTGACCTGCCCGAGGCCGAGACCGAGCTGGTGGCGGGGTTCCACACGGAGTATAGCTCGATGAAGTTCGCCTTGTTCTTCATGGCAGAGTACGCCAACATGATCGGCGCCTCCGCCATGGCGACCACCCTGTTTCTTGGGGGGTGGCAGGGGCCGCTCCTGCCTCCCGTGTTCTGGTTTGTCCTCAAGGTTTTCTGCTTCCTCTTCCTCTTCATGTGGCTGCGTGCCACCGTACCGCGGTTCCGCTACGACCAGCTCATGGGTTTCGGGTGGAAGGTCCTGCTCCCCCTGGCCCTGGTCAACGTGATGTTCACGGCGGCGGCGCTCCTCATGTTTGCCTGAGGTGACGGATGGAGTGGGCCCTCTTTCTCATCTTTGCTCTCGTGGCTGCGGTGGCCGCCGCGGGGATGGTGCTGCAGCGCAGTCCGATCTACAGCGCCCTCTGCCTGATCCTCGCCCTCTTTGCCCAGGGGGGGCTCTATGTCCTTCTCCATGCCGAGCTCATCGCGGCCGTCCACATCTTCGTGTACGCCGGCGCCATTATGGTCCTCTTCCTCTTTGTCATTATGCTGCTGGATCTGCGACCCGAATCGCACCCTCCGGTGCAGTTCAACCGCGTCGGGGTCCTCGCCGGGTTCGTCCTGGCAGGAGCGCTGCTGGTCGAGTTGGCCCTGGGCGTGGGCCCCCGGATCATCCTGGGACCTCGGGGCCCCTATGATCTTGAGACCCTCAGGATGGTTGGAAATACCCAGGCGGTGGGCCGGGTCCTCTTTGGCGAATACCTGATCCCCTTCGAGCTGACATCAGTGATCCTGCTCGCGGCCATGGTCGGGGCGATGGTCCTCGCCAAACGGAGGCTGGAGTAAGCCCATGGTCCCCCTGTGGGCATATCTCTTCTTGAGCGCCTTCCTCTTCGCCGTCGGGGTCGTCGGCGTCGCGACGCGGCGCAACGCCCTGGTCATCTTCATGTCCATCGAGCTGATGCTCAACGCAGTCAATCTCAGTTTCGTCGCCTTCGCCCGCTTTCTCCATTCCCTCGACGGACAGGTCTTCGTCTTTTTCGTAATGACGGTGGCGGCGGCGGAGGTGGCGGTGGGACTCGCGATCATCATCGCCATCTTTCGCAACGCCGAGACGGTCAATGTCGATGAAGTGCATCTGCTCAAAGGCTAGAGCAGTTCACAGTTCACGGCAACAGCTCAAGAAACCCTCTGCATTTTCCGTCTGTGAACTGTGAACGGTGAACCGTGAACGAGACGTCGATGATCCAATACATCTGGTTAGTACCAGCCTTCCCCCTGGTGGGGGTCGTGATCAACGGGCTGTTCGGCCGGAGCTATCTCCGGGAACGGGCCCACCTCGTGGCGGTCCCGGCCGCCGGCCTCTCGTTTCTCGTGGCCCTGCTGATCGCGCTAGAGGTCGTGGCCGGCCGCACCCTCGACCTGCACCTCTACCCGTGGATCGTGGCCGGGCATTTCCAGGTGCCGATCGGGTTCCTGGTCGATCCCCTCGCCACGGTGATGATGCTCACGGTGACCTTCGTGGGCCTCCTCATCCACATCTATTCCATCGGGTATATGCACGGCGATCCGGGCTACCCGCGCTTCTTTGTCTACATGAACCTCTTCATGTTCTCCATGCTGATGCTCGTCCTGGCCAACAACTATCTCCTCATGTTCCTGGGCTGGGAGGGAGTGGGGCTCTGCTCGTACCTGTTGATCGGGTTCTGGTATGAAAAAAAGACGGCGACCGATGCGGGGAATAAGGCCTTCCTCGTCAACCGCGTGGGGGATGCCGGCTTCCTCCTCGGGCTCTTCCTGCTCTGGACCACCTGCGGCACGCTGCAGTACGCCGAGGTATTCGCCCGGGCGGCCGCGCTGCCGGCCCCGCTCACCGCCCCGGCCGTCGGGGGAGTCTCCCTCGTCACCTGGATCACGCTCCTGCTCTTCATCGGGGCCATGGGGAAGAGCGCCCAGCTCCCGCTCTACGTCTGGCTCCCGGACGCCATGGAGGGCCCGACCCCGGTCTCCGCCTTGATCCACGCGGCCACCATGGTGACGGCGGGGGTGTACATGGTCGCCCGCTCGAGTCCCCTCTACAGCCTCGCCCCCCCCACCTTGGAGCTCGTGGCCACCATCGGGGCGCTCACCGCCCTCTTCGCCGCCACCATCGCCTGCGTCCAGACCGACATCAAGCGGGTGATCGCCTACTCGACCATCTCCCAGCTCGGCTACATGTTCCTCGGGGCCGGCGTGGGAGCCTACGCGAGCGGCATCTTCCACCTCGCCACCCACGCCTTCTTCAAGGCGCTCCTCTTTCTCGGGGCGGGCGCGGTCATCCATGCGCTCCACGGGGAGCAGGACCTCCAGCGGATGGGGGGGCTCCGGCGCCCGCTCAAGCTCACAGCGTACACCTTCCTCATCGGCGCAGCCGCCAATGCCGGGGTCTTCCCCCTGGCCGGGTTCTGGTCCAAGGACGAGATCCTCTTCGCCGCCTTCACCACCGGCCACTACGGCCTCTGGGCGCTCGGGCTCGCCGGGGCCTTCCTCACCGCCTTCTACATGACCCGGCTCTACTGCCTCACCTTCGAAGGCCCCTTCCGCGGGGACCCCGCCCACGCCCGGCACCTCCATGACGCCCCCCCCAGCATGGCGCTCCCCCTGCTCGTGCTGGCCCTCGGCTCCGTCGTGGTCGGGGGGCTCCTGGGCTATCCGCCCGAGCACGGCCTCGTCCATCAGTTCCTCGCCCCGAGCCTGGCCGCAGCGCCCGAGGCCGCCGGGCACGCTTCCGCCGGGCTCCTCGCCGGCCTCTCCCTCGGCGTGGCCGGGGCCGGGATCGGGGCCGGCACCCTCCTCTACCTGCGCTGGCGCGACGTGCCGGAGCTGCTCGCGGCGCGGTTTCAGCGGGCCTATCGGCTCCTGTGGCACCAGTATTATGTGGATGAGGTGTACTGGGACTGGATCGCGAGCCCGCTCATGCGCCTTTCCGCGTTTCTGTGGCGTGGCTTCGACGTGACGATCGTGGATGGCGCCGTGGACGGGGTGGCGCGGCTGCTGGAACTCGGGAGTTGGAGAGTGCGGCGGCTGCAGACGGGGGTGGTGTTCAACTATGTCCTCTCGATCCTCGCCGGGGCAGTTCTCTTGCTCGGTTATCTCGTGCTGGGGAGATAAGCGGTGTTCCTATCGACCGTGATTACGATGCTCGCCGCCGCTCGGACAGTCAGCCTTCCGGGGGGGGCGGTGAGTGCGAGCGCGCCGGCGCTCGACTGGGGAGGGGCCATGCCTTTCCTACTCCTCACGGGGACGGCGCTGGGGACGCTCGCACTGGATCTCGTCGTCGGCGGTCGGGGGCGCTTCTGGCTTACCGCTACGGGACTCGGGGGACTCGCGATCACAGGGCTCACCCTGGTGCGGGGGTTCGGCGCGCCGGAGGCGGTGGTGGGCGGAATGCTTGTCCTCGACGACTTCGCGCGGTTCTTCCACGTGGTCTTCCTCTGCATCGCCGCCCTCACCATCCTGGTTGCCGTCGAGTACGTCGAGCAGATGGGAATTCCCCCGGGGGAATTCTACGCGATGATCCTCTTCGCGGTCCTGGGTATGATGGTGATGGCGTCTGCCGCGGATCTCATCATGGTCTTCCTGGGTCTCGAGGCGCTGTCCATACCTCTCTACATCCTGGCCGGTTTCTTGCGTCGGCAGGTGGGCTCGAACGAGTCGGCCCTGAAATATCTGCTCTTGGGCGCCTTTGCCTCGGCCTTTCTCCTCTACGGCATTGCGCTGCTCTACGGCGCCGCGGGTTCGACGCGACTCGCCAGCGTCGCGGCCCATCTGGGCGACAGGGGGGCGTGGGACAATCCGCTCGTCTATTTGGGGGTCGGACTGCTCCTGGTGGGACTCGCGTTCAAGGTGGCCGCCGTCCCTTTCCACATGTGGCTCCCCGACGTCTACGAGGGGGCACCGACGCCGATCACGGCTTTCATGATCGCGGGGACGAAGGCGGCCGCCTTTGCCACGCTCCTCCGAGCGCTGGGAACGGCGCTCTTGCCGCTCCCACCCGAATGGACGGCGCCGCTGTGGGTGCTCGCCCTGCTCACGATGGGCCTGGGGAATATCGCGGCGCTCACCCAGCAGAGCATCAAGCGGATGCTGGCGTACAGCTCGATCGGGCATGCCGGGTATCTCCTGGTGGCGGTCGTGGCCGGCACGAGCCGCGGCTATTCCGGCATCCTGTTTTACCTGGTCGTCTATGCCTTCATGAATCTGGGAGCCTTCGCCGTGATCATTGCGGTCGCCGCGCCCGGCGAGGAGCGGCCCGCCCTGTCCTCGGTCGCCGGCCTTGCGTCCCGCCATCCCGCACTGGCCTTCTGCATGGCGATCTTCATGTTTTCGCTGGCCGGCATTCCGCCCACCGGGGGTTTCGTGGGGAAGCTGTACATCTTCAGCGCAGCGATGGAGGCGAATTACGTGGGCCTCGCGCTGATCGCGGTCCTGTGCAGCGTGATTGCCGTCTTCTTTTACCTGCGGGTCGTGATGGTGATGTACATGGAGGAGCCGCGGGAAGGGATGCCGAGTCCGGCGCTCTCGCCCGGGATCCTCTTCACGTTGGTCTTGGCGATGGCGGTGATTCTGCAGACGGGGATTCTGCCGGGCACGGTGTGGGAGGTAGCGGTCCGGGCCGTCGAGCGGTTGCTGGGGTAGAGGGAGTCAGCCAATGAAGTCGCAGCGGTTGGCGCGGCACCGGATCCCGGAGCGGGCCATCACGCGCCTCAGCATCTATCTCAGATGCTTGGAGGAGCTGCTCGCCGATGGGACTCTTGCCGTCTCTTCCCAGCAGTTGGCGAATCGCTTCGGGTTGAACTCTGCCCAGGTCCGCAAGGACTTGGCCTATTTCGGCCAGTTCGGGGTTCGGGGGCTCGGCTACTATACGGGGGAGCTGAAGGGAAACCTCGAGCGGATCCTGGGGCTCACTCAGCAGTGGGAGGTGGCGTTAGTGGGTCTCGGAAACCTGGGTTCGGCCCTCCTGAATTACCGAGGCTTTCAGCAGCGGGGATTTCGCCTCGCAGCGGCCTTTGATAATGATGCCGGCAAGGTCGGGATGCGTATCGGCCGGGTCCCGGTGTTTGACGTCGAGAGGATCGTCCCCATCCTCAAGCGTCGCCGGATAAAGATGGCCGTCATCGCCGTCCCCGCAGCCGCGGCCCAGGCGGTGACGGATCAGCTGGTGGCTGCGGGGGTGAATGCCATCCTGAATTTCGCCCCCACCCAGCTCTCCGTTCCGAAGAGGGTCAAGGTGCAGAATGTGGACCTCTCGGTCATGCTCAAGACCCTGAGCTTTTATACGACCCGGTCTGCCCGAGCCTCGTAGGCACCAGTCACTGCCCTAGTCGAGCCCGTATTCTCGCCAGCGCTTATCCACCAGCGTCTTAGTCGGTTCATCCATGACGATCTCGTCGGGCCAGTCGCGGGTGAAGCCTTCCGAGGGCCACTTCCGAGTCCCATCCACTCCCATCTTGGACCCGTAGAGCGGGAGGCGGCTGGCATGGTCCAGCGTCTCCACCGGCCCCAGGACGAACTGGATGTCCCGCTCGGGGTCGATGTGGTTCAGCACCTTCCAGGTGACCTCCGAGAGATTCCGGACGTTCACGTCCCGATCCACCACCACGATCACCTTGGTGAACATGGCCTGTCCCGTCCCCCAGATGGCGTACATCACCTTTCGGGCGTGGCCCGGGTACTGCTTATCGATGGCCACGATCATCAGATTATGGAAGACCCCCTCGAAGGGCATGTGGAAGTCCACCACCTCGGGGAGCTGTTTCTTCATCAAGGGGAGGAAGAGGCGTTCGATCGCCGCCCCCATGAAGCAGTCCTCCTGGACCGGCTTGCCCACGATGATCGTCTGGTAGATGGGACTCCGCCGGTGGGTGATACAGGTCAGGTGGAAGACGGGAAACTGGTCCGGGAGGGAATAGAAGCCGGTATGATCACCGAACGGCCCTTCGACGCGCAGCTCCTCCGGATCCACGTATCCCTCGAGGACGATCTCGGCGGTGGCCGGGACCTCCATGTCGATGGTTTCGCACTCGACCAGCTCGACCGGAGCCTTTCGGAGGAATCCGGCCGCGATCAGTTCGTCCACCCCCTCGGGGAGGGGCAACGTGGCAGCAAAGGTGGTGGCGGGGTCACAGCCGAGAGCGACTGCCACCTCGATTCGCTTCCCGAGTCGTTTGTATTTCCGGTAGTGGGCCGCCCCCCCCTTGTGGGTATGCCAGTGCATGGCGGCGGTCTTGTCGTCAAAGACCTGCATCCGGTACGTCCCGACGTTGCGGATGCCGGTCTCCGGGTCCTTGGTGAAGACCAGGGGGAAGGTGATATACCGACCCCCATCCTGCGGCCAGCACTGGATGATGGGAAAGATGTCGAGACGGGGATGGTCCCGGATGATGACCTCTTTGCAGGGGCCGTCTTTCACCCGCTTGGGGAAGGCGCTGGCGAGGTCTTTCAATTTCGGGAGAAGCCGGATCTTGTCGAGGAGGCTTTCCGGCGTCTTTACCTCTAAGAGCTCCGTGAGCACGTCCCCCAGCCCTTCGAGGGTCTTGACCCCCAGGGCGAGGTTCATCCGCCGCTCGGTGCCAAAGGTGTTGATCAGGAGCGGAAAGCTCGACCCCTTCACGCGTTCAAAGAGCAGGGCAGGACCGCCTGCCTTCGTGACCCGGTCGGTGATCTCGGCGATCTCGAGGATCGGATCGACGGGTGCCGTGATCCGCTTCAGCTCCCCTTCCTGCTCGAGAACTCGGAGGAACTCCCGAAGATCCCGATACGACATGGGTTCTTCCTCCTACTGGCGAGATGCCTCGTTGACCCTAAGAATGGCCGGGCGGCGCGAGATGACTATACCTGCGGAGGGCAAGGGGGACAAGGGAATTTTCAGTCTTGTTCATCCGAGGCGCACGGGGATGCTAGCGTGACACGCCCCCGGATTGCCGCGGGCACTGAGGCTCCTGGCGAGGTGGGTTGCTGCGGGCACAGGGGTCCAGCAAATGGGAACGTGCTATTGCACGCTGACCCAATCGATGCTCCATCAGCCAGTACGGCTTCAGGCCTTGAAGGTCCACAAAATACGAGTGTTCTTTGTGTTAACATGAGCAGGCCTACTTAACCTATGTTAAGTATTGCATCGCGAGTTAACATCTGTCATATCGCGTCGGTTTCGCCTTCGGGAAATGTCCTTGACCCCCTCCGGGGTGGACCGTATACTGAAGGTTCAATCTCACCGCGTGGAGGGGCAGTGACCAATCCAGCACGCCATGACGAGGCCGGAGTGTCTGTGCTCACCGGCACGCGGGCGGACCGATTTGCGGCTGCCCTGGATGGGTTCTTCAACACCGTCCAGCTGGCCGGGCTTCTCACCGGCGAGCGGGACGGGACGGGGGAGCGGCAGCAGCTCTTGCGGCTGCTCCGGGACTTCGTGGAGGGCGAGCGGCAAGGCATTTTGAAGGAGCACCGCCAAGGCGCGCGCGGCATCGAGGTGGTCAAAGAGCTGACAGACCTCGCGGACGTAGTAATCAAGGAGCTCTACCGGCGGAGCGAAGAGGTCTGCCGCGAGGGATCTCAGGTCAATCTCCCCTGTGCCCTGGTGGCCCTGGGGGGGTATGGGCGTCGCGAGCTGAATCCCGCCTCGGACGTCGATCTCATGTTTCTCCACACGTCCCCCATCCACCGGTCGGTCTATACCCTCATTCATTTCCTGATCCCGCTCCTCTGGGACGTCGGCTTTAACGTCGGCCATAGCGTCCGCTCCCTCCAGGACTGTGCCCGGATGGCGGCGGAGGACCTGAGCTCCCACACCTCGATGCTCGAGGCCCGTCTGCTAGCCGGGGACAAGGGCCTCTTCGATCAGATGGAGACCGTCCTTCGCGGGGGCCACAAGCGGAAGAGGGGAGCGGCCTATATCAAGGCCAAGCTCCAGGAGCGGGCTGCGCGCTACGCGAAGCACGGCGACTCGGTGTACATGCAGGAGCCTCACGTCAAGGAGGGGGCGGGGGGTCTTCGGGACGTGCATACGGCCCTCTGGATTGGCCGGGTCCGTCACCCGGTGAGCCGGCTCGAGGATCTGGGGGACGCGGGCCTCCTGAGCCAGGAGGAGCTTCACCAATTGCGTCACGCGGTCGACTTTCTCCACCGGATTCGCAACGAACTGCATTATCTCTCGAGCCGAAAGAACGACCTGCTCTTGTTTCATCTCCAGGAGCCAGCGGCGGCGCACCTGGGTTTCGGGGACGATCGCGCGGTCCTGGGGGTCGAGCGGTGCATGCAGCACTACTATCTCCAGGCGCGAACTATCCACCATCTCTCAGAGCGGGTCATCGAGCGCTGCACCCAACCGCAGGCCTCGAAGGAGAGCCTGATGACAAGGCTGAGGGCGAGGGACTTAGGAGACGGCCTGACCGAGATCAATCGCGAGATCCACATCCTTCCCCGGAACCGGCGTCTCTTTGAGGATGACCCGATCCGCCTTCTCAAGATCTTCTGGTATGCGCTCCAGACCGGCTATCCCTTGAGTTCTGGGGCCCAGCAGGTCATCCGGGAACATCTGCACCTGATTGATGACCGGTTCCGCCAGTCCAGCCGGGCCCTCAATTTCTTCTTGGTCATCCTTCGGGAGCGGAAAGGGGTTGCCGCCGCGCTCCGGCTCATGCACGAGCTCGGGGTGCTCGGGGCCTACATCCCGGAGTTTGCCGAGATTACCTGTCTCGTGCAGTACGATCTCTACCACAAATACACCGTAGATGTGCACACCTTGTTGGCGCTGGAGCACATGGAGTCTCTCGATCAGAACCCCGCCCATTACGCGGAAGAATTCCGGGCGATCGTTGCCGAGATGAAGCGGCCGGAACTCCTCAAGCTGGGCGTTCTCTTCCACGACATTGGGAAAGGCGAGGGGCGGGGGCATGAGGCACGGGGGGCGGAGATGACCCAGCGGATCCTGACCCGGATGGGCCTCCCCGACGCCGACGTGGCCGAGGTCCGCGTCCTGGTCGAGCATCACCTCGCCATGGCCCACATCTCCCAACGCCGCGACCTGGATGACGAGGCGATGCTCGTCGAGTTTGCCCGAACGGTCCGGGACATCGAACGGCTCAAGATGCTCTACCTCCTCACCTATCTGGACATCCGGGCCGTGGCCCCCGAGGTGTGGACCGAGTGGAAGGGCACCCTTCTCTGGGAGCTCTACATCCGGACGCACACCCTCATCACCCGCGGCATTCCCGAGGGGGTGGACGAGCTGGCCAAGGCGGCCGAGATCAAGGAGCGCCTCTCGAAAGAGCTGCGCGAGGAGTTCCCCCTGCCGGTCATCGAAACCCATCTCGAGCAGGTTCCTGTCCGCTACCTGCTGGGCGTTCCCGCGGCGAAGGTGGCCGTCCACCTGCGCATGGTCGAGCGGATCGCAGCCGGCGAGGAGGCGGCACTGCAGTGGACCCCGTACCCCCTCGTGGGCCACTCCGAGGTGACCGTCTGCGCGTTCGGTCGGCCGGGGCGTTTTGCCCAGATTGTTGGGACCCTCACGGCGAACCGGATGAACATCCTGGGGGCCCAGATCTTTACCCGTCGGGATGGGCTGGTGCTGCGGACGTTCCAGGTGGACGACGGCAAGGGGGCGGCCATCACCGATGCGGCGGTCTGGCGGAACTTCCAGGCCGACCTCGACCGCGTGCTCGCCGGTCAGGTGGATGTCGGCCAGCTCATCCTGAACAGGCAGCGCGAGATCTTGAGCCGGCCCGCCCGGAAAGGTGGAACCCCTCCCCTCACCCGGGTGGAGTTCGACAACTACGTGTCCGAGACGCACACGGTGATCGACGTGCGGACCCACGACCGCCTAGGCCTGCTCTACATCATCTCCAAGGTCCTCCTGGACCTGGGCCTCGATCTCAGCCTGGCCAAGATCACCACCGAGGTTGAACAGGTCGTGGATGTGTTCTACGTCACCGAGCGGGAGGGGGGCAAGGTGCGCAATCAGCGTCGGCTGGATGAGATTCGCGAGCGATTGGAGGGGGCCATCGCTCAAGGTCTCCTGGACGAATCCCGGGGTCACGGTTGACCGCCCATCTCGTCCCCTCTCCATTGCCTCTATGTCCGTGACAGGCAAAAGTACGGTCTGTATCTTGTTGGGGTATCCGGTGGCCCACAGCGCCTCGCCCCGCATGCAGAACGCCGCCTTCGACGCCCTGGGCCTCGACTGGGTCTATATCCCGTGGGCGGTCCGCCCCGAGGTCTTTCCGAAGGCCCTCGACGCCTTACGCGAGATCGAGAATTTCGGCGGGGCGAACGTGACCATTCCGCATAAAGAGGCAGCGTTTGCGGCGCTCAATGAGCTGAGTCCGGAGGCGCTTCACATCGGGGCGGTGAATACCATTGTGCCTCGGGGAAGGATCCTCGTCGGGCACAATACGGATGGCGAGGGGTTTGTCACCTCTCTCCGGGAGGAGGCCGGGGAAGAGCCTGCCGGAAAGCGGGTGGGTCTCATCGGGGCGGGGGGGGGAGCCAAGGCGGTGGCGTATGCCCTCGCGCGGGCCCAGGCGGCAGAGCTCGCCATCTTCAGTCGCAGTCAGGACCGGGCCCGATCCTTGGTCAGCCACCTCCGGCGATTGTTTGGAAATCTTGAGGTTTTGGCATTGGGTTTGCAAGACATTGAGCCGGATAGATTGAGGCGGATAGACGTTCTTATCAACACAACGCCAGTGGGGATGGAACTCTCGGACCCGCCCTTATTTAATTATGGGATGCTGCCGGAGAGCCTATTGGTTTGCGATCTGATCTACCGGCCCCTAGAAACCCCCCTCCTGGCCTCGGCCCGATCTCGGGGGTGCCGAGTTCTGAACGGTGCCGGTATGCTTCTGCATCAAGGGGCGCAGGCCTTTGAGCTCTGGACCGGGCAGAAGGCCCCGGTTCCCGTCATGCGGGAGGCCCTGGCCCGGGGGGAGGGGGCTTGACAGCCTCCCGAATCGGGCCGGTATAATGACCTTCCTCTCAGTGGCTGTGCCTGCAAGGAAGTGGAGGGCGTCATGACCGTAGGGTCGAGTCGCTTGGGCGAGATGTTGGTCAAGTCTAAGCTGATTACCGAGGATCAGCTCAAGAAGGCCCTGGCCCAGCAGTCGACGGCCGGAGGGCGGCTGGGGAGCAATCTGGTCAAACTGGGCTTCCTCACCGAGGAAGATATTACGAGCTTTCTGAGCAAGCAGTACGGCGTGCCCTCCATCAACCTTGCGCACTTCGAGATCGACCAGAGCGTGATCAAGCTGGTCCCGGCCGAGATCGCGCAAAAACACATGGTCATCCCCATCAACCGAAAGGGGAGTGTCCTGACGGTGGCCATGGCCGATCCCAGCAATATCTTCGCCATCGACGACATCAAGTTCTTGTCCGGCTTCAAGGTGGAGCCGGTCGTCGCGGCCGAGACCTCGATCAAGAATGCCATTAACAAGCACTATGACTCGGCCGGATTGGTGAAAGATATCCTCCAGGGCTACGACGACCGGGAAGTGGCGACGGTCGAGGAGGGGGACGAGGGGCCGGACGTCGGCGACCTGCAGCGGGCGACCGAGGATGCCCCGGTGGTCAAGCTGGTGAACCTGATCCTGAGCGACGCCATCAAGAAGGGGGCCTCGGACATCCACATCGAGCCGTACGAGAAATCCTTCCGGGTCCGGTACCGCATCGACGGCGTCCTCTACGACACCATGCAGCCTCCGATGAAGCTCCGAGCCGCCATCATCTCGCGCGCCAAGATCATGGCCCAGCTCGACATCGCCGAGCGGCGTCTCCCCCAGGACGGCCGTATCAAGATCCGGATGGGGCAGAAGGAGATCGACTTCCGCGTCTCCACCCTCCCGACGATTTTCGGCGAGAAGGTGGTCATGCGTCTCCTGGACAAATCCAATCTCCAGTTGGATATGAGCGCGCTGGGCTTTGACCCCCAGGCGCTCCAGCTATTCGAGAAGGCCATTCTGGCGCCGCACGGCATGGTCCTGGTGACGGGGCCGACCGGGAGCGGGAAGACGACGACCCTGTATTCGGGCCTGCACCGGTTGAACACCGTCGAAACCAACATCATGACCGCGGAGGATCCGGTGGAGTATAACCTTGCCGGGGTCAATCAGGTCCAAATGAAGGCAGAGATCGGATTGAACTTCGCGGCTGCCCTTCGCGCCTTCCTCCGGCAGGACCCGGACATCATCATGGTGGGAGAGATCCGGGACTACGAAACGGCGGAGATCGCCATCAAGGCGGCCCTGACGGGGCACCTGGTCCTCTCCACCCTGCACACCAACGACGCCCCCTCGACCGTGAGCCGGCTCATCAACATGGGGGTGGAGCCGTTCCTGGTGGCGGCCTCAACCAACATGATCCTGGCCCAGCGGCTCGCCCGAAAGATCTGCAACAGTTGCAAGGAAGAGATTACGGTGCCTCGCCAGGCCCTGGTCGACGTGGGCTTCGCACCCGATGAGGCCAAGGGGCTTTCCTGCTACCAGGGAAAGGGATGCATGGAGTGTAACGATACCGGCTACCGGGGACGCGTCGCCCTGTACGAGGTCATGGCGATCACCGAGGATATCAAGGACGCCATCCTGCAGGGCGCCTCGGTCAATGAGATGAAGGAGCTCGGCCGGAAGCACGGGATGAAAACGCTTCGAGAGGCAGGCCTGCAGAAGATCCGAGAAGGGATGACGACCATCCCCGAGATCATGCGGGTGAGCAGCCATAACTAAACTAAACGCAGAGTGCGTTTAGTTTGGAGCAATGGAGCAGGAACAATAGAGTGATTTTGGAGGCGAAATGCTCCATTGCGGTCCAATGGTCTATTGCTCGATTGTCACTATACGGGAGGGTTCATGACGAATCTGGATCAGATGCTTAAGGAACTGGTGGCCAAAGGGGGGTCGGACCTGCACATCACCACCGGCATTCCGCCCATGGTCCGTCTCAACGGCCAACTGAAACCGCTGGGGAATACCCCGCTCACGCCGGCCATGACCAAGCAGCTCGCGTACAGCATCCTCACCGATGTCCAGAAGCAGAAGTTTGAGGAGCAGAAAGAACTCGACTTCTCCTTCGGTGTGAGGGGGCTTGGCCGGTTCCGGTCCAACGTCTTTCTCCAGCGGGGGGCCGTGGCCGTTGCCATCAGGACGATTCCGTACAAGATCTACACCTTCCAAGAGCTGGGGCTGCCCAGGGTGGTGGAGGACCTGTGCAACCGGCCCTCGGGGCTTATCCTGGTCACCGGGCCGACCGGTTCGGGGAAATCCACGACGCTGACGACCATGGTCGACAAGGTCAACAGCGAGCGCTCTGAACACATCGTGACGATCGAGGATCCCATCGAGTTCGTCCACACGCACAAGAAGTGTGTCGTGAATCAGCGGGAGGTCCACGCGGATACCGACTCCTTTTCCAATGCGCTCCGGGCGTGCCTCCGCGAGGATCCGGACAAGGTTCTGATCGGAGAGATGCGGGATCTCGAGACGATCGAGGCGGCCCTCACGATTGCCGAGACCGGGCATCTGACCTTTGCGACCCTGCACACCAATTCGGCGGTGCAGACGATCAACCGAATCATCGATGTCTTTCCGGCCCATCAACAGGCGCAGATTCGCGCGCAGCTCTCCTTCGTCCTGGAGGGGGTGCTCTGTCAGGCCCTGCTCCCAAGGGCGGATGGGCAGGGGCGGGCACTGGTCTTGGAGGTGATGATCCCCAACCCCGCCATCCGGAATCTGGTCCGGGAAGACAAGGTCCATCAGATCTATTCGGTGATGCAGGCGGGGCAGGAGAAATCGGGGATGCAGACGATGAACCAATCACTCCTGGAGCACTTCCTGAAGCGCACGATCAGCAGAGAGGTGGCCCTCGGGGCTTCCCAGAACCACGAAGAGCTCCAGCAGATGATGCAACGAGCCCAGTCCCCGGGCACCGCGACCGGAGGGAAGGTGGTCGCGGCCGGGGGGAGCCAATGGGGGAGGAAATAGAGCATGCCAGTCTTTGCCTATAGCGGGAGGACCCGCACGGGACAGACCATCAACGGTGAGATGGAGGCCCCCAACCGCGAGGCGGTGGTGGCCCAGCTCAGGCGGCAGCAGGTCATGGCGACGGCGGTGACGCCCAAGGCGCGGGACATAGAGTTGAAGATCCCCGGCTTCGGGGCAAAAATCGGTGATCGGGATCTGGCCGTCGTCACGCGGCAGCTTGCCACGATGATCGACGCCGGACTCCCCTTGGTCCAGTGTCTGGACATCCTGGCCCAGCAACAGGAAAAGAAAATCTTTCAAAAAGCCCTGCACGATATCCGGATGGCGGTGGAGGGGGGGGCCACCTTCTCCGCCTCCCTCAAGCGGCATCCGAAGATCTTCAGCACCCTGTACACGAACATGGTGGAGGCGGGGGAAGCGGGCGGAATCCTCGACACGATCCTGAACCGCCTGGCGGCCTATATCGAGAAGGCCATGGCATTGAAGAAGCGGATCAAGACCGCCATGTTCTACCCGTCGACCATCGTCGCGGTGGCGGTCGTCGTGGTCATCTTCCTCCTGATCTATGTCATCCCCACCTTCGAGCAGTTGTTTGAGGGGTTCGGGGCCACCCTGCCCCTCCCCACGGTGATTGTCTTGGAGGCGAGCCGGATCGTCCGTGCCTATATCCTCGTCCTGCTTGCGGGGCTCGTGGCGGGCGTGGTGGGGCTCAGGTTCTATTACCGGACCCCCGGGGGGAAAATGGCCATCGACAGGCTTATGCTGAGGCTGCCCGTCTTTGGCCCTTTGATCCGTAAGGTGGCGGTCGCCAAGTTCACGCGGACCCTAGGGACCTTGGTCTCAAGCGGCGTGTCCATCCTGGAAGGGCTGGACATCACGGCGCGGACCGCGGGGAACAAGGTGGTAGAGGAAGCCGTCCTGAAGGCGCGGACGACCATTGCCCAGGGGAAGACTATCGCCGAGCCCCTGCAGGCCTCGGGGGTCTTTCCGGTCATGGTGGTGCAGATGATCGCCGTGGGAGAGCAGACCGGCGCCCTGGATCGCATGTTGAACAAGATCGCCGACTTCTACGATGAAGAGGTGGATGTGGCAGTGGCCGGTCTTACCTCTCTCCTGGAACCCCTCCTCGTCATCTTCCTCGGGGTGATCATCGGGGGCGTGGTCATCGCCATGTATCTCCCCATCTTCAAGCTCATCAGCGTGGTGGGAAATAAATAGCCGACTGGAGACCGGAGACGGGCTTTCGATTCTCTTGTGTCCGGTCTCCAGTCTTTGATCTCCTGTCTCTAGCCTGGGGAAGGCCGATGGCGGAGGGCAAGGACGAAGGGGCCGGCAGGACGGGCTGGGAGAAGCGGCTGAAATGGGTGATCGCCATCCGCCTGCTGGTGGCGATTCTCTTCCTCGGGTCCGCGGCCATCATTCAATTGGAAGAAAAGCCCCCCTACCCGACGGGTCCTCTCTTTTTCCTGTTGGGCCTGACGTTTGCCCTGAGTTGTCTCTACACGATTATCTTGCCGCGGATCAGGCGCCTGGAGGAGTTTGCCGGTGGCCAGTTCGCTGCCGACCTGGTCCTGAGCACCGGGTTGGTCCATTACACCGGAGGGGTTGAGAGCCCCCTGACCTTTATCTACATCTTTCCCATCTTTGGGAGCGGGACACTGTTGGGGCGGCAAGGGGCCCTGGCGATGTCCTCGATCGGCAGTATCCTCTTCGGGCTCCTGATCGATCTGGAGTATTACCGGATCATACCCCCCGTGGGCGAGGCCGTGAGCGCCTACCTCTCCCCGAGTTTCGTTTTGTTCCGGGTCTTCATCAACATCGTCGCCTTTTTCCTGGTAGCGCTGTTGAGCAGCCATCTCGCCGAGCGGCTCCGCGAGGCAGGAAGGCAACTCGAGGTCGAGCGGACCGATCTCCGGAACCTCAAGACCCTCTATCGAGACATGATCGCCAACATCCCGAGCGGGATCATGACCCTCGATCTCGAGGGGCGCATCATCGCCTTCAATGCCACAGCCGAGCGCATCACCGGACTCAATGCGAACGACGTGATCGGCTTCTCGTACGCTCAGGTGGGCCTGGCGGAATTCCCGGGCCTCACGACCTTTGCCATCCGCGACAAGGGTCGAGTCCCCGCCGAGGCCTTCGAGGCCCCCTTCCCCCGCAAGGACGGAACGGTTATCCCTATCGGCGTGACCTATTCCTCGCTCCGGGACGGGGAGGAGCGGCTCCTCGGGGTCGTCGCCATCTTTCAGGACCTCACCGAGCGCAAGCAGATGGAAGAACAGCTCCGCCGCGCGGATCGGTTGGCAGCGGTGGGGCAGTTAGCGGCCAGCATTGCCCATGAGGTCCGGAACCCCTTGGCGGCCATCAGCGGCTCGATCCAGATCCTCCACGAGGAGCTGGAGAACCAGGGCCAGGAGCGGCTTTTGGGGGTGATCCTTCGGGAGGCGGATCGCCTGAAGTTGATCACCGGCCAGTTTCTCGAGCAGGTGCGGTTGCCAGAGACGCCGTGGAGGGGATGCGACCTGGTGGCCTGTCTGGAAGAGACACTGTTCCTGCTCCAGCAGAGCGAGGAGTGCCACCATGGTATCCATGTCGGCTTCGAAAAGACGGTGGAGGCCCTGCCGGTTCACGCCGATCGGGACCGGTTAAAGCAGGTCTTCTGGAACATTGGACTCAACGCCCTGCAGGCTATGCCGCGGGGTGGGACCCTCTCCGTCGTCGTCGGGGCAGAGGGGGAGTTCGGGGCTGTCGAGTTCCGTGACACCGGCGACGGGATCCCCACCGAGCACCTCTCCAAGATCTTTGAGCCGTTCTATACCACCAAGAGGAGGGGGACCGGCCTCGGGCTGACCATCGCCAAGGGTCTGGTGACCGATCTCGGCGGACAGATCGAGGTGAGGGGCCAGCCTGGCGAAGGGGCGACATTCCGCATCCTCCTGCCGCAGACCATAAACCGCAGACCCCAGACACTGGACTGGAGACACCAGACCACAGAAGATGGCCGGCAGAATGCAGACGACGGACTGCACACCGGAGACGGGGGTGGAGCGGATGTAATGTCTGAGGTCCGAGGTCTGAAGTCTGAGGACTAGGCTACGATGTCCCATCGAATATTAATTGTCGATGATGAAGCGGGCATGCGAGAGTTCCTGAGCATCCTCCTAGAGCGGGAGGGTTTTCAGGTGGAGTGCGCGCAGGATGGCGACGAGGCCCTCCGGGCGGTCCAGCAGGCTCGCTTTGATCTGATCGTCTCTGACCTGAGAATGCCGACGCTTGACGGCGTCCGGCTGTTGGAAGGCCTTCACAAACTTCAGCCCGAGATCCCCGTCATCCTCATCACGGCGTACGCCTCGGCCGACTCCGCCATCGAGGCGATGAAGCTCGGGGCGTACGACTACCTCACCAAGCCCTTTCGGGTGGAAGAGATCAAAGCCGTCATCGCCAGAGCCTTGGAGGCCAAGGCCTCCCGGACGCCAGGGGTCTTTCCCTGGTCAGGCGAGTCCTCTCCCCAGCCGGTCGAGGGGCTCATCGGCCGGAGCCCCAGGATGATTGAGCTCTACAAGCTGATCAGCAAGGTGGCGACGGTCTCCGGGACGGTCTTGATTACGGGAGAGAGCGGCACCGGGAAAGAGCTGGTGGCCCGCACCATCCACAAGAACAGCGAGCGCGAGACGAAGCCGTTTCTCGCCATCAGTTGCGGGGCGATCCCGGAGTCGCTTCTGGAGAGCGAGCTGTTTGGTCACATGAAAGGGGCCTTTACCGGCGCCGTGACCGCCAAGGAGGGTCTGTTTGAAGTGGCAGATGGGGGGACGGTCTTTCTGGATGAGATCGGCGAGACGAGTCCCGCGATTCAGGTCAAGCTGCTTCGGATCCTTCAGGAGCGCGTCTTTCGTCGGGTCGGGGGGACCGAGGATGTCGAGGTCGACGTGCGGGTCGTCGCCGCCACCCACCAGGATCTCCAAGAACTGATCCACAAGGGGCGGTTCCGGGAGGACCTCTACTACCGACTCAATGTTATCCCCGTCCACCTCCCTCCCCTCCGAGAGCGTCGGGAAGACATTCCTCTCCTGGCCATGAACTTCCTCGCCAAGTACAGCGAGGAGAACAAGCGACCTATCCAGGGGATCGCCCCCGAGGCCATGGAGCTCCTCTTGCGCTACCATTGGCCAGGAAATGTCCGCGAGCTCGAGAATGCCATCGAGCGCGCCGTGGCCTTGGGGACTGCGGCCGTTTTGACCCCGGACTGCCTTCCCGACCAGCTTAGAGACCACAGACCCGAGACCACAGACCCGAGACCACAGACCCGAGACCACAGACTTGGGGCCGAAGAACAGGGTCTGCGGTCTGAGGTCTGGAGTCTGAAGTCTTCGCCCGGAGGGGTCGATTTGGATGCCGTCGTGTCCCGGGTCGAGCGGGATCTGATCTTGGATGCGCTCAGGCAGGCTGGGGGCGTGCAGAAACGGGCGGCCCAAATCCTGGGGCTGAGCTTTGAATCGTTCCGCTACCGCATGAAGAAGCACGGCATCGAGCCGGGGAACAGGACATCAGACCACAAACCCCAGACCGCAGACTCCACGACAGAATTCGAAGAGCCTTCAGAGACAAAGGACGAGTGAGGGTCGAAATCCCCAACCTTTGAATCGCAGATCGCACGGCGCAACCGGCAGACGAACGATGCTAGTCTTACAGAACGGGTATCACGGTCTGAGTCTGTGGTCTCGCGTCTGCTCTGTGGTCTGGAGTCTCAGGTCTGAGGTCAGAGGGTGATGGTGAAATTCAACGCTTGGTGGTGAGATCCCCCATCTTTTCCAGTGTAAAAGAGAGGGGTAGGGGGAGGGGGATCGCACATGGAATCCTTTGGTATCAATAACTTACATGGATCAAGGCCGATAGTGTGCCCTTTTGGCACAAGCCCTGCACCGATTATCACACACCAAGGAATCCTTTAACTCACCAAAGAATCCTTTGACTTACCAAGGAGGTAAGAGTCGATGTTGAAGTGGATGAGGAAACAGTTGAACCAGGCCCAGAAGGGCTTCACCTTGATCGAGCTCCTGATTGTCGTGGCCATTATCGGGATCCTGGCCGCCATCGCCATCCCGAACCTGATCACGGCCCAGCGGCGGGCGCGCTACTCGCGTTCAGCGGGGGACACGAAGTCCATCCTCACCCAGGCCATGGTCCTGACCAGCGACAATAACGTCCTAGCAGGAACCGTTTGTGGTGGTCTTGCGAATCTGCCGCAGTGCCTCTGGACCCCGGCCCTCCAGGGTGCCCCTGCCACCCCAACTGTCTACATGGCTAAGGTGCTTGATCCCTGGGCGCCGGCAGGCGTGAACTACAATTTCAACCAGGTAGCAGGAACTGGATGTGCCGCAATCGGGCCAGGCTGTGTGTCGTATGCGGCCTGGACCAGGGGTTCTGACGGGGTAGTTGGTGCATGGACGGGGGTAGTCGGCACGCTACCAGCCGCCGACGATCTTGGCAACTCGACAGAGCTCGGATGCGCGTTCGGGCCTACCGTCGGCATCGCCAACCCGTGCTAAGCGTCTGAAGTGGCTCTGAAAGCTTGAACCGCAAAAGGCCCCGCCCCTTCGGCGGGGCCTTTTCCTCTTGGGGGGAACATGGCGAGCTGCTTCAAACAGGATGAGAAGGGCTTCACCCTGATCGAGCTCCTGATCGTCGTGGCCATCGTCGGGATGCTTGCCGCCATCGCCGTCCCGAACATGATGTCGGGCCAGCAGAGGGCTCGTTATTCTCGCTCGGCGGGCGATACCAGGCAGATCGTCACCCAGGCCCAGGTCCTGATGAGCGACAGTAGTCAAGTGGTGAACGCCGCGTGCAAGAACCCAATGCCCGGGTGTCTCTGGGACGGCAGCGCTCCCAACGGGATCGTATACATGGCCAAGGTCACCGATCCCTGGGCGCCTCCCGGTACGACCTACCGTTGGAATCAGGCGCCCGGACTTGGTTGTGGGGCGGCTAGCCCAGGCTGCGTGGTGTATTCTGCGTGGACCGTCGGTGCTGACGGGGCACCCGGTGTTTGGGATGGGATCGTGGCACTCGGGGGGGACGACCTCGGGAACTCCACACTGCTTGGGTGCGCCTTTGGCCCTGGGCTTCCGACCACAAGCCCGTGCTAGCGATCTCGGTCAGGTTTTACCCGGCTGAATAGAGGCGCGGTCCGAATGGTAGCACTCTGTGGGGCGGCATTTGAAACGGAACCAGAAGGGCTTCACCTTAATCGAGCTCCTGATTGTCGTGGCCATCATCGGGCTGCTGGCGGCCATCGCCATTGTCAATCTGATCTCGGCCCAGCGGCGGGCCCGGTATTCGCGGGCGGCGGGCGATACCCGCGAGATCGTCACCCAGGCCCTCGTCGTGACCAGCGATTACAACCAAACTCCCGTCACCCAGTTGGGGCTGGTGATGCCTCAGGCCCTCTGGACCACGCCAACTCCCGGGGGTGGTCTTCCCCGGCTGCCACTCTACATGGCGCCCCCGACCGATCCTTGGGCGCCAGGGGGCGTGACCTATCAGTTTGCCGAGGTGGCTCCCCCTGGCGGTGGTGTCATCGAGTCGGGCAACGTCGTCTTCACGGCACACACGATCGGTTCTAACAGCGCCAATGATAGCGGGCCCGTGTGGAATGGCCAGGCCCCTCCGGCCGACGATGATCTTGGAAACTCGACATTGATCGGATGCAGCTTCGGGCCGAACATCGGTATCGCTAACCCCTGTTAGTATCTCTCCCGGCGAGTGCGCGGCGTGACCTGTTCGACGGACGGGTTGTTTTCGATTGGCAGGCCAGGCCTTGCGAGTTCCTCGGCGCTGTGCTATATGCCTCCATAAAGGTCCAATTCTTGCAAGGGCCCTGACGGGACGCCGGGTAACGTCTGCAGGAGGTCTCCATGGTGGTTCTGAAGACCGAAGGCCTGACGAAAGAGTACCGCACCGGCTTCTGGAGAACGCGCGTCCGGGTCCTCCACGACCTCAACCTGGCGGTCCATCAGGGGGAGGTCTTTGGTTATCTCGGCCCGAACGGCGCCGGAAAGACGACCACCCTCAAACTCCTCATGGGCCTGATCTACCCCACCGCCGGTCGCGCCTCGATTCTGGGCCGGGACGTCCAGGACGTCGCGGTCAAGGCTCAAGTCGGTTTTCTCCCGGAGAATCCGTATTTCTACGACTACCTCACCGGTCGGGAGTTTCTCCACTTCTACGGGCAGCTCTTTGGCATCCCGTACCGTGACAGGCGGCAGCGGATCGAGGAGCTGCTCCAAGCTGTTGGTCTCTCGAAGGCCGCCGAGCTTCAGCTGCGCAAGTACTCCAAGGGGATGCTTCAGCGCATCGGGCTCGCCCAGGCCCTGATCAACGATCCCCAGGTGATTGTCCTGGACGAGCCCACCTCCGGGCTCGACCCGGTGGGCCGCAAGGAGGTGCGGGACCTGATCTTGGACCTCAAGCGGAGAGGAAAGAGCATCTTCTTCAGCACCCACATCGTCCCGGATGTCGAGATGATCTGCGACCGGGTGGGGATCATCGTGGCCGGGCGGCTGGTCCGCGTGGGAACCTTAGAGGAGCTCTTGGGAAGCGAAGTGGAGGGGATCGAGATCACCGCATCGGGGTTCGATGAGGCTGTGGGCAGCCAGATCGCCCAGTGGAGTGTTCGGCCGCCCGTCCAGCACGGCGACACAGTGTTCTTTGCCGTCAGGACGGAAAAGGAGGCTTCTCAGGTCATGGAGTTTCTCCTTGGGCGCGGGGCCTCGGTCCACGCCGTCCACCCCAAGCGGCGGACGCTGGAAGATCTCTTCCTCCAGGAGGTCGCCAAGACGTGAGCGCTTCAAGGTCTGGAGTCTGCGGTCTGTGGTCTGTTATCTGATGTCCAAGATCTCGGCCATCACCCTGAATACCTTCAAAGAGGCGGTCCGGGACCGGATCCTCTATGCTATCCTCGCCTTTGCCATCGCCATGATCGGCAGCACCTTCATTCTGGCGACGATCGGCGTCGGGAGCGGGCCGAAGATCATTCGCGATATCGGGCTGGGGTTCATCTCCATCTTCGGAACGCTCATTGCCGTCTTCATCGGGATCGGTCTGGTCCATAAGGAAATCGACCGGCGGACCATCTACACCATCGTATCCAAGCCGATCCACCGTTTTCAGTTCATCCTCGGAAAGTATCTCGGCCTGATCCTCACCCTCTTTGTCAACGTCACGATCATGACGTGGGCGTTGATGGGCCTCATCTTCATCGGTGAAGGCTTCTGGGATTTCCGCCTGCTTGCCGCGAGCGGCATGATACTTCTGGAGCTCATGGTGGTCACGGGCATCGCCGTGCTCTTCTCAGCTTTCTCCACCCCCGCCCTCAGCGCCATCTTCACCCTGTCCTTCTTCGCCATCGGACGCCTCCTGGACGATCTCCGGCTGTTCGGCGAGCACTACGCCGGGCCGGTTGGACGGGCGGTGATTCGGACATTCTACTACCTCCTGCCGAATCTGGGGCGGTTCAACGTCAGCGCCGAGGTGGTCCATGGGGTCCCCCTGGGGGAAGTGGTTTCTGGGATGACGATCCTCTACGGATCGCTGTACGTGGTAGCCCTCCTGGCGCTGACGAGCCTGATCTTTCAGAATCGGGATTTTCGATGAAGATGAAGAAGATCAGCGTCCTCTGGGCGAGCCTCTTCTCGCTGGCCCTGGTGGGGTCGGTTCTTGCGGCGCGAGGGCTCGAGGGCAGAGGGGGCGTGGGCCGCATCGCGGACGACTCCCTCTACCTCCCGTCAGCGACCTTTCTGCGATACGCCTCCCTCGGGTACCGGACGGTGCTGGCGGACCTTATGTGGATCCGGGCGACCCAGTATTTCGGCGGTCAGCTGGAGGTTCGGAAGGCGGCTCCGGAGAAGCATAGGTTCCTGTACCCGCTGCTGGATCTGACCGTCTCGCTCGATCCCCACTTCATTGGCGCCTATCGGTTCGGCGGGCTGCTGCTCACGGTGGTGAAGAGGTATGAACAGGCCGTCGCGTTTTACGAGAAGGGCTACGCCGCCAATCCCGGTGATTGGGAGAATCCGCATGATCTCGGGCGCCTGTACTATCTCGAGTTGAAGGACAATGAAAAGGCCCTGCACTGGTGGAAGATTGCCAACGATCTCCCGGGGCGTCCGGATTACATACCGCGCTTTGTTCCACTCCTCTACCTGGAGACCGGCCAGCGCGAGATCGCGGTCGAGCTCTGGCTCGAGATGTACCGGTCCACTGATAACGAATGGCTCCGGGGTGTGATCCGGGGGCGCCTTGAGAAGTTGGGCGTCGAGATCCAGTGAGGGAACGGCTGCCTTGCTGCGCAAAGATGCTGATCGAGAAAGCACATGCAATCGACGAAGAGCGAACTAGCACCTTCTGAGATCCGTCGAGTTCATCTGGCGCTTCTCGTCTGCTTCTTCCTTTCGGGGGCGACGGGCCTCGTTTACGAGGTGGTCTGGACTCGGATGGCTGGCCTTGTCTTCGGCAACACGGTCTATGCCGTGACGACCGTCCTTGCCGCCTTTTTTGGCGGATTGGCCCTGGGAAGCTACCTGCTGGGTCCTGTTGCTGATCGCGCCAGGAGGCACGTTCATCTCTATGGCCTCATGGAGATAGGGATCGGGCTGTATTGCCTGTGCACCCCGTTGCTCTTCCGAGGAGTGGAAAAGATCTATCTCGCCTCCTATCAAATGGGCCGCGAAAACCTGCTGCTGTTCACCCTCTTCCAGTTCGGTCTCGTGTTTCTCATCCTGGTGGCCCCCACGACCCTCATGGGTGGCACCCTGCCGGTCCTGAGCCGATACTTTGTGCGCAGGGAAGCAGAAATTGGCTACGGCGTGGGTGGGATCTATGCCCTGAATACCGCCGGCGCCGTGGTGGGGACGATCGGCGCCGGTTTCGTTCTCCTCCCGGTTATGGGAGTAGGTGACACGATTTGGTTCACCGCCACCCTCAACCTGGGCATTGGGCTGCTCTGCGTGGCGTTTTCGCGACGTCTGCCGGCCCTTCAGGCAGAGGGCGTGGCTCAAGAGGTTGGACGTCTCCCGGAAGCCAGGGATGACCAGCGGGTCCTCGTGGGCAGGCTGCATCTTCGGCCGACCGTGCTGGTCGCCCTGATGTTCGGCATTGCGGGTGGTGCGTCCATGATCTATGAGATCGCCTGGACGCGGGCCCTGTCCCTGGTGCTGGGCAGCTCTGTCTACGCCTTTACCACCATGCTGGCCACCTTTCTGATTGGCCTGGCCGGCGGCAGCTATGCCTTCTCCCGTCTCTTTCGCGACAAGGAGGAGTTGCGCCCCAACTCGTTCGGCTGGCTCGAGATCTTCATCGGGTTCTCTTCGCTGTTGACCATCCCCTTCTTCGATCGGCTGCCGGATCTCTTTTTGCGGATGGCGGGGCTGGTCAACTTTTCCTTTGGAGGGCTCCAGGTCATCCAGTTTGTGGTGAGTTTTTTCGTCATGATCATCCCTACCCTGTTGATCGGCGCGACCTTCCCCTGTGTGGTCAAGATCTGCACACGGCACGTCCAGCACCTCGGTGGCAACATCGGCACCCTGTACGCCATCAATACCTTTGGATCGATCCTCGGATCCTTCCTGGGGGGCTTCTTCTTCATCCCGTGGATGGGTGCGCAGAACGCCTTGACCCTTGCAGCCTTTCTCAATCTCGTGATCGGGGGGATCCTCGTCTCCCTGACATGGATGGAGGCGCGAGCCTGGCGAGCCAGTGCCGGAGCGGCGATGGCCTGCGTTGCCATCATCCTGGCCTTCCTGATCCCTCGGTGGGATCCCCATCTCATGGCAAGCGGGGTCGCCGTCTACGGGCAAAGGTACCTCACGAGCGGACCGAACCTCGGGCTCGATGAGCTCGCCAAAGCCGATGACCTCCTCTTTTTCAAGGAAGGCCTCAATGCGACTATTTCTGTCCATCAAAAGGGCAGGGGGCGATTTCTGAAGACGAATGGGAAAACCGACGCCAGCAATAACCTGGACATGCATACCCAGTTGATGTCCGGTCATATCCCGCTCTTCCTTACTTCAGGATCGAAGAAGGTCCTGATCATCGGCATGGGGAGTGGGGTGACCGCGGGGGCGGTAGCCAGACACCCGGTGGAGCAGATCGACGTCGTCGAAATTGAGCCGGCAGTGGTTGAGGCGGCGGCCTTCTTTGAAAAGGAAAATCGCAGCGTCCTCCAGGATCCTCGCCTCAAGGTGGTCATCGCCGATGGGCGGAATTTCCTGCTGAGCACGCCCGCCACGTATGACGTCATCATCTCCGAGCCCTCCAATCCCTGGATCAGCGGCATCGGCAATCTCTTCACCCTTGAATTCTACCAGGCGGCCAGGGCCAGACTGGCTCCCGACGGGGTGATCTGCCAGTGGATCCAGATCTATAATATCCTGCCGCAAGACCTCAAGATGGTGATCAGGACATTTCGGACTGTATTTCCCCACACCACCATCTGGCAGACCCTCGGCGGGGACTTCCTCCTCATGGGAACGATGAAGCCTCTCGTGGTGGATCTTGCGCATTGGCGAGAGGCTGCAGCCCTTCCCGGGCTCATGGAGGATCTCAGGTCTTTAGGCTTCGATTCCGCGGAGGCGGTCTTGGCAGATTTCGTCTTGGGGGAGCAGGATGCTGCCCTTTTCAGTCAGAATGCGGCGCTGAACAGCGACGATCTTCCCTTCCTCGAATTTTCAGCCCCGACGAGCCTGTACCTCGAGACCGTTCGGCTGAATCAAAGCCTCGCCCGAAGTTATCGGCGACAAGAACTCCCTCCCATCGCGGGGGGTGCACCGGGGATGCTGAGTTCCGCCGAGTTCCGGTTCCACCTCGCCAAGGCGGTGTGGGGCAAGAGGGATACGGAAGAGGCCCTTCGCCATGTGAATCTGGCCCTGGTGCACAGTCCGCATCATCTCCCCTCGCTTATCCTCCGGGCAGAGCTATGGCAGCAAGAGAAGCTGCCACTTCGTGCGGTGGCAGACCTCGAGACGGCCCTGAAGGTGGACCCGCGTCATCCCCGGGCCCTCTTCAGGATGGCGATCCTCCACCATCAGCAGCGCCTTCCCAAACAGGCGGAAGAGTATGCGCGGAAGGCCATCGCGGCCCAGGAGCATCTGGCCGACGCCCATTTCCTCCTCGGACAGCTTCTCATGGCGCGGGGACAGGCAGAGGAGGCGAGACGCGCCTACCAGAAGGCGGCAGACCTCCGTCCAGATGCCCCGACCACCTTCGCCCGTCTGGGAGAGGCCCTAATGGCGGTCGATGCCGTCCCCCAGGCCATTGAGGCATACCGCAGGGCCCTTGGCCTCGCCCCCGAGGGTGCCGAGCTGCATCTCTCCCTCGCGCAGGCGCTGGATCGGGGTGGAGAGCAGGAGGAAGCTTTTCGTCACTACGGGGAGGCCATCCGGCATAACCCCCGTCTTGCGGCTGCCTACGTTGGCCGTGCCAAGTATCATGTGCGTCACCAAGAGCATCGGCGGGCCTTCGACGAACTTGCGCAAGGGGCGAGGAGGAACCCGGACGATCTCTCCCTCTTGCGGTATCTCGATGAGGTCATAGCCGAGGTCAAGTAGCGAGGATCCTCAGGATCGCAAGCCGTGAATAATCCCTTGGGCGTCGCGGTCAGCTTCGTGTTGGGACTCATCGTGGGGAGTTTTGGCAATGTCTGCATCCATCGACTCCCCCAGGGTGAGAGCGTCGTTATCCCCGGCTCCCGATGTCCCAATTGTCGGACGGCGATTAAGGCATATGACAATATCCCCGTTCTCAGCTTCCTTCTCCTCAAGGGGCAGTGCCGGAGCTGCGGACACCGGATCTCTTGGCAGTACCCGGTCGTCGAGCTCCTCACCGGCTCTCTCTTTGCGGTGACCGTCCTCCGATTCGGCCTCACGTGGCATACAGGCATCCTGTGGGCTTTTGTCGCGGCGCTGGTAATTGTCACCTTTATCGACCTCGAGCATCAGATCGTCCCCGACGTCATTACCCTTCCCGGGATCGCCATCGGCCTCACCTGGAGCGTCTTGGCCTGGTTCTTGATCAGGGGGGATGGGATCCCCGCGGCTTTCTCCCCGCCGACCCCCCTTGAGGCGCTCGCGGGAACTCTCGTCGGTGGGGGCATCCTGTATCTCGTGGCGGTCCTGAGTCGGGGGGGGATGGGGGGCGGGGACATCAAGCTCACCGCGATGGTGGGCGCCCTGCTGGGGTGGCGCGCGGCGCTCCTCACCATCTTCCTCGGGACGCTCACGGGATCGGTCATCGCCCTCTTCCTGCTCGCCTCGGGGAGGAAGGGTCGTAAGGACCCTATGCCCTTCGGGCCCTTTCTGGCCCTGGGGGCGATCCTGGCCCTCTATTGGGGGGACGATCTCATCGCAGGGTACGTTCGTCTGGTGCGATGGCGTCTGTAGGCGCCTGCGAGCGTTCCAGCAGTCAAGGGCTGACAGCTGATAGCTGGAGCGGAAGCGGAATGCGGGCAGTCGTTCAACGGGTGCGCCGGGCTGCGGTGAACGTCGGCGAACGGGCCGTGGCCCAGATCGGCCCTGGCCTCATCATCTTTGTTGGGGTGGGCAGGGATGATGGAGAAGGCGAAGTCGGCTGGATGGCAGAGAAGATCGCTCACCTGCGGGTCTTTGAAGATGTTGAGGGGCGTATGGATCGCTCCCTGCTAGAGGTCGGCGGGGAGGCCTTGGTGGTCTCCCAGTTTACCCTGTACGGCGATGTCCGAAAGGGTAGGCGTCCCGATTTCACGGCAGCGGCCAGACCGGCAGAGGCGGAACCGATGTACCAGCGGTTTGTCCGGGATCTGCGCGGACGGGGGGTGCCGGTTCAGTCGGGGGTCTTTGGGGCGCGGATGCTGGTCGAGCTGGAGAACGATGGTCCGGTCACCCTTCTCCTGGAAACCCCAGACCGCAGATACCAGAGTCTTTCAGGGCCGAGGACTGAGGACTGATGGGTAACCTGCACACCTTCCTTGATGAGTTCTTGAACGCCATGACGGTAGAGCGGGGAGTTGCGGACAACACCCGGGCGGCTTACTCGCGCGATCTTGGAAGATATCTGGTCTTCCTGGAGAAGCAGGGGCTCTCGTCCCCCGGTGACGTGTCTCTTGCGCATCTCCAGGCTTTCCTCGCGGGGCTGCGGGCCTCCGGTCTCGCCCCCCGCTCCGTCGCCAGGGCGATCTCGGCTCTGAGAAGCTTCCATCGGTTCCTGGCCGCCGAGGGGTACGTCCGCAGTGACCCCACGTCCCTGCTTCGGCTTCCCCGAGTGTCCCGGCCACTCCCGAATGTCCTCTCCACCGACGAGGTCGAGCGGTTGCTCAAGACCCCCGATGTCTCAAAACCACGAGGGCTCAGGGATAAGGCGATGCTCGAGCTTGTGTACGCGACCGGCTTACGGGTTTCGGAACTCCTCTCCGCCCCCCTGACCGCCTTGGACCCGACGGTCGGCTTCATCCGTTGCCTGGGCAAGGGAGCCAAGGAGCGGATCGTCCCCGTGGGATCTTCCGCGCTCCAGTGGCTAAAGGAGTATCTCACCCGGGGCCGGCCATCCCTCGCTGCCGAGCGAGAGACCCCCTTTCTCTTTCTGGGGCGAGACGGCCGGCGCCTGACCCGCCAGGCCTTCTGGAAGAGTATCCGATCATACGCAGGAAAGGCCGGGGTCCTCAAACGAATCACCCCCCATACGCTGCGCCACTCCTTTGCCACGCACCTGCTCGAACGCGGTGCGGACCTGCGTTCCGTGCAACTGATGCTCGGTCACGCCGACATCTCGACCACGCAGATCTACACCCACGTCAGTCGGGCCCGTCTCCGCGAGATCCATGAACGGTTCCACCCCCGCTCCTGATCCCGATCCCCAACAGCGAACACCCAACACCCATCACCCAATGCCCGGCACTCACCACCCATCACCGTCCGCCTTGACCCACCTCCGGTGACGTGTTATAAGGAGACGGGCTACCAGAGGGGGCAGTGATGGCGAGACCGCCACACCCCGGCGGAGCGTCTGGTAGGGAGGGTCATGGTCGGGCCTGATCCCAGGCAAGGCATCACCGTCCGTCGAGGCGGTGATGCCTTGTTTCTTTGGGGCAGGTCCATTGCGGCCTGGGAGGGAGAGGAGTGAGGACCCGATCGCGCGATCACGTCACCGCTGTTCCCTACGAGGGGGTGGCCCTGCTGGCCGACCCGCTCTACCGGTATATTCAGTTCACGGTGCCGATGCAGGGAAAAGAGGAACAGACGGAGAAGGATCTGATCGACAGCCCCTGGATGCAGCGTCTGCGGATGATCCATCAGCTCCAGGGCGCCTGGTGGGTCTATCCGGCCGCAGAGCATAGCCGCTTTCAGCATGTCCTCGGCGTGATGCACCTGGCCGGCCGGTTTGCCGACCAGCTCTATGGGAGCCTCAGGGCGGTCTTCCCGCGGACCTGCCCCTCCCAGGAGTACATCCGGGAGCTCCTCCGGGTGACCGGACTGCTCCACGACATCGGCCACGGGCCGTTCGGACACTTCTTCGACGAGAACTTTCTGAAGACATACGATCTCGATCACGAGCAACTCGGGCAGGCGATCATCGTGAATAAGCTGGGGAAGATCATCCGCGGAATCCGACGGAGCCCGGTGGGTTCTCTTGAGAAGGGTGAGTCGTTAGATCCGCACCATGTGGCCTTCCTCATCCGCAAGCCCAAGCCCCGCGAGGCCGACCGGGCACCGGAGTGGCTCAGATTTCTCCAGCCGGTTTTCTCCGGCATCTACAGTGCCGACAACATGGATTACATCCAGCGAGATGCCTATATGACCGGCTTCTCCCTGGACATGGTCGATGTGGAGCGGCTCCTCTTCTATACTTTCTTTACCAAGAAGGGGTTGACGCTGCACCAAGCCGGGTCGTCGAGCCTCCTCCGATTCGTCAATGCCCGGGTCGCCATGTATTCCGACGTCTATTTCCACCGGACGAACCGCGCCATGGACCTGCACATGAAAGAAATCTTTCCCGAGACCATGCGGCTCCTCTTCCCCCGGAATCCCCTGCAGGCGCTGGACCGGTATCTGGAGCTCACCGACTGGTCCCTCCTGCAGGAGGTGATGAAGTGGCCCCGAGCACAGGACGCCAAGAAGCGGGCCCTGGGTCGCGAGTGGCGGAAGATTCTGAACCGCAGGGTGAAGTGGAAAATGGCCTACGTCTCTCCCCCACTCTCCATACCGGAAAGCGAGCAGGCGGTCCGTTTTGAGAACGCGGAGGAGCTCGAGCGCGCCGTCCGGAAGCAGCTCCCTGAGCGTCTCCGCCATATCCCGTTCCGGGTGGACCTCGCGGCTCAGGACACGCGCCCCGTCAATCCATTGGCCGAGGGGAGCAAGCGGATTCACATTTTCAACCCCTCGACGGGGGACGTCTCCCCGTCGCCTCTGCGGGAGCTCTTCAAGAATATTCCCCCCAAGGTGGCCCACTGCCGGGTCTTCGCCCTGAGCCACGCCCATGACCGGCAGCTCTCGGTCGCCACAGCGAGGGCACTCAATGTCGGCGGGGAGGAGATCGTCTCGACCAACATCTAAGCGGTCCCGCCGTCCCTGGCGGTCATCGGTGTGCGGTGAATCGCTGAACGGGCGGCACTCTTATTGCACGGGTAAGAGGGCATGAAGTTTCAAAACTGCCGCACGCAAGTCGTTCGCTGGTTTCGGATCACCCTCGTCCTCGTGGTCGTCGCAGGCTGCTCCCACAAGCCGGAGGATCTGACGGCGGACGTCGCACAGCTCATCGATGAGGCGGGCGCCGATGTCGCTTTGGCCGTTCTCGATCGGCGTCTGAATCTGGCCCCCCACAACAGCGCCATCCGGCTCCTCAAGGCTAAACTCCTGGTCGATACCCGCGCCGTGGATGAGGCGCTCCGGGAATATCAGGAACTGTGTCGGACCGAGGGGGATCCTTGTTCCGAACTGTTGGGCCGCATCCTGAACGCGTACCTTCGAGAGGAGATCGAAGCTGGGGGCGCGGACCGCGTTCGAGCGGCTCCGCTGGTGGCCTCTCTGGTAGATCCTGCGGTCCTGCCGCTCTTGTATGAGCTGGCTTCGAAAGGGGATCCCGCGGCCCGAACAGTCGCCATCGACGCGTTAGGTCGGCTCGCGTCGCCTTCCGCCCTTGCCTTCCTCACCGGGCTTCTGCGCGATCCGGACCCGTCTGTCCGGGCCCAAGCCGCCAGGCGTCTGGGGCGGTCGGGTGTCGAAATGGCCACCGCGCATCTCGGTGCGCTCCTCGAGGACGAGCGGGAGGCGGTGCGGATGGCCGCGGCCGAGGGCTTGGCTCGAGCGGGAGACCATCGGGCCACCCCCGTGCTGCTCCAGGGCCTGAGCTCGTCGCAGGCCTCCATGCGGATGCAGGCGGCCGAGGCATTAGGCCTGTTGGGAAAGCGAGAGGTCGCGCCGGCACTCCTCGAGCTCCTCACCGATCCGGATGACTATGTCCGACTATACGCAGCAGAGGCGTTAGCCCGACTCGGCGAGTCGGAGGGGCTCACGCTGCTGCACCGGACCCTCGAGCATCCCTCCGTCTCTCTCCGCCTGTACGCGGCCGAGGCATTTTCGAATCTCGGCGACTCGTCCCCGCGTCCACTCCTCCATCGGGTCGTCGCGGACCCCGGGATGGCGAAGGGAGTCCGGCTCTACTCCGCCTGGATCCTCGGCAGGCTGGAGGATCCCTCGGGGATTGAGCACATCCGAGGCTTCCTTCAGGATGCCGACCCCTACGTCCGCCTTCGGGCTGCGTGGACGCTCGGGGAAATCGGAAACCCTGAAGCCTCTCACATCCTCCGTGCGGCCCTTCAGGATCAGGAACGGGCAGTCCGGATCCACGTCGCCTGGGCCCTGTACCGTCTCGTCCAACAGCGCCCCCATCCGCGCGGGTGAGACTCGCGCACGCATGCGGGATCGATTCTGCTATAATGTCTGCATTTCCGAGGCGTTCCTTGCTCTTCCGGAAGCTCGCAGAGAACTTCGAGCTCTGCGTCTATAGCCTCGGGCATATCCGAGCGGAGCTCACGCGCCTGCGCAACCGGACCCTGCAGCGGATCTGGGGGACCCTGCTGAGTTAAGGCTCGCCAGCCGCTGGCCCCCCATGAAAGAGGGGGAGAGGGACGATGACCCGCGCGATCATCCACGTGGACATGGACGCCTTCTATGCGGCGGTGGAGCAGCGGGACCATCCGGCCTACCGCGGGCGGCCGGTGATTGTGGGGGCAGACCCCAGAGCGGGGAAGGGACGAGGGGTGGTTGCGGCCTGCTCCTACGAGGCCCGGGCCTTCGGGGTCCGCTCCGCCATGCCCATCTCGAGGGCCTATCGCCTCTGTTCCCGCGGCATATTCCTCCCCGTGCGGATGGACCGATACGAAGAGGTGTCCGGCCGGATCTTTGGGATTGTGCGACGTTACACCGATCTGGTCGAGCCGCTCTCCATTGACGAGGCATTTCTGGACGTCACAGGGAGTCGCCGCCTCTTCGGAGAAGCGGTAGCCATCGGAGAGCGGATCAGGGCCGAGATCAGAGAGCACGAGGGGCTTACGGCCTCGGTCGGGGTGGCCCCGAACAAGTTCCTCGCCAAGATCGCGTCGGATCTTGAGAAGCCGGATGGTTTCGTCGTCGTCCGGCCGGAGGAGGTCGAGGCCTTTCTCAGGGATCTCCCGGTGGCGCGCCTGTGGGGGGTGGGCGAGAAGACGGGTGCGATCCTTCGGGGTTTGGGGATCCAGACCATCGGCGAGCTGAGCCGCTGGCCGGAGGAGGCCCTTTGCCGTCGCCTCGGGACGGTGGGGGAGCAGCTTCACCGCCTGGGCCGGGGCATCGACGACCGCCCCGTCGTCCCGGAGGCGATGGCCAAATCGATGGGGGCAGAGACCACATTTGCCGTCGATTGCGAGGATCCTGGCCGCATCCGGCAGAGCCTCCTCCGCTTGGCCGAGCGCGTGTCGGCTCGGCTCCGGCGGGAGGGCCTTGCGGGCTCGACGATCACCGTGAAGATCCGCTTTGCCGACTTCACGACCCTGACGCGTGCCCTGACCTTGCCCGCGGCCGTCACCCTCACCGACGAGATCTATCACCCCGCCCTGTCCCTCGTCCATAAGGTCCCCCTGGAGGGACGCAAGGTCCGACTTTTGGGCATCGCCGTCTCCAAGCTCACCCCCAAGGCCGCCCCCGGTCAGATGCCTCTCTTTCCGTCGGATCCGCGAAGGGAAAACGCTGCACGGGCCGTGGATGAGATCCGGCGCCGATTCGGCGAGGCCGGGATCGTCCGGTTGAGCCTCCTCCCTTCGGGCTCCCGGGAGGCGGGACGGTGAGTCAGCCCCAGCTGCTCGAGGGGACCCTCGTCCGGGTGAACTACTCTGATGCGGAGACGGGGTATGTCGTGGCGCGCCTCGAGGTTCCTGGTCACCCCGGCCCGGTGACGGTGGTGGGGAATCTTTGGGGGGTCACCCCCGGGGAGCCCATCCGCCTCAGGGGACAGTGGGTCCGCCACGCGCGGTACGGGGAGCAATTCAAGGTCGAGGCGTACGAAAGCATCCTTCCCACCTCGGTGGCTGCCATCGAGCGCTATCTCGCCTCCGGCCTCATCAGGGGGATCGGCCCCGCCTTCGCGCGGCGGTTGGTTGAGGCCTTCGGTCCCGAGACGCTCCGGGTGATCGACGAGGAACCGGAGCGTCTCCTCACGGTCGACGGGATCGGGGAGTCGCGTCTCAACCGGATCCGAGCCGCCTGGACCGAACAGCAGAACCTTCGAGGGCTCATCCTCTTCCTGCAGGAACATCAGATCTCCCCCACCTTTGCCCTGCGAATCTCACGGGCCTATGGTCCCGAGGCTCCGGATGTGATTCGGGAGGATCCCTATCGGTTGGCGCGGGACGTGGCGGGCATCGGCTTCAAGACCGCCGACCGGATCGGAGCGTCCCTGGGGGTGGCCAGCGATTCCCCAAAGCGATGCGCCGCCGGGCTGCTGTATCTCTTGCATGAGGCAGCCGAGGCAGGGCATGTCTACTATCCCGCCTCGCGCCTCTGCCAGGAGGGGCTCACCCTCCTGGGGATCAGAGGGGAGGAGCTGCTTCGGGAGACCCTCGCTCGGCTCCACGAAGAAAAGGCGGTGGTCTGCGAGTCTCTCAACGGAGACAGCGCCGTCTACCTCGCCCCTCTGTATCAGGCCGAGGAGGGGGTGAGCCTTCGGTTGGCCCTTCTGGCCAAGGCACCTCGTCTCGGTCCCCGCATCGATCTGGGCCGGGCCATGGAGTGGGCGGAGACCCGGGTCGGACTCCACTTCACTGTCGGGCAGCGGGAGGCGCTCCACAAGGCCCTTGAGGCGAAGGTCCTGATCATCACCGGCGGCCCGGGGACGGGAAAGACGACGCTGCTCAAGGCGCTCATCGAGATCCTTGAGGGCAAGCGAGTGCGGTTGTTGCTCGCGGCCCCCACCGGCCGGGCGGCGAAGCGGATGGCAGAGGCCACCGGGCGGGAGGCCAAGACGATTCACCGACTCCTGGAGTTCGCCCCGAAGGAGAGGCGGTTCAAGCGAAACGAGGTCTCCCCCCTCGCAGTGGATCTTGTCGTCGTGGACGAGGCCTCGATGGTCGACCTCGTCCTCATGGACCAGCTGCTCCAGGCCCTACCGCCGATGGCGGCTCTTATCCTGTTGGGAGACTGCGACCAGCTCCCCTCCGTCGGTCCCGGCTCCCTCCTCCACGATGTGATTGCGTCGGCGTCGGTTCCGGTGGTGCGCCTGACGGAGATCTTTCGCCAGGCGAAGGAGAGCCATATCGTGGTGAACGCCCATCGGGTGAACCGGGGCGAGTTTCCCCATCTCACGCCCTTCGGGATGGCGGACTTCGCCTTCATTGAGTGTGAAGACCCGGAGACCGTCCGGGGCCAAGTGGCAGCCCTGGTGACCCGGCAGATCCCCGAACGATACGGCCTCGACTCTCTCAAGGATATCCAGGTCATTACCCCGATGAACCGGGGCCCCCTCGGGACGACCGCGCTCAATCAGGAGCTCCAGACGGCGCTGAACCCTGATGGCGAGGCGATTACGGGGAGCCAGCTCCGGGTGGGGGACCGGGTGATGCAGGTGCGGAATAATTATGACAAGGAAGTGTACAACGGTGACATCGGCTGGATCGTTCGGATGGACCCGGAAGAGCAGCAGATCTGTATCCGGTTCGACCAGGCGGAGGTGGTCTACGACTGGAGCGACCGGGAGGAGCTCCAGTTGGCCTACGCCATTTCGGTCCACAAGAGCCAGGGGAGTGAGTATCCCGCCGTCGTCTTCCTGCTCCACACCTCGCACTACATCATGCTCCAGCGCAACCTGCTCTACACGGCCCTCAGCCGCGGAAGACACCTCGTCGTCATGGTCGGCACCCGACAGGCCGTCGCGATTGCGGTGCGCAGTGCCCGGACCCGGGAGCGCTACAGTCGCCTGCCGGACCGCCTCCGCCGGCATCTGGCGGGGAAGGCATCGTGAGGTATCCGCGCGTCACGGTCGTGTGTCTCTTCGGGCTGCTGCTGACGGCCTGTGTCGGGCGCGAACAGCGTGCGATCGGCGTCTATCATCAAGTCCGTCCGGGCCAGACCCTTTTCCGGATCGCCAAGACCTATGGGGTAGGGGTCGCGGAGCTGAGCCGGGTCAACCGGATCGCCGATCCTGCAGATATTGAGGTCGGGGATCGTCTCTTCATTCCTGGGGCGCGGCGGGTCCTGGAGGTTCCCAGTTACCGGTCGGAAGAGACAGCGATGCTCGAGCGGCAGCTTCCGGCGCGAGAAACAACGCCTGCGCGGGTCCAGTTCGCGTGGCCGGTGAAGGGAAAGATCATTGCCCGTTTCGGGGGCGAGAATGAGCTCAAGAATAACGGGATTGCCATCGCCGTGCCGCAGGGGACCCCGATTCGGGCGGCAGAGCGGGGAAAGGTGATCTACAGCGGGGCGGATCTGCGCGACTACGGCAACCTGATCGTCATCGATCATGACGGGGGGTTCGCCACGGTGTATGCCCACAATCAGGTGAATCTCGTGAAGAGGGGGGAGAGGGTGGGCAGAGGGCACGTCATCGCCAAGGTGGGAATGACCGGGATCGCCGAGACTCCGTACGTCCACTTCGAGATCCGGCAGAACGCCAAGGCCAAAGACCCTCTCGCCTTTCTTGAGTGATGCGGCCCATTCCTCGGGTTCGGGCGCCACGGCTTCTGAGGCGCCTGCCGCGCCGACAGCAAGAGGTGCTCGAGGCCGCCGCAGTGCTCGGAGAGCGGCGGGGAGTATCGGTGTATCTCGTGGGGGGGCCGGTGCGGGATCTGATCCTGGGGTCTCCCGGCACGGACCTGGACATTACCGTGGCGGGCAATGCCGTGCCGTATGCGGAGGCGCTGGCTGCCTCGCTGGGAGCACGGGTCACGATTCACCCTCGGTTTGGAACGGCCACCCTCATCCTTCAAGACGGCCTGCGCCTTGATGTGGTCACCGCCAGGCGGGAACAGTACCGCCATCCGGCCGCTCTTCCTCAGGTGTTTCCAGCAACGATTGACGAGGATCTCTTCCGCCGGGACTTCACCATCAATGCGATGGCGGTCCGGCTCGCCTCGGGGGGCGGGGAACTGCTCGATCCCTTCGGCGGACTCACGGACCTCAGGGGAAGGCGCCTGAGGGCCCTCCATGACGAGAGCTACCGGGATGATCCCACGCGGATCCTGCGGGGAGCCCGGTACGCCGCTCGGTATCGCCTCCGCTTCAGCGTCCGGGACCGGCGCCGTATCGAGAGCGCCCTGGCGGAGAGCATGCTGCAGCGGCTCTCGGGGGATCGGCTGTTCCGGGAAATGCAGTTGGTGCTCCACGAGGCTGCCCCCGAGGCGGTGTTGAAGATGCTTGAGGGACTTGGGGTCCTGAGGGCACTGGACCCCGCCCTGACCCTTGATCTCCGCGCGGTGGCCCAGATGAGACGCGTTCGCCGGGGCTGGCAACGTTACCGCCACCTGGGGGTCTCCCCGCGGCCTGAGTTGTGGCGAGTCTATGTCCTCATGCTTCTGCGATCGGTCCCTGCCCGGGTTCGTCGCCGGGTCGGAGGACGTCTCGGACTCAAAGGCCCACCCTTGGCGGCGCTGATGGGGGAACTCAGGGGCCTTCCGCTGCTTCAAAGGCAGTTGGAAGGGGGGCGGCTTGGGGCGAGCCGTCTTCGACATCTCCTGGATCGCGCCTCGCCCGAGTCGCGTCTTTTGCTCTGGGCTGGATCGGGAAGGGTCAGGCGCAGGGTCGAGCGCTATCTCACCCGCCTGGCCTTCGTGAAGCCCGCGCTCACCGGCCGGGACCTGAAAGAGTTCGGCTTCGTCCCAGGCCCCACCTACCGCCGGATCATGGACATGTTGCTCAGGGGGCGGTTAGATGGACACCTGAAGAGCCGCGAGGAGGAGATCGCGCTCGTGCGGCAGCGCTTCGGCCGGCCCCACTGAGTTCGCGCCGATTGACAAAGGGCGGCCCGTTTGATAGCGTCTTTCCAATCCGCCATCACTCCCATTTCCCCCTTGACGGGAGTCAGGTCCTGTCGGGTCTCTTGGGGCTCACACCGACGCTGAGGCATCGAGGCATGGAACACCCCGGGGTGATCGTGCTGCTCGGCCTCATCTTTCCGGGGCGGTGGGCGGCGCGATTCCGCCAGTGATCTGGCTGCTTGGGGCAGTGCCGACGTTACGGAGGGTGTGCTGAGGAACCGGATACGCAAGGGACGGGTCCTGAGTGGCATGCGGCCTACAGGGCGGCTTCATCTGGGCCATCTCTTGGGGGCCCTGGAGAACTGGAGGCGGCTGCAGGATGAGTACGAATGCTATTTCTTTGTGGCGGACTGGCACGCCCTGACGTCTGACTATGCCGATACCAGCCACCTCAAAGAATACATCCGCGAGATTGTCCTCGACTGGTTGAGTGCAGGCATCGACCCCGAGAGGGCGGTTCTCTTTGTGCAATCCCGCCTCCCGGAACATGCAGAGCTCCACCTCCTTCTCTCCATGATCACCCCCCTCCCGTGGCTCGAGCGGAATCCCACGTACAAGGAGCAGCTGCAAGAGATGACCAACAGGGACCTCAGCACGTTCGGGTTCCTCGGCTACCCCGTCCTGCAGGCGGCAGACATCCTGATCTATCAGGCCAACTTTGTCCCGGTGGGGGTGGACCAGCTGCCCCACATCGAACTGACCCGCGAGATCGCCCGCCGGTTCAATCATCTCTATAAGCCGGTCTTCACCATCCCCGAGGCGATGCTCACCGAGTTTCCCAAGATTCCAGGGACCGACGGTCGCAAGATGTCCAAGAGCTACGACAATTGCATCTACCTGTCGGACCCTCCTGAGGCGGTTGAGAAGAAGATCAAGCCGATGGTCACCGACCCGGCTCGCGTCCGTCGGACCGATCCAGGCAACCCTGACGTCTGCCCGGTCTACGACCTCCATAAGATTTTTACGCCGAAGGCGGAGCGGGAGAGCTATGTGGTTCCAGGGTGCCGGACGGCGGCCATTGGCTGTCTCGACTGCAAGGGGGTCCTGCTCACGCACATGCTTCCGGTCCTCACCCCGATCTATGAGCGGCGGGTGGCGCTCGCCGAGCGAGTCGGGCAGGTGGAGGACATTCTCGTCGCGGGGACGGAGCGGGCCCGGAAGGTGGCGCGTGAGACCCTGCATGCGGCCAAGGATGCCATGGGGATCTAAAGTAAACGCACAAAGTGCGTTTACTTTGGAGCAATGGAGCAGTGGAACAATAGAGTGATGTTGGAGGCGCAATGCCCCATTGCGGTCTAATGTTCTATTGCTCGATTGTCACAAGATGAAATGCGTTTGTATTAATATCTTCTCGGCTCAAAGACGTTGACGGGCGCTAGATATTGGGGTAGATTAGGGGACACAACACCAAATCGTGGGGACGGGAGAGGAGAGGACCAATGCTACACGGGCCGCTCGAAGAGGCGCTGACCTTTGACGACGTCCTGCTCGTTCCGGCCAGATCGGATGTCCACCCCCGCGAAGTAGATATCTCCACCATGCTCACGACGCGCATCCGGATCAATGTCCCCCTCGTCTCCGCAGCCATGGACACGGTGACCGAGGCGCGATTGGCCATTGCCCTGGCTCGCGAGGGGGGGATCGGGATCATCCACCGGGCCTTCTCGGCGGAAAGACAGGCGTCAGAGGTGGATAAGGTGAAGAAGTCTGAGAGCGGGATGATCGTCGATCCCATCACCGTCCGTCCGACCCAGAAGATCCACGAGGCGCTCGCGATCATGGAGCACTACCACATCTCAGGCGTGCCGGTGACTGATGAGGATGGCAGGCTGGTCGGAATCCTGACCAACCGGGACCTCAGGTTTGAAACGAAGCTCGACCTCCCCATCTCGGGGGTGATGACGAAGGATCACCTCGTCACCGTTTCTGTCGGGACCTCTCTGGAGGAGGCGAAGGAGATCCTCCACCGCCATCGGATTGAGAAGCTCCCGGTCGTAGACGAACAGTTCAGGCTGAAGGGGCTCATCACGATCAAGGATATCGAAAAGCGCCGGAGGTACCCGAACGCCTGTAAAGACGACCTGGGACGACTCCGGGTTGGGGCAGCGGTGGGCGTCGAGGAGGATGCCGAGGCTCGGGTCCCCCTCCTCCTGAAGGCGGGGGTGGACATCGTCGTGGTGGACACCGCCCATGGCCACTCTCAGCCAGTCATCGAGACCGTCCGCTGGATCAAGAGGTCCTCTCCGCAAGCGGAGGTCATCGCGGGCAACGTGGCCACCGCCGAGGGCGCGGAGGATCTAATCGAAGCGGGGGTCGACGGGATCAAGGTCGGAATCGGGCCCGGGTCGATCTGTACGACGCGGGTCGTGGCGGGCGCAGGGGTCCCTCAGATTACCGCCATTGCCAACTGCGCAACAGTCAGCGATCGGCGCGGGGTTCCCATCGTCGCTGATGGCGGGGTGAAGTACTCGGGAGACATCACAAAGGCCATCGCCGCGGGGGCCCACGCCGTGATGATCGGGGGGCTGTTCGCCGGCACGGAAGAGAGCCCCGGAGAGACCGTGATCTATCAGGGCCGAAGCTACAAGGTGTACCGTGGGATGGGATCGCTTGGGGCGATGCAGCGCGGGGGACGGGATCGCTACTTTCAGGAGCAGGAGGCCGAGGAGGGCAAGCTGGTCCCCGAGGGGATCGAGGGGCGGGTCCCGTTCCGCGGAACGCTGGCCGCGAACGTCTACCAGTTGGTGGGGGGCCTGAAGTCCGGCATGGGGTACTGCGGTTGCCGCAGCGTGGAGGAGCTCAGGCGGAATGGCCGCTTTGCCAGAATCACGAATGCCGGCCTCCGGGAGTCGCACGTCCATGACGTGATCATCACGAAGGAAGCGCCGAACTACCGCATGGAGAGCTAAAGTAAACGCACCACGTGCGTTTACTTTGGAGCAATGGAGCAATAGAGCAATAGCATAATGGGGTAAGGGTGCTCCATTGCGGTCTAATGGTCTAATGTTCCATTGTCACAGGATGAAATGCGTTTGTAATAGTAGCGGCGGGATGCGGGTCGGTGTTCCACCGCTCAATGCCCATGACTGACACGATCCTGATCCTTGACTTTGGCTCGCAGACCACCCAACTCATCGCTCGGCGGGTCCGGGAGTGCCGAGTCTACTGTGAGATCCTTCCCTGCACCGCGCCGATCCAGCTCATCCGACAGTGTAGTCCAAAGGGGATCATCCTGTCCGGGAGTCCGGCCAGTGTCTACGATCGGGATGCCCCCCTCCTGGATCGAGAGGTGCTGGCGCTGGAGCGGCCTGTCCTGGGGATCTGCTACGGGATGCAGGTCCTGGCCCACCTGCTGGGTGGGAAGGTCGATGCGGCCCAGGTCAGGGAGTACGGCAGGGCCGAACTCCGTATTGACGACGCCTCGGACCTTCTGGCGGGACTGGGATCCGACACGATCGCCTGGATGAGCCACGGGGACAGGATCCTGGCCCTTCCCCCCGAGTGGGCCGCCATCGCGCATACGGAGAACGCCCCCTCCGCTGCCATGCGGCACAGGAGCCGCCCGTGGTACGCCGTCCAGTTTCATCCGGAGGTGATTCACACGCCGGGGGGGCGGCAGATCCTCGAGAACTTCGTCCTCAGGATCTGCGGGTGTTCGCCGACATGGACTATGCGATCCTTCATTGAGAAGGCCGTCGAGGGGATCCGTGAGAAAGTCGGAGGGGAGCGGGTGCTGTGCGCGCTGAGTGGGGGGGTGGATTCCTCCGTCGCGGCGCTGTTGGTTCACAGGGCCATCGGCGATCGTCTGGTCTCTGTCTTTGTCGATAACGGCCTCCTCCGCCAAGGGGAGGCGGAGTCGGTGCTGCGGACGTTTCGGGAACATCTGAAACTCCAGGTCGTCGCCGTCGACGCCTCGGATCGCTTTCTCCGCGCGCTCAAGGGGGTGACGGATCCTGAGGAGAAGCGCAAGATCATCGGGGCCGAGTTCATCCAGGTCTTTGAGGAGGAGGCGCGCCGGTTGGGCCGCTTCGCGTTTCTCGCGCAGGGAACCCTCTATCCGGATGTGATCGAGAGCCAACAGGTCCGCGGCCCTTCCGCCACCATCAAGACCCACCATAACGTGGGCGGGCTCCCCGGCACTATGACGTTCCGGCTGATCGAGCCGCTGCGCGATCTCTTCAAGGATGAGGTGCGGGAGGTCGGGAAGGACCTCGGCCTTCCAGAAACGATCCTCTGGCGTCATCCATTCCCCGGTCCGGGCCTTGCCGTCCGCGTCCTCGGCGAGGTGACAGAAGAGTGCCTGGAGATCCTCCGGGCGGCGGACGCCATTGTCGACGAGGAGCTCAGACGTGCGGGGCTCACTCGGGGCCTCTGGCAGGGCTTTGCCGTCCTCCTGCCGGTGAAAAGCGTGGGGGTCATGGGCGATGCGCGGACCTACGAGAATGTGGTGGGCCTCCGGGCGGTCACGTCCGAGGATGGGATGACCGCGGATTGGGCCAGGATTCCGTTCGAGGTCCTCGGGCTGATCTCTAATCGGATCATCAACGAAGTCAGGGGAGTGAACCGGGTCGTCTACGACATCTCCAGTAAGCCCCCCAGCACCATCGAATGGGAGTAGCCGGCCTCGTCCGGGCGGGGGCGAGGGCGGTGCTCAGGGAGGAGGGGTGATGCCGCGCGCGGACTTCGTGCATCTGCATGTCCACAGCCAGTATAGCCTGCTGGATGGGGCGTGCCATCTCGAGAAGCTGGTGCGGAAGGCGCAGGAATTCAAGATGCCCGCGCTGGCCGTCACGGACCATGGCAACCTCTTCGGCGCCATCGACTTTTACCGGCTCCCCCAGAAGGAGGGGATCAAGCCGATCATCGGGTGTGAGGTCTATGTCGCTCCCGGATCGCGCCTCGAGCGTTATCCCCAGGATGGGCAGTATGAGGGGGCGAACCACCTGACCCTCTTGGTGAGGGACCGGACCGGATACAAGAATCTGATCAAGCTGGTGACCGCGGGATATCTCGAAGGCTTCTACTACAAGCCGCGGATCGATAAGGAGCTCCTGGCCCAATATCACGAGGGACTCCTGGCGCTCAGCGGCTGTCTCAATAGTGAGGTCTGCCAACTGCTGGCGCACGGAGAGGAGGAGAAGGCGTGTGAGGTTGCCGCCTGGCACCGGGATCTGTTTGGCCGGGAGAACTATTTCTTGGAGCTCCAGTTTCACGGCATCGAGTCCCAGCGAGCGGTCAATCAAGGCCTCCTCCGGATGGCCAAGAGACTGGAGGTGCCTGTCGTCGCCACCAACGATGTCCATTACYTGAACGCGGGAGATCACAAGGCCCATGACGCGCTCGTGTGCATCCAGACCGGCAAGACGGTGGCCGACCGGGATCGCCTGCGCTTTGCCTCGGATCAGTTCTACTTCAAGAGTCCGCGAGAGATGGCGGACCTCTTTCCGGAGTTGTCTGAGGCGCTCCTGAACACGGTGGCGATCGCCGAGCGGTGCAACCTCCAGCTGGAGTTCGACAAGATCCACCTGCCGCGCTATCAGGAACCCCCGGGGCACACCCTGGATAGCTATCTGGCCGAGTGCAGTTGGCGCGGCCTGAATGAGCGGTACGGTCAGATCACGGAAGAGGCGAAGGGCCGTCTCGCCCGAGAGCTCGAGGTGGTCGAGAAGATCGGCTTTGCCGGATATTTCTTGATCGTCTGGGACTTCATCCGCTTCGCGAAAGAGCGCGGGATCGCGGTCGGGCCGGGCCGAGGGTCCGCTGCCGGAAGCCTGGTGGCCTACGCGCTGGGCATCACCAATATCGATCCATTGCGCTACGGCCTCCTCTTCGAGCGGTTCCTCAATCCCGAGCGCATCTCACCTCCCGACATGGATATCGACTTCGCCGACGATCGCCGGGAGGAGGTCATCGGGTACGTCGCCCAGAAATATGGCAAGGAGAACGTCGCCCAGATCATCACCTTTGGGACCTTGGGGGCGAAGGCGGTGATCCGGGACGTGGGGCGCGCCCTGGGGATGCCCTACGGCGAGGTGGACCAGATTGCCAAGATGGTCCCCAATGTCCTCAACATCAGCCTGGACGAGGCCATCGCGCAGAGCCCGCCGCTGCGCGAGGCCGTCCGTTTCCGGCCTGAGGTGAACGATCTGTGGGAGATTGCCAGATCGCTCGAGGGGCTGACCCGCCATGCGTCCACCCACGCGGCCGGCGTGGTGATCTCGGGAGAACCTCTCATCGAGCATGTCCCGCTCTACCGGGGGGCCAAAGGGGAGATCACGACCCAGTATGCCATGGGGGCCATCGAAAGGATCGGTCTCCTCAAGATGGACTTTCTGGGCCTGCGGACGCTCACGGTGATCGCCAACACGCTCAAGCTCCTCGACGAGACTCGGGGAGTTGAGCTGCAGGCCGATCAGATCCCCTTCGACGACGCGAAGACCTTCCAGCTCCTGTCGGAGGCGAGGACCTCAGGCGTCTTCCAGTTGGAGTCGGCGGGGATGCGGGATCTGTTGCGGCGCCTGAGGCCAGAACGCCTGGAGGATGTCATCGCCCTCGTAGCGCTGTATCGGCCGGGCCCCATGGAGATGATCCCGGACTTCATCAACCGGCGTCACGGGCGCGTGAAGATCAACTACGACCATCCGCTCATGGAGAAATACCTGAAGGAGACGTACGGGGTGATGGTCTACCAGGAGCAGGTGATGCAGATCGGCAGCGAGATGGCCGGGTTCACCATGGGCGAGGCGGATATCCTGCGCCGGGCCATGGGCAAGAAGAACCCCGAGCTGATGGACCGGCAGCGAGAGAAGTTCGTCGAGGGGGCGGTGACCCGGCATGTCCCCAGGGCCAAGGCCGAGAGGATCTTTGATCTCATGGCCCAGTTTGCCGGCTACGGCTTCAACAAATCTCATGCCGCTGCCTACGCGGTGGTGGCCTACCAGACCGGCTATCTCAAGGCCAACTATCCGATGGAGTTCATGGCGGCCCTCCTCACGTCGGAAATGGGGGACACGGACAAGACGGTGAAGTACATCGAGGAGTGCCAGCAGATGGGGATCGAGATCCTTCCGCCGGACGTCAACGAGTCGGGGAGCACCTTCCGGGTGGTGGGGGACAAGATTCGCTTCGGACTCGTGGCGGTCAAGAATCTGGGAGAGACGGCCATCCAGTCGATCCTGAATGCCCGGCTCACGGGGGGGAAGTTCAGCAGCCTACATGACTTCTGCGAGCGGGTGGATCTCCGGCTGGTCAACAAGCGGGTGGTCGAGAGCCTGATCAAGTGTGGGGCCTTTGACTCGTTCGGCTATCACCGGTCTCAGCTGATGGCGGCCGTCGATCAGGCCATGGAGGCCGCCTCGGTTCTCCTCCGGGATCGGGCGAAGGGGCAGGTCTCTCTCCTGGAGATGTTGGAGGGCGGGGCGGGGCGGGCAAAGACGCCACAGCTCTCCGACATGCCGGAATGGTCTCACGCCCAGCGCCTCACCGCCGAGCGGGAGATCCTCGGTTTCTACATCACCGGCCATCCCCTGACCGCATACGAGGCCGTCCGCAAACGTCATGCTACAGCCACCACCGAAGAGCTCGGGAGCCTCCGGGACAAGGAGATGGTCGCCCTCTGTGCCATCATCACGGCCGTGAAGGAGATCGCCACCAAGAGCGGTGATCGCATGGCCTTTGTCACCCTCGAGGATCTGCAGGGGTCCGTGGAATCCATCGCCTTCCCCGATCTGTACCGGGCCAGGATGCTCCATCTCGTGAAGGATAATCCGGTCCTGGTGAAAGGGCAGGTCGATATTGGCGAAGAGGCAGTGAAGCTCCTCCTCACAGATGTCCAGCCCCTGAGCGATCTCCAAGGACAGCCGGAAGGCGAGCTGGAGATCACCCTTCGGGCAGAGGCCCTCTCGGGGGAGACCTTGCGACAGATCCACACGACCGTCGGGGACTTCAGGGGTCCGGTCCCCCTTCGACTCCGTCTCTACCTGGATCGAGCGACGGCCGTTGTGATCGAGGCCGGCGAGGGGCTCTCGGTGCGGCCGGTGCCAGAGCTCGTTTCCGCGGTGGAGAAGATCGCGGGTCCCGGGTCGGTAGCCATCAAGGGCGGATCGGCCTGAGGAGATCCCCAGCCTACCGCTTGCCCGCCTTGAACCGATCCTTGAGCCGGCCCATCACCTGGGGGAGGGTGGTGTACTCCATTTCTTCCAGGGGCAGGCGGTGGGGCTGGAACGGTCCGTGCCGCCGCATGTACTCCGCCACCTCATTGGCCTTTCGGCGGGTCTCGTCAAAGGAGGGATCATCGAAGAGGTCTACGGGCCCGACGAGCTGTCCGTCGGCCAGTTGGAAGCCGGCCGCCACCACCCGGGGTGGCCCATCGAAGCGGGTTGGGTTTGCCTCATCAAAGGCGCAGGGCATGAGAGGCCCGCAGTGGGACCCGCGCATCCAGCCGTCGACGAGGTGCGGAAACGTGAAGGCCTCCATGACCTCGCCCACCGCGGGGAGTCCCGCCTGGCACCGGACCGCCATCACCGGGTCATCCTTCCCGACGTACTTGCCGGCGATCAGGCTGAGCTTCTGCGTGGAGGCGGCCGCGGCGATCTCCCCATCGGCCCGCCTGCGCACGTCGGTGATCATGAACTGGTTGGAGGCCCCCAGAAAGATGAGAAGATCATACAGTTCCTCGGGGCACTTCAGGACGATGATGGCATCCTTCTTGGCGTCCAGGACGCTGAACTGGAATCCCTCGTGCATCTTGGGATCGATTACGAGACCGGCAGACGTGAAGGGATCGGCGAACATCCGGTAGAGGGGAAAATTCCAGGCGCCGGGTGAGCACTTGTCCGCCATAAAGACCACAATCGGTTCGCTCGGCCGTTCCACGAACTCCATCTCTGCCACGCCCGGGCCCATCCCCTTGACATTACCGGCAAAGGCATCGGCGAGGAGATCCTGGCCRGCGCCGTAGAGGTGGAGCCGCTTGGCCACGGTCGTGCAGGCCATAAAGGTATCCCATGCTAGGCGATGGATCGCCTCGGAATCGACCCCGTGGCGGTGGGTCATGATGAGGTCGATATCGTCCCCGCAGCGCCCCACATAATAATCGACGATATGCTTCTTGGTCTTGGCAGCCTCGAGCGACTCGCCGGCCTTCTCGAGGAGCGCAGGGTGGACCCGGTTGTGGCCGGGGTAACTCCCCACGTCGGCCTTGATCACGCTCAGGGTGATCTTCTGGCTGGGCATCGTCACGACCCTCCTTTCGAGACCCGCTTTTCAACGAACCGCATCGTTCAGAGCAGTGGTGAAAGCCTCCGAGGTGGGTCCTTGCCTTGCGCCGGAAGGCCCTGATTATAGAGCGAGACGGCTCTGGGGTAAAGGAAAAAGATGGGTCGTCGGGGGGTGAAAGCGGAGCGGTGTGCGGTGGAACGGCACTACGGGGAACCGGGCTTGCCCGCTCCCGCGCTGAGGCGATCAACGAGGGCGCCGATCTCGGCCACTGCCCTAGGGTCGAGGTCGACGAACTGCACTCCCATTCCGATAATAACGTCCGGGTCTTTCTCATCGCCGGATACCCACGCGACGCGCCCGCGGACCGACAAGGGCTTGGATGCATCGGGCAGGGTGAAGCAGAGAGCAATCACCGTATCTGGCGCGAGGGGGCGTTGGGTCGCGATGAATATCCCCCCCTCGCACATGTTGAGACTCATCCCAAAGTCCGTCCTCCCCTCATGCGTGTAATCGACGCCAAAGCGGACCTCGGCCCGTCGGTGGACCCGTCTTTGAGGATGAGATACCCATTGGCGAACCAGGGATGGATCGACCGGCTTTTCGAAGGCCACTCCGTGCGGGAATCTGCGCCCCAGCATAGTGGGGAACGCCTTGCCGACCGAGACGATGTAGCCGCGGAGGGGGTCGCCCCCAGAGACCTGGACCGACACAGCCGTTTTGACCGGCAGGGGCTCGCGGAGAAGAATCTCGAGCCCCCCGGAATTCACACATCGGGTGATCCCGGCGAGGGTCTCTGGCCGGGCCTGGTCTTCAAGAACCGTGCAGCGAACAGACAGATAACGGGCGAAACGAAGGTAGCGGCGGTAGTAGCGGACGAACGTTGCAGCTGCCTCGGACGGCATATCTTGCCTCCGTGAGAACCTTGTAATAGGCGAAGTTAGCAAGATCCATGCCAGCCCCATCCCCTACCGGGGAGCGACGACAAAGTGTCCCCGCCGGTTCCATTTCCAGGCGGATTCGTCATGAGACCCCTCCTTTCTGTCCATGTGGCCATAACCCACACCTTCGCCGCGAGCCTTCTCGACGTGGATCCAGAATTCGTTTGAGGAAGTCTAAACCGTTTGGCTCGTGAATTGCAATCCGAAAGGGCGAAGAGGGAAGGTATCGCTTCGGCAAAGGGAGGGCACAATGCATACAGTGCGAATCACTATCATAGCGGTCCTCGCATTGCTCACCCTGGGGATGGGAAGCGCTCCGGCCGGCCCACCGGAAGGATTCCAGTACATTTCCGAGTGGGGGGTGTATGCCCGAGGTGACGATCTGTTCTGGCATGCAGGGGTCCAGTGGAAGCTCAAGGATGGGACCTGGGTCAAGCTCGAGGCCGGCAACTGGATCCGCGATCCGCATCCTCCGACTGTGATCGTGGCCATCCCCAAAGATAAGGCTCACTGCCCGCCGGGCCTCGCCAAGAAGGGCTGCGTCCCCCCGGGCCAGCAGAAGAAGGGCACTCCTCCCGGCCACCAAAAAAAGGGCTACTAAGCGGCGTACTCGCGTCGTACAGGTGCGGGCGCGGGGACGAAGTGAAACAAGAGTATCTCTTGAGCCTACAGCCAGAGTTTCGCTTGACGAGGATCGCGCCTCTTTCTATATTGTTGAGTGAAACCTCTAGAAGGAGTCCTCGCTCTATCATACCCGCGACGCTTCACGTCATCGCGTAGGTTGATCGATCGGTAGGGAGAGGGGAGAGCTCCTGTAGGTAGTCGAACCATGAGACCGGGACGAAGGTCGTCCCCGGGCCCACCACTGGCAGAATCGACGGCGGACCAAGCATTTAGACGCCCTCCCTGGCGGAGCACACCCCGGGAGGGCGTTTTTCTTTAGCATAGTGGCCGAAGGCAGGGAGCAACCATTCCACGGTCTGTATGGCTAGAACGGGGGGATGGCGCACGTGGGATTCTGTTCGTGCCCGGCTAGAAAATCCGGTGATCCGGAGAAGGGGCACGCAGGGGCCGTCCGATGGACCGGGTGAGACGACGACCGTTTCACATTGCCGATGTCCTCAGGAGCATGTCCGACGCGGTCATCACGGTCGATGCGGCTGAAAGGGTTACAAGCATGAACGCCGCCGCCGAGGCCTTGATCGGGATCGCCGAGGCGGAGGCCCTCGGGAGAAAATGCGGAGAGTTGGTGGGAAGCGAGATCTGCGGCACCAACTGCCCCGTCATGGCCGTCTGGGAGCGGGGCGAGACCGCGGTCAACTTCAATGTCGCCTTGCAGAACCGGCTGGGGAGGCGAATCCCCGTCTCGATCTGTACCTCCCTCCTCAAAAATGAGGCCGGGGAGAAGATCGGAGTGATCCTGTCCATCCGGGATATCCGCCCCGTCCTGGGTCTTCTCGATGCGCTTCATCGGAGCGAAGAGGAGATCGCGCGTCAGGAAGGGAGGCTGCGAACGCTGCAGCGACGCGAGCGCCTCGGGGAGATGGTCGGCAGAAGTGCCAAAATGCAAGAGGTCTTCAACCTGATTCAGGTCGTGGCCAAGAGCGACGTGACGGTCCTAATTCAGGGGGACAGTGGGACCGGCAAGGCGCTCCTCGCATCCACCATCCACGGCGTGAGCCACCGGAAGGAGGGCCCGTTTATTACGGTCAGCTGTGCTACGCTCCCCGAGGGGCTTCTCGAGAGCGAGCTTTTCGGGCATGTGAGGGGTGCGTTCACCGGAGCCATCAAAGACAAGCCGGGGAGGTTCGAGCTGGCCGATAGGGGAACGATCTTCCTGGATG
>LDXR01000004.1 GCA_001443495.1 candidate division NC10 bacterium CSP1-5 | reverse complement strand
TGAAGATCTCGTGCGCCGCCTCCTGGTGCGGCCGGTCGATCTTGATCTTGACGTCGAAGCGGCCGGGCCGGAGCACGGCCGGGTCGATGAGGTCCTGGCGGTTCGAGGCCCCGACCACGATGACGTTCGTGAGCCCTTCCACCCCGTCGAGCTCGGCGAGGAACTGCGGGACGATGGTGGATTCCACATCCGAGGAGATCCCCGAGCCCCGCGTCCGGAAGAGGCTGTCCATCTCGTCGAAGAAGATGACGACCGGCATCCCCTCCTTCGCCTTCTCCCGGGCCCGCTGGAAGATCTCCCGGATCTTCCGCTCGGTCTCCCCGACGTACTTGTTCAGGAGCTCGGGGCCCTTGATGTTGATGAAGTAGCCGGTGACGGCCTTGCCGGTCTGCTGGCTCAACTGCTGGGCGAGGGAGTGGGCCACCGCCTTCGCGATGAGCGTCTTGCCGCAGCCCGGGGGCCCGTAGAGGAGGACCCCCTTCGGGGGCTGGAGCTTGTGCTGACGGAAGTAGTCCGCGTAGAGGTGCGGGAGCTCGAGCGCGTCCCGGATCGTCTCGATCTGGGCGTCCAAGCCCCCGATGTCGGCGTAGCTCACATCCGGCACCGCCTCGAGGAGGAGGTCGTGGACCTCGCCCCGGGGCAGCCGCTCCAGCACGTAGCCCGAGCGGCCGTCGTAGAGGAGGGGGTCGCCGGCTTTCAGCGCGAGGGCGGCGAGCGGCCCCGCCAGCTCGGCCACCCGCTCTTCATCGGCCCGGAGGTGGATGAGCGCGCGGCCCCCCTCGAGCGACCCCTTGAAGTGGACGACTTCGCCCTGCACCTCGAAGGCCTTCGCCTCGATGATGTTGAGCGCCTCGTTCAGGATGAGCTCCTGGCCTGGTTGCAGCGTCTGCGGGTCGAGGCCCGGGTGGCAGTTGACCTTGAGCTTGCGCCCCCCGGTCCAGACCGTCACGGTCCCGTCGGCGTTCACCCCGGCGAAGATCCCGTAGGAGGCCGGGGGGGCCGTGAGCTTCTCCACCTCTTCCTTCAGCGCGCCGATCTGCTCCTTCGCCTGGGTCAGGGTCTGGACGAGCCGTTCGTTCTGCCGCTGGGCTTGCTCGAGCTGCTCCCGGCTCTGCTGCAGGCGCGCCCGCAACAGCTCGAACTCCCGCGGCACCTGCTCGAGCCGGCGGCGGACCTGGTACAGCTCCTCCTCGAGCCCCTTCACCTGGGCCTGGAGGGCGTCGATCTCGGGGGCGGATTTTTCGGCGCCTCTGGCAGGAGGACCCTCGCTCTTAGAAAATTGACCTGAGATGCGCCTCATGGTTTTTTGGAGGGAATCGAGCTTAGATGTTTTGTCTGGATCACTCATGATCCGCGCTGCTCCCGCCCCGTCACCATGGACCCACAGCTCACGAAGCCCCATCAGAAGCGGCTTCGTGTGACTGACGGTTCATATTCCATGCACGGTGTTAAATTTTAACCCCCCTATATTATTCAAGTGCGAAGGACTGTCAAGCACTTTTTGCCCTCATGTGAAAGACTGCAAACCAGCCACCGAGGCCTCCCGACACACTTTTGTCCTGGACATATCGCACGCCCCTCGGTCACCGGGCCGATGGAGGGCGCGGAGCAGGGGGCTGGCCTGGGGTCAACTTTCGTGGCACGGCAGTTGCAATTTCATCCGTTGTGTGGAATCATGCTCGGAACGAGGAGGGTCCTGCCGTGAGCGTGGGGACCGAGGATCTGCTGAAGTTCTATTATTACCTCCTCTTGACCCGGGGCCTCGAGGACCGGGTCGCCAAGTTGTACCGCCAGGGAAGGATCCTCGGGGGCTGCTATGTCGGCAGCGGGGAAGAGGCGATCTCCGTCGGAAGCGCGTGTGCGCTGGAGTCCCGGGACGTTATTGCCCCAAGCCACCGAGACCTCGGCGCCCACCTCGTCAAGGGGGTGCAGCCGAAGGAATACATGGCCCAGTACCTGGGGCGACGCACGGGACTCACGCGAGGCAAGGACGGTAATGTCCACTTCGGTGACCTCAGTCGCCACATCATCGGCTTCATCAGCCCGATGGCCGATGGGATCCCCGTGGCCGCAGGCGCGGCGTTGGCCTTTAAGATTCGACGGGAGCCTCGCATCGCCGTCGCGTATTTTGGTGACGGCGCATCGAGCCGCGGCGATTTCCACGAGGGACTCAACCTGGCCGCCGTCCTGACTCTCCCCATCGTCTTCATCTGCCATAATAATCAATACGCCTACTCCGTCCCCCTCTCCCGACAGATGGCGGTCCCGCATGTCGCCGATCGGGCCAAGGCCTACGGCTTTCCCACACGGATCATCGACGGCAACGATGTCCTGGCCGTCTACGAGGCGACCAGGGAGGCCGCGGTGCGAGCCCGAAGTGGCGGAGGGCCGACCTTCATCGAGTGTGAGACCATGCGCATGCGGGGCCATGCGGAACACGATGATGCCTCCTACGTGCCTCGGGAACTCCTCGAGGAGTGGCGCCGTAAAGACCCCATCCAGCGCTTCGAGAGGACCCTTCGCGAGCGCGAGGTGCCGGAAGAATCCATGAGGGCGGTTCAGGTCCGGGTGCTCAAGGAGATCGAAGACGCGGTCGATTTTGCGGAGAAGAGTCCCCTGCCCGATGCGCATGAGGCCCTCGAGGGGGTCTTCGCTACTTGAGGGGCCATCCACGCTCAACAGCCCGCCTGCCCGCCCCTCCGCCGGGAGGAGACCGATCACTGCCGACTGACAGCCGAGGGTTGACGAGGATGGAAGAGATCACATACCTCGAGGCAATCCGCCAGGCCCTGTGGGAGGAGATGGACCAGGATGAGCGGGTCTTCCTCCTGGGGGAGGACATCGGCGCGTACGGGGGGGCCTTCAAGATCACCAAAGGCTTTCTCGAAAAGTTCGGCGAAGAGCGCGTCATCGACACGCCCCTAGCGGAGTCGGGGTTTGTCGGCGCGGCCATCGGCGCTGCCCTGATGGGGATGCGGCCGGTGGTGGAGATGCAATTCGCCGATTTCATCTCCTGTGCGTTTGACCAGATCGTCAATATGGCCGCCAAGCATCACTACCGACTGAGAGAGCCTGTCCCGATGGTCATCCGCGCCCCGTACGGCGGTCGGCTGCATGCGGGCCCCTTCCACTCCCAATGCCCCGAGGCCTGGTTCGTCCACTCTCCTGGTCTCAAGGTTGTCGCGCCGTCCACCCCATATGACGCCAAGGGACTGCTGAAGGCGAGCATCCGAGATCCCAACCCGGTGATCTACTGTGAGCACAAGTATCTGTACCGCCACGCCAAAGGCGAGGTGCCGTCAGGGGAATACGTGCTCCCCCTGGGGGAGGCGGAGGTCAAGCGGCAGGGGAGCGATATCACTCTGATCACCTACGGGGCGATGGTGCAGCAGGGGCTGGAGGCGGCTGACCAAATGAGCGCGCAGGGGATCGAGGTCGAGCTGGTCGACCTCCGAACACTGTACCCCTTGGACACCGAGACGATTCTCGCTTCGGTGAAAAAGACCGGCAAGACCCTGATCGTCCATGAGGCACCCCAGGTGTGCGGGATCGGGGCGGAGATTGCCGCCGTCATTGCCCAAGAGGCTTTCCGTCACCTTGACGCACCCGTCATGCGACTCACCGCCCCTCACACCCCCGTGCCCTTCAGTTCCCCCCTCGAGGACTTTTACCTCCCCAATGCCGCGAAGATCGCCTCCAAGCTCAAGGACCTCGCCTCGTATTAGCTCATGGTTCATAGTTCAGGGTTCAGAGTTGATGGCTAGCACGCTAGTATGCTAGAAGGCTAGAAGGCTCAGAGCGTTCCAGCATGCCAGCCTCCTAGCGTCCTAGCGGTCAACGAGGTAAGGGTGATGGCCATTGAGGTGGTGATGCCGCAGATGGGGCAGAGCGTCGCCGAGGGGACCGTCCTCCAGTGGTTCAAGCAGGAAGGCGAGCGGATTGAAAAGGACGAAGCCCTCCTCACCATCAACACCGATAAGATCGACGTCGAGATCCCGTCACCGGGAGCCGGGATCCTCTCCCGCATCCGCGTGCGGGCCGGCGAGACGGTACCGGTCGGAACGTCACTGGCGACAATTGAAGGCCCGGAACCGGATCGACCGCCCGCCGGGACCACCCCATCGGCACTCACCCCGGAGACAGTGCGGTCGCCCGAGAAGACAGCCCGTTGGCTTTCACCCGCCGTCCTCGAGCTCGCAGAGCGGCAGGGCCTGACACCTGCAGAGGTTCACAAGATCCGGGGGACAGGCCAGGGCGGCCGCGTGACGAAGCAGGATATCCTGGCCTATCTCGCAGCGCGGGGGGCGGGCACCGCCCCGAGCGGGGATGAGGACGTCGTCCCCTTCACGCCGATGCGGCGCGCCATCGCCGAGCACATGGTGCGGAGCAAACAGACCGCCGCCCACGCCACCGCGATCCTCGAGGTGGACATGACCACCATCGTAGAGTTCCGGGAGCGGGAAAAAGCGGCCTTCGCGGAGCGGTGGGGCTCGCCCCTGACCTTCCTCCCCTTCATCATCCAGGCCACGGTGCGGGCTCTCACGAAGCACCCGTGGCTCAACGCCTGGGTGGAGCATGATCGGATCGTGCTCAAGCGCGAGATCAATATTGGGATCGCCGTCGCGCTCCCGGAGGGTCTCATCGTCCCGGTCCTCAAAGCGGCAGAGGGCCTCACTCTCGCGGAGATCGCCCGGCAGGCCGACGACCTGGCCCGCCGCGCCCGCGAGAAGCGGCTCACACCGATGGAGGTTCAGGGGGGGACCTTTACGGTGAATAACCTGGGGGTTTCCGGCATCCTCCTGGCCACCCCGATTCTCGTGCAGCCCCAGGCGGGCATCCTCGGGATCGGAGCCGTGACCAAGCGGCCGATCGTGGTCGACGACCATGTCGCCATCCGGTCGCTGGCCTATCTCTGTCTCTCGTTCGACCACCGGGTCATCGACGGCGCTATGGCGGGCCAGTTCTTGCAAGAGATGAAGGCCAGGCTGGAAGGGTTCAATCCTACCCAACAATAGCAAAGGGCGGGAGATCTCCCGCCCTGGTTCCCTCACCCGGACACGCCGGGTCAGTTACACGTCCCTCAGCCGCTCGGAGCACAATCGCAGCCTGCTCCCATCGAGCCGGAAAAGCCTGCAGCGGCCTTCATGCTGAAGGCAGAAAACTGCTTCGCCACATCGGGGCTCTGACACGTAGGACAGCTCACGGCTGCCTCTCGGCTCATCATGAGTTGTTCAAAGTAGGTTCCACAGCCCTGACACAGGTATTCAAAGATCGGCATCCCTCTCCCCACTATTACCGATGCACTTCCCGAACTAAGTGCTTGAGTTCGGGGAGGATCAGCCGCTCGAGGGCCAACCGCACGGCCTTGATGGAGCCGGGCAGACAGAAGATGAGGGTCTGCCGAGAGATCCCGGCGGTAGCCCGACTCATGAAGGCGGCCGCCCCCACCTCTTGGAAGCTAAGATGACGGAAGAGCTCGCCAAAGCCACCGAGGGATTTGTCGAGGAGGGGGGTCACCGCTTCGATGGTGAGATCCCGGCGGCCGAGCCCGGTCCCTCCTGTAGTGACGATACACCCCACCTTGCCCTCCACCAGGTCCATGACCTCCTGCTGAATGGCCCCGAGGTCATTTTTCAACAACCGGTACCTGACCAGCCGATGCCCATCCTTCTCCATGCGATCCCGGATATGCTTCCCCGACTCATCCCCGACCTCATCCCGACTGTCGCTGACGGTGATCACAGCGAAGGAGATCTGTCTGATCCCCTCGGCGGCTTGCCTGTGCTCTTCGACACCCATGAGATTTCCCGGACCTCAGCGCTTCACGCGTCATAGAGGAGCAGGGGCATCCCTCCACGACCAGTCAAGAACGGATTATGGACCCGCTCCGCGCCGATCGTGGTCTGGGGCCCATGGCCTGGATAGACGACGGTGTCATCGGGAAGGGAGAGGAGTTTCGTTCGGATAGAGGCCAGCAGGACCTCAGTCGACCCTCCCGGCAGGTCGGTTCTTCCAATGGAACCAGCGAAGAGGGCGTCCCCGACAAGGACCACCCCTTCCCCGTGGAGGCAGATCCCTCCGGGGGTATGGCCAGGGGTGTGGAGGACCCGCATGCGCTCTCCCCCCATTACCACCTCATCCCCCTCGTCGAGGAGGCGATCAGGTGGGGGTGGGGGTGCGACCTGAAATCCAAAGGCGCGTGCCTGCTCGGCCGCCTGTCGCATGATCCCTGCATCCTCCCGGTGAATCAGGACAGGCGCCCCGGTCTTGGCCTTAAAGAAGGCGTTCCCGCAGACATGGTCAAAGTGGCCGTGGGTGTTGACGATCGCCGAGACCGCGAGCCCCTCCGCAATGATGACCTCGTAGATGGCCTCACTCTCGAGGCCCGGATCGATGAGCAACGCCTGCTGGCTCACTTCATCGACGACCAGATACGCATTGGTCTCGAGAGGCCCGATCGTGAAGCTGTGAACTTTCATCGCTTCCCGCCCCGAGACGCGTGTTCCCGTGAGTGATCAGAAAACCCGTTGGAGGGAGCCGTGCTGGCGACGCACTACTCTTCCTGTGAACCCTGTCCCTCTGCCCGGTGGAGGAGAATCTCCTCCAGGGTTTTCGAGACGGTGAAATAATCCACCCCGGTCATCGCCGATATCCGCAGGAGGTCTCGCTCGGTCACCTTTCCCTCCCGCTGAAAGATATCGAGTAGCCGCTGGCGGACGTTCTGCTCCGGACTGCTACTATCATCCACATCTGAGACCGCCAAGAGGACCTCCTTACCTCGCGGCAGACGCATGCTCACGCAACCTCGCCACGAGAGGCGGAAGAATCTCGAGCACGTGATCGATGTCTGTATCACGGGTGGGCCGCCCCAAGGAGACGCGAATGCTCCCCTCGAGCCGCGCCGGACTGAGCCGCATCGCCCGCAACACATGGGAGGGCTGCACACTCCCCACGTGGCACGCCGATCCAGCCGAGACCGCGACCCCCTCCAGGTCGAGCGCCGCGACCAGCGTCTGGGCCTCTATCCCATCGAAGGCCAGATTCGACGTGTGGGGCAGGCGAGGACTCTTGTGCCCGTTCACCCGTATCTCCTCGATCCGGGCCAACACCCCCGCCTCCAGTCGGTCCCGGAGCCGGCAGATGCGCTCCCCTTCGTGCGGCATTTCGAGGGCCATGATCCGCGCCGCCTCCTCCAGGCCGACGATCGCCGGCACATTCTCGGTCCCCGCCCGGCGACCCCGTTCCTGCCCTCCCCCCCGCAGGAGAGGATGAAGGCGCACCCCCCGCCTCGCGTAGAGCGCCGCAACCCCCTTGGGCCCGTAGATCTTGTGAGCAGAGAGAGAGACCAGGTCAAGGCAGACACGCCGAACATCGAGTGGGACTTTTCCGAAGGACTGCACCGCATCGGTGTGGAAAAGGATTCCCCGTTCCTTCAGGAGGACTCCGACCTGATCGAGGGGGAAGAGAACCCCCGTCTCGTTATTGGCGTGCATCAGCGAGACGAGAATCGTGTCGGGGCGGATCGTTCGCCGGAGCTCTTCCAGGTCGAGCATCCCCTCCCCGTCGACGGGCAGAACCGTCACCGAGAAGCCCCACTTCTCGAGCACGGCACAGGATTCAAGGACGGCCGGGTGCTCCACCGCCGAGGTGATAATGTGCCTCCCCCGCTCCTGGTACGCCAACGCCGTCCCGAGAAGGGCCAGATTATCCGCCTCGGTCCCGGAGGAGACGAAGATGATCTCATCCTTGTCGGTCGAGCCCAACAGCCCGGCCAGCCTCTCTCGGGCTTGCTCCAGAGCCGCCTTCGCCTCTCGCCCCGGGGCATGAGCGGCGCTCGGATTGCCGAAGACCGTCTCAAGGTACGGCTGCATGGCCTCCCGCACCCGTGGATCAACGGGGGTCGTGGCGTTGTAATCGAGATAGATCTCAGATCCCATCGCGCATCCCTGTAAAAAAAGCCGCCCATCGGCGGCCCGCAAACCTCATCCCCTGTGTCTCAAGCCTCATACCCCGCCTACAGGTAGTGTCCGACCCGGACGGTCTTGATCTCCTTCTCCCCTTTGGCCGGCGTCCGCGGCAGCGGCCGGACGGCGACGATGCGCTCGGAGCGGCGCCCGGCGATCTTGGCCCAGTCATCGGGGTTGGTCGTGTTGGGGAGATCCTCGTTCTCCTGGAACTCCTCCCGGACGGCCTGCACGAGGTCGGACCGCGTCAGGCCCACCTCCCGGGTCTGGATCTGGCGCTTGACCGCCGCCTTCTTCGCCCGGGTGCAGATCGACTGGATCATCGCCCCCGAGACGAAGTCCCGGAAGTAGAGGATCTCGCGCTCCCCGTTCTGGTAGGTCACTTCCAGAAAGCGGTTCTCGTCGCTCGGGGCGTACATCGCCTCTACGGCCGCCTGGGTGAAGGTGGCGATCACGGCCGCCCGGTCGCCGCCGGCCGCGGTGAGCTCGGCGGGGGCGAGGGGGAGGTCGGGGGTGAGGTACTTGCTGAAGATCTCGTGCGCCGCCTCCTGGTGCGGCCGGTCGATCTTGATCTTGACGTCGAAGCGGCCGGGCCGGAGCACGGCCGGGTCGATGAGGTCCTGGCGGTTCGAGGCCCCGACCACGATGACGTTCGTGAGCCCTTCCACCCCGTCGAGCTCGGCGAGGAACTGCGGGACGATGGTGGATTCCACATCCGAGGAGATCCCCGAGCCCCGCGTCCGGAAGAGGCTGTCCATCTCGTCGAAGAAGATGACGACCGGCATCCCCTCCTTCGCCTTCTCCCGGGCCCGCTGGAAGATCTCCCGGATCTTCCGCTCGGTCTCCCCGACGTACTTGTTCAGGAGCTCGGGGCCCTTGATGTTGATGAAGTAGCCGGTGACGGCCTTGCCGGTCTGCTGGCTCAACTGCTGGGCGAGGGAGTGGGCCACCGCCTTCGCGATGAGCGTCTTGCCGCAGCCCGGGGGCCCGTAGAGGAGGACCCCCTTCGGGGGCTGGAGCTTGTGCTGGCGGAAGTAGTCCGCGTAGAGGTGCGGGAGCTCGAGCGCGTCCCGGATCGTCTCGATCTGGGCGTCCAAGCCCCCGATGTCGGCGTAGCTGACATCCGGCACCGCCTCGAGGAGCAGGTCGTGGACCTCGCCCCGGGGCAGCCGCTCCAGCACGTAGCCCGAGCGGCCGTCGTAGAGGAGGGGGTCGCCGGCTTTCAGCGCGAGGGCGGCGAGCGGCCCCGCCAGCTCGGCCACCCGCTCTTCATCGGCCCGGAGGTGGATGAGCGCGCGGCCCCCCTCGAGCGACCCCTTGAAGTGGACGACTTCGCCCTGCACCTCGAAGGCCTTCGCCTCGATGATGTTGAGCGCCTCGTTCAGGATGAGCTCCTGGCCCGGTTGGAGCGTCTGCGGGTCGAGGCCCGGGTGGCAGTTGACCTTGAGCTTGCGCCCCCCGGTCCAGACCGTCACGGTCCCGTCGGCGTTCACCCCGGCGAAGATCCCGTAGGAGGCCGGGGGGGCCGTGAGCTTCTCCACCTCTTCCTTCAGCGCGCCGATCTGCTCCTTCGCCTGGGTCAGTGTCTGGACGAGCCGCTCGTTCTGCCGCTGGGCCTGCTCGAGCTGCTCCCGGCTCTGCTGCAGGCGCGCCCGCAACAGCTCGAACTCCCGCGGCACCTGCTCGAGCCGGCGGCGGACCTGGTACAGCTCCTCCTCGAGCCCCTTCACCTGGGCCTGGAGGGCGTCGATCTCGGCGTGGGATTTTTCTTTGTCCCGCATGCCCGGTCCTTCCTCAACTCCCCAGCGTGTTCCCCGCCTCCCAGGACGGACAAGCTAGTCTACCGCACGCTCACCCCAGACTGCAACTCCCATACCATGATGCGCCACATTCGGAAAAAGCTCGTCACTCCGAGACCGACCCCCGTAGCGGCCGGCCCGCGTGCATCATCCGCACCTCACGGCCTGCGGTTGATGAGCTGAAGCAACTCGTTGCGCATCTCCGGGCGCTTCTGGAAGACCCCGAGCATCGCGCTGGTCACCGCCTTGGAGTTATGCTTCTCGACCCCCCGCATCATCATGCAGAAATGATAGGCCTCGATGACGACCCCCACGCCTCGTGGCTGCACCGCCTGCTTGAGGGTGTGAGCAATCTGCTGCGTCAACCGCTCCTGCACCTGAAGGCGCCTGCTGTACATCTCGACCAACCGGACGATCTTGCTCAGGCCGAGGATCTTGGTCTTCGGGAGGTAGGCCACGTGACACTTCCCGAAGAATGGGAGGAGATGGTGCTCGCACAGGCTGAAGATGTCGATATCCTTCACCAGGACCATCTCGTCGTACTTTTCGGCAAAGATGGCCCCATTCAGGACCTCCGGCAGGTTCTTTCCGTACCCGGCGGTGAGATACCTGAGCGCCTTGGCCATTCGCTCGGGCGTCTGGCGAAGCCCTTCCCGATGCGGATCCTCGCCCACCTCCTTGAGTAGGTCCCGGATGAGGCTTTGCAGGAGGGCATCCTGTTCCGCCTCCCCCGATCCCTTTCGCCACCGATGCGGCATACTTCGTCTCACCTCAACACCTCGTCTGCGGAGTTCCACCTCAACAGCCACGTATTCTCTCCCAGAAGATGAGCCGTGTCAACACCCGATCCGCCCCGGCACGCCTGAGCAGGCATGACGACGGATGAAAGGAGATGGACAGGGGTACAGAGAGTGCAGAAAGTCGGGGAGTGGAGCGGGAGACGGGAATCGAACCCGCGACGTCCAGCTTGGGAAGCTGGCATTCTACCGCTGAATTACTCCCGCCACGAGAGCAGATAATGTATAGCGGAGAAGGGACCTACTGTCAACGGCGAAGTAAGCCAATGGATGAGATTAATTGTCGTCCTCCTGGAAATTCGTCACGCGCCACCCCTCATTCATCCGAGCAGTAGAGATGAAGGCGCGCTTCTTCATCACCCGGCTGTCCACCGAGATGGCAAGGTCGTAGACCACGAAGATCCTGTCCTCCCCCATTTTCCGAGTCGTGTACAAGCTGTAGGAAACCCTCCGGCCCGCCGCCCCATCCTGTCCCGGCACGGCGCGCAGGAGCTCCTCCTGCTCTTCGATCTTCTGCCGGGCCAGCCCGTGCGCCAAGGCCTTGGCCCGCGGAAGATCGGGCTGGACGTAGTATCGCTCCACGAAGCTCTGGGCGACCGACTCAGGACCCTCGCCGGGCGAGCAGGCAAAAAGGGTAAGCAATGCGGCCAGGCAGAGTCCGAGTCCCTTGCGCACGATCTGTGCCTTACGATCGGTCGCCACGCCGTTCACTGCACTGGCAAAGAGCACCAGGAGATGAGGAAGAGAAGCAACAAGCAAGCCAGGAATCCCAGGCCCAGGTGCCGCAGTCCCACCCGGCGCGTCTTCTCCCCCCCCACCTCATGCCCTTGCCCTTCCCTGTTGTCGCTGGTGCCCATCACGCAGGGCCACTCATATCATCCCTGTCCTCAAAGATCAAGACGCTTCGCCCCGTGCGAACTCTTCCTGCAAGGCATGCAGGTGGCGCTTCAGATACCGCAGGGCTGCCTCTTTGGTCCGGAGAGGGCGAAGGGCTGCTTCTTCTTGAAGCCGCTCCAGCAGAAATCCCACAAAGGGTCCGGGGGTGAGGTCCAACCGGGCCATGAGCTCATGGCCATCGAGCAAGGGTGTCCGCCCGCCCGCGTGCCTGCCTCCTCGAATCCTCTTGCGCTGGAATGCAAACATCTCCTGGACGAAACGGAGGCGCTCTTGAAAGGCCCTCCCGTCCCGTCCATAGGTGCCCCGGATATCGGCCAGGGAGAGGAGGAGGCAATCGGCGGCGAGGGGCTCCAGGTCCCGCCAGAACCGATAACGGGCCCGGGACGTGATGCTCTTTGCCTGCTCCAGGAAGAAGGGACGGAGGTGTTCTCGCACCAGGGCGACCGCCATCGCCGAAGCCCGCGAGCCCAAGCGCAGGCGGCGACAAATCTCTTCCATCATGCTTGCTCCACGTTCGGCGTGACCCAAGAAACGGATCCGCCCCTCTTCCACCGAACGGGTTTCCGGTTTCCCCACGTCATGGAGCAACGCCGCAAAGCGAAGCAAGGCCCGCCGACTGATTCCTCCTTCCACTTCCGCCTCCAACGGTCCAATGAGGAAGGCTGCTTGGCGCAAGAAGAGTTTCGGCAGTCGATGGAGGATCCCGTCGAGGGACCGGACCGTCTCCAGGGAGTGGGTAAGAACATCAAAGCGATGGGGTGGACCTTGCAGACACCCTCGCATCTCCCGGGTCTCGGGAAAAAGGACCTCAAGGAGCGCGAGATCATCCATGGCGCCGAGCCAGCGGCCAGCGACGGAACAGTTGAGAATCCCAAAAAACTCTTCCCGAAGCCGCTCCGGTGCGACACGCCCGAGGGAGGAAGCATGCTGGCGGATCGCCTGAGCCGTGGTCTCGTCGATGGCGAACTCGAGTTGAGCAGCCAGGCGGACACTCCGCAGGAGACGCAGGGGGTCTTCGGCGAGCACCTGCGGATCACCCACCCGGATCCGCCTGGCTCTCAGGTCCCTGAGACCCCCTGTCGGGTCGATGAGGTCGGTCGCATCCTCCCCGAGTGAGACGCCCAGCGCGTTGATCGTGAAGTCCCGCCGTCTCAGATCCTCGACGATACTCCCTCCGCGGAGAGGAGCGATATCCATCTGCACTCGCTTCCCTCCCCGGGAAAACACGACCCGTTGGACCCCCTCGGCGAAGCGGATCAGTCGGCCGTCAAAGGCTCGCTGGAGGGCTGCACCCAAAGAAGCGGGGTGGGGAGAGACCAGGTCGATGTCAAGGGCCCCTGGACCTTTGAGGAGGGCGTTACGCACAAACCCGCCGACGAGGTAGACCGGGAGCAGGTCCCGTTCTGCGGCCAGCCGAGCCGTCTGTCGCAGCAGGGGATGATCGCGCATGGCGAGCAGGATCCGTCGAACGCGCTGGTCCACCGCCTCACCCTAAGGGAGGCGGCGCAAGGATGTCAACACGGCGGTTCACCCCTCGGCACCCCGAAAACTGCTTGACGGCGCACAGCGTCAGGTTTACCCTTACAAGAGTAGTTCGGCCCGTGGACAAGAACGGGTCACCAGAGGGGAGGCGGGATGCGGATCGATAGGAAGATGAAGATCGAAGATGTCCTCCAGACCTACCCGGAGACCATCTCGGTCTTCAGCCGTTACGGGGTGGCCTGTCCGAGCTGCTCCGCAGCCAGTTACGACAACATCGAGGTCGGGGCCAAGGTCCACGGCATCGATGTCGACCAGCTCCTGGCCGACCTGAACGCCACCATCATCGCACGAAACTGAACGGTTCGCGATTCCGCTCGGCCCCTGACGCGGACCGGGGGGGATCGTATCTCCAGGAGAGGGACCAATGTTCGAGACGCTCCGACGGGACATTCAGGCTGCGTGGGACCGTGATCCTGCCGTCCGAAGTACGCTCGAGATCATCTTCTGCTATCCCGGTCTGCACGCCGTGTGGCTGCACCGGGTGGCGCATTGGTTCTGGAACCGGGGACTGCTCTTTATTGGCCGGTTCATCTCCCACGTGAACCGTTTCCTGACCGGGATCGAGATCCACCCCGCGGCCCGCCTCGGCCCAGGGCTCTTTATCGACCACGGCATGGGGGTGGTGATCGGCGAGACGAGCGAGGTGGGCGAGAATGTAACCATCTATCAGGGGGTGACGTTGGGGGGCACCAGCCTGGAACGCAAGAAACGGCACCCCACGATCGGCAACAACGTCATCATCGGGGGCGGAGCTAAGATCCTCGGACCCTTCATGGTCGGGGACAACAGCAAGATCGGCTCGGGTTCGGTGGTGGTCAAGGAGATCCCACCCAACTCGGTCGTGGTCGGAGTTCCGGGGCGGGTGATCTACCGGGACGGCAAGAAGGTGACCGACATGGATTTCGACTGGACCAACCTCCCGGACCCGGTGGCTCAAGCCCTGCAGTGCCTTCTCGATCGGGTGCACGACCTGGAGAAGGAGCTGGAAGAGCTGAAAGGCCGCGTGCCCCAGGACGCCCCGGCCGACTTCTCACTCACCCGCCGCAAGGGCTGACCCCTTTCCCTCTGCGCCCAACACCAGCTCACTCAGAGAGACGTCGTGGACACATCGAGGCTCTCTCGCGGATCCACCTGAAAGAAGACCAATCCGGACAAGAGCTTTGGATAGAAATAGGTGGACTTGGGTGGAAGCCGCTGTCCGCTGCTCACCGTCGCCGCGATCTGGGTCACGGGGATCGGGTTGAGGAAAAAGGCGGCGGCCGCACGGCCGTGCCGCACCTCGCGAAGGGCCACCTCCTCGTCCTGCGTAAACCTGATCATCTCCGGATCGGTGAGCTGAAGAAGCTTCTGGAAGATCAGGTCTTGCAGGATGACCACGTCGAGCGCCTGGGCACCACGAGAGCCGCTCCCCTCCGTGAGCCGCTCCACCCTCCCGGGATCCTTCAAGGTCAAGAGGGCGAAGGTCTCTCCACCGGTGTAGAGACCAAAGACGTGCCCTCGACGTCCCCGCTCCTCCATCTCCTCGATATATTTCTGGAGGCCGCCCTCCCCGTGATCGATCACCCTTTGCTCGCGAGAAAAGTGGGACTCGAGCAGCGTGAGAATCTCCGATCCGGCACGCCCCCACTCGGCCCGGATGAGCCGATGCGTCGGGAGGACCGTAAGCCCCTCGTCCTCGATGCTCACCAGGGTCATCATGACAAAGTTGTACGCCTTCTCGGGGCCCCCCGTGGCATCGGCCCGCCGCATCTCCTCCCGGAAGGTGAGCGCCGTTTCATACCGGTGGTGTCCATCGGCGATAAAGAGGGGCCGGTCACGAAAGGCCGTGACGAGGCGGGCAATGGTCTCTGGCTTCTGCAGGAGCCACAGTCGGTGCCGAACGCCCGCCTCATCCCCGAAGTCGCACAGCGGATCGGTCCGCGTGGCCGAGCGGAGCAGGTCGGTAATCGATCCCGACGGTCCCGGATAAAAGCAGAAGATCTGTTCGAGATTCACCGGGAGGGCCTGCATCAACCTGAGGCGATCCGCCTTCGGCCCTGGCATGGTCCGTTCGTGGGGAAAAACGACGCGCGCGCCGTACTCCTCCAGGGCGACAGCCCCGATGAGCCCCGTCCGGACTCGCCGCTCTCCCCGCTTCCAGGGATACTGCTGCTCGTAGACATAGAAGGCGGGCGCAGTCTCCCGGAGAAGAATGCCCGTCTCTTCCCACTCCTGAAAATACCGTCGGGCCCGCAGATACCGGTTCTCCGCCGCATCGTCGCCCGTCCGGTCCTCCCCGAGGATGAGACGGATCGCGTTGTGGGGGTGGCGACGATGGAGTTCGGGTCGGAGTTCGTCGGGGATCACATCGTAGGGGGGAGAGACGACTGCCCCCAGGTCTCCGACCTTCTCCACATTGTACCGATACCCCCGAAAGGCACGGAGACGGGCCACACTCATCTCCAAGACTGGTGACTAATCACTAATCACTGGCGCGCCGGGCGAGACGCCGGAGAGACCGCCGGCGTGAAGCCCCCCCGTCCATCGCCGAGATAGATGGCTGCCCTGTGTAGGGACGCAAAGACGAGGACGAGGTCGGGCTTTCCATCTTCGTTGAAGTCCCCCCCGCCTAGCACAATGGGGTCGTCGGGCACCTTCACATCCGGCAGCCGGGTGAACTGGCCGGTCCCGTCCCCCTTGAGGATGGTGAGGTTCTTGGTGCTCCGGTTGCCGACGATCAGATCGAGCCGTCCGTCGCCGGTGAAATCGCCGGCAATGACCGGGTGGGGGTTGACGCCGGTTGGAAACTCGGCGAGCTTCCGCAGATTTCCCTTTCCATCACCGGCCAAGAGGACGAGGGTGTCGTCCCCGGCACAGACGATCGCCACATCCTCGTGAGCATCCCCGGTAAAGTCGGCGAACGCCATATAGTGGGGAAACCTTTTCACCTTGAAGACCCGGGGTTCCTCGAAGGTCCCATCGGCCTTCCCGACGAGGACCGAGATCGTATGCTGCCCAAGGCTGGTCACCACCAGGTCCACGACCCCGTCCCGGTTGAGATCAGTCTGAGCCAGGATGTGAGGGCGGCTGCCCGCAGGGTACTGCGCTACCAGGTTCATCCCTCCCTTGCCATCGCCGCGATGGACGAGGACGGTGGAGAGCAACGTATCAGCCACCGCGAGATCCGTGCGGCCGTCCCGATCGAAATCGGCTGCCACCACGGCTACCGGCCCCTTAAAGCCCTCAAGCTCCTGCCGCTTGACAAAGCGGCCGTGCCCGTCATTGAAATAGAGGGTGACCGTCCCCGCCCCGCTGTTGGCCGTGACCAGGTCCGGGTGCCCATCGCCGTCGAGATCGCCCGCCGTCACCCACACCGGACCGCGGGCCACCTCGTAGGAGTGGTTCGCGGCCACGCCTCCCCTGCCGTCGCCCAGGAGGACGGTAATCTTGCGCTCCGCCGAACCGGCAATGGCCATATCCAGATGTCCATCTTTATTCAAGTCAGCCACGGCCACCGAGTGCGGAAATCGACCGGTCGCCTCGTATCCTTCATGGCCATGGCCTGAGTTCTGCGCCAGGACCGGGATCACTCCCCCCACGCCTAGTCCAGAGAAAACGATGATCCACAACCACTCCCTGGTTCTCACCGCCGCTCGCCCCCTCTGCTCCCTCACCGCTCCTGTTTCCGTGGCGCCTCGACCCGTCTGGAGAGGGACCTGAGATAGGCAATTACATCCCAGATCGCCCCATCGTTCATCACGCGCCCCGCCGCAGGCATCAGCCGCGTCTTTCCGACCGCCTCTCCCCCCTCCTTAATGATCTCGAAGAGATACTGATCCGAAAGTTGCCTCATATGTTCCGCATTGGACAGATCGGGAATGGGGACGGGAGGCGGGGGGATCTTCTCGCCCCAGCCCCAACCCTCCCCACGCCCGCCGTGGCACTGGGAACAGTACTCCACGTAGAGCGCCTGCCCGCGGGCGGCGTCCCCCTTCTCGGCCGCCAGGGCCGGCGCGCCGAAGGCGATGATCCCCCACGCTACTGCAGCACAGAGATCGACGCCTCTCCTCGGGTCCGCCATTCGCGATCGCCCTCTGCTTACTTCTGCCACTCTCCTACTCTCCCCAGGGGTTCCCCCCATCCAGTTTCTCCTGGGTCTCTTCGAGCTCACGGGCCAATCGCTTCAGGTGCTCGGCGACGGACTCGGGAGAAGAGAGCTTCGCCAGGGCCTCAATGACCAAGTCGAGCGCGTGCATGATGGAGGATTCATCTTTCGGATCGTACGAAAGCCGCATCGACATTCCTCGCCCGGTATTGTATCGACTTCCGCCGGGTAAGTGCAAGGGAAAGGGAAAGCGGCGCGACGAGCGCCAGCCCCTCAGGGCCTCAGACGAAATCGCGCCGACCACTCCCCCCGAGGTTCGAGGGTAATGCGTCCTCCCATGGGCAGGACCACGTTCTCGCGGCCATGCCCACTCGGAAAGGTCGCGAAACAGGGGACGTCCATATCTCGGGCGAATCGAGCAAGGATGCCTGTGGCCGAGAAGCCGCGGAGTGCCACACGGGCCCTGCACCGCACCATCTCTCCGAAGACTATGCCCCTCACCCCTTCCAGTTTCCCCGCCAGCCTCAGATGCGTCAGCATGCGGTCGATCCGGTAGGGCTCCTCGTTCACCTCCTCCAGAAAGAGGACCTTGCCCTTGGTCTCGATGGCGAAGGGGGTCCCGAGAGAGGAGGTAACCAGGGTGAGATTCCCGCCGGTGAGCTCCCCTTCGATCCGTGTCGGTCGAGAGAGGAAATGGCCCGGAATCGTCCCCTCGAAGGCCCTGCCGTTCAGAACGAGCGCCCGCACGCTCCGTCGGGTCAACGGGTTGTTGTCGCGACTGAGATCTGGCTCTACCATCGGCCCATGAAAGGTCACTAGCCCCGCGTGCTGCGTCAGGGCCAGATGGAGAATGGTGACATCGCTCGACCCGAGGAAGACCTTGGGATGTCGGCGGATCAGCGCGAGATCGAGATAGGGCAGTATCCGCCCCGCCCCGTATCCGCCGCGTGCACAAAAGATCCCCTTCACCTCCTCGCGACAAAACATCTCCTGCAGGCCGGCTGCCCTGTCCCGATCCCGGCCGGCGAGGTAGCCCCACCGATCGTAGAGGTGCGGGCCCTCCAGTACCCGAAGGCCCATGCGGCGCAAGCTCCTGAGCCCGCGCTTCAAGCGTTTCGGATGCACCACACCGGAGGTGGCCACCACCGCCACAAGATCACCACTGCGGAGAGGCCTCGGTCGCTGCTTGTTCGTCCATCGCATCCCGGATTCCCCCTGCCCTAGCCTCGCTTGCGGCCTATCACTTCCAGCCCGGTTCGAATGGTCGTCACATGGATCGCGACGGTGTCGGCGGTCCTTCGGGCATAGCCACCCGCCAACACCACGGCCACGGGAACACGCTTCCGCTTTGCCTCCTGGAAGATGATCTGGTCCCGGCGCTCGAGCCCCGCGAAGGTGAGCTTCAGCCCCCCTTCCTGATCATCCTGGTACGGGTCCGCTCCCGCGACATAGATCAGCAGTTGGGGGCGGAAGACCTCGACGGCTGGCAGCACATGCCGCGACAGCTCGGCGAGATACTCCTCGTCCCCCGCCCCAGACGGCAACCCGATGTCCAGATCGCCCTGCTGCTTGATTTCCGGATAGAGGTCCTCCTGATGGATGGAGCAGGTGAAGACGCTGGGCTCCTCGCGAAAGATGAAGGCCGTGCCGTCCCCCTGGTGCACATCGCAGTCGATCACCATGGCCTTGACGATCCGCCCTTGCCGCTGCAGTGTACGAATCGCAATCGCGACGTCGTTGAAGACGCAGTAGCCCGCGCCATGATCCGGATAGGCGTGGTGACCGCCGCCGCCGATGTGGATTCCCAGGCCGGTCTCCAGGGCGTATCGAGCGGCCCGGATGGTTCCCTCCACGCCGATCCAAGCCGCCTCCGCGAGCCCCGGGGAAAAGGGAAGATCCAGCACCGCTAACTCCCCAGCGGTCAGCGTCCCTCGCCGAAACTTGTCGAGATATGCCGGCGTATGGACAAGCAGGATATCATCATCTCGAGCTGGAGGGAGCTCCTCGAAAGCCCCGGCCCTGGCGATCCCCAGCTCAATGAGCCTTTCCTTGATCAACCGGAACTTGACGGTCGGGAGGATGTGCGGTCCCAAATCGACTTCGTACTTTGGGGAATAGAAAATTTTCATCCCAGCGCGTCCGTCCTATCGATGTCAACCATGGCAAGGTCATGATAATCACTTTCACGAACGATTTCCAGCGAGGAGCCGACCGGGCCCACCGGCAGAAAATCATTGACCCGGCCCGGCGCCTTCACTACTTTCTCTGGTTGAGAGGTGAGGTGTGAAAGGCCCGTGGAGATTCTTTGGGGCCACCCCGGGGCTGCTTCTGGCGGTGATGGCATTCGGGGGGGGCTGCGCAGGTGCCGTCTCTTACGGACCGGTCCCCGTCCAGGGCGTGGTCACCGAGAAACGCCAGATTCCCCCGTCGGGAAATCAATCGGAGGGTCCGGGCCAGGGGAGGCCCCGCTACTTTTTGTGGGTGAAGACGAAGGACGGGCCGGCCTTTGTAGAGGTGACGGAGGGCGTGTTTCGGACCGTGACGGAGGGAGATGAGGTCTGTATCAACTGCGATTCGAGCCGTCCGTAGTGTCTCTGCACCATCAGGCTTCACCGCGCCTTTGCCGCCTTCGCGGACAACGCCTGGAGATCTGCAGGGCTCAGCGTCTCCACCGATTGAGGGGTTGGGTAGATTTTCAGGATGCGATCCCGCTCGTCGAGCAGTCCCGCGTCCACCGGCCGAAGCTCGCGGAGCATGAGCAGGGCGCGAGACCGCGCAGTCCGCTCGAGCGCCACGATGGGGAGGACGACCACCTCGCCTGACCCCTCCTCCTGAAACCGCATGTGGCCATCCGTAGGAGGACCTTTCAGAAAATCCAGAAGTGCCCGGCCATTCTCGGCATCCCACAGCGAGCGGTACTCGGCGGTCGGAGGCCGCTCGGCTTTGAGCTTGATCGGCCCTTCCAGCCACCCCTCGGAATAGTAATAATCCTTCCAGCCGCCCCGAAATCCTTGGGTGAAGAGGAGATACCCCTCATCGGTCACCTGGAGTGGGTGGCGAAGATCCTGAATCTGCTTCAACGTTTTCCAGCCGTAGGCAAGATACATCATCGCGCTCCATGCATCCGCGATCATCTCTGCGAGCGCGCCGACGATCTCCCGTTCCAGCTCACTCCCGTGAAACCGGAGTTCCGTCGCGCCGAACGTCGCTACCAGCCCGAGGGCGACATCCAGGATTCCCCTTTCGACCTCTGCCCCACTCCCTGGGATTTTCGTCCGACCATAAAGCCCTTCCACCACCGGCCGGTTCGATCGCGCCCCGGCACCATCCTTGAGATGCAGGACAAACTCTGCCTGCCCGACGAACCGGCCGACCCACGCCTCCACATCGAGAGCGTAGTCCCCGACCCGCCGCCCCGCGAGCTTCAACAACGGGTGATCTCGGGGGAGTGATTCTTTCGCCACGCCTGAGAGGGTACGCAGTCCATGGAGGGCTTGGCAAGGAAAAACCGGGGGGATCCGTCAGGGAGGGATGAGCCCTATGGGCCGCCCAACGCCGCGCATGAGCAGCCCGAACGGGCGGGCGAAGCCCGCTTGCGTAGGTCCGCCTCGATGCGCTGGTCATGTGTCACATCTGCACATTCGCAACAACACTTGTGATCATGGGTTTGCCCCCCACGAGCTCAATCACCGCGGTTTCAGTGGAAGTGCTACGGATTGTTTGCCCCTGAACCGTCACGGTTTCAGCGATGGTCGCAGTCACTACGGCTTTGGCGGGTCCAGAAAGCGTGATCTTGATGTCCGTTCTCTTGTACTCGTAGCCCGTGGCAACGGCCCACCCCTGCTTGAGCGACTCGATATAGCTCGACTTGTTCATCGTTAGTTTCTGAGTTTGTCCTGAAGCGCGAACGTTGGCTATGACCGTGAGCTCGGCACTCAGAAACCTGGCCAACCCGCTTGCGTCCCTTTGAGAGATTGCGTGGTCCATCTCCGAAACCATCTTCAGAACGGTCTGCTCGTCAAGCTGTTGCGCGAAACTGAAGCAAGGCGCCAAGAACAACACAAACCAAAATAGGACCTTGATACGTTTCACGAAACCGAACCCACACACCTTGCGTCGGTAAAGCTCCATCGCTTTCCTCCCTATCTGCGCCCGCTAGCAGCGCTTCCCAATTCACCCGCGCAGCCTCTCCATGCAAATTCCGGACCCGAAGCACGACAAGCTGGGCTAAGGGGGGTGCGGGGAGAGCTCCTGCGATGGAAGTGAGAGTTTTCCGTTAGGAGTGAACAACAGAGCGGGACCGAGGAAAGGGCGGAGGGGATTAGCGGGCGGAGATGGCCATGATGAGGACGCCGGGGCCATGCGCCGGGCCGCCGAGCAGGATGGGTGGTCCGCCGCGCTGGAGGCTCACCCGGGTGTTGACGCCGGGCGTCTTGATCTCCAGTTTTACACGCTTCTGATCGGCCCCCATAAGCTCCATAAGCTCGACGGTCAGATTGCGGCCTCCGGCAATGACGGTTCGCCAGGGACTCTGTGGACTGACCTGCCCCTTGTGGACCTCGAGCAGCTGGTAATTGGTGTAGGCAAAGCTCCGCTGCAGCTCGCTGACCAGCGAACGGATCGCCGGATCGACAGCGCCGCTGGGCTCGCGCGAGGCCTGGATCACCTGGACCTCGATGGGGACTGCCTGGGCGTACGCCAGCGAGACCGGCAAGAGCAGGAACAGGCCAATGGTCAGGAGGAGTGGCTTCACATCTCCCCTCGAGCGACCACCCAGATTACCTTCAAGCCTTCAGCTTCATCAGAGGTGGTGAGGACCATCGCCCCAAAGTCTAGCTCGGGCTCCACGGCCTCCACCACCACCTCGGCCGTGCCGGGCTTCAGCTCCGCCACAATGGTCTTTCCGAGCGGCGTTGCCACCGGGGTCTCCCGCAGCAGGTACACTGTCGTGAGGAGTAGAACGCTGATGACGGCCGCACCCGCGAGCGACACTCGGGGTTGTTCCCACGTCGCCTCCCAAATCTGGCGGATCCACGCTGTGAAGCGGCCAATGGGCCGACCACCTTCAATCCGGGCACGCACTCCCGGCCACAGGACGGGCGTGACCTCCGCTATAGGGTCCTTGAGACCCTGGCGGAGGAGCCCCTGCAGCCCCTTCAGCCTCTCAAGCTGAACGCGGCATTCACCGCAGCCGGCCAGATGCACTTCGAGCTGCCCGCTCTCAGACGGGCTGAGCTCGCCGTCCACGTACGCGCTGAGCGAACGTCGATATCGTCGATGCTGAATCACGTTAGCTTTCCCCTTCCCAGTACACTCCCAGGCTTGCCTGGAGACGGCGTCGGGCATGGAAGAGACGCGACATCACGGTGCCTACGGGCCGGCGGATCACCCGGGCGATCTCCGCGTAGGAAAGCCCCTCGAACTCCCGGAGGAGTACCACGGTCTTGAGATCTGGAGGAAGGGCATCGATGGCTTTTGTGATGCCCTGCCTCAGCTCGTGTCGCTCCATATTCTCTCCCGGGTTCTCCCCGATGCTGACCTGTTGGAGCACGGCATCCCCCCCGGGGACTTCCGGCCTTCGCCGCCGGAGCTGATCCGTCGCCAGGTTCACCAGGATCCGGTAGAGCCACGTCTTGAACTGCGCCGTCCCTCGAAACTCTGCCAGGCGAAAGTAGGCGCGTGCAAAGGCCTCCTGCGCCACCTCCTGGGCATCCTCTCGGTTACGGAGCATGCGGTACGCAATCGCGTAGGCACGGCCCTGATGTCGCTTGACCAGCTCTTCAAAGGCGGCCACATCTCCCGCACGGGAGCGCTCCACCAGCTGGTGCTCCTCCATGGGGCCGACTCCCAATGATGTAGACGGACATTCAGAAGCATTTATTTTCACTGCAGGATATCCCAGAACGGAATCGGTGGCAACCGGAGCGGCCATTCTACCTCGCCAGTGCAAGCGGGACCCCCGCCGCGACCGGATAGGGACACAGCCGATTGATGGGACAGGCCGGGCAATTCGGCTTCCGGGCCTGGCAGATCGTCCGACCGTGGGCCTGGAGCAGATGGCAGAACCGGACCTTTTCCTTATCGGGTATCAGGGCATTCAGGTCAAGCTCAATCTTGTCCGGATCCCTCTCGGCACTGAGCCCCAGACGCTCCGCGAGGCGAGCCACGTGGGTGTCCACGCCGATGGCGGGCGCGCCGTAAGTGTTGCCCCGCAGGATGTTGGCCGTCTTCCGGCCCACCCCTGGCAGGGTCAGGAGATCCTCGAGTGCCCGCGGCACCTTGCTCTCGAACCGGCTGACGATTGTTCGACAACACCCTTGGATGGCTTTGGCCTTGTTCCGGTAAAAGCCTGTGGAGCGGATCTCTGCCTCGAGGACGGTCCGGTCCGCACCGGCCCAGTCCTGAGGCGTTCGATACTTTCGAAAGAGACTCGCCGTGACCTGGTTCACACGCTCATCGGTACACTGCGCTGCCAGGATGAGGGCGATGAGAAGCTCCAGCGGTGTCGTGAAGTTCAGCGCCAGCGTAACCCCCGGATAGGTCCGCACCAGAATCCGGATGACCTCGAGGACCCGTCGCCTCTTCTCTTCCGGGCTCTCCCTGCCGCGCGCCTTGGCCGGCTGCCGGGTCACCACCCTGCCTCCCCCTCCTCCCCTCAAAAGTCACGCCTCTTTCTCATCCAGGATCTTCTTCAAGGCATCGCCCCCCGCCTCAGGGGCGTCCCCCTTGAGGTACAACATCACCCCGCCCTTGACCGGACGGATCGCGATGATCCCCCTGGCAGCCAGCTCTTGTGTGACCGGCCGAGGATCCTCGCCAAAGTACTGACGGAAGGCCTCGTTAAACCCGGAGAAAACGCTGTGGATCCCCCGGTATTGTCCCCTCAGCTTCTTGATGGCCCGGACGACAAATTCCTCCTTTCCGAGCTTCGCTCCGCCCTCCATCCTTCCCCTCCCTGCTCAGCAGTCACCAGCAATCAGGACCGCTTCCGCGCGGGCTTGGCTTTTGGTCTTTGTGCCTCTTTGGGGCTTCGCCCCGCCCGTGCCCGCTTGCCGGGCGTGGTCTGGAGGTTGGCCATGAGTAGGTCAAGTTTGCGATGGAGGTCGAGCACTTCCTTTCGGCTCGGAGGCAGATACGCCCCGAGGCCCGACTTCAAGCCCTCCTCCCACTGCCGATACTTCTCCTCCAGACGCTCCTGGAACTCTTCGGTCCGACGGGTCCACGCGTCGAGAAGCCGCTTCGCGTCGTCCTTGGCCAGGGCACCGCGCTGGACCAATTCGTCCACCATCCGCCAGGTCTGTTCCTGAAACTTGACCGCCGCCTCCACAGAGGCATTGACCGATTCACGTAAGAGTCGCGTCAGCTGTTCTGTCCACTCTGCCATCGCTGCTCCTCCATCGCCAGTGGACCAGGAATAGAATTGAAAGGTGTCCTGAGGAGGGGCGGTCAGATACCTAACGCCTTGCCGGCGCGGTTCACATCGCGCGGCTTGACCCAGAAGATCGCGCCGTAGCGGCCCGCCCCTGCCGAAACGGCCTCAATGGCAGTCACGTTGATCTTCGCCGCAGCCAGCTTTCCCAGGAAGTCGGCGCAGGCGCCGACGCGGTCGTCCCCCTGGACGAGGAAGCCGGACTTTTTCGGACTGAGCTTCCATTTCGCTCTTTTCGCCACATTGAGGAAGGCCACAGGGTCCTCCGGAATACAGTCGAGCTGCGCCCGCTTCCCTTGCGGAAACCCTGAGAAAGCCAAAAGGTTGACCCCCGCTTGCCTGAGCGTTGTCAGGATTTTGACCCCCTCCCCCGGTTTATCGGGAACCGTTACGTAGAAGTAGTCGACGCGCCGAATTATGTCCATCTCCCCCCCTCCTTCGATCTCCCCCGGACCGCCCCTGCCCGCTAAGATCCCCTCGATCCTCTCGTCACTGCCCTCGCGTGCCCCCGAGCGCCGAAAGGTGTCCCCGTTACGGGCAGTCTCGCCCTTTCCCGGGAGGCCCGTCAAGTGGAAAGACGAGGTCCGCAACCGAAAAAGCTTGGCCGCTAGCGCATCTGGAAGGGGAAAATCATTAAAGTAAATTAGCATGCTTGAGCTGACAAGGTACTAAAAATAAATAGGTATTTAGCTATGTCTGCCAACCAGCCATATGGGGAGAGGCGACAGTAGATTGCACCATTTTCTGCAGAGGAAGAGGGTCCTCGGGAGATTCCTGGAGTGAGGGCTTAAATAGGCAGTGAGGATGGCGATGCTATTCAGAGACCGTCTTCTTGATTCCCCGACCGAGGTTCTCGGTATCCTCCGCCATCCCCCGGAAGGTCGCGCATCCTGCCAAGAGTATCAAGAGCAACACAATGAGAATGGAAACCGTCCTTCTCATCGGGTGTCTCCCTGCCCCGCTTCCCCCTGCGAAGCGGAGGCCACCTTCAGGTCAACTTCGTTACGTAACGACGACCCCTTGGAGGTCTCCTTCTTGCTCGGGGCATCTCCCTCCTCACCTTTTCTGATGAGGTAGCCGCCCGCCCCTCCCGCGCCCACCAAGAAGAGGGCGCAGCCGGAGGAAAAGAGAAGGGAGACCGCGACGCAGACGATCAGTGCTCCCCTCCACAGTTTGCTATTTCCACGCATCATAAGCCTCCCGGCCTGCTTAGGCCACGTCCAGTCATCATTTCTCCGATTATTCGAGCAAGAATCGTGCCGCGTGCAGGACCCTTTCCCGGCCCGAACGTCCTCGGATACGCAGGCCATCGCCAGAGCGATACCCGCAGGGACTATCGACGAGCACGGCGTGAACCCCGGGCGCTGCGAAGGCGTGGGGATGCGTCCGGCGCGGATACATCGGGGCGAAGACGGTCAACGAAGGTGCCGATCACGGCAGTATCCATCGGGTTGAGATCGAGGAACTGCACCCCCATCCCGGTGACGGCACTCGCCTCTCTGTCCTGCCCGGATATCCACGCAACCCGCCCCCGGACCGAAAGGGGGGCGGCCACGCTCGGCAGGGCGAAGCGGAGTATGACCTCGGTCCCCGGCGGCGACGGGTGCTCCGTCGCGATGAACATCCCACCCTGGCTCAGATTGAAACAGGTTCCATGAGCCCCCGTGCCCGCCGGAGTGAACTCCACATCCAGGAGAACGGGGGCCCGGACATGCGCCCGCCTCCTGCCCTGAGAGACCCATTGCTGGACCCAAGACGCATCAACCGGCTTCTCGAAGGCCACTCCGTGTGGGACGGCGGTCTTGAGGAAGGTCAGCATACGCCGGTCAGTCCAAACGACGTGTCCCCGGATCGGTTCCTCACGGCCAAGTGTGATCATGATTGGAATCCCGAGGGCGAGGGTCTCGCCCAGTAAGAGGGCAATTCCGCCACCCCCAATGTTGAGCGTCATGCCGGTGACTTGCCTGTGGTCGGCTTTCCCGGGATCCAAGACCGTGCACTGGACGGGGAGGTAGGCGGCAAAGCGTGGCCAGCGCCGCTTGTTCTCATAGCGCTCCATTCGATGATCCCTCATGGCAGGCCTTCGATGCCACCTCGGTGGTGAGCCCCGTCGAACCACTCACGCATTGAATGACGGAAGGCAGCAAGAAATATGCCAGGCGATCAACCTCACCGGCGGTCACCGCGGGCTGCCCGAGCATGCCCCTGACCCGAACATCAGGCGTCATCGTCGTCGATACTTCTGCCTTGACCGGCACCAGCTTTTCCCGCATCCTTCCCTTGCCATGACGGATCATTCGCCCTCCCTGGAAGAGGCACCCGCCAGTCCAGGCCGGGTCGAGACCCTTGCGCTCTGCTGTAGCATCCATCTGCTTCACGACGGGTGCGCCAACGCCCTCTACGTCCTCTTCCCGCTGATCGCCCTCGACCTTCAGCTCTCCTTCGCTCAGGTCGGACTGCTCAAGACGGCGTACACGTGGGCGCTGAGCGGCATGCAGATCCCCGCTTCGTTCCTGGCGGAGCGGGCGGGCGAGATCCTGATCCTGAGTGCCGGCACCGCCCTCCTCGGGCTCAGCTTGGTGGCGACGGCCCTCGTCATCTCGTACGCCTTCCTCGTCTGGCTGCTCACACTCGCGGGGGGCGGATCAGGGGTTCAGCATCCCCTGGCCTCGTCGCTGGTCTCCCACGCATACCAGTCGGCCGGGCGTCGCACGGCGCTGGGCACCTATAATTTCTCCGGCGACCTGGGCAAGGTCATCCTTCCCGGCCTGATCGGGGTCCTGGCCGCCTCCTGGGGATGGCGGGGAGGTTTTGTCGTCCTGGGACTCTTCGCCGTGACGACGGGCGGGGTCCTTGGGTTGTATCTCGCGAAGCGGGGGACGACCCCGCCCACACTGATCCAGCCGCGCCCCGCAAACCCGTCGCAGGGGTGGGGCATCCTCGATCGGCGGCGCTTCCGTCGCCTGACGCTGATCGGGATGCTCGACGACTCCACCAGGACGTCCTTCCTGACGTTCCTGCCGTTCCTCCTCGTGCAAAAAGGCATGGGACCGGAAGAAATCGGTCTGGTCTTCACCCTCCTTTTCGCCGGAGGAGCGGTGGGGAAGTTCCTGTGCGGGGTCCTGGCGGATCGGTGTGGGATTGTCCCAATGATCCTCGGAACGGAGATCCTCACAGGAGCCCTGATCCTCGCCCTGCTCCCCCTCTCCTCCGCCGCGATTTTTTTCGTCATCCCGTTGGTCGGGCTCGTCCTGAATGGAACGTCTTCCGTGCTCTACGGCACCGTTCCGGAACTCGTGGCCCCCCAGGGGCGCTCTCGTGGCTACGCCCTTTACTACACCGTCGTCATGGCGACCGGGGCGGCCGCCCCGTTCCTCGCCGGCCTCCTGAGCGATGCCACCGGCCTCTCCCTGAGCCTGGGTGCGATCAGCGCGACGGCCCTGGCCGCGGGCTCTCTCTCCCTATTCCTCCGAGTTCCTCCGAGAACCTAATCCGACGCCGCCCCATGGTCTTCTTCAATAGACCGTGGAGGTACTCTGCTGTAGCAGGATTCGGAGGTTTTGCCTTGACAGGCGAGACCCCGCGCGAATAGTCTGTCGTGTCGTCGAGGGGAAACGCGATCGGGAAACTGACCTCTCCCCACCGGCCCCACGCGACGTTTTCGTGCTGTAGGTTGATATCCATTACCGTGTCTCAAGCATCTAAAGGACTTAGGGGCCATGGCCGTTAACACGAAGAGAAGGGCGGCGGGGCGGGGCCCGCAAGGAGCCGAGAGGGGCGTTCCACCCCAAGCGCCGGCCCGACAGCCCGCCGAGGAAGAGGGCTCGCTCGTCGAGCGTGTCAAGGCCAAAGATGCGCAGGCGCTCGAAGCCCTTTACCGGCGCTATTGCTCCAGGGTCTATCGGCAGGCCATCGCGCTCGTCGGCAATGAAGCGGAGGCGGAAGAGGTCGTACAAGAGGTATTCCTGACGCTATACGAAAAGGCAAAGACGTTTCGAGGGGAGGCAGCGTTTTCGACGTGGCTGTACCGCCTCGCCACGAACGCAGCCCTCACCAGGCTCCGCCGCCGCAAGAGGACGAAAGAGGTTTCCTACGAAGACTATCTGCCCAAGTACGAACCGGACGGCCATCATCTCGGCGGCGCGGGGTCGGTGGTCGATTGGTCGCAGGACACTGAGAAACTCCTCGCGAGTAAGGAGCTACACGGCATCCTCCGGCAGGCGCTCGATCAGCTCCGCCCGGTCGATAAGGCAGTGGTGATGCTGAGCGATCTGGAAGGCGTTCCGAATCGTGAGATCGGCCAGGCCCTCGGACTGAGCGTGCCCGCGGTCAAGATCCGCCTGCATCGGGCGCGTCTCTTCCTGCGGGGGAGGTTGGCGGTTACGCTCGGGCACTCACCCTTTTAGGGAGCATGACGTGGCGAGACGCAGCATTGTCGGGCGAGCACAGTCCGCGATTTGTCGAGAGATTACGGACCTGCTTCTGGACTATCTGACAGGGGAGCTGGACCGAGGCACCGCCTCGGCCTTCGAAGACCATCTCCGTCTTTGCTCGGATTGTGTGGCCTTTTTGAATACATACAAGAAAACCGTCCACGTCACCCGATCCCTGCGCTACGAAAGCATCCCTGCCGAACTGGAACGCCGTGTGCGCCGGTTCCTCCGGGAGCGGACCCAGAAAGGCCGCCGGGGTCGGTAGGCCTCTCTGATGCACCGCGGTTGCCCCCTCGGGTCAAACTCCGTGCATCTCTTCCCTCCCCAACCGCGTCTAATTCGCAGGTGAAGTCAAGGGTCTTTCCTTCAGCGACAATCTCATCATGAACGCGAAGACCATCCACTGGCGGAGAGATCGGCTCCCTGTGAACACACGGTAGGAGGAGGCACACCATGAAAGCCATTGCCGTTCATCCCGGCAAAGCCGGGAGTATCCACCTCAGGGAAGTGCCAAAGCCCTCGGTCCAGGACATCCCCAATGGGCGGGGTGTCCTCGTGAAGGTGCTGCAGGTCGGTGTGGATGGGACAGACAAAGAGATCAACGCCGCAGAGTATGGCCAGGCCCCTCCTGGCGACGACTTCCTGATTCTCGGGCACGAGAGCTTCGGTCGCGTGGAGGCCGTGGGGCCCAAGGTCACGGAGCTCCGACCCGGCGATTACGTGGCGGCCACCGTCCGACGGCCGGGCTCGAGCATCTACGATCGGATCGGCACCTACGACATGACCACCGACGACACCTACTTCGAGCGCGGCATCAACCTGCGTCACGGCTTTCTGACCGAGTACTATGTCGACGAGCCGGAATACATCGTCAAGGTGCCGCAGGGACTGCAGCACGTCGGGGTGCTGATGGAGCCGACCAGCGTGGCCGAGAAGGGTATCGTGCAGGCGTACGAGATCCAGCGGCGGCTCAAGGTGTGGCAACCACGCCGCGCTGCCGTGTTGGGCACAGGGCCGCTGGGGCTCATCGCCACCATGCTCCTCAGGCTGCGTGGGCTTGAGGTCGTCGCCCTCGGGCGCACCCGCCCCCCCTACGTGAACGCACAGTTGGTGGAGAAGATCGGGGCCCCGTATGTGAGCACTCAGGACGTGACGCTCACGCAGGCGGCGGTGAAGTTCGGCTCCTTCGACCTCATTCTCGAGGGAACGGGATTCTCGCCTCTGGTGTTTGAGGCCATGGAGGTGCTTGCGAAGAACGGCGTCCTCGTGATGCTCAGCGTCACGGGCGGCGACCGAAAGGTGGAAATCCCCGCCGACAAGATCAACCTGGGCTTCGTCCTCGGCAACAAGGCGGCCGTCGGCAGTGTGAATGCCAACCGCGAATACTTCGAGCTGGGCGCCAAAGACCTCTCGCAGGCCGAGCTCGAGTACCCCGGATGGCTGTCTAAGTTACTCACGCATCCTGTAAACGGGCTGGAGAACTATAAGGAAATGATGCGACTCCTGATCGAAGAGAAGAACGCCATCAAGGTCTTCGTGAACGTGGCCAAGGACTAGCTGGATGGCAACCAATCGGTGGAGTGGCCGCATGCTTGATGCCTTGAGACGCCACTGGCCCGAGTATGTAATGGAGGCTGCCGGGCTCGGCATGTTCATGATCTCGGCCGGCACCTTCGGCACCATCCTCGAATACCCGGGCTCGCCTGCCCACCAGGCCATCGCCGACCCCTTCCTACGGCGCATCCTGATGGGGACAGCGATGGGGCTCACCGCCATCGGGATCATCTACTCGCCCTGGGGTAAGCAGTCGGGGGCCCATATCAACCCATCGGTCACCTTGACCTTCTTTCGGCTCGGAAAGATCGAACCCTGGGATGCCCTGTTCTACATCGCTGCGCAATTTGCCGGAGGGGTGGCTGGGGTCTTGCTCGTCACTCTAGCCCTCGGTCAATCGTTCGCCAATCCGCCCGTCCTGTATGTCGCCACGATCCCGGGCCCAGGTGGACCGGCCATCGCATTCCTGGCTGAAGTCGCGATCTCCTTCGTCCTCATGTTCGCCGTCCTGGTGACCACCAACACTGAGAGCCTGGCCCGGCACACAGGACTTTTTGCCGGGGTCCTCGTGGCGATATACATCATCGCAGAGGCCCCCATCTCCGGAATGAGCATGAACCCCGCGCGCACCTTTGGATCAGCCCTCCCGGCGCAGCTCTGGCAGGCCCTATGGATCTACTTCACGGCGCCCCCGATCGGGATGCTGTTAGCGGCGGAGACGTACCTGCGCTCAATCGGGCCCCGTGGAGCGATCTGCGCAAAGCTGCATCATCATAACGACAAGCGCTGCATCTTCCGTTGCGGCTACAGTTAGTCATGCCCCCCTCCTCAGGCCCTGATCCTGGAAACATCCCCGGTGTCCACATCGTAAGTATTTGCCTTTGCGGCACGCAAAGCCTCGAGGGCCCCGCTTTCGACTCCAAAGGAACCGCAAGCCCTCTTACCCCCTCGGCCCGCCCGCGATCGGTTCACAATCCCTTGAATCCTTTTCCCCCTATGCGGAATCTAATCCAGTGAACGGAAGATATCTCGACGGCAGATGCCTCCCAAGAACGACACTTCAAGAGGAGAATGCGTCATGCGTACGGTTCGTCAGGCCCGCTCGATCGGAATCACCCTGCTGTCCACGCTAGTCACACTAGGGTTGTTGACCGCCACCGCCAGCTTCGCCGCCGAGACCACCAAGCCCTTCAAGGGCAAGGAGGTCAACGGCGGGACAGTCACGCACGAGGTGAAGGGCGGCAAGCACATCCTGACCCTGTCCAAGGACTTCAAGGTCCCGGGCTCCCCAGACCCTCACTGGCAACTGATCGATTCCAAGGGAACCGTGTACCTCCTCGACAGGCTCAAGCTGAAGGACGACAAGATAACCACGACCATCACCATACCGGCGTACGTGCAGGACATCGCCAAGGTGCAGATGTGGTGCGCATGGGCGGAAGTCGTGCTCGGTGAGGCACCCTTCGACAAGCCGGTCAAGGCCCACGGCAAGTGACTGCAGAACGCAACGTAATCGATCCACCAGACGGAGGAAGGGTCATGATCTCCTGGAAGACTGTTGCCCTGGGGCTCGCCGTGCTCACGGTAGCCGCGACGACACAGGCCCAGGTAATCACCAAGAAGGCCCTGACGCTCGACGGGGCGAAAAAGATCGCGGCAGCCGCTGAGGCCGAGGCAAAGAAGAAAAATGCAAAGGTCGTCATCGCCGTTGTCGATGATGGCGGCAGCCTGATCCTCCTGGAGCGCCTCGACGACACCCAGGTAGCGAGCGTGGACGTGGGGATCGGCAAGGCACGAACGGCGGCGATCTTCCGGCGGCCGAGTAAGGTGTTCGAGGATCAGATCCGCGACGGACGCATCGCGGCGTTAGGGCTTGTCGGCGCCACCCCACTCCAGGGTGGCATCCCGATCCTCTTTGAGGGAAAGGTCATCGGCGCCATCGGCGTGAGCGGGGAAACCCCCTCGCTGGACGAGGAGATTGCCATCGCGGGGGCCAGTGCCCTCACGGCTCGTGCCACAGGTTCAGCCGGGACGCAATCTTCTTCGGCGGTCACCTACATTGACAGCAAGAAAATGGCGGAGGCGTTTTCCAAGGGAGCCGTGCTGATCGGCAACGGCGAATACATGATGCATGCCACTCGGAATTACATGGTGCATGCGAGCCGTCGCGATACGCCGGGGATGGCCGAGATACACAACTGGGAGACCGACGTCATCTATGTGCTCGAGGGTTCCGCCACCTTCGTCACCGGTGGAACGCTCGTCGATGCTAAGACCACCGAGCCCGGCCAGATTCGCGGGCCTTCGATCCAGGGCGGCGAGACGCGGCGTCTCGCCAAGGGCGACGTGATCATCATCCCGAACGGGGTCCCTCACTGGTTCACTGAGGTCCAGGGGCCCTTCCTCTATTTCGTCGTCAAGCCCATCTCGCCCGCCGGAGAAGGCAAATGACTGGGCGCACGCCTCATCTCGTTGCGGCAATCGCGGTCGCGTTGATCCTCGGGACCACTGGTTCCGGGGTACACGCCCTCCAAGAGGTCCCCACGGGCCAGCCCGAGGCGACTATCGATTTGACCACGAAGGAAGGCGTGCGCCTGATCAAAGGCGAGTGGCGTTACAGTGACACGAAGATCATCGAGGTGGATTTCAAGGCGCCGGGACCGGACGGCCAGCCCACAGGGAAGACAATTAAGACGTACGACTACACTCCCCATGCGGGCGGGGCAGACTTCGATGATTCGCGATGGGAGGTGCTGGATCCCACAACGCTGGACAAGCGCCGCGGCGCTGGCCGGCTGTCCTTTAACTGGTACCGGATCAATATCACCATCCCCGAGCGGATCGGACAGTTCGATTCCACAGGGTCCACGGTCGTGTTCGAGACATCCGTGGACGACTACGCCGAGGTCTGGGTGGATGGTGAGTTACCACGGCAGGCCGGACAGAGCGGTGGGTCCGTGGTGAAGGGCTGGAACGCCTCGAACCGCCTGATCATCGGTCGCGACGTACGGCCGGGCCAGAAGATCCAGCTCGCCGTGTTCGGCATGAACGGGCCAATTTCGAACCCGCCGACGAACTTCATCTGGATGCGCCTGGCAAAGCTCGAGTTCTCCAAGGGAAGTACGGTGCCGATCGCAGTCACCCCCCATGAGGTGAACGTCGAGGTCATCAGGAAGGATCCCGCAATGGACGCCATCGTGGGGCCGAACCCAAAGATCTTCAAGTTGGCCGAGGGCTTCAAGTTCACCGAAGGCCCGGTCTGGATTCCCAACGGCAGCTACCTGCTCTTCAGCGATCCGAACAGCAACGTCATCTACAAATACACCAAGGACGGACAGCTCTCGCCGTTCAGAGAGAAGAGCGGGTATGCCGGCGCCGACATCGCCGAATATGGCCAGCCCGGATCGAACGGACTGACGCTGGATCGCGAGGGTCGGCTCACCATCAATGAACACGGTAATCGCCGCGTCATCCGTCTTGAGAAGGATGGGACGGCGACGGTGCTGGTCGACCGGTACGAGGGCAAGCGGCTCAACAGCCCGAACGACCTCGTCTACAAGTCCGATGGGACACTTTATTTCACCGACCCGCCGTTCGGGCTGCCGAAGTTTTCCGCCGATCCGCGCAAGGAACTGCCCTTCAGCGGAGTCTACTCGCTCTACAAGGGCAAACTTCAGGTAATCAGCAAGGAATTGAGCGGTCCCAATGGCATTGCGCTTTCCCCCGACGAGAAATACCTGTACGTCGGCAATTGGGACGAGAAGAAAAAGGTCGTCATGCGCTACGAGGCGAATGCTGATGGAGCCGTGTCGAATGGCAGAGTCTTCTTTGATATGACCACTGCCCGTGGCGAAGACGCGATTGACGGAGTGAAAGTGGATCAGCAGGGCAATCTCTACGTCTCTGGCCCTGGCGGACTGTGGGTGATCTCACCCGCGGGCAAACACCTGGGCACGATCATTGCCCCCAAGCATATTCACAACATGGCCTGGGGCGATGAGGATGGCAAGACCCTCTACCTGACGGCGCGCACTACGCTGTACCGCATGCGACTGAACATTCCGGGCGAGCGGCCCGGCCCAGAAACCACAGAGAAAAAGCCATGACGAGAAGGGTCCTGATTGTCCTCCAGATCGCCGTCGCTCTGACGATTTTCCTGCAATTCTTGCCAGGAGCGGCATCCGAGCAAGAGGACTCAGCCCTTGGCAAGATTGTCCGGCTCGATCCGCGCTTCGACCGGCTGGTGCCGCGCGGCGCGACGCTCGAGAAGGTCGCCGGTGGCTTCGCGTGGGTCGAAGGACCGGCCTGGAACCGGAAAGGCGGTTATCTGCTCTTCTCCGACATCCCGAACAACGCGGTCTTCAAGTGGCAGGATGGGGCCGGCATCAGCCTCTTCTTGAAACCGAGCGGCTACACCGGCGCGGCACCGTTTCAAGGCCGGGAGCCCGGCTCGAACGGCCTCACCTTCGATCCCGCCGGCCGCCTCGTCCTCTGTGAGCACGGCGACCGCCGCATCTCGAGGGTGGAAGAAGATGGCAGTAAGGCCACGCTGGTGGACCGTTACGAGGGCAAGCGGCTGAACAGTCCCAACGACCTCGTCTTCGCGTCGAACGGCGACCTCTACTTTACCGACCCGCCCTTCGGGTTGCCCAAGGCCTTTGATGATCCGCAGAAGGAACTCGATTTCAGTGGTGTCTACCGACTCTCGCGGAGCGGCACGCTGACGGTGCTCACCAAGGAGATCAGGGCGCCGAACGGCATCGCCCTCTCCCCTAATGAGAAGACGTTGTACGTCAGTAACGCCGATCCGAACCGGGCCGTCTGGCTGGCCTTCGACTTAAAAGGCGACGGGACGGTAAGCAGCAGCCGGGTCTTCTTCGATGCGACGGCCTGGACCAAAACCAAGAAGGGAGTGCCTGACGGCATGAAGGTGGACAAAGACGGAAACCTCTTCGCGGCTGGGCCGGGCGGGATTCACATCTTTACGCCGGATGGAAGCCACATCGGGAGCTTCGAGAGAGGTGGTCTCACATCGAACGCGGCCTGGGGCGATGACGGCTCAACGCTCTATGTTACCGCTGACAAGGCCGTCTACCGCATCAGGCTCAACACGAAAGGCGCAGGCTTCTGATCATGATTTCAGACAACGGCAAGAGACAGTGCTTCTCCCCGAAGGAGCCCTCCTACGACACAAGCCAGTGGAGTCTGATCCTGGCCGGAGGGGACGGGACGCGGCTTCGCTCCTTGACCCGACGGATCACGGGGGACGACCGGCCCAAGCAGTTCTGTCCGATCTTCGACAACGAAAGCCTCTTGGACCGAACCCGCCGCCGCGTGGCGCAGACGGTTGCGCCTGAGCGAACCGTCGCGGTCCTCACCAAGGCGCACGAACGGTTTTACGCACCGCTCATCCATCAGGTGCCATCGCGTCTCCTCGTGGTGCAACCCGAAAACCGAGGAACCAGCCCCGCCATCCTGTACGCCCTTCTCCGGATCGCCAAGATGGCGCCGACGGCATCGGTCGCCCTCTTCCCGTCCGATCACTACGTCTCCGACGATGAGGCATTCATGGCGCACGTGAGGGTCGCGTTTGACGGCGTCCTGAGGAGGCCCGAGCTGGTGATCCTGCTGGGAATCTCACCCGCGTCTCCCGAGACCGCGTACGGGTGGATCGAACCAGATCAGCCGATATTCGGGAACGGACGGCCCGCGTTCTTTCGGGTCCGACGCTTCTGGGAGAAGCCGAAACCCATACTGGCCCGGACACTGCTGGCCGAGGGGTGCCTGTGGAACAGCTTCGTGATGGTCGCCCGGGGTGCCACCCTCCTTGCGCTGATCGAGGGTGCAGCTCCCGATCTCTACCACTCCTTCCTCGGCCTGTGGCCGGTGCTCAACACGCACGACGAGGAAGTGGCCATCGAAGCGCTCTACGCCGGACTCCCATCGACGAACTTCTCCGAACAGGTTCTCGTCAGCCGTCCTGAAGACCTCGCGGTCCTTCCCGTGGGCGGCGTGCAGTGGAGCGACCTGGGGGAACCTGGCCGGGTCCTGAGCGTCCTGGCTCAGAGCGGGGTACATCGGGCTATGGCGCCGACGTTGATTTCTGCGTAGGACCTTTTTGTTCGTTGATCTTCGACAGTCGGGCGGTGGATAATGCAAGAGTCGATCACGTGCTCCTCATCTTACCCTACCGGAACGCCACCCCTTCGGCCTCAGGGTTGGCACAGCGCCCTTGGCGCCCGCGGACAACGAAGGAGGAATCATGGCTCGGGCAGATCATTTTGACGTGATCATCATCGGGACGGGGGCGGGCGGCGGGACGCTGGCATACAGGCTGGCGCCCTCGGGTAAGCGCATCCTCCTACTCGAGCGGGGCGGCTACGTGCCACGCGAGAAGGACAACTGGAGCACGAGGGCCGTCAACCTCGAAGGGAAGTACCAGACCAAGGAAGTCTGGCTGGACAGCAACGGCGACCCCCTGCACCCCCACACGAACTACTACGTTGGCGGCAACACCAAGTTCTACGGCGCCGCGCTCTTCCGACTGCGAAAGGAGGATTTCGGCGAGATCAAGCACTCAGGCGGCATCTCGCCGGCATGGCCCATTGCCTACCAGGATATGGAGCCCTACTACACCCAGGCCGAGCGGCTCTACCATGTGCATGGGCAGCGTGGCGAAGACCCCACCGACCCCCTGGCCTCTGGACCTTATCCCTACCCTCCGGTGAGCCACGAGCCGCGGATCCAGCAACTGAGCGACGACTTCGCACGCCTCGGCCTGCGACCGTTCCATACGCCCCTCGGCGTCATGCTGGATGAACAGAACCCGCACAAGAGCCGGTGCATCCGTTGCGACACCTGTGATGGGCACCCCTGCCTTGTCTACGCCAAGTCGGATGCGCAGGTGTTGTGCGTGGACCCGGCGCTCGAACACCCCAACGTGGCGCTCCTGACCAACGCCTACGTGTCGCGTTTGGAGACGAGCCCGTCTGGCCGCGAGGTAACGAAGGTCATGGTGCAGCGCAACGGAGCGACCGAGGCGTACTCGGCGAACATCGTGGTGGTCTCCTGTGGCGCAATTAACTCCGCGGCGCTGTTGCTCCGCTCGGCCAACGATACGCACCCGCGGGGATTGGCCAACGGCTCTGACGTCGTCGGGCGCCACTACATGGGCCATGTCAACTCGGTCCTGATGGCGATCTCCAAGTGTCCGAACCCCACGGTCTTCCAGAAGAGCCTGTCGGTCAACGACTTCTACTTTGGCTCCAAGGAGTGGAACTATCCCATGGGCCATATCTCGTTTGTCGGAAAGCTGGACAGGGACACGTTGAGGGCGGGCGCGCCGGCGATCGCACCGGGCTTCACCCTCGACCTGATGGCAAAGCACTCGCTGGACTTCTGGCTCACGTCGGAGGACCTGCCCGATCCAGACAACCGCGTCATGCTCGACCACAAAGGCAACATTGTGCTCGTGTACACGCCGAACAATGAGGAGGGGCACCAGCGGCTCATTGCGAAGCTCAAGGAGCTCATGCAGCAGCAGACGAAGTGTCAGGAGCATGCCCACGAATGCCACGTGGGGTTGTTCGCGCGGAGCCTGTTCATCGGCCAGCGCATCCCGTTGGCGGGCGTCGCCCACCAGAACGGCACCATTCGCTTTGGGCGCGACCCAAAGACCTCGGCCCTCGATGTGAACTGCAAGGCCCACGAGGTGGATAACCTCTACGTGGTGGACGCGAGCTTCTTCCCCTCGAGCGGGGCGGTGAATCCCGCGCTCACCATCATGGCCAACGCCCTGCGCGTCGGCGATCACCTGCTCCGGCGCCTGCGCTGAAGGAGCACCCATGGCACCCGCACCTCCGCATCGCAGGATTGCAACCGCAGTTCTGATCCTGTGGGCCCTGCTCGCCCTCGCGCTGGAGGTGGCCTGGGGGCAGCCGCCTCTGCACCAGCCCCTGGTCGCCGCCGTTGACGCGGTGGGCATGACCGTGTCAGACATAGATCGTGCCGTCGAGTTTTACGCGAGGATCCTCACCTTTGAGAAGGTCTCCGATGTCGAGGTGGCTGGGAGCGATTACGAACACCTCCAGGGGGTCTTCGGGCTCCGCATGCGAGTCGTGCGGATGAAGCTCGGCGACGAGTCCATCGAGCTCACGGAGTACCTGGCCCCCAAGGGGCGCCCCATTCCGCTGGACTCGCGGAGCAATGATCGCTGGTTTCAACACATCGCCATTATCGTCGCCGACATGGACCGCGCCTACCGGGTGCTACGCCAGCACAAGGTCCAGCACGCCTCCTCCGGGCCTCAGCGCCTGCCCGATTGGAACAAGAACGCGGCCGGCATTCGCGCCTTCTATTTCAAGGACCCGGACGGCCACGCCCTCGAGATCCTCCAGTTCCCCCCGGACAAAGGCGATTCCAAATGGCATCGCCCGACGGACAAGCTCTTTCTCGGCATCGATCACACCGCCATCGTCGCTGCCGACACCGACGCCAGCCTGAAATTCTATCGGGACCTCCTGGGGCTGAAAGTCGTCGGGGAGAGCGAAAACTACGGCACCGAACAGGAGCATCTCAACAACGTCTTCGCCGCGCGGCTGCGCATCACCACGCTGCGGGCGGCCGCCGGGCCGGGCATCGAGTTGCTCGAATACCTGGCGCCGCGCGATGGCCGCCCCATGCCGGCCGACGCGCGGGCCAACGATCTCATCCACTGGCAAACACGATTGATCGTCCGCGACGCGGAGGCGGCCGCAGCGCGGTTGCGCGGCGGCAGATCTGCCTTTGTCTCCCCGGGCGCCGTCACGATTCCGGAGGGTGGACTCGGATTCACCAAGGGCCTCCTGGTGCGAGACCCGGATGGCCACGTGATCCAGCTCACGGATAAATGAGCGCAGCGATGAACAAGAACGAATGGCTCGAAGCGGATGGCCTGGGCGGCTTCGCCTCGGGGACCGTTGCCGGCATCCGGACGCGGCGGTACCACGGCCTCCTCCTGACCGCGACGACCCCGCCCACCGGCCGCGTCCTTCTCGTCAATGGTTTTGACGCCTGGGTCGAGACGCCGGTGGGAAGCTTCGCCCTCTCCTCCCAGGCATACCCGCCTGATGTGATTCACCCTGACGGCGCCCGACGGATCGAGGCCTTCGAGGCAGAACCGTGGCCGCGCTGGCGCTTTCGGCTCGAGGACGGCACAGAGATCGAACACGACCTCTTCGTCCGAAATGGCGCTTCCGTGACCGTCCTCTCCTGGCGTCTCCGGTCGCCCCGGAGAGGTGTCAGGCTCTCGGTCCGGCCCTTTCTCTCCGGGCGTGACTACCACGCCCTCCACCATCAGAATCCCCATTTCCGGTTCGAGCCAGAGGCGCGTGACGGCCGGCTCGTCTGGCGCCCCTATCCCGACCTTCCGGGGATCGTCGTCCTCTCGAACGGAGAATATGCTCATCAACCCGATTGGTACCGCAACTTTCTCTACGAAGAGGAACGCGCCCGGGGCCTCGATTTCACCGAAGACCTCGCCTCGCCCGGGATCTTTCATTGCGACCTCGCCGCGGGCGAGGCCGTCCTGATCCTGGCCACAGAGGGGCAGGAATCCGCGACCCTTCCGCAGGGTGCTTCAGCGGAGGCGTGTGTGAAAAGCCTCCGTGATGCCGAACGGCAGCGGCGAGGCTTCGCGTCCCGCCTTCACCGAGCGGCGGACGCCTATCTCGTCCGCCGGGGTACGGGGAAGACGATCGTGGCGGGGTATCCGTGGTTCACCGATTGGGGCCGCGACACCTTCATCGCGCTGCGCGGCCTCTGCCTCGCCACCGGAAGGCTCGCAGAGGCCCAGCAGATCCTTCTCGAATGGGCGGGGGCGGTCTCCGAAGGGATGCTTCCCAATCTGTTCCCCGATCGAGGGGACGCCCCGGAGTTCAACTCGGTCGATGCCTCGCTCTGGTATGTCATTGCGGTTCACGATTTCCTCCGAACGATGGAGGCAGAGGAGCACAAGGTCTCGGCCCGCGACCGGAAGACCCTCCAGGAGGCTACCGCAGCGATTCTGACCAGCTACAGCCAAGGGACGCGTTACGGCATCCGTCTCGACGATGACGGTCTACTGGCCGCCGGCGAGCCCGGTGTGCAACTCACCTGGATGGATGCTAAGGTGGGCGACTGGGTCGTCACTCCGCGGACCGGCAAGCCGGTCGAGGTCGAGGCCCTCTGGCTCAACGCCCTCTGGGTCGGGAGCCAATTCTCGGAGCCGTGGAAGAGGCTCTTCGCACGCGGCTCCCGGGCCTTCCGCGCCCGGTTCTGGAACGAGGCCGGCGGGTATCTCTACGATGTGGTGGACCCCGATCATAACTCCGGGACGGCCGATCCCGCCTTCCGCCCGAACCAGATCTTCGCCGTGGGCGGTCTTCCCATCTCGCTGCTCGAGGACGATCGGGCCCGCCGCGTCGTCGAGGCCGTCGAGGCGCGCCTCTGGACACCGCTCGGCCTGCGCTCGCTGGCGCCCGGGGAGCCGGGGTATACTCCCCACTATGAGGGGGGCGTTCGCGAGCGAGACGGCTCCTATCACCAGGGAACCGTCTGGCCGTGGCTCATCGGGCCCTTTGTCGAGGCCTGGGCGCGAGTGCGGGGGGGAACGCGCCAGGCCAAGCGAGAGGCCCGCGCGAAGTTTCTCGATCCCATTCTCCGGCATCTGGACGAGGCCGGCCTCGGCCACATCTCAGAGATCGCGGACGGGGATCCCCCGCACACCCCGCGAGGGTGCCCCTTCCAAGCCTGGTCCGTCGGAGAGGCCCTGCGTCTCGTGGAGGTCGTCCTGGCAGAGAACAGAGACAAGACTCGATAGATCGAACGGATACTCGACCCGGCCAGGGAAACGTTCGTGGGAGAAAGATCCATGACAAGAGAAGAGAAACGGCTGCAGGAAGCGCACGAGCGAAAGGCGCACTGGAAGCGTTGGGGGCCGTATCTCAGCGAACGCGCCTGGGGGACGGTGCGGGAGGATTACAGCCCCCACGGGACGGCGTGGGATTTCTTCCCCCATGACCATGCCCGCTCAAGGGCGTATCGCTGGAACGAGGACGGGATCGCCGGTATCTGTGACCGGCATCAGATGATCTGCTTTGCCATTGCCCTGTGGAATGGCCGCGATCCCATCCTGAAAGAGCGCGTCTTCGGACTCACCGGCAATGAAGGCAACCACGGCGAGGACGTCAAGGAGTACTACTTCTACCTGGATTCGACGCCGACCCACTCGTACATGACATACCTGTACAAATACCCTCAGGCGGCCTTCCCCTATGGATGGCTTGTTGAGGAGAACCGGCGGCGAGGCCGGGGGGGGGCCGAATTCGAACTCCTGGACACGGGCGTCTTCGACGAAGACCGGTACTTTGACGTCGTCGTCGAATACGCAAAGGCGGGCGTAGAAGACATCCTCATCCGCATCAGCGCTACGAACCGCGGGCCGGAGTCGGCCCAGTTGGTCCTCTTGCCGACGCTCTGGTATCGGAACACCTGGTCCTGGGGCTCCGACGAGCCGCGCCCCAGCCTGCAGAGGGGAAAGGTCCAGGGGGGAGGTGCGGCAATCGAGGTCGACCATCCCTTCTACGGACGACGATGGCTTTATTGCGAGGGGTCTCCGGAGTTGCTCTTTACCGAAAATGAAACAAACTACCGGCGGCTCTATGGGGCCGAGAACGGCTCACCTTACGTCAAGGACGGCATCAACGAGTATATCGTTCATGGCGTCAAGGAGGCGGTGAACCCCGAACGCGTCGGCACGAAAGTCGCCGCCCATTATCCCCTCACCATCGCCCCCGGAAAGACGATGGCCGTGCGGCTGCGCTTCACCGATACAGAAATCCCAGCGACCGGTGAGAAGGCCTTCGGGACCGCTTTCGACCAGATCTTCGGCGAGCGGCAACGCGAGGCTGAGGAGTTTTACGCGACGGTCATTCCTCTGGACCTTTCATCGGACGCCCGCAGCGTCATGCGCCAGGCGCTCGCGGGGCTCCTGTGGTCCAAGCAGTTCTACCACTACGTGGTGAAGGATTGGCTCGAGGGTGACTCCGCCTTTCCGGCCCCGCCGGCCGAGCGGAAGCATGGGCGCAATCACGAGTGGACGCACCTGTACAATACCGACGTCATCTCGATGCCGGACAAATGGGAGTATCCCTGGTACGCCGCCTGGGACCTCGCCTTTCACTGTGTCCCGCTGGCCCTGGTGGATTCCGATTTTGCCAAGGAACAGCTGATTTTGATGCTGCGTGAGTGGTACATGCATCCGAACGGACAGCTCCCCGCGTACGAGTGGGCCTTCGGCGACGTCAATCCACCGGTACACGCCTGGGCCGCCTGGCGCGTCTACAAGATCGAGAAGAAGCGCCGCGGGAAGGGCGATCGGGACTTCCTCCAGAAGATCTTTCACAAACTGCTGTTGAACTTCACGTGGTGGGTGAACCGCAAGGATGCTGAAGGGCAAAACGTCTTCCAGGGAGGTTTTCTGGGGCTCGATAATATCGGGGTGTTCGACCGTAGCGCGCCGCTCCCGACCGGCGGCCACATCGAGCAGTCGGACGGGACGAGTTGGATGGGGATGTACTGCCTGAACCTGCTTGGGATCGCGCTGGAGCTGGCGCGGGAGGATCCGGCCTACGAGGATGTGGCCAGCAAGTTCTGGGAGCATTTCATCTATATTGCCCACGCCATGAACACCCGTGGCGGTGAGGACATCGATCTGTGGGATGAAGAGCACGGTTTCTACTACGATGTCCTGCACCTGCCGGATGGCCAACACTTTCCCCTGAAGGTGCGTTCCATGGTGGGGCTGATCCCCCTGTTTGCCGTGCAGACGCTGGAGCCGAAATTGCTGAACCGTCTGCCGGGCTTCAAGCGGCGCCTGGAGTGGTTCATTGACCATCGACCCGAGCTGATCCAAAATGTCGCGTGCATGAGAACTCCAGGGCAGGAGGAGCGGCGGTTGCTGTCCGTTGTGACTCCCGACCGACTGCGCCGCGTGCTGAAGCTGATGCTCGATGAGCGGGAATTCCTGTCGCCATACGGGATCCGGGCGCTTTCCCAGTCCCATCGGGATCACCCGTACACGTTGACGGTCAGCGGGGTCCAGCACCGGGTGGACTATGAGCCGGCCGAATCAAGCACCGGGCTCTTTGGCGGCAACTCGAACTGGCGAGGGCCGATCTGGTTTCCGGTGAACTACTTGATCATCGAATCCCTGCAGAAGTTCCACTTCTACCTAGGCGACGACTACAAGGTCGAGTGCCCCACCGGCTCAGGCCGGATGGCGACTTTGTGGGAGGTGGCGGGCGAGATCTCCCGGCGCCTGACCCGGATCTTCCTCCGCACAGCGGATGGGCGGCGACCCGTTCACGGAGGCTCAGGAAAGTTTCAGACGGATCCACACTGGCGCGATCTCGTCCTCTTCTACGAGTACTTCCACGGCGATACCGGTGCCGGGGTCGGCGCCGGCCATCAGACCGGCTGGACCGGCCTCGTGGCCAAGTTGCTGCAGCAGAGCGGCGGGTGATAAGGCATAGTAGAAGGATTCGGGTGAAACGAGTCTACGAGCCGGCGCGCCGGGAGGATGGCCGCCGTTTCCTGGTAGACCGGCTCTGGCCCAGAGGCATCAAGCGGGAGAGGCTCTCCCTGGATGCCTGGGCAAAGGAGGTCGCCCCCAGCGATACCCTGCGGCGCTGGTTCGCCCACGATCCCTATCGATGGGATGAATTCCGTCGTCGATACGCGGCGGAACTCGACCGGCGTCCCGAGGCGTGGGGTCCGATCCTCGAGGCGACGCACACGGGGACCGTCACGCTTGTGTATAGTGCCCGAGACTCCAGGCGCAACAACGGTGTGGCGCTCAAAGGGTACTTGGAGATGAAACTCAAAAAGGCATCGTAAAGACGGGGAGGTTTCGAGCCATGGCGCCGACGACAGGGGGACCGGAACGATACGACGCTATTATCATCGGTACCGGCCAGGCGGGCAAGCCACTCTCTGTGGCGTTAGCCGACGCGGGGTGGAAGACAGTCATCATCGAGCGAAAGCACGTCGGCGGCACCTGCATCAATGTGGGGTGCACCCCCACGAAGACGATGGTAGCCAGCGCGCGCGTGGCCTATCTCGCTCAACGGGCGGCGGATTACGGGGTCCACCTGAACGGGGTGCGGGTGAGTATGGCCGAGGTGCGGCGGCGCAAGCAGGGCATCGTCGAGAGCTTCCGCAACGGCAGCCAGCGACACCTCCAGAACACGAAGAACCTAGAGCTCATCTTCGGCGAGGCGAGCTTCAGCGGCCCGAAATCCGTGGCGGTGCGCCTGCAGGGCGGCGAACCCCGCCACCTCACCGCCGACACCATCTTCATCAACACGGGTGGCCGACCGGAAGGCCCTCCCCTCCCCGGCCTCGACAGCGTCCCGGTCCTCGACTCCACGTCGATTATGGAACTGGACGTCTTGCCGGAACATCTACTCGTGCTGGGGGGAGGCTACATCGGGTTAGAGTTCGGCCAGATGTTCCGGCGATTCGGGAGTGCGGTCACGGTCGTCCAGCGCGGCAAACAGTTGCTCGCCCGCGAGGACGCGGATGTAGCCGAGGAAGTCGCCAAGATCCTCCGCGAAGACGGCATCGAGGTGTTGTTGGAGACGCAGGCCGTTCGCGTCGCGAAGGACGGTGGCGGGACTGTCCGACTTACGGTCAGCGGTCCGGCGGGCGAGCGCACGTTGAGCGGTTCCCATCTCCTGGTGGCAGCCGGCCGGGCCCCCAACACAGAGGCACTCAACCTGACCGCGGCGGGCATCACAACGGACAAGCGCGGCAATATTCCGGTGAACGAGCGACTCGAAACCAACGCGCCGGGGATCTACGCGCTGGGAGACGTCAAGGGCGGCCCCGCCTTCACCCACATCTCATACGACGATTTTCGCATAATCAAGACCAACCTGCTCGACGGGGGGAAAGCCACCGCCGCCGGCCGACTGGTCCCTTACACGGTATATATCGACCCGCAACTCGGCCGCGTCGGGATGACAGAGGCCGAGGCCCGCACCCAGGGACGGCGAATCCGCATCGCCAAGATGCCCATGAGCTATGTGGCCCGCGCCCTCGAAATGGATGAGCCGCGGGGCTTCATGAAGGCGGTGGTGGATGCCGAGACCGGGGAAATCCTCGGCTGTGCCGTTCTGGGGGTCGAAGGGGGCGAGTTGATGTCGATGCTCTCGATTGCGATGATGGGGCGGGTCCCCTACACGACGCTGCGCGACGCCATCTTCGCCCACCCGACGCTCGCCGAGTCGTTCAACAATCTGTTTGACGAGCTTAAGGACTGAGTCCGCCAGCGGGTCAGACGCCGCAGCACTTCTTGTACTTCTTGCCGCTGCCGCACGGGCAGGGCTCGTTGCGGCCGATCTTGCCTGCCTTGGCGGTAACCGCAGCAGGCGCGGCGGGTTTGAGGGACTGCCCGGTAGCAGGACGAGGGGCTTCCTTGCGAACGCGTATGGCGGTCCGGCCATCCCCCGAGGGGGTCGCTGCATCGGCAGAGGCCTCTGTCGCGACCTCCGAGATGGTCGGCTGGAGACGGAAGAGATATTGGACCGTCTGCTCCTTGATCCGATCGACCATGGCGTCAAAGAGCTCGAACCCCTCGCGTTTATACTCGACCAGGGGGTCTCGCTGACCGTACCCTCTGAGGCCGATGCCTTCCTTCAGATGATCCATGGCCAGGAGATGGTCCTTCCACTGGACGTCCACCACCTGAAGCATGAGGACGCGCTCGAGGTAGCGCACGAGATCCGTCCCGAATTGTTCCTCCTTCCGTTCGTACGCTGCACGGACCTTGTCCCAGAGCTCCGCCTGGAGATTGCCAAACGTCAGCTCCGGAAGCTCCTCTGCCGGGACAGCGTACTCCACACCGAACTGGCGATACATCGCCTCGGAGAGGCCCCTGAGATCCCACTCCTCCGGGTACGTGTCCCCATGGGCGTAGAGGCCCACCAGGGACTGCAGGACCTCCTCGGCCATATCGAGGACGGTCTCACGGAGATTCTCGCCCTCGAAGATCTTCCGCCGTTCGCCGTAGATAATCTGGCGCTGGCGGTTCATCACGTCGTCGTATTCCAGGAGGTGCTTGCGGATCTCGAAGTTATGCGCCTCCACCCGCTTCTGGGCGGTCTCGATGGCCTTGGTCACCATGCCATGTTCGATGACCTCGCCCTCCTCCATGCCGAGCTTATCCATGATCCGCTGGAGCCGCTCGCCGCCAAAGATCCGCAGGAGATCATCTTCCAGCGAGAGGTAGAAGCGGGACGAGCCGGGATCGCCCTGCCGGCCGGCCCGGCCGCGGAGCTGGTTGTCGATCCGTCGGGCCTCATGCCGCTCGGTCCCCAGGATATGCAGCCCACCTAACTGCACGACGCGTTCGTGCTCGGCGCTCGAGAGGGGGCGGACCCTGGCCAGGCATCGGGCGTAGGCCTGAGCGTCAATGGCGTAGTCGAGGAGTCCGTACTGCTGCATCCGTTTCGCCTCCTCGAACGCCTTGGCCATCTCCTCTGGATCCACGTCCTCCGAGGTCTCCTGCCTTTTCACCATCTCCCGGGCCAGGGAGTGGGCGTGGCCGCCCAGAAGGATATCGGTCCCTCGACCGGCCATGTTGGTCGCGATCGTCACCCCCTTGTACCGACCGGCCTGAGCGACGATCTCCGCCTCGCGCTCGTGGTATTTGGCGTTCAAGACCTGGTGCGGGACGCCGCGGCGCTTGAGCAGCGTCGAGACTTTCTCCGACTTCTCGATCGAGGTGGTCCCCACCAGGACCGGCCTCCCCATTCCGTACAGCTCGACGATCTCCTCCACGACGGCCGCGAACTTCTCCCGCTCGGTTCGATAGATCACATCGGCGTAATTGGTCCGGACCAGCTGCCGGTTCGTGGGAATGACCACCACATCGAGGTTATAGATCTGGGCGAACTCTGCGGCCTCGGTGTCGGCGGTCCCCGTCATCCCGGCCAGTTTCCCGTACATGCGAAAATAGTTCTGGAAGGTGATGGTTGCCAGGGTCTGGTTTTCCCGCTCGATCTTGACCTTCTCCTTGGCCTCCACCGCCTGGTGCAGTCCGTCAGACCACCGGCGACCGGGCATCATGCGGCCCGTAAACTCGTCCACGATGATCACCTGTCCATCCTTCACGACATAGTCCACATCAAGCTGGAAGAGGTTGTGGGCTCGGAGCCCCTGCTGGACGTGATGGAGGGTATCAATGTTGCTGGGGTCGTACAGATTCGAGACCCCCAGCAGATTTTCGACCTTGGCCACCCCCTGTTCGGTGATGGCGACGGTCTTGGCCTTTTCATCAACGATGTAGTCCCCCGCCCGGACCGCCTCGACTTCCGCGAGTTTCCCTCCCACGATGGTGGCCGCGCGCTTGAGGCGGGGGATGATCCGGTCGATCTGGTAATAGAGCTCGGTCGATTCGTCGCCGGCCCCGGAGATGATCAGGGGAGTGCGGGCCTCGTCGATGAGGATCGAATCTACCTCGTCCACGATGGCGTACTGGAGCGGCCGCTGCACCATCTCATCCAGGGAAAACTTCATGTTGTCCCGAAGGTAGTCGAACCCGAATTCATTGTTGGTCCCGTACGTCACGTCGGCTGCGTACGCGCGGCTGCGGTCGGCATCGCTCATTTCGTGTTGAATCAGACCCACGCTCAGACCCAGGAACTGATAGATCGCCCCCATCCACTGGCTATCCCGCTTGGCCAGGTAGTCATTCACCGTCACGACATGGACGCCCTTCCCCTGCAGGGCATTGAGATAGACCGGCAGCGTCGCCACGAGGGTCTTCCCCTCGCCGGTGGCCATCTCGGCGATCTTCCCCTCGTGAAGGACGCCCCCGCCGATGAGCTGGACGTCAAAATGACGCATGTTGAGAACGCGGCGGGCCACCTCGCGGACGGTCGCGAAGGCTTCGTGAAGGATGTCGTCGAGCGCCGCCCCACGCGCGAGCCTCTCCTTGAACTCAGCAGTCCGGGCGGCAAGGGCCGCGTCCGGAAGCTTCTCCAGGTCCGGTTCGAGCACATTGACCTGAACCACGAGGGGCTGGAGTCTCTTGAGCTCCCGCTGATTCTTGGTCCCGATGACCTTGCCGATCACAGCGTTCCAGACGCTCATGCTCTCTCCATTTTCAAGCGGCAATAGTCTTGTAACGCTAACACAGTCCTCCACATCCATCAACTGCAAAGGACCGGCCAAAAAAAATCCCCCGACTGTCTCGGGGGGGATTTTCTCAGCTATCGCGAGCGGTCGCTGCGCCTATTGGCCCCGAATCACATTCGCGCGCTGCCCCTCATCGACGATGTACTTCAGGGGGTTGTGGGGCTGGTCGTTGAGGAGGACTTCATAGTGGAGGTGGGCGCCGGTGCTGTAGCCGGTGTTGCCGACGAGGGCGATGACCTGGCCGCGCTTGACCGTCTGGCCCTTGCTGACCTGGTTCCGCTGGTTGTGGCCATAGAAGGTCTTGAAGCCGAAGCCGTGGGTGAGGACCAGGGCGTGGCCGTAGCCCGGGAGGGTGCCGGCGAAGGTGACGATCCCATCGGCCGGGGCGCGGATGGGGGTGCCGGGGGGGGCGGCGATGTCGACGCCGGTGTGCTGCTGGGGCTGGCCGGTGAAGGGCGACGTCCGGGGGCCGAAGGGGGAGGTGACATGGCCCTCGGTCGGCCACAGCGCCGGCGTCGCGGTGAGACGGTCTTTCTGTTTCATGAGGTACTCGGTCACCGCCTGCAGGCTCTCGGCCCTGAGCGCAATCTCCCGCTCAAGCCGCTCGAGATCCTGGTAGAGCCGGGCGAGGAGCAGCACCTGCTCCGCTTGCTCCCCCTCTTTAAGGGCCTTGGCGAGCTCGAGGGTCCCGCCCCCCACCGCGAGGGTGGGCGCCCCGGCCGCCGGGCCCGCCTGCATCCCGGCGAGGCGGCGGATCTGAGTGTCGAAGGTCCGCAGGCGGGTCATCTCCTGGGACAGGGTCTCGAGCTGTTGGGCCATCTCCTGCTGGGCCTGGACCGCGTGGCGGAGACGGATCAGTTCGAGGTAGTCCACTTCGACGGTCAGGAAGTGAATGCCGATGTAGCCAAGCACGAGCAGCGTGAGCACCCCCCCGACAAGAACGCCTCCCAGCGCCCGCTGGCTGAGCCGCACCTGGCGAGGGGAAGTGGTGGCGTCGGTCAGGAACAAGATGGTCAAGAACCTCGGCGCCATAGGCTCCCCTAAGCTAGAGATGGGGGGTCCGGCTGCAATCGGTTGGTAGTCTGACTACCTCCTCAGCTGTGCGATCAGTCACACACAAGGCCTGCAACTGGAACGTTCAAGGAATCGAACGATGTTTTGGGGCCGGAGTACGAAAGGTTTTTGCACGCTAACACACGGTCGGCAGAGGTGTCAAGGTTTTTTTGCCCCAGTGCCGTCCCAACTTGCGGAGCCTAACGCGATCAGCGTGCCGTTGCTGGAACGCTCGCAGGCGTGTGAGGCAGAGCGGTTGACACGGATAGTTGCAGTGAGCAATAGAACATGAGACCGTAATGGGTCATTTCTTCCGCACTGTGTGCGTTTACTTTAGTCCGACTCCATCAAGACAACCGTCAAGCCGTGGGACGCGACCCGCGTCGCAGCCTGCATCGCCGCCTCGCGGCTGCTGTACCTTCCCACCCTGACCCGGTAGAAGGTCTGTCCCTCGGCCGCGACGGTACTGACGTAGCCCCCCGCGGTTACGGCATCCAGCCGGGCCTTGAGGGCACGCGCGTTTCGTTCGTCGGCAAAGGAGCCGACCTGCAGCGTATACGCCCGTGGACTGGCGACGAGGCGCGAAGGGGGAATCCGAAGCAGGACGATGTGGACAGGGGCGAGTCCGTCGTCCACCATGTCCAGGACCCGAGCCGACGCGTAGGAGAGATCGATGATGCGGGCCCCCACGAAAGGCCCACGGTCATTGATCCGGACGGGGATCGACCGGCCGTTGTCCAGGTTCGTGACCTGCACCCACGAGCCGAGGGGAAGCGTCCGGTGGGCGGCGCTGAGCTGATGCATATCAAAGACCTCCCCGCTTGCGGTCCGGCGCCCATGAAACTTCGGCCCATACCAGGAGGCAATGCCCGTTTGTCCTCCGGGCGGTATCGACGGTCGGGAGCGGGGCGCGGCACAGGCCGCCACCAAGAATAACAGACAGAGGCCCCATTTCAGGCCGAGCAGACGCAGTCTCTGACGGGGGTCACCCCCCGATTCCTGCACCGTGCCATCCTCCCGGGATTTCGAAATCCTCCTACTGTACCGACCCCCGCCACTCCATGTCAAGGCGCGAAGGGGGTCTTGGATTGGCTTTTGCATTCACGCACCCCGAGCACGTCGTGGCATTTAACATCCTCGCCCCTGCCGCGTCTAACGGAACAGGGGGGAGGTGAGACGGCCCATCGGAGGGAGGCGGGGTGAACGAGGCGGATCGTGCCCTGATTGCGCGACTTCGGCAGGGTGACCACTCCGCCCTCGATACCCTGGTCCGCCAGCACCAGAACGAGTTGTACCGGTTGGCCTATCGCATGACGCGGAATGCTGAAGATGCCAAGGATATCTCCCAGGAGGCCTTTCTCCGCGCCTACCGGGCCCTCGCGAGCTTCGATGGCCGCTCGAGCCTGAGTACGTGGCTCTATCGGATCACGGTGAATCTCTGCCTCACGCATCTGAGACACCAGCGGTCCGGGAGCGAGGGGGAGATGCCCGAGAGCACCGCGGACCCCTCCCCCAAACCCCTTGAGGAGCTGGAAGTGCAAGAGCGGCTCCGAGCTGTGAGCGAGGCCGTCCAAGCGCTGCCACCCCAGCAGCGAGCCACGCTCCTGCTGCGGGTCCATCAAGGCCTCCCCTACCGGGAGATCGCCGAGATCCTGGAGAGCTCCGAAGGGACGGTGCGGGTGAACTACTTTCACGCGGTGGCAAAACTCCGATCGCAGCTGAAAGGCCTCCGCGACGATGGATGAGGGCCCCATGGCATGTGACGTGTACCGAGACAAGCTGGTCGAATACCTGGACGGAGAACTGATAGTTGCGATGCGGGCGGATCTGGAGGCCCATCTCGATCAGTGTGCGGGGTGTCGAGCGGAGCTTCGGGATCTCCGGGAGACGCTTTCCCTGATCGCGCAGATCCCGGCGCCCGAGCCATCGGAGGCCTTCTGGCAGCAGTATCTCCGGGAGATCCGACAGAAGGCCGAGCGCGTTCCGTGGTGGACGTCCGCCCTGCGGCGCTGGTTCGCTACCCTCGTGCTTCGCCCGATTCCGGCCGTCGTGGTGGCGGCGGTGCTGGTCCTGGGCGCCGTCGTCACGTGGCGTACCCTCACCGAGCGACCGACGATGCCAGAGTTGGGGTCACTCGACCTGACCCATCAACTCCTGATCACCCAGGATCTCGAGGTGCTGCAGGAGATGGAGCTGCTCGAGGAGTGGGAACTGCTCGAGGAGTGGGAGCTGATCCGCTCTCGGGCCATCGAGGGGTCTCGAAGGGCGGCGTGAGATGCCACGGACGTGGGTGTGGATGCTCCTGTTGCCCTTGTTCGTCGTCGCCGCGGCTCCCGCCGAGGCGCAATCGGGCCAACGGTCGAGAACGGCCCCCCGCCAAGAGCAGGCGGACGGCGAGGCGATCATTCAGGACCTGGACGTGTTGAGCGAGTTGGAGATGCTACAGATGCTGGAGATCCTGCAAGAAATGGAAATTCTGAACGAGATCGATCCAGGGCTCTTCCCGGGCTCCGAGCGAGAGGGGACCATCCGATGAGACCGATTGTGACCATCCTCATGACCGGGATGCTCCTGCTCCCGGTGCCGAGCCTGACCCGGGCGGAGCGATCCGACCTGCGCGGGTCCGGAACGCCGCTGACCGCCCAGGCGTCGTCCCGGGAACAGGACCTCCGCCGGTGGTGGCAGAACCTGTCTCCCGAAGAGCGGCAGCGCCTGAGAGCGCTCCGCGAGCGATGGCAGGCCATGCCGCCGGAGCAGCAACAGGCCGTGCGGGATCGGCTCGACGCCTTTCGACGGCTGCCGTCCAATGAGCAGGAGCGGATCCGCGAGAACTACCGCCGGTGGCAGCAGCTGGCGCCGGAGGAACAAGAACGCCTCCGGGGACGCTTCCGGCGCTGGCGCGAGCTGCCACCCGAACGGCGCGAGGCACTCCGGGAACGCCTCCAGGAGTTCCGGAACCTCCCGCCCGAGGAGCGCGAGCGTCTGCGCCGCGAGTGGCAGGAGCGACGGCGGCTCGAGGGGGCGGAGCGTGACCGACCGCACGACATGCCCCCGCGACCGGTCCCGAGGCCGCGAGCGCCCCGCAGTCGATAATTGCCGAAACCTCCTCTGGCGACGGCCCTGATCTTTCGCCGCCGATAGGGCGCTCCCCGCCCCTCTTCTCCGTCCAACGAATCTGCGGGTATCCTCGGTCTCTCCACCGGCACCAGGCCGTGGCCGCCTGCCCCCCTTTTCGGTGTCCCATCCCGGCCGCGCCCCTTTGATGCTACAATTGAGGCCAGCGCGCGGCGCCCATTGCGCACCGGCGGCCTCGCAGCATCGGGAGCGGAGGGAGGGTGCGGCACGGCAACAGCGCCTGCAGGCCCCGAGCGACATTGGCGGAAGCGGCGGGGGGCCCCTCGGCCGGCGACGGCCTGGGAAACCGAGGCGCGATCCGTGCCCGCCTTCCTTGCACGGATCGTGAACACGGAGGGACCCGGGCCGTAAGCCGCCACACAGGGTCGCCGCGAGAGCCCCGGAGCGAGGGACCTGCAGGCGCTGCTCAAGAGAGCAGAATTCCCGAGCAGGGGTACGATGGTCTCTGAAACCGTCCAGGTCAGTGGGCATATTCTCGATTCGTTGATCCTCCCGAAGATTCTGGATGAGATCATCGATCTCGACGGGACCTTCGAGATTCTCGAGATCGCCGTCGGCAAACGCAAGACCGATCCCTCGACCGCCCGCCTGAAGGTCAGTGCGACGTCCGAGCAAAAGCTCCAGGCCATCCTCAAACGGCTGGCCCGGTTGGGGGCCACGCCCCTCACCCTGCACGAGGTTCAGCTCGTCCGCGCGCGACAGGACGGCGTCTTCCCCACCGATTTCTACTCCACGACGAATCTACCCACCGCCGTGCGGTATCAGGGGCGTTGGCGGTCGGTGGAGAACATCGAGATGGACTGTGGGATCGTGATCGATCCCCGGACCGCACGGGCCTGGTGTGTCCCGGTGACCCACGTCAGAAAAGGGAATCTCGTCGCCTGCGGCACGACCGGCGTCCGCGTGACCCCCCTCGAGCGGTCGAGGCACAAGGATGTTTTTCAGTTCATGGGAAGCGCGGTCTCGTCCGAGAAGCCTAAGGGCCTCCTCATCGACGGCGTCGCCGGGGCGATGCGGTCCGCGAAGCAGGCCGGGCGAAAGATCCTCGTCGTTGGAGGCCCGGCCATCGTCCATACCGGAGGCGGTCGGTACCTGGAGCGGCTCATCGAGGTGAAATATGTCGATGTGCTCTTTGGCGGCAACGGGCTGGCAGTCCATGACATCGAGTCAGCCCTCTTTGGGACCTCCCTCGGCGTCTCGCTCGATCGCAGGGGTCCGGTCCGGGACACCCACGACCATCACATGCGCGCCATCAACACGATCCGCGCCTGTGGAGGCATCCGCCAGGCAGTCCGCCAGGGCGTCTTGACCAAGGGCATCATGCACGCCTGCGTCAGGCACCGGATCCCGTTCGTCCTGGCCGGCTCCATCAGAGACGATGGCCCCCTGCCGGACGTGATCACCGATGTGCTCAAAGCCCAGGATGAGATGCGCCGCCATCTCAAAGGGGTGGGGTTGGCCCTCATGATCGGCTCCACGCTCCATGCGATTGCCACCGGGAACCTGCTTCAGGCCACGGTCAAGACCATCTGCGTCGACATCAACCCGGCCGTCGTGACAAAGCTCGCCGATCGCGGGACCTTCCAGGGGATTGGCATCGTCTCGGACGCGGCCTCGTTCCTGCGGGAACTCTGCCATGCGCTCAAGTTATCGCCCCGCTAGAGACGGCACGCTCCCATCCCTGGCGCTCCTGATGTGCCGCCCGCGTCACTACACCATCGCGTACGAGATCAACCCCTGGATGAGGGTCACGAGGCAGGTGACTCAACCCGTGGCCGCCCGCCAGTGGCAGGCCCTATACGACCTGTTGACGCGCAGGCTCCGGGTGCCCATCAAGCTCGTCCGGCCAGTAAAGCGATTGCCCGACCTGGTCTTTACGGCGAATGCGGGGCTGGTGGCGGGCGACACGTTCGTCCGCACGAACTTCCGCCATCCCGAGCGCCGTGGAGAAGAGGCGATCTTCGAGCGGTACTTCCGACAGCGCGGCTATCGCGTGGTGACGCTGCCCAGACAGTTCAACTTCGAAGGCGAAGGGGATGCGCTATCGGTGGGCGAGACTGTGTTCCTCGGCTTTCGATTCCGCTCGGATGCCATAGTGCATGAGCGGCTCGCACAGATTCTGAGGCGTCGGGTCCTGCCCCTGGAGCTCGTTGACAAGCGCTTCTACCACCTCGATACGTGCTTTTGTCCCCTTGATGCCACATCGGCCCTCTGGTATCCCGGAGCCTTTGATCGCTACGGGTGGAAGGTCATAGAGACCAACGTCCCCGACCCGGTGCCCGTCTCCACGGCCGATGCGCTCCGATTCTGCTGCAACGCCGTCGTGATCGACCGGCGTGTGATCCTGCACCGCGGGATGTCCAGGCCGCTCAGCAAGGAGCTGGAGCGGCGAGGCTTTGAGGTGGTCGAGCTGGACCTCTCCGAGTTCCTCAAGGCCGGAGGCTCCGCCAAATGCCTCGCTCTCCACCTCCCTCGGTGAAGGTATCGCTTCTCACGGGCGCACGAAGAAGAGTGGCTCGATTATTCCGCGCCGAGGCGGTGGATGACCTGGGGGATGATCATTGTGGCGAGGTCGGTGCGGGAGCCTCCTCCCAAAACCGTGAGGAGCTTGCCGCTTGAGGCATCCCGGGCTGCTCCAACCATGAAATCGGCGAGTCCCACAAAGCAGCGAAGGGAAAGTCCCATATCTCCGTAGTCTCCCCGGTGCCCGTCAAAGCCGAAGTACCAGACGGTGAGATCCGGCCGAAAGTCCCGGACCCTCGAGGCAAAGGCAGACTCCGCCGTCTTCAGATACGCCTCGTCCGGGTCACGGCCTCCCCAGGGGGCGGGGACATCGACCTTGGTCCCGTCCGGAGAGACATAGTTCATGCCGCAGATGCAGACGTGGAGGACATCGGGGTCCTCCTGGACAATGTCCCGCGTCCCATCGCCATGGTGGGCATCGGTGTCGAGGATGGCGAACCGGCGGACGCCGTAGGTGTTCCGGAGGTGGGCGATGGCGATGGCGACGTCGTTGAAACAGCAGTAGCCGCCGAAGAAATCCACCCCCGCGTGGTGCCCGCCCGCACCGATAAAGGCAAACGCCCGATCCAACTCGCCGACGCAGATCTTTTCTGCCGCCGCTACGACGCCTCCGACCGAGGCCCTGGCGGTGCTTCACAGCGGGTCCGCCTCTACCTCCGGAATGAGCGCGGGACGATGGACCTGGAGGATGAGCCGATCGTCAGCCTCGGAGCATCGGTAGAGGCGGAACCGCTCGTCCTGCAAGAGCTCGTCGAGGGCGGCAGGGAAATCGGCCAATCGCCGGCCGACGGTCAGATAGCTCCGCCGGCTGAAGCTTTCATGATAGAAAATGCCCACCCGTGTCATAGGAGCGTTCACGGTTCACCGTTCACAGATTGAAAGTCAAAACCGGCAGTAGCGTTCACGGTTCACCGTTCACTGTTCACAGTCGAAAGCGGGAGGGGTATGGGTCGCTCTGGATCACGGTCGAGCTCGAAGCGTTGCATCCTTACTGGCGGCTGTTTGTGAACCGCGAACCATGAACTGTGAACTACCTGGGGCGGGTGTAGCAAGCGCAGTGCCGAGCAGTCAAGCTTTCGCTATACCAGGAGGGCGTTTACCGGTGTCTTCGCCAGCGTCCGTGTGTGAACCCCAGCGCAAGACTTAGCCATCACGGTAGACCGGATAGCCTGCCGCCTTCCAGGCGGCAATCCCTCCAGCAAGGACCTTGGCGTTCGCGTATCCCTTTTCCCTGTACTCGGCTGCCCGACCGACAGCGCTTGCGTCCTCAGGTCAGCCTCAATAAAAGACGATCTCTGTTTCCTTCGGAAGAGACGGAAGCCTCGATTGAAGCGACTGGAGCGATATCGCCCCTTCGAGCCGGGCCCGTGTGAACTTGGCCTCGTCCTCGTAGGCGCAGACGAGTATCGTCCCTCTCCCGGACTGCAGACGTGCCCGGACGTCGGCCGGACTGATGCTTGTGGGCTCCACCATCCTTTACCTCCTCCCGCACAGCGAGTTCACAGTTAACGGTTCACAGTTCAGGGTCCGAGGGCGCTGCTGCACCAGAACCAGCAAGTTGCGGAATTTTCCGTCGATCCCTTTGTCATCGGACTTCGGCGAGCCCAGTCGAGCCGTCATCGGCCGGCGCCCTCGACCGTTACGCGACCCGGCTGCCCCACGCCTCCCTCGACCCTCACGCGTCCCGGAAGAAACTGCTCTACCACCCACCGGTTCGTCAACAGGTGTTCGGTCACTCGCGTCGTCGTCATCGAGGACGAGCCGGAGGCGAGGGCCATCGGCAGCAGGAGCTGATCGGCCAGGTAAGGATCGGCGACCCCCTCCTGCTCGAGATACACAAAAACCTCATCGCAGGCCTCATCCGACACGCGTTCCGCCGGTTTTCCCCTTGCGCCCAGACTGCTGAATCCGGCCCGTCCCCCCTCACACCTGATCAAAAGAAAGAGGACCGTCCCCGGACTTGACGCCTGCACCGCGCTGGTTTCAATCCGACAAGGGACCCCGAGTGAGCTGAGACGCGCGAGGGCGCGCTGCCGCTGCCGCTCCGCAATGTCTGTCGGGACCCCGGCCACCGCCGAGAGGCCCACAATTTCCGTGAGCGATCCTCGACGGGTGAGAGTCACCGGCCGAAGCGTCGAGGCCTCGATCGTCCCCTCGACCATCCCTCCCCCCTTCGGGTAGAACCCCCACCGCCCGAGTCTGAGCGACACCCGAAGGCCCATGCCTTGCAGCGTGGGGAGGAGGACCTGTTCGACGTAAGGAAATGGAGGGCTCCACGGGACGTGTGTCCCGCCGGTGATGGCAATATGCGAAGCAGCGGGTGCGAACGCGAGCGGGACCAGGATCGCCTGCAGCACGAGCGAGATGGCGCCGGCGGTACCCACATCCCACCGATAGGCTCCGTGAGCAATGCGGGCCGGAACGAACCGGAGCGAAGTCGACCCGACGGTGGCCCCCTCGACCTCAGCCCTGGTGATCTCGGCCAATGCCTTGACGCCGGCCAGGTGCTGGGCCTGAAGTCCCGGGTTCCTCCGTCCAGCGCGGATCTTTTCGATCAGCACCGGCCGGTCCAGCACGGCACTCAGGGCCAGGGCAGTTCGGAGGATCTGCCCTCCCCCTTCCCCGTAGGATCCGTCGATCGTCAGCATCGTCGCGCGATCGAGAAGCCGCCCCCACACCCTGGCCTGCGGCGCGGCATCCGCAGGGGCCGCGCCACCCTGCCCTACCCCTTTGCCTTTTCGGCGACCTTCTCCAGGAAGCGGCTCTTCGTGACGATGAAGCGCTCGTGGGTGCACTCGCTGATCTTTTCCCTTTCGTCGTAGGCCTCGACGGCGAAGCTCAGCTTCCGCCCATCAATCTCCTTCAAGGTGGCCGTCACCCGGACCATCATCCCGATCGGAGTCGCCACGAGATGTTTCAGGTCGATGCGTGTCCCGAGGGTGATCATTCCTGGATCCAGTTGATCCTGGACCGCGAGAACCGCCGCCTCCTCGCTCCATTCGCAGAGAAGGGGGGTGGTAAAGACATCGATCCCGGGATTCCCATGCCTGTCCGCCGAGTGTTCCGGCTCAACCCGCCGCTTGATGGTGTAGCTTGACCCGACCTTCGGTGCCATGCTGCTCCTCCTGTTGACCCGATGAGAGCTCCGCGCCACGCGCCCGTTTCTATCATCCGGCGTGAGGCCTGTCAACGGCGAAGGGGCCCGCGCGCACGCCAAATGCCTTGACAAGGGCAGGACCAGCTTTTACAGTGTGGGCGCCCGGAATCACGCCCCGTTTTCACCATCCGAAAAGGAGAGGCTCCCCGTGAAGCCGAAGGTGCTGATCACCCGGATGCTGCCCCAGCCCGCCCTCGATATCGCCCTCAAACAGTGCAACGTGGACTTGAACCGGCGCGACGTCCGATATGCGAAAAAACAGCTCATCTGGCGCCTGAAGGGGAAGGCGGGGATGATCTGCCTTCTGACCGACACCGTCGACGCCGAGGTACTCCGCAAAAGCCCCCGTCTGAAGGTCGTCAGCAACGTGGCCGCCGGGCTCGACAACATCGACGTACAGGCGGCGACGCGACACGGCATCATGGTCACCAACACCCCGGGTGTCCTCACCGAGACCACTGCCGAGTTTGCCTGGGCCCTCCTCTTGGCCACGGCCCGGCGGGTGGTGGAAGCCGACCGGTTCGTCCGGGCCGGGAAGTGGAAAGAATGGATGCTCATGGGGTTTCTCGGGCGGGACCTGTACGGCAAGACGTTGGGCATCTGCGGCCTCGGGCGGATCGGGTCGGCGGTGGCGCGGCGGGCCCGGGGGTTCAACATGCGGATCCGGTACACCCAACGGTACCGGAACGAGGCCAAGGAACGGGAGCTGAACGCAACCTACATGGACAAGATGACCCTCCTCAAGGAATCGGACTTCCTCGTGCTGGTGCTCCCCCTGACCTCCGAGACGCGACACTACATCGGCCCGAAAGAGTTAAAGGCGATGAAGGATACGGCGATTCTTGTCAACGTGGCCCGGGGCCCGATCGTGGACGAAAAGGCCCTGCTCCACGCCCTGAAAAAGAAGACCATTGCCGCCGCGGGCCTCGATGTTTTCGAGCGGGAACCCAAGGTCCTGCGGGGACTCCTCCGGCTGCAGAACCTGATCCTGGCCCCTCACATCGCCAGCGCCTCTATGGAGACCCGGACAAGAATGGCCTGTATGGCCGCGGAGAACTGTGTGGCCGCCGTCACCGGCCATCGGCCGCCCAATCTGGTCAATCCCGAGGTCCTCGTCAGAGCATAGTTCACGGTTCAGGGGTCGGGGTTCCATGAACCGGGAGTAACAACAATGGCACAGAAGATCGGTTTTATCGGACTCGGCATCATGGGAAAGCCCATGGTGCGGAATCTCCTGAAGGCGGGGTACGGTCTCACCGTCTACAACCGCTCGCGCCCTGCGATGGAGGAGATGAAACGCGCGGGAGCGTCCCTGGGTTCCTCGCCCAAGGACGTGGCGGCCGCTTCCCAGGTGGTTATCACGATGCTGCCGAACTCGCCCGATGTCGAGGCGGTTGTTCTCGGGCCGAATGGCGTTCTCGAGGGTACCACGTCGGGCACGATCCTGATCGATATGAGCACGATCTCCCCCCTGGTCTCGCAGAAGATCTACCAGGAGGCGAAAAAAGGGGGGGTCAAGGCCCTGGATGCTCCGGTCAGCGGGGGGGAGAAGGGGGCCATCGAGGGAATCCTCTCGATCATGGTCGGTGGGGATCAGGAGGTCTTCGAGGCGGTCCGTCCCGTCTTGCAGGCCATGGGCAAGACGATCACGTACATGGGATCTGCTGGAGCCGGGGGATTCACGAAGCTGGCCAATCAGGTGATCGTCGCGATCAACCTTACGGCCATCGGTGAGGCCCTGACGCTTGCGGCGAAGGCCGGGCTCGACCCCGAACGTCTCATCCAGGCACTCGGGGGCGGCATGGCGGGCAGCCGATGCCTCGAGATGAAGGGCCCCCAGATCATCAAGGGGAACTTTCAGCCGGGATTCAAGGTCGATCTCCACTACAAGGATCTCGGCCTCATCATGGAGGCGGCCCGGTCGCTGCAGGTTCCTCTCCCCACCACCGCCATCGTCCAGGAGCTCTTCGCAGCCCTGAGGTCCAAGGGTCGGGGAGGCCTCGACCACTCGGCCGTCATCACCCTCATCGAGGATTTGGCCAACGTCCAGGTTCGCAAGACGACCTAGAGGGCTCCTTTGAGGGCCCAGCTCCTTTGGCCTCTGGGGAGCTGGTCAACCAAAAATTTGGTATAATAATGTGTGGAATCGCTCGAAGGGAGCCTCGATGACTCTTCTCGGTCCACTTGCCATAACGATCACCGGTCAGGACACAGCAATAGAGACGTGGGCTGCCGTTTTCTTCGGGATCCTCCTCGTCATCATCGCCATTTTTCTCATCCGCCTGGCGAAAAGAGAGAGGTTCTACGAAGCCGACCGGTTTGGTAATAGACCCCAAAGCTGACTGCTGTCTAATCCAACGGGACGCGGACGGTGAAGCTGATCGGTTGCCCATCGTCACGCTGACCGAGGAACGTCAAGGTCTCGATCCCCGTCAGGCTGGGCGTGTCCTCCGGACTGGAAGAGGCCAACCGCGCCTGAACCATCACCTCCTCCTGGCCCCCCTCCTTCACCCTGAAATTCAAGGGTTGATCTCCGGGCCAGCTCTTTCCCCACAGGTTCTGGACCGTGAGATGCAGGCGGTCCAGACGAAACCCGATATCGATCGGATTGGCAATCCTGACCCGGTACTCCCAAAAGAAGCCTGCCGTGCTCGGGGGTGGCAGTTCATCGGCGCGCAATGGACGCCTCTCCATGTTTGTCACTTTCACGATCAGCGGACTCGCCCCTTCCACTTCGACCTCGCGGAGCCTCTCAAGGGTAGGGAGCCTCGCCGGCGCCGCGCACCGCAGGCTCAACAGCGCGACGAACACGGTCAGCCCCAAGACCTTCCAGTACGGGTGTCGCATGCATGAACCTCCTTGCCCTTCAACGTCATCCTCGGTGCAACCACGATCTGGATAGCGTGAGTGGCACTGCTCGGGTACAATCGGACGATCCTCACAACCACGGGAGGCCACAATGCGACTTCAAGAAAAGGTTCTCAAGCGACGGGTGGTCTATGCGGGCAACTACCTCACGACGCACCTGTACGTCGTCCGTCTGCCTGACGGGACGACCGCCACCCGCGACATCGTCCGGCCGCCCGATGCGGTGGCCGTGGTCCCCCTCGACGACGCCGGAAATATCTATCTCGTGCGCCAGTACCGCCCCGCGCTCGGCCGGGTCCTCTGCGAGCTGCCGGCCGGCGTCATCGACCCGGGGGAATCCCCCGCGCGGACGGCGCGGCGGGAATGCGCCGAGGAGACCGGGATGCGCCCCAAGCGCCTCCGGAAGCTCTGCGTCGTCTACCACGCCGCCGGCTTTTCCACCGGATGCATCCACATCTTCCTCGCCAGGGGGCTCACGGCGGTGAAGCGTCCGCGCCCCACGGCCGGTGAATTCGTCGAGCCGATCCGTCTTCCCTTCCGCCGGGCGGTCCGCATGGCCCTCGCGAATCGGATCGTGGATGCGCAGAGCCTCATCGGCCTCTTCTGGGCAGAGCGCCTCCTCGATCACGGCGCCCCCTAAGTCCCGACGTGCGCACGGGCCGCGGTCAGCTTACACGCACCCGCTGGCCCACCCGATGCTCCGTCCCCGCCCAGAGCCGCTTGATGTTGTCCCGGTGGCGGACAAAGATGAGGAGGGCGGCCAGGAGGGAGAAGACAAGATACGGACCGGCGCCGGTGAAGAACAGGATGACGGGCGGGACGCAGACGCTGGCGATCAACGCCGCTAAAGAGGTGTAGCGGAAGACGAGGACGACCGCCGTCCAGGTGAGGAGTCCCAAGAGAGCGGGAAGCGGCGTCATGGCGAGGAGGGCGCCAAAGCTGGTGGCCACGCCCTTACCGCCAGCGAACCGGAGATAGATCGGCCAGTTGTGGCCCAGCACCGCCGCGAGCCCGACGCCCGCCACCCAGAGCTCTGATGCTCCCAGAGAGCGGGCGGCCACAACGGGGAGAAACCCCTTCAGCAGATCCCCGAGCAGGGTGAGGGCCGCCGCCTGCTTGCCCACGATCCGGAGGACGTTGGCCGTTCCGATAGTCCCGCTTCCGTGCCTTCGGATATCCACCCGCGCCAACGCCCGCGAGACCAAGAGCCCGAACGGGATGGAGCCGACGAGGTACGCGATACAGACGAGAGCGAGAGCCTGAAGATCGGGCATGCCTACCTTCCCTCTGAGGCGAGACGCGGGAGCGAGTGCTTCACATGGCCGGCCTGCGCATACCACACGACGGTCTGGAACACCATCGCTCGCAACGGGGTAAAGGAGAGCTTGAGCTCCCGTTCCGCCTTGCCGCTGTCGTACCTGCTGCTGTGCAGAATGGTGCGGATGAGTTCGGCGCAGAACCTCGGCCGGCGTCCGCTGAAGCGGCCACCCCACTCCATCCCTGTCCCGAGGATCAGGGCAAGCCTGGGGCCCACCTGCCAGAGTTGCCGGTGGACGCCGGTCACCTCTTCCAGGGTCTCGAGCAGTTCACGCCTCGTCACCGATGCGCCGCTCAGCAGATACCGCTCCCCGACCCGCCCCATCTGTGCCGCGTTGAGATGTGCCTCGACACAGTCATCGACATAGACGAAGCTGAACCAGTCGCCGCAGACGACAGGCAACCGCCCGTTAAGATAATCGAGAAAGATCCGCGCGGTTCCGTGGAGCCGACCCGGTCCCTGGACGGAGGAGGGGTTCAGGACCACGACCGGGAGTCCCTGGCGCGCGAGGGCCAGGGCGACCTGCTCGGCCTCGTACTTCGACCGCTCGTAATGGGACAGAAACGTGCCCCGATGCGGTGTCGCTTCGTGCGCCACCTGGCCGTATGGTTCGCCGATCGTCGCGGCAGAGCTCGTGTACACGATGCGCTTGACTCCCGCCTCCCCCGCCGCCTGCAGGAGGGCGCGGGTTCCATCCACGTTCACCTCATAGAGGGGCCGGGGGTCTGCGAGACAGAAGACGTTCAGCCCAGCGGCGTGGATCACGAGATCGGACTGCCGTAACGCCTCCTGATAGGTGACAGGGCTGCGCAGATCTCCAAGGACCGGGTGTGCCCCCTTGGCCGCGAGCTGACAGGCCGCCTCCTCCCGGCGCACCAGCGTCAGGACCCGTTTCCCTTCCCGCAGGAGACGATTGAGGATGGCGCCACCGATAAAGCCCGTGGCGCCTGTGAGAAACGTGACCATCGGCATTCCCCGCTTTGAGGCATGCTATCAGAGCAGTGGGGTCCGAGGCAACGCGAAAACCCCCGGTGCGACAGCACGCATCCGGGTGTCGGGGCAGCTCTGTGCAGGGAGCGAGGTGAAGCGGAGTCGAGGAGGATCTACGCGAGGCCTTCCGCCTGAAGCATCCGCAGGGCCTTTTCAAAGGCCTGAACCGAGAACGCGATATCTTCTTCGGTGTGAACGGACGAGATCCACCCGTGAAACGGAGGGATGTCCACCCCATTGAGGATCATAGCCAGGCGCAGCCTATGGTGGGACTGCACGTTCATCGCTTGGAGAGCCCGATGGTCCGTCCGTGAGGAGACCTCGCCTGCCCTGAGGCCGACCCGCGAGGGACCGACGAAATAGTTACACACCGAACCCTCGCCGTAGACGAGGAGATCGGCGCCGGTCCTGGCGATCGCCTCGTTCATCCCCTCCCGCAACTGCTCCCCCACCCGGTTGGCCCGTCGCTGCGCCTCTCCATCACCGATCCGCTCCAAGGTAGCGATACCTGCGGCGGCCGCCAGGGGATTCGCGTTGAAGGTCCCGGCATGGGCAACCCGTTCGTGGCGGTCCCACTCGCGGTCCCCCCGAAAGGCGATCAGGTCCATGATCTCGGCCCGGCCGACGACCGCCCCTCCCGGCATGCCGCCCGCGACGATCTTTGCCAGCGCCGTGAGATCCGGCGTCACCCCGTAATACTCCTGGGCACCCCCCGGCGCATGACGGAAGCCCGAGATGACCTCGTCAAAGATCAGGGGCACGCCTTTTGTCCGGGTCATCTCCCTGAGCCGCTGCAGGAATACCGGATCCGTTGGAATGGTCCCGGAGGTTCCCCCCGCCGGCTCGAGAATCACCCCCCCGATCTCGTCATCCAAAAGCTTCTCGAAGGCACCAATGTCATTGGGAGGGCAGAGGAGGACCTGCCCCGCGGCCTCTACCGGAACCCCCCGAGACACGAGAGCCTGGTACGGAGGCCTGACCCCGACCGTGGCATAGTCGTGCCAGCCGTGGAAGTGGCCTTCGAATTTTAAGATCTTGTCCTTTCCCGAAGACGCCCGGGCGAGACGAAGCGCGAGCTGCGTCGATTCGGTCCCCGAGCCGGTAAACCGGACCCGCTCTGCCGACGGGACCATCTGCTGCACCAGTTCGGCCCAGCGGACCTCTAAGGGATGGCACGCCCCGGGATGCGTTCCTTTTTCGAGCTGCCCCCTCACGGCCCGCGTGACTTCAGGGTGCAGATGCCCGAGGAAGAGGGAACCATGTCCCATCCAGTAGTCGACCAGCTCCTGACCATCCACCGCCCACTTCCGCGTCCCTTTGGCCCGCTCGATGTACAGGGGGAAGGGGGCGAGGTATCGGATGTCGTGGGTGATGCCGCCGGGGATGATCTGGCGCGCCCGCTCGAAGAGCTTATGGGAGGTGGGATGGGCATCGAGGTACAGGGCCTCGATTCGGGAGGACTTACGCTCCACTGGATTTCCTCACAAGGATCCCGGGCCCCTCTGCCGGCCGCGACGTTGATGAGACCGTGTTGAAGGGCCGAGTGCTGGCCGACCTTAACACACGGACCGGAGCGTGTCAATGAAGCCCGGCCGGCTCCTTTCCGTCTCTATCGTAGCAAGAACGGGCGCTTTCTCCGAGGCTTAACATTGCGTAAACAGGGCTGTCGCGCCTATTGGCACATCCGTTGCAAAATAAATCACCAGGCGGAACCGCGGGGGAAGCAGCGCGGGTCCAGATTCCAGCGGCACGGCGTCCTGGCATCCACGGTCTGATGCGTGAGGAAAAGTAGACAAATGCCCCCGCTCGCCCATCCCGGAAAACCTCTCCCGCGTCTTCCCTCAAGCGCCCGCCCGTTCGTTCCATCAGGAGTGCGGGCTATGAAGAAGGATCTCGGCCGGGTGAGCCGGAATGACTCCGAGGAGATCCGCCTCACGCTCCGGGAGGTTCGGGGTGAGCTCTGTCTCGAGCTGCGGGTCTACAGTCGCTCCACGCACCACGGCGGAGTTCCCGTCCCGGACCCGGAGGCGATCGTGGTGCCCGTTCGCGTCCTCGTACACCTGTGCCGTCTCCTCGAACAGACCCAGGACCGCCTTATCAAAGAGGGGCTGATGGAGGCACCGTCCCCCACCAAGGTGATCACCATGCAGGCGGGTGAGCCGGTCACCGTCTGCCTCGGGGATCCAGAAGCCACCCCCTCGCCCAATACCCGCGGCGAGCCCCGCATGTCCATCAGGCTACCGGTTGAGTGTTATCTCCTGAGAACCCCGGACACCTGGCCCTCCAAACCGCTGCCTGGGCACGTGACCGGCGAGATCAGGGATGTAAGCGGCGGGGGCGCGCAGGTCTGGCTCCCCGAACAGTTCCCCATCTCCAGCCACCTCGCCATCCTCATGAAGATCGGGGAGATGACCTTTCGAGGACAGGCAGAGGTCGTGGGGGTGGCGCCCTATCCAAAGGACGGATACTACCGCCACAACCTCCACTGGCTGTCCCTGGGCCACCAAGCGGAGGCGGCCTTGTCAAAGCTGGTCGACGGCCCTCAGTGATCGTGGACGAGGCATCCCAGGTCTCCGCATGACCGAAGCGAGAGAGCGCATCCTCGTCGTCTGCCCCACACCCCGGGACCGGGCGCACTTCTCACGCCCCGAGATCCGAAAGGCTCATGACCTGGAGTTCTGGGGCACCGACGAAGAGACCCACGAGCCGGGCTTCGACGGGTTGCAGTTCCTGCACGAGACCATCCGCGCCATCGAGGGTCGGCGGAGTACCTACCGCGCGGTCGTGGGCATCGATGACTTCCCCGCCTGCCTCATGGCGGCGCTCCTCGCCGAGGCCATCGGACTGCCCTCACCGTCGTTCGAGTCCCTCTTCTTCTGCCAGCACAAGTACTACTCGCGCCTGCACCAGCGAGAGGCGGCCCCCGACGCGATCCCGCAATTCCATCTCCTCGACCCGGCGCGGGATCCCCACCCCTCGGACATCCCGATCGCCCTGCCCGTTTTTGTCAAGCCGGTCAAGTCCTACTTGTCCATCCTGGCGCGCCGCATCGACACGTTTGCCGACCTCTCCCGCACGGTTGAAGAGGCCCGTCTTCGGCTTCCGGGAATCGCCGAGATGTTCAACGGGTTCGTCGGGGCATCCCGCCTCGACGAGCGGTTCCGTGAAATTCCCGGCTCCGCCCTTCTCGTCGAAGAGCTCCTCTCGGGCCATCAGGTGACTCTTGACGGCTATGTGTATGAGGGGCAGGTGGTGCCGCTGGGCGTCGTGGATTCCTTTTTCACCACGAACGGCCTAAGCTTTCACCGGTTTGAATACCCGTCACGGATCCCAGCCGGCGTCCAGGAGCGGATGGCGCGGATCGCCGAGCGGTGCATCCGGCGCATCGGCCTCGACTGGACCTTCTTCAATGTGGAGTTCTTCTATAGACCGGAGGACGATGCGATCCGCCTCGTCGAGATCAATGGGCGTATGGCGTCGCAGTTCGCGCCGCTCTATCGGATGGTGGACGGCATAGACCTGTATGCGATGCAGTTGGATCTGGCCTTGGGAAGGAATCCGGACGGACGGCAGACCTGGGCCCCGGGTAGGGGCCGCGACGTGGTTGCGGCGAGTTTCGTCCTGCGGCGATGCGAGAATGGGGTCGTCACGCACATGCCCGGGCCGGAGGATTTCGAGCGCTTCGCCCGGCGGTTCCCGGAGGCGTTCGTCGAGATCCTGGTCAAGGAAGGGGAGAAACTCTCGGATGAACTCCAGGACGACTATAGTTTCCGCTACGCCCTGGTAAATCTATCCGCGAAAGACCGGAACGAACTGCGAGAGAACTTCACCGAGGCCAAGAAACTTCTGCCGTTCGCCTTTGCTCCCATTCCAGATGTGCATAACGGAGATCCAATCCGCCAACGATAGCCCGCGTCGAGGCTCTTGAGGGTCGGCCATCGGAAAAAGAGACGCCTACCGAGCGGAGCCGGACCGGCCGTAGAGCGCCCGGGCCTTGCGGAGGTGCCGACCCAGATCGTCATGCGGCTACTCCAGATCCGCCACGTTCGTCTCAGCCAGGGATCAGGCGACCCGGTCGCGCGGACCGCGGCCGGCGAAGATGGCGTCGAGGTTATCCAAAGCCCGGAAGCCCATGGCGTCTCGCGTCCGGTTTGCGTCGAGCCGGGGTCCCTCCCAGACATCAGCTGTCAGCGGTCAGCCGTCAGCTATCAGCACACCAGCGGGAGACAAGCTGTTAACCAAAGCGACAAATGGCTGCTAACCGCTAATGGCTATTAACCTTTTTGGCCATCGCTGACTGCTGATTTGCCGACAGCTGACAGCCTCGCTAGCGCTACTCCGATTCCCTCTGAACCGCTTCAGGGCGCGGGAGACGGACGGCGCCGCCTTCACTCCGCCGGCGGATGGAAGATCACCTTGCGCCACCGCCGGATTTCGACCCTCTCGAAGAGCCCCGCCTTCACGTAGGGATCGTTCCGCACGTACTCCTCCACCGCCCCCCGGTCCGGCATGTCCACCAGGATAAAGCTGCCGGTCATGGCCGTCCCGTCGTCGGAGAGGGTCGCACCGGCGGCCACGATCTGTGTGCCGAAGCCGCCGATGTAGTCGAGATGCACCGGGCGGGCCTGCTGCCTGATCTGGGTCGCATTCGGCTTGTCGGTCGCCAGGATGATGAAGTACATGGCCGGTTCTCCGTCCCTTCCACGCGGTCACCGTGATCGCGGGCCTGAGTATCTCCGGCGGCGGGCAGGGGTGTCAAGGGGCCCCAGATATGCCATTTTGGCACGACCGTTGCACACGTAAGACACTGGAATCACGCAACGGCGCCAGTCGGCGCAGCGGCTTCTGCCTCGAGCAAGCGAGGGAGGCCGATGCGGCCACGCACAGGGAGGGAAGTAGACATGGCACAGGATGCTCCCGCTTTTTGGCGTCGAAAATTCTACGTGCACCCGATCCAGCGGAAGTATTTCTTTCTCTCGCTGGTTCCGCTGCTGGTCTTTGCCTCCGCTATGGCCCTGCTGGTCTTTGTTCCCCTGAACCTGGCCCTCCAGGGACCAAGCCCTGATTTCGAGAAGGTGGCCGCCTTGGGGCAGCTCCAGGGCGCGGGCGGTGTCCGCATCTGGCTCGCCATCTTCCTCAGCATGGCCGTCTCCGCCCTGATGAGCTTTTTCGTCACCCACAAGTTTGCCGGCCCCCTCTACCGGATCGAGCAGATCCTCCGGAAGGTCGAGCAGGGAGATCTGCCGGCGGCGGTTCGGATTCGGCGTGGTGATGACATTCAGGAGTTCGCGGACGTTGTCGAAAGCGCCTTCAAGCCGATCACCTTGGCCCTGACGGCGATCAAGGAGCAACAGGCCCTCGCCGCTCAGGAACTCGCTGCCCTCCAGGGTAGGATCAAAGCGGAGTCTAACGGCGACATCCTGCGCGGCCTGGAGCGGATAGGACGTACCCACAAAGAGATCGAGAACATCCTGGCGAACTTCAAGATTTAAACACAGCGCGGCCCCGACGCGGAGCCGGCGGAAGAGCAAGGATACGTGTGCTAGAGGAGTCCCTTGACCGCCACCGTGGGGTCCTGGAGTTGGGCCTCTTTGCCGCTCAGGTCTTTCTTGTACATTGAGACATCTCTCCTGTGTCAAGCCCTCTCTCGAAGTCCTGGCGTCTGTCGGTTTCCGGTCAACCCGTCCGGAATCCGTCCCCAATAGACAGAGCGCCGCCGTCACCCTCGCTTGAATTTTCGTAACTTCTGCCGCGCCCCCTCTTGGCACGCGGATTGCGAACTGTACTCTCGCAGAGACCCACTCCTGATCATCACGCCATCGATCGAAGCAGATCGCGCCGTTAAACCAACACATCAAGGGGGAGGCGAAAATGATGAACAGACCACAGCGTTCTGGGTGGCCGGCCCTCCTCACCACACCCGTGGCGGTTGTTGATCGTCAGGAATATGATGTCCTGATTGCAGACAGAGAACTCCTGTCGACGGCCTTTGTCCGGCAGAGAATCCAGACAATCCTCGGGGTTTTCACCCTCGTCATGACCGCGGCGCTTCTGGCGTTCGTCGGAGGCTTTTGGGTCGGGCAGCACACCAATGACGAGTCGTTCAAGGCCGCATGCTCACGGGTCGTCGATGAGGCCCTCAGAAGCGCCAAACCGCAGCGGAGCAGGGTGGTGCATGTCGAAGATGTCGCGGCCGGCCCGGTGCACGGGGTGAGCCAGTGAGCGCCCATCTCCCTTACGACGGCACCCGCCCGAAAGACAAGAACGCCTTCGCGGGCATGCCTGCCGGCGGGTCGCTGGGGGCAGGGGATGCAAGGGAAAAGCCCCCTCGGGCCGTGCTCTACCCGGGAGGGCTTTTCAGTGAGCGGTGCGGCGTGGAGGTGGCCGGGGGCCTTGACCCTGGCCGTGTGTGACTTCCCTTGCGATTATCGAGACCAGCCGCCGGCGAACAGGCCGATGAGGACTCCGAGGAGGACGACGGTAAGCGCAATGGATGTGAGCTCTGCCCCATTCATTGCCGGGCCTCCCTTATCTCCCCTCGCGCTTTCACCCCATGTTGACCAGGGCTGCTGCCGTCTTCCTAAAACAAAGACGCCTTCGCGGGCGGTACTCCGTCTGCGAAGGCGTCAGAAGTGTCTGATACGCCGTCGGAAACGCCGGAGGCGGGCCGTGGTTACGAACCCCCGGTGTCATCTGACGACTACCTCAGGGGGAGCTTGCTACTCCCCTTTTCTACGGGTGATCTGCGCAACAACCCGAAGGGTTGTCTGGGGGGTAAGATTCTTACCCTATCCATGAGCCCTTGTCAAGCCAAAATTCTACCCCTCCCACGGCCGATCCAGAGGCAAGCCCGAGCCCTGACCCCTTTCCGGGCAGCCGTTCAAAAACCGGCCCCATGAGACGAGGCCCGTCGCCGCAACCGCTTGGATTTCCACAACTTCCGACGGGCAGCTCTTGGCACACGGATTGCCCCCCAATCATGACGAACCGGAGGGGGGACCAAAACCCCCAAAGTGACGCATCAAGGGAGAGCGAGAATGATAAGCGGAGAGCAGGGTTCTGGGCGAGCCGCCCTCCTGACGAAACCTGTGGTGGTCGTTGATCGTGAGGGATACGAGGCGGTGATCGCGGAGCGAGACTTCCACTCGACGGCTTCTGTTCGGCAGAGAGTCCGGATGATCCTTGGGGTCTTCACCATCGCCATGACCGCAGCGCTTCTGGGATTTGTCGGAGGCTTTTGGGTCGGACAGCATGCCAATAACGAGTCCTTCAAAGCCGCGTGCTCGCGGGTCGTCGATGAGGCCGTGAAAGACGTCAAATGCCCGGGTGCGAACGTGGGACAGATCCAAGATGTCCCTGCCGACCCGGTGCAGAGGGTTCGTCGCTGACTTCCCCTGCGTGACACCCGATCTGCAGAGGGACACCGTCCTCCGGATACAGGGTCAGGTCCTGCCACCCGACGCCCCGACGCAAGGCTCCGTGAAGGCAGGACGAAGACGTTGAATGCGGAGGCGTTCCGCCCTCGATTCTTACCGCGCATGTTCGAGCGATTCATCAGTCAGCTGAGTCAGGCTTGCCGCGGCGTCCTTCATCGCTCCATGCTCGACGGCGCGCGACAACACTTCGGCCTTCGTCGCCCCTTTCTTCTTCCCAAGGAGCGGCTTGATGATGAGGTACACCACGTCCCGCACTGGCATATAGCGGAGGAAACGACGGAGCAATCGAAACGTTTGCACCGGATAATGCAGCAGCTTGTAGAGAAACAGCCGCCGAAACCCGGCCCGGCGTATCTCGTTAATCACCGCGCCAGGGAGACAGGTCGGGTCGATCTCCGAACATTTGAAGTATTTGTACCAATCGGTCAGGTCACTGACCAACCCACGTTTCACGTATTCCTGCCATAGGGGTGTCCCGCGATAGACGCAGAGGCGATTGAACCCGAACGTATCGAGCGGCAGCTTTGCCGCGAAATCAAAGGTAGCCTTCATATCCTCAGCCGTCTCGTCAGGGTTGCCGACGACAAAGAATCCGTGCACGATCTCGATGCCCGCGTGTTTGGCGTTCCTCACCGCCGTCGCCGCTTCCGCCAAGGTCTGCTCCTTCTTCAGCCGATCGAGCACCTTCTGACTTCCGCTCTCGATACCAAACATGACGGTACGACAGTGGGCCTTGGCCATCGCTGGGAATAAATGCTGGACAGTCGAGTCCACCCGACCCTCACATCCCCATTGGATCGTAATGCCAGCGTCATTGATGCCCTTGCAGATAGCCTCGATGCGCTTGGGCTGCAGCAGGAAGTGATCATCGACGAAGTAGACAGAACCGTACCCGAGCTCCTGGAGATATTTGAACTCGTTGACGACGTGCTCTGGACTCCGGGACCGCCACTTGCCTTCGTTGAAGATCGGAATGTCACAGAACACGCAGGGCCACGGACACCCACGCGACGTCTGCATGGTCGTGAACCGTTCCAGAGACAGCACGGCCGGCACGTCAAGCGGCATGGATTCGACAAAGTCCAACGGCAGGCCTTCGCGGTCGGGGAACGGCCACTGATCGAGGTGACGCTCCATCGTCCGGCTGGGATTCTGAATCACACGACCATCCCTTGCCCAGGTGAGGCTCTCAACTCCTGTCGGATCGTCCAGGCGCTCAACCAGGTCGAGAATCAGCTGTTCACCATCACCACGGCAGACAAAATCCACCTCGGGACACTGGAGCTTGACCAACTGGGCGTTGAGACTGGCAAAGACCCCTCCAAACGCTAACTTTACGCGCGAATTGGCGGCACGTATCTGGCGGGCAAGAATCTTTGCGTAGGGGTAGCTGGTGGTACTGAGAAAACTCAAGCCCACAAGAGCCGGCTGACGCCGCTTGATTTCCTCCATGATAACGTCATTGGGCGTCTCGGGATGCGCCTGGTCGAAGATGAGGCACTCGTGGCCGGCGCGCTTGAGTACAGCCGAGAGCGACATGATGCCGATGGGGGGAAATCCCATCACCCGAATACGTCCGTTCTTGCTGCGAGTCTTCGCTGGAAGGGCGTAGAACTGGGGGTCACGGATGTGAATTAGAACCACGAGCATAGGTGCCTCCTCTTTGCTTGCCACTCCCCTCTTCTATGGGTCATCTGCGCAACAACACCATGGGTTGCCTGGAGGGTAAGATTTTTACCCTATCCATGAGCCCTTGTCAAGGCCGGACGGCGAGTCCTTCAAAGCCGCGTGCTCGCGGGTCGTCGATGAGGCCGTGAAAGACGTCAAATGCCCGGGTGCGAACGTGGGACAGATCCAAGATGTCCCTGCCGACCCGGTGCAGAGGGTTCGTCGCTGCCCCGAACAACCATCTGCGGGCATGCGACCGCTGTGCGAGGGAGGGGTCGGATGAATAGAGCAGGCTTGACCCCTCGTCAGACCCGAAGTATTCTTGCCCTGCGGTCGGCGGCGAGAACCCCCCTTTTCCATCGAAAGGAGGCCACCCATGGCGATGGGACGGAAAATGTCCAGAGCGACAAAGAAGGCATCCCGGATGGCCAAAAAGGCCAAGTTGCGGGCCCGAAAAACCGTGAGGGCGGCCAAACGGGCGGGCCAAAAGACGCGGACAGTGGCCAAGAAAGTCGCCCGGACCGTCAAGGCCCTGAAGCGGCCCGGGGGCATACCCAGGAAAACCACCCGGGAAATGGCACTCAAAACCGGCGAGACGCTGGGGGCAACGCTCGGCAAGGCGGTGGGCACGGTCGAACAGGCGGTCAGCCTGGTCCTGCCCGAGAAGAAATCGACCGGCGACTAACCCTATCGCCTTCCCACGTGCAAGTGGCACAAAGATGCTTGCGAGGAAGCCGCTGACAGCCTACGGCTTGATCTTGGTGCCCAGCACTTCCAGGAACCGGGCCAGCCATGCCTCCCTCCTTGCTGTTCCACAGCCCTTGCGGATCGGTGCCCTCTCATCGTGAAACCTCATGAATCCACCGCTTAGCGGTCCATGAAGAGCGCATCAGCATGACCTCCCAGGCCGCCGCCGTGCCCCGGCCAAGGGAGCCGACCGTGGCATGCGGCGACGATCTCTCGATCACTTCGGCACGTACGTGATTTTCTGGCCGCTGAGTGCCGCCGCGGCCATCGCGCCGCCGATCGGCTTCACGAAGACCGCCACGCCGTCGACAAACTGGATGCTCGTGGCGGTACCCTCCTTCGCGATGACCGCGGACGCGTTGGCCCCGAAGTTGAACTGATTCGCCTTGAAGCGATCCATCGCCGCCTTGTTCTCGAACACGATCAGCTCACTGTAGGTCTGGCCCCCGAGCTGCAGCCCGATCGATCCCTCGGTCAGGTCAGCATACCCGATGTGTTGACCTTGCTCGTAGACGACCCCGCGGCCATAGGCCCCGCCGATGCCTACCCCCCCCTTGGCGACCTCCGGGAAAAAGGCGTTGCCGTACCCCTTCTTGGCGAACGCCTCCACGCCGGGGTCCAGCTTGTGCCACTCTTGCCGTGAAGACACGGCCTCCGTGGAGAGTTTGTCTCTCCCCTCTTTGGTAGCCGGCGCCGTACTGCAGCTGACCAGCAATCCCGTAGCGAGTGCGATCACCGTTGCGGCACGCGTTGCGCGCGTCATAGCCCTTCCTCCTTTCTCACTGAGTGGTTGCGAGTTCCTGCCCATCCTCACCCATGCGCCCCGAAAGCTGCCCCCGATACCGCGCTCGCGGTCTTGGTCGCGGTCCGACTGCGACACGAGCCGAAAGGGTGCCGGACACCGCTCACCGTCCGCGGAAGTGCCTCCGGAGCTCCGACGAGTAGGTGAGACCGATCTCATCTTTGTGCCGTGCAAGCCATTCGCTGAAGCGGGTTGCCCCATTGGGGGCCTGCCTCGAGGTAAGCATGCCCTGCATAAGGCCCTGCAACTCGTCGCTCGTAAGAATAACGTCACGCACGGCAAGGCCTATGACTCGACCAAGACCGATCCCGATAGCGGGTGGGATGTGCACCAGCTTCACGCCCGGTTTTATCTGTGCAGAAACCAGCCGGACAAACTCTTCGAATGTAAAAGTTTCTGGGCCGATGGCATCGAGAATGACTCCCTTCCCGTTGCGGGCGCACGACACAGCAATCGCCGCCACATCCCCCACGTAGACGGGCTGCAACGTGTACCTGCCGTCACCGAAGATCGGGAACACCGGAAATGTGCGGATCAGCCAGGCAATGTTGTTCACCAGGATGTCCTCTTTCCCGAAAACGAGCGTCGGCCTGACTATGACGTACGACACCCCCGAGTCGATGAGCGCGTGTTCCTGAAGTGCCTTGCCGCGATAGTACGGGAGCCGAGATTCCACGGAGGCATTCGTAACGCTCATGTGAACAATTGTGCTCACACCGGCTTTCTTCGCGCATTCAAACAGCGTGACAGTATTCCGGACGGCTTGCTGAAATGTTGCCCCACCGTATTCAAATCGGATCCAATACGTGTTGTACAGCGTCGAGCCGCCGCGCAGAGTCGCTACCAATTTCTCAGGATCATCGAAGCTGTACGGAAACGCCTCTACGGCGTCCCCAAAGGGGTTGGGCTTGTTGGGATGGGTTGTAATTGTTCGAACCGCCTCCCCCACATCCAGAAGGTGGCGGGCGATGTATCGTCCGATATAGCCGAAGGCGCCCGTGACGATATTCATAGAACAACATAGCGGCCAGAATACGGCCTAGGAGTCAGTTTCCCACACCAGTACGCACAAGACCATTCATTGGTCGACGCGTGCTCCGCGCGCGTGTCGCGCTACCGAGCGCCCACCACGCTTACGGATACGGATGTTGAGCATCTCGACGCATACGGCGAACGCCAGCGAAAAGTAGACATATCCTTTGGGCACATGATGGTCAAAGCCATCCGCGATGAGCACGACGCCGATGACAACCAGGAAGGACAGCGCAAGCGCTTTGACTGTCGGATGCGCAGACACAAAGTTCCCAATAGGACGGGCGAACGCGATCATCAGCGCAACCGACACAATCACCGCGGCAATGATCACCTCCAGCTCATCGACCATACCGACCGCAGTGATAATCGAGTCGAGCGAAAATACGGCATCGATGATTATGATCTGAACAATGATCCCGGCGAAGGTGGCACGCATACGCACTGAAGCCTTCCCTTTTTCACTTTCAAGCATGTGGTGAATCTCCTTCGTGCTTTTCCACAGCAGGAAGAGGCCACCGGCGATCAAAATAAGGTCACGACCAGACATCTCTTGTCGGAACACGCGGAACAGCGGCTCGGTCAACCCCACGATCCAGGAAATAAGAAACAGCAGGCCGATACGCATCAGCATCGCCAGCGAAAGGCCGACGACTCGGGCGAGCTCACGCTTTCTCTTCGGCACCCTGTCCACGAGAATCGAAATAAAAACCACATTGTCGATTCCGAGCACCAGCTCAAGCGCAGTCAGCGTAAGGAAAGCAACCCAAGTCTGTGGATTGAATATCAGCTCAACCATGTCTCGTCCCATCCCAAAAGGTACCGGACACCGTTCACCGTGCGGCCTCCCCACACTGCACCCGGGCACGGCCGGACAGGAGAAAGACCGACGCAGCAGCACTGATCGCTAGCATGAACACGACTACCGCCACTTTAGCGCCAGGTCCGGGAAAGAAAACGAGACCCGCAGCATAGTAGATCGTGGTATACGCCGCAAGGAAAGCTGTGACACGACGGCCGCTCGGACGCAGCCGCCACAGCTGAACCGCGGCGAAAGGACCGACCAGAAGGGTCAAAAGCCAACCGAGGACCGTCAGAAGGCCGAATACCCCTGTTCCGAGTAAGGCAGCGATTCCACCATTTGTCGTGAACCGAAGGACAACAGGCACCGTCATCACAACGGCAAATGCCGTGAGTCCAGCGATGATTCGCAAAGCGAACCGCACCATCCGCCCCCCTCACCCGCCACCCACTCCTCGCACCTAAACGGAACAACCCCGCCCCCCGCCATCCCTTCCGTCACCTATTCAACCCCACCCTGACAACGCGGCCGACAAGTCGTTGCGCACGAACACCCTCCGCAGGGAGTTTCTATGCAGGACTTGAAAAGGCTTGACACCGCTGCGGGCCGCTGAATACGATAGACCCGCAACTGAGGAGGGTATAATAGGCGATTCGTGACTGAGGCGGGATATGAACACGTATGTCGTCCTGGTATGGCTTGTTGAGTTCATTCATCTCCTTCTTGTCATTTTTTTTGTTGCTGGATTTTTCGTCTCCATAAACAGACATTGCACCTTTCGGTTCCTTCACAGTATTAGTTTCTCAGCACTCCTCCCCATCCAGCTTCTCTTTGATTTCCACTGCCCCCTTGTGGTGCTCAATGGTCGCCTTGCAGAATTAGCGTACCCGGGAATCACCGGAGAATGGCATTATAAATCATTCCTTGTTCCGTTGGTCCAGTATCTGTTCGGCATCAATATGCCGGAAATCATCGTCACCGTTGCCACGATACTCGGTTCTATCATGGCAGTGATGACGCTGGTGTATATTCTACTCCGCAACAAAGACTTGGCTCGCCAGCACATATAAACAACACCTAACGCCCATCCCTATCACCCTTCCCCGACGGCTCGGACTACGCCCACTTCTTTCCCAACGCCCCCAGATTCGCCCGCGCGAGATCTTCGGGCGTCATGGCAATCCGAAACTCCACTTCGGCATTGAATGTGAGAAACCACGGCTCGGCCAACATCGGGACATCGGACGGATCCTTGACGTTGACGACCAAGGTGCCACCACGCCGGCCGTTCTGCTCGGAGAAATAGACAGCTTCGGGCTTGATGGCCTCGAGAATTCGTTGGATTTTCTTCCCTGCGGTGCCATCCCGAACGGCGGTGTTGAACGGTTCGAGCGGGAGCTGAACGTGCATAAGCATGCGCATGACTGACCTCCCCGTGTCGTGTGGTTTCTTCCTTATCCCCATTTCCTTCTAGGCCTTGTCCATTCTTTTCGCCAAACGGTAGGCGTCCACCATACTCCAGACGTAGCAGATAAGAAGGAGGAACAGGGTCACGGTCAATAGCCCTATCTGCTTCGGGAGTTCCCCTCTCAGGAGGGCATCCATAGAAGGGAGCAACGCCGAGGTTACCCAGCTAGCGACCAGGCCCGCGACGAAAAAGGCCACCCCCTTCCCGAACTGCCGGTTATAGAATTGTCCCAGTCCTGGAAAGATAGCCGACAGCACGAGGGCCACACCTGGATTTCTCGCTCGCATAGGGTCCTCTCTCGGCGCGTCCGCTTAGTCCCGCCGGGGCCGCTGCGGGGGTCCTCCCCCTGAACCCCGGCTTACCGCTCATGATCAATGAATCCGCGACAGGCACTACGCCCGACAAAGATCAAGGAGAGTTCGACCGCGGGGACGTCAACCTGAACGGCCGTCCCCTCCCCTATGCTGTATTCGCGGACGTCCGTGCGATGGCCGGCCATGCGCATTTTTTCGATAAACTGATACGGATCCCTTACCTGACCCCACTCGGGATTTTTCCGACTCAACACCGACAACGGAGCGCACTCGCCATGCCTGCTCATGAGAAACCACTCGCCGCTATCTCCCAACGCGACCGCGGAAACCAGCCAGAGGGCAGACACGAGCGACCCCGCCCCCCTCACCCGGCACCGCCTAACGCTGAGCACCGGCGTCGTCCATAGACTTCGGCCAGATCAACCAGCAAAGCGACACCGCACCGCCAAGCCCGAATCCATAGGTGATAATAGGGAGCACCCATTTTAAGATCCCCCTTGGCAGGATGACGCCCAGGAGGAGTATCAAAGGGAAAATGAACACAGGGAAGACCAGGAATGCGACCGGAAAGATGATCAGCACAATGATGCTTTTCGGGATAAACCGATCCTGCCAGCCCTTCCTGGCCATACCCTAACCTCTCGTAAGCCCTCCCCCAACTTCGGAATCGAGGTCAACGCCGCAGAACGGGCAGAACCTGAATTTCTGCTTCTCGCCATCCCTCCATTCACCTGGTCCGGCCTGACCCCGGCCGCTCACAAGCCTGACGGCATCCGACCGCCCCTGCTGAAAAAATGACCTTCCCAGAGAAAAACGCCCTCCCGAACGGCCATGTGTCCGGGAGGGCTTTCAGGGTTATATTGCGCCGTCGGTGGTTCCGGACAGGTGACGAAGGCGATGAATCCAGCCACCCCCGTCCTACTTCATTATTGCAAGAGCGAGTCGCGCGCGATCTGGTCCTTGCGAATCTCGTATTCCCTTTTGTCGATCCGCCCAGCCTTAAAGTCCTCCTCCACGCGATTCTTCTGGCTCTTCAGATGCAGCTCGTAGCCGCCGCCCGCCCCCACGGCGCCCACGGTGCCGCCGAGGACGGCCGTCCCCGCTGTGCTTGAGCAACCCGCGATAAGCAGACACATTATCGCTATGGATAGATTCCTCATGCGTACCCTCCTCTCTATGAATCACCTGGTTGAGTTTCTCGCTGCCTCGAAGGGAACTCGAGAGGTGGGGTTCTTTGTACCGCGAAGGACTTACCCCTTGTCAAGCCCAAACTTTGCCCAAGGATCGACCACTATAGGACTCGGGCTCAAACCCCATTTCCTCGCCCCGAGTGGCAGATCCCGCCCGCGGTCGCGGCGAATTCCCCGCCGCACTCTTCACACCTGAACGGAACACCCTCGCGCCCCGCCATCCCCTGATTCACCTATTCAACCCCGACCCCGTCCGCTCCTGGGACCGTCGCGAGAAGAGGACAATGTCCCCCTTTCCCCGTTTGAAGCGCCACGCCCTCCCGGGCCTCACCCCACCCGAGAGGGCGTCCAAAGGGTTGCTCCACCGTCGCCTCCGCTCACGGCCGGCTCATCCCCGCCTGTCTGCTACAAGGCCCCAGTTTGCCTGGTTGCCAACGCAGTGCCGAGCGCAGAAGACATCACCCGCTCACGGGGAGCCAAGCGCCAAAACCGGTGAACCCGGGGACTGAACCCGTGCGGCTGCAATCCCGCGCCTATCTGATCAGCTTGCGCCGAAGCTCCACCTCGGCGAACTCCACCGCCCTGGAGGCGTTGAGCAACTTCAGGAGCCGTTGACCGCTGGCCGGGTCCTTACATTCGACCACGTAGAGCGTGGCGAGCTCCTTGTCGCGCTCGCCGGGAAAGAGGGGCCTGACGCCCCTGGCCCCGCGCGCCGCGAGAGCGCTGATGACCTTTCTCCGGGCCGCTTCCACGGTACCTTCCCGAAATTTGAACTGGAGCTTCATCACCCTCCCACTAAGATAGCGCCTTTTTCAGATTTAGCAAACCCCTCCCGTAGACCGGCGTCCATGCCCGCCTCTTCATGGCCGCCACCCGCGTGGTCGTCCGAAGCAGGTGGTCTCTGATTTGGCGAGCATCCTTGTCCGGGGACCAGGCCGCCACGAGAGCGGCCGCAGCCGCGACGTGCGGTGTCGCCATCGAGGTTCCGCTCCACGACGCGTAGTCCGTCTCGTCCCGATAGGGGGAGCGCGTCGTCGGCAACGTCGAGAGGATGTTAGACCCCGGCGCGACCAGGGCGATGTGCCTGCCGGTGTTCGAGAACCGCGAGCGCCGTCTGCTCTCGGCCACAGAACCTACGGCCAACACGCCCTGATAGGCCGCAGGATACTCGGTGGGATTTCCCTCCTCGTACTCGTTCCCCATGGCCGCGACGACCGCGACGCCATGCCGCTCGAGCCGCCGGAAGAGAAGCGCCTCGGTCTGCGATGATGCCGTCCCGCCGATGCTCAGATTCACCACCTGCAACCCCGCCCCGATCACCGCATTGAGCGCCCGCAGGTACCGTTCGCTGTCCACGTAGAAGTCGCCGAAAACGGGTTCGTCCGGAAAGATCTTCCACACCGCGAGCCGGCAGCTCGTGATGCCCGTAATCCCGACGCCGTTGTTCGTGGTCGCGGCGATGATCCCGGCCACGTGCGTCCCGTGGCCGACGATGTCCTCCGCCTTGAGGCCCTCGTGGTGGTATGCGATCTCGACATTCCTGAGGTCCGGATGCTTCGCGTCGATACCCGTGTCGAGCACGCCGACGCGAATCTTCCGCGCGTCGGGAATACGCGCCTCGAACCACTTGATGGCCCGCAACCCCCACTGGAGGTTTTGCATCGGATCCGCGGAGGCATTCGCAAGCCAGCGCGCCGGCACCGGCTCGGCGACCTGCACGGCTCTGGAGGCCCTGAGATGCGCGATCAACTTGGGCGTGATCTTCTTCGGATCGAGGGAAAGGAGGGTGATACCGGCCAGTTCCTCGCTTTCCGAATCCGCAACACTCGAGAGCATGGCCAGCCTCTGCCGGTCGGCCGATGACATTGCGGCCCGCTCGATCCGCGCCCGCCGCATCGAAAAAAGGGGGCGCACCGCCTTCAGTCCCGCATTTCTGCGGAGGTAGTCGAGGGGTTCCGAGACGGCCGCCGGCAGGCGTCTCGCCCCGGCCGCGCTCAGGGCCACCGGGGTGGAGCCCAGGTGCGGACGGACGGCCTGCTCCTGAATCCGGACGAGCATAGTTCCGGGCATGTATTGGAGGCGTTTCTTTGGCTGGACCACGAACTTCTTGGCTACGACCGACAGCTCTCTCTTGATCATCGACCCCCCCGTCCACGATTGTCGGCAGCGGGTCACCCCGCCTCTAGCTGCCCGTCCACGCTTGGTGCATGAGCCTAACGCCGAGGCCCACAAGGGCCGGCCCCGTAAGCACCAGCGCACTGGCTACGATGATCCCCCGTGGTGACCGACGTGGAGAGCCTATGGCCCACAAGGAATAGTAGCCGAGCCAGAAGCCCAGAGCAGACCGGGCGACCCCCACGAGAAAGCAGGTCACTCCGATGGCTCCCCGGATGAGGCGTGATCAACGCATACGTGACACTCACCGGGCGCGGGAGCGGCAGAGCCTGCCCGTGGTCACGGCGCATTCCCCGCCCCACTCCTCGCACCTGAACGGAACAATCCTGACTCTCGCCATCCCCTCCTTCACCTACTCAGGCTTGATGCCTGCTCTACCCTCCTGCTCTACCCTCCTGCTCTACCCCCTGACCCCTGCTCTACCCCAATCCTGGCACCATGCCCTGAGAGCGCCTATTGACAGGGTCCATCACTTCTGTTACACTGTGATCGGAGGTGACTGAGATGCCGACGAGCAATCCAAGGGTGAACGTGGTCTTCGAACGGCCGCTGTACGAGACGGTGCGACGCGTGGCGCGGCGGGACGGCGTGTCGCTCTCGCTGAAGGTCCGCGACCTCGTCCGGGAGGCCCTTGAGGCGACTGAGGACGTCGCCCTGGGCGAGCTGGCCGCGGAGCGAGAGCGGTCCTTTGACCGGACGAAAGCCGTCAGCCATAAGGAGGCTTGGGCCCGCTCCAAGAAGCGGCGCGGTAGCCGGTAAATGGCCTATGCCCTTCTCTATCATCCGATGGTCCTCACCGACGATATCCCGGCCATCCCCCGCAACCTGCAGGGCCGCCTGGCCCGCGCGATCGAGACCCGCCTCGCCACCGCCCCCGAGCGCTACGGCGAACCGCTGCGCGGACCGTTCCAGGGGTACCGGAAGCTTCGCGTGGGGGACTATCGGGTGGTGTACCGGATCGTGAAGCAGGAGGTGTGGGTCCTCGCCATCCTCCACCGAAAGCGCGTGTACGAATTGGCGCATCCTCGGCGCACCTGGCGCCCATCCTCTCAAACCTGATATCCCCAAGCTTCCCCCTTGGCAGGAGCAGGAGAGGCAAGCCGCGGTTGCGGCGAATTCCCCGCCACACTCCTCGCACTTAAACGGAACAATCCTCACTCTCGCCATCCCCTCATTCACCTATTCACGCCTGACCCTCATCCGCTCTTTCATCTTTTTGAGCATCAACACCACAAGAAAGGCTACGCCAATCCAGAATGTCACTATCAGGCTCCAGCCGATAGCACCCTTCGGAACGGCCCCAAATTCTGCGACTGCGAAAAAAGGAAGGCCGATTAAGGCAAGCGGTATTCCCGGGATGCTGATCCAGAATAGACTGGGGATGAAAGCAAGCATTCCGATAACCGGGACTCGAACGAGTAAAGGGGGAGAATTTAAAACGAGAGCAACGACGACAAACACTCTCCAATCTCTCCCATCAAATCCTCCGCTTTTCATTCCGCCGTGGAAACCCTTTTCTATGAAGTGCACCTAACTATTACGTATACTGGAAGGGAAGGAAAAGGTTCCTGACACCTTTTTCCCCTCAAAACCACTGCTGGTGTCGCATGACGCACCTCCTCGGGGATTGGGTCCCCTTTTGAGGTGTCCGTCAAATCGTGGGTGGCTTAACCTGACCCTCGCCCGCCATGACCTCTTTTCGCCGTCCCATCTTCCCTCATGGATTGAGGAGCCGTCTCGCCGAATCCAGCTTCGCTCTGTCCACCGTCGGTGCTCGTGCAATTGCTTCGCGAATGTCGCGAATCGTTGCGGGGGGCAACGTCCCACGCGCCTCGAGAGTGCGCGTGAGCTTGAGGAACTCCTCCCTTGTTGTGTTGGCACTATCCGTTAGCTTCTGGACTTCCTGAGTGACTGCGGAACTGGCTTCCGCTACTTGCCCCAATCGCTGCTCGAGCTTCTGTAGCCTCACGACCAAATTTCCGTTCGTGTAGCTCACTTCAACAGATTTCCACACGGATAGACCAACTAAGATGACCCCAACGATGCTCAGACCGATTCCCCCGGTGCCAAACGTTTGTTTTCGTACCCAAACCCAACACACAGCTGCTATCGCCACGGCTCCAATAATCATCCCCACCATATATGCCCAATTTTCCATTCTGGTACTCCTCAACGTCGAACCGTCTTAGGTATTTCTGAACCGGCAGGGCCCGCCCGCGGGCGCGGCGAATTCTCCGCCACACTCCTCGCACTTGAACGGAACAACCTCGCGCCCCGCCATCCCCTTCATTCACCTATTCAACCCGCACCGGTTGCGCCGTCAAAGGCCTAGAAAAGACTCCCGACCCCTTTTCCGCCTCCTCGCCCCCCTAGGCAAGTTAGGCAAGTCTGACACCGCCTTCTCTCTCTTGCCTGGGCTTGATCCTCCGTCGCTACGGGTCTTCCCTAGGAAGGATAAGGCCGAGTTCCGGTAAACACAATACCCAACAACCTTCGCGGGACTCAACTGCCACAAGAATAGGCGCTCGTTCGTCCTTGCCCCAGGGTTCGGCTTGAATCTTGCACTTTGCCCTGTATGATGGCTTTTGTAAGGTCGACAAAACGGGGTTGAGGGGAGGGATCATGACTTTTCAAAGGATCTGTCGGGCGCTCGCCCTGCCAATGGCTCTGGTGATGTTCGTTGAAGTCGGTCCTCTGCCTGTGGCGCATGCCACAATGGTCTCCACTGAACAGGTGATACGCGAAGACGCGGCCACCGAAGACCGCGCGCGGGTCATGAGCTTCCTCGCGCGCGAGGACGTGCGGCGCGAGATGGAGGCATTGGGTATCGACCCGGAGGAAGCAGCCGCACGTACGAAGGCACTGTCTGACGAGGAGATCGCCCGGATCGCCACCAAGCTGGACGAGACGGCCGCCGGTCAAGACGCCGTCGCGGTCATCGTCGGAGCCATACTCTTCGTCTTCGTCGTCCTGCTGATCACGGACCTCCTCTGCCTGACCAAAGTCTATCCCTTTACCCTCTGCGCCGCCAAGAAGTAGTGCCGCCATGCGACTGCGTGGTCCGCTGTGTGGCCTTCTGCTCGTGAGTGTGTTGGGAGCGTGCGCGACGCCGCAGACGTCGAGGCTCTTGGCGGACGGCGGGCACCTCCCACAACAGGCCGAGGTCGCGGGCGTCCCGTTCTACCCGCAGCAGAGATACTATTGTGGGCCGGCGGCGCTCGCGATGGTGATGACCTGGTCGGGTGACCCTGTCACCCCGGATGCGTTAGTCCCGGAGGTCTATACGCCGTCGCGTCAGGGCACCCTTCGGAACGACATGGTGGCCGCGGCACGGCGCCGCGGACGGCTGGCGGTCCAGGTAAGCGACGTGCGGTCGCTCTTGGCCGAGATCACCGCAGGCAACCCGGTGGTCGTCTTCCAAAATCTGGCCCTGGATTGGTTCCCCCAGTGGCATTACGCCGTCGCGTACGGCTACGACCTTCACAAGCGGGAAATCGTTTTGCACTCCGGGACGGACGCCCGGCGCGTCACCGATTTGTACGCATTCGAGCGCACCTGGGAGCGCGGCGACTATTGGGGCCTCGTGGTCCTCCCGCCGGAGCGTCTCCCAGCAACGGCGGACGAACGGTCGGTGCTTGACGCCGCCGCCGGTCTGGAGCGTACCGCACATCACCGAGAGGCCGCCAACGCCTACCTGGCGATCCTCTCTCGCTGGCGCGACAGCTTCCCCGCGTGGATGGGCCTGGGGAACACGCTCTATGCACAAAAGGACTTCTCTGGAGCCGCGCGAGCCTTCCGAGAGGCGACACGGCGTCAGCCGAAGGCGCCAGCGGCTTGGAACAACCTCGCCTACGCCTTGGCTGCAGAGGGCCAACACGACGAAGCCCAGCGAGCGGCCGAAGAGGCCGTGCGGCTCGCTCCAGAGAGCACGCACATCTATCGCGACACCCTGCAAGATATCTCCGGCGTGAGCCCGTAAGCGGTTGCTCCTCCAGGACCTTGATGCCACTCAGAGTCGGAAAATGCGGCCAGACCCCATTTTCCGTTCACTACTTATCCTTCCCCGTGTTGACGGTCGCCACATGGCACATGGTGCAGAGAGGGAGCGGCGTATCATGAAGACGCGTGGCTTTGGGCGGCGGGATGATCAGGTGCTGCCTGCACAGGAGGCGGGCGCAGGGGCGGGCCTGCCCGCGGTCGCGGGGAATTCCCCGCCCCACTCTTCACACCTGAACGGAACAACCTCGCTCCCAGCCATCGCCCACCTAGATCCTTGTCCTAGCAGAGGTCAGCAGCGGGAAAATGTCTCATGAAGAGACGTGACCCCCAGCCTTTCGCGCCCGGGCAGCTACCTTTCGCGCAACAAGATGCAGCCCAAACACGATGAGGGAGCCCACTACGGCAAAGAAAGCGGCACTCACCAAGATACCCCCAACCCCATGCGGCGCGATGACCATTTCTGTAAGAAACAGCTCCTTACCGAAGATTGATGCCGGGAACACGTAGTACAATGAGAGCAAAACCATCATTCCCAACCCCCCCGGTCCAAAGCCGCTAATTACTAACGCAGTGAAGGCATTCGGCAGCACCGCGAACAGGACTTCAAAGTACACCATGAATTGAATCAACGCGCGACGCTCTCCGACACGAAGAATCGCATTTTTCTGGAGGAAAAGACTCAAAAGACCCAACAAAAACGAAGCGACAAATATACGCGCAGACATGAATGTGGCTAGCACGGCGGCAAAGAGTGCACAAGCCAAGGCGATTGAAGCTAACAGTGCTCTCATGATGGTTGGAGGTCCATGAAAACGAAACTGGAGTTGGAGTCGAATTTCGTTACTACGGCTCTTTCAGGCGCCGGACCGCCTCCTGCTTGAACTCGTGAGTATTGTGTCCCCTTTTGAGGTGTCCGTCAAATCGGGGGTAGCGTCGCCTGACCTCTTCCTTTCTCTGCTCGCCCTTCACCGTAGGCAGACCGAGATTACAGGGGCGATAACCACGCCGAGGGCGAATAGGGTATAAGGCATAAATCTAAGCCGGTTTGCAACTCGCTGAATCCGATCTAGCCGGTATTTCAGCTTGGCAAGAGTGTCGGGCTTGTCATCCATTATCGCGAGAACCTCCCGTGCGAGCTGGTCCGACCCCTCCGCGCCCTCAAATGTCCTGAACTTTAGCGCCTCCAGCGCGTGGACCTTCTTGGCCGCAAACAACATGTCTCTCTCCATGACTTCCGCTAGAACTAGCCGGTAAGCGACTCCAGCGACGACAGCAAGAACAAACGGACCAAGCGAGAGGAGCAAGGCCCATTGCGGGGTCCTATTGACGTCGATGATATATGCTAGCAGCGCGATGACGGCCCCGGCCGCAAGGCCAATTATCCATACGACCATCTTATCTTCGTGTTGCTGCAGCGACCCTATATGTTCCCAACCTTCGCGGAGGGCCCTCGAATAGGCCTCAGCCGTCGTCAGGAACTTCTCGACCCTGTCTTCGCTCATGTGCTCATCCCCCCCCTGCGCGCGCCGAGTCCAAAGGTGTCCGGTACCTCTAGCTCTATATCTGGACGTCAGAGGAATCCGAAAGCTCAAAAGGCGCAAGTGGGTCGAATCCCTTACTTAAGGTAGGTAAATGGCGTCAGAGCCCATTTTCTATTTGAGCAAAGCGTTTCCGGTGGCGCATGAGCCACTTCCTCGGAGATTGTGTCCCCTTTTGAGGTGTCCGTCAAATCGGGGCTAGCTCAGCCTGACCCCGCCCGTTCCCCACTAGCGCTATCTCATGTAGGGAAGTTTCCCCTGTTGGATCAGGGCTGGTAGCTGGCCAGTTACACCGATGATCCCAAATAAAAATGAGAATGCCAATAGGACAGACTTGCCTGTATCAAAGCTCGGTGCTGAAACGAGTGATTCGTAGAGGTTATTGACCACGAGCATTGTGAGAAACCCTGCAATGGAACAAATGAAATGGAAAAGCAAATCATGGACGCAATACACAGATATTATTTCCCATCTCGCGAACGTTCGACGTCCTACAGGTATCTTTTCGTTTTCGCGGACCATGGCAATCCAATTACCCACGTACCCCCGGTAAGCGTAGTAACAACTGAGCCCGATCGCGATAATATAGTAGTAGGCGGAAACTCCACTTAGAATGGACATTTTTTCTCCTTCAACTGAAATCAAATCGAAGGGGTCAATCCAGCGCTTGACTCATCCCCCCTGGCCCACCGAACACCGCTCTTCCAAACAACAAAGCACCGGGGGTGCACGACCCGCCCGGTGCTCATTCGACAACCCTTCGATAGTCCTCAGGGTAAAGCTCAGGGCGCCCTTCGGTTGCTCAAGTGCGTCGGGGGACTACAATTGCCATCGCCGTGTTCCTACAAATCTCTAAGCCATAGGCGCAATGCTGGCGCTAACTTAAGGCATTTGGCCTGAGGTGTCAATTGATAAAGACGGTGGGGGTGGTGCTTGACACACTTGGGGTGGTGGTCATGGTGCACTTGTGGTCTTGTTCTACGCAAGAACGGAGGTGAGGACCCAGAGGGCGATCACGACCCAGATCACGATGGGGAGCCACGCGTTCCGCAGCAGCTTCGACCGAGTCGCCGACATCTCCTCGGCGGTTTTCAGCAGCGTTTGTGCATACGGCAGCATGCCCAATCCCGTCACGAGGGCCGTGAACGCCATCACCGCAGCGATGTCGATGATATCCAGGTTGGTAAACACATAGTACCCGACCACGATCGCCAAGATCCCATACACGGCGGTCGCCAACAGAGGATTGCCCAACAGCGGTTCGGCGACCTTCTTCATCCACAATTGTGGGTTCACAAGCAGAACCACGATCTTCACCACAATCAAGAGCGCGAAGATCGTCGCGATAATATCGAGCGCGGCCATGTATCTCACCTCCGCCAGCTATTCCGATTGCTTCGCCAAGAATCCGATGCGGCGCCGTTTCGGCTCGGGCGGAGCCATCAGCTCGCGGATAGCGTCGAAGACGACCTTGAACTGGGCGTCGTATTTCCCTTCCAGCTCTTCGAGCTTCCGAGCCAGGTCCTTGTGCGAGGCAAGCATCCGGCGCAGCCGGACGAAAGCCCGCATGATCTCGATGTTCACCTGGACGGCGCGCTTGCTCCGCAGGACGCTGGAGAGCATGGCCACACCCTGCTCGGTAAAGGCATACGGGGCCGCTCGACGGACGCCACCCCAACTTGAAATCACAATTTGTGATTTCAAGTTTGAAGACTCGGCCTTGGTCAGCTGGAACAAGAAGTCTCTGGGGAAGCGTTCGATATTCCGCTTCACGGCCTGCACCAGCACGCGGGGTTCGACACCATAAAGCTCAGCGAGATCCGTGCTCAGCATCACCTTTTGACCCCGGATGAGCAGGATGGCGCGTTCAATGCGCTCAAGAGGAACAAGGGATTGCTTCACTGCCATGTTTCCATCGTCCCCGGTGTCCCGCGGATCCGAAGGAACGGGTCAGAAGATTGTTAACGAGCCACACTTAATATACTCATCGTCGTATGTTCATCAAGTATATTTCTTGCTGTGTGGTAAGCGTCGCCATAGGCCAGACGGCGTACTTAGGAGGGGCTCAGACGGGCTAAGTCGCTTGACACCGCTGGCGCGGCTGAGCGATGCTTAAAGCCTGCCCTATGAACACCACACAAGGAGGTCGCCATGAGAATCGCGATTACCACGCCGACGGGAAACATTGGACGGGAACTGACGAAACGGTTACTCGACCAGAAGCGCCACGAGCTGATCCTCCTCGCCCGCACCCCCGACAAGCTCAAGCAAGAACAGGCCAGGGGGGCGAAGGTCGCCCAGGGGGATCTGGGCGACGCTGCCTCGGTCAAGAAGGCGATCCAGGGCGCCGACGCGCTTTTCTTCCTTTGCCCCCCCAACTTTGCCGTCCCCAACTACCGCGCCTACTACGTCGAGATCGCCAAGAAGGGCGCCGCCGCGGTGAAGGCCAATAAGATCAAGCACACCGTGCTTCTCTCCAGCGTCGGCGCGCACCTGAGCAAAGGGACGGGACCCATCCTGGGCCTCCACGACGCCGAAAAGATTTTTTCCGAGGCCACGCAGGGACTGACCATCCTGCGCCCCACCTGGTTCATGGAGAACCACCTCTGGCATCTCGACGAGATCAAGAACACGAGCAGCATCTTCATGCCCCTTTCGGGGAATCTCACGGCGCCCATGATCGCCACCGTTGACATCGCCGAGCGCGCCGCCCGCGTCATCACCGGCCCGGCGCCCTCCCGACCCAAAATCCTTTCCCTGCACGGCCCCAAGGACTACAGCCTGGACGAGTGCGCCAGGATCATCGGCCGAGCCATCGGCAAGGAGGTCCGGCACGTCCAGGTGCCGCCCGCCAAGGCGAAGGAGGCCATGATCGGCATGGGTGCCACCGAGAACGTGGCCGACACAATGCTCGAGATGTACGCGGCCTTCCAGGCCGGCACGCTCAAGGACGAGGCCAAGCGGTCGGCGGAGACGACGACGCCGACCACGTTCGAGACTTTCGTGAAGGACGTGCTCGCGCCCGCACTCAAGGGCTAGTACCTGGTGAGAAGTGAGAAGGAAGAGGTTAGGACCAGGGGGATGGGGGGCGAGGTTGACCAGCAGGAGGACACGGCGGAAGGATGCCGCCGCAGGCGGAGCCGCCGCTGGTCCAGCCTTTGCTGCGGCCGGTCCACTGCCCCACCTCGCGGACGCTGTACCCGCGCACCTTGCCAAAGTCCCTGGTCACCTTGAAGGTGACGGGCACGGTGTCGCGGCCGAGCGATTCGAGGTAGCGCGCCAGCTCCTCTGAATAGAACCGCTCGTAATAGTACGGGAAATCGGTGTAGACCAGGAAGATCTCGCGCTGGCCCCGCGCATTTTTTTCCCTGCCATAGGTCCACCGCATGTCATGCGTCACCGTGCTTTCGACGCCGACAAAGAACCACGAGGCCACGACGGCGAGGGACGCGATGAACAGCAGAATCTCGACCGCCACCTTGACGCCCCGGCCTGCCGCTTCGGGAAAGAGCCAGCCCGGCACCCGATCCAGTTTCTCTCGCAGGGGACCGGCACCAATGGCGTAACAGGTCGTGACCAGCAGCAGGGCCGGAGGGAGGAAGATGAATAGGGGGAATCCCCGCGACGCGACGGCGATCCCCACGCTCTTGTATAGGGCCGGCCCGTAAAAGCTCCACATGCAGAGCGTCGCGATGAGGGCGGCCCAGGCCGCGGGGCGCGGCCGCCACAGGCTGACAAATGCCACGGTGATGAGCACCACCGAGCCAAGCAGGGACACGTGCTCGAGGGGATGAACGGCCTTCCCCCAGACAGCCCACATGACGAGCCGAAAGACCTGGACCCCGGTGGCCAACCCCGTGATCGCATACAGCAGAAACGGCAGCATTGTTTCCTCGCCGGATCAGCTTCGCTCATAGCCCCTTGCACGTCTCGGGCCAACTGAGCATTGAGGGCTGAGTGCTGAGGACTGAGGGGTTAGCAGGTCTTCTTGAGGGCGGTTTTCATCGTGTTGGATGATGCGCCGCGTTGCGACGTGCGATTTTTTTTCTTGACGCGGAAACGATGACGACTATATTCACAGTAGAGCCCCAAGAGGTTCGATTCGATCTCCATAACCGGGTCTCGTGATCCGGAGGGACCGGCGGACCCTGATGCTCGGGTGACCGAGATACTCTCCCCTGCTCTGGGAAGAGCGGAGGGGAGGAAAACAGGGACCGGCCGCCTGGGAGCAAAGATCAGAACGGGTCACTTGGGGCTCTTTGCTTGCCCCGACGCCTTCCCCCTTCTCGCGCCGCGCTCTTCTCGCTCTCCTCACTCCCGGAAACGATCCCTTCTGTGCGCACGCGGTCACGGCCCACCCCCTTACGCACGGTTGAGGTGGTCCATGGCCTCCTTGGTCAGCGTGGCGACAAAGGGGAGGTTCCGGTATCGCTGGGCAAAGTCGAGACCGTAGCCCACCACGAACTTGTCCGGGATCTCAAACCCCCGATAGGCGATGGGGAGGTCCGCGATGCGGCGGGCCCGCTTGTCGAGCAGGACGCAGACATTGAGACTCGCGGGGGCCCGGGGCTGGAGGTTGCGCAAGAGGTAGCTCAGGGTGAGCCCCGTATCGATGACATCCTCGACGACGAGGACCTCGCGACCCGTGATGCTTTCGTCGAGATCCTTGAGAATCTTGACGACGCCGAGCGGCCTCGCCCCGGGGCCGTAGCTCGACACCGCCATGACATCAATGGTCAGCGGCAAGGTGATGGCCCGGCACAAGTCGGCGAGAAAGATGAACCCCCCCTTGAGCACGGTGATCAGCAGCAGGTCCTTGCCGGCATAGTCGCTCGCAATTCGTGCCCCCAACTCGCGGACCTTCGCCTGCAGGTCGGCCTCCGAGACCAGGACCTCGGCGATCTCATCGGCCATGAAGCCCCAGGCGTCGGGCAACGGCCCCCTTGACATGTGAGCGGTCATGGTGTATACTTCCCATTGAGTCCCGAGAGGTCAGTCCGATCGACCCGGCGGGACGGGATCCCGGGAGCAAGACATCCCCTCCAAGCCCAAAGGAAGCAAGAGAAAGAAAGAGGGGAAGAGCCCGGGGGAACCGGCCGCCGACGTCGAAAGATCGGAAGGGTCACTCGGGGCTCACTGTTTTTGGACGATCCCGAACCGTTCGAGCAGCTTTCGATAATCCCGCCCGTAAAAGACCTTCAGGTTCACCGCCGGATACAGCTCCCGGAGCCTGCGGATCTTTCGATTCTTTCTGGTCACCAGGTCCTGCTTCAGGGTGGTCAGCTCGATATAGACATCGAATTGGGGGAGGTAGAAATCCGGGGTGAAGCTTTCGGTCACCTCTCCCTGGCCGTTCTGCTCCAGCGGAAAGCTCCGGGGCTCGTACTGCCACTCGATCTGGTAAAAGTCGAGGATCCGGCCGAACTCCTCTTCACTCGCGTTGACAAAGGGCGCGCGCGGTGCGGCGGCTCGCGGGTCCAGGGCGGGCCGCTCTTCGGCCTCGTGCAGGATCTCGCGCAAGCGATCGAGGAGGGACGCCGGAATCTCGAGCCGCTCCTCCCCGGGGACCCACTCCCCCCCGGGCGTTCGCCGGAAGAGCTGAATGGCGATCCCCCCCTCGGTGGCAAAGATCCGAAACTCCTCGCCGGGCCCCCGCTCCAGCCGTTCGATCAGCTCCCTGCCATCCTCGATGTGCATATCCTACTAACCCGCCCCGCGCGCCCGGCGCGCCCCCCGACTCCGCTTGGGCGCTGCACCCGCCAGCGAACCGTACTGGGGGTTGAGGGGGACCCTTTTTCGACACAGGGGACACTCCTCGCGGAGATACGTGGGGAAGTTCTTGTTCACCAGGGCGAAGAAGGGGCAGTCGAACTTGATGCCCGTGTTCCGGTTCCACAGGGTGCCGATCCCCACCACGCGGCCACCCCGCTCTTCCACGAGCCGGATCAGGGATCGGATGGTCGATCCGGTGGTCAGGATGTCTTCCACGATCAACGTCGAGGATCCGGAAAAGAGGAAGGGGAAGAATTCCGGGGGAAGCACCACCTCCGTCTTCCCCTCCCTACCCTTTTCCTTGACCGCGTACAGGAGCTTGGGCCGCGAGGGGTGCGCCCTGGCCACACAGTGCCCCAGAACGGTGGCGCCGATGCCTGACGTGAGGACCACATCCACCGGGGAGGCGCCATAGTGCGTGGCGATGATGTCTCCCAATCCCTCGGTGAAGCCCGGCTCGGTGGTGACCAGCCGCTTCTCCACGTACTCCCGCGCGTGCCGACCCGAGGAGATGATGAAATGATCGTTGGTCAGGTATGCTCCGGTCCGCAGGATGATCCCGCGGTTAATCCGCTCGAGAACCTCCGTGTCCATGAGCCTATCCTCCGTCCGCCGTCCCGTGAAGCCTCACTCTCCTCACACCCCACAGTCAGAGATCCGCAGGATCGATGAAGACGAACTCGTCTGTCTGCACCTCCTTTGGCGCGGGCCCCCGCACATACAGCGTCATCCCTACGCGAAAGGCGTCCTGGGGGATCACGGCGCTCACCGGATCCCCCGGAACGTAGGGAAGGAGCAGGGTCCCGCCACTCGCGATCACGGCCTGGGCTGCCCGCAGCCCGTCGAGAAGCCACTGCGGATCCTGCCACCCGAAGGGGTACAGAAAGAATGGCCGGGTGTGCATCTCCGCCCCGCGCCCGCGAAACGTCATCTGCATCACCGACGAGTAGTCCCAGAGGCCGAAGCAACAGCCCCAGCCTTTCTCCGCCCGCCTCCCATACATCCCTTCCCATCCAAGAGGGGTCAGGCGATCCAGCGTACCATGGAGGGTCTCAGGATCCCAGGGTGGCGTGAAATGGTACGAGCGGTAGGTCGCTTCCAAGAGGGAGGCCACCTCGCTGCTGACGTCCGGGATCCGCTCCAACCGGGAGGCCCCCGCCTCACCCGAGAGGAGCGCGAGGGCGCACCGCTTGAAGGGGATACTGCCCCGCATCTCGACAAAGGATTCCGATGGCGCATTCCCCTCGATGACCAACGAATAGGCGCTTGTGATGCCCGCGTCCCGGATCCCATCCACCAGGGCATTCGCGATCAGACCCGCGATCCCTCGGCGACGGTGGGACGGATGCACGCGCAGATCATAGAAGTAGGCCCACCGGTGTCTGATCCCGTTGACGCGCAGGCTCTTCACGGTGACGCCCCCGACCCCGATGAGGGTCCCCTCCTGCTCGGCCACGCACATGCGGAAGGACTCGTAGGCTCGGGAGCGGGCAAAAAAATCGGGGGACCGATCGAAGACAAGCTGGATCGTTCCCCCCATGACGCACTGCCGATCGAGCTCGATGAGGGCCTCGTTATCCTGGGGTCGGGCATCCCGGATGACGATGTCAGAAGCCAACGGACCGCTGTACTCCCTCCTGTCCCGGCGCCTCGCACCCCGCCGAGAGCCCTATCGGCCTTTTTGTATCACAGGAGGTGGGGGGGGTCAAGGGCCTGCGCCGACCGGCCCCGGCCGAAAAGACCACGCGATCACGACGACCCCGAGCACCGGCAACAGTCCCGTGATCCCGAACATGGCCTGATAGCCGATCCGCTCCGCCACGACGCCCATGACGATCGGTCCGAAGCTGGTGCCGAGAACAATCGCGCCACTGAAAAGGCCCAGCACGCGCCCGCGTCCACCGGAGGGGACCTGATCCACGATCAGTGCGATGAGCGTCGGATAGAGCAGCCCGTGCGAGCCGCCGAAGAGAATCCCGATCCAGACGAGCGCGCTCGCCGGGCCCGGCCAGACGAGAAGAAAGATCCCCGCCGCGTTGACGAGGAGGGCCGGCATGACCACCTGCCACCGCCCCCAGAGGTCCGACCAGCGGCGTCCCAGGAGCCGAACCCCGACGGCGGCCACCGCGTACGCCACGTAGAGGTCCCCCACCCGCTCGACGCCGACGCCCCTGGCGAAGGGGGGAAAGAAGGCAAAAAGAGTCCCCACCCCCACGCCGAAGATTCCCGAGATGCCCAGGGGCAAGAGGACGCTTTTCCCGCTGATCCCGTCGCCCGGGTGGGAAGCGACAAGGAGGATCGGGGGTGGCTTGATGGCCCCGATCACGATCAGGCACCCGAGGGAGAAGAGAGAGGCGGAGAGGAAAAACCGCGGATACCCGTAGGCGTGAATCACCAGCTCTCCGAGGGCGGGCGCCAAGCCGATGCTGACCAGGCCTGAGATCCCGAAGATGCCGACCGCCTCGGCCCGATGGTCCGGGGGCGCGATCCCGGTGATGAGGGTCAGGTTGGCGATGAAAAAGGCGGAGTAGCCGAACCCTTGCAGAAGGCGCAGGAGGGAAAAGAGCGGGCTGAGCTCTGTGAGGAAGCTGAAGGCGACCGACGCGAGGAATCCCGCGACCGCCCCGAGAAAGAGAAAGGGTTTGATCCCGAACCGTTCGACCCATCGCCCCACGAGCGGCTGACAGACGATGGCGGCGAGACTGTAGACCCCCATGATCCAGCCGATCCGGGCCTCTGAGCCGCCGAGATCCGCAATGTAGAGGGGGAGGAGGTTGAAGGCGTTGATATTGCAGAAGAAGAGAAAATTGGCCGCCACCGCCTGCCAGAAGTCCCGGCGAGATATGCCGGGAGACAGGAGGGTCACCGGCCGCTCTCGACGGGGGTCATCTGGACCTCACGGTCAGCAGGTGTGGAATGAGCTCTTTGAGGCGGCGGGCCAGCCGGGGTGGACTGGCGTCCTGGCCCTTATTCAGATAGAGCGCGGGTCCACAGTGCTCGACGATCCGGCGAATGGCGTCGTCCGCCCGCATCCCGGAGACGAAGAGAATCGGCACCGGAGCGGGCCGATCGAGCCCCTTTTCCAGAGCCCGGAGCGCCAGGGCGGCGACGGCGCCATCCATGGGGGCCATCACAATATCCAGGATGACGAGCGAAATTGGGCGCTCGGCTTGGAAACGCCGGACGCACTCGGTGAGGAGCGCTGAACCGGTCTCACAGCCGACCACCTCCCTGGCGACCCTCTCCTCGACCAACAGGTCGCTCAAGAGCTGGCGAAAGAGGAGTTCGTCGTCTGCCAGCACGATGCACTCGAGGACCGAACCGAGGGGGGTCTGGACCGTCTCCAGGGTGAAGCCGCAGGGGGCACACCGGGTCTCTGCCCCTCCCGCCACCTCCACCGCGTACGTGGGGACCTCCTCCCCACAGCTCATACAGTAGAGGGACCTGGCCTGCTCGCCTTCTGTCATGAAAGTCGCACCCCCTCGAGGTCGATCGTGAGGACCTTCGCCTGCGCGCGGATGCCTCTTGCTGTCCAGGCCTCCACCATTTCCCGACCAACCGTCTCGGCCTCGCGTTCGACGAGGGCGACCACGGTCGAGCCGGCCCCACTCAGAAAGGTCGCCAAGGCGCCGGCGCGACGGCCCGCCTCGAAGACCTCTTCCATTCCCGGCAAGAGCTTGGCCCGGTAGGGCTGGTGCAGCCGATCCCGGGTCGCCTCATCGAGGAGACCGAGATCGCCCGCGACCAGCGCCCCGACCAACATGGCCGCCCGCCCCACGTTATAGACCGCATCGGTGAGCGGAACCTGTTGGGGGAGCGCCCGCCGGGCCTCCGCCGTGCTCAATTCCCTGTCCGGAACCACCGCGACGATCCGAATGGTATCGGGGACCGGGATCTTCACGTATCGGACCGCACCCTCTGACACACAGGTGGCGGTGAGACCCCCCACCAGGGACGGGGTGATGTTGTCCGGGTGTCCCTCGAAGGGGAGCGCGAGCTTCAAGACGTCGGCAACAGCGAGGGGCCGGCCGACGAGCTCCGCCGCGCCGACAACGCCGCCGAGGCATGCGGTCCCGCTCGAGCCCAACCCGCGCCTCAAGGGGATGGCGTTCTTGAGATGGATCCGGAGACCGGGTGCGGTAACCCCGAGATGCGCGAAGGCGGCCCGGGCCGCCCGCACCACCAGGGATCTCTCCACGTCCCGCTGCAGACGGTCCGCCCCCTCCCCTTCGACGGTCAGCTCGACCCCCCGGGCGATCTCCTCCATCTCGATGGTGTTATACAGGCCCAGGGCCAAGCCTAACACGTCGAAGCCAGAGCCCAAATTGGCGGTCGAGCCGGGCACCCGAATCCGTATGCGTCCTCCGGCGCTCATGACGCTTCTTCTAGCAGACTCGGCGGGCAAAATCAATGGATGAAGTCGCGAGACATAGCGCCATAACGCAGAAGGGGAGGGGTGGTGAACCACCCCTCCCCTTCCGGACACTGCGTGCCGACCAGGCCTAGAAGGTCGCCTTCAGGAGTACATCGAGTTCCTTGCTGAGATCGTCGAGCATCTTCATCAGTTTCTTCTCTTGGTCCGGGCTCATCTTCATCTTCTTGTCTTTCATCATCTTCATGGCCTTATCGAGCTTCTGTTGGGTCTCCTGCATCATCTTCATTGAATCGCCGGCCATGACGCCCTGTGCGGGCACGAGAAGGGCGACGACCAGGGCCATCATTCCAAGCACCTTCTTCACAGGATCACCCCCTTTCGCGTGGGATTGTGAGCATCGGCGGGGTATACAGCGCGACGCGGACTATATTCGGCCCCCCCCTTTTTGTCAAGTGCTTAATACCGGAGGTTCACGACTCGCTCAGGAGGCGGCGGATCATCGCCTCCATCTCGGGATACCCCCCCTCGCCGATTTGGGTCCGCCGAATGATTCCTCGCTTGTCGATCAGGTGCAGCGTCGGCCAGTACTCGGTGCCGTAACGGTTCCAGGTGGCAAAGTCGTTATCCAAAGCGACCGGATAGGGAATCCCGAGCACGTTACAGGCCGCTTTCACCCCGGCCACAGGCTTTTCCCAATCGAACTCCGGTGTGTGGATTCCGATGATGACGAGACCCTGGCCCCCGAACCGCTGATGCCAATCCACCAACTGGGGGATGGTGTTCCGGCTGTTGATTCAGCCGTGCGTCCAGAACTCCAGGAGGATCACCTTTCCCCGCAGATCGGCGAGGCGGAGCGGCCGGGAATTGATCCACACCTCGTTGGTAAGCTCCGGGGCCGGCGTGCCGATCATGGAGGCCCCTGCCCAGGCCGACAGGGCCAGGGCGACCACTCCCAAGAGGCTGAGGAATATCCAGCGAGAGAAGCTCGCCTGCTTTCCCATGTCTCCCTCCATCAACCCAGCGGCTCTGCCGTCTCTCCCCTGGGCCGATTCCGGCCTGTAGCACACCCGGTCTCTTAGATGCAGGAGAGGCCGGAAAGGATGCGTCCTACCGGGATAGACGATGCCCGGGGGCAAAATGTTCCCCCGTCCTCCAAGATCACAGGCGGCGGAAGAGCCACTCGGGCGTGAACCGGAGGGCGAAGGCGGAGAGGAGGGTGAAATAGTCCGTGAGGAGCAGGAGTCCCACCAGCACAAGGAAGACGCCGCTCACGCGACTCACCCACGGGAGGAGGCGCCTGAACCGGTTGAAGAATCGCAGGAAGCGACTGAAGAGGAGCGCACTCAGCAAGAAGGGGACCGCAAGTCCGGCCGAGTAGGCGGCGAGGAGAAAGATTCCCTGGCCCGCCGTCTGCGCAGTGCTCGCCATGAGCAGGATCGATCCCAGGATCGGACCGACACAGGGGATCCAGCCGGCGGCAAAGGTGACCCCCACCAGGAAGGCACCCAGGAAGCCGCCGGGGCGCCCTTTCAGCTCCAGGTGCCTCTCCCGCATGAGGAACGGGAGGGCGAGCCAGCCGGCGATGTGGAGTCCAAAGAGGATGACCAACACCCCGCCCACCCGGCGAATCACGAGCTGATAATCAAAGAGAAGCTGCCCCAGCGCGGTCGCCGAGGCCCCGAACGCAATAAAGATGGCCGAGAAGCCGGCGATGAACGCCAGGGAACGCAAGAGGAGGTGGCGTCGATGCCGTGCGTGCAACGCCGGCCCATGGATCTCGTCCAGCGACAGGCCCCCGACGAAGGCGAGGTAGGAGGGAATGAGAGGAAGGACACAGGGCGAAAGAAACGAGAGGAGACCCGCCCCCATGGCCACCAGGATCGATACCTGCGCCGCTTCCGTCAACGTCTATCCTCGCCCCGTGCTGTCCCGGCCCTGTCCCTCTGGCCTCTTCCTCTCCCCGATCATCATCTTCTATACTAACGGTCCGCGCAGGCTTTGGCAACCCCGGTCGCCGCACGGGAAATTCTCCGCATCCCTCCGTCCCTGGCGGCGTCTAACCGATAGGCGGCCGTTCCGGATCCCTCTTGCGGAAATAGCGCTTGACAACACTGTTGTGGGTTACTATAGACGGGATACCCATTCGTCTTTGCTCCCAGCGGATGACCTGTGCATTACACTCAATAATGCTCACGCCATCAGTCATGACTTTCGGAAAAGGTACCTCCGCCTACAAGGCGTACCTGGACAGTCCCCATGGACGACTCCGCCTCGACATCCTCTGGCATCAACTCGGGATCTTTATGGTCAAGGCGTGGGGGGCCGAGCCCCTCCGACTCGATGTTCTCGACGTCGGCTGCGGGACCGGAGAAGTGGCCCTCCGCCTTGCCGCATCCGGGCACGCGGTCACGCTCCTCGATCCGGTCGAGGAGATGCTGCAGCTCGCCCGGGAGAATGCACAGGCCCTCACCCCCGCGCCTGCGTTTCCACCCCGCTTCATCGCCGGGACGCTCGAGGAGGCGGCCGCACGTCTGCCACATGAGACTTTCGACCTCGTCCTGTGCCATACGCTGCTCGAGTATCTCCCGGCCCCGTTCAGTGCGCTGCCGCTCCTCAGCGCCTTCCTGAGATCAGGGGGATGTCTTTCCCTGGTCGCGCTGAACCGGTGGCAGGAACCGCTGCGCCTCGCCATCCGGGACGGCACATTCGATGAGGCGCGCACGGCCCTCGCGAACCCGGGGACCGCGGATTCCCTCTTTGGTCTCCCGCGGACGGCGATGACCTTCGAAGCACTCCGGAGCGAGCTGGAGGCCGCGGGAATCCAGGCCGTCGGGCACGCGGGTATCTTCGTCGCTGCCGACTATCTCGAGTCCCGCGATCTGGAGGAGCCCTCGCATTTCAACGCGCTCCTCCGGCTGGAGGTGGAGGCAGGTGCACGCGCCCCCTTCACGGACATTGCCCGCTACCTCCATCTGTGGGGGAGGCGGACAGGATAGCCAGGAGAAGCAACCCGTGCGCATCGCCGTGGTGATTCCGGCGCTCGACGAAGAGGCGGCCATCGGGGTGGTGGTGAGGGAGGTGTCGCGGGACCTCGTGGGGGAGATCATCGTCGTGGATAACGGCAGCACCGATCGGACGGCGGAGGTGGCCCGAGCCGGCGGCGCCAGGGTGATTCGCGAGCCGATCCGGGGCTACGGCGCGGCCTGTCTGGCCGGAGCGCTGGCGGCTCAGGACGCCGACATCCTGGTCTTCCTCGATGGCGACCGAAGCGACGACCCCGCCGAGATGCCGGTCGTCCTCCGACCGATCCTGGAAGGCCGCGCCGATCTGGTGGTCGGATCACGGGTGGACGGCCGGGCCGAAGAGGGGGCGCTCACGCCGCATCAGCGCTTCGGCAACCGGCTCGTCACGTGGATGCTTCGGCGGCTCTACGGCCTTGCCCTGACGGACATCGGGCCCTTCCGCGCCATCCGGGCGCCGGTCCTCCGGGATCTCGGGATGGAACACCAGACCTACGGATGGCCGGTGGAGATGATCGTCAAGGCGGCCAAGAAGGGTTATCGAGTCGTCAATGTCCCGGTGAGCTGTCGCAAGAGGATCGGGCGGTCAAAGGTGGCAGGGACGATGAAGGGAAGCCTGCTGGCCGGGTATCATCTGCTCTCCACCACCGTGCGGTATGCCTGGAGAAGGTAGGTGATGGGCTTTTCCGTCGGCATCGGCCTCACGAACGAATGCAATCTGCGTTGTCCCCATTGCTACCGGCCGGACATGATGATCGACCGCCTCACGCTGCAGGATGTGCGGCGGGTCTGCGACAGCATCCCGGTGAGGTCCATGAACCTCGGCGTGGGAGAAAACGGCCTCCACCCCCAGTATCACGCCATCCTGGAGTACCTCTGGGGCCGCGGGATCACAACCACGGTGACCTCCAATGGCCTGAGCATCGAGGCCCTCACGGACGAGGGGGTCAAGCGCTTCCACAGCGTGGAGTTCTCGCTGGACTTCCCCACGGAAAAGGAGCACGACGCCTTTCGGGGACGCGGCAACTGGCGGACGGTTATGGGGTCCATCGAGCGGTGTGCCGACCTGGGCCAGCCGATCACGGTGACCGCAGTCATGATGCGCATCAACTACAACCGATTGGGTGAGCTCGCCGCGGTCGCCGCCGCGGTCGGCGCCAACCTCCGCGTCAACATCTATCAGCCCGCGAAGACCGATCGGTTCACCCTGACGTACGATCAGTTCTGGGAGGGGTTCAAGGGTCTGCTGGGCGCGGCGCGCCTGGTGACCACCACCGAGCCGGTCCTGGCCGCGGTGCTGGGACTCGAGGGGTTCGCCGGTCCGGGGTGCGGCCGCTCCACGGTCCGCGTGGCCCCGGACGGGCGAATCCTCCCCTGCACGTACTGGCCCAAGAGTCGCCTGACGCTCGCCGATCTCGCAACCCTCAAAGACGAGATCGTTCAGGCCCCGGAGTTTTGCGAGGCGAGGCAGGTGCCGCGGGTGTGCGCCGGGTGCCCCTGTCGAGGCGGCTGCGCGGGGAGGCGGGCGCTCGCCGGCGATCTTCACGCCCCCGATCCGTACTGCGCCTTTGCGCGGGGAGATCGCATCGTCATCGACTGGGAGCGGGCGACGGGACAGGATCTTCCGAAGGTCGGCAGCGCCTGCACAACCGTCGTCTCGGCACGCTAGGGCGTGTCACGAGTGATGAGGACTGAGTGATGAGCGACAATATGAGCGAGACCAAGCGCCCCGCGGAGGTGCCGACACTGCCCCGGACGCTGTATCTCGAGACGACCAATCGCTGTGACTCGAAATGCCAGACGTGCGTCCGGACCTTCCTGACGCTCGAGCCTCCGAAGGACCTCACCCTGGCGGAGCTCAAAGGGATCGTGGACCAGTTCCCCGTCCTCGAGCGCGTCGTCCTGCACGGCGTCGGGGAGCCGCTCTTGAACCGGGAGCTCTTCGCCATGGTCGCGTACGTGAAGGCCAGGGGCGCGACGGTCCTTTTCAATTCCGACGCCATCGCGCTCACCCCGACGCGGGCGCGCCAGCTCATTGAGAGCCGCCTGGACGAATTCCGGGTCTCGATGGACGCCGCGTCCCGGGAGATGTACGCGCGGATCCGGGGTGTTGATCAGTTCGACCGGGTCCTCGAGAACGTACGGCAGTTGCTCCAGCTCCAGCACGAACTCAACGAGCGGACGCCGCGGGTGTCCCTGTGGTTTACCGCCATGAAGGCAAACCTCGACGAGCTGCCGGCCTTCGTGCGGCTCGCTGTGAATCTCGGGGTGCCTGAGGTGTACGTGCAGCGGCTCGTCTATAACGGTCAGGGGCTCGCGGTGGCCGAGCAGTCGCTCCACCGGGCGCTCCACGAGCGGGAGCAGCGCCTGGTCGAGGAGGCGACGGCACTCGCCCGGGCCTTCGATATCGGCTTCAAGGCCTCGGGGCTCACGACCCCCCTCGAGAGCCTCAAGGGGACGGCGCTCGAGCAGCGACCCTGGTCCGGGTGCCAGCGCCCATGGACGCTGAGCTACGTCACGGCCAACGGCAATGTCCTCCCCTGCTGCATCTCGCCCTGGTCGGCGAAGGACTACCGGGGTGCGATGCTCGGCAATGCCTTCACCGAGGACTTTGCCGGCCTCTGGAACGGAGAGCGGTACCGGCAATTTCGAGAAGCGTTCGAGAGCGACAGCCCTCCCGATCCCTGCCGCGGGTGCGGATTACTCTGGAGCATCTGACGGATGAACGGATAGGGGATCAAGGGCTTCGGCCGTGAGCTCAGCCGAACGGATGAAAGGAGAGGACGATGAACCTGAAAAGTGAAGCTACGGGTGGAGTCAGCCCCTCGTTTTCCCTCGCGCTCTTCCGCATGGGGTTCGGCATCCTGTACATACACGCGGCCTGGCAGAAGGCACCGTGGGTCATCCAGGATGGGCAGCGGTTCGGATGGTTGTACGGGTGGATCTGGCAGGAGATCAACCATCCGACCTTTGATTGGTACAAGGCTTTCCTGCAGAACGTTGTCCTTCCCAACTTCACCTTCTTCGGTACCATGAGCTTTTTCACGGAGGTCGCCCTCGGGCTCTCGCTGCTCGTCGGCCTCTTCACGGTCCTCGGGGGCCTTGGCGGGGCGTTCTGGCAGCTCAACATCGCCTTGGGAAGCTACTCCGTCCCCGGGGAATGGGGCTGGATCTGGTTTCTCCTCATCGCACCCCACCTGGTCTTTGCAGAGAGCCGGGCAGGGCGGTGCCTGGGGATCGACCGGCTCCTCTCGGACCGGACAGCCGCCACCCCAACGCGGCGGACAGGTGTCTTGGGCCTGCTCCTCCGGTTCGTCTGAGGGCGCGCGGATGGGCGGGAGGAAGGGTGCTCTTGTTCTTTTCTCCGGTCTTGGGACACTCTCTGGGCTCCTGTATGCCCTGAATTTCCGGCTGGCGCCGCTGGTCGACCGTCTCGGCCTCACCGCCCGCGAAGGCGACCCGCTCGGCGCGTACCCGTTCCTGTATCTCACCCTGTTCGCGCTCTACGGGGTCGCGGGCGCCGCCGTGTTCCGAAAACGGCCCGGGCCGTCGTGTCTCGCCCTCATCGTGGGATTCGCCGTGCTCTTCCGCGCGGCCCTGCTCTTCGCCCCCCTCGTTCTCTCCAGTGATCTCTACCGGTACGTCTGGGACGGTCGGGTCCAGCGGGCCGGAATCAATCCGTATCTCTACCCTCCGTCAGCCCCGGAGCTCAGTGCGCTCCGGGACGAAGACGTGTATCCGCGCATCAATCGACCGGAGGCGCCGACCATCTATCCGCCCGGCGCGCAGATGCTCTTTGCCGCCATCACCACTCTTTTCCCCGACAGCGTCACCGGGATGAAGGGGATCATGATCCTCTTCGATTGTGGCACCATGGTCTGCATCATCCGTCTCTTGAAGAGGAGGGGGATCGATCCGGACAGGGTGCTCCTGTACGCCTGGTCCCCGCTCGTCATTTTTGAATTAGCCGGAAGCGGCCACCTCGAGGCACTGATGCTCCCCTTCGTCCTGCTCGCCCTGTTGTCCAGCATGGATGGAAAGTCGTTCCTCGCCGGCACCGCGCTCGGAACCGCCACCTTGATCAAGCTGTATCCGGCGGTCCTCTTCCCCGCCCTGGTCCGGCGGGGCAACCGCGTCTTCCCCCTCGTCGTTGCCGCGACGATCCTTGCGGGGTACCTGCCGTACCTCATCGGCGCGGGGGGGAAGGTGCTGGGATTCTTCCCGGGCTACTTCGCCGCCGAGGAGGACTTCAACGTCGGGCTCCGCGATGTTCTGGCCTTTGTCCTCGGCCCCTTCACCGCCTCAGCCCGCCCGGTGGCGATCCTCCTCGTCACCGCCCTCCTCGCGGGCGTGGCACTCACCCTCGCCCGCCGGTGGCAGGACGCAGATGTTCTGTGGCGCGGGTATCTCATGGTGAGCGCGTACCTCGTGCTGCTGCCGACGAGTCTTCACCCGTGGTACCTGATCTGGATCCTTCCATTCCTCTGTCTCTTCCCGACATGGGGATGGCTCTATCTCACCGGCGCCATCGCGCTCTCCTACGTGAAGTACCTCCAGGAGCCTGAGCTCCTCCCCTTGGGCATTCGGCTGGGTGAGTTCGTCCCCCTGGTCGCGCTCCTCGTCTTCCAGGCCCTCTGGCATCGCCGCGCCGCGACGGAAGCGGCCAGGGGCATGAGGCCGATGGCGGAGACATCCCGATGACTGCCGCCCCGCTCCTGATGGGGTGCTTGCTCGTCCTCTACTTCACGGCCCTCTTCCTCCTTTTCCTCTATGGGATCAACTGCTACATCATGATCCATCTGCACCGTCGCACCCGGGAGCGGATGCTGCAGGCCGACGACGAGGTCTGGCGGAGCTGGCAGCAGCCCGGTCAGGACCTGCCCGTCATCACGGTGCAGCTACCGATCTACAACGAGCGTTACGTCGTCCAGCGGCTGATCGACGCCGTGGTGCGACTCGAGTATCCGCGGGAGAAGCTCGAGATCCAGGTGTTGGACGACTCCACGGATGAAACGACGGCCATCGCCGGTGAGCTCATCGAAGCCTACCGCCGGGCGGGGACCGACATCACCCTGCTCCACCGGACCACCCGCACCGGGTACAAGGCGGGAGCACTCAGGGACGGCCTGGCGGGTGCCCGGGGCGAGTTCGTCGCCATCTTCGATGCCGACTTCGTGCCCACCCCGGACTTCCTGATGAAGACCCTGCCGTTCTTCCAGGATCCCGATATCGCCATGGTCCAGGTCCGGTGGGGCCATATCAACAGGGACTACTCCCTCCTCACCCTGGTGCAGAGCTTCGGGATCGACGGCCACTTCTGGGTCGAGCAGGCGGCCCGCTGCTGGTCGGGCCTCTTCATGAACTTCAACGGCACCGCCGGAATCTGGCGGCGGACGGCCATCGACGACGCGGGCGGATGGCAGGCGGACACCTTGACGGAGGACCTCGACCTGAGTTACCGGGCCCAGCTCAAGGGATGGCGGATGAAGTTTTTGCCGCAGGTCGTCTGCCCGGCCGAGGTCCCCGTGCAACTGACCGGCGCCCGGAGCCAGCAGCACCGTTGGGCCAAGGGCTCGATTCAGACCGCCAGGAAGCTCGTCCCCCGGATCCTGAGGGCAGATCTCCCTCTGTTCACGAAGTATCAGGCGGTTTTTCACCTGACGAACTACATGGTGCATCCCCTGATGCTCGTGGTCGTCCTCAGCGCACCCCTCCTCCTGCAATCCGAGCGCTTCCTGACGGTCCGGGAGCACCTCCTGGCGGTCGCGGCCTTCTTCTCGGTGGCGACGTTCGGGCCGTCCAGCATGTACCTGTACGCCCAAATGCAGCTGTACCCCGACTGGACGCGGAGGCTCTGGGCCTTTCCTGCTCTGCTCGTCTTCGGGACGGGCATTGCGCTGAACAACACGAAGGCCATCCTCGAGGCGCTGCTCAATGTCCGGGGGGCCTTCATCCGGACTCCGAAATTTCGGATCGAGAAACGCTCGGACACATGGGTGGGCAAGCGATATCGCGCCCCGGTGCCCTGGCTGAGCCTCCTTGAGGCGCTCCTGGCCCTGTACTGCCTCTATGGGGTATCCCTGTTCCTCCGGCGTAGCCGGTTCCTCATCGATCCCTTCCTTCTCCTCTACTCCATCGGCTTCGCCACGGTGGCCGGCATGAGCCTCTGGGAGTCGCTCCGGGCCCGCGCACCCCACCCCGAACCCAGCCGGGTTCCGCCTTCACCCGGGACCGCCGGCGAAGGCGAGTTGGTCGGGCGGACGGGCGACACCGGGGAGTTGACTCCTGTCGTCGCTCCGGTAGAAAGGACGGCGGGTCGATGAGCCGCCCATCCGGGCAGACCACCACCCTGCCGGACGATCTGACGTCCCAGCTCGCGGAGACACTCGACGACTGGCGAATCAACGGCAAGGTGGGGAGGCTGTGGGCACGGGACGCCTCACTCTGGACAGGGACCGACGAGGGGAAGTGGCTCGGCTGGTTGAGCATCACCGAGGATCAGTTGGCCCGGATCGGTCACCTGACCGCCATTGCGGAGGAGGTCAAGGGCGCAGGCTTTCAGCACGCGCTGCTGCTGGGGATGGGTGGCTCAAGCCTGTGTCCGGAAGTCTTGAAGATGACATTCGGCGAGATCCACGGGTATCCCGAACTCCACATCCTTGATTCGACTGATCCGGCTCAGATCAGGGCGGTCGAGAGGAAGGTAGACCTGGCCCGCACCGTGTTCATCGTGTCGAGCAAGTCGGGAACGACCTTGGAGTCCAACATCTTCACGCAGTACTTCTTCCAGCGGGCCAAGGAGGTCATCGGGGCCGAAAAGGTGGGCGATCGTTTCATCGCCATCACGGACCCGGGATCGAAATTACAGCAGGTCGCCGAGCGCGATGGGTTCCGGCACATCTTCTTCGGCATCCCGAGCATCGGCGGCCGGTACTCGGCCCTCTCGAATTTCGGCATGGTGCCGGCGGCCGTGATGGGCCTGGACGTCCGCCGATTCCTCGACCGCGCCGACGAGATGGTGCACAGGTGCGCGTCGGGTGTCCCGCCCGAGGATAATCCCGGCGTGGTCCTGGGCGCCATCCTCGGCGTCCTCGCCAGAAACGGCCGCGACAAGGTGACGCTCATCCCGTCGCCCGGCATTTGGGACCTCGGCGCGTGGCTCGAGCAGATGTTGGCGGAATCCACGGGCAAGGAGGGCACAGGGCTCATCCCGGTGGACCGCGAGCAGGCGGGCCCGCCCGAGGTGTACGGCGCGGACCGCGTGTTCGTCTACGTGCGCCTCGAATCGGCTCCTGACTCACAGCAGGACGCGGCGGTCGCCGCCCTGGAGAAGGCGGGGCATCCCGTGGTTCGGATCGCGGTCGCGGACCCCTATGACCTGGGCCGGGAGTTCTTTCGCTGGGAGATGGCCACGGCGGTGGCAGGATCGATCCTGGGGATCAATCCCTTCAACCAGCCGGATGTGGAGACGAGTAAAGTGGCGACGCGGAAGCTGACCGCCGAGTATGAACAGACCGGCTCACTCCCGCCTGAGGCCCCAGTCCTCACAGAGGCCGGGATCACATTGTTTGCAGACGAGAAGAACGCCGCAGCGCTGGCCACGGCGACCGGGCGCGATCGGTCGCTTGTCGGCACTCTCCGGGCGCACCTGCATCGACTCACGACTGCTGATTACTTTGCGCTCCTGGCCTATGTCGAGATGAACGCCGCCCACGAGGAGCGGCTTCAAGCGGTGCGTCACGCCGTCCGCGACACGAGGGGCGTGGCAACGTCTCTGGGGTTTGGTCCGCGCCTGCTGCACTCGACCGGCCAGGCGTACAAGGGCGGACCGAACACCGGAGTCTTTGTGCAGATCACCTGTGACGATGCGGCGGACCTGCCGGTGCCCGGCCAGCAATACACCTTCGGCGTGGTGAAGGCGGCGCAGGCCCGCGGCGACTTTCAGGTATTGGCGGAGCGGAATCGGCGGGTCCTGCGGGTTCACCTGGGTGCTGACGTGCTCGCAGGCGTGAGAACATTGGATACGGCCATCAGGCAGGCGCTGGCGTAGTGCGATCGATCAGGACCCGGGAGACCGTATTATAATAATGAAGGAGGGGCCCTGCGGGACATGGTGCCGAAGGATATCTTACGGTGGGAGGATTGAGACATGATCCTGGCCGGCGACATCGGCGGGACCAACACGCGACTCGCATACGTCGGCGTCGATAGCGGCCACCTGACGCTGGTTGTAGAAGGCACCTTTTCCAGCCGGGAGCACCCCAGCCTCGAATCGGTCCTGGCACAGTTCGTGTCGGCCCACCGCCTGCCCGTTGCCCAGGCCTGCTTCGGCGTGGCCGGACCTGTCCGGAACGGTCGGTGTAAGGCGACCAACCTCCCGTGGGTGGTGGACGCACGCCAGGTCGCACCCCGGTTGGGTCTCGAGAAGGCGCTCGTCATCAATGACCTGGAGGCAAGCGCCTACGGCATCGCCGTCCTGGAGCCGAAGGACTTCGCGGTGTTGAGCGAGGGGGCACCAGACGCCACAGGCAACGCGGCCCTGATCTCTGCGGGGACCGGGCTCGGCGAGGCCGGCCTCTATTGGGACGGCACCCAGCACCGACCCTTTGCCTCCGAGGGGGGCCATGCCACTTTCGCCCCTCGCAATGACCTGGAAATGGAGCTGCTTCGCTACCTGCTCACAAAGTATAAGCATGTGAGTTACGAGCGCGTCCTCTCCGGACCGGGATTGCTCAACATCTATACGTTCCTTCGGGATACGGGGCGCGCCGAGGAGCCGGCCTGGCTCGCCGAACGGTTGCGCCGGGATGATCCCCCGGCCGTCATCGCTCAAGCCGCCTTGGAGGGAAAAAGCGCGCTCTGCACTGACGCCCTGGACCTCTTTGTGTCGCTCTACGGGGCGGAGGCCGGCAACCTGGCCTTGAAGGTCTTGGCCACGGGCGGCCTGTTTGTCGGAGGCGGGATCGCGCCACAGATCATCCAGAAGCTGAAGGAATCGACGTTCATGACGGCCTTCACAGCCAAGGGTCGGATGAAGCCGTTGCTTGACGCGATGCCGGTCCGGGTTATTCTGAACGACAAGACCACCCTGCTGGGAGCCGCCCGCCGCGCCACCCTAGAGGAAGCGGTCAACCCTGTTCATAACGAGGAGGAGGAGCGGTGACTAAGCGGCGGACCCGCGACGCACCCAGGGAACACATGCCATGCGATTGATCCGAGGCGCAATCAACATCTCGGACCGGGCCGCCGCAGGCCTTCTGGATCTTCATGGGGAGATCGCATCATCGTCCTGATCCGTGGGCGCTATGGTTCACGGCGGCCACGACTCACACGACGCGATGAGGTCAACGGGCTCACGGCATGACAGCAAAGGAAACAGGCGGCACGCACGAGAACCGGCACGACTGGTGGCGGCCGGCGCTGCTCGTCGCCACCATCCTGCTGATTCTCGTCCTGGTGAGGATTTTCGGGATCGGTGAGCGGCTGGGCGCGCTACGGAGCTGGATCGAGGGACTGGGATCCTGGGGACCTCTTGTCTTTTTCTTTCTGTACGCCGCCGCCGTGGTTGCGGCCATCCCGGGGTCGGCCCTGACCGTTGTGGCGGGGACCCTCTTCGGATCCGTACTCGGGGTCGTGGTCGTGATCAATGCGGCCACGCTGGGGGCCAGCCTGGCGTTCCTCATCGCGCGCTACTTTGCCCGAGATGCGGTGGCCCGCCGCCTGTCGTCCAATGAGACATTCCAAAGGCTGGACCGGCTCACCGAAGAACATGGAGCCATCATCGTGGCCCTCACTCGGCTGGTCCCCCTTTTCCCCTTTAACCTCCTCAATTATGGCTTCGGCCTCACGCGGATCCCCTTCTGGACCTACGTGATCTGGTCCTGGGTCTGCATGCTGCCCGCGACCATCCTTTTCGTCGTTGGAGCAGACGCATTCACCGAGGGCCTGACCCAAGGCCGGGTCCCCTGGGCCCTGATGGGTGTCCTGGTTGCCGTAGGGCTGGTCCTGGCGTTCCTGATCCGATACGCACGCCGAAAACTGACAGAGAGGGAAGTCAGAGCGAAGATGGAATAAGATCATCGATTACGTAGGAGCGTCCCCGTGAGGCACGTACCAGAGATCCTGCCGAAAGACGAACACAATAGGGTGTTGCTTTCCAATGTCCATCCCCCGGACTGGGAAGACCCGGAACCGGCACCGGGATACAACCTGGTCGTGATCGGAGCAGGCACTGCCGGCCTGGTGACGGCAGCGGGAGGGGCAGGCCTCGGCGCCCGTGTGGCCTTGATTGAGAAGCACCTGCTGGGGGGCGACTGCCTCAACGTCGGCTGCGTCCCCTCGAAGTGCGTGATCCGATCCTCCCGCGTCACCGGTGAGATCGACAGGGCCCCCGAGTTGGGGGTGCGCGTCCCCCCAGGGACGGCGGCGGACTTTCCGGCCGTCATGGAGCGGATGCGCCGTCTGCGCGCGCGCATCAGCCATCATGATTCGGTTCGCCGATTCCAAGGGCTGGGCGTGGACGTCTTTCTCGGGGACGCCCAGTTCACCGGCCGGGACACCGCCGCGGTGAATGGCAAGACGCTCCGGTTCAGCAGGGCGGTCATCGCCACGGGGGCGCGTCCGGCCGCGCCGCCGATTCCGGGACTCGCCGAGACCGGCTATCTTACGAACGAGACCGTCTTCTCCCTCACCGAGTTGCCGAGACGCCTGGCCGTGATCGGCGCGGGACCGATCGGCTGCGAGATGGCCCAGGCCTTCCGCCGCCTCGGGGCCGAGGTCTGGCTCCTTGAGGCCCAGGACCAGATCCTGACCCGCGAGGACCGCGACGCGGCCGAAATCCTCCAGCGGGCCTTCGTTCGCGAGGGCATCCACCTCGTCCTCGGCTGCACAATCCTCACGGTGGAAGCCCGCGGGCGGGAGAAGGTTATCCAGTTCGAAGGGAACGCCAGCTGCGCCGACGTGTCGGTCGATGAGATCCTCGTGGGGGCCGGCCGTGCGCCCAATGTGGAAGGGCTGAACCTGGAGGTCGCGGGAGTCGCCTACACCACGCATGGGGTCGAGGTGAACGACTACCTCCAGACCACCAATCCCCGCATCTACGCCGCCGGGGATATCTGCCTGCCGCACAAGTTCACGCACACCGCCGATGCCACAGCGCGCATCGTGCTCCAGAACGCCCTCTTTCTCGGGCGGAAGAAGGTGAGCGCGCTGGTCATTCCCTGGTGCACGTACACCGACCCGGAGATCGCGCACGTCGGGATGCATGAAGGGGATGCATTACACAGGGGGATAGCGGTCGATACCTTCGTCAGACCCCTGAAAGAGGTGGACCGAGCCATCGCCGACGGGGAGGAAGACGGCTTCGTCAAGGTGCATGTCAAGAAAGGGACCGACCGGATCCTCGGGGCCACCATCGTCGCCCGCCATGCCGGCGAGATGCTCAGCGAAATCACCCTCGCCATGGTGGGGAATCTCGGCCTGAAGATGATTGCAAACGTCATCCATCCCTACCCGACCCAGGCCGAGGCCATCCGGCAGGCGGCGGATGCATACAACCGGACGCGGCTCACCCCGTGGATCAAGAAACTGTTCAGCCTGTGGCTGGCCTGGACGCGATAGCCGACCGCGAGGGATCGGGCAGCGATATGAGACGACACGCCGTCACGATCATGGCCAAGGCGCCGCGGGCGGGTGAGGTCAAGACCAGACTGTCTCCTCCCCTATCGGCCAGGGATGCCGCCGAGCTATACCGCTGCTTCCTGCTCGACAAGATCGAACAGGTGAGAACCCTCACGGCCGCGAGCCCCGCCATCGCGTACACGCCGCCCGACGGGCGGGGCTTCTTTGAAGGCGTGGCGCCCGACTTCCTGCTTGTCCCGCAGCGCGGGCCGGACCTCGGGGCCAGGCTGGCCAACAGCTTCGAGCACCTTTTCGCCAGGGGACATGCGGCGGCCTTCGCCATCGACAGCGATACCCCCACGCTGCCCACCGCCTATCTGGAGCAGGCCCTTGACCTGATTGCGACTCCCGGGATCGACCTCGTCCTGGGTCCCAGCGAGGACGGCGGATACTATCTGATCGGGCTCCGCACCCTGCACCGGGAGCTGTTCGAGAACATGCCCTGGAGCACCGCCCAGGTCGTCCCGGAGACGTTCCGCCGGGCCGAGGGCACAGGGCTCAAGGTCGCGGCGCTTCCGCCCTGGTTCGACATCGACACCCCGGAGGACCTCGCGCACCTGAAGGCGTCCCTGGCGGGTCCTGCGGGGAACGCGGCACGTCACACCCGCCGATTCTTCATGGAGCGGACAACATGACCAGGCCGTCGGAAACACCCTGGAAGACCCTCTCGACACGGTCCATCTACAGCAATAAGTGGATCTCCCTGCGGGAAGACCTCGTCGAACTGCCCGACAAACGGACCACCATCTACGGGGTCGTCACCTGCGGCCAGTGCGTCGGGATCCTCCCCTTTGTCGATCCCGATACGGTGCTCTTGATCCGGCAATACCGGTACGTGGCGCGGCGGGTGACCTGGGAGATGCCGACGGGAGGGGTCCATGCCGGGGAGTCGCGCGAACAGGCGGCCCAACGGGAACTGGCGGAGGAAGCCGGCTATCGGGCCGGCCGCCTGGTCCCCGTCAGCACCTTCCACACGAGCAAGAGCGTCGTGGACGAGACGGCCCACCTGTTCCTGGCGGAGGATCTCGTCAAAGTGGAGACGGTCCGCGATGCGACCGAATTCATCGAGGTCCGTCCCTTCCCCTTTCGTCAGGTGCTCGAGATGGTCCTGTCCGGTGAGATCGTGGACGGCATGACCATCATCGCCGTCCTCCTCGCCTCCCGCCCCCGCAGGCTGTAAGAAGAGCTCTGGCTCACGCCGGTTCGCCATGCTTCAGGATCAGCAGCTGACCCTTTCCGACCGGGACGAGGCACATCGAGGAGCTCGGCGTTCGCCGGACGGCAGCCGTGAACTCTTCCAGCTCGTGTTTGTGGGAGATCGCGTTGTCGCAGACCACGAGACCCCCCGGCCTGAGCACACGCAGGATGTGGGGCCACCACGATAGGTACTCGGTGCGCTCGGAGTCCAGGAAAACAAAATCGTAGATCGAGTCGGCTGCCGCCGCAAGCACCTCAGCGGCATCCGCCTCGACCAAATGGATGAAACGAGAGAGGCCAGCACGCTCGAAGTTGATTCGCGCCAATCGAGCCTTTTCTGGATTCATTTCGACGGTCTCTATGGTGCCGTCGGTACTGGATACTGCATCCGCGAGCCACAGGGTCGAATACCCGTTGGACGTGCCGATCTCAAGGACTCGCTTTGCGGGCTGGTGGCGGACGAGTATGGACAGGAACTCACCCGTCTCAGGTGTGATGTTGAGCATCTTTTGCGAGCGGTCCGCGGCCCGCGCGTCGTTGGCCTTGCCAAAGGCTTCAATCTCCTGGAGGAGGGACCCCACGCGTTCGTTCATTGTTGCTGCTAAGCCACCCCGCCTGCAACGGCGGGTTAGGCCCCCTGTGATTCAAGAATTGCCTAACACACCGGCTGTGCTAGCCTAGTCGAAGTAACATCCTTGTGTCCGCGGGAGGTATTCAGCCTACCGCTTGATCAGGATCTTCTCCGCCGTCTCAGGCCCCACGGGGACATTTTCCTGGATCACACCATTGCGGACGAGGAGGTAGGCGACGACAGCCCAGTAGTCCCTTTCGGGAAGGCTGTCGGGCGCATCGAGCGGCATGAGTAAGCGGACGTAGCGGTAGAGGATGGCGGCTGTCGGGTAGCTTTGCAACCGATTCGCCGGTTCGCCGATGAGGGCCGGGGCTTCGATGCCCTCCCCTTTCTCGCCGTGACACCGCGCGCAGTGCTTGAGATACACCGCTTGCCCGGTCGCCACTTGGCCATCTCCAGAGTCAGGGGCGGCATGTGCCGACGACATCGGACCGGGAACGGTGCACAGCTCCCCGATCGCGTGAGCGGCAACCACACCGACCGCCACGCACAGGACGAGCACCCTCCCGAGGACCCAGGGTTCCCGCACCGCCATGACTCGCACAGGGGAGCCGCACCCGCGGTGTGTTTTCGCCTCTACGTCACCGTGACCGGGTGGCGGATAACGGCCGAGAATTCGTAGCCCAGCTCGTTCCATCGGACCGTTTCGGGCTGGGTATTCCCCTTCTCATCCGTCGCCCGTGTCATCACCGTATAGTCCCCTGGCTTGGCGTCCCACGCAAACTCCCAGCGCACCCCGGCTCGCGGCAGGTTGGGCTCTCGAAGCTGAGCAGCGGCCCAGGTCTTGCCGCCGTCCACGCTATATTCCACCTTGGCGATCTTCCCGTGGGGGGACCAGGCGTATCCCCGGGTCAAGTGCTTGCCGGCGGACAAGGTGGCTGGCCACGGAAGGGCAATAGCACTCTTCAGGGTTTGTAAGGTCAGTATGGGACCCTTGGCAGGGGGTTTTTCGGGAAAATCCGGGCCGATCAGCACGTAGTCCTTGGTGTTCTTCTCGACAAAGACTGGCTCCTCCGAGACGAAGAGACGTCCCACCCATTTGATGTTCGCGATCCCTATCCATCCCGGGACGAGGACCCGCACGGGAAAGCCGTGGTCTGCGGGAAGGACATCCCCGTTCATGGCATAGACGAGGAGGGTGTCATCTTCCAGGGCCTTGGCGACCGACATGGGGCGCTCAATCTTGCGCGTATCAAGGCCGGTGGGCATGACGTCCACGGCGCTCCGCTTCAGCTTGGCCCTGTCCAGGATCTCCTTCAGGGGCACCCCTGTCCATTCGGCGACCCCGTAGGCTCCCAGCCGCCACTGGGTCCCCTTGGCCGGCTTTCCCAGGACCTCCTTGTGAAAGACTCGTCCGTTGCCCGCGCACTCGATGTAGCGGACGACCGACTGGGAGGGAAGACGCAGGATCTCTTCGTAGGTTAGCTCCAGAGGGTGCGCCACTCCCGGCCCTTCTACCTTGAGCCGCCAGGTCTTGACGTCGATGGTGGGCGACGGGTCGTGGTTGCGGATGAAGAACATGGCATTCGGCATCACGTAGCCACGGCCGTACATCGCCTCCCACCGCATCTCCTGATTCGTCCCATGGTGGATGAAGAGTTCTGACGGCGTTGGCTTCGCGTGAATCTGGGGCTTGGCAGGCTGGGCCTGTGCAGGAGAACCGCTCTGCGCCCCGGCCGCCCGCGGGCCAAAGGCCGCCAGCGCTGCCGCTCCCCCTCCCCCAGCCAGCAGCCTTAGGAAGCGGCGCCGCGACAGACCGGCCGCCTGTGCCCACCGCCATAGCTGCTCCGTCCGTCGCTCTGCCCAATAGGTGCGCTCATCCCGCAAATCCTCTCTCATGGATCTGCCCTCCCTTATGAAGCGTGTTCGGGACCAAACATCCGGGGAGATGTCTTCCGACGTACGAAACCTACAGCGGACCGACAGCCACTTTGGCAGGTTTCCTCGCACGGGAGCAGGAAGGCTATCAGAGACACGCGATAACTGTCAAGCCAGGTCCGTGCCAATTTTCCACTCCCGCGGACCAAAGTCGGTCAAGATGACATGTCCGGGCTGATTCCGACAGGCTTTTTCCTTGTCGTGGGATGAAACCGACTCATCTCCTTTGCCGTCTAACCGGAGGGAGGAGGATCTATGAAGGCTTGGCAGCCCGGGCCTTCCATATTTTTCTTCGGAGACAGGCGGTTGGGCGTGCGAAAGTGCAGGCTGTGGCACGACGATTGCTTTAACGGCGGTGAGGCTGCCCCTTGGACCCCCAACCGGTGGCCGAAAATGCTACGTGCGAGGGGCGAGATGCTCAGTACGGTGATCCTAGTTTTCTTGGCTGTGGGCTTCTTCTTGTTTGTCGCGAAGAACGAGTGAGTCCCCGGCCCATTCGGATCCGGACCCCTCACGCATAACTCCCGCCTGACGGTCGTCTTGAGCCACCCAGTGCCGTTCCAAGCTCTTGCACCCGTCCCATTCAGGAACGGGTTCTTGGCAATCGCACACTCGGTATTGTTTTCCTTTGCATCTCCCCAGCCGTGGAATAAAATCCCGGTGCGGGTGTTTCCCCCACAGGGTGCCGGGAAAGAGGTTTCCGAAATCTGACAGCCGGGCGGGGACTCGCTGTCCGGGACTCCAGGAAGGAGCATACGATGCCACCGGTCATGCCGCTCGACAAGGCACCCCACGTCCCGATGCTCGGCCTCAAGACGCTCTGGTTCCAGGTTGCCGGAACGATCTGCAACCTCCGATGCAGCCACTGCTTTATCTCCTGCTCACCCGAAAATGATTCCCACAAGATGATGACGCGCAGCCAGGTCCAACGCTACCTGGTCGAGGCCCGGGAGTTGGGGGTTAAGGAATTTTACTTTACCGGGGGAGAGCCCCTCCTCAACCGGGAGCTCCCAGGAATCCTCGCGGACGCCCTCCAGATCGGACCGGCCACGGTCCTAACCAACGGGATGCTCATCACGGCATCGATCGCCCGGGTGATGCGAGAGACTCAGGACGCGTCTCCTCACCCGCTGGAGTTCCGGGTCAGCCTTGACGGCTCGACGGCCGAACAGAACGACAGGATCCGGGGGAAAGGGGTCTTCGCAAAAGCCACCCAGGGCATCCGAAACCTGCGCGGGGTGGGATTTGAACCGATCATCACCGCGTGCCAGATCGACGAGACCCGGCCCCCGGACGAGTTCCGCCGCGGGTTCGAGGACCTGGCACGGCGGGTGGGCCAAGCGACGCCGCGGCTCAAGATCCTTCCCCCCCTCTTCCTCGGCGCGCTGGCGAAGACCGGCAGGCCCTATCACCCCCATGAGCGAGTCTCCGACGCCTGTTTTGTCAACTACCCCTGGGAAAGCCTGCAGTGCTCCACCTGCCGGATGGTCACGTCGGAAGGGGTCTATGTCTGCCCCATTCTCATTGACGAGCCGACGGCCAGGATGGGCCGGACGATCCGCGAGACCCTCCGGCCCTTCCCCCTGGCTTTCTCCGCCTGCTATACCTGCAGGATGCAGGGACTGTCTTGTGCGAATCCGCCGGAACCGTACACGAAAGGGAGGGGTGTCCCCATGCACGCGCCACAAGTTACCATCCGCGCCGACGGAGAGATCACGCGGGCAGACGTCCAGCAATTTTATGCCGAGGCGGCCCTCGATCCCAAACCGGCGCTTTGTTGTCCGGGGGGTTACGATGCTTCGGAGACCGCCCACATCCCGAAAGAGGTCCTGGAGCGCTCCTATGGCTGCGGCTCCCCGATGGGGGCAGCGGGACTCATCCCGGGAGAGATCGTGGTCGATCTGGGATCCGGAGCCGGCATCGACGTGTTCGTGGCTGCCCAAAAGGTAGAGAGAAACGGCAAGGTCATCGGCGTCGACATGACCCCCGAAATGCTGGCCCAGGCCCTGGGTGCCGCTGACCAGGTAGCCAGGAATCTCGGTTATCGCAACACCGAGTTCAGGCACGGGTATCTGGAGGAGATCCCTGTAGACGCCCAATCGGTCGATCTGGTCACCTCCAATTGCGTCCTGAACCTGTCCAGGGACAAGCGGAAGGTGTTCCGGGAAATCGCGCGCATTCTCCGACATGGAGGCCGCTTCGTGATCGCGGATATCCTCTCGGAGAAGCCGGTCCCCCGGGAGTGGCAAGGCGACAAGCAACTCTGGGGCGAGTGCATCGCGGGTGCCCTCTCGGAGGAAGAATTCCTCGCGGCCGCTCTGGAGACCGGGTTCTACGGCCTTCAGATCCTCACCAGAACCTCCTATCGACGGGTCGGAGGGCATAACTTCTACGCCGTGACGGTCCGCGGCTGGAAATTTCAGAAGGGGTCGACCTGCGTCTACACCGGCCAACATGCCATCTACCTGGGGCCGTATTCCCAGGTCTCAGACGATGACGGGCACACCTACCGGCGCGGGGTTCCCTTCGAAATCTGCACGGACACCGCGGCGAAACTTGCGTCGCCTCCCTATGGAGGGCAGTTCTTGATCACCGGACCTCAGGTCTCTCAGGCGCGGGCGATGACCTGCAGCCCGTCATCCAGTGGAGAGCGGTGTTGCTAACCCGCGGCAATGGCTGTCGGCTGTGAGCCATCAGCAATATGGTCCTGTGAAAGCGCCGGCATTCTCGCTGACGGCTGGCTGCTTCCATTTCTTTGCTGACCGCTGACTGCTGACAGCCAACTGTCAGGAGTAGGCTGGACCGACCGTGGGAAAGATTCAGGACCTCAAAAATACGATTCTCGTGCAGCTCTTCAAACACCTCCCGTGGCTGGCAGAACGCTGGGCGAGAGGCCACCGCTTCGTCGAAGGGCAAGGGATCCCCTGGGCCCCCCTCGGCAAACCCCTTCGAGAAAGCTGCATTGCCATGGTGACCACGGCGGGCGTTCACCTCACGTCACAGCCGCCCTTCGACATGGAGGATCCGGATGGGGACGCGACCTTTCGGGCCTTCCCCGCCGCCGCCGACAAGAGTGATCTCACCATCACCCACAAGTACTACGATCATTCCGCGGCAGACCGGGACATCAACGTGGTCCTCCCCATCGATCGGCTCCGGGAGCTCCAAGAGGAGGGATTCATCGGGCGGATCGCGCCCACGCTGTATAGCTTCATGGGCCACATCGACGGGCCGCACCTGCAGACACTCATGGAAGAGACGGCCCCTGAGGTCGCTGAACGCCTGCTGCGGGAAGGGGCCGAAGCCGTCGTGCTGACCCCCGCCTGAGGGCTCTGCAATCAGGCCGTGGGCCTGATCCAGCGCATCATCGAGCAGCGAAAGATTCCCACGATCGGAATCACCCTTCAGAAAGAGGTCACGATGACGGTCAAGCCCCCACGGGCGCTCTTCCTTCGTTATCCCTTCGGCCATCCCTTGGGGGAGGCCTTTCACGTGAGGCAGCAGCGGACGATCCTGGTCGATGCGCTTACGGGCCTCGAGACCATCCGGGAGCCGGGGACGATCCTCACGCCGGGGTATGTCTGGCGGAGGCACGTATTTGATTGAGACAACTCAAAGTGGGATGCAGGCGGGCTACGACGGCGGGGTCGGCCACCGGCGCATGACCCATCGATCGAGCACCTCCTGAAGCTTGGCCGGATCCACCGGCTTTGAGGCGTAGTCGTCCATGCCGGCCCGAAGACACTTCTCGCGATCCCCTTCCATGTTGTGAGCGGTCATGGCGATGATAGGTATATGTCGCGTCGAGGCCTCACGCCTCCGGATCTCGGCCGTCGCCTGGTAACCGTCCATCTCGGGCATCTGGCAGTCCATGAAGACGAGATCGTAGGGGAGCAGTTCGCACCTCTCGACGGCCTCCCTGCCATTTGACACGACGTCCACGCGGCAGCCGATCTCCTCCAGGAGTCCCGCGGCGACCTTCTGGTTCACGATGTTATCCTCTGCCACCAGCACGTACGCACGAATGTGGCGGCTCGTCTCCGCCGGGGGAGGTGTCTTCCCCGCGCGGGACTCAGCCAGCGTGTGGCGAGTCACCAATCCGGTGGGCATCGCCCGGGTCTTGGCTCCCCAGACGGCGGCGAGGGCATCCATGAGTTCCGACGGGCGCACCGGCTTGACCAGGTAGGCGGCGAACCCGGCCTCCGCCATACGCCTGGCGTCGCCCTGCTGGCCGATGGACGTGAGCATCACCAGCACGGTCTCCCGCAGGGCCGGATCGGCCTTGATGGCCCGGGCGAGGCTCTCGCTGTCCATACCCGGCATCCCCGCGTCCACGATGGCGATCTGGTACGGGTCGCCCGAGTTGCAAGCCGCACGGAGGTCCACCAACGCCTCCCCAGCCGACGGGCAGCTATCGCTGCGCAGGCCCCAACTCCCCGTTTGTTCCTGGAGCACCCGCCGGTTGATCTCGTGGTCGTCCACGACCAGCACTCGGGCCCCCACAAAATCGGCCACCGGCAGGGGCGCAGGCGCCGTGTGAAGATCCAGCGGCAAGCGGAGGTCGAGCCAAAAGATCGACCCGGCGCCGGGGCGGCCCCACGCACCGACGGCACCTCCCATCAAATCCGCCAGATGCTTCGAAATGGCCAACCCAAGTCCGGTGCCGCCGTAGCGACGGGTGGTCGAGGCATCGGCCTGGGTGAACTTCTCGAAGATCCGTTCGAGTTGGTCCTCAGAGACCCCGATGCCTGTGTCTTCAACCGCCAGTCGAAACCTGGCGGTCCGGTCGGTTTGTTCGTGACACTCCACGTTGATCAGCACATGCCCCTGGTGGGTGAACTTGATGGCGTTGCCCGTCAAGCAGGTGAGCACCTGCCGGATGCGGCCCGGGTCGCCGATGACGCGGCGCGGAACCTGTGGAGGGTAGCGCACCATCAGCTCGAGTTTCTTTTCGCCTGCCTCGACCGCCAGCAGCTCCGCCACCTCCTCAACGGCCAGCCGTAGGTCAAAGGAGATCGGTTCGATAGCCAGCTTTCCCGCCTCGATCTTGGAGAGGTCGAGGATGTCATCGAGGATGGACAGGAGGGAGTCCGCACTCGCTCGCACCGTTTCGGCGTATTCCCGTTGCTCGTCCGCCAGCTCCGTCCCCAACAGCAGACGCGTCATGCCGAGGATGCCGTTCATGGGCGTGCGAATCTCGTGGCTCATGGTGGCGAGGAATTCGCTCTTGGCACGGCTCGCCGCCTCGGCGGTCTCCTTGGCCTTGTGCAGTTCCGCCTCTGTCCGCTTCAACTCGGAGATATCAATCCCGGTAAAGACCGCTGCCTGGCCGTGCAGGTACTTCTGGGCCACGACCAAGAACTGTCGACCGATCCCTTTCACCTCCGCACTGATTTCTCGAGACGCCTTGGCGATCGAGTCGCCGAAGAACTGCTGCACGAATGCGATGAACTCGGGACTCGCCCCCAGGAAGCCGACTTCTCTTCCGACAAATTCCTCCGGGGGCGCCTGGAGGACAGCAGCCATGTGCCGATTGACCCCGAGGTATTTCAGATCCGAGCCGATCCAAGACACCCACGCCGGCACGGCATCCAGGACGGCCCGGAGTTGGTCCCGGGCGTGCTGGAGCGCCTCCTCGACCCGCGCGCGCTCGGCGATTTCCCGCCCCAGGCCCTCATTCACGCGCTCCACCTGCAGCGCGTGCTCAGCCAGCTGTCGTTGGATCTCCTCCAGGCGCGCCACCGTGTGCGCCTGCTCGCGGGCCCGCTGTTGTTCGCGACGGACGCGGTCAATGAGGTAGCCGTAGAACGCCGCCGCCGTGAAGAGAAACGTGAAGAGAAAGGGGATGCGGATCAGGAGCCGCGAGCTCGACAACGCGGCGGAGCCGGCGCTCGCTGACAGGGCGAAGGTATACGCGAGGCACACGACGACGGCCCCGACCGCGATCAGCCCGAGATTCTCCCCGATCACCGCCAGGAGGAGCACAAAGAAGTACAGAGTGAAAAATTCGGTCTGAAACCGACCACTGTACAGGAGCGCCGCCGTGATCCAGAGCGTGTCGCCGAGGATGATCCCCGCATGGAAGGCGGTAGAGTCGATGATGCGCGTCGGAAGCAGCGTCAACACCACATTCGACACGAGGGCGGCTGCGATCAGCAGGATGAAGCCGGTCGGGGGGGACGCGAATTCATGCTCGACCAGCAGCAGGTAGGCCGTGGCGATGATGAGGGTGTACCGGAGGATTGCAAAGGTCCGGCTTCTGGGTAAATGCTCCACGATTTCTCCACCCGTCATTGCCGCTCGAGGCGGAGGGCTCTCGCCCCGCGCCCCCATAACCCAGCCAGGCCTGCCGCTCCTGGGCCACAGGCGGCCTTGCCTGACGATCCCTCACTTCTCCAGGCGCGCGGAACTGCGTAGCAAAACGGGTGCCAAGGGAGCCCGGCGTATCCCCGGCCCTCGAAGCACCCTCGGCCACCGGGGGACCCGCCCTTGATCGTGGAGGCCGGGTGGAGTACTGTCGGAATGAGATGCTGAGCGTTGTCATCCCCGTCCTGAACGAGGCACCTCACCTCGAGCGGCTCCTCCCGGACCTGTCCCAGAAATGCCCAGGGGCGGAGGTCATTGTGGTCGATGGAGGCTCGACCGACGGGAGCACGCAGGTGGTGGCCCAGTACCCCCCCGCTCGACTCGTCGTGAGCCCGCGTGGAAGGGCCAGGCAGATGAATGCCGGAGCCCGGGAGGCCCGCGGAGAGATCCTTCTCTTTCTGCACGCCGACACCCGTCTGCCCGACGGAGCCGCCGAGGCTATCCAAGCGGCACTGACCGATCCGCGGGTCGTAGGTGGGCGATTCGACGTCCGCCTCGACAGCCCCCGCGTCATCTTCCGGCTCATCGCCTTTTTCATCAATCTCCGGTCTCGCCTGTCACGGATCGCAACCGGTGACCAGGGCCTCTTTCTCCGGCACCACGTCTTCGCCGAGATGGGCGGCTATCCAGAGATCCCCCTGATGGAGGATGTGGAATTCTCCACACGCCTCAAGCGATGCGGCACCATTGCCTGCCTCCGCCTTGCCGTGACCGCCTCGGCCCGGAAATGGGAGCGGGAGGGGGTTGTCCGGACGGTCCTGCTGATGTGGATGCTGCGGCTCCTGTACTTCTTTGGGGTACGCCCCGCCCGCCTCCACCGGTTGTACTACGGCCACCTCCCACCGAGCGAATGACCCCGGCGCCGGTCTGATATCGTCCTGGGGGTTGCCGGTGTGAGGTGGTGAAATTGTGGGCACGGAGCTTGCACCAATTTGATCAGGCTTGAGCACCCCGAGGCCCTTCCTCAGCCAAGAGGGATACGTGCATGTGGTTCAAGTGGTTTGCGTGGTTCAAGCGCCATAAATCCTATGACCGTTTCGCTCTCCTTGCGGCTGCCGAGCAGGCGCGGGCGAAGGGGAAGGTACGGAAGGCCATCACCGCGTACCGGAAGGTGCTCGAGGTCGATCCGTCCGACCACGAAACCCACGGAAAGCTGGCGCCGCTCCTCGCAGAGAGGAGGCAACTTGCCGAGGCCTGGAAGAGCTTCGTCGTCGCGGGAGAGGGATACCTCCGCGATATGCATGAAGACAAAGCCCTCAGTATCTACATGCAGGCGGCCCGCTACCTGCCGCACCAGATCGAAGTCTGGAAATCCATCGCCCGGCTGCAGGTCGGTCGCGGGCGACCCCCTGACGCGGTGAAGGCCCTCCTGGATGGAAGCCGCCACTTCCGCCGTCGAAACGACCGGTCTCAGGCGATCCGCCTGCTGCGCCTGGCGGGCGAGATCGAGCCGTGGCATTTCGAAGCAACCTATACCCTCGCCCGGATGCTCATCAAGGTCGGCGAGCGTCGGGAGGCGTGGCAGCTCTTGGAAAGCCTCGCCGAACGTGTGAAAGGCCGCAACCGCCGGCGCGCCTGCGCCACCCTTTTCCGGATGTCTCCCAGCTTCGTCGGGGCATGGCGATGGGTGCGCGCGGCGATCGCCGCGCGTGAGATCCCTTTTCCACGAAGATCGTCCTGGCTCAGCCCGGCGATCAGACAGCACAGGCGGGGGCAGGCCGCACGCAAGATCTGCCTGGTTATGGCCCTCATAGGGATGATCGTGGTGGGAATCTCTGTGGGCGTGGACGTCGGTCCGCAGACGTACTACGTTCTCCTGGTTGGGAGCGGCTTGACCGCGGTAGGCCTGGCGTCGCTACTCTTGTTCTAGAAGGGCGGGGACCCCTTCTTCTTTAAGCGTCCAAAAGGAAACGCCCCAAGTGACCCATCGGTTTCCCGGTACCCGCTAGCCTTCATCCTCCTCGCGCTTCCGATCCGGCGCCGCTTGCCTTTCGGCTCACAGCTCCCGTCCGGTCCGAGAGAAGTTTACGACCCCCGGTTCCCGGTCCTCCCTTGGACCTCTTGGGGCACGACCAATATAGTTCGCGCCCCTCTTCCTGTCAAGGCCCCTTTTCGAGGCCCGCTCCCCTGGCGCCCGTCAGCGGGAATCGGGACTCCGAGGCTCCTGGCCCAGGATGAGGGTTCTCAGATCCTTGCCGGCGAGGGACGTGGCGACGGCCCGATCGATCTCGTTGACCACCTGATCCACCACCGCCACCTGGTCGCCCTGGACCGGAAGGCTTTGTGGCTCGCCGAAGGTGCGGAGGGAATCCAGGATCTCCTTGATGCCGATGCGCTCCAGATCGCGGGCCGGGAGATAGCCCTGTCCGTCCGAAACCGCCTGGAGCAAGTGCGTACCGGTCAGGATCTGTAACAACTCCTTCAGGAGCTGCGCGGGGGCCCTTAACTGGTTCGCCAACGCATCGGCGCTCAACGGAGGCTTCCCGTCCAGGAAGTGCTTTCCGACGAGGAGCATGATCCCCAAGGCGAGCCGCTCCCGATCCGCCACGCTCACACCCGACGCCTTCCGACCTCCCTGGTAGACATGAAGGTGCTGATGCGCGTACGCCACCTCCGCCCCGAGGAGCACGATGACCCATCCCACATAGAACCAGAGGAAGAAGAGGAGTAGGATGGCGAAGCTCGAGTAGATCGCGGCGTATTTCGTCGAAGAGGCCACGAAGGCTGCAAAGCCCCACCCGGCCGTGACCCACAGCACGGCCGCCCCCAGACCTCCGAGCAGCGCGGATGGGAGTCTCACGCTTGTATTGGGCAGAAAGACGTACATGAAGGTGAAGGCGCCCCACAGGGTCAGATACGGCAAGAGCCGCAGGCCCGTCACGATCACCGTGCCAAAGGGTTCAATCGCCATGAGGCCCTGGACCACCGCGGAGCTCTGCAGGGACGCGATGACTCCCAGACCCGCAAAAACCAGCACCGGGCCGACGAGGAGGACGCTGAGGTAGTCGCTGAACCGCCGGGCCATCCGTCTCGGCGTCTTGACGCCCCAGATCCGGTTGAAGGAATGCTCGATGTTGCCGACCAGGGAGACGATGGTGATGAAGAGGGTGACCAGGCCCACCGCCCCCAGGGCGCCGACGTTCACGTTGTTCACGAACGCAATGAGCCGGGTCGTGATCTCCTCGCCGCTCGGGCCAAGCGGCGCCAATAGTTCCACGAGGAGGGGCCGCAACCGATTCTGGACACCGAAGGCCTTGAGCACCGAGAAGGCGACCGCGAGGAAGGGGGCGATGGAGAGGAGCATCGAGAAGGTCAGCGCCGAGGCCTGGAGCGTGAGCCGATTCTCCACGAATCCGTGGGCCACGATGGACAGGAGCCTGAGCGGGCGGTAGAGAAACCGCGCGGGTTGCGGGAGTTCCTCGGGCTCTCGGAGCCACACGTCTTCTGAGATCAGGGTGTTCAGCCGGTCGAGATGGCCCTGACGCTCGGCATTCATCGTCCCTCACCTCGTTTGCTCATTTCCCGAATACCTCCTTCAGCAGATCCGTGACCCGCGCCGCCGGGTCCGTGCGGATTTTGCGCGATATCGAAGGTTTCGTGCCTGACGAACGGAATGGCCTGATAGCGGCCTATGAGCTCCTTGTACTGCCGGGTCACGCCGGCCTCAGCTCCGAGGTACAGTGCCCGCACCTGGTCGCCGTGATAGAAATCGTTGAGACACAGTACGGGCATGCCTTTGTTGTCGGCGCAGGCGGCGGAGCCGCCTCTTGCCTTTTGAGCTGGTTGACGGCCCGAATGAGCAGAAAGACTGCAAATGCGACGATCACAAAGCTGATGACGGCGTTGACAAATACCCCGTAGTTGATGGTGACCGCTCCCGCCGCCTTGGCGTCGGCAAGGGCAGCGTATGGCCCGGCGACCTTGCCCGACTTCAGCACGAGGAACAGGTTGGAGAAATCAACGTTGCCGAAGAGCAGGCCGATCGGCGGCATAAGAATGTCCGCAACGAGGGAGCTGACGATGGACCCGAAGGCCGCCCCGATGATGATCCCCACGGCCATGTCAACGACGTTACCCCGCATGGCAAATTCCTTGAACTCCCTTAACATCTTCGCCCTCCATGAATGAGTGACACGTCAAGAGTGCTCCATCGGACCACTACCCGGTTCATCTCCCGGATCGCCTTGGGGACGGCGAAGAGATCGGAGGGGACGCGACAACCAGAGGATCGGAGGGGGGCTGGGGCCGGAATGCGTGACGTGACTGCTATCGGGCGCCTGTAATGTAGTCCTCGAGCTGTTTGATCATAAAATCCTTTTCCGCGATGACGGCCTTGACCAGATCCCCGATGGAAATCACACCGACGACCTCGTCACCGACGACCACCGGGAGATGGCGCACGTGCTTATCCGTCATCAGGGCCATGCATTCTTCGATCGTCTGCTCTGGGCGCACGCAGATCACCTTGGGGGTCATGATGTCACGGACAGGGGTCTCTAACGACGACTTGCCCTTGAGAATCACCTTTCTGGCATAGTCCCGTTCCGAGATGATGCCGATCAGTTTTCCCCCGTCCAGGACCAGTAACGCCCCCACCTCCCTGTCGGCCATCAATCTCAGGGCATCATAGACTGAGGCATCCGGTTGAATCGACCAAGTCTGCCGGCCTTTCACCTGCAAGACATGTCTGACGGTTTTCATCGCCTGCCCCCTACCCCCACGTCCTGCCCCGACACCTTCACTGATTCCCAGGGGGACCCAGTATCCCTGACTGGGCCACGGAGTGTCAAGTGTTTGCGAGTTTCAGAGCCACGGAGTTGATGCAGTAACGCTTGCGTGTGGGCGGGGGCCCGTCGTCGAACACATGGCCGAGGTGGGCGTCACACGCGCTGCACAGCACCTCCACCCGTTGCGCGCCCAGGTTGTTATCAGCCTCGGTGCGTATCTGCTCTGGGCTGATCGGGGCCCAGAAGCTCGGCCACCCCGTGCCTGAATCGAACTTGGTCTCGGAATCGAAGAGATCGTTTCCGCAACAGAGGCATCGGTACATACCATCCTCTTTACAATCGTGGTATTGGCCCGAGAACGGTCTTTCCGTCCCTTTGCGTCTGCACACCCAGAACTGCTCCGGGGTGAGTTCTTGCTTCCACTCTTCTTCGGACTTCGACACCTTCTTGACCATGCGACACACCTCCAATGGCCTCCGGGACCGACGCCTGTGGAAGGCCCACGGCGGCGATGGTCCCCGGCCCTGCCAGAGAAGACCTGCTGCTGTTCTCAGTGACAGAAACGCCCCGTCAGCTCGTGATCGACATGCCACATGGCGCGGCAGTCGTCCTCGTTATACGCGACGGCCTTTGCGATGGCGGACTCATCCCCGCTCCGCAGATAATCCCAGTAGCAGACCATTGCCTCGAAGGCACCGAACCCCTCCTGCCGCCACCGAAAGCCGAGCGCAGGAGCCACGCACTTGAGGGAGAAGGAGGGGACGGGGAGATAGGCGGCCGATTTCACCACGCGCATCAGGTCCACGCACCGGGCGAGGAGGCGTCGCAAGGGCAGGGACAGACGAGGCCACCGCTCGCCGACCTTCGCCATCTGCCCCTGTTCAAAATCGGTCCAGTGATAGAGCCGGACTTCCTCGTCCTCCCCCACATACCCCAGGAACTCCTCGAAGATGCGGACCTCCTCCGGCGCTCCGCGGGCGAGGAACCTGTCGTACCGGCGCCGCTCCGCATCCCAGACCCCAATAAGATAGACGTGCGGCGGCTCCGTTGGATGCACCTCGTCCGAGGTCTCGAAGTCGACGTACAGATGCCGCGCGCCGCGCGGGATCCTCAGCCTGGCGTTGGGCTTGGGGACCGGAAGGCCCGACCGGTAGGCCTGGGCCACGTAGTAGGCTTGGGGCCCTGACTGCTCCCCCAGGATCTCGCAGACCTGGTCCAGCCCCAAGGACCAGAGCTGATCGACCCGCTGAATCCCTGCGGCCCGCAGTCTCCCCCGCTCCCGGGCGCCGACCCCGGCCAGGAGCACCAGATTCCTGCGACTCTCGACCAGCTTCTGCCCGTACACCCGCCATGGGGAATCGGTGACATCGGGCGGCCGCCCGGGCTCAGGGATCACGCCCCCGTCCCGGAGGGCCTTCCACGTCGTGAGGATCTCGTCCAGCTCCGTCCCCCGGGAGGCGACCGAAACGACCTCGGTCGCCTCCTTGAGGGCCACGGTCAATTCGCCCGGCGTGTATCCCTGGAGTTTGCCGAGCATCCGATTGTAGAAGGCGGCTTGCAGCACGTGGTAGTCCTGCACGGTGCGGGCCCGCTTGATCTCCACCACCTGGTAGTGGTACGGACCGAGATCGGACGGGTGGGTGTCGTTCCGGACGAGGAGGTCTCCCTTGCCGTATGTCTCGCTCCCGAGATCCCAGACCTGTGGCTGGTAAATCGCCGGGACACCTTCCCGCATCGCCTGCAGGCTGTTCCGGAGCGCCTCCAACCCAAAGTCCGGCACCACCCGGAGCGCGTGGGGAAAGTGTTCCCGGACCCAAGCCTGCTCGTACTCGACACCCCGCTGCCGGCGCATCTCGTCATATCGACCCGTCTCATCCACAGCCTCGGCGCGCGGGGCATGATATTCGCACCAGATCCAGAAGGGATCGTGAAGCACCTGATAGACCAGGGATGGCCGGAACAGCGCACGGGGCTCCGGCCTCTGTCCGGCCGTCGCTCGCTGGATCAGCTCCTCAATCGTCACCACAGAATCTCCCGCCCTTGGTCCCTCTGGCCACCCCGGGTTCACGATATCAATCTGCACCACGTGTCTGTGGCAAGTCAAGGGCCCGTCCGAACGCGAGCCGGTCCCTGAAAAGGAAAACGCCCCCCGGAACTCCGGGAGGGCGTTCGCAAGCTCTGGAGAGGACTATTGGCGCGTTTCCCCCGCTTTCGCACTGGGCTCTGTCATCTCTACTTTGATCCAGTCGGCGGACCCCGTCGCCTTGCTCCTTCCCTCGGGGTCTTCGTACTTGACCTCGACCAAGAGTCCCTTCCGGAGGTCCGCGAACGACCCCTTCTGGTTGGGCAGACGAAGCTTGCTCTTGTCTAACCAGATTTTAGTGCGACCCGTGATCGTCGCACTCCAGCTTCCTGACGGTCCGGCGATGGTGATCGTGTGACCTCGGGGATCGATGGTTTCGATCGTTCCGATGATACTGACCTTGTTGGACAATCCTGGAGACTGCCCGATCGGGATGAACATCTCGGTCGCCTTTTGTCCATGGGCAGACAGCATTCCGCTCCAGAGCCATACGCCCGTCGCGACCACACCCATGATACGCTTGAGCTTCACGACTGCCCCCCCTTTCTCGTCCCACGTGACGCCGAGACGGCTACGAGGTCTCGATGAGGAAAGCTCTAGCCCGCTGTTGCTCCTCAATGGCCTTGCGAGTCAATTTTCGTCGGGAAAAAATACTCCGGTTCGCCTTCTGTGTCAGCCTCTTCGCCTCTTGCAGACGGGCCACGGCTTCGGGATGCAGACCCCCGCCTTCGAGGACTCGGATGCTATCGCCCGTCTCACTGACGGCGCGATCCAAGAGCTCCTTCGCCTCGGCTCCACGCTTCTCGAGACTCGCCTCCAGTTGTGCAATGGTTTCCCGGATGTTCTCCAGGGCATTGATCACCCTCAGGAAGGCGGCAATGGCCACGATTTGGGTTCCGTCCAGCTCGATTCCCACTTTATTCGGATCAGCGGCGGCTAAGGCACGGCCCGAGGGGGAATTGTTAAACGCCTCTCCATCGTAAAAGGCGACCGCCCCCTCAATGGTTTCAATGGCGTTGTTGTGGAAAAATCGACCGGAATCCGCCGCCTCGACGAGCGGGGGCGTATTGAAGGTGCCGTCGCCCGGCGTTCCGAGGCCGTCGTCCGGCGGGTTCCGCTCGCCGGTCAGGTCCGCGGGCTGGTCGGGCAGGTTCTCGACGCCGGTATTAAAGTTGGCATTTCCGATGTTGCCGCCGCCGAAGTTGGCCGTCGCACCGGCATTCACATGGCAGAGATTGCACTTGCCGAGACCGTTGTCCAAGAAGATCGCCTGCCCCCGCTTCGGGACGGTACCCTTCAGCGGCAGCGGCAGGGTGAGATCCTGCTGCCGGCCCAGGGAGAGCTGGAAGGCCTCCAGAGCATCCAGTTCCTCGTCGGTCGGGAGGCGGAAATCGACGCCGGGGATACGATTCAGGGTCCTGGTGAAATGCTGGATGACCGCGCCGGTGGCAAAGGACCGGAGCGATCCATCCCCCGGTGCGCCGTCTCCGGACCAGCCGGTGCGGGGACCCTGGGGGCTGTTCACCGACGTCCGGAGGGCGAGCACATGGGGGATGCCACGCATGACGAATTTGTTCTCGAGGTCGTCGAAGCCGTCCAGGTTCTCCAGGATGAGCCCGAACTGCCGCATCAGCGTCGGGTTCTCGAAGTTCTTCTTCAGGTCCGGATTGAACTCGGCGACGAAGAGTGGATCATTAGCCGGCAGGGTTGCGATAAAGGCGGGATCGAGGGTGAAGTTATTCTGCAGTGGATGACAGGTCCCACAGGTTCGCCCGTTGCCATTGAACCTCTCGTTGAAGAAGATCTCTTTCCCTTTCGCGATGAGCGTAGCCTGGGGGTCTGGTGGGGACACTGGCGCGCAGCTCGAAACGGTTATGATCACACTGAAGGCCGATACCACCGAACATACGACCCGGGGTCTCACCACCCATGACGTCAGGTTTCGATAGTCCATCCCGGCTCCCCTCTCAGTATCTACATCTTACATCTTATCATCTTATCCACCCCCAGAAGAGGGTAAAACCCTCCTCGCCTGCCGATCACTAGAAATACGCCTGTGCCTATAAGGCAGATTCCATGCCAAGTTCGGGGCGGTCCGGCGCGTACGGCAGCATCTTCCCGATTTTCCTTGTTTCCCCAAAACGCCAAAACGGGAGTTTAAGGACAGTCCGTTTTCCATGGGCCGCGAAAGATGTAAGGCTTACATGGAAGAGAATGTAAGGATTACATCACGGGGAAAAAGCGAGACCTCGAGTCGCGTCAGGGCCGCCTTCTTGCCTCTTGAACCATTTCTACGAGCACGACCCTCGTTTCCTCCGGACTCTTCACCTCGCGGCTGAACGGGATGCGGGCCCCCTGCACCCGGGATCCCTTCTTGAGCCGCACATGAAAACCGAGCCGGTCAACCGAAATCATCGCCGCTTCATCGGCATCGACGCCGCCGAAAACCCGAGCCAGGAGGAGCAAGGCATCCGCATGATCGGCGTTCATATGTTGGAGGATCCCGGGCGCCGCGTCCGCCAGCGGATCGGGCTCCGCACGAGCATACTCATCCACCGGGACCCAACCCATCACGCCGAAGCCCCCGACGAAATAGATGTCCAGGACCTCCATGCGGTACAAGGCGAAGTCCTGGAAGTCCACCCAGTATCTCGCGGTCTCGTAACGAGCCAGATAGAGCCGGCGTGCCTCTTCTCGTTCCTCGGCCCGAATCAGGGAAACATTCCCCATGAGGGTCACACGGCTGCCCCCGAGTGGGTCTCCGCTCCAGTCTGGCTGGGACACCAGGAGGCTGGCGTGGGGATCTCCGGCAATGTTTTGGGTGTGGACGGCCATGTCGCTGATGAGCACAATGGGCCGGCCCAGAGGATCGAGTCCATAGGGCATCACCGAACCAAACGGCCAGCCCGGATGTCTTCGGGAAAGGGTCGAGAGGCTGCCGACACGGCCAACGTATAGCAGCGTCCTGGCCCGCTCGGCATAGGTCGGCTCGGGAACCGCAGGCCTCTCAGCCTCGGGTTCACCCCCCGCGTGACGCCCCAGGGATCGGGTGGACACTTGGCGTTTCTCCTGCTCTCTCGTGTCTCCGTGGTTCAGGCCGGTACAGTAAACGCGTATAGTGCGTTTGCTTTAGTGAAGCAACTCGCGGAGGAGGGTACCAATGAGGAAGAGTTCCTTGGACATGTCGTCCGTCGTGAAGTGAAGGCCGTGGACCACGCCGTGGATCACGGAGCTGGCCCCGGTCCACACCACTTCCGCGTCTACCGGGGGAAGATTGAGCCACCGGGGGACCGCCACGCTCACACGCGTCTGGGCTCGAACCTCGCGAGGAAAGATGATCATCATGCCGCTATCGCTCAGATTCTTGATGCGGCCTCTCAGTCGGGTGTACGGCGGGATCAAGCAGGTGATGTCGAGATCGATGGGCATGCGGAGGGAGTCCCGGGGGGTGGGGCCTCCCTGAAACGCCAGGAGCTGCTTCCAGGCGAGGGAGTCGCCTCCGGTCATCACGGTGAACCGCACGCCCATGAGGTTGAGGGGGGGCTCGGCTGTCCAGACCACCAGCGCCTCCGCCCGGGCGATCCGGTCTCCCGTCAGGAGACGAAGATTCGTCGCGGTACCCAGGGCCACGAGCTGTGGAACCTCGATCAACAGCCCGCTCTGGCTCACATTCTGGGTGACGCCGAGGGCGCGGTAGTCGTGGACCGCAGGGCCCTCGCAGAGCACCGGCATGCGAAGTCGAAACCGGGGATGCTGGCGATTCTCGACCATGATGTCGCTGACCTTATCCATCTTCATCCATCTTTGGCTGCAATCTTCGGACCAATGACCCCTTCGGAGCTAGAAAGGGAGCTTGGCCTTGTCCGGATCGGCGATCACGACGAGGATCCCCCGATCCGGATGCAGGTATTTCCGGGCCACCCTGAGGACATCCTCACCGGTCACCGCCTGGATGATTTCGGGATACCGCTCAGGGTAGTCCATCCCGAGACCGTAAAACTCCATGCCCGCGAGAAGGCCCACGACGTCCTGATTGGTGTCGAACCGCAGGGGAAAGCTCCCGGTGAGGAACCCCTTGGCCTCCTCCAGTTCTTCCGCCGTCACCCCTGTGTTCCGGATCTCCCGGATCTGCTTGAACACTTCCTCAATGGCGGGGGACGCCGTCTCGTTCTTCGTCTGTAACGCCACCAGGAATGGCCCCGGGAAACGGCGGGCCCCGAGGGCGCTGTGCACATCATAGGCCCACCCCTGCTTCTCCCGGATGCTCCGCATCAGGCGCGAGGTCAGACCGCCCCCTCCGAGGATCTGGTTCATGACTGACAGGGCGTAATAGTCCGGATGCTGCCGCTCGATGCCGACATGCCCCCAGACGATATTGGCCTGGGCCACCCCCCGATCGATCTTTACCACCTGACGGCGCGGGTGCGGTACACGCGACGCTGCCTTGACCGGGCCGATGCTCCCTCGCGCCCAGCCTTTGAGATATTTTTCCACATAGCCCTTGAATTCCTCAAGCGTGACATCTCCACCCGCGACCATGATGCTGTTGTTCGGGACGTAGGAGCCCCGGTGAAAATCGACGAGGTCCTGCCGCGTGATCCGGTCCAAGCTCCCTTCTGTCCCTTCCACCGGCCGGCCGTACGGATCGTCGCCGAACAGCGTTCCGGCAAAGGTCTCATGGGCGACGGTCCCCGGATCCTCTTGCTTTCGGCGAATACGACCCTTGAGCTCCTGGACCTTGCGTGCGATCTCGGCCTCGCGAAAGGTGGGATGGAGCAATACATCCGCGAGAAGCGCCATGCCCATATCAAGGTCCTTTTTCAGCACCGTCAGTGAAAGGGTGCTGGAGTCCCACGACGCATCGGCGTTGAGGCCACCTCCGACGAACTCGATCGCCTCACTGATCTCGGGGGCCGTGCGGCTCACGGTCCCCAGGGGCAGGAGAGCCGCGGTGAGGTGAGCCAGGCCGGCTTTGTCCTTCGGCTCCAGCACGGAGCCTGTCTTGAGCAGGATTTGGACTGTGACCATGGGCAGGGTAGGCCGCTCGGCCACCAGGAGCGTCAGGCCGTTTTCCATCTCCGCCCGGCGTCCCAGGGGCACCGCCTCTACCAGCGGGCAGAGCAGCAGGCCGAGGAGGAGAACGACCACGCCGGCTTTCTTCACGCGTCTACGCACGGCACACTCTTCGAACAGCGTACGGCTTCGGTTACTCACGGGTTTCTGCTGACGTCTTACGGGCTTACGCCCTCGGTCTGTGGCTGAGTGCCGGTCGCGGGCTGCTCACCGCCGGTCGCGGCGCGGCCCGGAATGAGGACCCCCGCGGTTCGATTCTCCGCCGTGAAGTACTTCTGCGCCACCCGCTGCACATCCGCGGCCGTCACGGCGCGGATCCCCGGCACGTAAGCCTTCCAGTGCCGCCATCCGGCCACGATCTCGTACGAGGCCAGTTGCCGGGCCAGACTGAAGATCGAGTCTTGGCTGAAAATGAAAGAGGCTTCGATCTGGTTCTTAGCCTTGTCCAGTTCCCGTGGTGAGACCAGCTCGGTCTTGAACCGCTCGATCTCGGCGTAGAGCGCCTGCTCGAGCTCTTCGGCCCTCTTGCCGGGGAGCGCGCTGGCATACACGGAAAAGACTTCGGGGTCAGCGGAGACGCGGGCATAATACGCACCTGCGCTCAGGGCGAGCTGCTTTTCATAGACAAGGCTCCGGTGAAGGCGGGCGCTCTTGCCGCCGGCCAGGATGACCTCCAGCACCTCGAGGGGGTAGCTATCCGGATCCGTCAGGGTCGGGACGTGATAGACGGCCATAGTGAACGGAAGCTTCGCATCCTCCCGCGTGAGGGTGACCCGGCGTTCCCCGGTTTGGGGCGGCTCGACACTGCGGACCGCCGGCGCATCGGGGCCACGAGGAATCGCACCGAACGCCTTCTGGATCCTGGGGAGGAGCTCCGCACGCTTGAAGTCGCCCACCACAACCACGACCGCATTGTTCGGGGCATAGTACGTCTTGTAGAAGGCCTGGAGATCTTCCCGGCTGAGTTTCCGAATATCCTCCATCCAGCCGATCACCGGATTGCGGTAGGGATGCGTCGTGTAGGCGGCCGCCTGAGCCTTCTCCCATAACGAGCTGGTGGGGTCGTCCTCAGTGCGCAGCCTTCGCTCCTCCATGACCACGTTGCGCTCCCGTTCGACCTCATCGGAGCCCAGGAGGAGGTTGACCATCCGATCTGGCTCCATCTCGAGGGGGAGATGGACGCGATCCGCCGCTAACGTCACAAAGTACCCGGTGTAGTCTTGACTGGTGAAGGCATTATCGCGCCCGCCGTTCCGTCTGATCACCTGGCTGAACGCCTGGGCCCCCATCTGCGGGGTCCCCTTGAACATCATGTGCTCCATGAAATGGGCCAGACCGGTACGCCCGGGTTGCTCGTTCCGGGAGCCGACGCGGTACCAGACATGAAAGGTGAGGACGGGCGCCTTGCGCTCTTCCAGGAGGAGAACCTTCAGTCCATTATCCAGCGTGGTCTCAAAGACTTCGAGCTCTCTGGGCTTGGAGGGAATAAAGATGTTGATGTTCAGGAAGAGCAACCCTAGGAGGGCAACGATGACCAATCCGAGGATCACCCAGCTACGCCGCTTCACCGCGGTTTCCCCTCCTTCAGGCGTGTCTCTACCCGATCGCCCAGAACGATCCCATGGCGGTCCACAAAGCCGGCCGGGACCTCGAGGACGTACTCGGCGTCTTCACGTGGTGCAAATTCCTGGGGGGCCTCACCGGGGGCTGGTGCCTTTGCTCCCCGCACGAGATCGACCACCCGTCCGTCCCGTATCCAGAGGATGTCCAGCGGGAAACGCATATCCCGCATCCAGATCAGGGGACGAACCGGGGCCTCGTAGACAAAGAGCATCCCGCGGTCCGGCGCGAGCCGGTCCCGACCGCTGAGCCCCCGTACTTTCTCCGCCTCGGTCCGCGCCACCTCGACCGTCACCGCTACCCGATTCCCGATCCGCACCTCTCCTCTGCCCCCGGCCTCAGCCAGGACGGGGAGGAGGCAGAGGAGGATCCAGGCGAGGCGCCAGTGGACGATCACAGTCGTTGATCCTCCGGCTGCTCGCCCAACGTGGCGCTCAGTTTGAGCCGCTGATCCTGCCGGAGAATCTCGAGCTCCACCGTCTGCCCAACACGCCTGTGATCGTCGAGGTAGGCGACGAGCTTGTCATTATTCTCTACCTTTTGGCCGTCGATTCCCACGATCAGGTCGCCCCCCAGCAGCAGGACCGTGTTGCCGACCCGTACCCGGCGGTCCCCTCCGCGAATGCCGGCTTGGGCCGCCGGCGAACGCGGTTCCACCACCATCACAAGCACCCCGTGCTCGGCTGGCAGCTTAAGCAATCGACTCACCTCCCGGGTCACGTTGACCCCGCGCACGCCGAGCCAGGGATGACTCACCCGCCCCTTGGAGATCAATTCCGGAACGAGGCGTTTGGCCGTGTTGACCGGAATGGCGAACCCGATGCCGACGGAACCGCCGCTCGGACTGAAGATGGCCGTATTGATCCCGATCACTTCCCCTCGGGAATTGAGGAGGGGGCCGCCGCTGTTGCCGGGATTGATGGCGGCATCGGTCTGGACCACGTCCCGGATCTCCCGCCCGTTGGGAGCCCGGAGGGTCCTCTTGAGCGAGCTCACCACGCCGGTGGTCACTGTCCGGTCAAGGCCGAAGGGATTGCCGATGGCGATCGTCATCTGCCCGACCTGTAGCTGCTCGGAATTCCCGAGCCGGGCGACCTGGAGCTTCTCGCCCGGGATGTCGATCTTGATCACGGCCAGGTCACTGGAGGAATCCCGACCGACGAGCCGGGCCGGCGTTTTCTTGCCATTCGCCAGCGTGACCTCGAGGCTCTCCGCATTTTCGACCACGTGGTTGTTGGTGACGATATATCCCTGCTCGTTCACGATGAACCCCGAGCCGGTCCCGCGTTGGGGAACCTGATTGAAGAAGAAATCGTAGCCCTGGGCGATGCTAGTGACGTGGACGACCGCCGGGCTCACCTCGCGATAGATCCGGATGATGACCTGCTCCGCCTCGCTCAGTCCCTCCACCCGGGGCGCCGCCGAGAGGGCGGGAAGCGTCGAGACTGACTCGCGCGGCGGGCCCGCAGGTGGGCCGAGTTCAAGATAGAAGATCACCAGCGCTGCGGCGATCACGGCGGTCAGGCTGGTCGTTCCAAGTTTGCGCATCATGATTGATCCAACCCCCCTTACCCTGCAAGACCCCATCGGCCGGATACGGCGGTATCTTTCATACGATCGGACCCATCGTCAATGCAATCGAGCGGCGTCATCCCTTGCGCCGCATCTCTTGACCACAACACTGCGGGATGCAGTGGCCGGCCTTGAGCACCTGCACCTCCAGGCCGCACCGCGCACAGACATAGACTTCATTCGCCGCCGGCATGACCGTCGCCCTCCCTTCAGTCGCGTCCTACGCGTACAGTGTCGGCCGAAATGCCCTGAGCCGCAGGGAGTTCAACACGACCGAGACCGAGGAGAACGCCATGGCCGCCCCGGCCAGGACCGGACTCATGAGCAGCCCGAGCACGGGGTAGAGCGCCCCGGCGGCCACCGGGATCAAGACAACGTTATAAGCCATGGCCCAGAAGAAATTCTGCTTCATGGTCCGCATCGTGCGTGCGCCGAGAGCGATGGCGGTCACCACGGCGCGTAGGTCGTCGGTGATCAGCGTGACGTCCGAGGCCTCGATCGCGACATCGGTCCCGGTGCCGATGGCGATGCCCACATCCGCTTGGGCAAGGGCGGGGGCGTCATTGATGCCATCCCCGGCCATAGCCACGACGTGACCCTCAGCCTGCAGCTTCCGCACCTCGCTGGCCTTCTCCTCCGGCAACACCTCGGCCAGCACCCGGTCAATCCCCACCTCTCTCGCAATGGCCTCTGCAGTCCTGCGACTGTCGCCGCTCATCATCACCACCTGCAGTCCCAGGCGCCGGAAAGCCGCGACCGCCTCGCGGGCATGCGGTTTGAGCGTATCGGCCACCGCGATCATCCCGGTCAAAGCCCCGTCGACCCCCAGGAAGACCGGGGTCTTCCCTTGGGCGGCCAGCCGCTCACCCTCCTCCGCCCACCCGTCGAGTCGAAACCCCTGCTCCTGCATGAGCTTGAGATTCCCGAGCACGAGGCGCCGCCCCTCCACCGTCGACCGAACGCCGTGACCCGGGATGGCCTCAAAGCCTTCAGGGGTGACAAGCGCCAACCCCTCCGCCTTCGCCCGCGCCACGATCGACTCCCCCAGGGGATGCTCCGAGCCCCGTTCCGCACTTGCCGCGAGGCGCAGCAGCTCCCTTTGCTTAGGGTTCAGGGTGGAGGGTTCATGGCTCATGGTGGGATTCGAACCAACTCCCGAAGTCTGTACCACCCCTGAACCCTGAACGCTGAACCCTGAACCGACAATGATGTCGGTCACCGACGGTTCCCCTCGGGTCAGCGTGCCGGTCTTGTCCAGCACGACCGCGGTGAGCTTCGAGGTCACTTCGAGGGCCTCGGCCCCCCGAAAGAGGATGCCGTGCTCCGCCGCCTTCCCGACGCCCACCATCACCGCCGTCGGGGCCGCGAGCCCGATGGCACAGGGGCAGGCGATCAGGAGAACGGCCATCAAGTTACTCAACGCGAAGACGAGGGCTGGCGCCGGCCCCCAGACCGCCCAGACCACGAAGGTGACCAACGCGATGCCGACGACGGCCGGGACGAAGACCGCCGCGATCCGGTCGGCCAGCCGTTGGATCGGCGGCTTTGAGGCCTGGGCCTTTTCGACGAGCCTGATGATCTGGGCCAACGCCGTCTGCCTTCCGACCTTGGTCGCCTCAAAGGTAAAGGCCCCGGTCTTGTTGAGGGTGGCCCCGAAGACGGTCGCCCCGGCCCGTTTCTCGACCGGAAGACTCTCGCCGGTCAGCATCGACTCATCCACCGCCGACACCCCCTCGCGCACAATGCCGTCCACCGGGATCTTCTCCCCGGGGCGGACCACGATCCAGTCTGCGACCTGGACCTGCTCAATGGGGATGTCCTGCTCGACGAGACCGGCATCGGACCGACGAAGCACGCGCGCAGTCTTTGCCTGAAGCCCGATCAGCTTCTTGATCGCCTCGCTGGTCCGACCCCGCGCCCTCGCCTCGAGCCAGCGGCCGAGGATGATCAGCGTATGGAGGACCGCCACCGTCTCAAAGTAGACGGCCGCCTGCTGCTCAATCGCAACGAAGGAGGGAGCGACTGTCGCCATCACGCTGTAGAAATATCCGGCGTTCGTCCCGACGGAGACCAGTGTGTTCATGTCGGCGGTCCGGTGCCGTAACGTGGTCAAGAAACCGCGGTGAAACTGCCAGCCGACCCAAAAGTGCACCGGGGTGGCCAGGAGGAGCTGGACCCATGGACTCGAGAGGAGCGGCGGGATCCAGGCGCCGACGGCGTGAAGCCCCATATGGGGAAGGGCCCCGATCACGATCAGGGTACTGAGCAGGGCGCCCATCAGAAATTTTCGCTTGAGCTCTGCCGCTTCCCGTTCCCTGACCGCCTTTTCCCGATCCGCACCGGGTTCCGACACCGCGATCTCCAGGGGGGTATAGCCCGAGTCCTGGATCGCCCGTCTCAGCTCGGTCAGCGTCGTGGTCCCGGGAAGATAAGAGATCACCGCCTGCTCCGTCGCGAGGTTCACGCTCGCCCGGGTCACACCCGGAACCGCAGTGAGCGCCTCCTCGATCCGTCGGACGCACGAGGCACAGTGCATCCCTTGAATGGGAATCACCACCCCCTCCTGAGGCACTTCGTATCCCAGGTCCTTCACCGCACCACGCAGGGCATCGATCGATGTCCGCGATGGATCGAAGCGGACCACGGCCCGCTCGGCTCCGAAGTTGACCGAAGCGTGCTCGACCCCCGGCACGGCCTGAAGCCCCTTCTCAATCCGACCGGCGCAGCTGGCGCAGTGCATCCCCCGGATCGGAATATCGATGCTGGACCCCTGCGCCGTTTGCTCTTCCATCTGCCTGCTTGCCATGACGACGTAACCCTCTCGTCTATTCTCAGTGCTCGCCCTCAGTCCTCAGTCCTGAGCGCTGCGTTCCCACCACCCGATCCTCGTCTCGCCACCGGCCGACTTGCACCAGACTGTGCCAGCCTGCCGCGAAAACGCCGCGCACCACCTTCCGGAGAAACGCGGCATAGCTCAGCCGACCGACAAGGACGGCGGCAAACGCCTCGATGGCCCTCGGGTGTCTTCTGAGTGCCCGGAACGACACCTCTGGGGCCCGGTGGATGAGAGCGGCGAGGATCGCCGCCCCTCGAAGGTCCTGTTGAAACGCGTCCCAAATGAGTTGCTGATACCGATCCGCCACCCCGGATCCCCCCTCGGCAATCGCCTGAGCGGCTATGAGACCGCTCCGTAAGGCGTAGTAGATTCCCTCTCCGGTGAGCGGGTCCACAAATCCCGCCGCATCTCCCACGAGAAGCACCCGGGGGCTGATCGCCGGCCGCAGAGACCAGGCCGGATACGGAATGGGCCAGCCGGTGACCTTTGTGGAGCCCCGCTGTACGCCCTGTCGGTCCAAGAACCGGTCGAGGTAGCCGGGAAGCCGCCGAACCTTCTTCTTCGCCCCCAGGACCCCCGTTGACAGGTCGCACGCCGTGGGAAAGATCCAGGCATACCCGAAAGGGACTCCGCCGAAATCGATGAGAACCTTCCCCCGCCAGGCGGCATGCGCACCATCAGCGGCGACGAGGCGGGCATCCATGGCGAGCGCGATCCGGGAAGGGGGCCGCCGAAACGACCGGACCGTTGCCCCGAGGGCCCCATCACCTCCGATGAGGACCGGTGCCCGGAACGTTCCCCGGTCCGACACCACCTCCACTCCTCCGGAGATCTCCCGAGCCTGCAAGACCCGATGGCCGTATCGAACGTGAGCCCCCATCTCCTCGGCCCGACTGAGGAGGAACTGATCAAACCGCTCCCGACGGACCATATAGGCCAGTGGAGTGTGAGACCGATACCGGATCGCTGCCTCGCCGGGGGCAGCGAAGACCGCCTCCTCGATAACATCCTCGACCACCCCCCCGAAGTCCAGGCCCAGGGAGAGGACCTTGGGAGAGAGACACCCCCCGCACGCCTTCTGTCGGGGGAAATGCGCTTTGTCGAGGACCAAGACCGCGACCCCCGCTTGCGCCAGCTGAGCGGCGGCTGCCGCGCCCCCGGGACCGCCACCCGCGACGATGACATCGACATTCATTTTCGACCTCACCGACCTGTGCGGCCGAACCGGGAAAAGACTTCTAACAACTCCTCAATCTTTCGTTCTCGCTCCCGATCGTCCCCCGCGGTGAAGGCTTCCGCCACGCAGCTCTCGATGTGCTGACCGAGCAGACGCTTGCTTACCTGTTCGAGGGCCCCCTTGACCGCCGAGACCTGGAGGAGGATGTCGACACAATACTTATCTTCCGCCACCATGCGCTGAATCCCCTGGACCTGTCCCTCGATCCGCTTGAGCCGGCTCAAGACCTCGCGCCTGGTCTCTGCATTGATCATCCGTACCCCCCTGTCTGATTTAACCATACCGGGGTAGGGTAGCAATTCTCTCCCCCAATGTCAATAAGTAGTTTCGGCGTGCGGTCACCGAGGAAGGGGCAATGCCGGCTCGGGACGGGCTACGTGGGGGTGACGTAGATGCGGGCCGCCGCATCGCGTCCGACGGCCTGCTGGGTGTCTCCGATCAGCAGAAAGATCGGTCCGTTATACGGCGCGATCCTCTTTACCTGAAGATTGACGTGAGGCGACAGGCCGAGTTCCGCCAGGTACAGGAGCAACTCCCTATCCTCCTCGGGAACAGAGAAGACCGTCGCCCGTGCGCCCTCCTTGAGTTCCACCAGCGTCGTCCCGGGATAGTCAAAGGGAAGACGCCCGTGGGCATCAGGGATCGGGTGCCCATGCGGGCAGCTCATCGGATCTTTGAGAAGCTGAACCAGCCGCTCCTCCACCTCGCCGCCCAGGACATGTTCAAACTTGCACGCCTCATCATAGACCTTTTCTAAGGAGAGACCCAGCACATCGGTGAGGAAGCGTTCGGCGATTCTGAGACGCCGAATGACCCGCAGGGCAATGCGTTGCCCCTCCACCGTCACGCCAAATCCCCCGTCATTCTCGGTGAGAACGAGACCTTTTTGCATCAGCCGCTTCAGCATGTCCGAAGCGGCAGGGACGGTGATAGTGAGAAAATCGGCAATCTTGGAGGTCGTGACGGGAGGCGTCGACTGCTGGATCACAACAATCGCCTTGAGATACATCTCGGTTTTTTCCATGAGGCCGATGTCGTGCGTCATCTTTCCCTCCAAGGTCTAGGGTCTTCCGGTAGCCTAAAGCCTATCGACTAAAAGTGTCAAGTATCTTGTGTATTTGGGGTTCTTACGGGGTCGAAAGAGCTTGACAAGGTGATACACTAAGGCTACCTTAACTGACAAAATAAGGGTACCGTAACCAATATCAATTGGATCCCTAACCATTCATAAACACCATAGAGGCGGCGGTGATACAAAGGCGCTCATCCTGGAATGTGCTGCGAGTTTTGAGCACCGTTATCATTCTCTGGGGCCCAGCCGTGCTCGTCGCCGAGGCCCGAGAGCAGGGCGAGGTCGTCGTGTACTCCGCCAGGATCGAGAAACTGATCACGCCGATGTTCGAAGCCTTCACCCACACAACCGGCATCAAGGTAAAATACTTCACTGCGAGCGAGGCCGAACTGTTCGAGCGCCTCAAGGCGGAGGGAATCCACACGGTCGCGGACGTGTTCATGACCGTCGATGTGGGAAATCTCTGGATCGCCGAGCACGCTGGTCTCCTCCAAGGTTTCGACTCACCTGTGATCGCCAGGAACATCCCACCGCATCTCCGGGCCAAGGACAATGCGTGGGTTGGACTGTCGGTGCGGGCCCGGCCCATCATGTACAGCACCGAGCGGGTCAAGCCCTCGGAGCTCTCGACCTATGAGGCGCTGGCGGATCCCAGATGGAGGGGGCGGCTCTGCCTCCGGACCTCGAGGAAGGTCTACACGCAGTCCCTGGTCGCCACGATGATCAAGACCCTGGGGGAGCCGCGCACCGAAGAGGTCATCCGGGGGTGGATGAAGAACGAGGCGCGCATCCTGGACAGCGACACGAAGCAGCTCGAGGCCGTCGCCGCCGGTCAGTGCGACGTGACGATCGCCAACACCTATTATCTTGCCCGGCTCAAGGCGACCGATCCTGCCTTTCCCGTGGCCGTGTTCTGGCCCAACCAGCAGGACCGCGGCGTCCACATCAACATCTCCGGCGCGGGCGTCACGCGGTACGCGAAGCGACGGCAGAATGCCATCAGGTTGATCGAGTTCCTCTCCTCATCGGAGGCCCAGAACCTCTACGCCGACGGCAACTACGAGTACCCCGCCAACGGGGCGGCGAAACCGCACGGGTTCATCGCCGCCTGGGGATCGTTCAAGGCCGACAGCGTGGACGTGGCCGCGGCCGGGGCGCTCCAGGCCGAGGCCGTCAAACTGATGGATCGGGTCGGATACAAGTAGCGGAGGCCCGGCATGCCCACCCGACACGCGAGCCCGGCGGTTCCCGTCGCGGGGCGCCTCGCCCTGAGGCTTGCACGGGACCCGTGGCCGCTGGCGGCCGGGGCGGTGGCGCTCGTCGTCGCGACGCCCATCCTGGTGGTGATTTCCTCCCTCGCGACGCCCACCGTCGAGGTCTGGGTCCACCTCTGGCAGACGCAGCTCCTTGAGCTGATCTGGAACACGCTCACGTTGATCATCGGGGTCGGGGGTGGCGTGGCCCTGCTGGGCACCGGGCTCGCGTGGCTCACCACGATGTACCGCTTCCCCGGCCGGGCGGCCTTCGAGTGGCTCCTCATCCTGCCCCTGGCGGTGCCCGCCTATGTCATCGGCTTTGTCTTCCGCGGGCTCTTCGATTACACCGGCCCCGTGCAGAGCGGGCTCCGCCGCGTCTTCGGACCGGGGATCTGGTTCCCGGACATCGCCTCTTTTGGGGGGGTCGTCCTCGTGATGACCCTCGTCTTCTATCCCTACGTCTACCTCCTGGCCCGGACGGCGTTTCTCGAACAGTCGGAAACGACCCTGGAAGCCGCCCGCGCCCTCGGCGCGCGCCGGACGACCGTCTTCTGGCGGGTTGCCCTTCCCCTCGCCCGCCCGTCGATCGTAGCGGGCCTCTCCCTCGCGGTGATGGAGGTTCTGGCGGACTTCGGGACGGTCGCCATCTACGGCTATAACACCTTCACCGTCGCCATCTACCGGGTCTGGTTCGGCCTCTTCAATCGCCAGGCCGCCACGGAGCTGGCGAGTCTTCTTCTCCTCTTCACGGGGGCTGTCTATGTCCTCGAGCGATCCTGGCGCGGCCGCGCGCGCTTCTTCCAGACGGAGCGCAGGGCCCACCCCCCCGCGCCCATGATGCTCACCGGGTGGAGGGCCTGGGCGGCGAGCGGCGCGGCTGGCGCCGTGGTCGGGAGTGCGTTTCTCCTGCCGGTCGCCCAGCTCCTCGTGTGGAGTGTGACGGCCTTCAGGGCATCTGACTTCGACGACCGCTATCCGGAATTCGCCCTGAACACGCTGACCATCGGGGCCACCGCCGCCATGGTCGCCGTGGGGGCTGCCATCGTGGTGGCGTACGGCCTGCGCCTGAGCCGCAGTCGGGTGGTGGCCGCGTGCGGCCGCATCGCGACCATGGGCTACGCCCTCCCCGGCTCGGTCATCGCCGTCGGCGTCCTAGTGCCGCTCGCCTTCCTCGACCGGGTCTGTAACGCCCTGGTCCGCGTCGTCTGGGGAGGGGACGGAGGCCTCCTCTTCACGGGATCCATGGCGGGGCTGGTCTTTGCCTACCTCGCCCGGTTCCTCGCCCTCAGCGTGCATACCGTCGAGGCGAGCCTCGTCAAGGTCACGCCAAGCATGGACATGGCGGGACGTTCCCTTGGCTTGAGCCCCGGGGGCGTCCTCCGCCGCATCCACCTCCCCTTGATCCGCGGGGGTCTCTGTAGCGCCGCCATCCTCGTCTTTGTCGATGTGATCAAGGAGATGCCGGCCACGCTCCTTCTCAGGCCTTTCGGCTACGAGACGTTAGCGGTGCGTGTCTGGCAGCTCACCTCCGAGTCCTTCTGGGAAGCAGCCGCCCTTCCGGCCCTGACCATCGTAGCGGCGGGGATGCTCCCCATCCTGATCCTGGCGCGGAGCAGCTTCCGTGAGGTGAGGGACCACGACCACGGGGGGGACGGGGCCATTCCGGAGCGAAGAGAGATTCTCAAGGCGCCATGATCCTGCTGAGCATCGCCCATCTGACAAAACGCTTCTCGCCGCACGACCTGCCTGCCCTGGACGACTTCTCCCTCGACGCGGAGCCCGGCGAGATCATCGCGCTGCTCGGGCCGAGCGGCAGCGGGAAGACGACCGCGCTGCGGCTCATCGCCGGCTTCGAAAAGCCGGATGCCGGGGTCGTGGTGATCAGCGGGAAAACGATGACGGACCGCAAGACCTTTGTCCCACCCGAGGGGCGCGGGGTCGGGATGGTCTTCCAGGAATACGCGCTCTTCCCCCACCTGACCGTGGAGGAGAATGTCGCGTTCGGTCTCCGTGCACTGGACCCCGGAACCCGCGGCCACAGAGTTCACGGGATGCTGGAGACGGTCGGGCTGACCCCCTTTGCCGGCCGCTATCCCCACGAGCTCAGCGGAGGGCAGCAGCAGCGCGTGGCGTTAGCCCGCGCCCTCGCCCCTCGCCCGGCGCTCCTCCTCCTCGACGAACCCTTCAGCAACCTGGACGCCGACATGATGGTGCAGATGCACCTGGAGGTCTACACGATCCTACGGGAGCTCGGGACCACCGCGATCTTCGTGACCCACGATCAGGAAGAGGCCTTTATGATCGCGGACCGCGTGGGGATCCTGAACCAGGGCCGACTCGAGCAGCTCGGCTCGCCGGAAGAGATCTATCACCGGCCCGCCACCCGCTTCGTCGCCCGCTTCGTGGGCAAGGCCGACTTTCTCCCCGGCCGGGTGACGGACGAGGGCATCGCTACAGAGATCGGCACGCTCCCCAACACTCCGGGACTGCCCGGTGGCGCCCAGGTGGAGGTGATGATCCGGCCGGACCACATCGAGCTGATCCCCGACCCGATGGGCAGCGCCATGGTCGTTACGCGGCAGTTTCGAGGGCCGGATAACCTCCTCGTTGTCCAGCTCCGTTCCGGGGCCACCATTCACAGTCACCAGCCATCGACCCTGACGCTGCACCCTGGGGATCGGGCCAAGGTGGTCGCGCACCCCACGCACGTGGTGGCCTTTCTCGCCACGAGACCCTGGCTCTAAAGGAAACGCACACAGTGCGTTTCCTTTGGAGCAATGGAGCAGTGGAACAATAGTGCGATTTGGGAGGCGAAATGCGCCATTGCGGTCTAATGTTCTATTGCTCGATTGTCAAGAGATGAAATGCGTTTGAAAGTAAGTCAGGATCAGGAAGAGACGAAGGAACACCGTGTCGACGGTGCTACGGGGTTTCCGGAGGAGCAGGTGCTTCGGGGGGGAGGCGGATGTCCCGGATCACCTGCCCCGGCTCCCCCAGCGGCGGCAGCGGACGCCCGTTCAGGATAAGCTCCACGCCGCCCGCGTTCCCGACCGTCAGGACAAAACTCTCCTGAGCACGCCACTCCCAGGTCTCTCCGGCCCGGAGGAGGACGTCCCGGGTCTCCCGACCATCAATCGTGACCAGCAGCCAGGTCATCTCCTTGGCCTGGGCCCGCAACGTCTTTACCCCCTGCACGTCGGGCGAAACCGGCGGCTGGGAGAGGGCCGGGGTGCCTGCCGCGACAGGAGCCGGCGAACCGGTCTCGGGCGTGAGTTCCGGCCTCTCCCCTCGGTCGGGGGTCTGGCCACCCCGGGGCCGATTCAACAGGAGCGAGAACCCGATGAAGGCGGAGGGGATCAAGACGGCCAGGAGAAGGAGCGCCGGCACGAGCCCGCGCAGCGGCACGGTGATGGTTCGCTTGACCGGAAAGACCGCCAGGGAACCGGGGTCACGCGCGATCTGCTCCGAGAAGCGGTCCTGAACTGCCTGAGCATCAATGTTGAGGAACCTGGCGTATTCCTCGAGGAAGCGGAGGAGGTACCGCTCATCCGGGAGGAGGTGATAGTCGTCCTCCTCCAAGGCGGTGAGAAAGACGGGTTTGATCCGCGTCACCGCTGCCGCCTCTTCCCGACTGATCCCGAGAGCCTCCCGGGCTGTTCGCAGCAACTGCCCGACCGTCCTCTTGTCTTGCTGCTCCATCGCTCTTCCGTTCACGGTTCACGGTTCATGGACTTCGGCGAGCTCAGTCGAGTCGTTCATGGTTCATAGTTCAACCCTCAACCCCGAACCTCCTCGAGGATACGGGGAAGGGCCGAAAGACTCTCGATGGCTCGCACCCCCTGGTCTTCCGCCTGAAGGACCCCCGAGGAGCCCACGAGCACCGCCTGCATGCCAGCGTGCCGTGCCCCCAGGACATCGGTGCTGGGGTCGTCCCCCACGTGGAGCGCTCGATCTGCGGAGACCTCAAGCTGCTCGAGCGTCAGATGGAAGATCTGGGGGTCCGGCTTTCGGATGCCGAGCATGTCGGAGAAGGTCAGGACATCGAACTGCTCGACGATCCCGAGACGCTGGAGGACGATCTTGAGCATCGTCCCTGGGGTTCGGCCGGTGTTACAGATGAGGCCCAAGCGGTACTGGCTCCGGAGCCCGTTGAGCAGCTCAGCCGCTCCCGGGTCCAGTACGGGCAAGGCCTTCAGCACCGGGGAAACGTACGCCCACTCCAGGTTCGCCAGGAGCATGCGATCCTGGGGGACCTTCCACGCGGAGTCCAGGGCCTCGAGGAGTAGCTGGACCTGTCCCTCGGGTCCCACATCCTCATGCCGCGACCAGATCGCCTGGAGGCGCCCTCCCACATGTTCATAGGCCGCCTCCACCTCCTCGAGAGTGCCCGGGTATCCCTGAGCCTCCAGAAGGATATAGAGGTTCCGGGTCCGCGCCTCCTTGACCTTGCGGGCCGACTCCGGGCTCTCCCTGATCAACGTACCCCATAAATCGAAGGTGATCGCTTCAACCACGGCGTTCCCCTCTGCCGGTGCGGCTCCTACGTTAACATACGCCTCCCCGCGAAAACAACTCCCCTGGCACGATGATTGCTAGAATATCCTGGAGGGGCTGTCTCAGAAACCATTGACAGCAAAGGGGAGAAGGAACCCGTGGGCTTCGCAGGACGGTTCGAGCTGAGCGTTCCCGACATTCTCCAGATCCTCAGCCTGGGCAAGAAGACGGGGAAACTGAGGCTGAGCCGGCTGGGAAATACCGGGGAGATCCTCTTTAAAAACGGAAAGGTGATCTATGCGACCTGCGACTCGACGCGGAGCACCCTTGGCCAGCTCTTGATCAGCCAGAAGCACCTGACCGAAGACGACCTCATGGCCGCCCTCGAGCTGCAGCACCTCTCCACAGACAGCAAGAAAAGGCTCGGCGCCATCCTGATTGAGAAGGGGATCATCACCCCTGAGGTGCTGCAACAGGCGATCCGACACCAGGTCGAGCAGGTGATCCTCGAAATCCTGAGCTGGGACAACGGCTTTTTCAGGTTCGATATGATGGAAATAACTACCGACGACGAGATCACGGTTGAGCTCAGCGCGTTTCTCCCAAAGACGGGAATAAGCCCCGAGATTCTCCTCCTCGAGGGGGTAGTCCGTCTCGATGAACGGCAAAAGAGTATAAAGCGCACGCCGCCCGTACCACCGGCCACCCCGGCATCCACGTCCTACGTGCCCGTTGCAAGCCATCTCGATAGCCGGCAGAACGTCGAGACGCCCCGCCCTGACCGTGTCGAAGGGCCCCGCCCGCCCTCGCCCGAGCCCCCGGCCCGCCCGAGTCCCGAGGTCCTCGCAGACCTCATCGAGGGACAGTGGGAGGGCGAGAGGCCCCCATGGATCAAGTCCGAAGCCTCACCCGCCCCCGCCCCGGGTGTCCGAATCGAGGAACGGCGCCAGGTCGAGACGCCGCCCCGCCCTGAGCCCCTCGACTCCGCTCGGGGCAAGCACGTCGAAGGGCCCCGCCCGCCCTCGCCCGAGCCCCCGGCCCGCCCCGAGCGCGTCGAGGGGCCGCGCCCCGCGCCGGACGTGCCATTGCGGCCTGCGCCGGCGGTGCCGCGCCCCGAGCGTGTCGAGGGGCCGGCCGCAGAGATCCCCACGCCTACGATCCCGGCCGCCATCGAGCCACCGATTCCCGCACCCGTGGCACCGTCCGGGAGGAGCCCGCAGGAACCGCTCCTGGATCTCGAGCCCTCGCGCATCACCGACGAGATCATGCTCAGCTCCCCCATTGCTCCCTGGGTCCTCATCATGCACCTCGCCGCCGATGTCGTCAGCCGTGGTGTCCTCCTCTTCGTGCGCAGTGACGGGATCACCGGGCACGACCAGTTCGGGGTGGGCGGGGTGAGAGACTCTGGTGACGAACGGATCATCAATATCAAGCTCCCCTTGCGCGAGCCTTCCATCTTTGCTGCGGCTACACACGCCCGCACCACCTACCGGGGCAAGATCGGCCCGGGGAAATGGAACGACTACTTCCTGAACCAACTGGGCGGGAAAAGGCCGGATGAGGCGGTGATCATCCCCATCATCGTCGCCGGGAAGGTCGTGGCCATCTTTTACGGTGACGACGCCGGAAGTGGCACCCCGCTCGGAGATGTCGAGCGGCTTCAGACCCTCGTCGGCCAGACGTTCTCAGCCGTCGAGGCGTCGATCTTAGAGAAGAGGGGCAGGGCCGGACGATGATCACATTGGGCTTGGCACGTTGGAACGGTCGCGCAGGCGCTCCACATCATGCAAGTCGGCGTGGCGCTACTCGGCGAGAGGCTTGCGCGTCGCGGCCGGGCCAGCGGTCCACTGGCCCAGCAGTTGGATGTGGGCGATCACGCGGGCGACCACGCTACGATGACGGGGCTCCGCGCTCGCGACGAACCCACGGTAGTGGGCGAGGGCCTCGGCGATCCGCCCCTGCCCCTCCAAGAGGATGGCGAGATTGTAGTGGCTTTCCGGGTGCTCAGGGTCGATGCTGAGGGCCGCCTCGAAGGCCCGAACGGCTTCGGGCATGCGACTGAGCCGCCGGTAGATGACCCCGAGATTCGTGTAGCTCTCCAGGTTCTTGGGATTGAGTTCAAGGGCGTGCTCAAACTGCGCCGTCGCCTCCGTGAGCTTCCCTTGACGGATCAGGGTTACGCCCAGGTTGTTGTAGGCCTTCACGTAGTGCGGATCGATCGCCAGGGCCTTCCGGTAGTGCTGGATGGCCTTGTCTACCTCTCCGACCTCTTTGTAGAGAACCCCAAGATTGTTGTAGGCCTCGACGTGAAAGGGATTCAACTCGACCGTCTTCTGGTACGCCGCAAAGGCCTGAGCATACTGGCCCTGTTTCTGGTAGAAGAGGCCCATATTGAAGTGGTAGCGATCCTTCCCCTCCACCACCGGTCGAAGGGTGCGCGTTGGAGCGGCCTCCTCCGCCCCCGAGGAGAGCGCATCAACCTCTACGGGAGGGGTGGGGTCCGGCTTCTCCCCGACCCGCGAAGGCCTGCTATCCGGCGGACCGACCTGCGCTGGATTGGCCACGCGCTCTTCGAAGATCGGCGCGGTTCGACTGGGCTCACCGCGGAGGGTCGCCCGGATTGGGGGAGCCGCCTCTGGCGGTTCGACAGGGCTCACCGCGGGCGGTACACGATGTGCGGTTCGACCGTGCTCACCGCGGGCGGCTGACGGCGACGACGATGAGGCAGCAGCCCCCGCTGGGAGCGAACTCGATGGCAATTCGACGGGGCTTTGCCCTGAGCCTGTCGAAGGGCTCACCGCAGGCGGAGCGGTCGGCTGAGCCCCCGTCTGCGCGGCCGGAACCGAGCGGACCGGTTTCGCCGGTAGCCTGCGTCCGAGCAGCAGCCCGGGCACTTTCACGACGAAGAAGAGCAAAGCGACCGCCGCAACGGAAGCGCCGATCAGCCGCCAGGGCCATCTGCTGCGGCTGGGTCGACCCCTGCCATACTGTACTCCCCCCAGGGGAGTCCGGGCCGATGGCCCTCCCTGGACCCTTTTGAGGGCGTCCTGGATGAGGCTCATCTCCCCTCCTGACGAGAGGTGGAACTGATCTCAACGACCTCCAGCCGCTGGATCCCCTCCACCATCTGCATTCTTTTCAGCGCATCGTCGGCCTCCTCCCGTGTCTTGAAGCGTCCGACGAGGAGCGAGGGCCCGATCCCATTTTCCTGCGGCCCCTGACCGACAGAGACTCGGAGTCCCTCTGCTTCGAGATCCTGAACCATCTTGCGGAAGGGTTCCCCTTCCTGGCTGGCCCAGGCCCAGACCGAGTAACGGAAGGCGGGATCCGAATGAAGGATCGGTAGGGTAACCCCGCCAGCCACAGACGCTTTCCCCGCTGCAGGAGCAACTTCGGGTGGCGCCTGGAGGCGGAATGGAAGTCGCGCACTAATGGTCGACCACGATGCCTCAAAGCCGATCAACCCCGATAGCAGCGCTGTGAACAGGGCCCCGAAAAGGAACGAGAGGGCCAGGGCGATTCTGGGAGCCTGGAGATATCGGCCCATCGCGAATCGGAACGAGGCCCGGGCTCGAACCCCGTGCCCGTCAATGCTCTGGCGGCCCTCCGAGACCATCTCCTTTGTGATATAGCTCGAGCCCGCCACGTACCCCGCGAGGAGGGCCCGATCCGCGATCAGGTTGATGAGCCGGGGGACCCCTCTGGAGAAGTGATAGATCGCCTGATAGGCACCGGGCGTGAAATCAATCCCCCCCCTTGCCCCGGCGACCGTGAGACGATGCTCAATGTATCTGACCGTTTCCTCGGCGCTTAGGGGGGCGAGGTGATAGCGGATGGAGATGCGCTGATTCAGCTGCCGAAGGGCCTTGCTCTCGAGCTTCTCGCGAAGCTCCCGCTGCCCCACCAGGATGATCTGGAGGAGTTTCTGCTGGTCGGTCTCCAGATTGGACAGGATCCGGATCTGCTCCAGGACGTTCGGGGCAAGGTTCTGGGCCTCGTCGATGATCAGGATCGCCGCACCGCCGCTTTTGGCCTGGTCTAACAGGAAGAGGTTCAGCAGGTCGATCAGTGTCTTGCGCGGCGGCTGGCCCGGGTATGTGATCCCGAAATCCTCCAGGATGGCGCTGAGGATCTCTCTTTCATTCAGCAGGGGATTCAGAATCAGGGCGGTCTGCACGCCGGGGTCGAGGCGTTCGAGCAACACCCGGCAGATGGTGGTCTTGCCGGTCCCGATATCCCCCGTGATCGCCAGAAACCCCTCCCGCCGCTGAATCCCATAGAGCAGGTGATCCAGCGCCCCCCGGTGGTCCGCGCTCAAGAAGAGGAAGCGCGGATCCGGGGTCAGGCTAAAGGGCTTTTCCTTGAGGCCGAAATATTGCTCGTACATTACGGTTTCCACGTCTTCGGCAATCCGGGCCAGGCGGGGATCCCCTGTTTCAGGCCCTCGACCTTCTCGACCGCCTCGGCGGCGGTCTGTTGCGCCCGATCGCCCATGAGGACCGTGGGGCTCATGAGGATGACCAGCTCACTCTTGCGCCCGGTCTTTTCGGTCCTCCGGAAGAGGCCGCCGAGGAGGGGGATATCGCCCAGGACCGGGACCTTGCTCGCCCGATCATCCTGCTTGTCCTCCATGAGGCCCCCGATGATGACGGTCTGCCCGTCACCCACCCTGACCAATGTATCCGTCTCGCGGATGCTGACGATCGGCGCGGTCTCCCCCGTGGGCGCGACGGCATCCCCGAGCTTGTCGGTGACGATGGGATGGATGTGCATCGTGACCGTCCCGTCGCTCGCAATCTGGGGCGTCACGTCCAGGATCACCCCGATGCTCACGACCTGGGGGATCGTCTCGGTGATCCGCTCGATGGTCTGCCCGGCATCCTGGAGGGTTCGGACCTGGGTCCGGAAAAAGACGTCATCCCGCGCCACCCGGATGACCGCCTTTTGATTATTCAGGGCGGTGACCCTGGGATTCGACAGGACGTTGACCTCCCCCTGCGTGGAGATGGCGTCGATGACCGCCGAAAAGTCGCTGCCGGCCACCCCGATCCGGAAGAGGCCGGTATTGGGGCTCAGGCGCTGAAGGAAGGTCCCCTGAGCCCCCAGGATCTCAGCGACTCCCGTCCAATCGATGCCAAAGAGGAACGAGTCGGAAAGCGTCACCTCCAGCACCTTGGCATTGATGACCACCTGCCTGAGAATCGTGCCGGTGACCTTTTCGAGAAAGGCGGCGACCTGTCGGAGATTCGCCGGAAAATCGGTCACGGCCACGGTTCCGGATTGCCTGTTCACCGCCAGTTTCCCTTGTGGTGAGAGGAGCGGTTTCAGGTCCTCCGCGATATCCTTGTAGAACTCGGTCTCTCGTTGTCTCGATTCGACGGAGACGGTGCCGCCCGTCAGCCCTCCCGAAGTGGCCCCCGCCGTCCCGGTGGTCCCTCCGGTTGTAATCCCCCCCGTCGCGGCGGCAGACGCGGACACACTCATGCTGCTTGACCCGCTCCGCGACAGGCTGACGTAATCGAGGGTGAAGATGCGCGTCTCAAGCGCAGGTTTCTTCACCCGGATCACATTCTTCTCTCGCCGATACTCCAGCCCGAGCGGGCTGAGGATCATCTCCAGGGCGTCCCCCAAGGTGACATCTTTGAGATCGATGGTGACGGGCCCAGAGATATCCGGGTCGAAGACGATGTTGAGCTCGCTCGCCTGCGCCAGACCCTGGAGGACCTCCTTCACATCGACCCCTTTGACCGAGAAGGAGAGGAGCCGCTCCTCGAGCTTGCGCTTCTCTTCCACCTGGGTCACCAAGAGCTCTTCCAGGTCCGGTGGCTTGGCGGGGGCCTCCACCCGGGTGAGCCGCTGCGGCCGCACCGGTTCCGGAGTGGCGCAACCCCAGAGGCTAAGGAGAAGCACGATGAGGAGGATGATCCCTTGCTGCCGTCTCGAGGCTCTCATGGCAACGCGTTCCTTTCTCTGTTCTCCCCCCTTCGGGTCACTGGGACCGGGGTCGCCCGGACTGCAGCGGCGGGGAGCGTGAGTTCGACGGTTCGGGTCCGTTTACCGTGCCCCAGGACGACGGCGTGGGGTCGAATCTCGAGGACCCGCTCCTTGCCGATCAGATCCCCCTCCGCGACCACGTGCCCGTCGATATTGGCGATCCTCCTCCCCTCACTCATCACAATCGCCCTCACCTCGCGGGGCGCAAACTCGGCGGAGAAATCGACCGGTCTCGCCTGCCCGGGAAGTGCGGCCTCTTCGTCAGCGGTCAAGAAGGGGTTGCGCCCCCAGGGACCACTGCTCAAGGCCTCGAGCTCCTCGCGCCTGACCGTCAGGTCGGGCGAGGACGCCGGAGGCCCTTGTGGCGCTGGCGCTTTCTCGCGTGCCTCCGGAGAAGCCTGGGTCACAGCCTGGGGACGCCCGGCTCGGCCCGGACGGGGAGCGGGACGCGACCCGAGCCAGAACCGAAGGGCGATGCCCACGAGGAGCAGGCCCACCGCTATCATAATGACCTTACCGCGAACCATTCCCTGTGCTCCCCGAATGATATGCCCTGAGAACCATCTGCACCCCGACGTGCGGCACCCCTCTTCGCACCTCCAAAGAGGCGACGGAGACCAGCGGCGACAGCCGCTCTACCCCTTCGAGAAAACGGGCCAGGTCCCGGTATCCCGCCTGGAAGGAGACCGCGATCGGGTAATACCCCAGCTCGACCCCGAGATCGGGCTGGGCCTTCGCCAGGGCCGCCTCCCCCATGAGCGGGGATGCGGCGTCCGCCTTGAGCGGCACCCGGGGCGACGTGCTCACCACGAGCTCCGCGACGCGGTTTCGGCCCGCGAGGAGGCTGAGCGCCTCGAGCAGCTTGGGCAGATCTTCATCCGGCGGCAGCTTTGCCAACAACTGGCTCCGCGACGCTGCCCAGGTCTCCCGCTCCGTTTCCGTGGGCGGGGTAAAGTCGGTCATGTGTCGCAGCCCCGCATCCACCTTCCACAACAGGCTCGCCACCTCAGGTCGGTGAGCGGCCAATCGGCGAATCTTCGGATAGAGAAGCAGCGAGATCAAGATCGTCACCGCCGCGAAGAGGAGTCCGATCTGCGCCAAGCCTCGGACGGCAGCAGGAAGCCGGCGATACCACTCGCGCATCGTTACCTCCCAGCGACGGCGCGCAAGCCCAAGGCCAGGCTGAACTCGAGCTGGGACCGTCCCTCTGGAACAGGCGGCACCTTTGCGGCCGCCTTGGTTCCCTCTCCCTCTGTAGCCTCCTCTACGGGCTCGGGACGGGGGACCCGACTGACCCTGACGGGCTGCAGCAGCGTCACCGCCTGCAGAAATGGGGAACCCTGAAGCCCTTCATAGAACCGATTGAAGCCCACATGGGTTTCGTACGGGGACCCGGATATCACCTGTCCGGTGAGGACCATGCGGTACCCGCTGGGCCCCGCCTCGAGCTTGAGCCCATGGAGCAAGAGATCCGGGGGGGCATGCAGGCTGATCTCGCGGAAGACCCCTCGCCAGAAGGGTCCGCTCCACACCCCCCCCTCGAGCATGCTGAGCCGGGCCCGGTGGAGTTCCCGCTGCCGCTCTGCCTCCTCGACCTCCCTGATTTGCTGCTCGAGGTTGATCAGCATGGTCCGCTGCGACTCGAGCGCCTTGCGCAGCGACTCCTCTCCCCGCGTGACAGCGTAGAGGGTGATGGAGCCGAGGACGAGCGCCCCGGCGGCTATGCCGGCGACGGCGACGCGTCTGACCTTCCCCCACTTCCGCTCCTGGACGTGCCGGGGGAGCAGACCGATCCCCACCTCGGGCCGCCCGCTGGCCAAGCCCAGCGGGACCGCCAGGCCCGGCAGCGCAGCGCGCCAGGCAGGTTCCTCACCATCCGGAGGGTAAAGTTCCACCCCCTCTTTCGGATCAAAGATGTCTACCCGCACGGTGGGATCCTTGGCCAATGCCTCGCGCAAGCCTCCGAGATTCGCCGGATTGCCGGCCAGGATGATCCGTCCCACCCGCCACCGGGGTGACTTCTCGAAAAAATAGAGGAGCGACCGGTGGATCTCGGTGGTCACCTCGTCCCACGACTCGGCTCCGTCGGCTCCGGGGGCTGCCGAAAGGGTGATCTCGCGAGAGAGGTGAAGGATCCCCTCCTCGGCCACCAGCGCCTGAAGCATGGTGCCGTCTAACGAGGCGGCCACCACCGGCCCTCCACCTGTGTCCTGGAGCGCGACGGCTGCCATCAAAGCCAGCGGACGCGAGGTGACGAGCCACGGGGTGAGCCCCGCCTCCTCGACGATCCGGATATAGCGATCCACCTCGGCCTCGGAGGCGATGGCGAGGAGGACCTCCTTCTTGCGGGCGCCACTCCGTTCGACGCTTTCACCCACCACGGCGTAATCGAACACTCGCTCTTGAAACGGGACATTCGAGTCGCGACGGACCTCGCGCTCGATCACTCGACGAAGCCCCCGCACGGACAGCGGCGGCAGGCTGAGGTGCCGGTGCTCGACCTGGATGCCAGGGGCCACGTACGCGAGACGCGCGGTGAAGCCGCCTGCATCCAACGCCTCCCTGATCCGCTGTGCCATGTCCGAGGCATCGGCAAAAGGGCCCTCCACGATCGCCCAGGCGTGAAGCCTCGGCCTCCGCCCCGTCTCGACCTCGGCCAACGCCACCCGTTCGGGTGCGATGTCTATGGCGACGATCCTTTTCCCCGGTATCCGCATCCCCTACCCCTATACTCCCGGTGCTGGGGTTATGAAACTGAACCGGCCAACGATGATCGTGCCGGTCGGATCCCACAAGATCACATCGCTGAATGATGCCCCTCGCATATCCATAGCTGAGCCGGAGGTGGCGCCGCACGCGGTACCAGTCCGGAAATTCTCGAGCCGGATTGTGGCCTCTGTCCCGGACCCCACGATCTTGATGTCGGCAACCTGAACATTGGAGGCATCGACGACGACCCGCTGGGGTGGCGTGGGGTTTGCGTCAGCGGCCACGGTCTGATCCGCGAAATCAGTGTTGTCGATGAGTTCCCCAGACTCTATCACGGTTGAGGGAGAAGTGCAGGTATAGGCCGACGCGGAGTTCCAGAGGACGTTGCGAAAGTACGAAACGCCCCCGGTGGCCGTGAAGGTTGCCTGGAGGGTGCCAACGATGATGGGACTACCGGAGAAATTGGCGACGCGGAATTCGACGTCTCTGTTGCCGGTCCCGGTACCCTTCGCGCTTCCCGGGACATAGAGGAGCCTCGGTTCGAAGGAGACGCTCCGGACCCCAAATGGAACATTGTTGAGCTGGTAGAAGCCGGAGCTGTTGGTCGTAGTGGTGGGCGAGGTCAAGAGCCCGCTCGCCGGGTAGTTCATGGTCACCGTCGCCGTATCTAGGGCGCTTGCGTCCGGGGCAAAGCCATATCCGGTCACGGTCGCGGTCGTCTCCGCCACCAGGGTCTCGAGCGTGACATCCTCGTCATTTCCGGCCCCGCCGGCCACCCCATCGGCGCCGAGGCTGACCACCTTTGCATCCACCGTCTGCCCCTGGGCGTTGGTGAAGTTGGTGATGCTATAGGCGTAATCGTTGCCGAAGGCATCAACCCGGTGCGAGGCCGCGTCGCTGCCCGGCCCCAGCGTGATGTAGGGACCCCGCCATCCGGCCCCGACCCCCTTGCTGCTGTTGAAGGCGTAAGCCGGCTGGGCCCCCTGGGTCACCAGGTCGTCGAGCGTTGACGGCAGATTTCCCATATCGCCGAGATAGGCAAAGCTGGACCGGACGCCGGATGTCTTGAGATCCGGATCGCCAATCATCGCCTTTTTCAGGTTCTCCATTTCGTCGAGGGTGACGTTCCTCCGGGCGCCGGTGAGGATCTGGACCGTCGAGGGGACGAGGAGGGCAACGAGGATCACCAGGACCGCCAGGATGACGATGACCTCGATCAGCGTGAGTCCTTGTCCTCTCTTCTCTTGCCTTCCTGACCCCATCCGCATCCTACCTCCGGCTGATCTGGCCGATCATTCCCCAGAGGGGGAGAAAGACCGACAGGGCCACGAAGAGGACCATGCAGGCCATCACGACGATGGCGGCCGGCTCGATCAGGGCGGTCGCCCGCTTCACACTCTCCTGGACCTCTCTATCGTAGTACTGCGACACCTTTTGCAAGCTCTCGTCCATCTTCCCTGTCGTCTCGCCCGTGGCCACCATCTGGACCACCAGGCTCGGGACCACCCCCGTGCGTTTCAGCGCGGCCGAGAGGAGGGACCCCGAGATGACCTCCTCGCGCGCCTCCCCGATGGCCACCTCGATCACCCGGTTCCCCACCAGGCGCTCCACCACCTGCAGCGACTGGATGAACTCCACGCCGGCCGTGTAGAGCACCGCGAGGTATCGGGCAAAGCGTGAGAGGGCGATGCGGCGGGCGATCCCGCCGACCACCGGGGTCCGAAGCACGAGCCGGTCGAAGCGCAGTCGCCCCGCCGGTGTCTGGATGTAGAGGAGCAGGCCGGTCACAGCCCCGACGACGGCAACGAGGCCAAGGATCCAGTACTGGCGTAGCGCCGTGCTCACGGCGATCAGGATCCTCGTGGGAAGGGGGAGCTCCACCCGCACCTTTTGAAAGACGGGGAGCAGCTGGGGAAAGACATAGCCCACGAGGACCGTGGTGAGCCCCACGATGGCGACGAGGAGCACAATCGGATACGTGAGCGCCTGCTTCACGGTCCCGGCGAGCGCTTCCTGCCATTCGAGGAAGCTCACCAGATCCTGCAGCACCTTGTCCAACTGTCCTGTCGTCTCCCCCGCGCGCACCATGCTCACAAAGACCGGGGCGAAGACCGCGGGATATCCGGCCAACGCATCGGAGAAGCTCGATCCGCCGGTGATCTCATTGACCATCCCCCGCGCGACGGTGCGGAGGCGCTCGTGGCTACTCTCGTCGGCATAGGTCCGGAGGGTCTCAAGGAGCGAGATCCCGCCGGTCAGCGCGGTCCCGACATGGACAAAGAAAAGGGTGAGATCCCGCCGCCGGACGCGCTGCTGAAACCAGGGGTGCTGGGTGAGCCGCCGGGGCTTGGCGCTTCTGAGCAGGTAGAGCCCGTCCACCGCGAGGAGATCGGCCAAGTGCTCCTCGTCCTGGGCGGCCAAGACCCCCTTCACCGTATCCCCCTGTTCATCGCAGGCCTTGTAGGCGAAGTCCGGCACCGCATCTCCTAATTCATCAGGGCCTCTCGGGCCACCTCTTCCAGCGTGGTGGTTCCCCGGAGGGCTTTCCGAATCCCGTCCTCGAGCATCGTCCGCATCCCCTGGGCCCGGGCCGCCCGTTGGATACTGCCGCTGTCCGCTTTTTCCAAGATCAGAGGAGTCATTTCCGGGCCGACCCGCAATAGTTCAAAGATCCCGATGCGGTTCCGGTAGCCGGTATTTCCGCACTTGTCGCAGCCCTTCCCGCGATAGAACTTGAGCTGATCCCCGCCATCGGTCTGAAGCCCCAGGCGCCGCAGCAGCGCCGGATCGGGCTCCGCCTCCTCCTTGCAACTGTTGCAGATGCTCCGCACGAGCCGCTGGCTCACCACCAGGAGGAGGGCCGAGGCGAGGAGGAATGGGGCCACCCCCATGTCGGTGAGGCGGGGGACCGCGCCCGCGGCGTCATTGGTGTGGAGCGTGCTGAAGACCAGGTGCCCGGTGAGGGCCGCCCGGATCGCGACGTCGACCGTCTCGTCATCCCGCATCTCCCCCACCATGATCACATCCGGATCCTGGCGCAGGATGTGGCGGAGGCCGTTGGCGAAGGTGAGTCCCGCCTTGACGTTGATCTGCGACTGTCGAATCCCCTGGATCTCGTACTCCACCGGATCCTCGATGGTGATGATGTTCCGCTCCTCGGCGTTGAGATATGACATGGCCGAGTACAGCGTGGTGGTCTTGCCGCTGCCGGTCGGGCCCGTGACCAGGATGATCCCGTTCGGGTTCTGCAAGACCCGTTTGAAGAAGGTGAGATGATCCGGCGTGAAGCCGAGCTGCTCGAGCCCCAGGACGAGCTTTGCCCGATCCAGGATGCGGAGGACCAGGTTCTCGCCTCGGATGGTCGGGAAGGTCGAGACGCGGATGTCGATCTGCCGACCGCCGAATTGAAAATCCATCCGCCCATCCTGCGGGAGGCGGTTCTCGGCGATGTCCAGATTGGCCATGACCTTGATCCGCGCGATGACCGCCCCCTGGAGCTCCTTGGGGACATCGGGCCCCTGGCGGAGCACGCCGTCCACCCGGAACCGGTTGCGGACCAACCGCTCCTCGGGCTCGACGTGGATATCGGTCGCCCCTTCCTGAATCCCGCGGGTGATCAGGGATTCCACCAAGCGGATGACCGGCGGCTCCTGCGCCACGTCGGTCTCGGTGCCCCCGGCGCCGCGCCGTCCCATCACGTGGCGAAGGCTGTGCTCGACCACCTCATTCCATGCCGCGCCCACCCCGACGCCGTAGGCGCGGTCCAAGGCCTCGAGCACCTCGCTCTGGGTAGCGCCCACGACCTCCACGGGTCCCTTCGACATGCGCCGCAGCTCATCGATCGTGATGATGTCGAGGGGGTTGGCCATGGCTACGACGAGGACCTTCCCGACGTAGGAGAGGGGGACGAGGTGGTGCTCCCGGGCAAATTTCTCTTGGACGAGCTGAAGCGCTTCCGGCTGGGGTGAGTATTGTCCGAGGTCAACGTACTTCACGCGGGCCTGGGCGGACAGGGCGGCGGCCACCGCCTCCTCACTCACATAGCCCAGGCGGATGAGGATTCTTCCCAGATACTCCCTGGTCTTCTGCTGCTCTCGCAGGGCGGACTGGAGCTGTGTGTCGTTAATGAGGCCGGCTTCTACCAGCCGTTGTCCCAGCGGCTTCATTCCGTGTCTCCCGAAGCCTTCTCAGCCGGACTTTATGTCAGCAAGATTCAGGAAGGCCTTGATATTGAAGGGAGCAATGTTCATGCCAAGCTGTCCTGCTGAAAGAGAGCGATTAGCGAAGCCGGAAGCCGATGTCGTCGCCCGCCAGGCTCGGCTGAGCGAAGGTCGTCTCGATAATCTTGTTGGGACCCGCCGACAGGACCCAGACCACGTTCGGCGAGGCCCCTGGCTGGAGCCACCGCACGTTGACGATGAACCGGTTCCCCCAGGGATCGGCCGGCGCCTCGGCGAGATACGGCCCCCGCCAGGCGAACTCCCCGGTGGTGGGATATTGGCTCGCGTCGGGCAGCCTGTTGGTCGCGAGGTGGTCGTCGAGATCATCGGTGTTCGCGGCGATGATCCAATCAGCCGTCGCACCGCTCACCCCCGGGGCGTTCCCGGCGGAGTTGAGCCGCTGCAGGGTGGCATTCGCTGGGTTGGTCAGACCCCCGACGGACGAGGCGTAGACCGGCCACTTGGCCAGGTTCCTCTGCAGGTTGTAGATGGCCTCGCCGATGGCCCGTGCGTCGTTTCCCGCCCTGGCCTCTTCCGCCTGCTCGGGCAGGCTGATCACCGTCGGGATGAGGATGGCGGCAAGAATGGCCAGGGCGGCCAGCACCACGATTATCTCGATCAGTGTGAGGCCGCCCTGCGTGCGATTCATCGGGATCTCAGCCAAGCCTGCTCCGCCGGCTGGACTACTTGAGCAGGAAGACGAAGTCATCACCCTGCGCCGAGGTCGAGGCAGGGGTCGTCTCATAGACCTTGTTCTGGCCGGCGAAGACCACCCAGGCCCGGTCGGTCGTGATGGCGCCCGTCGTCCGGAGCCTGCGGACATAGACGATATAGGCTTCGCCGAACTCGTCCTGCGTATTGTCGCTCAGGTACGGCCCCTTCCACCGCTTCTTCGCCGTCGGCGTGGAGGCATAGGCGTTGGCCCCCACATTGGTGATGAAGGGAAACGTAAAGCCCTCGCATTCATTGCCCGCGTCGCAGTCGAAGGCCGTCATGCCAGTCGCGGGTGAGAAATCGGCGGACCCCGGTGCCACGGTCCCCGAGAAGAGGAGGTTCACCTCGCCGGCCGCGTCATCCCGGGTTGGATACTCGCCCGTGTCGTCCCGGAACTTCGCTATAGCCCCCGCGATCGCCTTCACGTCGGCCTTGCCCTTCGTGATGGCAGAATCATCCAGAATCGAAAAGACAGTCGGGACCAGGATGGCAGCCAGGATGGCGACGACGGCCACCACTAGGATCAGCTCGATCAGGGTAAAGCCGGCCCGCCGGCCCATGATTTTTCTCGTGCAAGTCATCGTAATCTCCTCCCTCCTGTTATATCCACTGAGACTCGCAACCCCGTGCGAAGTCTGCGCGTTATTCTTATCTGTCAAGACAACTCGTGCCTGCCAGTCTGTTTGCAATCCACGTGCCACCCCCGCCCCTGTTGAGCCATGAGTGCTGAGGACTGAGCCCCCAGTCCTCATGGCTCACTCCTGTAGCAGCCTCCCCACCCGAGGATCACTCTGCCGTAAGGCCTGAAAGACCCTGTCCCGTGCCGCCTTGGCCCG
>LDXR01000003.1 GCA_001443495.1 candidate division NC10 bacterium CSP1-5 | reverse complement strand
CCGCGACCGCACCCCCTTCCGGATCTCTTTATCCCCTCGTTCCCTCACGTCCTCCCCCCTGGCGATGTAAATGACATCTTCGGCGATGTTGGTGGCGTGATCGGCGATCCGCTCCAAGCTCCGGGAGATGAGCATCAGCTCCAGAGCCTGACGGATTGCTCCCGGCTCTCGACTCATGAAGACCACGATTTGCTGAAACGCCCGGTCCCGAAGTCCGTCAATGGTGTCGTCGGCATCGATCACCCCGCGGGCCAGATCCGGATTTCTGCTGACAAAGGCATCCAGGCTCCGCTTGACCATCTCTTGGGAGAGCTGCGCCATCTTGGGCAGATCCACCAGGACGTCAATCGGCGGGTCGTTGAGCAGCGTCATTGTCCGGTGAGCGATGTTGACCGCCAGATCCCCGATGCGCTCCAGTTCGCTATTGATCTTGATCCCCGCGGTGATGAATCGGAGGTCGGAGGCCACCGGCTGACGGAGTGCTATCAGTTTGAAGCTCCGATCATCCAGATCGATGCAGCGTTGATCCATCTCCTCTTCGTACCGGAAGACCCCGTGGGCCAGGTCCGCGTTCCGCTCGACCAGGGACCGGACGCTCTCCTGGATCATCGTCTCCGCCAGTCCACCCATCGCCAGGAGCTGCTGCCTCAGCTCCTGCAGCTCAGCCTCTAACGCCCTCGTCATGCCTTGCCTCCTTAGCCGAACCGCCCGGTGATGTAGGCCTCAGTCCTGGGATCCTTCGGGGTCGTGAAGAGCTCTTTGGTGACGCCGAACTCGATCAGTTCCCCAAGCAACAGGAACCCCGTGACGTCGGAGACCCGGGCGGCTTGCTGCATATTGTGCGTCACGATGATGATAGTGTAATCCTTCTTCAGATCCAGCATCAACTCCTCGATTTTGGCCGTGGCGATGGGGTCCAGGGCCGAGCACGGCTCGTCCATCAGCAGGACCTCGGGCTCCACGGCCAGCGCCCGCGCGATACAGAGGCGCTGCTGCTGGCCTCCCGAAAGGGCAAGGGCATTCTGGGCAAGGCTATCCTTCACCTCGTCCCAGAGGGCTGCCCTCTTGAGGCTCTCTTCTACAATGGCATCAAGCCCGGACCGCTTCCGCACTCCCCAGAGCCGGGGGCCGTAGGCCACATTGTCGTACACGGACTTGGGGAACGGATTGGGTTTTTGAAACACCATCCCCACCCGGAACCGGATCTCGATCGGGTCGACCGCAGGGTCATAGATGTCCTGGCCCTTGAAGAGGACGTGACCGCTGATTCGAAAGCCGTCAATGAGGTCGTTGATCCGGTTGAGACAGCGGAGAAACGTGCTCTTGCCGCATCCCGACGGGCCAATCACTGCGGTAATGTGATGCTCCGCGATCGACAACGACACCTTCTGCAGGACCTGGCGGCTCCCATACCAGCAGTTCAGATCCTGAATCTCGAAGGCCACCTTCATAGATACAGCCTCCGCTGATACCGCTGGCGCAGATAGACAGCCAGGGCATTCATCAGGAGCAGCACCACCAGCAGGACGATAATTCCAGCTGCGGCCGCGGCAAAGAATCCTTTCTGTGGCCGGGAGACCCAGTTAAAGATCTGGATGGGCAGCACCGTGAAAGGAGCCAGCAGTCCATCGGGGAGGAACGCGATATAGGTCAGGGCCCCCATCGTGATCAGCGGGGCCGCCTCACCGATGGCCCGTGACAGGGCCAGGATCGATCCGGTCAGGATGCCTGGAAAGGCCAGGGACAACACCTGATACCGAATCGTCTGCCACCGGCTGGCCCCGAGGGCATAGGAAGCCTCCCGGATCGAGGGGGGCACCGCCCGCAGGGCTTCTCGGCCCGCAATGATGATAATCGGGAGCACGAGGAGGGCCATCGTCAGCGCGCCGGCCAGGAGGCTCCGGTCGAGGCCCATCGCCCTCACAAACAGCTCCAGCCCCAGAAGGCCATAGATGATGGAGGGGACTCCGGCCAAGTTGGCAATATTCACTTCAACCACGCGAGAAAACCATCCTTTCTTTGCATACTCCTCCAGGTAGATGGCCGCTCCGACCCCCACCGGAACCGCAACGACCGCTGTCAAGATCATCAGGTACGTCGTCCCTACCAGGGCGGCAAGGATGCCGGCCTCCTCCGGTTTCCGCGAGGGGAAGCTGGTCAAGAACTGCCAGCTCAACCGCCCCGCCCCGTCTATGACCGCATCCAGGAGGAGAGCCGCCAGCGTCGCCAAGACGATCACGAGGGTCGCCACCGCAGCGATCTTGAAGAGTCGCTCCGTCCAGTGCCGGAGGGTTAACATTCGGTACAATGCAGCAGCCTGGGGCCTCACTCGTACCTCTCCCTGATGCGCTCACGGAGCGAGCGACTGAAGAGATTCAGGATGAGTGTACTGAAAAAGAGCATCGTGCCGACCGCAAAGATCGTTCTGTACTCCAGCGTTCCAGTCGGTGTATCTCCCAGGCTGACCTGAACGATGTAGGCGGTCATGGTTTCAACCGGGACGAGGGGATTTAAGGTCAGCCGGGGTTGCTGCCCGGCGGCAATCGCTACGATCATAGTCTCGCCGATCGCCCGCGAGACAGCCAACAGGAACGCAGCGGCAATCCCCGAAAATGCGGCTGGGACCACGACCCGGAGGGCAACCTGCAATCGTGAGGCACCGAGGGCATGAGCCGCCTCCCTCAGGCTCTGGGGGACCGCATACATGGCATCCTCGCTCAGGGAAGAGATAAGGGGAATAATCATGATGCCCATGACCATTCCGGGGGCCAGGGCGTTAAACCCCGACAGGGATGGGACAAAGGTCTGGAGCAACGGGGTGACAAAAAGGAGGGCGAAATAGCCGTACACCACGGTGGGAATGCCCGCGAGGACTTCCAGCACGGGTTTGGTCATTCGTCGGACCGGCTCCGGCGCGAATTCGCTCAGGTAGATGGCGCACACGAGCCCCACTGGCATGGCTACCAGGATCGCAATGGCCGATGTGAGGAAAGTCCCGGAGAGGAGCGGCAGGATGCCAAAATGCTTTTGGGCAAAAAGGGGTGTCCACTGGGTGTCGGTGAGAAACTCAAGGAGAGAGACCTCTGCGAAGAACTCGACGGTCTCAAAGATGAGGACCGCCACGATGCCAAACGTCGTCAAGAGAGAGAGCGCACCGCAGAGGAAGAAGCCGAGCTGGAGGGCCCTCTCGCCAACCCTCTTCCTCCTCGCGCGTAGCAGCATCGTGGCGGTCACCCACCTCGTCTCTTATTTCGCTTCGGCCTTCAGGAGGCTTTCCAAGGTCACACCAACCTGGGAGCCTTTTCCCCCGAAGACGGATCCGACCGCCCGTTTGTCAAACCGCGCGAGCGCCAGATCATAGACCTTGTCAGCCAAGGCAACGTAGCCGACCTCTCGGACCAGGGGCCGCCCAGCCGTCAGGTAGAACCGGACAAACTCTTTCACCTCAGGCCGATCAGCCGCCTTTCGGCTCACATAGATGAAGATCGGACGGGACAGAGGCTGGTAGGCCCCGCTGACCACGTTCTCGTAGGTCGGAAGGGTGGGACCCTTTCCGTTCTCAGGCTTCTCATCATCAACGGCGACCAGCGTGAGCTTGTCCTTGTTGTGCTCATAGTAGGCCACCCCGAAAAAGCCGAGGGCCAGCGGGTCGGTGGCGATCCCCTGGACCAGGACGTTGTCATCCTCACTCGCCGTAAAGTCCCCGCGGCTGGAGTGCTCCTTCCCCACGATCGCCTCGGTAAAGTAGTCGTAGGTCCCCGAATCCACACCGGCACCGAAGAGATGGATCTCCTTATCGGGCCAGCCTGGCCGGATCTGGCTCCAACGGGTCACCTTTCCCTGGGCTTCCGGCTCCCATAGCTTTTTCAACTCCTTGACCGTCATGTGCGTCGCCCACGTGTTCTTGGGATTCACCATGACGGCGAGGCCGTCGTAAGCGACCGGAAGCTCGACATACTCGATCTTATTCTTGCCGCATAGTTCTACCTCCGACGGCTTGATGGGGCGGGACGCATCCGAGATATCCGTCTCGCCGTTGCAGAATTTCTTGAAGCCGCCGCCGGTCCCCGAGATCCCCACGGTCACCTTGATGCCCTTGTGGTTTTTCTGGAACTCCTCGGCCACGGCCTCGGTAATCGGAAAGACCGTGCTGGAGCCATCAATCTTGATCAGGACACGCTGGGCCCTAGCCGCGTCGATGCCTGCCAGAGACAACACCAGGAGGGCGATCGCCGTAACAATCCCGTTCTCTACGCTTGCCATCTTCATCCGTGATCTCCTTTCATTCAGGTTAGGCGCGGTCCATTACGGACCGGTTACGGACATGTTACCGCCGTGTTAATTCTCCCTCTCACCTCCTTTCGGCATTCCCGCCGCATGTTCACCGACAGTATGGGCGCGTGAGATGACAGGGAAAGGGCGGTGAGGTTACACGCGGGTTAAAAATGAAAGGAAGACTTATGCGGCGATGGGCAGGGTGAAGCGGACTGTCGTTCCCTTACCGAGTTCGCTCTCGATGTAAAGGTCGCCGCCATGGGCGTGGACCAGGTGCTTGACGATGCTCAGGCCCAGGCCGGTCCCACCCAGCTCCCGGGAGCGGGCCCGATCGACCCGATAGAAGCGCTCGGTGACCCGCGGGAGATCCGTTGAGGAGATTCCCGTCCCGGTGTCGGTGACCACCACCTCGAGATGACTCGACGAGGCCTTCTGGGCTGACAGCGTGACCTGACCAGCAGGCGTAAACTTGATGGCGTTATCGACCAAGTTAATGAGAATTTGCTGGAGCCGATCGCGGTCGGCAAGGGCCGCCGGCAAATCGGGGGGGATCTCGAGGCGAAGGGTGATCTCCTTCTTCGACGCGGCTTCCTGCTGCAGCGCGAAGACCAGCTGCGCGACCTCATCCAGAGGGACGGCGTGTCGTTCAAGCTGCAGGCGACCACTCTCGATATTGGAGAGGTCCAGCAAATCATCCACCAACCGACTCATGCGCTCGGCGTGCCGGGCGACCACGTCCAAGAAGGGACGGGTGCGGCCCGGGTCGTCCACCGCCCCGTCCAGGAGGGTCTCGACGTAGCCACGGATAGCCGTGAGGGGGGTGCGCAGTTCGTGGGAGGCGTTGGCAACAAATTCCTGGCGGACTCGTTCCAGGCGCCGCAGTTCCGTCACGTCGTGAAAAACCAACAGCGTCCCTCCACGGTCGGCCCCGCGCCGGAGCGGTACGGCGTGCACCATCAGCGTCATCGGAGGGCTGTGCAGGGTGAGTTCCCGACGACAAACTGTCCCTGCCGCACACGTGTCACATTCTTGCAGGAGGGTGTGCAGTTCCGGGTGCCGGATGATCTCCAGGAGATGCCGCGTCCCCTCAAGGTCTTGACCCATCCGAAGCATGCGGAGGGCGGCTCCATTCATCAGCACGATCCGTCCCTGCTGATCAATAGCGACCAACCCCTCGACCATGCTTTCGAGGATCCCCGCCGTCCTTGCCTGTTCCTCCTCCACGTTATTGAGCCTCTCTTGGAGCTTTTGACCCAGGGTGTTGAGCGCCCGAGCTAGCATCGCCAGCTCCTGCTCCTCCGGAACGGCAACCCTCCGGCTGAGATCCCCTTCAGCAATCTGATGAGCCACGTCGACCATGGTGGTCACCGAACAGCTCAACCTACGGACCATCCAAAGGCTCAGGACAATGGCGATCCCGAAAGTCACCACGGCGGCGTAGGCGACGAAGGGACGAGCGACAAAGATCCCCACCACCCCGAGGATCACGCCGATGATGAAGAGGTAGGTCAGGATGAGTTTCGTCTGAAGACGCCCGACAAATCTCCGCAACTAATTCTCCCGATCGAATCGGTAGCCAACCCCCTTGACCGTGACGATCCGCCGGGCCTCGAGACCCAATTTCTCTCGCAGGCGGCGAATATGGACGTCCACGGTTCGGGACTCGATCTCAGCCGCCCGATCATAACCCCACACGCGCTCTAACAGGAAGTCACGACTGAGAACCCGGCCCCTGGCCTGGACAAGGGCCCTGAGCAGTTCGATCTCCTTGGCGGTCAGGGAAACCCCCTTTCCCGCCAGCAGGACCTGGTATCGCGCAAAATCCATCGTCAAGTCACCCAACGAGACGACACCTTCCTCGGAGAGGGCCGCTCCCCGCCGAAGAATCGCCTTGACCCTGGCAACAAGCTCTCGGGGACTGAAGGGCTTGGTGACGTAATCGTCAGCCCCCAGTTCTAACCCGATCACCTTATCTGTCTCCTCCGCCTTCGCCGTCAGCATGATGATCGGGATGGCGGAGTCCTGTCTGAGGCGGCGACACACCTCGAGGCCATCCACCCCGGGCATGAGGAGATCGAGGACCACGAGGTCGGGTCGCTCCCGGCCGACCAGGTCCAAGGCGGCCTTGCCGTCCCGGCATCCCACCACCTGGTACCCCTCCCGCTCCAGCTGATACCGGACCAGGTCTAGGATGTCCTGCTCGTCATCCACCACCAAAACCTTGGTCTTCATGGGGTGTCTCCATCTGTTTCCGTATGATACGGCTTCCGCGTCAAAAAGAGCAAACTTTTCCCCTCAAACGTATCGGTCCTCATTCACCAACCCGAGTTGGCACTCACAGGGGATAAAACGCCATTTTACTTGACACTCCCTTAGTCCGCAGAGGATACTGAAGGCCCGCCAGGTCCCTTTCCGACCGGCCTTTAGACAGGGGATCACGTCGACGATGGTCACGAGATTTTCGAGCTTCGAAGAGGGTCGCCACTCAACGCAACCCGAGTCCTTGCCCCGGACTGCCCCTGACCGGGCAGAGGGCGAGGCACGGTGGCGATCGGCCATCCAAGCGGTCAACATCGGGCTGTGGGATTGGGATCTCCGCACGAACGACGTCTTTCTGTCCCCCGAATGGAAAAGGCAACTCGGGTACGAAGACCACGAGATTCCAAACCGGTACGAGGAGTGGGAGAGCCGGTTGCATCCTGAGGACCGCCACCACACGCTCGCCACGCTGAAAGCCTACCACGCACGTCCCTCGTCGGATTACGAGGTCGAGTTCCGCCTACGCCACAAAGACGGGTCGTATCGATGGATTCTCGCCCGGGCGGCGATGATCTTCGACAGCGACGGAAGGCCGACCCGCATGCTGGGCGCGCACGTGGACATCACCGAGCGCAAGCACGCGGAGACAGCACTCCGACGGGTGCACGAAGAGCTGGAACGCGGGGTGCACGAGCGAACGGTCGAGCTGTCGCAGGCCATCGAGATCCTGCAAGAGCAGATCGCCGAACGGCACAAAGCCGAGGACCACTTGCGCAAATCGCAGGAGCAGTTGCACGCCCTCTCGATCCGCTTGCTCTCCATGCTGGAGGAGGAGCGAACCCGCATCGCCCGCGAGACCCACGACGAGTTGGGGCAGGCCCTGACTGCCCTCAAGATCGCCTTGGCCTGGATCCGCCAGCGCCTGCCGGCGGATCAGAAGCCCGTGCACGACAAGGCCGACCAGATGGCCCACCTCATCGACGCGACGGTCCAGGCCATCCGCAGGATCGCGACCGAACTCAGGCCTCGCGTCCTGGATGACCTGGGTCTCGTCGCCGCCCTGGAGTGGCACGTACGCGAGTTTCAAGAGCGCACGGGTATTGCGTGTGCGTTCACGAGCAGCCCCGAGGACATCGTGGTGGACCCCGCGCGGGCCACGACGCTCTTTCGCATCTGCCAGGAAGCCCTGACGAATGTGGCCCGGCACGCCAACGCCACGCGGATTGACCTCAGCCTGACACAGGTGGGGGCGGCTCTGCGCCTGGAGGTCCGAGATGACGGGCGAGGCATCCCGGAGGAGGCCGTGGCCGATCCAAAATCGCTGGGGTTTATGGGCATGCGAGAACGGGTTCTGCCGTGGGGAGGAGACGTCCGCATCCGCGGGATCCAGGGCAGAGGGACCGTCGTCAGCGTCCACATCCCCCTCGGAAAAAAGGAGGCGGGTCTATCCGGACCCCCCCAATGATCAAGATTCTCGTCGTCGACGACCATGCGATCGTGCGCCAGGGACTGAAGCAGATCCTGGCGGAGACCCCCGACCTGGTCGTGACGGGGGAGGCGGGCAGCGGAGAGGAAGCCCTGCGGAAGGTCCGAACCGGGCAGTGGGATGTGGTCGTGCTCGACATTTCGCTGCCAGATCCGAGTGGCCTGATCGTCCTTCAGCAGATCAAGAACGAGTACCCCGAGCTTCCCGTCCTCGTGCTCACCATGCATGCAGAGGATCAGTATGCCGTGCGGGTCTTGAAGGCGGGGGCCGCGGGCTTTCTCACCAAGGAGAGCGCCCCGGATCAACTGGTCAGCGCCATCAAGCGGGTGGCCAGCGGAGGCCGGTATGTCAGTCCCTCTCTGGCGGAGAAGCTCGTCTCCGACCTGGGGAGCGACCCCAGGAAGCCCCGCCACGAGGTCCTGTCCGATCGCGAGTTCCAGGTACTCTGTATGATCTCGTCTGGCAAGACGCTCACCAGGATCGCCGAGGAGCTGGGGGTGAGCGTCAAAACCGTGAGTACCCACCGCACCCGGCTGCTCAAGAAGATGCGGCTCAAGAATAACGCGGAGCTCGTCCACTACGCCATCCGGAACGGGTTGGTCCGCTAAATCCCTGATATCTTTCGCTCTTTGTTCCCCTCGTTCTCCCCTCACGCCTCCTCTCACCCCCCCCAGAGATCATTCATGGCTCTCTCGTGCTGCGCGTAGGAATATCAATACATTGCGGCGAGAAGAATTCAGACGCCAACGGAGTCAAGAGGGCACGGATTTTGCACACTTACACCAACTACCCCACCCAACGCCGTCGAAAGAGGTCCCTGGGACGAACTCGGTGGGGAACGATGGCGAAACGCCCGATCCTGACTAGCAACGACGATCACGGGCGACGTGAGCTCGTCGCCCCGATCCTCACCCGCGCGGGGTTCAGACCCTTTCCGCCCATGACGGGCGGTCGGCGGGCGCTTGTGGAATTTCCTACTCTGTTCCTGTCAATCTCGCGATGAGGTGCGGAGGAGGCAAGAGGAGGAGAAATGGCCAAGATCCTAGTGGTTGATGACGATACCGAACTCAGCCGGATGGTTCGGGAAATCCTCGAAGGGGAAGGATACAACGTCACGACGGTCCATACCGGCCAGGACGGGGTCCGCGCCTTCACCCGCGAGCCATTCGACCTGGTCGTGCAGGATGTAAATCTTCCCGGGGGGGTGTCAGGCTACGGGGCGTGCCAGACATACAAGTCGATCCGCGACACCGTTGCGGTCATCATGATGTCCGGGGAGTTTCACAGCGACCAGGATATAGCCGTCGGTCGTCGGTTAGGGGCCGACGGCTTCCTCCGAAAGCCCTTTCCCCGGGAACGGCTCCTCGAGGAAGTGGTCCAGGGACTCGAGGAGCGCGCGAAGACGCGCGGTGAGCTACCGATATTCACCTGTCGCGGGTGCAAGGCCCTCTTCCCGGTTGGGGACTCACTCCCGCAGGAGGGGAGACTCCGCCTGGCCTGTCCAAACTGCGGCCAGTTTGCCGAGGTCACCAGGAAGGACGTCGTGTGGGAGAAACCCGATGAGCGCAAGGGACCCCAGGGACCCGAGGCCTGTCGGGTCCTGGTCGTCGAGGACAATGCACACTACCGGCAGTTCCTGGCCTCTCTCTTCAAGCGCGCGGGACACGTGGTCCTCGAAGCCAAGAGCGGACGGGAGGGCCTCGAGTTCTCCGAGAAGTGGCAGCCCCACCTCATCATTGCCGACATCATGCTTCCCGACGTCGATGGGCTCGCCATGGCGACACGGATCAAGGCAGATCCCAAGACTGCCGGGGTCCCGATTATCCTCCTGAGCACCTTCAAAGCGGCTGGATATGCAGAGCAGGCAAGAGGGATCGGGGCGGCCTACATGTCAAAACCGATCGAGCCAGAAGCCTTCTTGGAGAGCGCCAGGAGAATGCTTCGGAGGTAAAGCCAACCCGTCGCAGACGGAGCAGCAGACGGTCAACCCAACGGGGACCCGGAGGTTTCACACGGGTGTTGCCGGAGCCGGGGATTGATTCGAAGCAGGGGGAGCCATGCGAACACGCCCGATCCTGATCATCGATGACGATCACGCGCTGTGCGAGCTGGTCGCCTCGACCCTGAGCCGCACCGGGTTCAAAGTCCTGGCGGCCTTCGATGGCCCAACCGGGATCGAGACGGCCCGGGATGCACACCCCGCCATCATTCTCTTGGACATGATGATGCCTGGCCTCGATGGCGTTGGTACGTGCGAGCGGCTGAAACAGGATCCGGTCCTCGGGGATATCCCCGTGGTCGGCATGACGGCCTCCGCGGATCTGAAGTACGCCGAAAGGGTCTTCCGTGCCGGGGCCGAGTTCTTTTTGCCGAAGCCCTTTCGGGCCGAGAGCCTGCTCCGCGTGGTGAGGCTGGCCGCAGAGACAGCCGAGCGGCAGTCCCGGGCCCCTCGCCGCGAACGTCGGGTCCGGCTCGCGGCCGAGATCCTCGTCCGGTGCGTCATCCGTGAGGGCTCGCATCCCTCCCGAGAGATTGTTGGCCGCACGGCTAACATCAGCTTGACCGGTCTGTTGTTGCTTCTGCCTGAAATCGTCGCGCGCGGCAGCGCCATCCACCTCCAGCTCCAGTTCCCGGAAGGATCGCTGTCCGCGGAGGCCCGGGTTATCTGGCACGATCCCCAGCCGGTCTCCGGCAACCGATTCCGCCATGGTATCCATCTCATTCGCTTTGCCCACGATATCGATCTCGTGGAGTATCGACGCTTCCTCAACCACCTCGCGGCGGGCCAAGCGTCGGAGGCAAGATCATGAAGGCCTCCATCTCCACATAACCGTCGTGAATGGAGCACCACCGCACGGCTGGCCCCACACAGAGGGCGCCCACCGAGATGCGTGACAAGACCAACAGGCGTACGGGGATCTACATGGGGGTCTCGATCGCGCTCTGTGTGGGCTCCGTGGTGCTGCGTGGGCCCACCTGGCAGGGCAGCAGAGAGCTCCACACCATCATGGAGGCCATTGCCACCCTCTTGGCACTCATGGTCGGGATGGTGGCGCTCCTGCGCTTCTACACGAAGCAAAGCGACACGTTCCTGTTTCTTGGGACCGGGTTCCTCGGGACGGCACTGCTCGACGGCTACCACGCCCTCGTGACCAGCCAGTGGTTTGATCAGCTGTGGCCTTCTCCACCCCCCTCGCTTATTCCCTGGACCTGGAACGCCTCGCGCGTCTTTCTGGCCGTTCTCATGTTCCTGAGCTGGTGGGCGTGGCGTACGAGGGAACACCGGGGAGCCGCCGGGCGGATTAGCGAGAAGGCTCTGTATGGGGCCGTGGGTCTCTTGACCCTCAGTATTTTTGCCTTCTTTGCCTTCTACCCCCTTCCGCGGGCCTACTATCCTGAACTGGTCTTTGGTCGGCCGCAGGAGTTCCTCGCCGCCACCTTCTTCCTCCTCGCCCTTATCGGCTACCTCCGCAAGGGGGACTGGAAGCAAGACGCGTTCGAACACTGGGTGGTCCTCTCGCTCATCGCCGGCCTCATGGGCCAGGCCATGTTTATGTCGCTCTCCTCTCAGCTCTTTGATCCGATGTTTGATGCGGCCCACGTCGTGAAACAGCTGAGCTACATCTGTGTCCTAACGGGCTTGCTAATCAGCATGTATGACTTGATCGCACGCGCAGAAAAAAGTGCCGAGGAACTTTCGCGGTCCAATGACGCATTGCAGAGGGAAATCACCGAGCGGAAGCGGGCGGAGGAGGTCTTTCGCGAAAGCGAAGAGCGGTTCAGGAAGATCTTTGAGGAGGGGCCTGTCGGGATGGCGATCATCGGCCTGGACTACCGATTTGTAGCGGTAAATGACGCCCTCTGCCGGATAGTCGGTTACTCAGCGCTGGAACTGGCCGGACGGAGCTTCGTCGATATCACCCATCCGGAGGACGTCGAGAAGGACCTACACCTCTCCGCGAAGGTCTTCAGCGGACAGATACCCTATTTCCGGCTCGAGAAACGCTACATCAAGAAGAACGGGGAGATTCTTTGGATCAGCCTGACCGCTTCCGTCATCCGAGATGAGGCCGGAAAGCCTCTCTCGGGGCTGGCGATGATCGAGGACATCACCGAGCGCAAGCAGGCGGAGGAGGCCCTGAGACAATCGCGGGAAAACTATGCCGCGCTTGTGAACTCTGTCGAAGGGATCGTGTGGGAGGCGGACGCCCGGACCTTCCAGTTCACCTTCGTGAGCAAACAAGCCGAGAAAGTCCTCGGTTACCCCCTCGAGCGCTGGCTTGCGGAGCCGACCTTTTGGCAGGACCATATCCATCCCGATGATCGAGAATGGGCTGTCGAGTTTTGCGTCAATGCGACCGCAGAGGGGAGGGGACACCAGTTTGAGTATCGGATGATGGCGGCCGACGGCCGCATCGTGTGGCTGAGGGATCTGGTCACGGTGGCGGTCGAGGATGATCGGGCGGTGAAGCTGCGCGGTATCATGGTGGATATCACCGACCACAAGCGCATTGAGGAGATGCGGCAGGCACTCTACCGCGCGAGCCTCGAGATGCAAGAGTCCCTCGGGCTCACGGAGCGATTGAACTCCCTCCTGGAGACCGCCAAGACTGTCTTCGCGCTGGATCGCGTCAATATCCTCCTCGCAGACCCCGAGGGGCAGTGGCTGCAGGCGGTCGCGAGCATTGGGATCACCGAGCCGCTCGACGCGATCCGGGTACCGGTCGGGCCAGAGGGAGGGGCGATAGCCCACGCTTATCTCACCAAGCAGGCCATCTTCTGGGATGGCCAAGGCTCGGTGCCCGAGGAGTTCCGCCTCAAGCCACCCTACGACCGGATAGAGGCCTTTCGATCCCGCGTCTTCGCCAACGTCCCCCTGGTTGTCCAGGGTCGCGCCATCGGCGTGATGGGCGCCGATCGGAAACATAGCCGCCGCCCCCTCGAGCCGGCCACGATGGAGCTGCTCCAGCTCTTCGCCGCCCAGGCCGCCATCGCCATCGAGAATGCCAACCTGTACGGTCAGGCGTTCGAGAAGACCGAGCGGCTTGAGGGGCTGATCCGAACGGGCGCCAAGATCACCGGGACACTCCACGTGCACGAACTCCTCAGCAGCATTGCCGAGGAGGCGGCGAAACTTTTCGGGGTCGAAGGGGCCGGCTTCAGACTCCTGGAGGGTGATCGGCTGACGGTGGCGGGGCGGTACGGCCTCGCCCACCACGTTATGCTCAAGCCCTCGCTCAGGGTAGGGGAAAGCCTCGCCGGCCTTGTCGCCCGAGACGGTCAACCCATCTCGGTCCCGGACTTGCGGGAGGATAAGACCTACCTCCCCGAACACAAGCAGGCTGCCCTGACGCATGGAGTCGCGGCCTTTCTCGCCGTCCCCCTGCGCTACCACGGGAAGATCATCGGCGTCCTCAACGTCTTCGGGAAGGATCGTCGCAGTTTTCAGAGGCAGGAAGTGGACCTGCTCCAGGCCTTCGCCGATCAGGCCGCCACCGCCATCGAGAACGCCCGCCTCTTCGAGGACGTGGAATCGACGAATCGCCGTCTCACGGCTTTGAATCAGGTCGCCCAAACGGTGAACCGGTCCCTTCACCTGCAAGACATCCTCGAGGCCTCACTCGATGCGGCGCTCAGGGCGGTCGAGGTCGAAGCGGGCAACATCCGCCTCTGGAACGAACGGGAGGGGTTCTTAACCCTGGCCGCCCACCGGGGGATGAGTGAAGGGTATGTCAGCCGCATGCGGCACTTCAGGCTGGGAGAGGGGGTCGCAGGGAAGGTCTTCGAGAGCGGGGAGGCCTTCCTTGTGGAGGACCTGCAGCAGCATCCGGAACTCAATCAAATGGCCCAGAAAGATGGGGTCCGCTCCGTCGCCAGTATCCCTATCCGCTCCCGTGAGAAGATCGTGGGCGTCATGAGCGTCTTGAGCCATGGCCAACGTCGATTCGCCCCGGCGGAGATCGATCTCCTCACCGCGATCGGCAACCAGATCGGCACTGCCATCGAGAACGCCGGCCTGTACCAGGAGGTTCGACTGGCCGCCCTTGAGCTCGAGGCCACGGTCGAGGCCCGGACCCTGGAGCTTCAACGGACCAATGTCGCGCTCCGGCAGGCGCTCTATCGGGCCGAGGAGGCCTCCCGCGCCAAGTCCCAGTTCCTCGCCACCATGTCCCACGAGCTGCGGACTCCGCTCAACCCCATCATCGGCTTTTCCGAACTCCTCGAGGACCAGCAGTTCGGCGCTTTGAACGAGAAGCAACGTCAGTACGTGAGCCGCGTCCTCACCAGCGCCAGGCACCTCTTGGCTCTGATCAACGGCGTCCTAGACCTCGCCAAGGTCGAGGCCGGCAGCTCCGCCCTCGACCTCGACCCTCTCCACCTGGCCCAAGCTCTCAAGACGTCCTGCGAAGGCATTCGCCCCCAGGCTGCGGCGAAGGGGATCGAACTTCAACTCAACATCGAGTCTGCTCCCCGAACCCTTGTGGCCGACGCGGCGAGAATCCGGCAGATCCTCGACCACCTCCTCTCCAACGCGATCAAGTTCACTCCCACTGGCGGAAAGGTCAGCCTCTCCGCCAGACGCGTCTCGCGTCCAAAGTCCAAGGTCCAAGGTCAACGGGATCGGATGGACGAAGTGGATGCAAACCCTGAGACGTTGGACCACGGCGATCTCGTGCAAATCTCCGTGACCGACACGGGCATCGGCATCAAGACCGAAGATCTGCCCAAGCTCTTCCGGCCGTTCACCCAGCTTGACGCCTCGCTGACCCGAAAGCACCAGGGGACCGGCCTCGGACTTGCCTTGACGAAAAAACTGGTCGAGCTACACGGCGGGACCATCCAGGGCGAATCGGGCGGGCCTGGCCAGGGAAGCACTTTTACCGTGATCCTGCCCCTGGAGGGCCCAGCAGGAGACCAAGTCGAGCGCCAAACCCGCCAAGGCGGAACCGGTGCCCTGCCCGCCGCCTGAAGCGCTCCGAACGTGTCCCCTGTGCCTGCCAAGAATAGCAACAAGAGATGCCCATCCCCGGAGTGGCTTGGGAGACGGCCGGCTTCTATAATAGAATGCAGGGCACGGCCCGTGATGGTAGACCTTGTCCGGCAGTGTGTGAGGTAGGTGCCATGGAGCGGCTTGGCCCCCAAGCAAGGAGAGAGGCAGTGTCCATATCCCACCGGGAACGGGCGGTCAAGGTCCGAACCGTCCTCGCAACGACCCTGGTCCTCAACTGGTTGGTGGCCGCCCTCAAGCTCGGATACGGGTCGTGGTCCGAGACCCTCAGCATGGTGGCGGACGGCTTCCATTCCCTGCTCGACGGCTCTGCCAACATCATCGGCCTCATCACCATAACCGTCGCGGTCCTCCCGGCGGATCGCTCCCATCCGTACGGGCACCGAAAATTCGAAAGTTTCGCCGCCCTGGGCATCTCCTTTCTCCTCCTCTTGGCCGCCCTCGAGATCGGCCAGGGGGCGTTCAGCAGATGGCGGGCGGGGACGTCACCCCACGTCACCCTCACGAGCTTCGCGGTTATGATTATCACGATGGGGGTGAATGTCTTCGTGAGCTGGTACGAGACCCGCGTCGGCCAACGCCTCCAGAGCGAGATCCTGGTGGCCGATGCCCTGCACACGCGAAGCGACCTCTACGCTTCTGTAGCCGTGGTCGCCTCCCTCATCGCCGCCAAGGCCGGATACCCCGGCCTCGATCTGGCCGCAGCCGTCTTCATCGTCGTCCTGATCGCGCGAAGCGGTATTCGGATCATCGGCCAGAGCCTCTACGTCCTGGCCGACGCCTCGCGTCTGCACCCACCCGCCGTGGAGCAGGCCGCCCTCGAGGTCGAGGGGGTCCATGAGTGCCACGCCGTCCGCAGTCGCGGATTCCCCGACGCCATCTACATGGACCTGCATATTCTGGTCGACCCCCAGCTCACCGTGGCCAAAGCTCATGAGATCGCCCACCGGGTCGAGGCCTCGCTCAAGGAGCGGTTCCCGGAGCTGGCGGACATGGTGGTCCATGTGGAACCCGACATCGACGAGGAGCGCCACCGCTCCCGGGAAGGGCGACAACCGGATCCCTCCGTTTCATGAAGGGGGAAACCGCAACCAAGGTCTCCTGGCCCAGCGGGGTTGATACTTTCTCATCGCCTCGTCGGCCTTCCGTGCCTCACCAGAGGTTGCCATCGCTTCCCGCCATCTTCCGAGCGGTAAAGATCCGAAGTGAAGGTGGAAACGTAGATGATCTCGAGCTGATGGGGCGAGATGGCAAAGACGTTCACGGCATCCTTCTCGCCGAGGAAGAAACCGAGGCTCTTCCACTGCTCTCCGCCGTCCTCGCTCCTGATGAGCCCGAGGTCCGGCCGTGCTGCATAGGCATAGAGGGTCCGTGGGTTCTTCGGGTGATAGGCCACCGCCGTTACTGGAGCGCCGGACAGCGCCCCGCTTACGGGCGACCACGTCCTTCCCCCGTCCCGGCTCATTACGAGTCCATCACGGGTGCCGGAAAGTAGCGTATCAGATTGCTCCGGATGGGCCGCCAGACCAAACACGTCCTGAAGCCCTGTCGCATCCACCCTCGCCCAGGTGCCCTCCCTTACCGAAATCCGGTAGAGTCCCGGCGCGCCGCTCACGTTCCATCCGTACAGGGTTTTGCCATCGGCCCCGATTGTCATCGCGTGAAGATCCACCTTTCCTGCGAGGGCGAGAGGCTGCCAGCTCTGCCCTCCATCTCGGCTGACCATCACGCCGATGGGGTTTGGCAGGTGGGATGAGTGATCGGGGTGACCGCTGACGTACATCACGCCCCGCTCTGATGGATGAACGGTGAAGCCCATCAGGTCAGAGCGACCCTCGCCCACGTATTCCCAGCGCTTCCCGTCCACAAGACGGACGAGACCCCCGTGAGTGGCGATGTAGACGATGGCGGGATCGTTCGGATCGACGGCGAGACCGTGAATGTGGTGGATCTGATCGACCGGGCTGAACCGAGGCGGTGCCGAAACACTGGCACTGCTCAAGAGAATCCAGGTGAATCCGATCATGAGCGTCGTCGCCAGTCCTCGCGTCGTCATTTTTCTCCCCGGAGCAAGATCCGCACATCGCGACGCAAACGCTGAAGCGCGTCCTCTTCGGCGCTCTGGTAATAGCCGCGGATACGGGCCTGACGGTCCACCAGCACAAACCGGGAGCTGTGGATAAACTGCTTTCCCGTCTCCCCATGATCCGCCAATACAGTGATGGGCCCGAAAAACCAACTCTTGACTCCCTCCGCCGGATCGACCATGCTTAGCCGAAAGCCCTCTAGGGCGAGGCGGTAGATCGTGCTCTTCTCGCCAGTCAGAAACAACCATCGCTCGGGATCAGCGCCGTAACGCTTTGCGTACTGGGAGAGGACCAAGACAGTGTCCCGTTCCGGGTCCACGGTGATGGAGACCAGTCGGAGATCTTTATCCTCCGCGAAGTCCGCCTGAAGCTTGGCCATCTGGGCAGTTTGCAAGGGACAGGTGTCGGGGCAGTGGGTGTAAATGAAGTTAGTGATCCAGACTCTTCCCGCTAAGTCGGAGCGTCCCATCTTCCGTCCGCTTCGCTCGATCAAAGAGAAGTCAGGCACACTCCCGAAAACGTCCAACGCCTCACCCGGCCGTTTTCCGCTCAACCAGGATCGGATCGCTGGGCCTTGCCAGAACCAGAGGACACCCACCGCCCCGATGAGCACGAGGATGAGAAGCCCCCGCAGAAGCACGACGAGCATTGGTCGCTCGATGAGGTGCCTGTCTTTCATCATAGGTCTCCGATGGTCCTCGACCTCGCTACCTCACAATCGCCTCGAGCAGCCTCCGGGATTCTGGGTCGGTCCAGTCACGGTAGCCCAGCTCCCGGTGTCGGACAATCCCCTGCTTATCGATGAGGAAAGTCGCCGGAATGCTGAACTGCCGGTACAGGCGCAGCACCTCCATGTCGGGATCCAAGAGGACCGGAAAGTCCAGCTTCAACTCCTGCATGAAGTTCTTCACGACACTATTCGATCCGGCATCAAGACTGACCGCCAGGATCTCGAGGCCGCGGCTCTTGTACTCCTGGTAGGCCTTATCTATCGTGGGCATTTCCAGGCGACACGGAGCGCACCAGGTCGCCCAGAAGTTGAGGAGTATTGCCTTCTTCCCGCGGAAGTCCGACAGGCGAACCGTCTGCCCATCGAGACTCGGCAGGGTAAAGTCCGGGGCGAGGTATCCCACCTCCGGCCGGATCTCCGGAGCCGCTTTGCTTCCCCGCCCCTGGACAATAACCAGAAAAACACCCAGGATGAACAGGCTTACCGGCACCAACATCATCCACCCGCGGTGCACCTTCATGCCGCTCCTTTGTCCCGCCCGGCACCATGTGTCGCCTCTCGCATCGGCAGCCCCAGGACAAGCAATCGAGAACGAGAGACCGGACGCGCGAGGAGCGTGGCCAGGCAATGCGCCGGGCCGCATCGAAATGCAGGATCAGGGATCGTGCCGAACAGAAACTCTTCGACCTAGGGCTGACGGGAGGGGACGGCCGCGATGTCGCCCAGAGTGAAAATCGCCTCGTATGGGATGCCGAGATTCGAGAGTTTTTCATTACCCCCCTCGAGGCGGTCCACGAGGACAATGACCTTGACGACCTCGAATCCTTGCTCGGTGGCGGCCTGAATCGCTCTCAGGGTCGAACTCCCCGTCGTGACCACATCATCGACGATCACGACCCTGGATCCCGGCGTGCCGTGTCCTTCGACCCATCTCTTGAGCCCGTGCCCCTTGGGCTCCTTCCGGACAAAAAAGGTCTCGATCGGTTCCGCCACCTGATGGCTGTGGAACGCCACAGCCGCCGCCATCGGAATCGCCCCGTCGGCAGGACCGCCGATCGCGTCCACCTTCGTGTGTGCCTCGCGCTCGAACCTCTTGATGCGATCAAAGAGAATGGTCCCTGTCGCCACCAGTGCCTCCGGCGCGCACAACAGCGCCCTGAGATCCACGTAATGCGGACTCAGCCTCCCCGATGCGAGCTGAAACGGAGCCTCCGGGCTGTAGCGATAGGCACGCTCGCGAATCAGCTCGAGTAAGCGCTTTTCCGCTGTGTTCACCATCCTCACCCCGTGCGTTTCGGGACGCTTCGGCGATCACCTCTTCCCATGGTACCCGAGGGATGGAAGGGGCGTCAATGTGCATCTCCACCCGAGGGCGTCCCCTCTCGATGGAAGAGGAGAAGGGCTAGGGTGCACTACAAGAAAGCAGTGCGCCGTACCCGTCCCGAAAGGTCGGGTACCGGAAGATATATCCTGAAGCCACGAGCCTGGCGTTGCGACAGCGTTTGTTCCCCCGCTGACGCCGCGGGCCAAGATCGGCGGAACGCTCCACACGCGGCAGAGGCACACCGAGCTGGGCCGCCAGCCATCGCAGGACCGCGCATTCATCCGCCGGTTCATCGTCCACCCCGATATAGAGGTCCTCCGGTTGAGGGTGCGCCATGAGATGCTGCAGCGCGCCGGCACAGTCGTCGTGGTGAATCCGATTCGTATAGGTGGGCGGGCCATCGATGCAGACAGCCTCACCCCGACGCACCCGCTCGATCCGGCCCACCCGACCTGGACCGTAGATACCGCCGAGCCGGAGGATGGTAGCGGGAAAGGGACTGCCAAGGAGCAGGCGCTCCGCCTCGAGCATGCGAGTGCCGGAGAAGTGGACTGGTTCGGTTGGCGACCTCTCATCCACCCATTCCCCATTCGCTTGAGCGTAGACGACGGTACTCGACGTGAAGAAGATGCGCCGAGGTTCCTGCCCCTGGCGCCGGAGGGCGTCGAGGACATGAGAGAGCCCTTCCACGTAAATGCTCCGGTAGGCCTCGTCGTCCAGGCGATCGGGCGCCGCCATGTAGACGACACACTCCAAGCCGCTCGGGAGATTTCGAAGTGTCCCGGGATCCGTGAGGTCGGCTGCCAGGGGGCGCACGCCGGGCGGCAGGCCCTCGGGGTGACGCCGTAGACCCCAGACCACATGCCCCTCGGCCACCAGACGCTCAGCTAAAGCGGTACCGACATAGCCGCATCCTGCAATCAGCACCCGAGCCATGTCAATTGATCCCTCCCGGCTTGCCCCCTTCCCCAGGGTACACGCGGGTCCACAGCGTCAGCTCTTTCGGGTACAGGTCCTTTAGGAGTAGGGGTCTTGGAGGGGTAGCCTTAGCCTCCGGGTGTGCTCTGTGCAAGGACGAGCGAAGGGTGGCTCCCCGGGCAGGGCTCGAACCTGCAGCCTAGCGGTTAACAGCCGCTCGCTCCACCATTGAGCTACCGGGGAATTCCACCCGTATGCTAACGCAAAAGGGGCACGACCGTCAATCGAACCGCGGCGGGCACTCCAAAGGAATCACCCAAGAAGGGACTACGTCTTCTTCTGCAGTTCCTGCATGACGATCTTGGCGATGGCCTTCAGCGTCTCGAAGACGCCGGTTCCTTGAGAGGCGACCGCCTCGAACCAGGGGAGATTGCGGGGATTGAGGGCCTTCTGCAGCTCATCGATAGGGATCGCGTTCGGGAGGTCCCGCTTGTTATATTGGATCACCAGGGAGATCTTGTCCGGGTCGATCCCCTGGTCACCCAGGTGCTGCCGCATATCGGCCAGGCTCTGGATGTTGGCCTCCATGCGTTCAAGCTGCGAGTCGGCAACAAAAACGACCCCGTCGGCCCCCTTCAGGATCAGCTTGCGACTGGCCTCATAGAAGATCTGGCCAGGAACCGTGTAGAGGTGGAAGCGCGTCTTGAACCCTCGGATCGTCCCCAGTTCCAGCGGCAGGAAATCAAAGAAGAGCGTCCGCTCCGTTTCCGTGGCCAGCGAGATGAGCTTGCCCTTCGCCCCGGGGTCCACCTTCTTGTAAATATGCTGCAGATTCGTGGTCTTGCCGCAGAGACCTGGGCCGTAGTAGACCAGCTTGCAGTTGATCTCCCGAGCCGCGTAGTTGATAAAGGACATCCCTTAACCCTTGCCGAAAAGGTTTTCGACGTCGTCGTCGGTGATCTCGCCTATGTTGGACTTCGAAAGAGGGCCTCCTCCCTCCGCGACCGTGTCCGGCCGCCTGGAGAGGTCAGTGAAAACCTCTTCGATCTCCCTGGAGAATTTCTTGACCTGGAGGCGGACCAGCGCCACGGCCGAGTTCTGATCCAACAGGACCAGCAGGATGGCGCGGCCCCCGATGAGGGAGAGGTGGAGACGCTTCTTCTCTCCGTCGTAGAAGACAAAAGAAAATTCCTTCTCGCCCAGGAGCTGGGCTAACGCCCCCGCGGCGGCGATACTCCCCGCAGCGAGACTCGCGAGCGGCGTTGCATCAAGCGCGTCCGTCTCTCCCACGCTGGCGATGAGCTGCCCGCTCGTGTCGATGAGGAGAACCGCCGCACTCCGGGCCTTGCGCTGCAGGGAAGACAGGCAGGCGTTGATCCGGCTGAGGTCCTCTTCGTAGATGACCAGATCGGTTATGGAACGCACAGACCCTCCGTAAAGTTCCAAGAGAGTCTGCTTTCAACTTTCGTGCCATGTGTCCTACCCCAGCTCCCGCCGCCCCTCGAGAGCCCGGCCCAACGTGACCTCGTCGGCGTACTCCAGATCCCCCCCCACGGGGAGGCCATGGGCAATCCGGGTGACCCGCACCCCGAGGGGGGCTATCAGGCGGGCGAGGTACAGGGCTGTGGCCTCCCCCTCCACATTCGGGTTGGTGGCCAGGATGACCTCCTTCACCTCTCCGGACCGCAAACGATTTATCAACTGTTTCCCCGTAATCTGGTCCGGGCCTCGCCCTTCAATCGGCGAGAGGGACCCCTGGAGGACATGATACAGCCCTTTGAACGTCCCGGTCCGCTCGATGGCCAAGAGGTCGTTCGCTTCTTCCACCACACAGAGGCTGCTGCCGTCGCGGGTCGGGTCCTGGCAGATCAGGCACTGCTCCGCCTCAGCGATATTCCCGCAGCGCTCGCAGATGCGGATTTTCTCCTTCAGCTCCACGATGGCTTCGGCCAGGGTCATGGCCTCCTCCCGGGAAGCCTTCAGAAGGTAAAAGGCAAGGCGCTGGGCAGTCTTCGCGCCCACACCCGGAAGACGCATCAGGACATCGACGAGCCGGTTGAGGGGGGAAGCGTACCGGATCACCATGGTCTCTAGAAGAGTCCCGGTAGGTTGAGGCCGCCGGTCAGCCGTCCCATCTCACTCGTGAGCAGGTCCCGGGACCGGCGCAAGGCCTCGTTAGTGGCGGCCACGATGAGATCCTGCAGCATCTCCAGATCCCCGCCCTGAATCACCTCGGGGTCGATCCGGACCGCCACGATCTCCCCTCGGCCGTCAGCCGTCACCGTCACCATCCCCCCGCCGGCCGAGCCCTCCACCCGCTGTGTGGCGGCCGCTTCCTGAATCCGCTCCAGCTCCGCCTTCATCCTCTGGGCTTGCTTCATGAGATCGCCAAATCCCTTCATGGCTCACCTCGGTGAGAGACGATCTCTCCTCCCTCCTCAACCTCGACGACCCGACCCCCAAACACCTCGAGCGCCTCTCGAACCAGGGGGTGGTTCCGAGCAGGCATCCGGGCCGGCTCCTCCCGTTTTCCCACCGCCGAAGGGAGAAAGCGGTAGGCCACCTGCAGGCGTCTGCCGTAGACCGCGGAGATGGTCGAGGCGAGGAGGCTACGGACCTCGGGGTCCTCCAGGGTGGAGCGAGCGAAATGATTTCCATTGGCAAAGGTCAGCGTCAAGGTCTCCCCCTCCAACGTGACCTCGGCCTCGGCTAAGAGAACACCCAGGGAGCGCCGCTCCGAACCGATCCGCCGCCGCACCTCATGCCATCGGTCTTCATGCCCGATGGCGGCCGGCGGCGGACTAGGGGGGTCGGCTTTCTCCTGAGGCGTGAAAAGTCCAGGCTGGGCAGCGGAATGCTGGGGGACGACCCCCAGGCGCCCCTCCAGGGACTCCAGGCGTTTGATCAGGCTTCCCAGGGACTCCAGCCCCCGAGCCTCGGCCATCCGGACCAGCGCCATCTCGAGGACATAGCGCGGTTGGGACGCCCGCCGCATCTCCCCCTCGGCATCCAAGAGAAATCGCAGCGCCAATTCCAGGTGGGGAATCTCCACGTGCGCCGCCCGCTGCTCGAGATCCCGCATGACCTCCGGAGCAAGCCCTAGGATCTCTCCTGCCTTGGGGCTGAGCTTCACAAGCAGGAGCGAGCGGAGCTGCTCCAACAAGTCGAGGACAAAGATGCGAAGATCTCCCCCAGTGGCGGCGAGCTCGCCGACAAGTTCCACGACCTTCCCCGGGTCCCCCGCCAAGCAGGCCCCCATCACTGCCCGGACCACCTCGGGCGCCGTCCATCCCAGGACGGCCGCCACCATCTCGGTAGTCACCCGCTCGCCTCCATAGGTGATCACCTGATCGAGGATGCTTTGGGCATCACGCAGGCTCCCATCGGCCGCCCGGGCGAGAGCGGTCAGGGCCTCCGGAGCCACGTCTACCCCTTCAGCCTCCGCAATCGCCCGAAGACGTTCCGTAAGCAGGCCCTGGCCAATCCGACGAAAGTCGTAGCGCTGGCAGCGGGAGTGGATCGTGGGGGGGACCTTGTGCGGTTCGGTCGTGGCGAGGATAAAGACCACCTTGGGCGGCGGCTCCTCCAGGGTCTTCAGGAGGGCATTGAAAGCCGAGAGGGAGAGCATATGAACTTCATCGATGATGTAGACCTTGGTGCGGCCCCTGACCGGCTGGTAGATCAACTGTTCCTGCAGATCCCGCACATGCTCGACACCGGTGTGCGAAGCGCCATCGATCTCTACGCAGTCCACGGCAGCGCCTGCCGTGATCTCTCGGCAGTTGAGGCACTGGTTGCAAGGCTCAGGCGTTGGACCACTGTCGCAGTTCAAGGCCTTGGCGAGAATCCGCGCAGTGGTGGTCTTACCGACCCCCCGAGGACCCGCAAAGAGAATGGCGTGAGCCACGCGGCCCTGCTGGAGCGCATTTTTGAGGGTCCGGGTGACCGCCTCCTGTCCCACGACTTCGTCGAAGGTCTGGGGGCGCCACCGCCTCGCTAGTACCTGGTAGGACATAGATCCCTCGTTCATGGTTGATGGTTCAGAGTTCATAGAGGAGCCGCAGGACGGTCACCTGCCCTGAACCATGAACTCTGAACCAAAGAAGATCCTTGGCCGTGCACCTGCCGTCGATCCCAACCGCCGGCACTTACCCAGGACCGAAGGCTCCGGCCGGGCGCCCCCGCGGCACAGGAGGCAGACCGCTTACCGCTGCTTCCTTCCGGACCTGACGGGGTTCACGGATCCCCCTTGCGCAGGACCCGACCCTCGACGCCCCAACCCCGGGCAGATCACCCGGAGATCCAGGACCTCGGGCAGGAGTTCAATCCCGCTATAGCGGATTGCGGGTTCAGGGCACCGCTAGCTCCCCATCTAGCACGGCCAAGGATTCTTCAGAACAGCTAAGAGCAATGAGGACTGAGGGCCGTCCTCATCACTCAGCGCTCGACGCTCATAATGGCGGAGAGGCCGGGATTCGAACCCGGGGTGGGTGTCACCCCACACACGCTCTCCAGGCGCGCACCTTAAACCGCTCGGCCACCTCTCCGCGTGTAACCCGTCCAATGTCCGACGTCCAATGTCCAAAGTCAACAGAATGAAATGAGAAGCGGTCTGCCTCGGGCACTGACGTTGGACGTTGGACCTTGTTCATGGCGGAGGGGGTGGGATTCGAACCCACGTGCCCCGCTCATCGCGGGACAACCCGATTTCGAGTCGGGCCCGTTACATCCACTTCGGTACCCCTCCTGCTCGTGCCGTTCCAACTCTTCTTACCCGATACGGAAGCGTGCACTGCCAAGACTAGGCTTGTTCGGGGCGATACGTTGGAACGGCACTCGCCCATCCCAAGCCGCAGGACTCGGGTGCCTGCCGCCGGGCCAGAAAGAATTCCTGCAGGAGGGCCTGAGACTCCTCCGCCCGCACACCGCTCACCACCTTGACCCGATGATTGAGCCGCGGATCATCAAGGAGACGGTAGACACTCTCGACGCCGCCTCCCCGGGGATCGGCGGCGCCGTACACGAGCCGTGCCACCCGCGCATGGAGCAAAGCCCCGGCGCACATCACACACGGTTCTAGGGTGACATATAGCGTGGCCTCGGGAAACCGATAGTTGCCGACCTGCCGCCCCGCCGCCCGGAGCACCAGGATCTCGGCATGCGCCGTCGGATCCTGAAGCGCGATGGGTTGATTATGCGCGGCAGCCAAGACGACCCCATCCTGGATCAGGACAGCCCCCACCGGCACCTCTCCCGTCTCGCCCCCCCGGCGGGCCTCCTGGAGCGCCACATCCATCCACAAGAGATGCCCCTCGTGGGTTGTCTCTCTCGGCGACCCCACAGATTCCTTCCTGTCAGAATGCGGAGAGTATAACAGACTGATACGGCGAGGGCAACCAGGTCGGAGTGTTACGGCTGCCGTTCGGAAAGCTGAGCCACCTTGGCCTTGAGTTCGTAGAGCAGGGTCCGGGTCTGGAGCTCGAGCCGCCGCTTTTCCAGCGCCCGCTTCACGGCATGGAGCATGACCTCGCTCTTGAACCCCTTGATGATGAAGTCAAAGGCGCCAAGCCTCAGGGCGGTGACCGCGTTGTGGGATGAGGGATGGCCGGTGACCACGATCACCGGCGTGTCTGGCGTGACGATCTTCAATCGTTCGATGAGCTCGGGGCCAGACATACCCGGGAGCACCAGGTCCACCAAAATGACGTCGACCTTCTGGAACCGTAAGAGCTCGAGGGCCTGATGGGCCGTGGGCACCGTCAGGACCGTGTAGCCGTGGTCTCGGAGCAGGTCAGCGTAGATCGCCCGTTCGAGCAGCTCGTCCTCAACGATGAGGATCGTCGCCAAGGGGGAGCGCGAGGGTGGGCCCTTGAGGAGATCGTGAGCCGCCCCCCCAGCATACCGGGCCGCCTCCAGCTCATGCAGGGAGCTGAGCGTCCGCTCGAGATCCCGGTGCAAGCGCCTGAGTCTGAGGAGCGTCCGTACCCGCATGAGGAGTTCGCGCCGGCCGATGGGTTTTGTCAGAAAGTCATCGGCGCCCTCGTGAATTGCTTTTTCCCTCTCGGCCATCTGGCCCACGCTCGTAACGATGATGACGGGGATGTCGCTGGTCTCCTTTCGCGCCTTGAGCTCCCGCAGCACCTCGCGGCCGCTCATGCCGGGCATGCTGAGGTCGAGGAGGACGATGTCAGGGCTCGCTCTCCTGACGGCACCGAGCGCCTGCTCTCCGCTCATGGCGGTCAGGACGTCAAGCCCCGCCCCCTTCAAATAGGTTTCAAAGGTCCCGAGGGCTTTGGGGTCATCATCCACCGCCAGGATCGTCCCCGGCGGTAGCTCCCCCGTTCCATCGCTCGTCATCGGCCTTTGGCCCTGTCTGTCAGCTTTCATCGAGACGCCGCTCCCGCGCCCCTTTTTTGCACTTTCTATGCCAATGCTGTATCCTCTTCTCATGCCGATTCAGCTTAGCCCAAGGACCTGTGGGCACACGACAGAGGTGCCGCTTCAAGGAATGCAACGAGGGGCGGTTCGGGCCAATCAGGAGGGGCGCTCAGTTATTTTTCTTGACACCGCGTGGGATCGCTTGTACGGTCATTAAGCGTGGGCAACGGTTCCGACCGAACGCAACTCTTGTTGCTTTCACAGCCCCCAAAGGCTTCGCGAGCTTTTGAGGGCTCTTTTTTTACGACCCCATGGCGTGGAAGAACCTCGGTATCGGGCACGCGGGACGTTGGAAACGCTCCCCTTGGAGCCGCTGAGGGGGAGGGAGGAAGGGAGAAAAGGGGGGTGTCGAATCGGCACTCCGGACCTTGAAGCGCCTGGTACTTCGTGACGGGATCCTCCGGGAGCTGAAGCGGAAGCAGAACTATGAGAAACCGGGGGAGCGGAAGCGCCGCAAGATTCGAGAGGCTACCCGTCGACGCCGCCGACAACTCAGCCGGGCTCTGAGGCGCAAGGATGAGCGATGGTAGTAGCGCAGTGCGTGTGTGAAATCGACAGGGGATCAGCACAATGCAGCGAAAATGGTGTCCGAACCTGAATCACAGGCGCGCCGACGCCCCAGTCCGGTACTGCCCGAACTGTGGTGAGGTGGTAAGCGCGAACATTATCGTCAAGAAATGCAGCGAAGAAGAACATGTGGAGAGCCGGCGGCGTAGGAACACTTATTGCATGGATTGCGGTGCGCAGCTCATCAAGTAGGGCGACATACTTAATGGGCCTCCCCGTCTACTTTTTTCATGGAGACAGGACATGAATTCAGTTCCAACAGCAGATAACCTCGCAACGAACAAAGTGTCCTGGCGGCAGGCTGTGGCCAAGTATGAGAATCCGGATCTGCAGCGCAGTGTGTGGCAGGTTGTCAACACAGTCATCCCCTATTGCATTCTGTGGTACCTGATGTATCGCAGCCTGGAAGTTTCCTATTGGATTACGCTGGCATTGTCGGCTCTCGCAGCAGGCTTTTTGGTGCGCATCTTTATCATTTTTCACGACTGCGGGCACGCTGCGTTTTTCAAATCCCAGAAAGCCAATGACCTTGGGGGGTTTATTGCGGGTGTGTTCACGCTTACGCCCTATTTTGGCTGGCGACGCGAACATGCGATGCATCATGCCACCGCTGGCGATTTGGACCGACGGGGGGTGGGGGATATCTGGACGTTAACGGTGAAGGAATACCTGGAGTTGTCGCCGCGCAGGCGGCTTGAGTATCGGCTGTACCGCAATCCACTGGTAATGTTTGTTATTGGGCCCCTTTTCATCTTCCTGATTAGGCATCGTTTTGCAGGGCCAACCGCAAGCAAGCGAGAGCGCCACAGCGTGTGTTGGACAAATCTGGCGATCTTGGGCATTGTGGCCCTGATGGGTGTCACTATTGGTATCAAGGCATTCGTATCGGTGCACTTGCCCATTGTAATGATTGCCAGCGCGGCTGGGGTGTGGTTGTTTTACGTGCAGCATCAGTATGAAGGGGTCTACTGGGAGCGTCACGAACATTGGGATTACGTGACCCTGGCCCTACGGGGCAGTTCATTCTATAAACTGCCCAAGATTCTGCAGTGGTTCACTGGCAACATAGGGTTCCACCACATTCATCACCTGAGCCCCCGCATTCCCAATTACAACCTGGAAAGGTGCCACGAAGAGAACCCTATGTTCCAGGAAGTGAAACCCATTACATTATTCGCTAGCTCAAAATCGCTCACGTTTCGCCTGTGGGATGAGGAAGGACGCAAGCTGGTGGGTTTTGGCTACCTCAAAGACCTGCAGAATAAGCACGCCATGTCTCAACAATGAACGATGGGCAGAGGAGCCCTCGCCCGCGCCCATAAGGGAATCCCGCAAGCTTTGTAGCTTGCGTCGCCTGCCCGTACAGTTGAAGCTCTTGGTGTTCTTTTCCTGATGCGTGGGCTGAGTCATTGATGGGTGGCGCGCCCAAGAGGATTTGAACCTCTGACCTACGGATTCGTAGTCCGTCGCTCTATCCAGCTGAGCTATGGGCGCGGCTCAATGCTAGAATGCTAGAACGCTAGGAGGCTAGAAAGCTTAAACCTAAAGCTTCTCTCCCTGGGCATTCCAGCGTCCCAGCCTTCCAGCCTTCTAGCAATAAGACATGGCGGAGAGGCCGGGATTCGAACCCGGGGTAGGGCTCAACACCCCACAACCGCTTAGCAGGCGGCTGCCTTCAGCCTGGCTCGGCCACCTCTCCATTGGTTCCTGCACAATTCTGCACTCTGCACTACACTGAACGACCATCCTGCGTTGCAGGATGGTCTATGGCGGAGGGGGTAGGATTCGAACCCACGAGGCTCTTCGCCTAACGGTTTTCAAGACCGCCGCCTTCAGCCACTCGGCCACCCCTCCACGTTGGTTCAGGGTTCGGGGTTGAAGGTTCAGGGTCCGGAGCGCACATGTAAGTATACGACGTCCCTGCCCAAATTACCATGAACTATGAACCCTGAACCGTTTACCCCTAGGGTTCGATTTTCGTGAGGCCGCCCATGTACGGTCGGAGAACTTCGGGGATGGTGATGGTACCGTCGGCCTCCTGGTAGTTCTCGAGGATGGCGGCCCAGGTCCGACCGATGGCGACGCCGGAGCCATTCAAGGTGTGCACGAATTCTGCCTTCGCCCCCGGGTGAGCGCGGTAGCGAATGGCGGCCCGCCGTGCCTGAAAATCCTCGAAGTTACTGCAGGAAGAGACCTCCCGGTAGACCTGCTGGCTCGCAAACCACACCTCAAGATCGTAGGTCTTGGCGGCGGCAAAGCCCAGGTCGCCCGTGCAAAGGACCACCGCTCGGTAGGGAAGATGAAGCCGCTTCAAGACCTCTTCGGCATCCGCGGTGAGCTGTTCCAAGGCTTGGTATGACTTCGCCGGCTCCGCGAACTTCACCAGCTCGACCTTGTTGAACTGGTGCTGGCGGATGATCCCCCGCGTATCCTTCCCGTACGAGCCCGCCTCCCGCCGGAAGCAGGGCGTGTACGCCACGTAACTCAGCGGTAACGTCCCGGGCTCCAGGATCTCCTCCCGGTGCATGTTGGTGACGGGGACCTCCGCCGTGGGAATGAGAAAATAGGGATCGTCCGCCGTCTTGAAGAGCTCGTGGGCGAACTTGGGGAGCTGCCCGGTGCCCGTCATACTGTCTTCGCTGACCAAAAGCGGTGGGAACACCTCGGTGTAGCCGTGCTCCCGCACGTGCAGATCGAGCATGAAATTGATCAGGGCCCGCTCGAGGAGCGCCCCCTTCCCTTTCAAGAGCGGAAAGCGGGCCCCGGCTACTCGCGCGGCCCGCGCGAGATCCAAGATCCCCAGGTCCTCTCCGATCTCCCAGTGGGGTCTCGGCTCGCCATCAAAGGCCCGCGGTGTGCCCCAGCGGCGGACCTCGACATTCTCCTCCGGGCTGTGTCCAACGGGGACGGAAGCGTGAGGGAGGTTCGGAATCAGGAGCAACAGGCTACCCAGTTCCTGTTCGATGGCCTGCAGGCGGTCCTCGCTCTCCTTCAGCGCGCTGGAAATTTCCCGGCTTCTCTTCACCAGGTCTGTCGCCGCATCCGCGGGCTTCTCGCCCGCCCTGGTCTCCTGCACCTGTCGAGAGAGCGCCTTCTTTTCTCGCCGCCACTGCTCAATGTCAACCACCAACCGCCGCCGTTCGGCGTCGAGTTTCAGCAGCTTCTCTAAGTCAAATTCCGCTCCCCGCTGCCCAAGCTTCTCCCGGATGAGACCAGCATTTTCCCGAATGAACTTGAGGTCCAGCATCGCCCGGGCCCTTACTCCTCTTCGGGCTCGTCCCCTTCGACAAGCTCAGGGGGGCCTTCGGCCGGCTCAGGGGTGCCCCCGACAGGTTCAGGCCCGGCCTCCGCGACCTCGTCCTCCTCCATCACGACGGCGGTCACCGCAGCCACGCGGTCCCCCTCCCCCAGGCCCTGAAGCCGCACTCCCTGTGCAGCCCGACCCGTATCGCGGATCTCCCGGACCCGAAGGCGGGTCACCTTCCCCTCCTGGGAGATCATCATCACCCCGTCCTCCTCCCGGACCTGTTTGATCCCCACGACCGGGCCGTTCTTGTCGGTCACCCGAATATTGATGATCCCCTGGCCACCACGCCCCTGGACTCGGTACTCGGAGACATCGGTCCGCTTCCCGAATCCGCGCTCGGTGACCGTCAGCATCTGCGCCCCCTCAGAGACGATCTCCATCCCGACCACCTGATCACGGGATGTCAGGCGGATTCCGGTGACCCCGCGCGCCGCCCGACCCATGGGCCGGACATCGTCCTCTTTGAACCGGATCGCCATCCCATTTCGGGTCCCCAGGAAGATGTCCTCCGTACCGCGCGTCATGGCAACCCCGATCAGCTCGTCCCCCTCATCGAGCGACAGCGCAATGATCCCCCCCGCCCGCGGGTTGGCATAGGCGCTCAGCTCTGTCTTCTTGACCACCCCCCGTCTGGTCGCCATCACCAGATACCGATCGACCTCGAATTGACGGATGGGGATCATGGTGGTCACGTGCTCCCCGGCCTGCACCTCAACGAGGTTGGCAATTGACTTCCCGCGCGCCGCCCGACCGAGCTGGGGAACCTCGTGGACCTTCAGCCAGTGCACCCGGCCCAGATTGGTAAAGAGGAGGATGTAGCTGTGGGTCGTGGCCACAAAGAGATGCTCGACGTAATCCTCCTCCTTGGGGGCCATGCCGGTCATCCCCTTGCCCCCCCGCCGCTGGGCACGGTAAACGCTGAGGGGGCTTCGCTTGATATACCCGCCATGGGTGATGGTGATCACCATCTCCTCGTCGGCGACCATGTCTTCGAGGCTGATCTCGGTCGTCACTTCCCCGATCTGGGTCCGGCGGGGATCCCCATAGGCCTCCGTGAGGGCCAGCAGTTCCTCCTTGATGATCTGGCGCACCAGCCCCTCGCTCTGCAGAATCGCCTGCAGCCGCGCGATGGTCTGCAGTGTCTCCTGATACTCGTCCTGAATCTTCTGCCGCTCGAGCGCCGTCAGCCGCTGGAGTCGGAGGTCCAGGATGGCCTGGGCCTGGGTCGGCGTCATGGTGAAGCGCTGCACCAAACCCGTCCTGGCGTCCTCCACCGTTCGCGAGCGCCGGATGAGGGCGATGACCTCGTCCAGGTGGTCCAGGGCGATCCGATAGCCCTCCAGGATGTGGGCCCGTTCCTCCGCTTTTCGCAGGTCGAAGCGGGTCCGGCGCACCACCACCGTGCGCCGATGAGCGATGAAGTATTGCAGCTGCTGCTTCAGCGTGCAGACCTTCGGCTGGTTTTCGACCAGACCCAGCATGATGACGCCGAAGGTGGACTGCATGGGGGTGTGCTTGTAGAGCTGATTCAGGATCGGCCGGGGCGTCTCGTCCCTCTTCAGTTCCAGGACGATCCGCATCCCTTCCCGATCAGACTCATCGCGGAGATCGGCGATGCCCTGCACCCTCCCGTCCCGAATCAGCTCGGCGATCCGCTCGATGAGCTTCGCCTTGTTGACCTGGTAGGGGAGTTCCGAGATGATGATGCTCTCGCGACCCCCTCGTCCCTTCTCCACGAAGGCCTTCGCCCGCATCTGGATCAACCCCCGTCCCGTCCGGTAGGCCTCCTCGATTCCGGCGCGGCCGTGGATGAAGGCGGCCGTGGGGAAGTCGGGGCCGGGGAGGACCACCATCAGCTCTTCGAGGGAGACGTCCGCGTTCTCCAGCTGCAGGATCACCGCACTCACCACCTCTCCCAGGTTATGGGGTGGGATATTGGTGGCCATGCCGACGGCGATCCCTGACGAGCCGTTCACGAGAAGGTTGGGGAGGGCGGCCGGCAAGAGCGCCGGCTCCTGAAGGGTGTCATCAAAATTGGGGACGAAGTCGACCGTCTCCTTGTCGATGTCCCGAAGCAGCTCCTGGGCGATCCGGGCTAACCTGACCTCGGTGTAGCGCATCGCGGCGGGCGCATCGCCATCGACAGACCCGAAGTTCCCCTGCCCGTCGATCAGGGGGTAGCGCATTGAGAAATCCTGGACGAGACGGACAAGGGTGTCGTAGACGGCCGCATCGCCGTGCGGATGATACTTCCCCAGGACCTCTCCCACCACCCGGGCCGCCTTCTTGTAGGGGCGATTGAAGGCGAGTCCCAGCTCTTGCATGGCGTAGAGCACCCGGCGGTGCACCGGTTTCAGCCCGTCCCGGACATCGGGCAGGGCCCGCCCGATGATGACGCTCATGGCGTAGTCCAGGTACGACCGCCGCATCTCCTCGTGGATGTCGGTGGGTCTTACCTCGCCGATCCGCGGCTCTTCAGTCCGATCCTCTGGCACGCCTTCGCCTCCCTAGATGTCCAGGTTCGCCGCCTCCAGGGCGTGCTCCTCGATGAACTGCCGCCTGGGCTCCACCTGTTCCCCCATCAAGGTGGTAAAGATCCGTTCGGCGGCGAGCGCATCCTGCACCGTCACCCTGAGGAGTGTCCGCGTCTCCGGATTCATGGTGGTCTGCCACAGCTGCTCCGGATTCATCTCGCCGAGCCCCTTGTACCGCTGAATGGTCATCCCCTTCTTTGCGAGCGCGAGCGCCTTCTCGTGGAGCTCGGTCCAGGAGGTCGCCTCTGCCGTCTCCCCATCGGCCTCGATCCGGAATGGGGGTCTCCCGAGGCCCTTGAGGGCAGTCACGGCCGCGTCCAGCTCGCGATACTCCACCGACCCCACCAGGGCCTGATCGATCACAGAGCGCCCCTGCGCTCCCCCCTCGCCCAGCGTGAGCACCAGACGGCAGGCCTCCTGGTCCTCGTCCCACTCGATCTCGCCCTCCGCCCGGGCGCTCCGCTCATCCTGGGTGCGCAGCGCCTTCAGCAGCCGTTCGAGGAGCCGCGCAACCTTCTCCTGGTCCTTGAGGCCCCCTCGCCCGATGCCCCCGATCCCGATCAGGGCTTCGACGATCTCCGGGTTTCGCCCGCGCCGCTCAAGGACCCGCCGGCAGGTCTGCCACGTGGCCATCTTGCGGAGGAGGCCGATCAGCCGCTGTCCGCTGAAGGCCGCCCCCTCTGCGCCGGCGTGGACCTTGAGAGAATCCGCAGCCGCTTCCAGGAGGAACTCCTCCATGGCCCGATCGTCCTTGAGATACCGCTCGGCCTTGCCGCGCTTCACCCGGTAGAGGGGGGGCTGGGCGATGTACAGATGCCCCCCATCCACGACCTGCCTGAGATGCCGAAAGAAGAAGGTCAGGAGCAGTGTGCGGATGTGTTCCCCGTCCACATCGGCGTCGGTCATGATGATGATCCGGTGGTAGCGGAGCTTGCTGATATCGAACTCCGGATCGATCCCCGCTCCCAGCGCCGAGATCATCACCCGAATCTCCGCGGAGGAGAGCACCTTGTCGATCCGCGCCCGCTCCGTGTTCAGGATCTTGCCCCTCAGGGGGAGGATGGCCTGAAAGCGCCGATCCCGGCCCTGCTTGGCCGAACCGCCCGCCGAGTCCCCCTCGACCAGATAGAGCTCACACAGCGCCGGGTCCTTCTCGGAGCAGTCGGCGAGCTTTCCCGGCAGCCCATCGTCATTCAGGGGCCCCTTGCGCCGCGCCAGCTCTTTCGCCCGCCGGGCCGCGTCCCGCGCCCGAGCCGCCTCGGCCACCTTTTCCACGATGCGGCGACCGATCCCGGGGTTCTCTTCCAGGAACTCCCCCAGCTTCTCGTTGACGATGGTCTCCACCAGGCCCTTCATGTCCGGATTGTTGAGGCGGGCCTTGGTCTGCCCCTCAAACTGGGGGTTGGAGAGCTTGACGCTGATCACGGCCGTCAACCCCTCGCGGATGTCATCGCCGGTAAGGGTCGCCTTGAGGTTTTTCAGGAGGTCGCGGCCCGCCGCATAGCTGTTGATGGTGCGGGTGAGGGCGGACCGGAAGCCGATGAGGTGCGTGCCTCCGTCATGGGTGTTGATGTTATTGGCGAAAGAAAAGACCGTCTCGCTGTAGCCGTCGTTATATTGGATCGCGACCTCGACGACCGTCCCGTTCCGCGTCTCCTCGATATAGATCGGCTTGGGGTGGAGGACAGCCTTGTTCTCGTTCAACAGTTCCACAAAGGCCTTGATGCCCCCGCTATAGTAGAACTCGCGTGTCTGCTGGACCCGCTCATCGGCCAGGATGAGCCGGAGCCCTTTGTTGAGGAAGGCCAGCTCGCGTAGCCGGTTGCTGAGCGTATCCAGGCTGAAGGTTCGGTCCGCAAAGATTTCTCCATCCGGGGAAAAGGTGATCCGCGTCCCGCTCTTCCGAGCCTTTCCAATCTCCTCGAGCTCCCCGGCCGGTTTCCCCCGCTCGTACCGCTGCAGATACCTCTTGCCGTCGCGCCAGATCTCGACCTCGAGCCACTCGGAGAGGGCGTTCACCACCGAAACGCCCACCCCATGCAGGCCGGCGGCGACCTTGTACGCGGAGCTATCAAACTTGCCGCCGGCATGAAGCGTGGTCAGCACGACCTCGAGCGCCGGCCGGCCCGTCTGCTCATGAATATCCACCGGGATCCCGCGGCCGTTGTCCACCACCGTCACGCTGTTGTCGAGGTGAATGGTCGCCTCGATGCGGTCGCAGAAGCCTGCCAGCGCCTCATCAACGCTGTTGTCGACGACCTCGTACACCAGGTGGTGAAGCCCCTCGGGGCCGGTGCCGCCGATATACATCGCGGGCCGCTTCCGCACGGCCTCAAGCCCTTCCAGGACCTTGATCTGCTCCGCGCTGTATGTCGGAGCCTCCTGGGCTCCTTGTCGGTCTTCTGCCATTACCACCCCCCCTACACGCTCGACCCTCTCATTGCCTCTCGCCAAAAAAAATCCGCCCCCGCTCTCCGACAACGTCCCGGGCGGGGCGGAAGGACACAGGGATCATATCCGCATGGGCATAATGACGCAGCTGAAGCCCTCCCCTTTGTGTGGTTCGAACAGGGCGGGGGACAACGGATCCTGGACGTGCATCGAGACCTCCGACTCCTCCACCACACCCAAGAAGTCCAGGAGGTACCTGGCGTTGAACCCGACGGTGGTCTCCGCCCCTCGATACTCCATAGAAAGCTCCTCCTTCGCCTCGCCGAGATCGATATTCGTACAGGAGATCATGAGGCGCCCCGCCTTCAACTCGAGAACGGTTGGCGTCGCCCGATCCCCCGCAATCGTCGAGGTGCGGCGAAGAGCGCCGAGGAGATCGTCCCGGCGGAGCACTGCTTTCGGGCCGCTCGGAGACGGGAGGACCTGCTGGTAGTTGGGGAACTGTCCTTCAATCAGCCGAGTGATCAAGCGGCTGTGGCTCAGGAGGAAGGCAAGCTGATGGTCCAAGGGAACCAGTCGAACATCCCCCGTCTCCTCCTTGAGCATCTTCCCGAGCTCTGACAGGGCCTTCCGTGGGATGATGGCCTCGAGGCTCCGTTCCTTCTTTCCCTTTTCAATAGGGGCCTTGACGAGTGAGAGGCGATGACCGTCTGTAGCCACCATACAGAGATCCGCTTCTGTCACCTGCAAAAAAGCTCCCGTCAGGGTCGGTCGCGTCTGATCCGTGGAGACAGCAATGAGGGTCTTTGGGATCATCGTTCGAAGCGTCTCGGGGGTGATAGTGATCCCGACCCCTTCAGGGACCTTGGGAAGGGCGGGGAAGTCTTCTGGTCCGATCCCTTTCAGACGGAAGGTCGATTTCGCGCAGACGATCTCTACATTTTTTCCCTCTTCCCACCGAAGGTCGATTGGGGCATCAGGCAGCTCGCGCACGATCTCGTACAGTTTTTTTCCCGAGACCGCGACAGCGCCATCGTGCATGACCTCACCCTCAAGGGAGGTCTGAATACTAACGTCGAGGTCGGTGCCTGAGAGGCTAATGGTGTTTCCTTTTCCCTCGAGAAGGAGATGGGAGAGGACTGGAAGAGTTCTCTTTGCCTCGATAACGCCCTGGACCTGCGCCAAGGTGCTCAGGAATGCATTCCGACCTACTTGGGCACGCATCACCTTCCTCCCTATTCCACTCCATTATGAGTTCATAGGTCCCTTACGTATTATACAAGAGTGACCTCTCTATGACCTATAGAGATAATATCTTAAGTCGTAGGAGATAGGAGGGCCTGTGGAAATGCGGAAAGCACCGAGAGTAAATGGATCTACCTTGGGACAGAGGATGGAATACTATGGGGATTAGACGGGAAAACATGTCGAGCTCCTCTCCTCTCCCCACCTCCCCACACCTTTTCCATTCGTATTCCCTGACTTATCCACTCTCCGCGGCGGGCGCCCGACCTTCCTCGCTTCACGAGGGCAACACCTCCTGAAGCCGCTCCACCTCTGGCCTGATTCGTTTCCACACGGGCCAAGCCGCAGCAGGCGCGCGTTTATTCTCTCGACGCCCCCCCAGAGCTCTTAGGACAAGGCTTTGAGTTACTCACAAGATTGTCCACATGTGTGGAAAACCCGTAACATCCTTTTGATTCAAATAGTTATGGTCTATCTCAGGAACGGATACACCGCCAGACTCCGGGTTTTCTGGTAGAAGCCCGGGGTAGAACTTGGCACGGTTTTTATAGCATGCCGGCCCCACAATTACAACTACTTTTTGCCCTCTACCGGGCCTGCGTGGATTGAAATTGACAAGTGAATCGCAGAGGACTACGATGAAACGCTTCGGCGGAGTGACGTTACTCGGAGAGGGCGTGAGGAGTGAAGCGCACCTATCAGCCCAGTCGCATTAAGCGAAAGCGCACCCACGGATTTCGCCGGCGGATGAGGAGCGCGGGGGGCCAGCGAGTCTTGGCCCGGCGGCGGGCCAAGGGGAGAAAGCGGCTGGCGGTGACGTAGGTGAGGCATCGGTTTTCGAGGGCGGACCGTATTCGCGCCACGAAAGAGTTTCGGGAAGTCATCCGCGGCGGCGAAAAGGTCTCTGGCCGAGGCGTCAGCGTCTTCGCGTACCGTCGCGGCCGCCCTGGACAGAGGCTGGGGCTCGCCGTCGCTTCGCGCCTCGGTGGCGCGGTTGCTCGGAATCGCATCAAGCGGCGGCTGCGGGAGTACGTTCGCCTGAACCGGGCCAAGATGGCGGACGGACTCGACCTGGTCGTGGTGGTGCACCGAGATCTCTCTGGCGGCGACGCCGAGACCTTCCGGGAGATTGTTGCGGACCTCTTCAGACGGGCCGGGCTCCTTCGTGACCTCCCTCCTCACTATGCGGAAGAATCGGCACGCCCATCTAGGCCTCGCTAGCCTTAGCCTAAAGGCGATCGCGCTTTATCGGCGGTTTCTCTCCCCACTCTTCCCCCCCGCCTGCCGGTTTGTCCCCACGTGCTCGGCCTACGCCGAGGAAGCAATTCGCAGGTACGGGCTCGTTCAAGGAATCATCCTGTCCGTTGGGCGGTTGCTCAGATGTCATCCCCTTCACCCCGGGGGAATTGATCCGGTGCGCTGAGGGAAGGCGGGTACGCGGGAGGTAGCCGTGACTCAATTGCCGGACCCCGATCGAGGAGACACGGAGCGGAGGGCCATTGTGGCGGCCGCCCTGGCCGTCATCGTTCTCCTAGCGTACCAGGCCTTTTTCACGCCGGCCCCTCCGCCGACCGAGCCAAAAACCGAGCCAAAGAAGGAGGCGGCCGAGGAGAAACCTGCGGCAAAGGGGGCAGCACCTCAGCCCCAAGCCAGGAGCCCGCGGCCCGTCGGGGCGCCCAGGCGAGGCGAGCGGGAAGAGGCGATCACGCTTGAAACCGACCTGGTGAAGGTAGTCCTGACCAATCGGGGAGGCGGGATTCGGAGCTGGCAGCTCAAACAGTACCAGGAGGAGAGCGGGTTCGTCGATCTCGTGGGGATGCTCCCCGACCGCAGCACGCCCACCCCATTTGCCGTCTGGGTCGAAGGGGGAGAGGGAGGGCAGGGGCTCTATCGGATCGTGGAGCGACCCGCGCCCGACCCCACCAAACCCCAGCGGGTTGTACTGGAGTTTCAGGAGGCCTCGGGGATCGTGCTGGAGAAGACGCTGGTGCTCTATCCGGGGCGGTACCTGGCCGATGTCGAGATACGGCTCCAGAATCCGCGGAGCGTGCCCCACCAGGGGACTCTTCGCCTCGAGTGGGGACCCGGTCTACGCCTTGGAGCCCCGGATCAGCAAGTCGGTTCGGTCTCTATCGTCGCCCGAATTGACGGGAAGATCATCACTCCACCCCTGGAAAAGAGTGACCAGGAGACCGCCAAATCCGGGGCCGTCTCGTGGACGGCCATTCAGGACCGCTATTTCACCGCAGCCTTCATCCCCGCAGAGCCGGGCCCGTCAAGTGTCGCCAGAAAGGACGGCGAAGGGAGACCGGTTGTAGGTCTTCTGTACCCGACGATGAAGATCCCTCCCGGTGGAGAGACAGGAGTGACGCTCCAGCTCTTTGCCGGGCCCAAGGAGATCGCGAGGCTCCGGGAGGCGGGGCACGATCTGCAGAAGCTCGTGGATCTGGGCTGGTTCGATTTTCTGGCCCGACCGGCCCTCTATTTCCTCCGGTTTCTCCACAGCTTCACCGGCAACTACGGCGTCGCCATCATCATTATCACCATCCTGCAGAAGGTCGGCTTCTACCCCCTCGCGCAGAAGAGCCACAAGTCGATGCATGCGATGCAGGCGCTGCAACCGAAGATTCAGGCGATCAAGGAGCGGTACAAGAAAGATCCGCAAAAGGTGAATCAGGAGACGATGGAGCTGTACAAGCGCCACGGCGTCAACCCGCTGGGCGGCTGCCTCCCCATGGTGATCCAGATCCCGATCTTCATCGCCCTCTACAACGCGCTGGCCAGTTCGGTCGAGTTGTGGCGTGCCCCGTTTGCGCTCTGGATCAACAACCTCTCGGTCGCGGATACCCTCTTTGTCGTGCCCTTCCCCATCCCGTATATGGGCGAGGCGTTCGCGGTTCGCGGCCTCCCTGTGATCATGGGAATCAGCATGTTCATCCAGCAGAAGATGAGCCCAATGGGCGGGGACCCCCGCCAGGCCCAGATGATGCTCTATCTCATGCCGGTGATGTTCACTTTCATCTTTTGGGGGATGCCGTCAGGACTCGTCCTGTACTGGCTGGTGAACAATGTCCTCCAGATCGGACACCAATACCGGATGAACCGGGGACTCGGGCTCTCGGTGGGTGCGGGAAAGGAAGAGCGGTGAGCGGAGTCGAACCGGGCGATCCCTTCCAGGACACCATTGCCGCGATTGCCACCCCTCCGGGGGAGGGGAGCATCGGGGTTGTCCGCCTGAGTGGACCTCACGCCTTGGAGGTGGCTTCCCACGTCTTCGTGTCCTCGTTCGGTAGAGACCCCCGCCAATTTGCAAGTCATACGATCCACCATGGCCATGTGGTCGACTCGGGCACCGGGGCGGTGATTGACGAGGTTGTCCTTGTGTTCATGAAGGGACCGAGATCTTACACCGGAGAGGACGTGGTGGAGCTACACGGCCACGGCGGGCGCGTCCCCGTGCAGGCGATCCTCAACGCAGTCCTCCGGCACGGGTCACGGCCTGCCCTGGCTGGGGAGTTTACCCGGCGCGCCTTCTTGAACAGCCGACTCGACTTGGCCCAAGCCGAGGCGGTCTTAGAGGTCGTTCGGGCAAAGACCGAGGCCGGCCTCAGGGCGGCCGTGCGACAGCTTCGAGGGGGGCTCTCGGAGCAGGTCGATGGGCTTCGGACAGAGCTCCTCTCGGTGCTCGCGAGCCTTGAGGCCTCGATCGATTTTCCCGAGGAGGGGCTTGATGTGCCGGCGGTCGGTGACCTTGAAAAACGAATCTATCGCATCGAGGAGGGGGTCGGGGCCCTTATTCAGAAGGCGAGAGACGGGCGGCTCCTCCGGGAGGGGGCGACCGTGGTGATCGCCGGCCGACCCAATGTGGGCAAATCGAGTCTCTTGAATACCCTGCTCGGGAGGGAGCGGGCGATCGTCTCGGTGGTTCCGGGAACGACTCGGGACACCGTGGAAGAGGAGCTCGAGATCCGTGGGTTCCCTATCCGCCTGATCGATACCGCGGGGCTTCGAGAGGAGCCGCGGGACCCGATTGAGATGGAGGGCCTACGCCGGACCCGGGAGGCCGTAGGGCGGGCCGATCTCACCATCGTCGTCGTGGACGGCAGCGAGCCAATTGCGCCCCTCGATCTCAAGGCCTGGTCAGAGTCGCCGCAGCCGCGAATCCTCGTGGTCAACAAGAGCGATCTTAAGCCCGCCGTCGTGTCGGCCGTCTACCAGAACCAGTTCGGGGTGGAGCCCCTCTCCACGTCGGCGCTCACCCGACAAGGCGTGGAGGGCCTCCGGTGTGAGATAGGGCGGCTCCTCGGCGGGGACGCGGCGGGCGAGGCGATCCTGATGGTGGGCCCGAGACATCGGGAGGCTTTGGAGCGGGCCGAGAGACAACTTGAGCGGGCGCGAGGTGCCCTGGGGGAGGGCCTCTCGGTTGAGCTTGTCGCCATGGATATCCGTGGGGCGCTCAGCGCGCTGGGCGAGATCGCAGGGGAGACCGTGACAGAGGCGATTCTCGACCAGATCTTTCGGGACTTTTGTATCGGGAAGTAGCTATGGACGGCCTACGGAGCGGGGGGCGCGCTCTATGGACGAGGCGATAAAGAAACTCCTGACTCGCGGCGGAGCAAAGCTGGGCCTTGCCCTTACTGAGGCGCAGATCGAGCACTTCATCACGTACCTCACCGAGCTCAAGCGGTGGAATCGAAAGGCGAACCTGGTTGGGTTCCGGACCGACGAGGCGGTGGTTCGGCATGGGATCCTGGAATCTTTGACCCTCCTCAAGGCGTTTGAGGTCAAGCCTAACCTGCGGCTGATTGACGTCGGCACCGGCGCAGGTCTCCCCGGCATTCCCCTCAAGATTGCCGCCCCAGATCTCGCGGTCACCCTTGTTGAGGCGATGAGAAAGAAGGTCTCCTTCTTGAGACAGGTCTGTCGCCTCCTCCAGTTGCGCGGGATTTCAGTCCTGCAGGCGAGGGCGGAGTCTCTGCATCGTGATCCGGCGCACCGGGAGGCCTACGATCTCGTCACCGCAAGGGCGGTGACGAGGCTCCCAGAGACCGTCGCTCTCTGCACACCGTTTATGAACAGGGAGGGGCGTCTCGTCCTGCCCGTAGGGCTGAGATGGCTGAGGGAGGCCGAGACCATTCGGCGCCCCGACATCAAGATTGAGCGGGTCCTCCACCTGAGTTCGGACCGGGACATCATTATCATTGTCAGGGCCGGCACTGTTCCACGTGAAACAGGGGTCGAGGCTCGCCCGGAGCGTGTCACGTGAAACATTCTCCTTTCCCTGGGCGAGGCGGCGTGCTATCCTCGAATCGATGCCAATGCCGCCCAAATTATTTGCGCCATTCTCCTTGCCGCACACGTCCACCACTGGTAGAACAAGACGGGCTGATCAAGTTCGGCTCAGCTGGTTAGAACGACACTAACTTGGGGGATTCGGGTGGCGCGGGTGATCGCGGTCACCAACCAGAAGGGAGGGGTGGGCAAGACCACCACCGCAATAAACCTCGCTGCCTGTCTCGCCGCGGCTGACAAACGCACACTCCTGGTGGACATCGATCCGCAGGGGAACGCGACGTCCGGGCTCGGCCTCTCCCGGAAGGGGCCTGGTCCCTACATCTATGAGGTTCTCCTGGGCGAGGCCAAAGCCTCTGAGGCGCTCTGTCCCGGTCCGATCCCCGCACTCCACATCCTCCCTTCGAGCGTAGCCCTGCTCGGTGCAGAGATCGAGCTGGTCCCGGCGGACGGGCGAGAGCAAAGGCTGAAGAGCGCCCTAGACGAGATTTCAGGTGATTTTGCCTATATTCTTGTTGATTGTCCCCCTTCTTTGGGTCTCTTAACTTTAAACGCACTTGTAGCCGCTCATTCCGTCCTCATTCCCATTCAGTGCGAATATTACGCCCTGGAGGGACTCACCAATCTCCTGACCACACTGCGCCTCATTCGACGCTCGTTCAACCCGGGTCTTGAGATCGAGGGGGTTGTCTTTACTATGTATGACAGCCGGTTGAACCTCAACCGCCAGGTCGTAGAGGACGTGCGCCGGAACTTTTCCGGGCGAGTCTTTGACACCGTGATTCCTCGGAGTACCCGCCTGAGTGAGGCACCGAGTTTCGGGAAACCGATCATCCTATACGATATCCGTTCGGCAGGGGCGGAGGCGTACCTACATCTTGCCAAGGAGGTGATCGATGGGACGGCAGGCGCTCGGTCGGGGCCTTGAGGCCCTCATTCCCCTCGCAAAGGGGGAGTCGGGGATCGTGGAAATTCCTCTGATAGAGATCCGCCCAAGCCCCTTCCAGCCGAGGAAGCGCTTCGATGATAAAAAACTGGACGAGCTGGCCGCCTCAGTCCGCGCCCAGGGGATCCTCTCCCCTGTCATAGTCCGGCAGATCCTGGGGGGCTACGAACTTGTGGCGGGAGAGCGCCGACTTCGTGCGGCGGAGCGCGCGGGCCTCGAGCGGATTCCGGCCGTGGTGCGGGAGATGTCCAACGCGGAGACGCTCGAGGTGGCCCTGATCGAGAATGTCCAGCGGGAGGATCTGAATCCTGTCGAGGAGGCCGAGGTCTACCGCCGCCTGATCGAGGAGTTTGGACTGACCCAGGAGGAGATGGCCGGACGGGTTGGAAAGGATCGGGCCTCTATCGCCAATACGCTCCGCCTGCTCAAACTTCCCCACCCGCTTCGAGAGGATCTGATCGAAGGGGCCATGTCTGCAGGGCACGGCCGGGCTCTGCTCGGTCTCGAGGGTCGGGATCTTCAACTCAAAGCACGAGAGGCGGTGATCCGGCGCGGCCTCTCCGTGCGGGCGACGGAGCTGTTGGTCAAGCGACTCAAGAGCGGAGCGGCGGCGCAGGATCGGACGCTGCGGCGAAAGGGCCCGGGACTGGCCCAGGCGGAAGAGCAGCTGCGCCGGACCCTGGCCACAAAGGTCCGGATTATTCGGCGCGGTCAGCGCGGGCGGATCGAGGTGGAGTTTTACTCCGAAGACGATCTCGACCGGCTCGTCCGCAAAATCTGTTCCCGTTAGACGGGCCACTCGGTCTCACACACTTCGACCTGTCGCCTCGGCACCAGCCCCAGGGCCTTCTCCTCTAGGATCCAAGCGGACGATGAAGGGATCTACATGCGCCACACCCTCCTGATCTTACTGGCTGCGGGGGTAGGAGCCTGGCTTGGGGCGATGGTCTTTCTCAGCTTCGTGGTAGCCCCCGCCGCTTTTGCCATCCTCGAAAGTCGCCATCAGGCAGGCGATCTGGTCGCCACCACCCTGAACGCTTTGTACCTCGCCGCCTACATCCTCGGACCTCTCCTTGTGCTGGTGAGCATCGCGATTCGGCCGCTCGGGCGACGGCGCTTGTGGGGGCTCAGGACGATCCTCCTTATCCTGATGACCGGCTCCACCCTCATCTCTCGGGAGGTCGTTGGGACAAGGCTATTCAGTCTACGTCGCGCCATGGGGGCCGCGATCCAGAGCATCCCGCCTGAGGATCCGCTGCGGCTTCAGTTTCAGCAGTGGCACCAATTCTCTGTCCTCCTGATGTTCTGCAATATCGCCGCCGCCGCCGCGGTCCTCTGCATCCTCTCTCTTGAGGTCTTCAGAGAAGGTCAGGGGTAGTGCCGCTCCAACTATTCGCGCCGACCGGGAGAAACCGGCGCACGACACCACCGTGCTGCTCCTTCTTCGCAGGCATTCGAGAGAAGGAGTTGGAATGGTGCTAGGCTTGCCGAGGGGGCCGGTTAGGCACAAACTTTGCTCTTTGAGAGCTGGACACACCACCCCGTGATCTTTGGGGTCGGGAGGGGGGAGAGCCGTGCAGGGAAAGAACTACATCGCCGGAAAATGGGTCAGTGCCAAAGGTGGAAGCGAGTATGAGAGTCGAAATCCAGCGCAGACCGGAGAGGTCTTGGGTCGAGTCCCCCTGTCCCATCGGGAAGATGCAGAGCAGGCGGTCGCCTCGGCCAAGGAGGCCTTCCCCGCCTGGCGCGCCTTGTCCCGCATAAAGCGGGGGGAGGCGATTGAGCGGTTCGTCGATATCGTGAAGGCCGGGGCCGACGAGATGGCCCGGCTGGTGGCGCGCGAGGCAGGCAAGGCCATCAACGAGGCACGGGCCGATGTCGTCGAAGGGATCCACATGGCCCAGTACATGTTCGGACACGCGCGGATGCCCTATGGGCAGGCCCTCCCCTCGGAGATCGCGGAAAAGGACGCCTACATGCTTCGCAAACCGAAGGGCGTGGTGTCGGTCATCACCCCCTGGAACTTCCCCTTTGCCATTCCCATCTGGCTCATCACCCCGTCCCTCCTCGAAGGCAATACGGTGGTCTTCAAGCCCTCCGAAGAGACCCCCCTTGTGGGGGAAAAGATTGTCGAATGCTTCGAGCGTGCCGGACTTCCCCCCGGGGTGCTCAACCTGGTCCAGGGGATGGGAGAGGAGGTCGGATGGCCCCTGGTGGTGCACCCGGACGTCGAGGTGGTGCTGTTTACAGGCTCCTACGAGGTGGGGGCGAGGATCAAAGAGGCCTGTGCCAAAGATTACCGCAAGATGTGCGCCTGCGAGATGGGGGGGAAGAACGCCATGATCATCTGCGCGGACGCCGATCTCGAGCTGGCGGTCCGGGCGGCGATCCTGAGCGCGTTCAAGACGACCGGCCAGCGGTGCACCTCTGCTTCGCGCCTCATCATCCATGAGAGTCGGATGAAAGAGTTTGCGAAGGCCTTCGTGGCCATGGCGAAACGAATCATCATTGGCGATCCGATGGATCAGCAGGTCTTCATGGGGCCCGTAATCAATGAGGCGGCGGTGAAGAAGGTCGGTTTCTACAATCAGCTCGCCAAGGACGAGGGGGCGGAGATCCTGCTCGATGGGGGGCGCCTGGAGGAGGGGGAGTATCGAAACGGATACTTCTGCAGCCCCTTCATCTACCGCATGGCCCATCGCCGCGACGCCCGCGTCCTCCATGAAGAGGTCTTTGGCCCGCACGTGGCCCTGATCCCCTTCCGGAGCCTGGAAGAGGCGGGTGCGATCCATAACGACGTGGAGTACGGGTTGGCCTTTTCGGCCATCACCGAAGATTACCGGACCGCACGCCTCCTCCAGGAAGCCTGCGAGTTCGGGGTCGGCTACTGGAACCTGCCCACCATCGGGGCCGAGGTGCATCTCCCGTTCGGCGGGGTGAAAAAGAGCGGGACCGGGATGCCCGCCTCTTGGCCTCTGCTGGATGTGGTGACGCACAAGGTGGCCTGGACCGTCAATCACGGCCGAGAGATCAAGATGGCGCAGGGGATGAGCGCCGAGGTGTAATCACATGAAGATGAGGGACTGGGTCAAGCTCGAACAACAGTATTTCATGGACACCGGCCATCGGCGTCTGGGGGTCACCATTGTGCGGGGGGCGGGCGCGAAGGTCTGGGACGAGATGGGGAGGGAGTATCTCGACTTCATCGCCGGCTGGGCTGCGTGCAGCCTCGGGCATAGCCACCCGGTTATCCTCAACGCGCTGAAGGAACAGGCAGAACGCCTGATCCTGGCGAGCAACGACGTCTACACCATCCCCCAGATTGAGTTGGCAGAGCTCCTGGCCTCGGTGAGCGGTCTCGACAAGGTCTTCTTGTGTAACAGCGGGGCCGAGGCCAACGAGGGTGCAGTGAAGCTGGCCCGGAAGTACGGCAAGCGACATCTCAACGGGGCGTATGGGGTGATCTCGACGTTTCGCGCCTTCCACGGTCGCACGTTGGCCATGGTGGCGGCAACGGGAAAGCCGGAGCACCAAGCCCCCTTCACCCCTCTCCCTGAAGGATTCAGCCACGTTCCGTACGACGATGCCGAGGCGCTTCGAGCCGCCGTGAGCGACAAGACCTGCGCCGTTCTTCTTGAGCCGATTCAGGGGGAGGGCGGGGTCCATGTCCCGGGAGACCGCTACCTGAAGGATGTCCGACAGCTCTGCGACGAGCGCGGACTTCTCCTGATCCTTGATGAAGTCCAAACCGGATGCGGCCGAACAGGGACCCTGTGGGGCTATGAGCAGTCTGGGATCAAACCAGACATCATGACGCTAGGCAAAGGCCTGGGGGGCGGCGTCCCCATCGCCTCGATCCTAGTCAGGGACCGGGCCGCCTGCTTCGGACCGGGGGATCACGGGTCCACCTTTGGGGGCAATGCCCTCTGCTGTGCTGTGGCCACCGCGGTCTTCCGACACATCCTCGAGAAGGATCTATCCGGCAACGCCGCGGCCGTGGGGAGCTACTTCAACGAGCGACTCCTGGCCCTGCAAGAGAAGTGGACGATCGTGAAGGCGGTTCGCGGCCGGGGCCTGCTCCTGGCGGTGGAGTTGAGCGGACCGATAGCGCTGCAGGTGGTCAAGGCCTGCCGCGCACTAGGCCTCTTGATAAACCCCCTTCCACCCCAAACGATCCGATTCATGCCGCCCCTGATCATCGGACGCGAAGATGTGGACCAGGCCGTGGCGATTCTGGACGCCGCCCTCGAACAGGTCGTGAGCCTCTCCTAGTACCGTTCCAAACCGCTGCACGCCGCGGAGTGACAGGATGACTGGCGCAGAGGCAATTGCCGAATGCCTGAAGGCACAAGGGGTCGAGGTCGCGTTTGGCATACGCGGCCTCCACATTACGTCGCTTGCCCACGCCGTCAAAGGACGGGGCATTCGATTCATTGAGGTGCGCCATGAGCAATCTGCGGCCTTCATGGCTGATGCCTACGCGCGGGTGACCGGAGGAGTCGGGGTGGTGATGGCGGCCACAGGTGCCGGCGCGGCATGCACGATGGTCGGAATCCAGGAGGCGTACGCCAGCTCGTCCCCTGTCTTGCTGATCGCCAGCCAGATCGAGCGGAAGCATCTGCAGAAAGGCTGGGGGGATCTCCACGAGGTAAAGAACCAGCACGGTCTGATCGCGAATGTAACTGAGGCCTGCTACGATATAACCTCCGCACGCGACATTCCTGCCACGATCAGGGAGATCTTTAACGGGATGGCCAGCGGAAGGCCGAGGCCGTACGGCCTGGAGGTTCCGGACGACATCCTGAAGGGCGAGGTCGATGTCCGGCTGGCGTATCAGCCGGCCGCGGGCCAACCGCCGGTCCCCGATGCCCAAAGGCTGAGCGAAGCGGTCGATGTCATTGTGGCCGCCAAGCGGCCTCTGATTTATGCCGGAGGTGGGGCGATCGCTTCTGGGGCAGGCCAGGTCGTGGCGCAAATGGCCGAACTGCTGAACGCCCCTGTGTTGACCAGCATCAAAGGGAAGGGAGTGATACCGGAGGTCCACGAGCTCTCTCTGGCAAACCTCGGGACAGAGGCTGCCGTCCGCCCATTACTCGAGCAAGCGGACCTTGCGGTGGTCATCGGGACGAGATTCAGCAATCGATCAACAGGCAAGTGGTCGTTACGATTGCCTCCCTGCTGGGTGAGAATTGATATCGACGAGCAGCAATTTTCGAAGACGCATCCGGCTATGAGAGCGCGCAGCGGCGTTGAGGTGGTCGGGGATGCCAAGACGACGCTCGCGGCCATGCTGGAGCAGGTGAGAAAACGCCCGTTCCGCCCGCAAGGGTTTGCGCGATCAGAGGTGACTAGGGTCAAGCGGCAGGTGCTGGAGGCGCTCCGAAGGGGTTTCCCGCAAGAAATGAAGCTGCTCGATGATCTGCGAGCAGCGCTGCCAGGCGACGCCATCGTTGCCAATGATTCGACGGTCGCGACCTATTGGACGCGGAGGTACTTCGAAGTCCGCGAGCCCAGGACCTTCCTCTGGCCTATGGGGAGCGGAACGATCGGTTTCGGCCTCCCAGCCGCGATCGGCGCGAAGATCGCGAAACCCGAGCGTCCGGTGGTTGCGCTGTGCGGCGATGGGGGGTTTCTCTTTTCCTGTCACGAGTTGGCCACAGCGGCCAGATACCATGTGGCGATCCCGGTCCTCCTCTTTAACGACAATGCCTTCGGGGTCGTGGACTACGGGCAGCGAAAAGAAGGTCAGCTTGACGGGGATGAGAAGTTAGCCAACCCGGATTTCGTTCGCCTGGCGACATCGTTTGGAGCCGAAGCAGAGAGGCTCCATTCCCTCGATGAGATAGGCGTGGCCCTCGAACGAGCCCTCAGGCGAAGCACCGTGACCGTCGTCGAGGTTCCAATGTCCTTACGGGTCCCCCCAGATTTGGCTTGACCCTCAATCGCTCCCTTCAACCGAATCCGGTCGGCCACCCCAGAGATCGGCGGATGCATCAATCGCGGTTCGGAGTTGATTCTCGATGGTAACGAAGTTACACTGCCGCTGCGGCGCAAGACACGGGTCGGTAGAGACGGATGGTTCGACCGTGCTCACCACGGGTGGTGCGATAGAGCTCACCAGAAGTGGTTCGACGTCGCTCACCACGAGAGGTGGGCTAAGCCTCGGGCTCTTCCTGTGTGCGGTCACCCTGGTTGCCTGTGCCTCCGTGATTCCGGACGGGCTGAGGGATCAGGCGCGATCGGTTCCCTTTGCTCTGCTTCAGCGGGCGCCGGAGCGTTACGCCGGCACCCTGCTCATATTGGGCGGCGAGGTCCTCGCCTTGAGGCCTTGGGGCGAGTGGATTGAGGTTGCGGTCTTGGAGCGACCGCTGGGGTTTCGCGACCGGCCGCGACTGGATCGGGCCCCTCGGGGAAGATTTGCGGTGGTGGTCCGCCTTGACGAGGGCGTGGATCAGCTCGACCCCGGCCGACTCATCACAGTCGTCGGAGAAGTGCAAGGTCGTGCCGGGCCTTCTGGGACAATTCCCGATCAGTCCCCGCCCGGGGTGAGCGGCGTCGAACCGCCCGTGGTGAGCGACACCGAACCACTCCTGGTGGCCAGGTATCTGCACGTGTGGCCGCCGCCCCTGTTCCCCGGAGGGCCCAACATCGGATTCGAATTCGGCTACCAGGGCAGCATCGGCTTCTAGCCCCGGTGTGACACGTCAGCTGAAACCCTACCGGGATAGCCTTCGCTACCCTTGATGCTTCCTGGGTGGCACGAAGTATGCTTTATCGCATACCGGGTGACCCTGTTCACCTGTCCCTGATGATGGAGAGCTCGAATGGGTGAGAACAAAGCAGCCGTGCTGCGGCGGCGCCTCGCCGAGATGGCGCAGAATCTCTGGTGGACCTGGGAGCCAGAGGTCGTAGAGATCTTTCGCGACATCGACCCGGATCTGTGGCGCCACTCCAGCCACAATCCCGTCGTTTTTCTCGGGAACCTGAATGATGAAGAACTCGCCACTCGTGTCGAAGGAAAGGCCATCGAGAGCCGCATCAACTTCCAGTTTCGGCGCCTCGGGGAATACCTCAATCCCTCGCAGAGTTTCGGCCAGAAGCACGCCGGCCCTTTGTGGCGGCAACCGGTGGCCTACTTCTGTGCGGAGTTCGGCCTGCACGAATCGCTGCCGGTCTATTGCGGCGGCCTGGGGATCCTGGCGGGGGACCACCTCAAGAGCGCTTCGGACCTGAACATTCCGATGGTAGGCGTTGGCCTCTTTTACAGGCACAGCTACTTCAGCCAGCGGATCGACGAGAATGGGTGGCAGCAGGAAAGCTACCCCAGCTCTCGCATCGAGACGATGCCCATCAGCCAGGTGCTCGACGGCAAGGGGCACCCCGTGATTGTGGCGGTGCGGACGGGGGACCACGATGTCAGGCTGCAGATCTGGCAGCTCAATGTGGGCCGCGTGCGCTTGTTCCTACTGGATTCGGATATCGAGGACAACGGTCAAGCCGACCGCGAGATGACCCGCGTCCTCTACGGCGGGGGCGAGACAATGCGCATCCGCCAAGAGATCGTCCTCGGCATCGGAGGCTATCGCGCGCTGCGGGCGATAGGGATCGAACCCGCGGTCCTGCATCTCAACGAGGGCCACTGTACCTTTGCCCCACTCGAGGCGCTTCGGCTGCGGATGAAGGAGCAGGGAGAGGACTACGACACGGCACTCGAGAACGTCAAGCGGCGAACCGTCTTCACCACGCACACCCCTGTTGACGCCGGGCATGACCGATTCGCTCCCGACCTGATCAAGGCGAACCTCGGCTGGCTTATCGTGGAGTGCGGCATAGGCCTTGAGGAGTTCATGGCCCTGGGCCGCATCCGGCCCGATGATCATTCCGGGCCCTTTTGCATGACGGTGCTGGGTCTCAGGCTCTCGCGGCGGCGGAACGCGGTCAGCGCCCTGCACGCCGAGACCTCCCGCAGGATGTGGAAGGCCGTTTGGCCAGGCCGGGAGGAGAGCGAGGTGCCGATCGGGCATATCACGAATGGCGTCCATGCGAAATCGTGGCTGGCGCCCAGCATGTCTCGCCTCTACGTCAGACACCTGGGCAAGCTGTGGGAGACCCGGATGAGCTTCTATGAGTTCTGGCAGGATATCGACAGGGTCAGCGATACCGAGCTCTGGGAGGAGCACCAGGTCTTGCGGCATGGCCTGATCCGGTTCGTCCGCCGCCGGCTCGCCCTCCGCCTCGCCCGCCTGCGCGGGACCGATCCCGCCCACGTTACTGTGGCCGCCCTCGATGACGGGATCCTGACCATCGGCTTCAGCCGCCGGTTCGCCGCCTACAAGCGCGCAACCTTGATCCTGTCAGATCTGGGGCGCCTCGACGCTATCCTCAATCACCCGGACCGACCTGCCCAGATCGTCTTCGCGGGCAAGGCCCATCCACAGGACCATGAAGGCAAGCGGCTCATCCAGCAGATCTGCGAGCTGATGAGGGACCCGCGGTTCCGGACGAGAATTGCCTTCATCGAGGACTATGATATGTGGGTGGCGCGCCACCTGGTGCAGGGTGTGGACCTCTGGCTCAATACGCCCGAGCATCCCAAGGAGGCCTGCGGCACGAGCGGGCAAAAGGTGCTGCTGAACGGCGGGCTGAACTGTTCTGTCCTCGACGGCTGGTGGGCGGAGGCTGCCGATGGACTGAACGGCTTCACCATCAGCGGCGGCCGTGAGCACGCCGACCCCGCGGTTCAGCGGGCCCGCGACGCGGAGGCACTCTACCGGGTGCTCGAGGAGCAAGTGGTCCCGGAGTTCTACGACCGCAACGAGCACGGCGTCCCCGTCCGGTGGGTACGGCGGATGAAGCATGCGATCAAAACACTGGGCTGGCGGTTCAACAGCGACCGCATGGTGAAGGACTACCTGCTCGAACTGTACCTGCCCGCCGTTGGCGGAAAGAGCTGCGGGTTCGAGGGGCATCGCGCACCGTGAGGTCTGCGGGCGAGCCCCTTCAACGAAGCCTCCCCGGGGGATTCTCCGAACGCCGATGCCCCTGATGACCAACCTGGTGCACTTCCTCCGCGCGCGGGCGCTGAGACCCGACCCCTGACCGGCAGGCCGAGCGAGAATCCGGGATTCAACCCCGACCTTCGTACGGGTTTGACAAACAGAAGCGCTTCCCGGTATATTCGCGCACACCTCTTCACGCCTCAACGCTGTTCGCATCTGGCCAAACAATCCGCATCGATGGAGGGGAAAGACGGTGAAAAGGCTCATGCTGATCGGTGTCATTGTCGTTGTGCTGATTGTGGGCGGGCTCGTATTTCTGTATCTCTCGCTCAATCGGGTGATCCGGTCGGCGGTGGAGACGTACGGCCCCCAGGCCACCAAGAGCGAGGTCAAGCTTGGCAGTGTGAACGTCTCTCCCTTCTCGGGAAACGCGTCGCTGTCCAACTTGATCGTGGGAAACCCGCAGGGCTTCAAGACGCCCAGCGCGTTTACGCTGGGCGCGATGAGTGTGTCCCTCGATGTTCGCTCGCTGCTCTCGGATACGGTCGCCATCCGGGAGATCGTCATCAGCGCACCGGAGATCACCTATGAGCTGGGTCCGAGGGGCAGCAATCTGGCGGCTCTCCAGAAGAATGTCGAGGCCTACGCTGGTGCTGGGGCCAAGGATGGATCAGGAACGCCGCAGGCCCAGGGGGGTGGGAAGAAGGTCATCATCGACAGACTCCGCGTGGAGAAATCGAAGCTCAACGTGAGCGTTGGCGTGCCGCTCCAGGCTCAGTCGACCACCGTGGTGCTGCCCGACATAGAGATGAGGGACATCGGCAAGAAGGGCCAGGGGGTCTCGATGGCCGATGTGGTCGAAAAGATCCTGGAAGAAGTGAATCGCAATGCGGCGAAGGCCGTGGCGAACGTCGATATCAAGGGGCTCGCCGAGAAGGCCCGGAAGGAGGCCGAGGGCGCCGCGGGAGGCGGAAAGGGCCTCGGCGAAAAGCTCAAGGGCCTCTTCGGCAAGTAAATGCCTGGGTCGAAGTCTCCCAAGAGGACGTGACGGGATTCGTGTCGCCCGACGGGCATGTGCCCTCGGGCGTCTTGCTTTTACGCCGTGCTCAGTGCCCGGTCAGCACGTTAGGGGGATGTTCGGCTCAGACGAGTTTGAGCCTGGCGGCGATGGCCGATGTCGGCTTGATCGGCCTTGAGGAGGATCCGGAGCTCTGCGACCTCTTTCTGCCAGGTGTCGGGGGGAAGCTTTTGCAGGACCGCCTCGGGGTCCTGGGCGAGCTTGGTGGAAAGTTCGTTGGCCTTCCGGAAGAAAAACGCGACCTTATTGTTCATGATGCGCTCCACGATCGGTCGGAAGAGGCGGGCGAGGGGATCGAGCAGCGCGGCGTCCACCCTGACGAAGGCCGAAATGGTGTTCTCCACATAGAAGGAGTCCCCCTCTCTCCCCTCGGCAGAGTGCACGACCAGTGCAACGCGGCCTGGGATGCGAATGATCCCTTTCTTGTACCTCCCCTGGGCATAGAAGACCTTTTGCCCCTCGGCGGCCTGAAGAATCTCGAGGCGGCCGGTGAGCCCCTTGTGGTCATCCGCCCAATACTCCGCAGGCCCTTGGCGCGTTACGGTGTACTTGAGTACCCCTGCCGCATGCGCCAGGCTCGCGGCGAAGTCGGGGCGTGCCACCAGGTACTCAAAAACCGACTGTCTCCCCAACAGGCGGAGGCCGCCCACCTGTCGATGGAGGGTGAAGTCTTCCACGACCTCCTTCACGGGCCTCCGTTGCTCACCCTTCAAGAGTTCTTCAGGAAAAGGGATGCTCGTCGCCTGCGGGGTTGCCGCCGCGAACGAGAATAGAGCAAGGACGAGGGTGACTGTAGTCCGCACGCTCACGCTCCGTAATCTCCAGAATATCAGAGGTGAGTCGGGACATCAACCCGAGGAAGGGTTTGACAGGGATGGGCTTTCATGGTAGCGTCAACGCCCATCGTCGCTTGAGCGCAGGTGAACAATGGGTGGGGATCGCGGCTCATGGCGCGGGAAAGGGACGCACAACAGATTGGCGAGATCAAGGCTTTCCTCGGCGAGGGGACCGAGTTCAAGGGGGTTCTCTCGTTTCAGGGGACGGTGCGCATCGACGGTCGGCTCGAGGGCGAGGTAGTGGGGGATGAACTGCTCATCGTGGGGGAAGGAGGGATCCTCCGGGCGAACGTGGACGTGGGAAGCCTGATCTCCAACGGGAAGATCGAAGGGACCATCCGCGCCAAGAAGCGAATCGAGCTCCTCGCCTCGAGCAGGGTCATCGGAAAGATCAGCACCCCGTGTCTCGTGGTGATGGAGGGGGCCGCGCTGAATGGCACCTGCGACATGGGGGCCATGGACGAGGTATCGGCTCCTCCTCCCGGCGGGGATTCTGCGGCGGAGAGATAGAAACCCACCGCAGAGGGGACGCGAAAGATCTCACAATGGGCATGCGGGTGGTTGTGGCGATGAGTGGCGGCGTGGACAGCGCCGTCACGGCTGCCCTGCTTCAGGAACAAGGGTATGAAGTTGTCGGTGTCACGCTGAAGGTCTGGAATCTTTCGACCCAGACCCCTGTCGCATCTTCCCACCAGAGTTGCTGCACCCCGGAGACCTATGACGATGCCCGCCTGATGGCGGCCCACCTCGGGTTTCCACACTATCTGCTGAACGTCGAGCGCGAATTTGATGAGCACGTGATTACCCCGTTCTGTCGGGAATATGCGGCGGGACGGACCCCCCTCCCCTGCGCCACCTGTAACACGGAGGTCAAGTTCGGCTCTCTCCTCCGGCGGGCCCTCGCCTGGGAGGCGGCGTTTGTCGCCACGGGCCACTATGCGCGAACAGCGCTGGACCCGGCCACCGGTCAGGTCCTGCTCAAGCGGGGGATTGATCGCGGCAAGGATCAGAGCTACTTCCTCTACGGACTCACCCAATCCCAGCTTCGACGGATTCGCTTCCCCTTGGGGACGATGCGCAAGAGTGAGGTCCGGGCGTTGGCCGCGCGCCTGGGGATTCGCGTGGCGCACAAGCCCGAGAGCCAAGAGCTCTGTTTCCTCCCCAACGGCGATTACCGTGGACTGCTCCGGGAACGGGCTCCTGAAGCGATGCGCCCCGGGCCCATCCGCGATCAGAGCGGCGACATGCTGGGGACGCACGCGGGGGTCCCCCTCTTCACAATCGGGCAGCGGCGGGGTCTGAAGATCGGGGGTCGAGGCCCGTATTACGTGGTCGCCGTGGACCCGGAGCGGAACGAGGTGGTGGTGGGCCGGGAGGCGGATCTCTTTGCCGACACCCTGGTTGCGCACCGGGTGAATTTTGTCGCCGGCGAGGAGCTCACCGAAGCACGCTCAGTGTTTGCGACCATTCGGTACCGCCACCCGCTGGAGGAGGCCACAATAGCACCTCTCGCAGATGGGCAGGTTCTCGCGCGATTTGCCCGCCCGGTCCGCGCCATCACCCCTGGCCAGGCGGTGGTCTTTTACGATCGGGAAGACCCCGATCTGGTGCTGGGCGGAGGGACGATCCGCGAGGTCCGCCGCCGGGCCCAGCCCGACTCCCTGGCCTGATCACCCAATTCCCCACCCCGCGACTGCCTCCTGGAGGCGTCGGAGAAGGCTTGACACCCAATGAAGGGCCGTGCTAGCTTATGGCGCCTTTGGGCGAGGGGAGCCCCTGAAGGGACGGGTGGGCAGGGCGATCCCGAGGCGCTCGGCCGGAGGACGCACCGAACCGCCCTTATCCTTATCGGGGGCGGTTTCCTTTTTTCTCTGGTCTTGGGCGGGTGGCGTTGGGCGGTGGGCTATGCGATCGGCGGTGGGATCGCGGTCGCGAACCTGGAGCTGTTGCGCCAGGCGGTTACCCGCACTATCACCTCGGAGACGACAAGGGTTCTCCCCCGCCTCGTAAGCGGTTCGCTCCTTCGCTTCCTCGGGATCGGGATCGTGCTTTTCCTCGTTCTGAAGTTTCTTCCTGTTCAGGTGTTCGGTCTGGCCATCGGGCTCTTGGTGGGGCCGGTCGCGCTCCTGGCGGCAGGGTCTGCTGGTGACGATGACACGGGGGAATCGGCGTGAAGGATGACCGCATCGCTGCCGGGTCTTTGTCGATCCATGGTGGAGAGACGATGGAGCGGGTCAGAACCTCTGGGCTCGGGAGCGGCATCGTGAGCCTGCTCCTGGGAGTCGTTCCGCAGGTGAGTTGGGCCGCTGCGGCCGAGAAGGAACACGCCCCCGGGATCGTGAACCTGGACATCACGCTGCTGCTGCAGGCGATCAATTTCCTCATCCTTGCAGGTATCCTCTACAAGTTCCTCTTCAAGCCCCTCTCTGCCTTCATGGAGAAGCGAGCCGAGGGGATCCGCCATTCCCTGGAAGAGGCCAAGCGGGCCCGGGACGAAGTGGTCCGCGCGCGCGCCGAGCACGAGGAATCGCTGCGGGCGGCCCGCCAGGAGGCGGCCGCCCTTCGGCAGCAGATGGATCGGGAGATGGCCGAGGAGCGCGAGCGCTTGATCCAGCAGTCACGCGACGAGGCCCACCGCCTGCTCACTCAGGCCCGGTCCGAGATCGAACAGGAGGTGCGCCGCGCCAAGGCCGAGCTGCGCGGTGAAGCGGTCCATCTGTCTCTCACGGCGGCGGAGCGGCTCCTGCGGCGGAGCCTGACGGAAGCGGATCACCGACGCCTTGCGGAGCAGACGATTCAGGAGCTGGGGGGGACCTCGTGATTGCGGCTGGGTTGGCCAAGCGCTATGCCAAGGCCCTCGGGGAGGCGGCCGCCGAGGCGGATGCCCTGGAAGCGGTCGGCACGGAGCTCGAGCGTGTGGCGACGCTCTGGCATCAGGACCCAGCGATGGCTGCCTTCTTCGGCAATCCGGGCATCCTCCTCAGAAACAAGGCAGAGACCCTCAAGAGCCTCTCACAGCGGATGGGCCTGGCTCCCCTCGTCGCTCGGTTTCTGGATCTCCTCCTCTCGCGGCACCGGATGCAGGCCCTGCCGGCCATGGCTCTCCTCTACCGCGACCTGATGAATAAGCGTTTGGGACGAATCCAGGCGGCGGTGACGACGGCGGTCCCTCTCGCACCCGATCTCCAGGAGGGCCTTCGCCGCCGGTTGGCCCAGGTCCTGGGGGGCACCATCTTCTTGGAGCCGCGGGTCGATCCGGCGATTCTCGGGGGGATCGTGGTCCAGGTGGAGAGCACCGTCTATGACGGCAGCCTCCGCACGCAGCTCAGGCAGCTTCGGGAACGTCTCCTCAGGGAGTAACGAGCGATGGCACAGATTCGCGCGGACGAGATCAGTGAGCTCATCAAGGAGCAGCTCAAGGGGTACGAGGCGGCCGTGGATGTCGCCGAGGTCGGGACCGTGATCGAGGTCGGTGATGGGATCGCCCGGATCTACGGCTTGGAGAAGGTGATGGCGGGTGAACTGCTGGAGCTCCCCCACGATGTCATCGGCATGGTCCTCAATCTGGAGGAGGATAACGTCGGGGCCATTCTCCTGGGTGAAGTTATGGCGATCAAAGAGGGGGACCTGGTCAAGCGGACCGGTCGGATCGCAGAGGTGCCGGTGGGCGAGGGGATGATCGGCCGCGTCGTCAGTGCGCTTGGCCAGCCCATCGACGGCAAGGGGCCCATCGAGGCCCGGGAGCATCGGCCCATCGAGCGGCTGGCGCCCGGGGTGGTGGACCGCCGGCCGGTCAAGGAGCCGCTCCAGACCGGCATCAAGGCCATCGACTCCATGATCCCCATCGGGCGGGGCCAGCGGGAGCTCATCATCGGCGATCGCCAGACGGGGAAGACCGCCCTGGTGGTGGACACCATCCTGAATCAGAAGGGGCAGGATGTCTTCTGCATCTACGTCGCCGTGGGACAGAAGCGGTCCACCGTGGCACAGGTCGTGAAGATCCTCGAGGACGGCGGTGCCATGGCGTACTCCACCGTGGTCGCGGCCACGGCCTCGGAGCCGGCGCCGCTCCAGTACATCGCGCCGTACGCCGGATGCGCCATGGGGGAGTACTTCCGGGACAACGGGAAGCACGCCCTGGTCATCTACGATGACCTCTCCAAGCACGCCCAGGCCTACCGCCAGCTCTCGCTCCTGCTCCGGCGGCCGCCCGGGCGCGAGGCGTACCCGGGGGACGTCTTTTACCTGCACTCGAGACTCCTGGAGCGGGCCGCCAAGCTCAACGATGAGCTGGGTGGCGGCTCGCTCACCGCGCTGCCGATCATCGAGACGCAGCTCGGCGATGTCTCGGCCTACATCCCGACCAATGTGATCTCCATCACCGACGGGCAGATTTATCTCGAGGCGGACCTTTTCTACGCGGGGATTCGGCCCGCGGTGAACGTGGGGCTGTCGGTCTCGCGGGTCGGGGGGAGCGCCCAGATCAAGGCGATGCGGCAGGTGGCGGGGCGCCTCCGCCTGGATCTGGCCCAGTATCGGGAGCTGGCCGCCTTTGCCCAATTCGGCTCCGAGCTGGACAAGGCGACGCAGGCGCAGCTCAACCGGGGCCAGCGGATGGTCGAGATCCTGAAACAGGACCAGTTCGTTCCCCTGCCCGTGGAGCGGCAGATCCTGATCGTTTTCGCCGGGGTCAACGGACTTGTGGATGATCTTCCGGCGGAGGCGATTCGGGCGTTCGAACAGGGGCTCACCCGGTTCGTCGAGACACGCTATCCCGAAATCTACAGGGAGCTGGATGCAAAGCGGGAGATCGGCGAGGATCTCCGCCGAAAGATAGAGCAGGCCATCCGGGAGTACAAGGAGGAATTCAAGACGCAGAAGGCGGCCGCCTAAGGCGGCGTATTGGTGATGGGTGGTTGGTGATTAGTGAAAAACACCAGACACTAGCCACCTGTCTCCATTGGTTGACAGATGGCGACACTCCGGGATATTCGACGACGCATCAACAGCGTCAAGAGCACCCAGCAGATCACCAAGGCCATGAAGATGGTGGCTGCGGCCAAGCTCCGTCGCGCCCAGCAGCGGATCGTGGAGGCCCGGCCATACGCCCTCAAGCTTCGGGAGGTTATCGCCTCGTTGGCGCTCAGGACCGAACCGGAGCGGCACCCCTTGCTCGCGCGGCGAGAGACGGGGCGGAAGGGCCTGGTGGTCGTCGCTGCCGACAAGGGGTTGTGCGGGGCCTTCAATGCCAATATCCTCAGGAAGGCGTTTGACTATCTCAGGCAGGCGGGGGACACCGAGGTACAGATCATCCTCCTGGTCGTCGGCCGCAAGGCTCGGGACTTCTTCCGCCGGCGGCAGATCGAGCGACAGGGGGAGTGGATCAACGTCTTTGATCAGCTGGCGTACACGCACGCGGCGGAGATCGGAAGCCAGCTGGCTGGTGCGTACATCGGCGGGGAACTGGATGAGGTAGATCTCCTGTACAACGAGTTCAGATCGGCCGGGATCCAGCGCCCCGTCATGGAACGGCTTCTCCCGATCGAGCCGCTCTCGGTCGAATCGGGCGAACTCGAGCCGGTCGAGTTCATCTTTGAACCGTCCCCTGAGGTCATCCTGAGTGAGCTGTTGCCCCGCCACGTGGAGGTGCAGGTCTATCGGGCGCTGATGGAATCGGCGGCGGCGGAGCAGGGGGCGCGCATGACGGCCATGGAGGCAGCCACGAAGAATGCGGCAGAGATGATCGAGCGCCTGACGCTGGTCTTCAACAAAGCGCGGCAGGAGCGGATCACGAAAGAGCTGATGGATATCGTGGGCGGGGCCGAGGCCCTGCGGGAGGCGGGCACCGCGTGACGAGTGGCTAGAATGCTGGAAGGATGGGACGCTAGGATGCCCAGAGGTCGACGCGAGCGGTTCTATTTCTTGCTTTCGAGCGTACTAGCCTTCTAGCATACCAGCTTACTCGCAGCTTTGTTGAGAGGGGAGAGTGCCGATGAGCGAGGGATGGATCACCCAGGTGATCGGGCCGGTGGTGGACTGTGAGTTCCCCCCGGGGCATCTGCCGGCGATCTACAATGCCCTCAAGGTGCCCGGGATTGAGTACACCGACATCTTCTCGTACACCAAGGAGCTGACGCTGGAGGTGGCCCAGCACCTCGGGGAGAACAAGGTTCGCTGTATCTCATTGGCTGGGACCGACGGCCTGGTCCGGGGACGAAAGGTCATCGATACGGGTGGGCCGATCAAGATCCCCGTTGGGACCACCACGCTGGGCCGGATCCTGAACGTGATCGGCGAGCCCGTGGACAAACTCGGCCCGGTGCAGGCCAAGAAATTCTATCCCATTCATCGCGAGCCCCCCTCCTTTGACGAGCAGGCGACCGAGGCCTCCATGATGGAGACGGGGATCAAGGTGGTCGATCTCCTCGAGCCGTACACCCGGGGTGGCAAGACCGGCCTCTTCGGGGGCGCGGGGGTGGGCAAGACCGTCCTGATCCAGGAGTTGATCCGCAATATCGCCATGGAGCATGGCGGGATCTCGGTCTTCGCCGGGGTGGGAGAGCGGACGCGGGAGGGGAATGACCTGTGGCTCGAGATGAAGGCCAGCAAGGTCATCGACAAGACTGCGCTGATCTACGGCCAGATGACCGAGCCGCCCGGGGCCAGGCTGCGGGTCGGCCTCACCGGTCTTACCGCCGCCGAGTACTTCCGGGACGAGGAGGGACAGGACGTCTTGTTGTTCATCGATAATATCTTTCGCTTCACCCAGGCGGGCTCCGAGGTCTCGGCCCTGTTGGGCCGGATGCCGTCGGCCGTCGGCTACCAACCGACCCTGGGGACCGAGATGGGAGAGCTGCAGGAGCGGATCACGTCGACGAAGCGGGGATCCATCACGTCGGTGCAGGCGATCTACGTCCCGGCCGACGACATCACCGACCCGGCGCCAGCGACCACCTTTGCCCATCTCGATGCGACGACCGTGCTGTCGCGGCAGATCGTCGAGCTGGGGATCTATCCCGCGGTGGATCCGCTCGCCTCCACCTCGAGGATCCTCGATCCTCGCGTCTTGGGCGAGGAGCACTACCAGGTGGCTCGGGGGGTGCAGCGGGTCCTCCAGCGCTATAAGGATCTCCAGGACATCATCGCCATTCTGGGGATGGAGGAGCTGTCCGAGGAGGATAAGCTGGTGGTGGCGCGGGCGCGGAAGATCCAGAGGTTTCTCTCGCAGCCCTTCTTTGTGGCGGAAGAGTTCACGGGCACTCCCGGAAAGTACGTCCCGCTGAAGCAGACGATCAAGGGATTCAAGGACATCCTCGAGGGCCACTGCGACGCATGGCCGGAGCAGGCCTTCTACATGGTGGGGCCGCTCGAGGAGGCAAAGGAGAAAGCAGAGCAGCTTGTCGGCAAGTAGCCGGCGACTGCCGTCCGCTAGAATGCGCGTCCTCGCCTTCTAGCTTTCTAACCGCACTTGGGCGCGCCCAGGGGGCAATCGTGGCGAGAGTCGAAGGGATTCCGAAGATGGTGACTCTGGAGGTGGTGACTCCGACCCGGATGGTCGCGAGGGAGGAGGTCGAAGAGGTCGTCGCTCCGGGGGCCGAGGGGTACTTTGGCGTCATGGGCGGCCATCTCCCCTTCATGTCCACGCTGAAGACCGGGGAGCTCGCCTACCGAAAGAATGGCACATGGCGCTATCTCGCGATGAGTTGGGGGTACGCCGAGGTCCGTCCCGAGACTGTGATCATCCTCACCGAGGCGGCGGAGAAGGCCGAGGAGATCGATGCCGCCCGGTCACAGCGGGCGAGGGATCGGGCCTTTGAACGCCTGGCCCGATGGGGAGATGAATCGATCGATGTCCTGCGCGCCCAGACGTCCCTCGCCCGGGCCCTCACCCGCCTGGAAGTGGCCGAGAAGACCCAATAATCACGCCCTGCTCGCCTTCTATCCCTCAGACCAGTGGCCCCGCGTGTAGATGATCCCCATCGGCGTCCCGGGTGGAGGATTGGTACTAAAGAGCGTATCGTAGCTCCAGTTCCGGTTGGGCGGCCGTGGCAAAGGCGGCGTTGACGGCAATGGGGGGCTGGTTTACCGGGGGGAATGCCTGGCGGGAATTTACGGAGCAGCCTCGAGGTCCTCTTCTTCGTGGAGGGCCTCCTCCATCATCGGCTCGAAGTCTTCTCCCAGCTCTTTCCCCATTTTCGTAACCCACCGATGGACACTCCGGGGATCCTCCTGATCGAAGTCACTCGGGTGGCGCGGATCACCGAGCCCGTCGGGGTGCTCCTCGGTCCGGAGCCGGGCGAAGCGGGAGAGGAGGCGGTCGAGCTGCTCGCCTCCACAGTGGGGGCAGCGGAGCGGCGGCGGATTGTGGATATTCAGGATGAGCAGGCTCAGGGTGCGGCGGCAGTCGCCGCAGGCGTACTCGTAGATGGGCATGGCGTTCCCTCGGTGCGATTCTAAAGACCGCCGGGGCAAGGGTCAAGTCTTGACCGTGCGCTCCAGGATGTGTTAAGGAGGAGATGATGCGGTGCCATCATTGCGGCCATGTGAGTTTCGATAGCCTCACCGTGTGTCGGCGGTGCGCCAACCCCCTCCTTCCCATCCCTCGGCATCGTGCGCCGGCACCCTCGATCGTACTGCTACCCGTCGCTTCCCCGGTCGCGGTTCAAGAAACGCGGGTGGGGCTTCCGGACCGGTTCGTGGTCGATGGGGGGACTGTGGAAGAGGAACTGGACTGGAGTCGTCTCACCTTGCCGGCGGAGCTCAGGACGCCTGATGAGACGGAAGCGGCCAGGGCCTCTGCGGGTTCCGCAATGGTCTACGCCGGTTGTTTACGGAGGGCGGTTGCTGCTCTGGTCGACGCGCCCCTCTCCCTTGTCTGGACGGTTCCGGCCATGATTCTCGCCTACGTCACTGCGTTATTGGGGGGGACGGTCGCCAGGGAGCCGACATTCGAGGTCCAGCTTCTGGGGGTAGGTGCGGCGCTCGTGGCGGGCGTTGCGGTGAGCTTCGCCTACCGCGTCTTGTGCTGGGGGCAGGGGGGTCAGACCCCCGGAATGATGCTGATGGGGGTGCGGGTGGTGAGGCGGGATGGTGGGGACATCGGATACGGACGCGCCTTCCTGCGACGGGTGGGGTATTTCATCGCGCTGCTCCCTTTCGGTCTGGGGCTGATCATGGTCCTCCTTCATCCGCGCAGGCGGGGACTTCATGATCTCTTGGCCGGGACCTGTGTTGTTCTGGTCGATGCCGGAGGCGGGCAGTGACGCTGGGAGGAAAGCGATATGGCTGAGAAGGCGAAGGGGGGCCGGGGATTGGCCTTGCTGGCGCTCCTCATCAGCATTACCGCGCTTGTGCTGGCGACGATGGCCTATCAGCGGACAGGAGCCGATTTGAGGCTTCGGGAGCGTGTGGAAAGTCTGCAGCAGGCGCTCGAGGACGCCCGCCAGGAGACGGCCAATGCCCTGGGCCAGCTGGAGAAGCTCGTCCGGGGCTCTCAGGACAAACAACGATAGATCGCCCGATCAAAGAGATCGCCTTCGCAGAACCCTCCCTGAACCCTGAATCCTGAACCGTGAACCTCGACGGAATCTCCCCCCGTGCGCCACGAGGTCATACGGTTTCAGGGAAATTCGCTGTTCGGCGTCCCGGATGGCGTATCCCAGCCGATAGCACTCGACCCCATGCCTCTTGGCGATGGCCATAACTCGGTCGATCTGGCGAGAGTCATCCGGTAGCACGAGACAGAAGCCGATTCCCATGTTGAAGATTCGAAACATTTCCTCGGGGCCTATCCGGCCCATGGCCTGGATCAGGCCAAAAACGGGGTGCGGTTCCGGCCAGAAGTCGATGACAAAGCCGACTGGCGCAGCGACCCGGCTTAGGTTGAGGAGGCCATCACCGGTCATATGGATGAGGGCCTTCAGATCCAACTCGCCCCTCAGCATTTCGACGACCTCGGGGACGTAGATGCGGGTCGGCTCGAGCAGTTCGTCCCCGATGGTCCGACCCAGTTCGGGCATGTGCCGATCCGGACGAAGTTTCCGGCGTCGGAAGAACACATCGCGGGCTAACGTCAGGCCGTTGCTGTGAATGCCGCTCGAGCGAAGCCCCAGGACCACATCTTTCGGTTTGATGCGCTGACCGATGATGATGCGGTCCAGCGGGACGATGCCCACGCAGGTCCCGACCAGATCACACCCATCGTCCCCGTGGACCCCTCGGATCATCTCGCGGAGCTGCGCGACCTCGCCGCCGGGAATCGTGATCCGGGCGCGACGCGCCCCCTCGTATAGGCCCTTGCCGATCTCCCGGAACATCCGACGGTTGGGCGATTGCACCGCCACGTAGTCGACGAGCGCGAGCGGCTCTGCTCCGACGCAGAGGAGGTCATTCACGTTCATGGCGACGCAGTCGATGCCGATGGTATCGAACCTGCCCAGCATCTGGGCCACGAGGATCTTCGTCCCCACGCCGTCCGTCGAGAGCGCGAGGCCGAGGTTCTCGCCTAGGGCGATGACATTGGCAAAGTACCCGAAGGGGAGCATCACGCGGCCGATAGCCTTGCGAAAGGCGAAGGTCTCTCGGAGCAGGGCGGTGAGATCCTTGAGGGCAGAGCCCGCTCTGTCCGCATCCACACCGGCCCTGGCGTACGGTGCCTGCTTTGACCGACCCATCGGATCCCCTCGGGGATGCTCAGTTCGGCTCACGATAGCCTAAATCTCCTTGCGAGACAAGCCTTCGCCGTCTGGATACCCCTCGACACCGACGCGCCAATCTGGTATCCTGCGAAGCACTCGCCCCTCTCGGTCAAACACCAATCGGGCAGGTAGCTCAGTCGGTAGAGCACGGGACTGAAAATCCCGGTGTCGGCGGTTCAATTCCGCCCCTGCCCACCAGTAATCGCCGCAGCACTCCCTTCCCACTGGCTATACGACACCTAGAATCTACGGCTTGGGGCGCTGGGCGTCGATGCGCCACAGATAGACCCAATGGACTGAGTGGCTCGACTCTGCGTCTTGAACCTCTGCAGCCCGAAGCGGCGCCCAATCACCCATATCATAGTCATGCGAGACGACGCGCGCGCCGACGCGAAGCTGGGAGAGGATGCGCGGACGAAGTCTGAGGTTCGCTTCGGGCAACAGATAGAGTGTCACGACGGTGGCTGGCGAGAGATCGACGGTCATCACGTCCTGTTTACGAAACTCGACCAAGTGCGAGACGCCTTCCTTGCGGGCCTTCTCCCGAGCCTCCTTTATGAGGCCCTCATCGATCTCAAACCCGATCCCTTTCGCCCCGTACGTCTTCGCGGCGGTGATCACGATTCTCCCGTCGCCCGAGCCCAGGTCGTATACGATGTCGTCCTTCTTCAACTCGGCCATCGTCAGCATCATCTCCACCACGCTTTGAGGTGTGGGGACGAAGGGCGCGAGCTTGGGATCGGTCGCGACTTGGGCGAACGGACCGTGGACGGCCCCGGACCAGGCTGCGACCGAGATAATCGATCCCAAGGTCGCGACCAGGACGACGACCTGTCGACATCTCAGGGCTCCGTTCATGCGGTTCTCCTTTCCCTGCTTTTGCGTGATGAAAGCCAGTAGAGCGGGAGTCCAACGAGCACGATCGCCGCGCCCAACAACGACTCCTGGGGCGCGTAAGACAACGATCCGTAGAGCATGTATGCCGAGGACATGCAGAAGACCAGCGGTGTCAGCGGATACCCGATGACCAGGTACGGGCGGGCCTGCTCCCGGTCCTTCCAGCGTAGAACGAAAAGCGAGACGCCGGTCAGGAGGAAGAAGAACCAGAACACGGCCGCCGTATACTTGACGAGCGCCTCGAACCCGTTCCTGGAGCCAATCGTCACGATCAGCGTCATGGTGATCAACGCTTGAGTGATGAGGGCCCACGTCGGTGTCCCGAACCGGTCGCTCCACGTCCCGAGCCGAGACAGGGACCAGTGGTCCTGCCCCAGTGCGTAACTGATCCGTGCCCCCGTGAAGATCTGGCCGTTGACCGCGCCGAGCGCCGACACCGCCACAAAGATCACCATGAGATGTGCGCCGGCGCTCCCGAACGACAGGGAGAGGACATCGGCCGCAACTGCCTGCGAGGCTCTCACCTTCTGAAACCCGAGACCCCGGAGAAACGCCCAGTTGATGGCGAGGTACATGAGGGTGACGAGGCCGGTGCCAAAGAGCAGGGACCGGGGGATGTTGCGCTGAGGCTCTTTCACCTCCGCGGCGATATACGCGTTTTCGTGCCACCCGCCGTAGGTCCAGAGGACAAAGATCATCGCGAGCGGAAACGAGCCGGAAGAGATCGCAGAAGGGGACGGCGACGAGCCAGGTGTCAGCGCGGAGAACACACCGATCAGCACGATCATCGATATGCCGAGGACCTTGCTCACCGTCAAGACATTTTGCGTCCACGTGCCTTCCCGGACGCCGCGCACGTTCACCAGCGACAGTAGCCCGACGATGCACACGGCGTACACGACTGATGACCGCGGCCCAAGCGGAAAGATGCGGGTCATATAGTCGGAAAATACGAAAGACATCGCGGCGATGGACCCCGTCCGAATCACCAGGAGCTCGGCCCACCCGTAGAGGAAGCCGACCCACGAGCCGTACGCTCGGGTCAGGTAGACGTAGTCCCCGCCGGATCGGGGGTACGCGGTGGCGAGCTCCGCATAACACAGCGCGCCGATGAAGGCGAGCACACCGCCGAGGGCCCAAGCCAGCAACAAGGCCGTGGGATCCGAAACGTTCGCCGCGACTCGCGGTGGGGACTCGTAGATCCCAACCCCGATGACGATCCCGACCATCATGCAGACCGCATCGAAGAATCCCAGCTGCCTGCCTGGCCGACCCGCCTTGGTCAATTCCTCTTCGGCAGTTCCTGCAACGTCTCGAGATCGCATGGAACCTTTCTCAGTTCTCCGCGTCGTTGATCTGCCTATCGTGGCCTCAGCGAGAACTGGCTGTCTATAATACGGTATCCCTTGCTTTCATGTCCATTTCGATGCGGTGACGCCCATGAGTCGTGTTATGCTGCGATCACGAATAGCGTTGCTATTTGCGATGTGTGGCCGACCATGCTCACTGCAGCAGGACCACGGTCCTTCGACGCCGTCATCATCGGCGCGGGTCACAATGGACTTGTGGCCGCCGCCTACCTGGCGAGGGCGGGGCTCACGGTCCTGGTGCTCGAGCGTCGCGAGATGGTGGGAGGCGCGGCCGTTACCGAGGAGATCCTCCCCGGGTTCAAATGCTCCCGCGCCGCGTATGTCCTGAGCCTTTTCCGGGCCGAGATCATCCGCGAGTTGCGCCTGGCCGATCACGGCTTTTCCGTGATACCACGCAATCCCTCGTCCTTCACTCCGCTCCTCGACGGCCGCTTTCTGCTGCTCGGGCCAGACCCGGGGCTGAATCATCGGGAGATCAAGAAGTTCTCGGCCCGTGATGCGGAGGCATTCCCCCAGTATGAGGCGACGCTTGACCGGATCACGCGCTTTGTCGAACCCGTGCTCGATATGGCCCCGCCCGACCTCGCGGCGACCGGATGGAAGGAGCGGGCGGAGACCATCGGTGATTTGGCAAGGTTGGTGTGGCGGGCGGTGAAGCTCGGCAGGGACCTCCTTCCGTTGCTCGAGATGTGTGTTATCCCGGCCTCACGGATCCTCGACCGATGGTTCGAGTCCGAGCCGCTCAAGTCCACGCTTGCGACCGACGCCATCATCGGCGCGATGGCCAGCCCGTCGACCCCGGGGAGCGGATATGTCCTCCTTCACCATGTCATGGGGCAGACCGATGGCGTCCGCGGGGTGTGGGGATACGTCCGTGGCGGGATGGGATCACTTGCTCAGGCGATTGCCGGCGCCGCACGAGCTCACGGGGCGACAATCCTCACCGGCCATCCTGTGGCGAAAATCTTGACAGAAGCCGAGAGGGCCATGGGTGTCATCCTCGAAGACGGAACGACGATCCGAGCCCGCGTGGTCCTCTCGAGCGCCGATCCCAAGGTCACATTCCTGAACCTGCTTCCGGCAGAGAGCCTCCCCGGGGAGTTCCGCGATCGCATCAGTTCCATGGACTTTTCATCCGGGGTCACCAAGATCAACGTCGCACTGGATCGCCTTCCCAGTTTCACGGCGCACCCGGGCCACGCGCCAGGCCCGCAGCATTACGGGACCATCCACCTGGTCTCAGCGATGGAGGAGATCGAGGGTGCCTATCGGGATGCGCTTGTGGGGCGTCCTTCAACTCGACCGGTCATCGAAATGACGCTGCCCTCGTCTCTCGACCCGACGCTGGCCCCGCCAGGCAAGCACGTGATGTCCCTCTTCGTCCAGTACACCCCGTACACCCTCGCCCAGGGGACGTGGGATGAGCCGGGGATCAAGGATGCTTTTGCAGACCGGGTCTTTCGGGTCATTGAAGAATTCGCCCCGGGGTTCACGACCTCGGTACTCGCGCGTGACATTCTCAGCCCCCTCGATCTCGAGAGGATCTTTGGCCTGACCGGCGGCAATATCTTTCACGGGGCCATGAGGTTCGATCAGCTCTTCTGGCTCCGTCCTGCACCGGGGTGGTCACGCTACCGCACGCCGATAGAGAACCTGTATCTCTGCGGCGCCGGCGCCCATCCAGGGGGCGGTATCATCGGGGCAGCAGGTCGTAATGCTGCCCTCGCCGTCCTCGCCGATCTCCGGCGCTTCATCTCTCCACGACATCTCGGCCATAGCCGCGTCCCTTGAAATCTCTGCTCAGTGGATGAGACCGGACCACGAAAGAGGCAGATCTTCCCCAACGCCTGTGGATAAATCGTGCACCTTGCTCACACAGGACCTTCCTCTACAACTGGAGCTTTGCGAAGAAAAGGCTCCATATCGCATCAGAGAAAACAAATACTTACATACAGGAGAATAATGCTACCCGGCCTTCCGCCTGCCGCATTGGCACGGTTTATGCTGCAGTATGCTCGAGTAAGAGACTGGACCCAGATTGTGGGTGTGTGAGGGAAGAAAACGATGCCAATGCCAGTGTTCTTCTTCAGCGTGCGGGGAGACTCAGGCTCTGAGACGGAACTCGTAGAGGTTTCCGCCCCAGATTTTGTGAAGGCGGTACAGACACTCGCTGCATGGCGTCCCGGAATCCACATCCTGAAGCTTGAGGGCGTCTGTACGAGTCCCCCGGGACACGCGTAGATTTTTTTGACTCGCTCCGTGCAGGCCGGGAGAGGCATAAGGGTCCCTTGACCGCAACGCTCTCCCTACTTCAGTCCCTCCTGCCGTCGTTCGATGTCTTTCCGGATGCGCACGTTCAACTCCATCATCTGGCGACCGCCGTCCCCTTCGGACAGCTCCCCCCTCTCGACTCGCTCGGCGATGGCCAAGCGCTCCACGAGCCATAGGTCCGCCAGGTCCAGGTAGGGATAGCGGCTATCCGCCAGCTCGCGGCGGCAGTCGGCGGCCGTTCGCTTCCAATGCGCCCCGCCGGTCGTGCCCCGGCGGAGCTCTCGGTCACACGTCTCCTGCCAGCGCAGAAAGGTCCGGAGGAGTTCCTCTCCTGTCCTCGGCTTGAGCGGAGAACGTCCGACCAGATACGTGAGGACGTTTTGCAGAAAGCGAGGCCCGTTCGTCCAGCCGGCCCTCACCTCCCGGCCGACATCAAGGGCGATGCCCAAGACGGTCCCCTGATCACCGCGTTGCTCTGCGATTAACGGAGAAGGGAAGCGTGACCCGATCACCCTGCCGGAAGGATCAAAGGTGGCCCCACCGGCGTACCGCGCGATCTCCACCGCACCCGACTTCTTGGGGTTGAGATCATTAAGAATCCCGACGGTCTGGAATGTCACTCCCGCGAGGATCGGATGATCCGGCTGAAGGAGGATCACCGCCTTGAAGGGGACGGCGATCCAGTCTGATTCCGCCCGGATCTCGAAGGGGATGAGGGACGCCACCGACTGATACCCCCCGCTCCCGTAGGCATTCGGTCCGCCGGTGATCAAGAGCGAGCCCCCCCGCCTCACGAACTCAGGCAGTCCCTCGCGGACCGCCGGGGGGAGCGCACCGTATGGAATATTGGAAAGAATCACGACCGCGAATTCGAGGAGGTCGCGCTTTCCGAGTGTATTCCTGACCTCGGCCCCGGTCCAGGCCTTCACCGCATCCGCCGGAGTATAGGAATCATCCCCCAGGGCGAGAATCAGCTTGGCGGGTTCTGCCGCTGCGACCTGCGGGAGGAGCATGAGGCCCAGGAGGAGGCCAAGCAGCAGGCGCCCTTCTTTTCTCTTCATCGATTTCCCTCCGCAACGCGTAGCGTATAGACAATGGTCCCGTGGGTCAAGAGGAGGCGGTCCCGCCAAAGTTTCCCTTGGCAGGACGGTCGGAGCAGTGTTAGAAATCTCGGCAAGAGGAGGGAGGGGGATGCGAATGAAGGAGCATCGTGGTACGGGCGTGAGATGGCTGAGCGGAGCTATCCTGGTCCTGGCTGGCTGCGCGTCGTCGCCTCAGGTGATGATGCAGAGCCTGCCGAACGCAGGCGAGACCCGACCATCCGGCGGGTCTCTTACCGGGGAGGTCTCGTTGCGAGAGGCCGGCGTCTTGGGCAGAGAGGACCGGTTCTTTCTGACGCAGGTGTCGGTCAAGAATCGCACCGGCGCACCCCTGGCCTTTGGACCCCAGCATGTGTACCTGGCTGACGCGGGCGGAACACTCATCCCCCGCGTCTCCGAGCAATGGCTGCCCGGGTACTACGACGCCAGCATTCGCGGGAGGCCCGTCGCCCCCGATCGCGATGCGGTTCCTGATTTTCCGACTGCGAAGGTGACACTCGGTGGTGTCGCATATGCGGCCCCGCCCCTGACGAACACCCAGCGAGACGAGGTGGCCAAAGAGATGGCGAAGCTCGTGGAGGCGACCTTTGTGGCACCTCAGAAGGCTGCCCGCGGGACCGTGTTCGATAAGGGGTCTGAGGTGGCACTCGGGGTACTGCTGCAAGAGGTCACGCTCGGGCCCGGCGACGGGGTGTCCGGGTACGTCTACTTTTATCAGCCGGCATCGACGCGACCGCCGTACCCGCTGCGGCTGGTGATCGACCTCGAAGGCGAGGTGCACGCCTTTCAGTTTCGGGAACGATAGGGGACTTTCGATCCGGGACGCCGGGTTTCGGGGGTTGGGAGACTTGGCGTGTCGAGTGAGTGGTGGGGAAGATTCAGCAGGAGGAAGGCCTATGGTCTACACCGTGGATGCGATTGCGCGCCTGGTTCAGGGTGAGGTGAGTGGTGACGGCGCTGTCTCGATCCGGAGGGTAAGCTCCATCGAAGAGGCGCAGGAGGAAAGCCTCGTTCTTGCCGAGACCCCGGCCTACCTCCGGCGCGCCGAGGCCTCATCTGCCTCGTGTATCCTCACCCGGGAGGGGGCCGGACCGTCCCGCAAGAGCCTGATCCTGGTGAGAAATCCGAAGGCAGCCTTCGCTCGCGTCTTGTGGCTGTATCATCCGGCAAAGAAGGGTCGCGCCGGAGCCCATCCGTCCGCCGTGATCGGGGAGGAGGTCGGGCTCGGGGCCCAGGTGGCCATCGGGCCCTTCGTCACGATCGGCAATCGGGTCAGGATTGGCGACCGCGTGTCGATTGGCCCCGGGTGTGCGATCGGGGATGGGTGCGTGATTGAAGAAGACACCATCCTTCACAGCCGCGTGACTCTCTACGAGGGCACGCGGGTCGGAAAACGGGTGATCGTCCACGCGGGGGCGGTCCTCGGCTCTGACGGCTTCGGGTTTGTCCCCGAGGACGGCGAACAGATCAAGATTCCGCAGGTGGGAATCCTCGTCATTGAGGATGACGTCGAGATCGGGGCCAATGTCTGCATCGACCGCGCCACGTTAGGCCGGACCATCATCGGGCGTGGGGTCAAGATCGACAACCTCGTGCAGATCGGCCACAATGTCGCCGTAGGAGAAAGCTCCACGCTGTCCGCTCAGGCGGGCGTCGGGGGCAGCACAGTCGTGGGAAAAAGGTGCACCATTGCCGGACAGGTAGGCATCGCCGACCACGTGACGTTAGGGGATCGAGTGATCGTCGGCGCCCAGTCTGGCGTCGCTCCGGGGAAGCAGCTCAGAGATGGGGAGATCGTCTGGGGCTCCCCGGCCCGACCGATCCAGAAGAGCAAGCACCAGTTTGCGGCAATGGCCAGGTTGCCGGAGCTTCTGGAGGAGGTGGCCGCCTTGCGGCGCCGCCTGATTGATCTCGAGACACGAACTGTCCGCTGAAGGATGCTCGGGACCCCTCGATCGCTCTCTGTGGTACCATCGTGGGGACGGCCGTATCTTGACAAGACTCGTGCCTCTGCTATGCTTTGGGTGATTCCACCAGTGACACCGGCAATCCTGATCGGTGTCGAACCCGGGGTCTCTTGATCGGGAAGGGCTGCTACAGCCGGAAGGAAGGGCGCGTGGTGTCGATGAGGAAGGATGCAGGAGTTTGGCCAGGACTGCTTCTCGCCCTCGGTGCTCTGCTGGCGAGTTGTGGGACGGATAAGGAGAGGCAGACGATCGGCCCTCCAACAGAGACGGTCAGACAGGTGAAGCAGTGGCCGCAAGGCCTCGAGCCGGCCGGAAGTGGCTTCCGCTCCGTCGATATGCCCCCCGAGGCCCAAAAAAACCTCGTGCAGGCCTCTCCCGACTCCGCCGGCAACCGGGAATTTTTCCACACCCTCCGACGCCAGTAGCTCCTTTCTCTCGTGATCTTTCCTTCGCGGAAGCGGGACCTGCCGTATTTTTCCCGGAATACTGCGAGCATCGGGAGCGTCTTCCGTAGCAAGAGTGCCTCCTTGTGCTCGGTGGAGGGATGATGAAGGGTAACGAGGGGACGACCCCCCGAATCCTCGCGGTGGGGACCGCGACACCACGAGAGCGGTTCACGCAGGCCGAGGTCCTGCAGTGGGCCGGATACACTGATCCGGTGCGTCGCGGTTTCTTCCTGAGGAGCGGGATCGAGCACCGTTACCTCTTTCTTGACCGGGAGACCTTTGCCCCCAACGAGACCTTTGATCAACTTAACGCGCGATTCGAGCGCGGAAGCGTCGAGTTGGGATGCCGGGCGATCCAGGCCTGCCTTGAGCAGCGAAGGATCACTCCTCAACAGATTGATTTCCTCGTGACCACGACCTGTACCGGCCGTCTCTGTCCGAGCCTCGACACGCGATTCGTCCGGGCGCTCGAGATGCGGCACAACATCCAGCGGGTGCATGTGGGTGATACGGGCTGCGCCTCGGGGATCGTGGCCTTGCAGCAGGCCTTCAATTACATCAAGGCCCACCCGACAGGGCGGGCCCTCGTGGTGGCTGCCGAGATCTGCTCGGCTACCTACTACTTGGACGATGCGCCGGAGACGGCGGTGGCCAATGCGATCTTTGCTGATGGCGCGGCGGCCGCGCTGGTCGCCGGCACGGGGGATGGCGTCGTCCTCCTCGACAACCGGACGCTGCTCAGGCCGGAGTATCTCGATCTCATGGGGTTTACCTATCCCGGCGGGCGGCCTCGGATCCTCCTTTCGAAGGAGATCCGGCACATCGCCGCCGGCATGCTCAAGGAGCTCAGCGAGACCATGCTGATGGAGAACGGCCTGAAGCGGCGTGACATCCGGTTCTGGGTCCTCCATTCCGCGGGGCGGCGCGTGATCGAGAAGGCGCAAGATCTGCTGGACCTCACCGACCGCGATCTCCGTTTCTCGCGTCGGGTCCTCCGTCACTTTGGCAACATGTCCTCGGCGACCGTCCTCTTCGTGCTGGATGCGGCCCTGCGCTCGAAGGAGCCTCGCCCCGGCGACTGGGGGATCCTCGCCGCCCTGGGGCCGGGCTTCGCCGCCGAAGGGTTCCTCCTCCGATGGTGAGATTTCCGCTGCCGCGGGCGGAAGGGGCGACGGAGCTCATCGACGAGCCCGGAATCGCCCCGGAGGAGCTTTCAGCCAACCTCCGGGATCTGGAGCGGCTGAACCGCCTCTTTGGCGGCACCCGGCTGATCCTGGACTACCTCGGCCCGATGCTGCGTCGGGCGCAAGACGGCGAGATCCGGATCCTGGACGTGGCGACCGGCGGCGCCGACATCCCGGTGGCCATTGTTCGATGGGCCCGCCGGCAGGGACGGCGGGTCCGGATCGTGGGGATCGACAAGAATCCCCAGATGCTGCTGCTGGCCGGAGACCGGATGCGGCAGTATCCGGAGGTCAGTCTTGAGATCGCAGACGCCCTCGCCCTGCCGTATCCGGCCGGAAGCTTCGACGTGGTCCTCTGCTCTCTGGCGCTCCACCACCTCTCCCATGCCGAGGGGGTCGGGCTGCTCGGCGCCCTGGACCGGATCGGGCGGTGGGGGTTCATCATCAACGATCTCCTGCGGAGCTGGCACGCCTATCTCCTCACCTGGCTCGCGATGCGCCTCTTCTGCCGGGGCCGTCTCGTACGCCACGATGGGCCGCTCTCCATGCGGCGGGCCTACACCCTATCGGAGCTTCGCGCGATGGTGGATGAGGCGGGAGTCGGTGGCGTCCGGATCCATCCGTATCCCTTCTTCCGGGTTGCCATGGTCAAGGAGCACGCCGATGACGGGGCCCCGAATCGGTAAAGTAAACGCACAACGTGCGTTTACTTTGGAGCAATGGAGCAATGGACAGTGGAACAATAGAGCTCATCTTGGAGGCGAAATGCCCCATTGCGGTCTAATGTTCTATTGCTCGATTGTCACAAGATGAAATGCGTTTGTGTTCGCACCTTGTTCCTCCTGTGGCTCCTTTCACCCAGAGTTCTCGCTGCCTGCGATGTCCCTTCCAAGCTCCTCGCCGGACGCACCCTCTCGGAGACGCGGAAGGTTCTCAAAGGAGAGGTCGTCTTTGTGGCCGATGCGCGCCTGCACGACTTCGAGGGTCGGGCGACCGTAGTCTCGGGTCGCGTCAGGGCGCGAGGCATTGACGAGGCCGTCGGGTGCGTGGCGATTGAGGCAAAGGCCCTCGACACCGGGATTGGACTTCGGAACCGCCTCATGTGGGAAGATCATCTGGAGGTGGCAAAGTTTCCCGAGATCCGGTTCCTTCTGGCCGGCCTCAGCGATTTGCGTCGGGAGGCAGGCAGGATTGGTCTCACGCTGGAAGGAGAGCTGACGCTACATGGCGTGACACGACGCCTGCGCATTCCTGCCACCGTTTCACCCGTGGATGGACGGTTCGAGGTCGAGGGAAGGACACCCCTGCTGATGAGTGACTACGGCATTGAGCGCCCCGCCTTCCTCTTTGTCACCGTGAAGGACGAGGTCGAGGTTCGCTTCCGGGTTCTGGTGGGGGGGGCCGAGTGAGACAGCCAACGGATGTCCTGGTGGTCGGGGGAGGCCCGGCGGGAAGCGCCGTGGCCATCCTGCTGGCTCGGGCGGGGCTCAAGGTGTGTCTCCTTGAGAAGTCCCACTTCCCCAGGGAAAAGCCCTGCGGTGAGTACGTGAGTCCCGGCTGTCTTTCCATCTTGGATCGGCTCGGCCTGCTTTCAGCTTTGGAGGCTCTGGACCCCCAGCCGATCCGTGGCATGCGAATCGTGGCGCCCGGAGGGACGGTGCTTACAGGGGTCTATCCGGGTAACGGGACTGTCTCACACGGCTACTCCCTTCCCCGATATCGGTTCGATGCCCTCCTGTTCGATGCGGCCCGCAAAGCCGGGGTCGAGTGTCACGAAGGATGGAGGGTGTTCGATCTCATCCGAGAGGGGGGAGGTGTTGCAGGGGTCGTTGCCGATTCCGAGGGTCGGTCACGATCCTTCACCGCCTCGGTGACGATCGGGGCTGACGGCCGTAACTCCGTCGTGGCCCGCCGCCTCAAGCTTTTCGCCTGGCACCGAACCCACCGGAAGGTCGCCTTGCTCCGGCGCTTTCAAATGCCGGTCGACGTGGGTGATGTGGGAGAGGTGTATCTGGGAACGACCGGGTACTCTATCCTCAACCCGCAGGGACGGGGGGTCTTGAATATCGGCGTCGTGGTAGATCAGCAGGACCTCCCGCTTCACCAGGCGTGGGAAAGGGTCTTGTGCGATCTTTTCGTCGCGTATCCGCGCGTGCGAGGAATGCTTGAAGGGGCCCACCCTCTGAACGCGATTCGAGTCCTCGGGCCGCTCGCCTGCCGCGCCACGCGGGTCGCCGGGGACGGATTCCTTCTCGTGGGGGATGCGGCTGGCTACTACGATCCGATGACGGGGGAGGGGGTGTATCAGGCGCTCCGAGGCGCTGAGCTGGCTGCGAAGACCGTGGCAGAAGCGCTCTCGAACGGAGGGCCCACTGCCGGCGGACTGGGGCGCTACGCCGTCTGTTACCGCCGCGAGTTCGCATCGAAGGATCGGGTCTGCCAGCTGCTCCAGCAGATCGTCTGCCGTCCTCGCCTGTGTGACCTCCTCGTCCGGCGTCTCAATGACCGACCGATTCAGGTCGAGGAACTGTTGGGGGTGGTCGGTGATCTCCTCCCCGCAGAGCGACTGCTGCGACCGCGCTTCTGGACTTCCTTGTTCTGGAAAAGGCCCCTTCCTTGACTGGTCCGGTCGGCTGTGCTACGTAAGCATCGGGCCGGCGTAGCTCAGTGGCAGAGCAGCTGATTCGTAATCAGCAGGCCGTCGGTTCAACCCCGACCGCCGGCTCCACGCCTCAATGACTTGCGAGATCTTCCGGGTCCCTGCTCTCGTTACACGCCACCAAGACCGGACGATTCCCAATTTGCTTCCACTCCAAAGGCATTTCGAGCTATCCTGGGGCCATGCAGAGGCCTCCTTCAAGACGGGATAGATCTCTTTCGAGGTTGATATGAGAGGTCAAGGACGGGTGGGGAACCGGCTCTCGCAGGAATTGACGACACTCCGCCAGCGGATTGCTGAGTTGGAAGCATTGCATGCCGGGCGCGAGCGCGCGGAGGAAGCGCTGAGAAAGAGCGAGGCGACCGCCCAGGCGCTGCTGGAATCGGCCGCCGAGGGGATCGTGATCGTGGGCAGCGATGGGCGCATCGTGCTGGCCAACGCCAGGGCCGCGGAGATGTTCGGCACCCCGCGCGAGGAGTTAATCGGACAACCCATGGAGGTCTTGCTCCCCGAGCGCCTCCGGGCCGCGCATACCACCCACCGTGCTGGCTACTTTACGGAGCCGCGCATCCGGCCGATGGGTCGCGGCCTTGACCTCGCCGGACGGCGCAAGGACGGCACCGAGTTTCCCGTGGAGATTAGCCTGAGCTACAACGAAACGGAAGACGGGCTAGTGACCATGGCATTCATTACCGATATCGCCCAGCGGAAGCACGCAGAGTGGCGGCAAAACACCCAGTTCGCCGTGACGCGAGTCTTCGCGGAGTCCGGACAACTGGAAGATGCCATCGCGCCCCTCCTGCGGGCCATCTGCGAAGGCCTCGGTTGGGAGGTCGGGGAGCTGTGGTACGTGGACCCCGCCACCAAGGTCCTGCGCTGGGGAGGCATCTGGCATGCGCCGTCCCTTGATGTGGCGGAGTTCGAGGCCGTCAGTCGCCAGATCACCCTTTCACACGGGAGCGGCTTGCCCGGCCGTGTCTGGGCCACAGGCGAGCCCGCGTGGATAGCCGATATCCTCACCGACGCCGATTTCCACCGCACGGCTGTCGCGGCCAAAATGGGCCTGCACGGGGCGCTGGCATTCCCGGTCTGGAGCGAGCGCGGCGTGACGGGGATCATGGTCTTTTTCAGCCGCCACGTTCATCCGCCCGACCAGGACCTCCTCAAGATCATGGCCGACATCGGCAGCCGGATCGGCCAGTTCATCAAACGCAAGCGGGGTGAGGAGGCGCTGACCCGTCAGGCGGAAGAGCTCGCCCGGCTCGGGCAGGAGGCCCAGGTCCGCGAGGCCTTCATCCGGAACGTGGTCGAGAGCATCCAGGACGGGATCATCGTTTTGGACCGCCAGGGGCGGATCACCGAGTGGAACCGGGCAATGGAAGAGAGGTACGGCATCCCCGCCGCGGAGGTCCGGGGTCTGTCTATTCTGGAGGTCTTCCCGTCGCTGAGGGCCGAGGGGTTTGAGGAGTCGCTCGGCAGGATCCTCGGGGGGACTGAGGAGGTCACCCTGGAGAGGTGGGAACACGAAACGCGCCACCGGGGGCGGGGCACGATGAACATCAAGGGAAGTCCCCTGCGCACCCTGACCGGGGAGGTCATCGGGGCGGTCCTGGCCCTGGAGGATGTCACCGAGCGCGTCAAGCTTGAGCGGATCGCCCGACAATCGGAAAAGATGGCGGCGGTCGGGAGCCTCGCCGCCGGCATCGCCCACGAGATCAACAATCCCATCGGGGTTATCACCTCGCGCGTGGAGCTCATCCTCATGGAGGCTCGCGAGAAGGGGCTCCAACCGGGGGGGACGCGGGACCTGCGGGTGATCGAGAAGCACGCCGGACGGGTGGCCAAGATCACCCAGGGTCTGCTCTCCTTCTCACGCCAGGCGCCGTGGAAGCTGACGGACATGGATGTGAACCAGGTCGTCGAAGAGGCCCTCCTCTTGGTCGAGAAGCAGTTCACCAAAGAGCGGATCGTCTTGGAGAAGAATCTGGCAGCCGGTCTTCCCCAAATCGCGGGGAGCCCCAATCACCTCGAGCAGGTCCTGGTGAACCTGCTGACCAATGCGCGGGAGGCGATGGTGGGCGGAGGGACAGTCCTGGTGGAGAGCCGTCGGGCGCACGAGATGATCGAGATTCGGGTCATGGACACGGGCCCGGGAATCCCGCCCGAGGTCATGGCCCGCATCTTCGACCCCTTCTTCACGACGAAAGAGGAGGGAACGGGGCTCGGCCTGAGCATCAGCTACGGAATCGTGCGGGAGCACGGCGGTACCATCACCATCGAGAGCCGACCGGGTGGGGGGAGCACCTTCATCATTCAGCTTCCGATTCGAGCGACTTCCACGGAAGAGGGAACGCTTCATGGCGAAAGAGCGCATCCTCGTCATCGATGACGAGGAGGACATGCTAGAGAACTGCAGCCGGATCCTCAGCCGGTTGGGATACGAGCCTCTCCTGGAATCGGTTCCAGAGAAGGGGGTCGCGCGGTTCGAACACGAGCACCCGATGCTCACCCTGACGGACCTGCGCATGCCCGGGATGGATGGCCTGGCCGTCCTCCGGGAGATTCGACGCATCGATCCCGAGGCGCTGGTCATCCTCTTCACGGCCTTTGCGACGGTAGAGACGGCGGTAGAGGCGGTGAAAGAGGGGGCCTTTGACTACATCCCGAAGCCCTTCAGCACCGATCAGCTCCGTGTTGCGCTCGAGCGGGCCTTGACCCAACGACGGCTGCTGGAAGAAAACCGCCGTCTCCGGGCGCAGCTCACCGAGACCTACCGGTTCGAGAATATCGTGGGCCGGAGCCGCACCATGCTGCAGGTCTTTGACGTCATCAAGAAGGTGGCGGCCAGCGAGGCGAACATCCTCATCGTCGGCGAGAGTGGGACCGGCAAGGAGCTCGTCGCCAGGAGCATCCATGCCAACAGTGTGAGGGCGGCCCGCGCCTTTGTCCCGGTGGATTGCGCCTCTCTGCCCGAGCATCTCTTGGAGAGCGAACTCTTTGGCCACGAAAAGGGGGCCTTCACCGGTGCCATGACCACGCGGCGAGGATTGTTCGAGGAAGCCCACGGGGGGACCGTATTCCTCGATGAGGTGGGGGACATCCCCCTCTCCCTTCAGGCGAAGCTCCTGAGAGTTCTCCAGGAGCGCCAGGTCCGACGCGTCGGGGGCAACCGATTCATCGAGGTGGATGTCCGGGTCATCTCCGCCACCCACCGGAACCTGACGGCGATGGTCAAGGAAGGGGATTTTCGAGAGGACCTCTACTACCGCCTCAATGTGATCTCCTTGCCCCTGCCACCCCTGCGGGACAGAGCCGGCGACATCCCCCTCTTGGCGTATCACTTCTTCAGACGATATGCTGCCCAGAGTGGGAAAGACCTGAAGGGAATCGCCCCCGAGACCCTCGAGCTTCTGGAGCAGTATCCGTGGCCCGGAAACGTCCGGGAGCTGCAGAACGTGATGGAGCGGGCCGTCGTATTGGCTGAAGGAGAGGCGGTTTCTCCCGGAGACCTCCCCGCCAGCCTCCGCCTCCCCCAGAAGGCGCCTGCCACCGCCGTGGCCGAGCACCTGACCCTCAAAGACGCGAAGCAGCAGTGGGTCGAGGCCTTGGAGCGGGACTATCTCATCGTCCTCCTTCAGAAACATCAGGGGAACATCTCCCAGGCCGCCAAGACCGCCGGCGTCGACCGCAAGACCATCCACCGCCTCCTCAAGCGATACCGGATCGAACACACCTAGCAGCCGCAGTCAGCCGTCAGCTGTCGGCAGTCAGCAAGAGAGTCCCTGACCGGCGCCGTTCGTTTGCTGATAGCTGACCGCTGGCTGCTGACGGCTCGACTGAGCTCGCCGAAGTCAGCCGATTGATGGGGCAGTCGTACGGCGATGGGGCAATTCTGTCCCAGGCAGGGCGGAACCGGAGGGGCGCACGGCTTCATGGCTTCGCGTTGTGATCCATCCCTACTCGTGGCTGGTGTGGGACAGTGATGTCTCAGTGAGCCGGACGTGTTCCGTTTCATCTCGCGACGTAGGCTGAGGCTCCGCCCTCTAAAATTCAAAGCTTACTTTTGTCTTATACCACCTGTTGCGCAGTGGCACCCGGCTTGCTCATATTGTCGATGGGTGCGCACGCGCAGGGAAGGGACGACGATCAATGGCGACGCGGGAGCAGAGGAGGGGGGCATGGGGAAGACGGCGGAAATCTTAACAGGATTCCCGAAGACCTGGATTCTCGATTATGGGGCCAAAGTCACGGTGCGCCCGATGGTGAAGGAGGACCGGGACAAGCTGGCGGACTTTTTCAAGCGCATCCCCGAAGGGGAACTGCGGTTCCTCAAGGATGATGTGACCGATATACGGGTCATAGACCGGTGGATGCAGGACCTGAACTACGATCGCGTCCTGCCGCTCGTGGTCGAGGTGAACGATCGCATCATCGCCGATGGGTCGCTGCACCGCCGGAAGGAGGGCTGGCGCCGCCATCTCGCCAGCGTGCGGGTGGTCGTGGATGTCGCGCACCGGCACAAGGGGCTTGCGTCGCGGCTCATCGATGAGCTGGCGGATATCGCCATGAAGGAAGGGATCGAGCGACTCTACACTGAGCTTCCGACCGATGATCGGGCAGCCATCGAGGTCTTCCAGAAACGGGGCTTCAAGCCGGTGGCACGGTTCGAGCGTAACATCCTGGATCGCGCGGGGAAGTACCACGACCTCTCGGTGTACCATCTTGAGCTGGCCACGCGGCGGTGAACAGAAAGCACCTATGACCGTACCGGATGGGGTCCAATGACGGCTCAGATTGTCGTAGCCACAGATGGGTCAGCCACATCCAGCGAGGCCGTTCGCTTCGGTGCGACCCTGGCGAAGGCGTTGGGTGGCCGTCTGACTCTCCTCCACGTCGTGCCCGCGGAGGCGGGTCGCCTCGCGCCGTTCATGCGCGAAACCTGTCCGCCGAGGGAGCGCCGAGCCGCCGAGGCACTCCTGCGCTCTGCCCAGGGTGACGCGGCGGAGTGGGGGGCGCAGGCAGCCGTGCGAATGGCCGTCGGCCGGCCGGCCGAGGCGATCCTGCGGGTCGTTCGTGAAGTCCGTGCCGACATGCTGGTGGTTGGCACGCGGGGCCGTAAGGGCGTGGCTCGAATGTTCCTGGGGAGCGTCGCGGAGGCTCTCGCCAAGGTCGCCCCATGTCCGGTGGCGGTTGTCCGGGAGTTCCACCAGGCATCAACAGGGATCGGCCCGCTCCTTGCGCCGACCGACTTTTCCGAGGGGGCTGCTGATGCGGCCCGGACCGCCGCGCGTCTGGCGCGAAGGCTCGGAATCCGCCTCGTGCTGCTCCACATCCTGCCCGAGGTGGTCGCCCGGCGAGGGGATGACCCGAAGGCAACGCGTCGGGCGGAACTGAAACTGCGCCGGGAGGCCGAGAACCGACTCCGGGCCGTGATCGAGACGCTTGATCTCGACTCCGGGCAGGGAGAGTCCATGCTCATGACCGGCGTGGACGTGGCTGGGATCGTGCACGTCGCCCAGAAGATCCATGCGGGCTGCATCGTGATGGGAACGCGGGGGCTGACCGGCCTGCCGCGGGTGCTCCTGGGGAGCGTAACTGACCAGGTGCTGCGGCAGGCGCCCTGCCCCGTGCTGGTCGTCCCTCCAGGGGCAGCAAGGGATGAGGGGTGGTGGGGCGAAGCGGCACCGTGACGGATAAGGAGCCCAGCCGTGCGCGAGATCCTCGATATTCCCGTTGGAGAGCTGATGTCGAAGCCGGTGGTGACGGTGAAGACGGAGACGAGCATCGAAGCCCTGACCGAGATTATGGCAGCGCATGATTACAACGCGTTTCCCGTGGTGAACGATGTCGGGGTCCTGCAGGGGCTGGTGACTCGGCTGGATCTCTTCAAGCTCTACCTGTTGCCCTACCACCGGTTCATTCCTGCGTTGGAGGCCACCTGGGTCTCGTCGGTGGGTGCTATTATGAGCCGGGGCGTCGTTGCCCTGTATCCCGTCGAGCCGGCGATCAGGGCGATGGCGCTCATGGTAGAGCACCGCATCCGGACGATCCCCGTCGTGACCGACACCACGGCAGGGACCGTGGTGGTGGGAATCGTTACGCGGCGCGATCTGGCAGCCGCGCTCAAGCCCTGAACGACGACCGCGAGAATGTCCATGGATATGATGACGATTGCAAAGATCATGACGCGAGCACCCGTGATGGTGGAGCCGAAAGCGCCTCTGCGAGAAGTGCGTCGCCTTATGGCCCAGCACGGAATTCGCCACGTCCCCGTCGTCTCGGGTGAGGGGCTCGTTGGGATCGTCAGTGATCGGGACGTTCAGGAGGCCCTGCCATCTCCAGCCGACCCCCGGGGGGCGACAGGGTTTGCCACCGCGATGGATCGCATTGCCGTCTGGGACGTGATGGTGGAACAGGTGATCACAGTGACACCCCGAACCCCGGTCGCGGAGGCTGCGCAGCTCCTGACGGACCACAAGATCGGGTGCCTCCCGGTCATGGAGGCTGGCCGGCTTGTCGGGATCGTCACCGAGACCGACATGCTCCGCGCCTTCGCCACCCTTTTGGGTGACCTGTCGGGTTTCCCGCGGCTTGAGGTAAGCGTCGCCGATGCACCTGGAACATTGCGGGACGTCAGCCGCCTCTTTGCCGATGTGCCTCAAGAGGTCGGCAGCTTCGTGGTGGGCTGGACCGAACCCGCCAGCCCGGGGAAGCCAACCGACCGGGTTCTCGTCTTGAGGTTTCAAGCGGGTGACCCGGAGGAGATCCTGCGTATCCTCAAGGGGGCCTGGATCCGGGTCCTGTCCGTCAAGGGTCCGGAAACCGACCGCACGACCACGGGAGAGAGGCGATGAAGCTCACAGCGAAGATTACACGGATTCTTGCGCCGACCGATCTGTCGGGCTCTGCGGAGGAGGCATGTCGCCTGGCAGCGCGGCTCGCGAATCGCTTCGAGGCGAAACTCGTGGTCTTCCATGCCGTCCAGAGTATAGACGTAGCCTTGCAGGTGGGGCCCGCGACGGAAAAGACGCAGGTCCAGGTCGTGAGCGGCGTCCGCGAGCGCCTGTCGGCCTGGTTCCATGCGGTCGTGCCGGAAGAGCTCCGCCGCTTCCTGACGCTTGAAGCCCAGGTCGCTGTGGGAGAGCCGGCCCCGAGTATCGCCTGGGCGGCCAAGGAAAGCGGAGCGGACTTCATCGTGATGGCGACCCACGGTCGGTCTGGGATCAGCCATCTCGTGATGGGAAGTGTCGCCGAATCAGTGCTCCGAACCGCGCCCGCCCCCGTCCTCGCGCTCAGGACAGGCCAGGAGGGTCGTCCCCTGACGGAGGTAAGAACGATCCTCTGGGCCACTGACCTCTCGGCAACCTCTGAGGAGGCGTGGCGCTATGCCCTGTTGCTCGCCGACGTATTCGCGGCGGAGTTGTCTCTGCTCCATGTGGTGAGCCCTCTCGAGTTTGCCGGGCTCGGCGACATGCGCGTCCCGCCCCCCACAGGCTGGCTGGAAGGTCGGGTTGCGGCCACTGACAGCAAGCTCGCCGCGAGGCAACAGGAGGTCGAGTTGTTCGGTCTTCGCGCCCGCCGCAAGGTAAAGGTGGGGGCCCCGGCCGCGACTATCGTCGCCGAGGCGCAGGAAGCGCGAGCTGACTTGATCGTCATGGGGACGCATGGGCGCACCGGGCTGAGCCACCTGCTCCTCGGAAGCGTGGCGGAAGCGGTGATCCGGAAGGCCCCCTGCCCGGTCCTGGCGGTCCAGGCGAGGCCGCGGAGCTAACCGGAGAAGCCTGGCTCGCCAATGGCCCGGGCGTAACCGGCGACGTCGTAGGCGGTTTCAATAAAACGATGAAAGACGGGGGAGGGAGCATGAACGAGCAGCAAATCGTGGGCCGCTATCCGAAGACCATTGTCCTCAAGGACGGAACCAAGGTGTTCTTGAAGGAGATGACGCGCACTGACCGGGACGGGCTTTATGAATTCTTCGCCAAGGTCCCCGAAGAGGATCGGAAGTTCCTGAAGCACGACGTCTCGAAGAAAGAGGTCATCGATGCCTGGCTCAAGGACATCAATTACGCGCGGGTCTTTCCGCTATTGGCAGAGGTCGATGGGAAAATCGTCGCCGACGCGACCCTGCATCGGCGGAGCAGCGGATGGCTGAGGCATGTGGGGGAAGTGCGGCTTGTCGTTGATCCGGCCTACCGACGCAAAGGCCTGGGTAGCCACCTGCTGGAAGAATTGATCCTGCTGGCGGCTGATCTCGGGCTGGAAAAGCTGGTCGCCGAATTGGTCGCAGAGGAGCGGGCGGCGATGCTGGCGTTTCAACGGTTCAACTTCGAGCAGGTGGCGGTCCTGCCAGGGATCATGAGGGATCAGGGTGGCACGAACCACGACTTGGTCGTGATGGTCTTGAATGTGTCCACGGCGTATCTACCCGATTGGTACTATTTCTGATCTCGGTTCATTCTCATTCTGAGTTGGTGGCAATCGAATCCGGGGGGAGGGCGACCAAGGCTGTTCGACTGTTGAGCAAGAAAGGAGGAAGGCGATGGCTCTCATGACATGGAAACCATTCGGCGAACTGGGCACATTCCGCCGAGAGATTGATCGGCTGTTCGAGCGGTTCTTGGGCGAGCTGCCGAGCCTGGACATTGCCGGTGCGGGTTGGGCGCCGCGTCTGGACGTGGCCGAGACCAAGGACAGCGTCACCATCAAGGCCGAGCTTCCCGGAGTGGAGACCAAAGACCTGGACATCTCCGCGTCCGGTGACGTGCTGACCATTAAGGGCGAGAAGAGGCAGGAGAGAGAGGAGAAGGAGGAACATCGTTACCTGGTTGAGCGTTCGTACGGGGCCTTTTCGCGGATGGTGAGGCTCCCAGCTCCCGTGGCCAGCGACAAGGCCAAGGCCAGCTTCAAGAGCGGGGTGCTGACGATTACCCTCCCCAAGACGGAGGAGGCCAAGCGCAAAGCGATCCCGATCAAGGTCGAATGAGGGGCCGCCTNCCCCCCCCGGAGCCCTCCATCGGCATAGCCCCTGGTTTCACAGAATTGATCCCTCGTGCTGCTTCGGGAGACAAGTCGTGTATCACTGTACAAGCTATGACGCCATCAAGGCTGGAAGGGTGACCGACATCTATTTTGCCAGGACCTTGGAAATCTTGAAGGCGGAAGGGCTGGACAAGCCCGTCAAGGCCGAGTTCATCGCCAAGAACCTTCCCGAGGACTGGACCTGGGCGGTGCTGGCCGGGGTGGAAGAGGTTGCGGCCCTTGCGGACGGGATGAAGGTAAATATCCGGGCGATGGATGAGGGGACGGTCTTCCGGCCCTGGGAGCCGGTCTTGGAGATCGAAGGGATGTACACCGACTTCTGCGTCTACGAGACGGCCATGCTCGGGCTCATCTGCCAGGCCAGCGGGATTGCCACGATGGCCGCCCGCTGCCGGCTGGCGGCGGGTGGACGGAGCCTCATCAGCTTCGGCGCGCGGCGGATGCACCCGATCTTGGCGCCGCTCATCGAGCGGAACGCCTTTATCGGCGGCTGCGACGGCGTGTCGGTTGGCGAAGGGGCCGAGCTGATCGGTCAACCCCCGATGGGAACGATGCCGCACGCGTTGGTCCTGATGTACGGCGACACCGTTGAGGCGACGAAAGCCTTCGACCGGGTGGTTCCTGCTGACGTGAAGAGGATCTCGTTGATCGACACCTTTCAGGACGAAAAATTCGAGGCGATCCGGGTTGCCTCGGCGTTGGGGGATCGGCTGTACGGCGTGCGTCTCGATACCCCCGGCTCGCGCCGCGGCGACTTCAAGCGGATCGCTCAGGAGGTCCGCTGGGAACTCGACCTGCGGGGATTCACCCACGTGAAGATCTTCGTCAGCGGCGGGATCGGTGAGCGCCAGATTCGTGAGCTGAATCCCGTGGTGGATGGGTACGGGGTCGGCACGGCCATCAGCGACGCCCCCGTCGTGGACTTCTCCATGGACATCGTGGAAATCGACAACGTCCCCCTCGCGAAACGGGGGAAGCCGTCGGGAGCCAAGCAGGTCTATCGCTGCCAGCTCTGTCACCAGGATCGGGTGACGCCACAAGCGCACGGCTCTCCCGTCTGCGAATGTGGGGGGCGGATGGAGAGACTCCTGAATCGGTGGATAGAGCGTGGAAACCTCGTTGGCCCCCTCCCTTCTGCCGCGAGGATACGGCAGCGGGTGCTCGACCAACTCCGGTGGATCGGGAGACTTGACGAACCTCAGTCCCCCCGCGAGCCAGCTCCAAAGGGAGTAGAGGAGAGGGCGACGGGCGCGGTTGCGGGCACGGTCGCGGCTTGAGGAGATGAAGACCTATGAAGGGATATAAACGCTACAACCCGGCATCGTTCAAGAAGAAGGTGGACGTTGAGACCGATACCTACTTGCCCAAGAGGGCGGCCGCGAAAACGCTGATCTGCCCTGGGTGCCACGCCATCTTGACGCGGAAGCGATGGCGCCTGGATGAGGCGGCGTATGCCAAGCTCCTGCGGGCCGGGACTGCAAGGCAAATATTCTGTCCCGCGTGCCAAAAGATTCGGGACCGCTACCCGAGCGGGCAGGTGACCCTTACGGGTCCATTCCTCGCCGAGCATTGGGATGAGATCCTACGCCTCATTGCGAACGAGGAGAAACGCGCCAGGGAGAAGAATCCCTTGGAGCGGATCATGAGTCTCAGCGAGGAGAACGGACAACTCGTCCTCACGACCACCGATGAGAAGCTTGCACAGCGGATCGGACGGGAACTGCGCAAGGCCTGTGGGGGGACAGTGACCTACGGTTGGTCGCACAACAACAAGTTCGTGCGGGTGCAGTGGCAACGCTGACCGCGCCTGAGAAACATCCTGCCGGAAAGGAGGTTCCGGAAAGGAATGAGGGGTGGGTCACCAAAGCTTGTGGGTGCTCGGCGTGCGTTTGACAGACGAACACGGAGAGATCCGCTTGCCTGTTGTGGCTCAAGAGCCTGCGTGGTAAGATGCGCTTCCTACCATTTTTGCCCACCCGATGGGAAACAGGGAGATCGCCATGGACTTCAGGTGTCCGATGTTCCCACTTCACTGAGGACCGCGGACGGGAAGGGCAATGGTCGAGATCATCGAGAAATCCATCCCATTTCGGGTCTCCCCGGAGGAGAACTGTCCGATCCTGCTGGCTCAGCTCCCCAACCAGCTCAGACACCAGCGGTTTCTCTACCAGGTCGCCGATCCCGACCAGAAGTGGGTGATGGTAAGACCAATCCTCGAGATGGTGGCCTCACGCGAGGGCCACTTCAACCGGACGAAGTTTCTGGCCTTTCCAGAGGGCTCGATCCCCTTTCGTTATAAGGACGAGATCGTACAGCTCATCGATGGCCGTTTCCCGTTCAATTCCGTTGTCATCCTGGGGTTTGAACACATCCCATTCAGGCAGTACTGGCAGCTTTTGACCGAGTACCGGACCTTCAATGAGGAAGCTTACGAGCTGGTCCTCAACCAGCGGGCGGCTGAAGCGGAGGACCGGCCCGTCAACTGGTGCATGATCGTCGTCAAGGATGATACCGGCAGGCTCCACTGCTACCTCGAGGCCAAGACTCATCCCTTTTTCGGCGAGGAGTTCTTGGATGAACCCCGGGACCTCTACCGGGGCCGGCACATCTACCTCTTCCGCTCGACCTTTATCCCCTTTAACTTCATCGTGCTCATCTGCCTCGACTACATCTATCGGGACCTCCACAGCTCCAATATCACCACCATCATCCAGCGGGCCAACCAGATGTTCCTCAAAGAGCGGCAACACCTTGACCTCCTCTTCGTCATCCAGTCTAATCCCAAACCGGAGCATAAGGTCTTCCAAGACGTGGTCTCCGGCTTTTATGCCGAACGACTGATCTTCACGCCCGGGGTCAAGAACGCCATCAGCATCTTCCTCAACTCCTCGGGTGAATCGGTCATTCAAGGCCTCAAGTCCGACGCTGGTACCTTCGGCCACAGCGCCATCGTCATCCACAAGGACCACAGGCTACCCTTGACGTCGGTGGCCCAATACCGGACCGACGATTTTAACGGTGAGCCGGTTTCCCGGCTCCGCTTCGGTCGTGAGACCCGTCTCTACTTCCTTGACCTTTCCCTCTTCCATCAGCGGGATCCCCGGACCTCCCGCCTGTCGATCAAGATCCTGAGTATCTTCTGTTGGGACGAGGGGAAGTGGCGACGCCTGGAGGGAGAAGAGATCATCTCTGGCGTCCGCTCCTCGCACGAATTGGAACCGTAAGGAAAATCGAAATCGGGTGTGAGTCCTCTGGAGGATCACATGACACGCTTCGACAAAGCCGGGATCACGTCGCTGCTTCGGACCGACCGCTTCGGTCGAGAGCTTCACTTCTATAAGGAGGTCGGCTCCACCAGCCTGATTGCCCAGGAGTTGGGAAGGAAGGGGGAGGGCGAGGGGACGGTGGTGGTGGCTGATGCCCAGACGGCCGGGCTGGGCCGGGCCGGGAAGTCATGGTTCTCGCCCCCAGGGGTCAACTTCTATCTGTCCGTGCTTCTCCGGCCGCCTGTGCTGGCGCGCGAGGCGACGCTGCTCTCCTTGGTCGGCGCTGTCGCCACGACGGAGGCGATGAGGCGTGAGGGGGCCTTGGCCTTCATCAAGTGGCCGAACGATGTCCTGATCGAAGGGCAGAAGGTGGCCGGCATCCTGGCCGAGGCGGACTTCCGGGGCGAGCACATCGATTTCGTCGCCTTAGGGATCGGCGTCAATCTCAACGTCTCGCGGGCCGTGTTGAAGAAGGGTCTGGGCAAGGTTGCTGAAGGGGCCACATCCCTCAAGGAAGCAATGGGCAAAGAGGTCGATCGGGCCCGATTCGCGGCGTCCCTCCTCTCGCAACTGGAGGCGTGGTATCAACGATACCTCCAGGGAGGAAGGGACCTGATCCTCAGGGCATGGCTCGAGCGGTCCATGATGATGGGGCGTCGGGTCGAGGTCAAGATCAACGGAGGGACCCTCACGGGGATCGTGTGGGGACTCGACGACTACGGCCTCCTCCTCTTGCGGACGGACAAAGGTCGCGTCGAAACCATCACGACAGGGGAGGTCCGGTTCCGGGACTGATCACTTTTGTCACTTCACACCAAGCGTCTTTCGGCCTCACCAGTGCGGTGTAGCCAGATCCATTCATTCAATATTCCAGTGACCCCACCCGACCTCTCCGCCCTGTCCGGGGAGGAAAAAGCGAGACTTCTCCGGTTGGTGGAGCGGTGGCAGAACGAGCCTGCCGCCCTGCTCACCATGATTCTCGAGATCCAGGAGATCTGGGGCTACCTTCCAGAGCGGGCGTTCGAGTACGTGGCCTCCGCCCTCAAGGTTCCCCTGGTGGATCTCTTTGCCATTCGCGAATTCTATGACCTCCTTCACGGTGCGCCAGTGCCTGCCCGCATCGGCCTCTGTACCAACACTCCGTGCGCCGTGCGGGGCGGAGGACGGGTGGCCAAACTGCTGAGTGAGGCGCTTGCCAAGCATCCCGACGTCGGATTACACCTCGAGGAGCTACCGTGCCAGGGCTGTTGTGACTTGGCCCCTGTCGCTGTCCTTCCGGTAGACCGGAGACCGGAGACGAGGGACCGGAGCGTGACGGTACGGCTTACGACTCGAACGGCGTCCCGCTTCGCGCGAGCGATCGAAGGCGGCGAGTCCGATCTCTTCTCCCGTCTCAAGTCTCCAGTCTCTGGTCCGTCCACGGGCGGCCGCGTGAGGCTCACCCCGACCCGGGTGGCCTATCGGAACCTGCACCGCCCCGAGGCGCATCGCCTCGACGTCTTTCGGGCCCATGGCGGATACGCGACCCTCGAACGGGTGCTGCGGACCTCGAGCCCCGAGGACGTGATTGCTGCCATCACGGACAGCGGCCTGCTTGGCGCCGGGGGCGCAGGTTTTCCCACAGGACGGAAGTGGGGAGCGGTCCGAAAGGCTCCGGGCGACCAGAAGTTCATCGTGGTCAACGCGGATGAAGGGGAGCCTGGGACCTTCAAGGACCGGCCGATCCTGGAACGGGACCCGCACCTTCTGATCGAAGGGGCCGCCATCGCTGCCTACGCCGTCGGGACGACACAAGGCTTCATCTATCTCCGAGGGGAGTACCGCCTCGCCCGCGAGCGTCTGGACTGTGCATTGGCAGAGGCGCGTGGAGCGGGCTTCCTGGGAGGTAGGATCGCGGGGACTCCGTTCTCTCTAGAGCTCCATCTTCGGCTAGGGGCAGGGTCCTACGCCGCGGGGGATGAGACAGCGATGCTCGAAAGTCTCGAAGGGCGTCCCGCGCTGCCACGGGTGAAGCCTCCTTACCCGAGTGACCACGGCCTCTTCGGCCGCCCCACCCTGGTCAACAATGTGGAGACCTTGGCGGCGGTGCCCGCGATTCTCGAGAGAGGTCCCGCCTGGTACCGGGGGCTTGGGCGAAACGGTTCCGCCGGCGTCAAGGTCTACTGCCTCTCCGGGGACGTCACCCGTCCCGGCAACTACGAGCTGCCTCGCGGACTCACGGCGCGCGAGCTCATCTTTACTCACGGCGGCAGCGCGCGGAGGAAGACACCCCTCAAGGCGTTTCTCGTCGGGGGGGCGTCCGGTGGATTTCTCCCCCCGGGGGAACTCGACATCCCGCTCGAGATTGCTTCCCTCCGAGCGAAAGGGGCTGACCTCGGCTCGGGAGCCGTCGTAGTGGTCGGGGCGCAGAGTTGCCTGCTCTACCTGGCGCGGCGAGAGACCCGGTTCTTTGCCAAAGAGTCGTGTGGCGCCTGCGACCCCTGCCGGCTCGGGACGCCGGTCCTATTAGGCGAGCTGGAGGGGCTCCTCGACGTGCGCACTCGCGCTCGCGCGGAGGCCCGCATCCAGGAACTCGGCGCCGTGTTAGCCGATTCGTCCCGGTGCGGCCTGGGTCAAGTGGCCGCAAACCCCCTCCTCTCCGTTCTGAGACACTTTCCGGACGAGATTGCGGCCCACACGGCGGGCCGCTGCCCCGCCGGCGTCTGCGGACGGGGCCCACGGAGGGCGTGAATGCCCGAGATCATCTTCAGCATGAACGGGATACCCTCGACCGTTTCCCAAGGGACCACTCTGCTTGAGGCGGCCCGTTCCCGCGAAATCGAGGTCCCGACCCTCTGCTACGACCCCCGCCTCACCCCCTCGGGGAAGTGCCGGCTCTGCGTGGTGGAAGTGGATGGGTGGGGAAGGCTCCTGCCCGCCTGCGTCACCCCGGTGGAGGCGGGCATGCACGTCTGGACCGACAGCGACCGAGTGCAGCGGTCGCGTCGCGTGATCTTGGAGCTTCACTGGTCTGAGTATCCGGAACGGGCGGCCACAGGCGATATCCTGGGCCGGTGCGAGTTGACCGAGCACATCGCGGAATACCGGATCGAGAAGGCCTGGATGCCGAGCGGCTTCAGACCGAACCGGATTGACGATCGCCATCCGCTGATCGGGATCGACGTGGGCAAGTGCATCGGCTGCGGGCGATGCGAGCAAGCCTGCCGGGAGATCGCGATCTGCGACGTGTTGGCCATGGTCGGCCGCGGTGCCGTCGCCCACGTCGCGACCGCCTTCGATCGGGACATGAAGCAGGCTGGCTGCGTCGCCTGCGGGGCGTGCGTCTCCGTCTGCCCGACCGGGGCCCTCTTCGACGCCGCGAGCCTGCGCGTCCCAGAGGCGGAGGTGAAGGCGACGCGCACGATCTGTCCGTACTGCGGCGTCGGATGCGCCATGAATGTGTACACGCAGCGCGATCGGATCGTCTGGGTGACGGGATCCGAGGACGGTCCGGCCAACCGGGGCTCCCTCTGCGTCAAAGGACGCTACGGCTTCGAATATGCAACGCACCCGGATCGCCTCACCACTCCTCTCATCCGTCGTGAGGGTCTGTTACGCGTCCCGCCTGAAGGCGTCGATCCGCGCGGACTCTTCCGGGAGGCCTCGTGGGAAGAGGCGCTGGATCTGGTCGCATCACGGCTTCGAACCCTCATCGCAAGATACGGTTCCAACGCGTTAGGGATCCTGGGAAGCGCCAAGTGCACCAACGAGGACAATTACGTCCTGCAGCGGTTCGCGCGCGCTGCCCTCGGGACGAACAACATCGACCACTGCGCCCGCCTCTGCCACTCCTCCAGCGTCTCCGCGATGGAGATGGCCTTCGGGGAGGGCGCGATGACCAATGCGCCGCAGGAAATCCCCGCGGCCGACGTCATCTTTGTCCTTGGGCACAACACCTCTGAGAACCACCCTGTCATTGCGGGGGCGATCAAACGGGCGGTCAGGGCGGGAACGGCGAGGCTCATCGTGATGGATCCGAGGCGGACGGAGCTGTCGCTCTTGGCCGATGTGCATCTGAGACCGCGGGGGGGGACCGACGTGGCGGTCCTCAACGGCCTCGCCCATGTGATCCTCGAAGAGGGGCTGCATAATGAAGCGTTCATCGTCGGGCGGACCGAGGGTTTTGAGGCGTTCAAAGCCTCGCTTGCCGCATACACCCCGGACCGGGTCGAGGAGCTGAGCGGCGTTCCGGCCGCGGACCTCCGGCGGGCAGCCCGCCTGTATGCACCTGCCAAGTCGGCGATGATGTTTCACGGCATGGGAATGACACAGCACACGACAGGGACCGAGAACGTCCTCGCCATCTGTAACCTCGCTCTGCTCACGGGGCACATCGGTCGGCCGGCGACCGGGGTGAACCCGCTCCGAGGCCAAAATAACGTCCAGGGGGCCTCCGATGTGGGGGTCCTCCCGGATGTCTTCTCCGGTTACCGCACCGTGAGTGATGACGCGGTGAGGGCGGAGCTGGAGCAACGATGGGGCCGCCGCCTGCCTCAGGCGCCGGGCCTTACCGTCGTGGAGATGGTTAATGCCGCCTCACACGGATCGCTCAAGGGGATGTATCTCATGGGCGAGAATCCGATGGTGAGCGATCCTGATCTGAACCATGTCCGGGAGGCCCTCTCGCGCCTCGAGTTCATGGTGAGTCAAGAGATCTTCTTGACCGAGACGGCCGCCATGGCCGACGTGATCTTGCCCGCGACCAGCCACTTCGAGAAAGACGGCACCACGACCAACACCGAGCGGCGCGTCCAGTGGCAGACCCCCGTCCTGCCGCCACCAGGGCAGGCACGTCGCGACTGGACGATCCTCTGTGATCTCTCGACCCGCCTCGGCTATCCCCTGATGTTTCCGGAGACCGCGCCGATCACCAGGGTCATCGCCGAGGAGACCCCGATCTACCGCGGAATCCTCCCTGAGCGGCTGGGGCCAGCCGGAATCCAGTGGCCCTCTTGGACTCCCGATCATCCCGGAACCCCACTCCTCCATCGGACTCGGTTCACTCGGGGGCTTGGGAAGTTCCATCCTGTCTCGTTCAGGCAGGCGGCCGAACTCCCCGACTCCGAGTATCCACTGCTTTTGAATACGGGACGGGTGCTCGAGCAGTGGCATACCCGCTCCATGACCGGCCGGATCCCCGGTGTCAATCTGTTGGCCCCCGAAGCGCTCCTCGAGATTCATCCCGGGGATGCCTCGGCCCTGGGCATCGAAACGGGAAGACGGGTTGCGGTCTCCTCCCGTCGCGGGACCGTCGTGGCGCGGGCGGCCGTGACAGAACGCACGCCCCCGGGATCGGTCTTCCTCTCGTTTCACTACGCCGAGGCGGCGGCCAACGTCTTGACGAACGCCGCGTTGGACCCCTCGTCTCGCATCCCGGAGTATAAGGTCTGCGCCGTCCGGGTGACCCCGGCGGACTGAGGATGCTTGACAAGGATCGGGGACGGTGCTAACGGTTTGGACATTCCCCCTCTCTTGCAGATCTGCATCCTCCTGCGGATGAGTGACAGTCGGGTTGAGACCATCACGACAGGGGGGTGATCGATTTTCGCGAGGCAGAATATGTCACCATCCCGCCATGGTTGCTGACGTTCGTCCTGCGGATCAGTCAACAATCTGCAGAGGAGTGCGTGTCATGGGAGGACAGGGACAGCAAGTGCCAAGAACAATCACTCTGAAGGAGTTGGGTCTCACGGGCGAGGCGTGGATGCCGCTCTCGATCAGCGCCGTTGTCTTCCTCGTGGTGGCGCTGAGTGCACTGCTCGTCACGATGCCGGCCTGGTATGTCCTGGGAATCGGGCGGCCGTTCCTGCCGGGATTCTTGATGCCGGTGACGGCCTTCGTGATGCTGCTCATCACCACCGGGGGATTGACGGTGGCCTGGTCGGCGGCAAATATCAGCTTCCTTGCGCTGTGGGAGGTCCTAGGCAAGAAGACCACCTTCGCCTCGGTCCGGCTTTTCAGCGGGCTCAGCCTACTGATCGTTTGGTTCCTCGTCGCGACGTTCCTCCACATCTACGCTGCCCCCAGGCCTGAGTTGGAGGCCCTGGTGCTCTCCCAGAACCCGGCTCTGCACTATGCCCTCTACACCTTTCACGGTTACAACGACGCCATGCACATCGTGTTCGCCGTTGCCGCGTTGGCAATGCTTTGGGGGTGTGGCGACGGCCTGTTGCGCAATCCGGTCGCCCAGGTCGTCACGCTGGTCCTGATCTGGCTCACTTTTTTCAGTCTGTCCTTGACCATCGGGCTCCACTCGGTTACAGTCCGCCTGACCGCCGGCTGACGGCAATCTTCTTTGTCCAGAGGGGGCGATCGGCATGCGCTGGCCACGCATAGGGCAAAGGCGTGGGGCACTTGCTTGACGTGGGGCGGGGCTGTCCCACCCCCCAGATTCTCTCTTCTGTTAGTACTTTTCATGCACTATGTGCGCATCTGTCACCCGGCTCTTCTGGGGCACGCCTGTCTCGGTTCTCAGAAGGGTCTCCACACAGCGTTCCACCTCCCTGTCGGCCTTTGGCCAGCAAATTCATCACTTACCTTCAGGGAGTGGTGTCGCTTGGTTGGTGGCACCCGCCTTGCTCAACGCATACGGTGAAACAGGGGTTCGTGAGCTTCGGAGGTCTCTTGTGATGCAGCGGTGGATGCTGAGTACAACCTTTGTCCTTCTGCTCCTGCTCCCCCGGCCTGTGTGGGCGCAGGGTGAGCGGGCGCGCATCGGGATGAGGACTGTGGGGAATCTTGAGATCACCCTGTATATCTGGGGGCCTCAAGAGCTTATTGATCCGAAGCTGGACCCCCATCACAAGCCGGCGGCGTCGGCCACCCATCACCTCGACGTGCGGGTTTATGACGTGCGAAAGGCGATCTACATCCCGTACCTCAACGTCAAGGCGACCATCTCTGACCAGACCACAAAGCGGGAGTTTAGCGTAGGCCTCGCCCCGTTGATCGGAGAGTGGCTCCACTACGGGGCCAACATCACCCTGCCGCACCCGGGAACCTATTCCATTCTGGTCGATGTCCAGCCGCCGGACATCGCCCGTTATAAGCATCTGGCGGATGTCTGGAACACCCCGGCGCAGGCCCTGTTCACCTTCGAATACCGGTAGGGCACAAGAGGCAGGCGCGACACCCCTGTCTCACGAAAGGTAACCCCCCGTCTCTTGTGGCTTCCTTCCCTTTTCCCTTCCGGAACGACCCGACCGGGTGGGACATCTTTGTCTCAAATCCTCCCACGACTCTGGTCATGACTGCCGAGTAATTCATAGGTAAATCAAAGGGTTGCACACGGACGCCGGCGACCCCATGTGTGGCACCCCCGTTGCACTTTCACCGGGACCGAGGAAGCCTCGAAGCGTCTCCTGGAATTCGATAAAGGAAGGAGGAAAGGGTATGGGGAAGCATCGAAATCGGGTCGCGCCATCGAAGCACAAAGGATACGGGACATGGCTGATCGGTGCTCTCATCGGGATTGTGGGGACAGTCTTTGTGGTGGCCTGGCTCGGGCAAAGCCCGGCACCGGTGGGCACACCCGACCCTCCCGCGGTATCGTCGGGGCTGTCCTCGGCCCCGGCAGTTCCGGCGGTCGCGAGGCGAGAGACGCGGCCGACCCTCGATCCGGCGCGGTTCGTCGGCAAGGCCACCCTGGCCCACCAGGTGGCCCGGGAAATCCCCGATGTCTTGGATCAGCTGTACTGTTACTGCTACTGCGACAAGCACCTGGGGCACAAGAGTCTCCTCTCCTGCTACACGGACGGCCACGCGGCGACGTGAGACATCTGTTTAGATGAGGCGCTGGATGCGTCTCGGATGGTAAAGGCGGGATACGAGGTTTCTGAAATCCGCCGCGCGATCGACCGGAGGTTCGGCCGGTGATCACTCGCCTCGCGGCGGCATTCTTTCTCTTGCTCCCCACCACGGTCTTCGCCCATGGCGAGCATGGGGGGGCCCAGCCGATCGGAGCGGTACGCCTGGTCTCGATCCAGGGTTACCAGGTCGAGCTCTTGAGTCAGCCGAGCCCCCTCGCCCCCGGTCAAGAGAGCCAGGTCGTGGCCAAGATCATTCAGAATTCTCCGCTCAAGCCGGTTTCGGGTGGGCGGGTCCTGATCAGTGTGGCTCCGTCAGGGAATCATGACGATTTCCGGTTGGCGCCTGAGGTGACCTGGGCCGGCAGCTATGCCGTGCCGTTCACGCCCTCGAAGAGGGGCGTGCACCAGGTTCGCGTGGCGATCGCCGAGCTTGACGGCGAACAATTCGATCCACCCCTCCTCGTCGACTTCCAGGTGGCCGTGGGGCGGGCGCCGGGCATGGGCGGGGTCGGCTGGGCGTTCGTGGCGGTCCTGGCGGGTATGACCGTTCTCGGACTGTACCTCGTCATCCTGAAGGCCAGGGTCGGACGGGTGGCGGAGCCCCTGAACCTCCTGGCGATTCCGTGGCTTCGACGCCTGCTCACCGCGCCCGCCCTTCAGCCGTCGATGCAGATTCCGCTCCTCCTCTTGATGGTGATCGTGATCTTCCTCGGGCTCTCCGACGTCCAGGAGGGCGGCGTGAACGTCGCGACCAAGCTCACGTGGACCATCTGGTGGGCGGGGATCATCTTCACCTTCTTCCTGGTGGGGCGTGCGTGGTGTCTCGCTTGTCCATTTGGCGCGCTCAACGAGTGGGCGTCGCGGATCGCGGCGCCGGTCCGCCGCCTCCCCAAGCCGTTCCGGAACATCTGGTGGGCGACGGGGATGTTCGTCCTCCTGACGTGGGCGGACGAGCAGCTCGGAGTGGTCCGGTCGCCGTCGGTGACGGCCTGGATCGTCATCTTCTTCGCGGGCCTGGCGGTCGCCATCGGGATCTTTTACGAGCGGCGGAGCTTCTGCCGTTATCTCTGTCCCATCGGCGGACTCATCGGGATTTACTCCATGACGGCGCCCGTCGAGCTTCGCACCAGGGACCGGTCGGTTTGCGCCGCGGACCGGGAAAAGAGCTGTTACCGGGGGAGCGCCCAGGCCCGCGGCTGCCCGATGTTCGAGTTTCCCGCCACCATGGACCGGAACACGTACTGTACCTTCTGTGTGGAGTGCGTCAAGGGCTGCGGGCATGATAATCTGTTACTTCGGCTCCGCGCCTTCGGCAAGGACCTCTGGGCGTCGGGGCGCCGGGCGCTGGACGAGTCATATCTGGCGGTGATGCTGGTAGGGCTCACGCTCCTGGTGACCGCCGGTATGCTCAGCACCTGGCCAGGCTGGATCGAGGCGCTGTCCCGGTTGCTCCCGTCCTTCGTCCGCAGCACCGTTAAGCCGGTCACCTACCTGAGTATCGTCGAGTCGGTGATCCTCCTCGGCGGCGCCCTCGCGGCGGTGCCTCTCATGGTCCTCGGCGGGGCCGCCCTGTCGGACCGGATGGCGGGAGACAAGGGGCTGGGCACACGGCGAACCTTCGTCGTCTTCGGCTACATGTTCGTGCCGATCGGGCTCGCTATGCATCTCGCCCACAACGTGGGCCATCTGCTCATCGAGGGAGGCGGAATTGTCCCCGTCGTGCAGCGGGCGGTGGCGATCTATACGCCCTTCTCGCTCGGCACGCCCGACTGGCAAATCCTTCCCTTGGCCTCGGAGGCAGTCGTTGGGGTACTTCAGATGGGCTTGCTCGTCGGGTTTTTCGTCGTGTCTCTGGTCGCCGGGCACCTGCTAGCGCTCCGCGTGTACCCGGACCCGCGAACGGCCAGCCGCGCGCTGTTGCCGCTGGCGGCGCTCGCCCTGCTCTTCACCGTGGTCGGCATCGTCCTCTTGAACCAGCCGATGGGAATGCGTCACGGCATGTAGGGCTTCACAAAGGCCTTCCCCTGGACAGGGGAGCGGGGAAAGGAGGCACCCATGAAACGTTGGCGGAAGCGGACCCTTCCGGTGCTCCTGCTGGCCCTCGGTGTGGGTGTTGGGCAGTTCATCAGCCGGCCACAGGCCCAGGAGAAGAACGTCCTCATCGCCAAGAAGGTTACCACGGCGCCGACCCTCGACGGCGTGATGGAGGATTTCTGGAAGCAGGCGGCGCCGCTCGCGGTCAAGGTGGTCGGCGGTCGGAACCTGCCGAAGGGAACTACCGAGGTCACCCTTCGGGCGCTCTACACCGCCGACACGGCGTACTTCCTCGTCCAGTATGCCGACCCGACGCAGAGCTTTCGGCGCTCACCGTGGCAGAAACAGGCCGATGGGTCTTGGACGAAGCTGAAGGATCCGGACGACAAGGGAGGCGACAATAATCTCTACTACGAGGACAAGTTCGGTTGGATCTGGAACATCAGTTTCCCAGATTTCGAGAAGAAGGGATGCCTCGCCGCATGCCACACCGGCGAGGGGAAACCGTACGGGAACAAGTACACGGCCAAGGCCGGAGAGCGGCTCGACATGTGGCACTGGAAGGGCGTGCGCACCGGCTCCGTCGGCCAGACTGATGACCAGTACGTGGACAACACGCGGTACGATGCCGAGAAGGCCAAGGAAGCCGGCCGCAAGAGCGATCCGAAGACCGGCGGCGGGTACGCGGACAACGTGGCGGTAGACAAGAAAGGACCCCAGTTTGCGCTGAAAGGGAACAAGCCAGCTCCGCCGTACTGGCTCCTGGAGGGCGAAAAGGAGCCATTTGACAGCGCCAAGTATAAGGCCGGTGACGAGGTGCCCGGGATCATCGTGGCCCCGTTCACGGGAGATCGCGGCGAGGTACCGACACAAGCGGTCTGGAAGGACGGCATCTGGACCCTCGAGATCGCGCGGAAGCTGCAGACGGGGAGCGAGTTCGACGTGCAGTTCGGCGATCTGAAGAAGGAGTACGCCTTTGGTGTGGCGGTCTTCGACAACGCCCAGGTGCGCCACGCCTACAGCCCCGGCGTGTACAAGCTGAAGTTCGAATAGTCCTCGGTTCGCAGCGGCGACCGCTGGGAGGCGGATGCCCCCTCTCGGCGGTTGCGAAATCAATTCTATCGCGCTACGATACGTCCCTGTCGGATCAGGCGCGCCGCTCAGATACCGGCGGTCCTCCACTTTCTGTGGGAGGAGTTGATGTCCCGGCCCGTGCACTGGGTTGTCGCCGCTTTGTTCTTGCTCTTTTCCTCTCCTGTGCTCGCCGCAAACGACGCGCTCTTTAGCCCGACGCAGGACCCCGTCGCCGGCTCGCAAATTTTCGGCGCGAAGGGTTGCGTAAGGTGTCACGCGATCAACGGGGTGGGGGGCAAGATCGGGCCGGACCTCGGCCGCATCCCGCGCCCCCGGTCGTTCTACGATCTGGCTGCGGCCATGTGGAATCACTTTCCCCGCATGGCGGCGCGGATGAAGAAACTCGGGGTCACCCGCCCGCACCTCGATACGCGCGACACCGGCCACCTCATCGCATTCCTGTATACCCTCAACTACTTCGATCCGCCGGGCAATCCTCAGGCCGGTGAGAAGCTCTTCACTGAAAAGCGGTGCGTCGTCTGCCACCAGGTGGGTGGGGCCGGGGGCGTCGTCGGCCCGAACCTCGATTTCCTCAAACAGTACGGCTCGCCGATCTTCGTCGCGGCGGCGATGTGGAACCACGGGCCGGCCATGGCCGAGGCGATGCGCGCCCGGGGGATCACCCGCCCCACCTTCACCGCGACGGAGCTGATCGACCTCATCGCCTATCTTAAGGCGGCCTCACCGGCACCCGTCGAGGAGCCGCTCTACGTCCTGCCGGGCCGCGCGAGTGAGGGGCACAGGCTTTTCGTGGAGAGGGGGTGTCAGGGATGCCACACCGTCCGTGCGGAGGGCGGTACGGTAGGACCGGACCTGGCCGAGCGGGGTTTGCACAAGAGCTTGACCGAGTTTGCCGCGGCGATGTGGAACAAGATCCCGGCGATGATTGCGACGATGAAGGCCAAGGGGATCGCGGTGCCGCAGCTTCAGCCCCAGGAGATGGCGGACATTGTGGCGTATCTCTACTCCGTCCAGTATTTCGCGGAACCGGGTGATGCCCGACGGGGAGAGCAGTTGGTAACCGCCAAGGGATGTCTCGGTTGTCATCCGGTCCGTGGGAAGGGGGGAAAAGGGGCGGGGGACCTGGCCCGAGCCGCGCGTTTTCCGTCGCCGGCTGCCGCCATCGCGGCGATGTGGAACCACGCCTTGATCATGGAAGAGGTGGCCCAGCCCCAGAAGATGGCCTGGCCCCAGTTCCGCCCTGACGAGATGGCCGACCTGGTCGCCTATCTGCAAGAGCTGAGAAGGAGCCGCTGATGGGGGTGGGGGGTACGGGCTCGCTGCTCACGCTCGGCTTCCTGGCGGTGGTGGCCTGGCCGATGCCTGCCGAGGCTCAGGCGCCGCCCGAGGGCTGCGTTGCCTGTCACCTGGAAATCGGCGACGATCGACTGGTGACGCCGGCCAAGGAGTTCCAGGAGGACATACACGCCGCCAAGGGATTCGGCTGCACGGCGTGCCACGGAGGAGACCCGAAGGCAGCCGGGATGGAGGCGATGGATCCTGCCAAGGGATACATCGGCAAGCCGGGCCGCCAGCAGGTAGTGCAGGTCTGCGGCCGCTGTCACTCCGACGCGCGCTTCATGAGACAGTACAATCCGGCGTTGCGGGTCGACCAGGTGGTCGAGTATCGCACGTCGGGGCACGGGCGGCGCCTCCTGGAGGCGGGGGACACCAAGGTGGCGACCTGCACCAGTTGCCATCGGGCCCACACGATCAGGCCGCCGTCGGATCCCCGATCGAGCGTCCACCCTCTCAAGGTGGCGGAGACGTGTGGTGCCTGTCACGGCGACGCGAAGTATATGAAGGGATATCCCGTCCCGACCGACCAGCTCGAGAAGTACCGGCGGAGCGTCCACTGGAAGATGATGTCGGTGAAGGGTGACCTCTCGGCCCCCACGTGTAACGACTGTCACGGCAATCACGGGGCGGCGCCGCCCGGCGTCTCCTGGGTGGGGAACGTCTGTGGCCAGTGTCACACTGTGATGGCCGAGTCCTTTGCCAAGAGTAGGCATGCCAAGGTCTTTGCCCAGATGGGCAGCCCCGGGTGCGCGACATGCCACGAGAACCACGAGGTCACCGAGGCGGGCGACGAGATGCTGGGGCTTGGGGCGGCGGCGGTCTGCACCCGTTGTCACTCTTCGGAGGACCGAGGGGGGAAGACGGCCGCGGCGATGCGTGAGCAGATCGACACCCTTCGAGCCGAATACGACAAGGCGCACACGATCCTCCAGAAGGCGGAGCACGCCGGGATGGAGGTGAGCCAGGCGCAGTTCGAGCTGAACGAGGCCAAGAACGCGCTGGTGAAGGCCCGGGCGACGATGCACGCCTTCACCATCGAGGCGGTCAAGCGGGAGATCGAGCCGGGGCTCCAGATCAGCGCCAAGGCGTACGAGCGCGGGGTGCGGGCCTTGGAGGAACTGCAGTTCCGTCGAAAGGGTCTGGCGGTCTCGGTGGTGATTATCCTGGCCTTGATCGGCGGCCTCGTATTCAAGATCCGCCAGCTCGAGCGCCGATGACCGACGACCGCTGTCGCGTATTAGGTCTTGGGTGTCACCCAATACCCATAAGCTGGACTTCGGACATCTACGAACTGTGAACTACGAACTCTGAACCCTGAACCGGAGGGAATGATGACTGAACAGGTGTTGGCCCGAGACGCGAGCCGCCGGAAGTTCATCAACTGGTTCCTCGCAACGAGTGCAGGCGCCTTTTTCCTCTCGGTCCTGTACCCGATCGCGCGGTACCTGATCCCCCCGCAGGCCGGAGAGTCCACGGCGGCATCGGTCACACTCCCGATCAAGTTGGCCGACGTGAAACCGAACTCGGGGCAGATCTTCAAGTTTGGCAATCGTCCGGCCATCCTGATTCGGACGCCGGCGGGGGAACTGCGGGCTTTCTCGGCGGTCTGCACCCACCTCAATTGCACGGTGCAGTACCGCTCCGACCTGACCCATATCTGGTGCGCCTGCCATAACGGGCACTTCGACCTCAATGGCCAGAACATCGCCGGCCCGCCCCCGAGGCCGCTGGACCAGTACGTCGTTAACGTGCGGGGGGAGCAGATTGTGATTAGCAAAGGTGCCTGAACATGGCAACGCCTGACCGACGACAGTGGGGAGTGTGGCAGTGGCTCGATGAGCGGATTGGCCTCGCCGACCTGGCGAAGCTCGCCCGGAAGAAGGAGGTCCCGGTCCACCGGCATTCGATCTGGTACTACCTGGGCGGGATGACCCTTTTCCTCTTGATGGTCCAGGTGACCACGGGCATTCTCCTGCTCCTCTACTACCGCCCCAGCGCCGAGGAGGCCTACGAATCGGTCCAGTTCCTGATGGCCGAGGTCCAGTTCGGCTGGCTCATCCGCTCGATCCACTCCTGGGCGGCGAACCTGATGATCTTCACCCTCTTCGTCCACCTCTTCAGCGTGTGGCTCCTCAAGGCGTACCGCCCGCCGCGAGAACTCACCTGGCTGTCTGGCATGGGGCTGCTGGGGCTAGCCCTGGGCTTCGGCTTTACCGGGTATCTCTTGCCGTGGAATGAGCTGGCATACTTCGCCACGAAAGTCGGGACCGAAATTACGGGGGCCGTTCCCGTGGTCGGCTCGTTTCTTGGCCGCCTCCTCCGGGGTGGCGACGAGGTGACGGGGGCGACTCTCACGCGATTCTACGGGATTCACGTCGCCATCCTGCCGGCCCTGACCGTCTTCCTCCTGGGTCTGCACCTCTTTCTGGTGCAGCGGCACGGCATGAGCGTCCCCCCGAATGTCGAGGGGCACCAGGCCGCGAGGCGCGTCATGCCGTTCGTGCCGAATTTCCTGCTGCGCGATCTGGTGGGGTGGCTCTCCGCGTTGGCGATCCTGGCCGCCCTGGCCGCCTACTACCCGGCGGAGCTCGGCCAGAAAGCCGATCCGTTCGCGTCGGCGCCGGTCGGCATCAAGCCAGAGTGGTACTTCATGTTCATGTTCAAGACGCTCAAATACCTCCCGGCCTCGATCCTTGGCATCGAGGGTGAGATCGTCGGCGTCATCGGCTTCGGCCTCGGTGGCCTCTTCCTGCTCCTCGTCCCGTTCCTCGATCGGCGGACGGCCCGGGGTGAGCCGAGCCACCTCTTCACCATGATCGGGATCATGGTCATTGTCTACATGATCGTGCTAACCTACCTTGGCTACACCGAGGTGGCGACGCAATGAGCGCGAGGCAGCTTCTCGCCGCGATTCTCCTCGTGGGTGGTGCCCTGGCCGTTGCGGGACCGACGGCTGCCGAACGCCGGGGCGATGACGAGCGGGGACGGGTGCTGTTTACGAGCAAGGAGTGCGCGCGCTGCCACAAGCCCCGGGGAGAGCGTGCTCTTGGGCCGCCGCTGGAGGAGCTGCGTCGTCGCCAGGGGATGCTCGAGCTGGCCGGCCGCCTGTGGAACCACGCCCCGGCGATGCTCGGGGTCCTCGAATGGCAGAAGCTTGAGTGGCCGGCGATCAGCGCACCCGAGATGGACGATCTGATGGTGTATCTTCAGGCCGATCCGACCAGAGATCCTGCCCCAAATCTCTCTGCGGGGCAGGCGACCCTGGTCCGGAAAGGGTGTCTCAAGTGCCACCGGCTTCGGGGGGAAGGGGGGACGCATGGAATCGAGCTGACGACGTACACCGGCGGCTACGATTCTCCTGTGGTTTGGGCGACCGGCATCTGGAATCATTCCCCGCGGATGGCTAGACAGGCGGCCCAGATCGGTGTACTCTACCCTCGCTTCACGGGCGAGGAGATGGCGAACCTGTTCGGTTTTCTGAAGAGCGTTGCTGCACCATCCCCGTAACCACGGACGTTGGAGGAGGGAACGATGCGAAGCGCCGGCGTTGGGAGTGTCGCGTTGGCCATCGGGCTCGGGATCGCGCTGGCCGTCATGGTCCCTGCGGCTGCGCAGGTCAAGCCTCCCGCGGACTTCACCTTTGAGCAGGGCAAGGACAGTCCTGGACCGGTCACCTTCAGCCACGAGAAGCACAAGGAAAAGGCGGAGAAATGCACCGTCTGCCACACCAAGGTCTTCCAGATGAAGAAAGGGAAGACCGGACCATTCACCATGGCGGCCATGGGCGAGGGGAAGTTGTGCGGCGCCTGTCATGACGGCAAGACGGCCTTCACCGTGAAAGACCAGGCGAATTGCAGCAAGTGCCATGTCAAGAAGTGAGGGGTAGCCGTCTTCAGGAGCAGCCCAACGTCCCTTCCGGCTTCAGCCCTGCGGCCGTATCACGAGGAGGGAATCCCCTCGGCGGCGTCCTTGTATTTGCCCTGGTCGTCCTGGCGGGGATCCTGCCGGCCGTTGCGGCGCAGTCCCTGCCTTCCTCCGAGGACTGCCTCGCCTGCCACAGCGATCGAACGCTGACCAAGGAGGGGCCGGCAGGACGGTCGATTGCTCTCTTCGTCGATCAGGCCCTCCTCCAGGGATCGGCGCACGGTGCCCTGGAGTGTGTTCAGTGTCACGCCGATGCCACCGAAGTCCCCCACCCCGAGAGCCTGAAAAAGGTCCGATGCCAGAGTTGCCACGACGTCGCCGTCTCTGGGGCTCATACCCTCGACCGGAAAAAGGGGCTGGCATGCGCCACCTGTCACGGCTCGCATGCGATCCACCGGGCGAAGGAGACGGAGACCGCGATCTGCAAGGCCTGCCACCGGGCCGTCGTTCATGAATACGACCAGAGCGTCCACGGCCGGGCCCTGGCCAGGGGAGAACGGGAGGTGGCCCAGTGCCACACCTGTCACGGCTCGGCCCACGAGTTGAAAAAGGTCCGCGATCCGGGATCACCGGTGTATCCCCTGAACCTCCCGCGGACCTGTGGGGCCTGTCACGGCGATCCCGAACTGGCCAAACGGCACGGGATTCCGGTGGCGAACGCCTATCAGCTCTACATGGACTCGATCCACGGCCGGGCCCTCGCTCGGAGCGGGCTCTTGGTGGCGGCCAACTGCTCGAGCTGTCACGGCTTTCATGGTGTCAGGTCCAAGGAAGATCCCGCCTCGAGGGTGCACCGGACGAACGTCCCATCCACCTGCGGGGCCTGTCACGCGGGGGCGCTGAAGGACTACGCCGAAAGCGTCCACGGGAAGGCGGTCCGGGCAGGGAAGGGGGCGGCCCCTGTCTGCGTCGACTGTCACACGGCCCATCAGATCACCCGCGTCGAGACGGTAGCGTGGAAATTGGAAATCATCCAGGAGTGTGGCACCTGTCATGGCGAATCGCTCCGGACCTACCGCGATACCTTCCACGGGCAGGTGTCGGGATTGGGGTTCGCGCGGGTGGCCCGTTGCTCGGATTGCCATGGCTCGCACCAGATTCTCCCCGCCTCGGATCCCAAGTCCTCCATCGCACCGGGGAACCGCGTCACCACGTGCCAAAAGTGTCATCCCAAGGCGAACGAGAATTTCGTCCAATACTCCCCTCATGCCGACCCGAAGGACAGGAGCCGGAATCCGGGCCTCTACTACACCGCTCGCTTCATGAATTTCCTCATGATCGGGGTCTTTACCTTTTTCGGCCTGCACACATCCCTGTGGCTGACCCGTTCGGTGATCGAGATGGGCAAGGCGAGGAGGCCGCCCGAGGGACCGCGCGATGATTGATCAATCTCGGCAGTACTATTTTCGCCTGCACCTCTTCCACCGGATTCTGCACGGCGTCCTGATGACGAGCTTTTTGGGGCTCGCGGCCACGGGGATGCCGCTCCGGTTCAACCAGGCGGCCTGGGCCATCGGCTTTGCGCACGCCATCGGGGGGTTTGGGGCGATCCTCTTTTTCCACAAAACCTTCGCCATTCTGCTGACTCTCTGCTTCCTGGTTCATCTCGGGCATGTCTTTCACCTGGCCTTTGTCAGGGGAGAGATCGGGGTCTTCTGGGGGCCGACCTCGATGGTGCCGCAGCCTAAGGACTTCCTGGACCTCACCCAGCACTTCAAATGGTTCTTCGGCACTGGCGCCAAGCCTCGCTTCGGACGCTTCAGCTACTGGGAGAAGTTCGACTACTGGGCCGTCTTCTGGGGGATGGCGATCATCGGGACCACGGGATACGTGATGTGGTTCTCGGGCTTCTTCGGACAGATCCTGCCCGGGTGGCTCTTCAACTTCGCCCTCCTGATCCACGCCGACGAAGCGCTGCTGGCCGTTTGGTTCATCTTTGCCATCCATTTCTTCAACAGCCATCTGCGGCCTGATCGATTTCCCATTGACCTCGTCATCTTTACCGGGCGAGAGAGTCTGGACGAGCTCAAGGAATCGCGCCCGGCGGAGTACGAGCGTCTCGCGGGAGCCGGGCGCCTCGACGCGGTCCGGGCCGATCCCCCGCCCCTCTGGCTCCGGAACTTCGGGCGGATCCTCGGGTTCAGCGCCATTGGGATCGGCTTCCTGTTGCTCGGCCTGACCCTTCTCGCCTTCTTGAGCGAGTGACGCACGGGCGGAGGAGACGACGTGAATGAACAACCAGCGAAGCGTCCCGGGCGGCGGCGCGCCCTCCTGATCGGCCTCACCACCTTGTTCGTGGTCGGCTTTGCCGTCCTCGTCGGCCTCTACAAGGTGAGCTCGAGCCCGCTGCTCTGTAGCTCCTGTCACATCATGACGCCGTACGTGGAGGCGTGGAGGACCTCCAAGCACAACATGGTGTCGTGTGTTGAGTGTCATTACCCGCCGGGTTTCCGGGACTCGCTCTGGGTCAAGTACCAGGCACTGGCCCAGGTGGCGAAGTGGGCCACGCAGACGTATAGCTCCAAGCCGTTCGCCGAGATCGAGGATGCGAGTTGCCTGCGCTCGGGTTGTCATGAGCGGCGACTCTTAGAGGGCAAGGTGGTGTTCAAACGGGGGATCATCTTTGATCACCGCCCCCACCTCGAGGAGATCCGCCGCGGGCGGCAGCTCCGGTGCACGAGCTGTCACTCCCAGATCGTCGTGGGGACCCACATCGAGGTGACGGAATCCACCTGCTTCCTCTGCCACTTCAAGGGGATGAAGATCGGACGGGAGCTGAAGCCCATCGCCGGCTGCACCGGGTGTCATGGGGCGCCGCAGGGCGACATCGTGGTCGGCTCGATACGGTTCAACCATGAGGAGATGGTGCGCCGAGGCGTCGCCTGTACGAAGTGCCACCTGAACGTCATCGAGGGCGACGGCGAGGCGCCGCGCGACCGCTGCTTCACGTGCCATAATCAACCGGAGAAGCTCGAGCGCTACGGGGACACGGAATTCATCCACGACTTTCACGTCGCCGGGCACAATATTGAGTGTGCCCGCTGCCACAGCGAGATCAAGCACCGGCTGCCGCCGCTGATCGGCATCCCGAGGGCGGTCCGCGACGTGGACCGGCCTTCCCTGGTCGTGCGGGCCACGGAGGGTGCCCGATGACCCTGGGGATCCGCATCGCCGCGCTGGGGCTTCTGTTCGGCGCTACCGTTCCAGCCGTTTACGCGGAGGAATCACGCCCCATTTCATCCATCCTTAGTCCTCAGGCTTCGGCGGGCGGTTCGGCCGAGCTCACCGTCGAGGCCTCAGTCGAGCCGTCCCCAGTCCTCGGACGGCCCGTGCTTGCATCCCAGCATCCTGGGCTCAAGCCCATCACCCCGGCGGATCGAGGCGAGGTGACCCCGCCGGAGAAGCGACACCGCCCTGGGGAACTGGACTGCAGCAACTGCCACGTGGGGAAACACCACGGGGTCCTCCAGATGTATCTCGGCACGGGGGGGCGTGGGACTCCGATGATCCCAAGCCACATGTTCCAGGTCCGCGTGGAGTGCGTCGCCTGCCACATCGTGCCGAAGGAAGCCGAACCGGCGGCAGGGATCGTGGGTCAGACGTTCCGGCCGACCGAGCAGGCGTGCCTCAACTGCCACGGCGAGAAGTACCGCGGGATGCTCACGCGATGGGTGGAGACCCTGAGCAAGATGCGGGACCTCCTTGCCCCAAAACTGGCAGGGGCGCGGGCGGCGCTGGTGAAGGCCGACCCGAAGCACCCGCAGTTGGCGCGGGCGCAACAGCTCGTCGACGACGCCGAGCACAATCTCCAGTTTGTCGCCCTCGCGAAAGGCGTGCACAATGTCTTCTACGCGGCGGACCTCCTCAAGGTGGCAAACGGTTGGCTCGATGACGCCGTCCGCCTCCTCGGCGGGGCGCCGGTCACGGGCGATGATACGCTCGTCCGCGGAGGCTACTGCGGTGTCCTGTGCCACGAGCAGGCTGGGGTGAAGCTGCCGGAGACGGTCAGCTTCGCCAAACAGAAAGTCCCGCACGGCCGGCATGTGGCCGAGTTCGGTGCGGTGTGCACGAACTGTCACTCGGCCGAGGTTCACAAAGCGGTCACGGCGACGCCGGCGACGTGTACGTCCTGCCATCACAGCCCGCAGAACGAACGGTGCGAGTCCTGTCACCGGGCCCAGGCGGCCTTCTATCGGGGCGAGACGAAAACGGACCTCGTGGCCGTCGAGCCGAACGTCATGGCCGCGGCGGTCAGTTGCACGGGCTGTCACGATTTCACCAAGAAGCACTCTCGGAAGGTGGTTGGCCAGAAGTGCCTGGCGTGCCACGACCCGGGTTACCTGGCGTTCATGGACGAGTGGACCAGCGGGCTTGATGCAGCCGTCGCTGAGGCGGCCAAGGTGCTTCAGCGGGCCGAGGCCGCCCTGGGGAAAGCCCGTGGTGCCGGAGCCAAGAAGCCGGCGGCAGAAGGCCTGGTGAAAGAGGCGCGTGCCGCGCTCGACCTGGTCAAAGGCGCACGGGGCGCCCACAACCCGACCGCGGCGGAGGCGCTCCTCGAGGTCGCTCGCCGGAAGGCCGAGGAGGCCATGGCCCGGGCTGCGGCGCCTTGAAGGAAAGGAGCGGAGGACGTGGCGCGGTCTCAACGACAAAAGACATCCGAGGCGGTGCAGCGCGACTGGGTGGTCGCGGGGCTGGCCGCTCTCGGATTCCTCCTCGCCGGCTATCTCACGGTGACAAAGCTCGGCGCCGAGAGTCCCCTCTTCTGTGAGGCCGGAAGCGGCTGCGACATCGTCCAGGCCAGCCGGTATGGCGTCTTCTTCGGGGTGCCGACAGCTCTCTGGGGCGCCCTCGTGTATGCAGGCATCGGCGCGCTGGCCCTCTTGGGACTTGATACGGGGCGATGGCTGGCCGCCTTCCTCCTGTCGGTCGTGGGGGTGTCCTTCTCCGCCTATCTCACGTATCTCGAGCTGTTCGAGATCCGCGCCATCTGCGGGTACTGCGTCATGTCCGCGCTGATCATCTTGGTCCTCCTCGCGGTCCTCCTCTCCCGGCGACGGTCGGTGCCGGGGCGGAGGTCCGCCGTCCGTCCGTCCCGGGTCGCCACGCTCGGGACCGTGGCGGCCGTGGCCACCGTCCTCGTGGGGGCCGGGTACTATGCCGCTGGCCCGGGGGGGAGCGCCGCGTATCAGGAAGCGCTGGCTCGCCATCTGGCCAAAAGCGGTGCCGTCATGTACGGCGCCTATTGGTGACCCGCCTGCGGCGAACAGAAGGCCCGGTTCGGGCCCGCGGCGGATCTCATCCCCTATGTCGAGTGCGATCCCAAGATCCCGGGTGCGGACCCCGCCCGCTGCCAACAACTCGCCATCAAGGTCTACCCCACCTGGTTCATCAAAGGGGCGCGCTACGAAGGGGTCCTTTCCTTGAAGCGGATTGGCGAACTGTCGGAGTTTCCGCAAGACTTCTAAGCGTAGCTTCCGATAGCAATTAATGGGAAAACCGCCGGGGTAGCCGGAATACTATTGCTTGACACGAAAAATAGAACTGTGTTAGTCATCATGAACCCCATGTTATCTATTGATTTTACGGCTTATTTCCGACAACCGGCCTAGGAAGGCGACGAAGATCATGCAATTACTATGATCGCCGTCATTGACCGCGCATCGATCCGTGAATAGGTTGCTGTGCAAGATCAGGCCAGAGCTGTGTTCGCTCCCATCTGGGGGGATTGTCGCCCAGACTAAAATGACCTCCCATCGTCGAACGGGGGCGCCGTGAGAGTGACGCGCGTGGTGATCGCCGCAGGTCCCCTGATTGCGTTGGCTCTCTTAGTCTGGCCTTCGTCTCTTGCTCTCCCTCCTTCCGTTTCCATCGCCGCCGAACCCCCCGCCAAGGCGTCGCCGCCCGAGACCGGCAACGCCTACGTCGGCTCCGAGACCTGCCTGCAGTGCCACGACGTCAAGGACAAATTCAATAAGACCATTCACGCGAAAGTCTTCACCGAGGCGAACGCCCGGACCCCCCTGATGTTACGTGGCTGCGAGGCCTGCCATGGTCCGGGCAAGGTCCACGCCGATGCCGGCGGGGGGAAGGGGGTCGGCGATCTGGTCGCCTTCCGGCGGGAGACCCCCGAGGCCATTGAAAGGGAGAACGCCGTCTGCCTCACCTGTCATGAGAAGGGCAAGCGTACCTACTGGCAGGGCAGTCCCCACGAAGGCCGGGACGTGGCCTGCACGAACTGCCACAAGGTGATGGAAAAGGTCTCGGACCGCTTCCAGCTGGCCAAGGCCGAAGTGGTAGAGGTGTGTGCCCAGTGTCACTTGGTCCGGCGCTCGCAGATCTACCGTAACGCCCATATGCCTCTGCGCGAGGGGAAGATGACCTGCACCTCGTGCCACAACCCACACGGGACTATCACGAAATCGCTCCTGCCGGAGAATTCCATCAACGACAACTGTTATAAGTGCCACGCCGACAAGCGGGGCCCATTCTTGTGGGAGCACCCGCCGGTCCTCGAGAGCTGCGCGAACTGCCATGACCCGCACGGCGGAGTCCGGGAAAAGATGCTGAAGCTCTCGCTGCCGCGCCTCTGCCAGCAGTGCCACATCGAAAGTCGCCACCCGACCGAGGCCCGGCTGCCGACCAACAAGCTTGTCATCGGCCGGGCCTGTGTCCAGTGTCACGCGAACATCCACGGCTCCAACCACCCGTCCGGATTCGCCTTCACCCGGTAAGGAGGCTGCCATGAAAGCATCTCAGAGGGTGCTGAGAGGATTTCTTGCGGGCCTTCACTTGGCTGCGGTTTCGGGCCTGCTGCTCGCAGGCCCCCTCGTGGCGCAGGCAGAGATGGACCTGGGCACTGCGACGCTGAGCGGGGAGGCTGAATTCGGGGGGCGGCTGGTCACCGGGGACACCAGTTCCTCAAAATTCGAAACGTACCGGGACCTCGACACGGGGTTCTTCGGAAGCGTCAACTTCCTCATCGAGGGGAAGGAGGGGAAGTACTTCTTCTCGGGTTCGGCGACCGACATCGCCGAGGGAGACCAGCACTACGAGGCTCGGATCGGTCGCTACGGCCGGTATCGTCTGGAGCTGGAGTACGACGAAATGCCTCACCAGTTCAGCAACACGGCGAGGTCGCTCTACACGCGGACAGGAAGCGTCCTGGATTTCCCCGACGCCACACAGGCGGCGCTTCAAGGGGCCGCGACTGCGGCGGCCCGAGCTGCTATCCTCGGGGGGGCGCTCTCCGGGGCGCAGACGGTCCCCCTTGAGTTCGAGCAGAAGTCGGGCCGGGCGGAATTCTTTTACCGGCCGCTCGCCGACGTCGAGTTGAACGCCGGCTACCGGATCCAGGACAAGGACGGGACGCGACCGTTCGGCATGGTTTTTGGCAGTCCCGGAGGCACGTTCGTCAACGTAGCTGCGCCGATTGATGACCAGACGCACGAGGTCACGGCGGGGGTCGAGCTGGCCCGAGACACCTGGAATATCCGACTGGACTACATCGGGTCTTTCTATAACGATGAGCTCGAGTCAATCACGGTCGACAACCCCTTGCGGGCGACGGATATTGCCACCGCTACGAGTCGCGGTCGGACATCCACGGCCCCGGATAGCTCGGCCCACACCTTCCGGCTCTCCGGCGCGACGACGCTTCCGGTTGGTTTCCCGGCCCGCTTCGCGGGGACGTTCTCGTACGGCTTGCGGTTCCAGGACGACGGGTTCCTGCCTCATACCATCAATTCGGCCATCGTCAGCCCCCTTTTGGCTCTTCCCCAGAACGACCTCGACGGCGAGGTGCATACCATCTTGGCGAATCTGCTCCTTACGGGTCGGCCGCACCCCGACTGGAACGTGACGACCCGCTACCGGATGTACGACTATACCGACAAGACTGGTATCGTCGCCTTCCCGGCCCACGTCCTCAACGACCAGTCGCTCGTCGTGGATACGCGCTTTACGACCCCGAGCGATCACACAGTTCACAACGCGGGAGTGGACGTCTCGTACCGGGTGGCTCGACCGACCACGGTGAAAGCCGGCTACGAATTTGAGCGCTGGGACCGGAGCAGCCACCGTGAGGTGGAGCACACGAATGAGCACATCGCAAAATTCGGGGTGGATTATCGTCCGGCCAACTGGGCGCTGTTGCGGGCGGGCTATAATGTTGGCTTCAAGCAGGGCAGCTCCTACAACACCTTTGCCCATCTGGCGCACGCCGTCCTAGAGGAGGAACTCGCGGCTGCGGAGTTGACGTCCCAATCCATCCTCCTCCGGAAGTACGATCAGGCGAACCGCATCCGCCACCAGGTGAGCCTCCTTGCCCAGCTCACCCCCCGCGAGGATCTTACGCTGGCGTTTAACGCTGGCTACGGTCGGAGTGATTACCACGATACCACCCTGGGACTGACCGACGACGAGCGGTGGAGTGCGGGCTTCGATGTGAGCTACACTCCTCTGGAATGGCTCACCCTCTCGACCTGGTACACCTTCGAGTTGATCGAGTTCAACCAGAGCCAGCGCTTTCGGTCCGTGGTCGGTGGCGTCGCCGTGGACGATCCGGTGAACGACTGGGTGAGCACCTCCCAGGATTTGATCCATACTGCGGGGGCCGGGGCGGACATCGCCCTCATCAAGAATCTCTTGGACCTGAGCCTCTCCTACGTCGTGCAGGCGGCCAGGGGGCAGACCAGTGCGAGCGGCAGCCCCGGGGCGACGAGCCCAGCCAGTGACGGCGGCAACGCGGTGGACTACCCGGACATCAAAGACACCCTGCATACCGTCGCCGCGGCCCTCCGATACCACGTCCTGAAAAACCTTACCGCCAAGTTCGAGTATCGGTTCGAGGTCTTCCTGCAGGACAATTTCAAGACGGACGGGCTGGACCCCTTCATGCCCTTCTCGAACATCAACGGCTCTGGGGTGATTTCTCCATCCAACGACGTTTTCCTGGGAGATCGGCAGCAGGATTTTCATGCGCACATCTTTGCCCTGAGCCTCATTTACCGGTTCTAGTCCCGGGATCCTCCGCGTCCCCTGGCTTGGTTGACGCTTGCCTCTCGCCGGCGGGATGATTTTCGCTCTAGGCTGATCACTCCCCCGAGCTTCTGCCCAACACTCTTCCCCACGCTTGAGACATCCTCGCCATATGGGGCAGAGTTGCCCCATCCCGCTCGTGTGCTCTTCTAGTGCGGCTTTCTTCACCTTGCGACGTAGGCGTTCCCGACCCCGGTGAGGCATCGCTGTCTCACGAGCCTTTCCCGGATCCTGTACCCCCATGGTCCGATTTGTCTGAAGAATTGGTCAATTAGCGGATCAAGAGTCCGGTGGCCTCCGTGTGGTATTTGCCTTGCTTCGAAATCCAGCAGGTTGTGATGAAAATCAGGACCACAACAGGAAGAAATATGACAGGGATCATATTGCTTCGCTCGTGGTAAGGGATCGGGATCGAGATAGGCTCTGATCTCTGGGGTGAGGACTCGCGCGGGAAGAGCAGCACTGGGGTTGACAGCAAAGGGAAATCTCCGAGCCATCCCGATCCCCTGTGGGCGGGATGGACGCGACGGTTAGGGGAGTGATCCTCTAGCCAGCCCGATGGCTCGGGCGCCCCAGGGAACCGGGCCAGCTCCATGTTCGGGAATGCCGTGTGGTGGGAGCAGGAAACGCCCAGCCGAGTGGAGGGAGGACGATGATTGTGCCGACCCCGATGTCCACGCGAGGAGAGGAGCTGACCCGCATGCGCGAGGATCTCCGCCGGGCGCTTAAGAAACCGGTGGAGCAACGCCGCTGGGTCATGGTCATCAACACCAAGCGGTGCACAGGCTGTTATGCCTGCGTCGTGGCCTGTATGGCCGAGAACGGCTCGCCGCCTGGCGTCGCCTACCGGCGGGTGGGCGAGGTGGAATCGGGGGAATACCCCCAGGTGGCGCGTACCTTTATGCCGACCAACTGCATGCACTGTGAGAACCCCCCGTGCATGAAGGCTGCGCCGTTGGGGGCCATCACGAGGCGCCCCGACGGCATCGTGGCCCTGCATTACGGCAAGCTCAAGGGAAAGGAGATCTTCGAACGGGTCTCGAAGGCGTGTCCGTACAACGCCTTTTCCTTCGACGACGGCCGCTTCTACAGCCAGGGGACGCCGGCGCCCCAGCTCTACGAAAAGGCGCCGACGTTCGAGTACGAGAAGGCCTGGGTAAGGACAACGGGCGCTCTGCCCATCGGAACAGCACGCAAGTGTCACTTCTGCCTGCACCGCCTCAACGCGGGAATGCTCCCGGCCTGCGTCACGACGTGCGACGGGGGCGTCATGTTCTTCGGCGACCTCAACGATCCCGAGAGCCTGGTCTCGAAGCTGCTGCGCACGCACCAGAGCATAACGATGCAGGCCGCGCTCAAGACCGGCCCGCGCGTCTACTATCTCGTGGACGACACCCAGGCGGCGGACAGTCTCAAGGCCTGTCTGGCCTGCCACCGATAAGGGGAGGATGCAGCAATGAAGAGCGAGCGCGAGACCTCAAACGGCGGCCAGGCCTGGTGGCTGGACCGCCGGAGCTTTCTGAAGACCGGGGCGTTCCTGGGAGGATCAGCCCTCTTCGCCGGTCAGCTCCAGCGGGTGATGGAAATGATGGGTACGGCCGAGAGCCAGGCCCTCGCCGCCGACTTTGCCTACCCCCTGGCCAGGCCGGAAAACATCCTGTACTCCGTCTGCCTCCAGTGCAACACGGGATGTGGCATCAAGGCCAAGATCGTTGACGGGGTGGTCGTCAAGATCGACGGCAATCCCTTCGACCCGATGAACCTGACCCCGCATCTTCCGTACAAGACCTCGCCCTTCGACACCGCCACCTACGATGCTATCCTCTGCCCGAAGGGCCAGGCGGGCCTCCAGACCGCGTATGACCCCTACCGAATCGTCAAGGTGCTGAAGCGGGCCGGCAAGCGGGGCGAGAACAAGTGGGTGTCGATCCCGTTCGACCAGGCAGTCAAGGAGATCGTGGAGGGCGGAGTTCTCTTCAAGAACGTCCCTGGAGAGGAAACGCGCAAGGTCGAGGGCCTGAAGGACCTCTGGGCCCTCCGCGACCCCAAGCTCGCCAAGGCGCTCGCCGAGGATGCCAAGGCGGTCCAGTCGAAGAAGGTGACCGTGGCCGAGTTCAAGGCCAAGCACGCCGAGCACCTCGGCCTCCTTATCGATCCCGAGCACCCCGACCTGGGACCGAGGAACAACCAGTTCGTCTTTGCCTGGGGGCGGCTCAAGGCGGGGCGCGGAGACCTCATCAGCCGCTTCACCCGGGAGGCCTTCGGCTCGGTGAATGCCCATGGCCATACTACCGTTTGTCAGGGCTCCCTCTACTTCTCCGGCAAGGCCATGAGCGAGCAGTACAAGGAGGGGAAGTGGACGGGCGGGGCCAAGTTCTACTGGCAGGCCGACACCGGCAATTCCGAGTTCATCATCTTCGTGGGGGCCTCGCCCCTCGAGGGCAACTACGGCCCGCCGCTCAGGATCCCGAAGATCACGGAAGGTCTGACCTCCGGGCGCCTCCGGATTGCGGTGGTGGATCCCCGCTTTTCCAAGACGGCCTCTAAAGCCTGGCGCTGGCTGCCCAATAAGCCTGGCACCGAGGGCGCCCTGGCCCTCGGCCTGATCCGCTGGGTGCTCGACCAGCAGCGCTATGACGCCAGGTTCCTTGCCAATGCCAACAAGGCGGCCGCCAAGGCGGACGGGGAACCGACCTGGACCAACGCCACCTGGCTCGTCAAGCTGGAGAAGGATGGTACACCGGGGGCCTTTCTGCGCGCCAAAGACCTCGGGCTCTCCGAAAAAGACCTCTTCGTCGTCCTGAAAGACGGGAAGCCGCTCGCCGTGGATCCGTACGACGAGGCGAGCGCCGTCGAGGGGGACCTGTTCGTCACCACCGAGCTCGCGGGGATCAAGGTGAAGAGCGGGCTGCAACTCCTCCGCGAATCGGCCAACGCCCACACGATCGAGGGATGGGCCGAGATCGCCGGGGTCAGCCCGCGGGACGTGGTAGACCTGGCCCAGGAGTTCACGAGCCACGGCAAGAAAGCCGCGGCCGACATCCACCGCGGTGTCTCCCAGCACACCAACGGATACTACAATGTTGTCTCCTGGTATTCGCTGAACCTCCTCATCGGGAACTATGACTGGAAGGGGGGGATGATCAAGGCTACTACATACAACGCAGCCGGCGCCAGGGAAGGCCAGCCTTTCCCCATCGGCACGCTGATGCCGGGAAAGATGGCCCCCTTCGGGATCAGCGTAATCCGTCACGACATGAAGTATGAGGAGACGACGCTGTTCGCCGGTTATCCCGCGAAGCGCCCGTGGTTCCCGCTGTCGTCGGACATCTATCAGGAGATCGTCCCGTCCATCGGCGATGCCTACCCGTACCCGGTCAAGGCCCTCTTTCTTTACATGGGCTCGCCGGTGTACGCCCTGCCAGCGGGGCACACCAATATCCCGATCCTCGCCGACGTCGAAAAGATCCCGCTGGTCGTCGCCAACGACATCCTGATCGGCGAGACCTCCATGTACGCCGACTACATCTTCCCGGACCTTTCCTACCTCGAGCGTTGGGAGTTTCACGGCAGCCACCCCTCGGTGGCGCCGAAGATCCAGCCGGTCCGGCAGCCCGTCATCGCGCCCATCCCCGAGACCGTCACGGTCTTCGGCGAGAAGATGCCGATCTCCCTCGAGGCCTTGCTGCTGGCCGTCGCCGAGCGCCTCGGCCTGCCCGGCTTTGGGCCGGACGGCTTTGGCCCAGGTCAGCCCTTCACGCGTCCCGAGGACCTCTACCTCAGGATGGTGGCGAACGTGGCCTTCGGTGATAAGTCCGGCGACGAGGTCCCGGATGCCAGCGACGAGGAGGTGAAGCTCTTCCTCAACTCTCGGCGGCATCTCCCGAAGACGGTCTTCGATGCTGGCCGGTGGGAGCGGACCGTCGGCAGCGCCCTGTGGCGCAAGGCGATCTATGTCCTGAATCGCGGCGGGCGCTTTCAGGATCACGAGAAGTCCTACGACAGCGAGAAAGTCGCCAACAAGTACGGCACCCTCATCAATCTCTACCAGGAGAAGACCGCTAAGACCAAGAACGCGATGACCGGTAAGCCGTTTCCGGGCCTCGCCAGGTATATCCCGGCGCCGCTCGACAGCCTGGGGCGGCCGATCGAAGATTCGGGCTACGACCTTCGCCTCATCACCTTCCGGGAGATCAGCCACACCAAGTCCCGGACCGTCGCCGACTACTGGCTCTTGCACCTGCTCCCGGAGAACTCGGTGATCATCAACGAGAGCGACGCCAAGCGGCTGGGACTCAAGGACGGCGAAGCCGTAAAGGTTGTTTCGGCCACGAACCCCGAGGGACTCTGGGACCTCGGTAATGGCCGGAAGCGCCCCATGGTCGGCAAGCTCCGGGTAATCCAGGGGATCCGGCCGGGGGTGGTGGCCTTCTCCCTCGGCCACGGCCACTGGGCGTACGGGGCTTCTGACGTCGTCGTGGACGGAAAGGTCATCAAGGGGGATCCCCGCCGGAGCAAGGGGATTCATGCCAACGCCGCCATGCGGGTGGATCCGGTACTCAAGAACACGTGTCTGTCGGACCTCACGGGTGGGAGCGCCGTCTTCTACGACACGCAGGTGAAGCTGGTCAAGGCTTAGGTGATGGTTGAAACGCTACGTTGCTGGTTTTTTCCCGAGCGGATGCGATTTCTGCCTGGGACACGGGCGATGTCCATCGCCTTCCGCACCCTGCACCTGGCGGCGTTCGGGATTCTGATCGGCGGACATGCGTTCGAACTGCACACGGACAGACTCCTGCTGTACTTGTGGCTTACCATCCTGAGCGGCGTGGGGCTGATCGCGCTGGAGGTCTATGCCGTCGGGCTGTACTGGCTGGTCCTGGGGAAGGGGATCATGGTGCTGGTCAAGCTCGGCCTCCTGCTCCTGATCCCCTTCTTCTGGGAGGCGCGGGTCGCCCTCCTCCTGCTAGTCGTTGGGATCGCCTCGGTCGGTTCCCACATGCCGGCGCGCTACCGGCACTATTCCCTCTTTCATCGTGGTGTGATCGAGCCAGGGCAGTCCTTGGCTACTCGGTCCTCTCCTCGCCACCTCAGGGCGTTGCAGTTGCAGTTATTATTGATGATGGCCGCAAAGGGTAACGTAAGCAAGGAGGATCTATGGGGAAGCTACCACCACCCTACGAACGGTTTCAACGGATCTTCCGCCGAGTGTGGAAGGCGTACGATAGCCTGGGGAGTGCCGTTCATCAGGAAGGCCCCCTCGACCCCAAGACCCGCGAGTTGATCAAGCTGGGGATCGCCATCGGGGGGCGCTTGGATGGGGCGATACGGGCCCATGTGCGTCTCGGGCTGGACAAAGGGGCCTCACCAGTCGAGATCCGCCAGGTCGCCCTGCTGGCCATCACCACGTCGGGCTTCCCCACGGGCATGGCGGCCCTGACCGCGATCGAGGACACCCTCAAGGATCGGCGGAAGACTCGGAAAAGAAGTTGATTGCGCAAGGCCTTGGTGCAAACAAGGGACCGGATGAGCGAGGAGAGATCCATGCGACCACTGTTCATGAGTTGCATTACAATCTCGATGCTCCTCGGCGCAGTCCCAGCGGCGTGGGCGCAGACCCCGCAGGCGCTGCCTCCGCTTGAGCCTCCGGTTTTCGCCTCCTCCGCATTTGGGCTCTTTTCTGAAGTCCTCCGCGCGGGGCAATACGTCCCCGCTGAGACATTGATGCCACACCGAAAAAAGACTGTACTTACAAGAGATTCGTGACTGTGCCAGGTGGAGCTTGTCCCACGGCAGGGACAGTCACCGACCAAGGCCTAGCGGATCTTTCCATGCAAATTCCAATACTTAACCTCAAAACCGGGCTTGGCACTTTTCTCGCACCCCGCGCTGTCACACCCCTCGCCAGCTCATTGCAGCCGAAGGGGAGACGGGGGAGATGGACTCCTTCCTCGGTAAGCTTGGCGTCACCACTCTCACTTTGGCCTCACCTGTGGTTTTCCTCTGCATATCCCTTACTCTCCTGCTCCTCTGGCCCCTCGAATCGGCCTTCGCACAGTCGGTTTTCAGCCCGACACAGAACCCGGTCGCCGGTTCGCGCGTCTTCGGGTTGAAGGGATGCACCAGGTGTCACGCAGTGAACGGGGTGGGCGGCCAGGTGGGGCCCGATCTTGGCCGCATCCCGGGTCCGCGGTCGTTTTATGCGCTCGCCGCAGCCATGTGGAACCACTTTCCCCGCATGGCTGCGAAGATGAGTGAACTTGGAATCTTCCACCCGTACCTCAATCCGCGAGAAACCGGCGACCTGATCGCCTTTCTCCACACCCTCAACTACTTCGATCCTCCTGGCAACCTCGAGATCGGACAACGGCTCTTCGCTAAGAAGAAGTGTATCGTCTGTCACCAGCTCGGCGGGACGGGAGGGGTGATGGGCCCGAACCTGGATTTTCTCAAGCAATATGGTTCGCCGATCTTCGTCGCCGCGGCCATGTGGAACCACGGGCCTGCCATGGCCGAGGCCATGCGGGTCAGAGGGATCACACGCCCGACCTTCAAGGGCTCGGAGCTCATCGACCTGATCGCCTACCTCAAATCAGCCTCACCGCACCCAGCGGACGAGCCTCTCCACCTGCTACCTGGCCAAGCCGAGGAGGGACGCCGACTCTTCGAAGTGAAGCGTTGCCGTGTGTGTCACAGCGTCGGAGGAAAGGGGGGTACGGTGGGGCCGGACCTGGCCGAGCGAGGACTTCGCCGGAGCTTGACGGAATTTGCGGCGGCAATGTGGAATAAGACGCCAGCGATGATTCAGGCCATGGAGGCCAGAGGAATCTCTGTCCCCCAACTCCGCCCGGAGGAGATGGCCGATATTGTCGCCTACCTCTACTCCGTGGGCTACTTCGCCGAGCCGGGCGATTCCCGCCAGGGGGAGAAGGTGGTGGCAGGTAAGGGGTGTCTGAATTGCCATTCGGTTGCCGGAAAGGGGGGAAAGGCCGCGCCGGACCTCGCCCGGGTCCAGGACCTTGGCTCGCCTGCCGCAGTGATCTCGGCATTGTGGAACCACGCCTTGTTCATGGAAAAGTTGGCCAAGGCCCGAGGGATCGCCTGGCCTCAGTTCCGCCCACAAGAGATGGCCGACCTCGTCGCCTATCTCCAGGCACTGGGGGATCGCCGGTGAAGGGCCGGGGGGGACCTTGGGGCTATGAGCGGATCGCCCATTTTCTTGAAGGGGGCGTCCTGAGGGGAGCATCATGAGGGGGCCAGGTGTCGTGGCCCTCATCGCGCTCGGCCTCCTTGCCTGGGGAGCATGGTATCTGTTGGCGGAGCCGGCTATAAGCCAGCCGATCCAGTTCCCCCACAAAAAGCATGTGGAGCTCCTGGAGTGCACCGATTGCCATACACGTGCGACGAAAGGCCCGGTGGCGGGTCGCCCTTCGATGGAGACGTGCCTCTCCTGCCACTCCAGTGGGGAGGGGAACAGCGTGGAGGAGAAAAAACTCCTGGCCTTCGCCGAGCGAGGACTGGAAGTCCCTTGGAAACGGGTCTGGCGGCTTCCCTCCCACGTCTTCTTCTCTCACCGGACGCACGTGGTGGTGGCAAAGGTAAAGTGCCAATCCTGCCACGGACCGATGGAGACCCTCGACCGCCCCCCCGCACGCCCGCTGAAGACGCTCTCGATGAATGACTGCATCGCCTGTCACGAGAAGGGTGTGGGGCCCAGCGAAGAAGATGAGCAAAAGGGAGCAAAGCCGGTGGAGGCGGTGGCCAGGCGCCGGATCTCTACTGATTGCAACGTTTGCCATCGGTGAGTGAAGCCATGCGAGTCACGCGACGAACATTCTTGCAGGTACTCGGCGGAACGGCCGGGGCGGCTGCGCTGGCCAGAGGCCAACTGACCACGACCGAACAGGCAGGCCAGAACCTGGAACGATGGGCCACCCCGGAGGAGGTCGGGGTTCCCTCTCTGTGTCAGCAGTGTCCGGGGGGCTGCGGGATCCTCGTCCGGACGCTGGACGGAGAAGTCGCAGGGATCTCCGGAAATGCCCTGCATCCCATCAATCGCGGCGCATTGTGCCCCAAGGCCTTCGGGGGGCTCCAGCTCCTGTATGACCCCCACCGTCTGAAGGGTCCGATGGCACGAGACGGAAAGCACGGAGCTTTGCGTCCGATCGCGTGGGAGGAGGCGCTGCGGTTGGCAACACAGCGTCTTGCCGAGCTCCGCCAGCAGGGGCTTTCTCACACGGTGGCGATTCTCGGGGGACAATACCGCGGCTATCGGGACACACTCTGGAAGCGCTTCGCTGAAGCTTACGGAACTCCGAATTACATCCGGGTACGCTGCCTGGCCCCGGAGCACCCTGCCCTCACCCATCGACTCATGCAGGGCGTCGAGGCCCCCTTAGGGTATGACCTCGCTCAGGCCCGCTTGATCCTTTCATTCGGAGCCGGTCTCCTGGAATCCTGGCTCGGTCCGGTCCATGGCTCCCTGGCGTTTGCGAACCTGCGGAGCGCGGGGGACCGCCCGAGGGGGAGGCTGATTCACGTCGATCCCAGACGCTCGCAGACGGCAGCGAAAGCGGACCGGTGGGTCCCGATCATCCCCGGCACGGACGGGATCCTGGCCCTAGGGCTTGCCAATGCACTCATCAGGGAACGGCTCTATGATCACGAGTTCGTGGAGACGCACACGTTCGGCTTTGAAGACTGGGTGGACGAAACCGGCCAGCGACACACGGGGTTCAAGAATCTGGTCCTCAGGGAGTACGGGCTGATTACCGTTTCACGGGCCACCGGCGTCCCGGTAAAAACCATCCTGGAAGTCGCCCGGGATCTGGCCACGATAAAGCCCGCCGTCGTGATCGGCGAGCGGGGACCGTCCTACGGCCCCGACGATCTTCACACCCGGATGGCAATCCACAGCCTCAATGCCTTGGTCGGAAATATTGGCGTCCCCGGTGGCCTGATGATCCAGGGCGATCTCCCACTCACCCCGCTCCCTCCGGTGGCGCAGGATCTCGCGGCAAAGCGAGGGGGAGCCCGCCCGAGAATCGATGGAGCGGGCCTAGGGGAATATCTCCTCGTCTCGGATGCCCCCCAGGCTCTGCCTGAAAGAATGCTGAGCAGGGATCCGTATCCGGTCAACGCCCTCTTCCTCTTCGCCTCGAATCCCCTGGCCAACCATCCGGCAAAAGAAGCCTTTGCCAAGGCGATGGAACAGGTCCCGCTCGTCGTCAGCTTCTCCCCATTCCTGGATGAATCCAGCGCCTTGGCCGATCTCATCCTGCCAGATCATACCTATCTGGAGCGGTGGCAGGACGACCAGGTCACGCACCTGGCCGGCTTCACCTGCTTCAGCCTGGCCCAGGCGGCTGCGACGCCTCGCCACGACACCCGGAACACGGCTGACGTCGTGCTCCAGATTGCAAAGACGCTGGGCGGATCCATTGCCAAGAGCCTTCCATGGAAGACCTTCGAGGCGCTCCTGCACGAAGGAGCCCAAGGACTCTACGAGGCGGGCCGGGGATACGTGGTTTCCGTGCATGCCGAAGAGTCGCTCAGAAAAATCCTCGAGCGCCAAGGGTACTGGGCGCCCGAGTTCAAGACTTACGATGAATTCTGGCAGGCCCTGCTCAAGCGCGGGGCGTGGTGGGACCCCACAAGCCTTCCGGTGGGGCGGAATGCCCTTCTTCGGACCCCCTCCGGGAAGTTCGAGTTCTACTCCACCAGCCTCAAGCGGTGGGTGGACGAGGCCACAAAACGCGAGGGAAAGACGGGTCCGTTCGTAACCGCCCTTGGGGGGCAGGACCGTGGGGATCTGCTCTTCCTTCCCGCCGTCGCAATCTCTCCTGCCCAGGAGGCGGAAGCGTTCCCCCTTCGCCTCATTACGTACCGCCTCGTAACCCGGCCACTCGGAGGCGGAAAAAACCAGCCCTGGCTTCTGGAGCAGCCGGCCGTCCATGTCAAGACATCTTGGGAGAACTGGGTCGAGGTTCATCCGGAGACGGGGGCCAAGTTGGGGATCAGCGACGGCGACTGGGTCTGGGTGGAATCCGCCAAGGGGCGGATCCGCCTGAGGGCCAAACTCTATTCCGGTACCCGTCGCGATGTGGTGCAGATCCCCCTCTTTGGGGGGAAGGGACCCAACCCGAACGACCTCATCGCTAACGAGGCCGATCTCTTCCGAGGATTCGGGCTCCTCAACACCACGAGGGTGCGCATAGGGAAAGCCTGATATGGCGCTTTGGGGGATGGTGATCGATCTGGACCGCTGCACCGGGTGCCAGGCCTGCGTCATGGCCTGCAAGGCGGAAAACAACGTCCCGGCCGTTGGACCCAAGGAGGCCAGCAGGGAGCGGATCATCAGCTGGATGCAGGTCCTCACCGAAGAGGACAAAGAGCACCCCGACGGGAAGCTCCGATTCCTGCCCAGGCCATGCCTCCACTGCGACGATCCGCCCTGCACCAAGGTCTGCCCCGTCTACGCCACCTATCGGGACCCGGAGGGGATCGTGGCCCAGATTTACGCCCGGTGTATCGGCTGTCGGTTCTGCATGGCCGCCTGCCCGTATAACGCCAAGTACTTTAACTGGCACACCTACCAAAAAGAGGGCCCGGGTCAGAACCCGGATGTTTCGGTGCGCCAAAAGGGTATCGTGGAGAAATGCACCTTCTGCCACCATCGCCTCCAAAAGGCGCGCGAACGGGCCCTGGCTGAACATCGCGAGATCGAGCCAGGGGAATACGTCCCCGCCTGCGCGGAGGCGTGCCCGGCCCGGGCCATCGTCTTCGGCGATCTCTCCGACCCCAGCAGCGAGGTGTCCAAGCTCGCCCGGAGCCCGCGGGCCTTCAGACTCCAGGAAGAGCTCGGAACAAAGCCCAAGGTGATCTATTTGACAGAGGGTGAAGCCCGTGGCTGACCCGGCCGACACGCGCGACGCCATCCTCCTCGCCCCGATCGAGCGGACGGGGCGGGGATTCTACTGGGCTGTGGCCATCCTCTCTCTCGGGGTCCTCTGGGGTGCCGTCGCCTACGCGGTCCAGCTCGACGGAGGCCTCGGGGTCACCGGGCTCCACCAGCCGGTTTCCTGGGGCTTCTACGTCACCAATTTTGTCTTCTTTATTGGAATCAGTCACGCGGGGACCCTCATCTCGGCCATCCTCCGCCTCTCCCGGGCCGAGTGGCGGCGCCCCATTACCCGGATGGCCGAGGTGATCACCGTGATGGTCCTCTTCATCGGCGCTGGCCAAATCCTGGTGGACTTAGGCCGGCCGGACCGGGTCATGAACGTCATCCGTCACGGCCGCTACCAGTCCCCCCTCCTCTGGGATGCCACCAGCATCAGCGCCTACCTGACGGCCAGCCTCGTCTACCTCTGGCTCCCCATGATCCCGGACATCGCCATTCTCAGAGACCGCCTCGGCAAGCGGAAGTTCTTCTATACCGTGTTAGCCCTGGGATGGCAGGGGACGGAGCGGCAACACAAGGTGCTCAACCGCGCCATCGCCGTCATGGCGGTCCTGGTGATCCCCATCGCCGTTTCGGTCCACACCGTGGTCTCCTTCGTCTTCTCCATGACACTCCAGCCGATGTGGCACTCGACGATTTTCGGGCCGTACTTCGTGGTGGGGGCCATCTTCTCCGGCATCGCCGCCCTCATTGTGGCCATGCTCATCTTTCGGAAGGCATACGGGCTTCAGGGCTACCTCAGGCCGATTCACTTCCGCTACCTGGGACAGCTCCTCCTAGTCATGGCGCTTCTTTGGTTTTACTTCACCTTCACCGAGTACCTCACGGGCTATTACGGCGGTGAGGTGGAGGAGATGAAGGTCTTCTGGGGGAAGTTCTGGGGGCCTTTCTCGCTGTTCTTCTGGGGTATGGTCCTCGCCAACTTCGTTATCCCGCTTTTCTGCCTGGTGAGACTCGAACGTCGCACGATCGGCAAGGTCCTGACCGCTTCTCTGTCGGTCATCGTTGGGATGTGGCTTGAACGTTTCATCATCGTCGTTCCCACCCTGTCGTACCCCCGGCTCCCATTCCCCGAGGGGATCTATTGGCCGACCTGGGTCGAGTGGGGGGAGACCGCGGCGAGCTTTGCGTTGTTTGCCCTCTTCTACCTTCTCTTCACCAAGGTTTTCCCCATCATTTCTATCTGGGAGATCCAGGAGGGGCGGGAGGTGGGCCTCAAGGAGGTGGAGGAACGGCTCTTGACCTATCTCCCGGATACGGTTGAGCCGGAATTCACGCCGGTCGACAGAGGAGGATGAGATGGATCGCCCGCATCCATTGCCGGATCGAACGGTGAAAATCTTGCAGTGGGCCATGGCGGGAGGCTTCATTCTCTTCGTGGGAGCCATCGTGACCTGGATCATCCACCTGATCCGGACCGCTTGGTGGCTCAGGGACGTCCCTTCTGCCTCTATCGGCATCTCCCTGGTGGCGATCCCGGTCTTTCTCGTCCTCCTCGGCGTGGTCCTCTACGTCTTCTGGGGGCTCCTCACCGATCGGAGCGAACGATGAATGCCCGATTCCTGGTGGTCGGCCTGGTACTCCTCTCGGGAGTGGGACTCAAGGTCCCGCCAGCCCTTGGTGGCCATGAGGCCCTCTCGGCCCTCCTTCCCGGCAATCCCCTCGAGGGCAGCCGGTTCTTTATCGAGAAAGGATGCCTCCGCTGTCACGCGGTCCAAGAAGTGGGAGGAGTCACGGGCCCCGACCTAGGTCGGGGGATCCTGAACCGTCCCCTGTTGGAGATCGCCGGGGTCATGTGGAACCATCTCCCCGGCATGGAACACGTCTTCCAAGAAAAACGAGTCGTCCGACCCACATTCAAACCCTCAGAGATGGCGAGCCTCATCGCCTTCCTCTACTACCTGAGCTCCCTGGACCCTCCCGGAGACGCGGCGACCGGAGCGCGCCTGTACCGCCAAAAAGGTTGCCAGACCTGCCACTCCCTGGGAGGGAAAGGTGGCAGGATCGGCCCCGCGCTGGACGAGTACAGCCGGTATGCCTCTCCCCTCTTCCTGACGACTGCCCTGTGGGAAAACGGGAAGGCGATGGCGGAGAAGATGCGGGAGATGGCCGTGCCGCGCCCCACCGTCGAGGGGAACGACGTTCCTGACCTCTTGGCCTATATTCGGGCTGCCGGGAGGGGGGGACTCGAACGGGTCTACGCCCCGGTGGGAAACCCTGGGCGCGGTGAGAAGCTGTACAGAACGAAGTATTGCGTCGATTGCCACTCAATCCGGGGTCACGGGGGGAAGGTTGGACCCGACCTCGGCATCACGGTCAAGGGAAGCCTGATGCGAATCGCTGGCGCAATGTGGAACCACGGGCCCAAGATGTGGGCGGAGATGGCCCAGCGCGGGATCGAGGTCCCCTCTCTCAACGCAGGGCAGATGTCGGATCTCATTAGCTACCTCTATTTCTTTCAGTTCATCGACCCGCCGGCCGACGCGGCCAGGGGGAGGGCGGTATACACGGAAAAACGGTGTGGCACGTGCCACGCCGCCCCGGGAATTGGCCAAACGGTCGGGCCGGATCTCGCGAAGGTGGAGGAACTTGGCACCCCCGTGGAGGTGATCACCGCGATGTGGAATCACGCGTCCAAGATGGAAGCCGTGATGCTGGAGCAGGACATTGCCTGGCCGATCCTCAAAGGGGGAGAAATGGCCGACCTGATTGCCTATCTTCTCTCTGCCCGGGCAGGCCCGGGCCGATCGGCCGGGCCGAGGAGCTCGGCGCCCCAGGGCGACCGGCGATGATGGGCCAGCCGGCGCGCTACCGGCACTATTCCGTTCTCCATCGGCGGGTGATTGAACCGGGGGAGTCTCTCTGTCATGCGGTCCACCCCCTACGACCAGAGATCGCACGGGCCACGCGTATTGATGATGGACTTTCAAACAGGCGCTAACAACGGAGGAGCGATGGGGAAGCTACCAGTACCCTATGAGCGCTTTCAGCGGACCTTCCGCCGAGTGTGGAAGGCGTACGATAGCCTGGGGAGTGCCGTTCATCAGGAAGGCCCCCTCGACCCCAAGACCCGCGAGTTGATCAAGCTGGGGATTGCGATCGGTGGCCGGTTGGATGGAGCGATACGGGCCCATGTGCGTCTCGGTCTGGAAAAAGGGGCCTCACCAGCCGAGATCCGCCAGGTCGCCCTGCTGGCGATCACCACGTCAGGCTTCCCCACGGGCATGGCGGCCCTCACCGCGATCGAGGACACCCTGGCGAAACGGCGGAAGGCTCGGAAGCGGAAAGGTTGAAGGCGTCCGATGAGAAAGGGCAAATGGAACCGGGCATCCTCGTTAGCCTGGGACACAGATGTCCTATGTATCTCCTCCTTATAATCCAAGGCGTTAAGAAGTTGGCGGCGCGCAGGCTGGGGCAGCGATGTCCTAGTCTCCCCTCCGCTCGGGTGCCCAATCCAAACCTCGTCTAGCCCGTCCATTCTAACCTCTTGAATTCAATGAAAATCTTCGCCCATAGTGATCCACCGCGCTTTGGGCGGGTCTGGCATGCACCTTGCCAGAAAAGCACGTCGTATTGCCATGGGCCCGGCGATCGATAAGCAGGGGATGGCAGATGATGGTATCGCAAGGAGACCATATGAGACATCTTGTCATCGTGGTGGGCGCGGGGCCCGCAGCCCTGTATGCCACAGGCAAAATTGCCGCGAAAGGGCATACCGTCGTGATCCTCAACCGGGACATCAAACCCGGTGGCCTGGCGGAGTACGGCATCTACCTGTCTAAGCACAAAATGAAAGAGGGCTTGCGGAAGCAGTTTCGGCAGATCCTGGCCGATCCCCGGATCATTTACTTCGGCGGTGTCACCGTGGGAGATGCGGGGGCCATCCGCCTCAGCGAACTACAAGATCTCAAGCCGAACGCGATCGTGGTCGGGGCGGGCGCACAGGGGACGAAGTCGTTGGGTGTTCCCGGGGACGACGGGCCGAATGTCTATCACGCCAAGGACCTGGTCTATCACTACAACCTCCTTCCACCCTTCAGCCAGAGAGAGTTTCCCATGGGTAACCGCGTGGCCATCATCGGCATCGGCAACGTCATGGCGGATATCGCCAACTATCTGGTGACGATTCGCAAAGTTCCTGAGGTCATCGCCGTGGCGCGGCGGGGGCCTGTGGAGCGGAAATACGATGATCGCGAGATGCGACCCATCGCGTGGCATATCGACAAAGAGGCGCTCAAGCAAGAGCTCGAGCGGATTCGACCCCGGCTGGGGCCGCTCGGCCAGGACATGGATGTCCAGTTCAAGGAGCTAACCAAGGACTGTCACGTCGAGCCGAAGGCAGGCAGAGGTCCCACCCGGATCAAGTTCCGCTTTCTGGCCTCACCGAAAGCGATCATCCGGGACGAGACCGGGCGGATGGTCGGCATGGAGGTCGAGGAGAACACGTTGGAGGAACGCAGGGGCCAGCTCTCCGCCAAGGGGTTAGGGGAGACCACGATTCTCCCCGTGGACACGGTGATCTTTGCCATCGGGGACGTCGTGGACCTCGACCTCGGTCTTGCCCCGGCAAAAGGCGCCTGGGGCTACTCGACCAATCCAAAACCGGATCCTGGCGATCCTGAAACGGCCGCGTATCAAGCCTATGATCCCAAGGCCGAGCAGCTTCTCGATGGCGTCTTTGTCATCGGCTGGTCGCGGAACGCCAGCGAGGGGGTGGTCGGCATTGCGCGGCTTGATGGGGAGAAGGGGGCGGCTGTGGTGAACCGCTACCTCGCCCAGCGTCCTGGATTCAGCCGTCGGGAGATCTATCGGCGGATCGGCACCATCTATCATCATCTCCGGAAGCGGACAGTCCCGGTCGTCCATAAGGGACTCTGGCGGATCTTGGAGCGGGTCGAACGGGAGGAGGCGAGCAAGCGGGGCCTCGAAGAGTTCAAGTACGGCACCAACGACGAGATGCTCCAGCGCATCGAGGAAAGCATAGTCAGGAGGCCGTGAAGGTCGCGCAATGAAGGCACTGACCTCGATCCTAGGTGAGGTTTAACCCGCACTCGGATACGGAGGACTTCAATATGGCAAAAGGGACTGGCACCAAAATTCAGTTCAAAAACGGCCAACTCGTCGTGCCCGACGATCCCACCATCCCCTTCATCGAGGGGGACGGGACCGGCCCCGACATCTGGCGGGCGAGCGTGCGGGTGATCGACGCCGCCGTTGAGAAAGCCTTCGGCGGCCGTAAACGGATCGTGTGGAAGGAGATTTTGGCCGGCGAGAAGGCCCACAAGGCGACGGGGGAGTGGCTCCCGCAGGCCACCGTGGACGCCATTCGGGAGCACGTGGTCGCCATCAAGGGGCCGCTGACCACGCCGGTGGGGGGCGGCATCCGGAGCCTCAACGTGGCGCTCCGGCAGATCCTGGATCTGTTCGCCTGTGTCCGGCCGGTCCGCTACTTCAAAGGGACGCCGAGCCCGGTGAAGCACCCGGAGAAGATGGACGTGGTGATTTTCCGGGAGAATACCGAGGATGTCTACGCCGGGATCGAGTGGCAACAGGGGACGCCGGAGGCGAAGAAGCTCATTGCCTTCCTGACCCAGGAGATGGGGGCCACGATTCGCCCCGATTCGGGCATCGGCATCAAGCCGATCAGTGTGACCGGCACCAAGCGGCTCGTCCGGATGGCGATGCAGTATGCCCTGGCCCGGAAGCGGAAGAGCGTGACGCTTGTGCACAAGGGCAACATCATGAAGTACACGGAGGGGGCGTTTCGGGACTGGGGCTATGAGCTGGCGCGCGAGGAATTCCCCCACGTTACGGTCTCGGAAGACGACCTCTGGGCCAAATACAAGGGCCAGGCCCCCGAGGGGGTGGTGGTGATCAAGGATCGGATCGCGGACAGCATGTTCCAGCAGATCCTCACCCGGACCGACGAGTACGACATCCTCGCGACCCCCAACCTGAACGGGGATTACCTCTCGGACGCCACCGCGGCGCAGGTGGGGGGGCTCGGGATCGCGCCGGGGGCCAACATCGGGATCCCGACGGCGCTGTTTGAGGCGACCCACGGCACCGCCCCGAAATACGCGGGCCAGGACAAGGTGAACCCCGGCGCGGTCATCCTCGCCGGGGCCATGATGCTCGAGCACCTGGGCTGGCAGCCGGCGGCCGACCGCATCTACCATGGGCTCGAAAAGTCCATCGAACAGAAACGGGTGACCTATGATTTTGCTCGGCTGATGGAGGGTGCCACCGAGCTGAAGTGCTCCCAGTTCGGGGACGCTATTATCGGGAACATGAGCTAACCGGGGCGATGACCGATGACGGCAGATCCAGTCAATAGTCATTTGTTATTAGTCGATAGTGAGCTATTGACCATTGACGATTGACTATTGACTACGCAGTGCGAACTTTGCACTGCCCTGAACTATGAACGATGAACCCTGAACCACGAATGGGGGGGACGGACCATGGGAAAGGACACATTGACGATTACCGATAATCGGACCGGCAAGACCTACGAGATCCCGATCCAGTACGGGACGTATCCAACCTACGGGGCATCCATCCGGACGGCGGACCTCCGGCAGATCAAGGTGTCAGAGGGGGACTTCGGCCTGATGGGTTATGACCCCGCCTTCATGAACACGGCGTCCTGCAAGAGCACGATCACCTTCATCGACGGGGAACGGGGGATCCTCCGCTACCGGGGCTACCCCATCGAGCAGTTAGCCGAGCGGAGCACGTTTCTGGAGACCGCCTATCTCATCCTCCACGGCGAACTCCCCACCCGGAAGCAGCTCGACGAGTGGACGTACCACATCACCCACCACACGATGATCCACGAGAACATCAAGAAGTTCATGGATGGCTTCCACTACGACGCGCATCCGATGGGGATCTTGGTCGGGACGGTGGGGGCCCTCTCTACTTTTTACCCCGATGCCAAGGACATCCGGGACCCGGCGGACCGGAAGCAGCAGATCTTCCGCCTCATCGCCAAGATGCCGACCTTGGCCGCCTTCGCCTACCGGCACAGCCTGGGGATGCCCTATGCGTACCCCGACAACGACTTGTCGTATGCCGGCAATTTCCTCAACATGCTCTTCAAGAAGACCGAATTGAAGTACAAGCCCGATCCCGTGTTGGAGAAGGCCCTCGATGTCCTGTTCGTCCTCCACGTGGACCACGAGCAGAACTGCAGTGCCAATGCCATGCGCAGCGTCGGCAGCTCCCATGTCGATCCCTACTCGGCCGTGGCGGCGGCCACCGCGGCCCTCTATGGGCCCCTCCACGGCGGGGCAAACGAGGCGGTGCTGCGCATGCTCCGCGAGATCGGGTCCAAGGAGAAGATCCCCGAGTTCATCAAGAAGGTCAAGACGCGCGAGGCGCTCCTCATGGGCTTCGGTCATCGGATCTACAAGAACTACGATCCCCGGGCGCGGATCATCCGGGAGATCGCCAGGCAGGTCTTCACGGTCACCGGGCCGAATCCGCTCCTGGACATCGCCATCGAGCTCGAGCGCATCGCCCTGGAGGACGAGTTCTTTGTGACGCGCCGGCTCTACCCGAACGTCGATTTCTACTCGGGGATCATCTACGAGGCCATGGGTTTCCCCGTGGACATCTACCCGGTCCTCTTCGCCATCGGCCGGACCCCGGGGTGGCTCGCCCAGTGGCAGGAGATGCTGACGGATCCCGACCAGAAGATCGCCCGGCCGCGGCAGGTCTACACCGGCTCGGACCATCGCGACTATGTCCCGATCGAGCTGAGACGCTAGCGCCGTCGTCGGGCAGCGGCGGTGTCCGGTGGGGGCGCGAGGAGGAAAAGGCGACGACATGAACAGTTTAGTGCACCAGAGGTGCAGGGTCTACACCACCGAGAAGGTGACCATCAGGATCCTGGAGGAGTGGTGCAAGGGCTGCGAGATCTGTGTCGACGTCTGTAAGAAGCACTGCCTGGCCATGGACATCTTGGGGAAGGTGAAGGTCGTGAACGTGGAAGCGTGTAACAAGTGCCTCTTGTGCGACGTCCTCTGCCCCGATTTTGCGATCGCCATCGAATAACGTCGAGGGAAGCGCGTGCGAGCATCTGTGGGCTTGATGCAAGGCAATGAGGCGTGCGCCCGTGGCGCCATCGTCGCGGGGTGTCGATTCTACGCCGGCTACCCGATCACTCCGTCCTCCGAGATCGCCGAGGAGTTGGCGAGGCTGCTGCCGCAGGTTGGCGGCAAGTTCATCCAGATGGAGGACGAGATCGGCGCCATGGGCGCGTGTATCGGGGCCTCCCTCGGCGGGGTAAAGTCGATGACCGCGACGAGCGGGCCAGGGTTCTCCCTCAAGCAGGAGAATCTGGGTTACGCCATCTATACCGAAGTCCCGTGCGTGGTGGTCAACGTCATGCGGGGAGGGCCGAGCACCGGGCTGCCGACGTCCCCCGCCCAGAGCGATGTCATGCAGGCCCGGTGGGGGACCCACGGCGATCACCCGATGATCGCCCTGGCCCCCGCCTCCGTGCGAGAGGTCCACGATTGCACGATTCGGGCCTTCAACCTGGCAGAGCGCCTCCGCACCCCGGTCATCCTCCTCTACGATGAGGTCATCGGGCACATGCGGGAGAAGGTCGAGCTGACGGACCCGTCGCAGGTCGCCATTGTCGAGCGTCCGAAACCCACGTGCCCCCCCGAAGTGTACCTCCCGTACAAGGCCGGCGAGGACGACGTCCCCCCCTTCGTCCGCTTCGGCGAGGGGTATCGCTACCACGTCACCGGGCTGGCCCACGACGAGCGGGGATTCCCCACCCAGAACCCCCGGGTCGTCGAGGCGCATCAGCGGCGCCTCCATCGAAAGGTGGAGCGGCATCGGGATGAGATCGCGGCGTACGAGACCTTCATGCTGGAGGATGCGGAGGTGGCGGTCTTTGCCTACGGCATCACGGCCCGCTCGGCCAGGGCGGCGGTCCGCACCGCGCGGAGCGAGGGCCTTCGGGCGGGCCTCCTCCGTCCCATCTCGCTCTGGCCCTTCCTGGATCTCGAGGTAGGGAAGCTGGCCCAGCAGGTGAAGGCCATCGTCGTCGCCGAGATGAATCTTGGACAGATGATCTACGAGGTGGAGCGGGCGGCCCAGGGCCGGGCGAGGGTCGCGGCGTATCAGAAGGCGAGCGGGGAGCCGATTCACCCCGAAGAGATCCTCGCCGCCTTGCAGGAGGTACGCTGATGTTTGATTACCACGAGTATTTTCGAAGCGAAATGATGCCCCACATGTGGTGCAAGGGGTGCGGGAACGGCATCGTCCTGAAGGCGCTCCTTCGCGCCATCCATCGGCTGGGCCTTTCCAAGGACCGGATCGCGATGGTCTCCGGGATCGGCTGTTCCAGCCGGCTCACGGGGTATGTGGACTGCAACACGCTCCACACGACCCACGGGCGGCCCCTGGCCTTTGCCACCGGCTTGAAGCTGGCCCGGCCGGAGCTGACCGTCATCGTCATCACCGGGGATGGAGACGGCCTCGCAATCGGCGGCAACCACCTGATCCATACGGCGCGGCGGAATATCGATCTCACCTGCCTCCTCTTCAACAACCAGATCTACGGGATGACGGGGGGGCAACTGGCCCCGACCACGCCGGAGGCCCTCTTTTCCACCACGACGCCGTACGGCAACATCGAGCCGAACTTCGATGCCTGCCGCCTGGTGCAGGCCGCGGGCGGAACCTTTGTCGCCCGGGGGACGGTGTACCGGGCGATTCCCCTGGAGAAGCTCATCGCCGAGGGGATCCAGCACAAGGGGTTCTCGTTCATCGAGGTCCTGACCACCTGTCCGGAGATTCACGGTCGGCGGAACAAGCTGGGGACGCCGGCCGAAATGCTCCAGGCGTTGGCAAAGACGACGCTGCCGACCGGGGTGATCCACCAGGCGTCGGGCCCAGAGTACACCGAAGCCTATGATGGGATCATTGCGAAAGCGCAGGGACGGACGTAGCGCTTGAAAGCTAGGACGCTGGGATGCTGGGACGCGAGAAGGCCGGGAAGGGAATGTGCTTGCTAGCGCGTCGGAGACGCCAATGAGGTACGAGGTGCGGATAAGCGGCGAAGGGGGCCAGGGGGTCATCCTGGCCGGGATCATCCTGGCCGAGGCGGCCATCCGGGATGGCAGAAACGTGGTCCAGACCCAGGTGTACGGGCCCGAGTCTCGCGGGGGGGCGACCAAGGCAGAGGTCATCATCAGCGACGAAGAGATCGATTATCCCAAGGCCGGCCGGATCGACCTCCTCCTCGCCCTGACCCAGGAGGCGTGTGACAAGTACTCGGGAGACTTGAAAGACCGGGGAGCAATGATCGTGGACTCCTCGCAGGTTACCGCTCTTCCTCCAGGGGGCTTCACGCTCTTTGCTCTCCCTATCATCGAGACGGCGAAGGAGAAGCTCGGCAAAGGGGTCGTGGCGAACATCGTCGCCCTGGGGACGATCGCCGCGCTCTCGAGCGCCGTCTCTCGAGAGGCCATCGAGAAGGCGGTCCTGGCCCGGGTCCCCACAGGGACCGAGGAACTGAATCTGATGGCGCTTGCGGCAGGCTTCGAGCTCGCTGGTGCCTCATCCCAATGAGGCGACAGGGAGCGTCCCGAAGCGACGATAGAACGAATTCTCCATTGCCGTGCCCGGGGCGGAGCACGAATTCTACTAGTCAGGGGCTCGCATGATTTCCACAGACGGTCTAGCCAAGCTCCGGATCCTGGTGGTCGAGGATGACGAGGATATGGGCGAGAATCTCCAGCGGATCCTCACGCTGGCCGGATACCAGGTCCACTTGGCCCGAGACGGCGCCGAGGCCATCACCGTCCTTCAAACTCAACCGTTCCACCTGGTCCTCACCGACTTGCTCATGCCGCGAATGGGAGGCCTGGAGCTGTTGGGCGAGATCCGGCGGCTTGGACCGAGCCTGCCGGTGGTGTTTCTTAGCGCCTTTGGCAAGCAGGCCGCCTTTGCGAAGGCTATGGATCTCGGGGCCGCCGGTTTCGTCACGAAGCCCTTTCGAGCCAACTCCCTCTTGCGGCTGATCCAGGCGATTCTCGACCAACGATGAAGAGGTGGGCAATATCTGGAGGCGGATCGTGGTGGCAGGCTGGGAGCTAGGCGGCACGGGCCGAGCTCGGGGGAGTTGAGGCATGGCCAAGACCGCCGACATCATCATTGTCGGTGCGGGAGTTGTGGGCTGCTCCGTGGCGTACCATTTGGCCCGGATGGGCGTGAAGGGAATCCTCGTCCTGGATCGGGGTCAGATCGGCGGTGAGGCCTCGACAGCGGCGGCCGGGATGCTCGCCCCGCAGTGCGAGGCACCCGGACCTGGCCCCTTCCTCGATTTCTGCCTGGCCGCGCGCCGGTACTACGAGCGGCTGGCGCCGGAACTCAAGGAGATCGCCCGGACCGATATCGAGTATCTCGATTGGGGAATCCTCCACCTCCTCGACGAGGAGGGGGACGAGGCGGCGGAGGGACGATACCGCTGGCAGAGAGAGCTGGGCCTCACCGTGGAGCGGCTGACACCGGAGGAGGTCTTTAAACTGGAGCCAGGGCTGACCAAGGAGGTCGGAGGGGCCCTCTTCTTTCCGGATGATCATCATGTGAACAACGCCGAACTCATCTGTGCCCTCGCCCAGGCGGCCCGCTCCCACGGAGTCCGGATCGTGGAGGGCTGCACCGTTTCGGGCTTTATTTACGATGGGGACAAGGTTGCCGGCATTCGGACGCCCGACGAGATCTTCACGGCAGGCTATATCGTCCTCTGCACCGGCGCATGGTCTTGGCAACTCGGAGTCCTGCTCGGACGGCGGATCCCGGTGGAGCCTGCGCGGGGCCAGATTCTCTACGCCGAACTGCCGGAGCTGCCGGTGCGGCATCCCGTCTGGGGCAAGGGGGGATACGTGGTGCCCCGGCTGAACGGGGGACTGATCGTCGGCAGCACGGTGGAGTACGTGGGTTTCGACAAGTCCGTGACCCTTGACGGGATCCGCCGTCTGAGCGAGCTCACATTGGCCCTGCTCCCCGGACTGGCGGAGCAGCCGTTCACGCGGGCCTGGGCCGGTCTTCGGCCCCACGCCAAGGACGGACTCCCCCTCATCGGTCCGCTTCAGGGGCTGGACCGCCTCTACATCGCCACGGGTCATTTTCGGAACGGCATTCTCCTTGGTCCTCTCACCGGCCGGCTGGTCGCGGAGATGATCGTGGGCGAGCCCGTCTCGTTCCCTCTCGATGCCTTCAGCCCCGGACGCTTCGGTCTGTAGCAGGCGACAACGCCAAAGCGATAGGGCGCTGGAAAGCGAGGGGGCGTGCCATCGTTCTCGTTGCCTGCGCGGAAGCAATCGGTATGACCGAACTCAATGTCACAGTCCTTGAGGCGTACCTCGCGTCCCTCCTGTGGGGACCCGTAAAGGTCCATGGTCTCAGTCTCCTGGGGGAACCCCTGCAAGCCGGCGCCATCAAAGGCTACGGGTATGGAGTGCCGATCCAGGTTGAATATGAGGCCTCCGGGGAGCGCCATCGAGCGGTCGTCGAGACCATAAGTCCTGGCCCGTTCGGGCACGAGCACATGGCGGATCGCGCCCAGGCTCTCCTGTGGGACCACCAAGCCTTCAATCGCCTCCCGCGTCACGCGCGGTCGATGGACGTGGCGGGGTTTCTTCAAGGTGGTGGGATCCTCTCCCTGGGCAAGGTGGAGGAGCTCTTGGTCCTCATGGAATTCGTCGAGGGGCGTGGATACTTCGAGGACCTCACCCGCCTCCGGAACGACGGTACGCTGACCGATCTGGATGTCGCCCGAGCGGACGCCCTCTGTGATTACCTCGTGGAGATCCACAAGGTCCCGGGAACCGATCCCGGCCTTCACGTCCGCCGCCTGCGTGAGCTGGTGGGCCATGGCGAGTGCATCATGGGGCTGACGGACAGCTACCCTTCCCAATCGGGGTTCATCACGCCGCAAGTCTTGGAGGAGATCGAACACCGCTGCATTGCGTGGCGGTGGCGTCTCAAGGGATGGTCTCACCGACTTCGACAGGTCCATGGCGATTTTCACCCGTGGAACATCCTGTTCCAGGAGGGGACACAGTTTCGGGTGCTCGACCGTGCCCGGGGGGAATGGGGAGACCCGGCGGACGATGTGGCGTGCCTCACCATGAACTACCTGTTCTTCTCGCTGCAGCGAAGCGAGCGGTTGGAGAAGCCTTTCGAGACCCTGTTTCGCCGCTTCTGGACGCGGTACTTGGAGAAGACCAAAGACGAAGAGATGCTCGAGGTCGTGGCCCCCTTCTTTGCCTTCCGGGGCCTGGTCATGGCCAGTCCCCTCTGGTACCCGACCCTGCCCGAGGCAGTCCGCCGCACGCTCTTTAGCTTCATGTTGAGGGTCCTAGACGCAAAGGCCTTTGATCCGAATCGGGTGAACGACTACTGCGGGGTTTGAGGTGCCATCCGGCTTTGCCGTATGGATCACGGGACTGCCGGCTTCCGGCAAGTCCACGGTGGCTGCGGCGCTCAAGCGGGAGATTGAAGCCCGGGGTGTGACGGTCGCGATCTTGGAGTCCGATTCCCTGCGGCAAGTCTTCACGCCTCATCCTCTCTACACCGAGGAAGAGCGCGACGTCTTTTACGGGGCCATGGTCTACGTGGGACGACTCCTGACCGAGCACGAGGTTCCGGTGATCTTCGATGCCACCGGCAATCGGCGAAAGTATCGGGAGCGCGCCCGGCAGCAGATCCCACGATTCGTCGAGGTCTACGTGGATTGCCCCCTGGACGTGTGCGTGGCCCGCGACCCCAAGGGGATCTATCGCAGAGCCCGAGAGGGGGCGGCGGCGACCGTCCCCGGATTTCAGGCGATGTATGAGCCCCCCGAAAACCCGGAGATCGTCGTCCGGGGGGACGAGGAGGCACCGGAGGTGGCCGCCCGCCGGGTGGCGGCCGTTCTCGTAGAGAAAGGCTACCTGCCTGGGTAGAACCGATGGACGCCATCCATGTCCAGGCATTGAGCGGTCCGACTGTTGCGGAGCTTGACGTCGAGATCGTTGAGCGGAAGGGACTGGGCCACCCGGATAGCATCTGCGACGCGGTCATGGAGCGCATATCGCACGCCCTTTCGCGGGAATACCTGAAGCGGTTCGGCGCCATCCTGCACCACAACTGCGACAAGGGACTGCTGGTTGCGGGACAGGTCGAGCGACGATTCGGCGGCGGTCATGTGCTTGAAGCGATGCGGCTGGTCATAGGGGATCGGGCGACGGTCGCCGTGGGCGAAGAACGGCTCAACGTCACTGAAATCGCCGTGGAGGCGGCGAAGACTTGGTTGCGGCAGCATCTTCGCCATGTGGATCCAGACCGGCATGTCAGGTACCAGGTGGAGCTGAAGCCCGGATCAGAGGAGCTGGCGAGGTCTTTTTTAGAACGCAAGGGAGTCCTCGGGGCCAATGACACCTCGGCGGCGGTGGGCTTTGCCCCGCTCACCGAGACGGAGCGGCTGGTGCTGGAAACTGAACGGTATCTCAACTCGCCGGTCTTCAAGCAGCGCTTCCCCGAAACCGGAGAGGATGTCAAAGCGATGGGTGTCCGTATGGGCCGGCGGATCGATCTGACCGTGGCCATGCCCCTGCTCGATGCCTATGTGGCGAGCGAGGCCGAGTACTTCCGCCGCAAGAAGGCGATACAGGAAGCGCTGGTGGGCCATATCCGCGGCAATCTGGACCGCCTGGATCTCGGAGAGTTGACCTTGAACCATCTGGACCATCCCGGCGCGGGCATGGCCGGGATGTACCTCTCCGTGCTCGGCACCTCGGCGGAAGATGCAGACTCCGGGGAGGTAGGGCGAGGCAATCAGGTCAACGGGCTGATTGCGCTGAACCGTCCCCGGGCCTCGGAGGCGGCGGCCGGAAAGAATCCGGTCGGCCACATCGGCAAGATTTATAACGTCCTCACCCACCTACTGGCAGCCCGGATCCACGCGGAGATCCCTGGATTGCGCGAGGTGGTGGTCTGGCTCTGCAATAGGATTGGCGAGCCGGTCGATCGGCCGCAGCTCGTTTCGCTGCAGGTGCATCTGACTCCGGGGATTACCCTCGCCGATGTGGATACGCCGATCCGCATGCTGGTGAAGGAGGAGCTCGGGCGGCTGCCGGTCTTCTGCCAAGAGCTGGCGCAGGGGCGCTATCCGATTTGCTGAGGGCGACCGAGAACGCGGAGAACAAAATTTCGGAAACGACCGGCAGACCACCGAGCGGTGTCTGAGGAGTTGAGGCTATCCTGTCCCAATGGGGAAGAAAAGCCCCAGAGGTCTCGCTACGGGGAAAACAGATAGTTAGAGGCAAGAGAGTGTTCCAGCAGGACAACGGTGTCCCTCCTCCTGCTTCCGGATCGCAGCGGAGTTCCTTTAGAAACCAGAATTTACCTTCGTTTGGGACTTTGGAATGGCCGTTGCTCACCTCAGCATATGATCGGCCTCGGAGAGCGGAGCCTGAAAGAGGAGGGAGGCAGATATGAGTCCGAAGGCGGAGCACGCGAAGGCCCCTGGAGTGATCCGGGTTATCGAACTCGTTGGCGTGTCTGACAAGAGCTGGAGCGATGCTGCGCAGCAAGCGATCGCTCGGGCGGCGAAGACGCTGCGCCATATTACGGGCGTCGATGTCCTGCACAGCCGGGCGGTCGTGCGCGACGGGAGGATCATCGAGTACCACGTGAACCTGAAGGTCGCGTTCATCGTGGAGCCTGCGCAGATCGAGACCTAGGCGACGGGGGCCCTCAGCCCGCGAGGATGTGTGATGACCGCACGGGAAGTGTGCAGTTCCGGGGGTGGGGTCTGCGAGACGGATACGGGCGAGAGGTGAATGGAGGTGCGGCCGATGGCGGTGCCGGAGCGGTTGTTGATCGACTATCCCCAGCTCTGGGAGCTGGAGGACGGGACCGAGGTCACCGTGCGGCCCATGGTCAAGGAGGACCGGGACAAACTAGCGGAGTTCTTCAAGCGGATTCCCGACCAGGAGCTGCGCGTCCTCAAGGATGACGTGACCGGTGGCACGGTCATCGATCAGTGGGCCCAGAGCCTCGACTACGACCGCGTCTTGCCTCTCGTCGTGGAGATCGGTGGTCGCATCATCGCCGATGCGACGCTCCACCGCCGCAGGCAGGGCTGGCGGCGGCATCTTGGGGGCGTGCGCGTGGTCGTGGACCCTGAGTTCCGGCACAGAGGACTCGCGTCGCGGCTCCTTGCCGAGCTGGCAGACGTGGCGACAAGAGAGGGCCTGATGCGGCTCTACGTCGAGCTGCCGGCCGACGACAAGCCAGCCATCGAGCTGTTCCGGGCCAGGGGTTTCAAGGAAGTCGCGCGGTTCGGGGATTACATCCTCGATCGGAAGGGGAAGTATCACGATCTGGTGGTATTGCACCTGGACTTGATCTACCGCGAGTGAGCATTCTCCTTACACTCTCCTGTTCGATCCCAGAGGGCGTCATGCACTCTGAATCGACCGCGACGCCATCCCTGGTGCAGGGTCGGAGCGAGCCCGCTTCAGCAGTCGAGGCCGAGGGGCTTGGGCCCACCCCAGGCCACCCGTGGGCCATCATCCTCGCGGGAGGCGAAGGCCGTCGGCTTCGCGGACTGGTGCGCCGCCTGATGGGGGCCGACCTGCCGAAGCAGTACTGCGCAGTGATCGGCCGACGGAGCATGCTCCAACATACGCTGGACCGGGTGGCGACACTGATCCCCAGGGATCGGATTCTCACCGTGATCACTCGGGGCCACACGGAGCTGGCGCTAAAGCAACTCCGGACTCTCGCCCCTGAGCAGCTTCTGATCCAGCCCTGCAACCGGGACACGGCTCCGGGTCTCCTTCTACCGCTCCTCTACATTCGTGCCCGCGATCCGGCGGCCACGGTGGCCATTTTTCCATCGGATCACTTCATCCTTGAGGAAGCAGTCTTCATGGGATACATCCGACAAGCCGTCCACTTTCTCAGGGATCATGGTGATCGCTTGCTCCTTCTGGGCATTGGGCCCGATCGCCCGGAGCCCGCGTATGGCTGGATTGAGCCGGGGGCCAAGCTTGCACAGCACGCGGGATACGGTTTCTTCGGTGTGCGGCAGTTCTGGGAGAAACCGGCGACTTCCGTCGCTGAGCAACTCTTTGAACAGGGATGTCTGTGGAACTCCCTGGTCCTGGTGGGTCGCCTCGCGACCTTCCTTGAATGTTTCCGGCAAGGACTGCCCATGCTCTGGGCGCGCTTTCAATCCGTCGGGGGGGCCCTGGGGGCGTCCGGCGAGGCGGCAGCCCTGGAAGACGTGTACCACAGCCTGCCGGCCGTGAACCTCTCCCGGGACCTGCTAGAAAGGATCCCTCATCGCCTCGGGGTTATGCCGGTGATGGGGGTCCACTGGTCCGACTGGGGGGACGAGGCCCGGATCGTAGAGACGCTGGCGCGGATCGGTAAGGCGGACGAGTTCCGGGGTCGGCTTGGGCGGTCCGGGGCCTGTCCCGAGGAGGAAGCGGCATGAACCCTGAGCAGCTCCTGCGCAAGCTCATTGTCCGCGCCCCGCCCGACCTGTTCGCCGCCATTTGCATCAGCGATCGGGCGCGGCGAGCGGGGGACGCGCCCAGGCCATCCTGGGAAGAGATCGTCCGCGCCGCCGAGGAGCTCGGGATCTTCACTGCCGAGGAGGCGGCGGCGTGCCTTGCGGCGATCTATTCGCGGGCGCGAGAGGCGGTCTGAAAAGGGACGTCCAGTCTCGTGGTCGTCCGCGATTCAGATTTCGAACACAGAGGAGGAACGACAATGAGGAATAGATCAGGCGTGGTTTCCACTGGGCTTGCCCTGCTCCTGGCCGGCATCATTCACCTCGGACCGGCGTGGGCAGGGGGTCAGAAGTGGGCGGATACCGGGAAGGTGGCGGCGGTCACCCTGGCGAGCCGAACCGTTGTGGTCCAAATCCCCAGGGGAAAGGATAGCTTGACCGTTGGAGCCGAGGTGTTGCCGAACGCGGTCATCAAAGCGGGAGACCAAACCATTCAGCTGTCCGATATCCGAGTCGGGGATCGGGTGCGTATCGAGTGGAGTCGAGGCGAGCACGGGGACGTCGCGCACCGAATCGTCGTGGTCGAGCGGGCGGCGAGATGAGCCGTTCCGCGGGGGCCGCGGCTCGTGTGCCCGAACACGTGCACGTGCGGATTCAGACGGGACGAGAAAAGGGAACGACCCCTGCCCGCCGTGGTTTTCGTGACAACCCAGCAGTGGGATTCGGCGGGGTGAGAAACCCTGACGTCATGCCGGGTCCGAATGGAACCGGATGGGGAGGGTACCATGCAAAAGCAGATTGGGGACGCAGCGGGCATTACCTGGAAGTACCTTGATCAGCATACCGAGTCGACGCTCAGCGAGCTGAAGCAGGCGACGAAGCTTTCGGAGCAGCTCCTGCTCATGGGGCTCGGCTGGTTGGCCAGGGAAGAGAAGGTGGACGTCGTCCAGGACAAGAAGGGCCTCAAGGTCTCATTGAGAGGGCGGTAGGGGTGTGGCGTCAGTCTTTCGGCCGAGCCACTGCCAGCATGCCGAGGACCTCCTCGTCTGAGACCGGGGAGAAGTCCACGTAGTATTCGCCCACGGCGGCAAAGGACTCGTCCACGATCAGGCTCACAAAATGATCGGCTTCGCGCCGGAAGCGCTGGGCGGCCGTGGCCGAGGCGCACGGCGTGGCCACGACGATCGTGCGGGCACCGTGCCGGCGCGCGTAGGCGAGCGCGGCGCGCATCGTCAGGCCGGTGGCCAGGCCATCATCGACGAGGACGACCTCGCACGCGGGGAGATAGTGGGCCAGAGGCGGGACCCCGTACCGTGCCATCCGGCGGCGAATTTCAGCGGCTGTCTTCGTCCTCGCCTCCTCGACATCCTGGGGGCGGAGCCCGAGTAGGCGGACGATGCCCTCCTCCACGAGCATCTCCCCGTCCTCGTCGAGGGCGCCGAAGGCGAGCTCTGGCGCCACCGGAGAGATCAGCTTGCGGGCGTAGACGACGGTAAGGGGGAGCTCGAGCGCCGTGGCGATCGGCAGAGCGACGGCGACACCGCCTCGGGGAATGGCGGCCACTACCGCCGGACGCGAAATGAGGGGTCCCAGCTCCACCGCCAGTGCCCGTCCCGCCTCCGTACGATCCTGAAAGATCTCTATTCTTTGCCCGTCCTCCATCTTGGGGTATCGAAGTTCCATTCTTCCCACCTCCGGTTGAGGCCCAACCTGACCACAGTCGATGGTCCCCCGTTGCGACGGCCCGACTAGTGCCGGGCACCCTCCCTGATGGGGACTGGATGCGGCGAGCCTCAGTGAGGCTCACGGGTGGTGTTTGCCGACGACGGTCACCGTGCTGGCCTGAAGCCCCTTCTCGCCCTCCTCTTCCGCAAACCGCACCTCCGTCCCGATAGAAAGGCGATCGAAGTCGGCACCGAGGACACTGTTGCGATGGAAATAGACCTCACGCCCATCGGGCGTCTCGAGGAAGCCATAGCCTTCGTCCAGAAAGAGCTTGCTCACGCGTCCGTGGGGGATCTCTTCATGGACCTTCACGACACCCCGCCGCCGGCGCACGTGATCCTGCAGCTGCCGCCGGGCGGCGTCGAAGGCGTCGTGGACCGCCACATAGGGGTCCTCGGCCGCCTGGCGATTCACCACAATGTCCTCGCCGGGGACGCCGAGGTCGATCCGCACGGTATAGGGCCCCCCCTTGCGGTGGTGGCGCACCGGCCCCTCGACAACGACCCGGCAGCCGATGATCTGGTCGTAGAAGAGTTCCAACCAGGAGGCCTTTTCCCGAATAAGGCCCTCCAGGGCCTCGGAGCGGGTAATGTCCCGGAGCGTAATCTTCAGGGGCAGTTGCATCGCGACCTCCTCAGGGGATCAACAGGGTTCTGCGCGCGTGGCGCTGCGGTTTGCCTCCCTTCGGGGATCCTTAGGGGATGTCCGCAGGGCGTAGGAGCGGAGCACGCGCATGTAGTTGGCCCGCTCGAACGCTGCGGGCTCGGCCACCGACCGGTAGCTCATGCTCCCCTGCATCTGGCGGATGGATTCATACTCGTGCTCTTCCATCCAGGTCACGAGCTCCTTCTGTACGGCGGCCAGATGGTCGATCCCATGTTTCAGCAGGGCGGAGGTCATCATCGCCACCCGCGCCCCGGCCATCATCGCCTTGAGGACGTCCTGGGCCGTATGGATCCCGCCGGTGACCGCCAAATCCGGCCGGATGTGGCCGAAAAGGATTGCCACCCAGTGGATCCGGAGGAGGAGCTCGTACGAACTGCTCAAGGTCAAGGTTGGGGTTACCTCGAGGTGCTCCAAGTCGAAGTCGGGTTGGTAGAAGCGGTTGAAGAGGACCAGGGCGTCCGCCCCGGCCTCATCCAGGCGCCGACCCATATTGGCGATCGCGCTAAAGGCGTGGCCGAGTTTGACGGCGACGGGGATGCGGATGCTGGCCTTGACGTCGCGGATGAGATCCACGTACATCTGCTCCACCTCGGCGCCAGTCATCTCCGCGTCGGTCGGGATGAAGTAGACGTTGAGCTCCAGGGCATCGGCGCCCGCCTCCTCGATCTTGCGGGCGTAACGAATCCAGCCACCGGTCGAGACCCCGTTCAGGCTGCCGATGATGGGGATATCCACGGCGGCCTTCGCGCGGCGCAAGTGGTCCAGGTACCCCTCCGGGCCCAGGTTGTACTCGGTCATGTCGGGGAAATAGGTGAGCGCCTCCGCGAAGGATTCGGCGCCATGGGTGAGATAGCGGTCGAGGTCGTGGCTCTCCAGGGTGATCTGCTCTTCGAACAGGGAGTGCAGCACGACCGCCGCGGCGCCCGCGTCCTCCATCCGGCGGATGTTGCCGATGTCCTCGCACAGGGGCGAGGCTGAGGCCACCAGGGGATTCTTCAAGGTAAGCCCCAGGTAGCGCGTCGTGAGATCAACCATGGTGGCCCTCCTTGGACGTGCCATCCACCGGCATGGCGGCCCAATGCTCGTACAGCTTCCAGCGGGCCCGGACGTCCTCCTGGGCCAGTTGCAGCAGCCACCGCGCCTGGTCCGGTTTGCTCTGGGCCAGCATGGTGTAGCGGGTCTCGTTGTAGATGTACTTCTCCAGGGGGAGGGTCGGTGGCTTGGAGTCGAGCTGGAGCGGGTTCTTCCCCTCCTTGACCAGGTCCGGGTTGTACCGGAACAGGGGCCAGTACCCCGAGAGGACGGCGGCCTTCTGCTGCTCCATCCCGTGGGCGAGGTCGTAGCCATGGGCGATGCAGTGGCTGTAGGCGATGATGAGGGAGGGCCCCTCGTAGGCCTCCGCCTCCAGGAAGGCTTTTATCGTCTGGGTGTCGCTCCCCCCCATGGCTATCCGGGCGACGTAGACGTAGCCGTAGGTCATGGCCATCATCGCCAGGTCCTTCTTGGGCGTCGCCTTGCCCGCGGCGGCGAACTTGGCCACCGCGCCGCGGGGCGTGGCCTTGGAGGCCTGCCCGCCGGTGTTGGAGTAGACCTCGGTGTCGAGCACGAGGAGGTTCACGTTGTGGCCGGACGCCAGGACGTGATCCAGGCCGCCGTATCCGATGTCGTAGGCCCAACCGTCTCCACCGACGATCCAGACGCTCTTCTTGACCAACGCGTCGGCGACCGCGAGAAGGTCACGGGCGTCCGCCGTGTCGACGCCCTCGAGCCGCGCTTTCAGAATCCGGACGCGCTCGCGCTGTTCCCGGATCCCCGCCTCGGTCGACTGGCGGGCGTTGAGGAGATCCCGGACCAGTTCGTCCCCGACGGTCGGTGCCAAGCGCGTGAGCAGCTCGCGCGCATATTCTCCCTGCTTGTCCAGAGCCAGACGGATGCCCAGCCCGAACTCGGCGTTGTCTTCGAACAGGGAGTTGGACCACGCGGGGCCGCGGCCCTCGCGGTTGACGGTCCAGGGGGTGGTCGGCAGGTTGCCGCCGTAGATCGACGAGCAGCCGGTCGCGTTGGCGATGATGGTGCGGTCACCGAAGAGCTGGCTCATCAGCTTGAGGTAGGGGGTCTCACCGCATCCGGCGCAGGCGCCGGAGAATTCGAACAGCGGCTCGAGCAACTGGGCGTCCTTCACCTGCCCGACGTTCAGCACCCGGCGGTCCGTCTCGGGGAGTCCGAGGAAGAAGTCCCAGTTCTGCGCCTCCTGGTCGCGGATCGGGGGTTGCGGCATCATGTTGATGGCCTTGAGGCGCACCTCGCTCTTGTTCTTGACCGGGCAGACCTCGACGCACAGCGTACACCCGGTGCAGTCCTCCGGCGAGACCTGCAGCGTGTAGTGGAGATTGGCAAATTCGCGCCAGCGGGCCGCCGTGGACTTGAAGGTGGCGGGTGCGTTGTCCAGGACCGCTGGCTCGTACACCTTGGCCCGAATCACCGAGTGGGGGCAGACGAGCACGCACTTGCCGCACTGGATGCAGATGTCGGGGTCCCAGACCGGGATCTCGAGCGCGATGTTGGCCTTCTCCCATTTCGTCGTCCCGCTCGGGTAGGTGCCGTCGATGGGCAGCGCGCTGACCGGCAGGTCGTCCCCCTGCCGGGCGATCATCTTGGCGGTGACGTTCCGGACGAAGTCGGGGGCCTCCGCCGGGACCGGCGGCCGAAGATCGAAGGCGCTGGTGACCTCTGCCGGGACCCGGACCTCGTGCAGGTGGTCCAGCGCACGATCCACTGCCTCGATGTTCTTCTGGACCACCGCCTCGCCGAGCTTCCCGTAGGTCTTGACGATCGCGGCCTTAATGGCTGCGATGGCCTCGTCCCGGGGCAGGACGCCGCTCAGGACGAAAAAGCAGGGCTGCATAACCGTGTTGATGCGGCCCCCCATTCCGGCCTCGCGGGCGACCTTGTGTCCGTCAATCACGAAGAAGCGCAGCTTCTTGCCGATGATCTGCTCCTGGACCGCGCGGGGCAAGCAGCTCCACACCTCTGCGGGCCCGTAGGGGCTGTTGAGGAGGAAGGCGGCACCGGGCTCGGCGGTCTTCAAGACGTGGAGGCGCTCCAGGAGCGGAAACTGGTGGCACGCGACGAAATTGGCCCGATCGATGAGATAGGTCGAGCGAATCGGCTGGGGGCCGAAGCGCAGGTGTGAGATGGTGACCGACCCAGACTTCTTGGAGTCGTAGACGAAGTAGCCCTGGGCGTAGTTGTCGGTCTCCTCACCGATGATCTTGATGGAGTTCTTGTTGGCGCCTACCGTCCCGTCGGCCCCGAGGCCGTAGAAGACCGCCCGGATGGTCTCGGGGCGCTCGGTGGAGAAGGCGGGGTCGTACTCGAGACTCGTCTGCGTCACGTCGTCGTGGATGCCGATCGTGAAATGGTTCTTGGGCTGCGCCTTGGTCATTTCATCGAAGATCCCCTTGATCATGGCCGGGCTGAACTCCTTTGAGGAGAGCCCGTAGCGGCCCCCGATGATGCGGGGGGCGGCGCGCAACGGAGCCCGGCCGGCGGCCATCGCTTCGATGACGGCCGTAATCACATCGAGGTAGAGCGGCTCACCGACGCTCCCCGGCTCCTTGGTGCGGTCGAGGACGGCGAGGGTCTTGACGGTGGGGGGCAAGGCGGCCACGAAGTGCTCGACCGAGAAGGGGCGGTAGAGACGCACCTTCAGCAGGCCCACCTTCTCCCCGCGATCCGCCAGATACTCGACCGTTTCCTGCGCCGCCTCGGCGCCGGAGCCCATGAGAACCAGCACGCGATCCGCATCCGGGGCGCCGACGTAATCGCAGAGATGGTATGACCGGCCAACGAGGCGGGCAAACTTGTCCATGGCGTTCTGGACGATGGTCGGGCAGGCCAGGTAGTAGGAATTGACTGCCTCGCGGGCCTGGAAGTAGACGTCAGGGTTCTGGGCCGTGCCGCGGATGAAGGGGCGGTCCGGAGAGAGGGCGCGGCGCCGGTGGGCCCGCACCAGGTCCTCGTCTATCATTGCTCGGATCTCTTCAGGGGCGAGGGGCTCGACCTTCATCACCTCGTGGGAGGTACGGAAGCCGTCGAAGAAATGGAGGAACGGGATCCGGGCTTCCAGGGCGGCGGCCTGCGCGATCAGGGCAAAATCCATCGCCTCCTGGACCGAGTTGGAGGCCAGCAGGGCGAAGCCGGTGGCCCGCGTGGCCATGACGTCGCTCTGATCGCCGAAGATAGAGAGGGCCTGGGCGGCCACCGAGCGGGCGGCGACGTGAAACACGGTCGCGGTGAGCTCCCCGGCGATCTTGTACATGTTGGGAATCATGAGGAGCAGGCCCTGCGAGGCGGTGAAGGTGGTGGTCGGGGAGCCTGCCTGAAGTGCCCCGTGGACGGCGCCAGCGGCACCCCCCTCGCTCTGCATTTCCACCACGCGCGGGACCGTACCCCAGATGTTCGTCCTGCCCTCGGCGGCCCACTGGTCTGCCCACTCGCCCATCGCCGAGGAGGGGGTGATCGGGTAGATGGCGATGACTTCGTTGACCTGGTAGGCTACGTCGGCGACGGCCTCGTTGCCGTCAATCGTCACCTTGGGTCTGGCCATCGCATCCTCCATCGTCCTCACGGAATCTCACAGTCTCCTTAACGTATTGATCGTCGCGAGACGGGGGGAATTGTTTCGATCGCGCATGAGATCATGACGGCACATGCTGAGGAGTCGGAGCAAGAGGGGTGCCGCTCCGCTCGCCTTGGTCTGGGTTGGCGGGCATAACAGATAAGTCTTTGAAAGAGAAGCGAGATTTCTAGGCGAGGAATCCGGTTAAGCCGAGTCGGCGAAATGGAGGAGCGCGATGGCGGGGCAGCGATGCCGCAGGGAAGTTCCGACGGGTGCCATAACCTCGCGAGAACGTGGAGGCTACGGCTTGTGACCCCCCTGTCCCAGGTACCATCTTTGTCTCACGTCCTGCGATCGTCCGCTCTCCCTGACTCGCGAGCTCTTTTTTCCTCATCTCCTCTTGCCAGATGAGGCATGGGCTGCCCTTGGGACACTCAGGTCTCAGCATCGAATCACCAGACCGCACGGAAAGTTACGTCAATTTCTCCCTTCTGGCTGAGGCACCCCTGCCCCATTCTCTGGCCCCGATCCCCACGCGGGCGTTTCCGGACCACGGGCTCGACAAGCTAACTCCTTTATTCTTGGGCACGGGTTCATCTGCTCTGGCCGCCGCGCGAGAAGCGTCGGGCGGTACGTCTCTTGCTCATTCCTAACACTAGAAATAGGTCTACCTCGCTACCCCGATCAAGCCCTTAGCCTAGCGGCGAGGACCTGCGAATGGCATCGCAGGGTAACGGCGGCCCAGACGGGTGAAGGGAGGTGAGTTCGTGATTGGCGCTGTCGCTGAGCGTCGGCGTGTCCCGAAGGTCGCCCAAGCCCCCTCCCCCTCGAAGCTTGAAGAGGGGTGATCGACCACCGGGGGCGTGGTGGAGCGGTCAATGAGCAGAGGGGCGCGGGAAGAGGAGGTGCGCCATGCCAGTCAACAGACTCAGGGCGTTCTTGGACGAGCATCACGTGCGGTATGTCACTATGGGTCATTCTCCGGCCTACACGGCACAGGAGATCGCCGCGGCAACGCATATCCCGGGCAGAGCGCTGGCCAAGACGGTCATGGTCAAGGTAGACGGGCGCATGACCATGGTGGTTCTCCCCGCTGCCGACAAGATCGATCTGCGCCTGCTGAAGAAAATGCTGGGCGCTTCGAAGGCGGAACTCGCCACCGAGGCAGAATTTAAGGAATCATTCCCCGATTGTGAGATCGGCGCGATGCCGCCGTTCGGCAACCTGTACGGGCTCCCCGTTTTCGTGACCGACCGCCTGAAGGAGAACAAGGAGATCGCCTTCAATGCCGGCACCCATACCGAGGTGATGAAATTGGATTTCGCCGCCTTTGAGCGGCTGGTCGAGCCGACGGTGCTGAAACTCTCCATGCCAGCGTAGGTTGGGGCCTCGCGGATGATCTCTCCACGGCGACGGACATGGCTCGGCGAATGGATTGGAGGAATGAGGGGATGGACAACAAGCGCAAAATTCGGAAGACCTTGGTGACGGCGGCTCCCGACACAAGCGCGCAGACGCTCGCGATCCTCATGCGGGACCGTCATGTGGGGGCCGTCGTCATCACCGAGAAAGACCGGCCGGTGGGTATCGTCACTGATCGGGATCTCGTGTCGCGCGTCGTGGCACGGTACGACGACCCGCTGACGATCCGGGCTCGGGACATCATGACCTCGGACCTGGTCATCGCCCGCGAAGGGACTCAGCTCGCGAAACTGACCGAGCAGATGCGGGCCCGCGGCATTCGGCGGGTCCCGATCGTCGACGGAAAAGGGCGCCTCGTCAATATCCTGACCATGGACGATATGCTCGTCGTCCTCGGCGAGGAGATCGCAAATCTAGGTCGAGCGGTGGTGACAGGGATGGGCAGGGAGGCTCGCGTGGCCGCCCGCGGGCGGGCGAGCCGTCTGCGGTCGGAACGAATTGCCACTGCGCGGCCCAGGTAACCCAGGGTCCGATCCGAAAGGAGGACCCCCACGAGAGGAAGGAGGAGGAGCGATGTATAAGCAGATTTTTGTCCCTCTCGACGGTTCGGCGCTCGCCGAGCGAATCCTGCCCCATGTTCAGGCCATCGCCAAGGGGACCGGAGCCAAGGTCCTGCTCTTCCGTGTCGCGTCGAGCGCTCCGGCCGCGATAACTGCGGAGGCCCCCGCCGAGGCCCGCAAGTTGCTCGAGGTCGAGCAGGCCCGGGCCGCCAAGTATCTCGAGGGCGTGGCCAAGCGCCTGAAGGATGCTGGCCTGGCAACCAAGATCGAGGTCTCCATGGGTGAGCCGGCCGTAGAGATCGTGATGGCGGCCGAGAAGGAAAAAGCGGATCTCATCGCCATCATGAGCCACGGCGTCACCGGCCTCAGCCACTTCGATATGGGGAGCGTGGCGGAAAAGGTCGTCAAGACGTCTCCGCGGCCGGTGCTCCTGGTTCGGGCCTTCCGCACGGTCCCGCGGGTTCTGACTGAGCAGGAAGTCTGGGCGATCAAGGGCTGACGCCGGCCGCAGGGACGACGTGAGGCAGGCGAGGGAGCGGGGGGTGGGATCTCTATGTCTCACCCCCCGACAACTTGCGCTGCCCTCATCACGGACCGCGACCCGGCCCGTGCACGGTGGCACTGGACACCCGGGCGGAGAAAGCGGCGCGGCTCACGGTGGCACATTGGAGTCCTCAAACGGAATGGACGCGAGGTAAATGCTATGGCCTCCCTGGACGAGGACAGGATCCGCGACTTGATCGGTGACTTTCGCAAGGACCACGCCGAGCTGCTGCGCAAGGTAGAGGGTCTGGAGCAGGTCTTGACCCGGGTCGCGGAGGCGCGTGGAGAGGCCTCGGCGGAAACCGGCAGAGCCCTCGGGGAAACGGCTGCCTTCTTCCAGGGCGAGTTCCTGACCCATTCCCGGGATGAAGACCTCGTGCTCTTTCCACTGCTCCAGCCGTACGAGGGCACCGGACAACCTCTTCCAGATCTCCTGTCGGAGCATCGGGCGCTGCGGGAGCAGATAGAGGCGTTCGTGCGTGCCCTGGGGGATGTGGCGCTGCGCGGTTTGCGCGTTGCCCAGCTGCTCCACCGGCACATCGAGCGCGAGGAATCCATCCTCGCGCGCCTGGCCGAGCAGGTCAGGCCAGCGGAGGAGAACCAGGGGGCCATTGGGGGAGGCGGGTGATGAGGCGATCCGACGAGGGGATCAGCCCTCGGTGACGAAACGGGACGGCAACACCCAGGGTATGACTGCGTGTGGCCTGCGGGACTTCCCATCGGCATGAAGGAGCACGATCTGTATAGGCAGCTTCAGTGTATCTCCCTGGGCAGGCCAGCCGGCGCCGGAGCCGCATGCTGGCGCGGACAGCTTCAGCACTTATGTCTCGTAGAGAACGGCCGATCAGATCGGAAGTGCGACCGGGAGACTCCAGCACAGTTTCTGCGGCCGTCGAGGTCCTGGAGGGGCGGAGCGCCAAGCGCGGCATTTCTCGGGTCCTGCCCTTCCTCGGTCCAGCCTTTGTGGCCAGCGTCGCCTACATAGATCCCGGCAATTTCGCCACAAACATCCAAGGCGGCGCGCAGTTTGGCTACATGCTCCTCTGGGTGATTGTCGCCAGCAACCTCACGGCGATGCTCGTTCAGGCCCTGTCCGCAAAGCTCGGCATCGCCACCGGGCGCAACCTGGCGGAGATGTGCCGCGACCAGTTCCCTCGGCCGGTGGTGTGGGCGATGTGGGTGATCAATGAGGTGGTGGCGATGGCCACCGACCTCGCCGAGTTTCTTGGAGCGGCGCTGGGGTTCTACCTGCTCCTGCACATCCCGCTGTTGCTGGCTGCGGTCCTCACCGGCATCGTGACCCTCGTCATTCTGACACTGGAGCGCCACGGCTTCCGCCCCGTTGAAGCGGTGATCACCGGGTTCGTGGGCGTCATCGCAGTCTCGTATGTGATCGAGACGATCCTTGACCGGCCGGACTGGCTGGAGGTCGGCGTCAACGCCGTGATTCCGCGTTTTGCCGGGACCGAGAGCATCCTGCTGGCTACAGGCATCCTGGGTGCGACCGTGATGCCCCACGTGGTCTTTCTCCACTCCGCCCTGACCCAACATCGCATCGTGCCCAAGGATGACGCTCAGGCGAGGCGGCTGTTCCGCTTTCAGATGATGGATGTGATCATCGCTATGGGTCTGGCAGGGGCGGTGAACGCTGCAATGCTGATTATGGCGGCATCGACGTTCTACGCCACGGGCCTGACCCACATCGCCAGCATTGAGGAGGCCCACCGGACGCTCGCCCCGTTGCTCGGACCGATGTCCAGCACGGTCTTTGCCATCTCCCTGCTGGCCTCGGGCCTCTCGTCTTCCGTGGTGGGGACGATGGCCGGGCAGGTCATCATGCAGGGATTCCTCCATCGACAGATCCCGATCTGGCTCCGCCGGCTGGTGACGATGGCTCCGGCGATCGTGGTGATCGGCGCGGGCCTCGACCCGACCCGCACGCTGGTGATCAGCCAGGTCATGTTGAGCTTCGGTCTCCCGTTCGCGCTGGTCCCCCTCGTTCTCTTCACCAGCCGGCGTGACCTGATGGGGGTGCTGGTCAACCGCTGGGGAACCACGATTCTGGCGGCGACAATAACGGCCATCATCCTTGTGTTGAACATCATTCTGCTGTACCGGATCACCACTGGGGGGTGAGAGGTGAGAGGGATGTTTCGCCATCTGCTCGTGCCGCTCGACGGGTCTCCCATGGCTGAATCGGTGTTGTCGGCGACCGCCGACCTGGTCCGGCGTCTCTCTGCCCACGTGACGTTGCTTCACGTTCTCGAGCGCGGCGCTCCGAAGACTGTTCACGGCGAGCGCCATCTCACGCAACCGGCAGAGGCGGAGTCCTACCTCAGGGGGGTGGCGGAGTGGTTTGACTCTGAGGGGGTGGGGGCTGATTTCCTTGTCCACCGTGATGGCGCAGATGTCGCCAAGAGTATCGCCGATGGCGCGGCTGAGATCGGGGCGGATCTTGTTGTCCTGTGTACCCATGGATGGAGCGGCCTCCGTGGGTTCCTCTTCGGGCGTGTGGCGCAGCAGGTGTTGCGGTGGGGGACGATTCCCGTCTTACTGATTCAGCCGTCCACGGAGGGTCGGAAGGAGCCCTTTTCGTGCCGCCGCCTCGTCGTCCCGCTTGACGGCAGCGGGATGGCGGAAACCGCTCTTCCAGCAGCGTCGGCGGTCGCCCATGCCTTTGAGGCGGAGGTACTCCTCACGTGGGTGGTGCCCACGGTGGCGACCGTATCCGGCGAGCGCGGTGCGGCGATGAAGCTGATGCCGTCAGCTGCCGCCGCCCTCCTCGATGCGGAGGCGGCCCAGGCTGCTACGTATCTAGAAAGGGTGGGGGCCAGGCTCCGGGAAGAGGGGGTGAAGATATCGATGGAGGTGGGCCGTGGGGAGCCCATACGGGTCCTGCTCGATACGGTGGCAAAACAGGAGATAGATCTCATCGTGATTGCCACGCACGGTCGCTCGGGGATCGGTGCGGTTTGGGCGGGTAGTGTGACCTCTCGGATCTTGCGGTACAGTACCCGGCCCATCCTGCTCATCCGGATTCCCGGTCCGCCTCCGCGGTCGGATTGATCTAGAGCGTGTAGATGATTGAGCACCAGAGACTAGTGCTTCCCTGTGGAGGGGTTTTGGAGATAAGATGGCGGTTACTCCAGTGGAAACGATCCAGTATCACAACCAGCCCTCCCCGGACACCTTGCAGCGTCTCCGCATTGCGGAAGACTTGGGGAGGGATTTTGCCTATCGACCGGATGCGGTCCGCGACACGCTGATCGGCATGGCCCGGATGGCAGGGTCAGAGCTGAGCGTCGCCGTCGTTGAGGGTCAGATCATGGGCTATCTCCTCCTCAGCCTCCCGCATCCACAGAACCGGTGGGGCCGCGAGGAGTTTAAGGGGCTGTACGAGGTCGCAGCGTTCGAGGTGGCGCGTCACTGGCGGGGAAAGGGGGTTGGCACCGGACTCCTCAGGACCGCCCTCACGCCTGGTTGGGAAAAGCGGATCCTCCTGGCCTCGCTCGATCCCGAGGAGTGGGACATCCTGGGCACGGGACTGCCCAAGGGAAAGTACCGGATCATGCTCCTCACCCTGTTTCTGGGTGCGGGGTTCGCTGAATACCCCCTTCTGCTCGACCCCGGTCTCAGTCATGACTCATCCAGTCTCTTCTTGGTGCGGGTCGGCGCCCAGGTCGAGCGAGACCGCCTCCGCCAATTTGAGGCCTTGCTGGGCACAGCCGGACCGCGCTCTCTCCTCGAGATTAATCAGCGTGCCCCCGAAGAGCGGGAGGCGATCTATCGGCGGCTCATCCCGGAAACCCTCTTCGCAACCTTTAATATAGATCCACAGGGCCTCACGGATCCGACGGGGAATCGCCTGGTGGAGTTTACCTGTCCCCAGGAACAAGGGATGGTGCGGATCGCGGTTCGAGGCCGCCCGGACGACCCAGACGTATGTTATCTCATCAAACTCCAGACCACGGGGTACAACGAGATCGAGTTGGACTTCATCATCATCAGCGATCCCCGGTCTGAGCGTTTCCACATTGACCGTGATCCGGAGGGACGGGACACGCGCCTCGGGACGGCGGGCCGGAACATCCCCGAGGAGATCCGGGCGATGGAGGCGGGATTGGCCCCGGGTCAAGTTCGTCGGGGACTGCGCCTCGGGAAGGAATCCCTGCAGTTGCTGGAATCCTTCGTCGGCTGGATGGGACACGAGCTCTTCCTGCTCGAGGCGATGTTCTATCACAACGCCATCCTCTACGAACGACACGGCTTCGGCTACGCCGTCGGCCAGGAGGAGATGGAGAGGATCCACCGCGAATTCCAGCCCGGAGGTGAACTGTACGGCCGCCTGGACGGCTCCACCCCGTTCCGCCGGCCTGGGGCGGAACGGAGCGTGCGGGGGCGGAGCTGGGCGATCCACGATGGGATCTACGGAGCGGCGTGGTGGGCTCCGCGGATGTACAAGCGGGTAGGGCAGGATCAGGGCGTCTCCACGTTTCCGGGCGGCGCCTGGTAGGAGCAACTGATGACTGAGGCGAAGGGCAATGGCTCCAAACGATGCACTCGATGCGGTGTACTTATTACCTGGGCGCCGGTGGAAGAAGATGGGGAAGTGTATTGTTGTCAGAATTGTGCCCTGGGAAGTCCCTGTCTCTGTGGACGGCTTCAGGCTGATCGTTTCAATGCTGGTGAGGGGGGTCGAGGCGAGATCGCCAAGGAAGAATACGAGGCCAAGAAAGGGGAGCTCAGCTGATGCCTAGCAAGAGGAAGAAGACCTCGGACGTTCGTCGGACGATTCAGCGGATTGTTCACCCGACCGATTTTTCCAAAACAGCCGACCGGGCCTTTCGGAAGGCCGTAGAGTTCGCCAAGCAGAACCGCGCGGAGCTGCTCCTGGTTCACGTACTGCTCCGCGCCTTGCCGCCGCCTTCCTTGTGGCGTGGGGTCTACGACAGGATCGATGCCCAGGAGCGTCGAGTCGCTGAGACTCGGCTCTCGGCGTTGCTCGCCAGAGCCCGAAGGGCCAAGGTCCGAGCAAGAACACTCCTGCTGAGCGGCGTGACCTACGATCAGATCGTGCAGGTGGCAGAGTCGATGCGCGCCGGTCTGATCGTGATGGGCAGCCACGGGCGGACAGGCCTTTCGAAGTTATTGCTGGGAAGTGTGGCCGAGCGAGTGAGCGGACTTGCGCCCTGCCCCGTCCTCATCGTGGGGAGTCGAAAGGGGCGAAAGCGGTGACGGCAGTCCATACTCTGGAAGAGAAAGGCTCCATGCACTGGCACGAGATGTCGCGTGAAGCGGTGCTCGCGACGCTCGAGACCTCGATGCAGGGCCTTAGTGCGGCAGAGGCTCAGCGTCGTCTTGCTGAGCGCGGTCCCAACGTGCTCTCGGAGGGGAAGCGACGGACCAGCCTGGGGATGTTCTTTGAGCAGTTCAAGGACTTCATGATTGTCGTCCTGCTGGGTGCCGCCATCATCTCCGGGCTTATCGGTGACTTCAAAGATGCCATTGCAATCATGGCCATTGTGATCCTGAATGCGGTGGTCGCATTCATTCAGGAGTACCGGGCGGAGAAAGCGATGGCTGCTCTGAAAAGGCTAGCCGTGCCCACCGTCAAGGTTCGCCGTGGCGGTCAGCTCCAGGAGATCTCTTCTCGCGAACTGGTGCCAGGCGATATCGTGCTGTTGGAGACAGGAAACCTAGTGCCAGCCGACGGCCGTTTGCTGGAGAGCGCTACCCTGCGGAGTCAAGAAGCAGCCCTCACTGGCGAATCGGAGCCGGTCGAAAAAGACCCACGCGCGCTTTCTGGAGCAGATTTGCCACTGGGCGACCGGCGCAATATGGTTTACATGGGCACGGTTGTCACATACGGACGCGGTCACGCTGTGGTCACTGAGACCGGGATGGATACTGAGCTGGGCCGCATCGCGACGATGATGCAGGCGGTGGGCCAAGAAACGACCCCACTTCAGCGGCGCCTGAACCAACTGGGACGGAAACTGGCTGTTGTCGCCCTGGCTGTCGTCGGCGTGATCTTTGTCCTGGGCTTGCTGCGCGGCGAGGATGTGAAGTTGATGTTCCTAACAGCCGTGAGCATGACGGTGGCGGCTGTGCCCGAAGGATTGCCAGCCGTGGTGACCATCGCTCTGGCTTTGGGCGCACAGCGGATGCTCAAACGGCGGGCCCTCATCCGCAAGCTTGCGGCTGTCGAGACCCTGGGCTCGGTCACGGTGATCTGCTCCGATAAGACCGGCACCCTGACCGAGAACCGGATGACCGTCAGCGTGCTCGACGTGGCTGGCCAGCGGGTGGACCTGACCGAGCACCTGCGCCGGGCCGCGCCAGTGATGGGCCCCGGCGGCGAACAACCGTCCATGCTGAGCGATCAGCCCGCGCTGGCGTTGCTGTTGGCCGGCGGTGCCCTGTGTAACGATGCCGCGCTGAAGTCCAATGGTAATGGCCCGGTCTCTTTTCACACCGTGGGAGACCCCACCGAGGGCGCCTTGGTCGTGGCAGCCGCCCAGCTGGGACTGTGGAAAGCCGACCTGGAACAAACCTTCCCCCGGGTGGCCGAGGTGCCATTTGAGTCCGAACGCAAGCGGATGACGACCGTCCACAAGGTTCCGGCTTTCCTCTCCCAGGTCGCAGGCACGCTTGGGAAGGCTTGGGATTGGGTCGGAGCGTTCTCCTATGTCGCCTTCACCAAAGGTGCGGTGGACAGTCTGCTCGACGTCTCCACTCACGTTTGGGTGGGTGATCGGACAGAGCTGTTGAACGATGATTGGCGCCGACGGATTTTGGTCGCCAATGATCAGTTAGCGCAAAGCGGTATGCGCATCCTGGGCCTGGGATTCCGAGCCATGGAGTCCCTCTCGCTCGATGGGGACGGTGACACTCCGGAGCGAGGTCTGATCTTCGTCGGGCTAGTGGGTATGGTCGACCTGCCGCGGCCTGAAGTAAAGGAGGCCGTGCTGACCTGCAAGGCCGCCGGGATCCGTCCCGTGATGATCACCGGCGATCATCCCCTGACGGCGCGGCACATCGCGCGTGAGTTGGGGATCGCCGGCGACGGTCGTATCCTGACGGGCCAGGATCTGGCCCGGTTGTCTATCGCAGAATTGGAAGGTGTCGTCGAAGAGGTGTCGGTCTACGCCCGGGTTTCGCCGGAACACAAGCTCAACATAGTTCAGGCGCTACAAAATCGGGGCCATATCGTCGCCGTGACGGGCGACGGCGTGAACGACGCGCCTGCGTTGAAGAAGGCCGACATCGGCGTGTCCATGGGCATTACCGGTACCGATGTGTCGAAAGAGGCAGCCGATATGGTCCTGCTGGACGACAACTTTGCCACCATCGTTGCCGCCGTAGAAGAGGGGCGAGTCATCTACGATAACATCCGCAAGTTCATCAGGTTCCTCATGACCACCAATTCCAGTGAGATCTGGGTGATGCTGCTGGCCCCCTTCCTGGGGATGCCATTGCCACTGCTGCCGCTCCAGATTCTGTGGATCAACCTGGTGAGCGATGGTCCGCCGGCATTGGCCCTAGGCGTGGAACCCGCCGAGCGCGACACGATGCGTCGCTCACCCTACCACCCCAACAAACACATCTTGAGCTGGGGGATGGGCCGGCACGTCATCTGGGTGGGGCTGTTGATGGGGCTGGTCTCGCTCGGGGTGGGCTACTGGTACTGGTACACGGCCCACCTCAACTGGCATACGATGATATTTACCACCCTGACCTTCTCGCAGATGGGACACGTCCTGGGCATACGCTCCGGGCAAGACTCCCTCTTTCGCATCGGGCTGCTATCAAACACGCCGCTCTTGGGAGCGGTGGCCCTCACTGTTGTATTGCAATTGGCCGTGGTGTACGTTCCCTTCTTGCAAGGGGTGTTCACGACCATAGCCCTATCCGTAGGGGACCTGGCTCTGAGCCTGGCCCTGAGTACGGTGGCCTTCTGGGCGGTGGAGCTGGAGAAGTTGCTGATGCGGCGCAGCGCGGCGTGAAATGATAACGGCACAGAGACGCACGGCTGCCCAGGCCGTGAGCCGAAGCGGAGGAGGCCCATGAAGGCAAAGGACGTCATGACGACGAAGGTGGTGACGGTAGGCCCGGACATGCCGGTCAATGCCATCGCGGCATTGTTCCTGGAACGACATATCAGCGCGGTGCCCGTCATCGACGATGACCGCCGCATTCTCGGGATCGTCAGCGAAGGAGATCTGATGCGACGGGGCGAGACCGAGCGGCGTCCGTCTTGGTGGTTGGCGGCGTTCAGCAATACCGAGGAGCTGGCGCGCGACTTCACCAAGGCCCGCGGCCAGCGCGCAAAGGATGTCATGACGCGCGAGGTGCTGACCGTCACCGAAGAGACCCCCGTCGCGGCGATCGCGGAGCTGCTTGAGAAGAGGCGGATCAAGCGCGTCCCTGTGGTCCGGGATGGCCGGATCGTCGGGATCGTGAGCCGCGCGGATCTGCTGCGCGCGCTCGCCGTCCGGGGCGTCAAGCCGATGGTTCCCGAGAGCCAGGACGACCGGGCCATCCGGGACCAGCTTCTGGCGCTCTTGAAGCGCGAGCCTTGGGCGGACACGCATCTGATGAACATCCTGGTGGACCAGGGGATCGTCCATCTCTGGGGTCTGGTGCGCTCCGAGGCCGAGCGGCAGGCCTTGCGCGTGGCCGCCGAGACGATCCCCGGGGTCCTGGGCGTCGAGGACCACCTGAGCCTCTCGCGCACGCTACCGGCCACCCTGTAACCCAGAGAAGAAATCAGCAGGTCAAGAGGCCAAGACGCCAAGACGCGGAGGATGGTGCACAGAAGCAGTTGATGCCTGGAGAGAGACGGATTGAGCCTCGCGCGTATCACGCCATTCACAGCGCTCGCATGTGACTACGACGGCACGCTGGCCTCGGAGGACCACATGGGCGCGGAGGTCCTGGGCGCCCTCGAGCGGGCCCGGGAGGTCGGTCTCCGGCTGATCCTGGTGACCGGGCGGACGTTCTTCGAACTGGTCCGGGTCTGCGAACGGCTCGATCTCTTTGACGCCGTCGTCGCGGAAAACGGCGGGGTCCTCTACTTCCCGGCGGAGGGGAGGATCAGGGATCTCGCACCGACGCCCCCGCTTGGGCTTCTCGCCGAGCTGGACCGGCGGGAGATCGCTTTCCATGTGGGCCGCGTCGTCGTGGCCACGACGCGGGCGGCGGAAGCGCAGGTGCGCGAGGCACTGGCCGCCGTCGGGGCGACCCTCGCGATCTTCTATAACCGGGACGCCCTCATGCTGCTCCCTGCGGGCATCTCCAAGGGGTCGGGCGTCCGCCACGTGATCCGTCACCTCGGCCTGTCGTTCCACGATGTGCTGGCCCTCGGGGATGCCGAGAATGACCTCGAGCTATTCGAGGCCTGTGGCTGGGCCGCGTGTCCGGCCAATGCGGTAGCCGAGCTGAAGGAACACGCCGACTGGGTCTTCGATGGAGTGAACGGCCAGGCGATCGCCCGCGCCATCCTGGGGCCGATGCTGGGCGGGTTGCTTCCTCTCCGCTACTCCCGCCGCCACCGTATTGCGGTCGGCTGGGCGGTGAAGACCTCCGAGCCGGTCACGGTGCCTGCGCGAGGGATCAACCTGCTGATCCAGGGGGATCCGCTCTCGGGAAAGTCGTGGCTGGCGGGCGCGCTGGTCGAGCGGCTGGTCAGTCACCAGTACGCGGTGTGTGTCCTGGATCCGGAGGGGGATTTCCACATCCTGGCCCGCCTTCCTGGAGTACTCTGGGCGGAGGTCCGGGATGGGGCGTCCCTGGACAACGCGCTGAACAGCTTCGTGGCCGATCCCTCCGCGTGCGTCGTGGTCGACTTCTCGCGCCTGCCGCACGGGAGGAAGGTGGAGCTGGTTGAGAGGGGCCTCAGTGCGATCCGCGAACTCCGGCGCCGCCTGGGTCTGCCCCACTGGGTTGTCCTCGACGAGGCCCAGTATTTGCTCCACCGGGAAGGGGTCGCTGGGGAGGCCATCGGGATTGAAGATCGGGGCTTCTGCCTGATCACCTACCGGCTGAGCTGGCTCCGTGCATCGGTGCGGAAGGCGATCGACGTTCTGATCGCAGCGCGCACCACGTTCCCGGAGGAGGTGGCGTCCCTCCGCGCCTTCCTGACCGAGGCCTTCGGGGAGGACGCGGACGTGATCTCGGTGCTCCCCCATCTGCCGGCGGGGGAATTCCTCCTGCTTCACGCGGAGGAGACGGAGCCGTCGAGAGCCGTGACCTTCGTCCCGATGCCGCGCGAGACGGCCCACGTCCGCCATCGGAAGAAGTATGCCGACGCGCTCCTCCCGCCGGACCAACGTTTCTATCTCCTCGCTCCTGAAGGGAAGGTCGTGGCGGTGGCGGGGAGCCTCAACGAGTTCGTGCAGGCGCTGGCCACCACTGAGGAGCGCGTGCTGGCCCATCACGCCACGCGGAAGGATTTCTCCCGCTGGATCATGGGTGTTTTCAATGACCAAGACCTGGGCAGGGCGGTCCGGAAACTCGAGAGCCGATGGATGCGTGGGGAGATCCCGAACCTTCGGGAGGCGATGCAGCATCTGGTGACCCACTACTACGGGTCGGCATCGTGAAACTTGCCCCCCACCTCGAAGCGGACTTGATCCTCCTGGACGCGGAGCAGGGTTCGGGGGAGTTCCTTCACCCCCTGGCCGAGCGGATTGTGGCGGCGAGGGAAGTGCCGCAGAGGGACGACTTCCTGGCGGAAGTGTCGAAGGACCTCGTCGAGAATCGGATCGAGGACGTCTCGCTCGGGCATGCGCTCTTGGATGAGTTCGACCGGATGGCGATCGCCATCGCCATCTCGGGAACGTCCTTCCAGGCCATCACCATCCTGGTCCTCTCCCCCCTCAAGGAGAGCGGGACCCACTTCCAGGTAGTGTCCAAGCTAGAAGGGATGCTGCAAGAGCGAGCCTTTCGTGAGGCGCTCCGAAGCGCTTGCACCCCGGAGGCGGTAATCCAGGTCTTTGAACGAGAAGAGGCAGGGGAGGAGGAGAGCTACGTGGTCCTCGATGAGCGCGAGGTTCTCCAGGAGCTGAGGACGAGCGCGCATGGACTCTCGGAGGAGGAGGCCAGAAAGCGCCTCACAGAGTGTGGCTCCAATGACCTGAAGAAGATCGGGAGGACGCCTGTTGTCAGTCTGTTCTTGAAAAATCTCGTCAATCTCTTCGCAATCCTCCTCTGGATCGGCGGGGCCTTGGCGTTCGTCGCTCGGATGCCCGAGCTCGGCATCGCCATCTTCGGCGTGATCCTGGTCAATGCCGTATTCAGTTTTTGGCAGGAATACAAAGCAGAGCGGGCCGTTGAAGCCCTCAGGCAACTCATCCCGTCCTCCGCGCGCGTCATCCGGGAGGGACAGGAGCAGAGACTCCTGGCCTCGCTCCTCGTTCCGGGGGATCTCATCCTGATCGAGGCGGGAGATCGGATTTCGGCCGACGCGCGGTTGATCGAGGCGTCCAACCTCCGGATCGACAATAGCCCGCTCACGGGTGAGTCGAAACCTGTCCATAAAATGGCCGAGCCGGTCCCCGTCTGGCGACGGTTTCTGTGGGTCGAGATCCCCAACGTGGTGTTCGCGGGGACGACGGTGGTGGCTGGCAGGGGGAAGGCCGTCGTCATCGCCACCGGGATGGAAACGGAGATCGGCAGGATCGCACAGCTGACGCAGGTGCTTCAGCCGGAAGTGAGCCCGATCCAGCACGAGATGCGCCATGTCACACGAGTTGTCGCCCTGTTGGCGGTCGCCATGGGTCTCGCGTTCTTCGTCGTGGGAAACTTGGTGGCCCGGCTGACCCCCCTGGAGAGTTTCCTCTTTGCCATCGGCATCATCGTGGCCAACATCCCGGAGGGGCTGTTGCCGACGCTCTCGCTTGCGCTCGCAATGGGGGTGCAGCGCATGGCGAAACGAAACGCGCTGATCAAGCGGCTTTCGGCGGTTGAGACGCTCGGCTGTGCCACCGTGATCTGTACTGATAAGACGGGGACCCTTACCCTGAATGAGATGAAGGTCGTCAAGCTCTGGGCAAGCGGAGAAATCCTCGAGGTTCCAGAGGGCGAGGTTCCCCTCGCTCTGGCTTCCGCTGGGCGATCCCATCCTTTGGATCGGCTCTTGACAGCCGCCTCCCTCTGTAACGATGCCAAATTAGTTCCTGCCAGCGGAACAGGGGGATTCGGTTTTCTGGGCGATCCCACCGAAGGTGCTCTGCTCGTCTTCTCCGCCCAATCGGGCTTCGATGTGGAGAAGGCGTCTATGAAGTATCCCAGGGTGTTCGAGCTTCCCTTTGAGCCGATCCGGAAGCGCATGACGACCATCCATCGCGCACCGGATGGAAAGGTGATGGCCTTTACCAAGGGGGCTCCCCGTGAGCTCCTCGGCCTGTGCCGCACGGCGCGGTTCGATGGCGCGGTCCAGATGCTTGCGCCGGACCTCCGCAGGAGCATCACACTCGCCTTGGATCAGCTTGCAGCGGAAGGGCTGCGGGTCCTGGCCGTGGCCGAGCGGGAGCTTCCGGTGTTGCAGGAATACGCCATCGATGAGGTCGAGCGGGACCTGACATTTCTGGGGCTGGCCGGCATGATGGACCCGCCGCGGCCGGAGGTCCCCCACGCGGTCGAACTCTGCCGGTGCGCGGGAATCCGGGTCATCATGATTACCGGAGATTACGGGGTGACCGCCCTGGCCGTGGGCAGGCGAATCGGGCTGATCAGGGATGGGACGGCCAAGGCCATCGAAGGAGCAGAGCTCCAGCAGATGTCCGATGATGACCTTCGCACCATCCTGAGCGAGGAGCAGGTCGTCTTTTCCAGGATGACGCCCGAGCAGAAACTGCGGATCGTCACGGTGCTCCAAGGACGAGGGGAAGTCGTCGCCGTCACAGGGGATGGCGTCAACGACGCCCCGGCACTCCGGAAGGCGGACATCGGCATCGCCATGGGGCGCCGGGGGACCGATGTCGCCCGGGAGGCGGCGGACATGGTGCTGCTCGACGATAACTTCGCCAGCATCGTAGCGGCGGTCGAGGAGGGGCGGGCTGTCTATGCCAACATCAAGAAGTTCGTCACGTACATCTTTGCCAGCAATGTCCCGGAGATCATCCCCTTCCTGGCCTTTGTCCTTTTCCGGATCCCCCTGCCGCTCACCGTGATGCAGATCCTCGCCGTGGACCTCGGCACGGATCTCGTCCCGGCGCTCGGGTTAGGGGCCGAACCCCCCGAACCCGGGATTATGGACCGCCCACCCCGTCCGCGCGACAAGCGCCTCCTCGACCGGCGTCTCCTGCTCCGTGCCTACGGGTTCCTCGGCGCTCTCGAAGCCGTCGCGTGCATGGCTGGCTTCTTTTCCGTTTACCTGATCCAGGGATGGCGGCCCGGGATACCGCTGGCCGCCTCGGGGCCGCTGTACATCGAAGCGACCACCATGACGCTGGCGTCGATCGTTTTTGCCCAGGTTGGGAATGTGTTCGCCTGCCGGACCGAGCGCGAATCGACTGTAAGGGTTGGCCTCCTCAGTAACCGGCTGGTGCTCGTCGGCATCGTCGTCGAGCTGACCCTGCTCGTTCTGTTCATACAGACCCCGCTCCTCCAAAAGGTCTTTGGGGTGAGCCCTATTCATCCCTACGGATGGGCAGTGCTGCTCATCTTCCCATGCCTGCTCTTTTTGGCGGAGGAGGGACGGAAGGCCCTCGTCAGGCGGCTTGGCGAGACGAGCGGGGGTGGTTCCGGAAAGGCCAGCGTTGCACAGGGGATGGCGTGATTGCCGCTGCGGTGCGTGAGGGCTGCCCCCGATGGATCGTACCAAGGGAATTCTGATCGCCATCGATGATTCGGAGGGCTCGAGACGCGCGGTCGCCTATGTGGCGCGGATGATGGGAGGACGGAAAGGCTTCCGCATTCGGCTGTTTCATGTGCTGGCGCCGCTGCCCCCACGGTTGGTGGACTTCCCAGTCGGCGAAGATCCCGGGTCCACCTGGAGGCGGGAGGCGGGGGCCAAAGATGTCCGTGCCGCCTGGGTCGCGCAAAGTGAGAAGGCGGCGCAGGCCGTCTTTGCCCGGGCGAAGGCAATCCTTCGCAAGGCCCGCATCCCCGCCCATGCGCTGGGAACGGAGCTCGTTACCTTGAGCACCGATCAAGACCTGGCGACCATTATTTTGGAAGCGGCGCGGACGAGCCAGTGCGGTACTATCGTTGTTGGTCGAGAGACGTATGCCGGCCTCCGGGGACTCTTCCGGCGTCACGTCCATGTGGCAGACGAGCTGATTCAAAAGGCTCAGGGACTCGCCCTGTGGGTCGCGGAGTAGGTGGCGGTAGGCCGATGGGGATCTGGTGAGGGACGATGGATCGGCTACGGGTCGCTGTCCTGTTCATTATGGCCATGGTCATCACCGGGGTGGTCGGGTACCACGTCTTGGAGGGGTACACGTGGCTTGAATCACTCTACATGACGGTCATCACCCTCTCGACTGTCGGGTTTCAAGAGGTGAGACCCCTCAGCGCCACCGGAAGGATATTCACGATCGCGCTTCTGGTGGGGGGCGTCGGCGTGGTCTTCTACACTGCGGTGGCCGTGGCGGAGAAGGTGGTGGCGGGAGAGTTTCAGCAGTTCTTTGGGAGGAGACGCATGGCGAAGAAGATTGACTCCCTCTCCGAGCACTATCTCGTCTGCGGCTTTGGGCGCATCGGCGAGGTGATCTCGCGCGAGCTGGCGTCGAAGCCCGTGCCCTTCGTGGTCATTGAGCAGGAGTTGGGGCGGGTCCGCAAGGCTGAAGAAGCCGACTACTTCGTCCTCCAGGGGGATGCCGCTGACGAGAAAGTCCTCGTGGCATGCGGCGTCGCGAAAGGGAAAGGTCTCTTTGCCGCTCTTCCGACTGACGCGGATAACGTCTTTGTGACGCTCACCGCTAAGGAGCTCAACTCGTCTCTCTTTGTGGTGGCCCGGGCTGAGAGCGAACAGACCGCAGCGAGACTGAAGCGTGCCGGGGCGGACGCCGTAATCTCCCCCTACTCGATGGGCGGTCACCGCATGGCTCAGGCCGTCTTGCGCCCGGCGGTCGTCGAGATCATCGAGCTGGCCACGCATCACCAAAGCGTCGAACTGCAGCTCGAAGAAGTCGGGATCGCTCCTCGCTCCCCGTGTGATGGGGTCACGCTGCGGCAGGCGGGGCTGTGCGAGCCGCTGGACGTAATCGTGGTGGCGATCAAGCGCCCTTCAGGCAGAATGATTTTCAACCCGGCCCCGGATGAAAGTATTGGGGCTGGTGATCGACTGGTCGTGTTGGGTGACCCGCCCCGACTGAGAGAGCTGGAACGACGGGTGGGATGATCTGCTGGCATCGGACATGACGTGCCAGGCGAGGAACCGAGCGGGACTCGACATGACAGGGACGTCTTTCGTCGAGGGAAACGACGTGCCCAGGTCCTGGAGACAGTCCGATGTCATGGGACAGCGCTGTCCCATTCCCTCGGGGCGCCCTCTTCCTGGGATCTTGGCGACGTACGCCCCGCTTGTGGCTTGGGCCCCTGGGGCAGTCTTGCCTCGGTACATTGCCTGAGCTGCTAGCCGTGCGCAGGATGGTTTCGGGGGTTTTATAGTGTAGAATTCATGGGTTAGCGCTTTGCGTATATACCCATCACTCGCTGGCACCCCCCTTGCTCCATATGGTGTTGGTTCTTCCGTCGCTCCCTGTGTTGCCCCGGTTTGAAGACGCGCCGTTGCAGAGGAGTATGGTCATGGCGCACAGTGTCCGAGTCGCTCCCCAGATCCTCTGGTTCGAGGAGATCGGTATCAAGGATATTCCCCGGGTGGGAGGCAAGAACGCCTCCCTCGGCGAGATGTACCGGGAGTTGGCCGCACCCGGGATCAGGGTGCCGAACGGGTTCGCCGTCACGGCCGAGGCCTACCGGGATTTCCTTCACCAATCTGAACTCGACAGGCGCATTCATGACATCCTGAAGGATCTGGATACGCACGATCTCGAGAATCTCAGGCAGCGGGGACGCCAGGTGCGCGAGGCTATCCTCGGAGTGAGCCTCCCGGCAGACCTCGAGAAGGCCATCACCGAGGCCTACGACCGCTTGAGCGCAGACACCCCTCAACCGACCAGCGTGGCGGTCCGGAGCAGCGCGACCGCAGAGGACCTGCCGGATGCAAGCTTCGCCGGCCAGCAGGAGACGTTTCTCAACGTCCAGGGCCACCGGGCGCTCCTCGCGGCGTGCAAGCGGTCCTTCGCCTCGCTCTTCACCGATCGGGCCATCTCGTATCGATCCGACAAGGGCTTCGACCATTTCCAGGTTGCCTTGTCAATCGGGGTACAGCGGATGGTTCGGTCGGATCTCGCCGCGGCGGGGGTCATGTTCTCCATCGACACCGAGACCGGGTTCCGCGATGCGGTCCTGATTAATGCCGCCTACGGTCTGGGGGAGAACGTGGTCCAGGGATCGGTGAACCCGGACGAATACACCGTCTTCAAGCCGACGCTCGCACAGGGCTTCCGCCCCATCTTGCAGAAGCGGCTCGGCAGCAAGGAGTTCAAGCTGATCTTCGACCCCGGCAGCGACCGGATGGTGCAGAACGTGCCGGTCCCGGCCGAGGATCGGGCGCGGTTCGCCATTACGGATGAGGAGATCTTGATGCTGGGCCGGTGGGCCTGCGCCATCGAAGAGCACTACACTGCCAAGCGCGGCCGCCCAAGTCCGATGGACATCGAGTGGGCGAAGGACGGCCTGACGGGAGAGCTCTGGATCGTCCAGGCCCGCCCAGAGACGGTGCAATCCCTCAAGACCCTGGACACGCTCGAGACTTATCATCTGAAACAGCGAGGTCCGGTGCTGGTGCGCGGTCGGAGCGTGGGTGCGAAGATCGTCCCAGGGCCGGTGCGGGTGATCCAGAGTGTGCGGCATCTGCACGAATTCAACCGCGGGGAAATTCTGGTGACCGATAAGACTGATCCGGACTGGGAGCCGATCATGAAGAAGGCGGCGGCGATCGTCACCAACCGCGGGGGCCGGACTTGCCACGCGGCCATCGTCAGCCGCGAGCTGGGGCTGCCGGCTATCGTGGGCACCGAGAACGCGACGGAGGTCCTGAAGGACAGCCAGCAAGTCACGGTCTCCTGCGCCGAAGGCGACACCGGCGTCGTCTACGATGGGCAGCTCGATTTCGAGGTCGAGCGCGTCGAGGTCAAGGGCCTGCCCCGTCCCCGGACCAAGATCATGATGAACGTGGGGAATCCGGAGGAGGCCTTCCGGCTCTCCTTCATCCCGAACGATGGCGTGGGCCTGGCGCGGGAGGAGTTCATCATCAACACGTATATCCGGGTCCACCCGCTGGCCTTGCTGGACTACGACCGTCTCGAGGATCCGGCCGTCAAGGCCGAGATCGATGCCCTCACCGCCGGATACGTTGACAAGCCCCAGTTCTTTGTGGACAAATTAGCCCAGGGCGTCGGCATGATCGCCGCGGCCTTCTATCCCAAGGACGTCATCGTCCGGCTGAGCGACTTCAAGAGCAACGAGTACGCCAACCTGATCGGCGGACGGCGCTACGAGCCGGCCGAGGAGAACCCGATGCTCGGGTTCCGAGGCGCCTCCCGCTACTACCATCCGCGCTATCGCGCCGCCTTCGCGCTGGAGTGCCGCGCGATGCAGAAGGTGCGGGAGGAGATGGGACTTCGCAACGTGAAGATCATGATCCCGTTCTGTCGCACCGTGGAGGAGGCGCGGCGTGTCCAGGCCGAGATGGCGCAACACGGGCTGCGGCGGGGTGAGAAGGGGGTCGAGCTGTACGTGATGTGCGAGATCCCGAGCAACGTGATCCTGGCCGACGCCTTTGCGGAAGTCTTCGATGGATTCTCGATCGGCTCCAACGACCTCACGCAGCTCACGCTGGGGGTGGACCGCGACTCCGAAATCGTCGCTCATATCTTCGATGAACGCCACCCCGCGGTGAAAACTATGGTCGCGAATGTGATCAAGGTGGCCAAGGCCAGGGGGCGGAAGATCGGGATCTGCGGGCAGGCCCCCAGCGACTATCCAGAGTTTGCCCAATTCCTGGTCGAACAGGGCATCGACAGCATGTCGCTCAATCCGGATGCGGTCCTCAAGACCACCCTGGCGGTTTTGGAGATGGAGAAGACGCTGGACCGGTAGAGCCTATGGGTGATCGACATCAGACCCTCCGGGCGCTCTTCGCGCCGCGATCGGTGGCGGTCGTCGGGGCCTCGACCCGCCCCGAAAGCGTGGGAAGGGCGGTCTTCGCCAACATCCTGCTCCACGGCTACACCGGCGTCGTCTACCCCGTGAATCCGAAGGCCACCAGCATCCTCGCCGTGAAGGCGTACGCCTCCGTCCTCGAGATCCCGGACGAGCTCGACCTCGCCGTGATCGTCGTTCCCAGCGCGAGCATCCCGCAGGTGTTAGAGGAGTGTGGGTGGAAGGGGACGAAGGGGGCAGTGGTCATCTCGGCCGGCTTCAAAGAGCTCGGGGTCGAGGGGGCCAAAAGGGAGGAGATCGTCCTGCAGGCGGCTCGGAGACTCGGGATCCGGCTCATCGGGCCCAACTGCCTCGGGATCATCAATTGCGATCCCCAGGTCGCGCTGAACGCCAGCTTCGCCCGCACCATGCCCCAGCACGGCAACATCGCCCTCATCTCCCAAAGCGGAGCGGTGGGCGTCGCCGCCCTGGAGTACGCCCAGGCCGAGCGGATCGGCCTCTCCAAGTTCGTCTCCGTCGGTAACAAGGCGGACGTTAACGAGAACGACATGCTCGCGTATCTCAAGGATGATCCCCAGACGGACGTCATCCTCCTCTACCTCGAAGACTTGACCGATCCAAAGGGGTTCATCCAACTGGCCCAGGAGATCTCGAGGATCAAGCCGATCCTCGCCGTCAAATCGGGGCGGACGCTGGAGGGGGCCAGGGCCGCCTCCTCGCATACGGGGGCCCTGGCCGGCTCCGACGAGGCCTACGACTCCCTCTTTGCCCAGTGCGGGGTCCTGCGGGTCGAATCGTTGGAGGAGCTATTCGACTACGCTGTCGCCTTTGCCATGCAGCCCCTGCCGACAGGAAACCGGGTGGCCATCGTGACGAACGCGGGGGGTCCCGCGATCATGGCCACAGATACTGCGATCCGCCACGGCCTGACCCTGGCCCCCTTGTCAGAGGCGACACGGGCAAAGCTCCGCGAGAAGCTCCCGCCCGCCGCCCCGATCGACAATCCTGTGGACGTCATGGGGGACGCCGGGTCCGATCGCTACGCCGTCGCCCTCGAAGCCGTCCTCGACGATCCAGAGGTAGAAGGCGTCATTGTCATCTCCACCCCCCAGCTCATGACGGATTTGCGATCCATCGCGGCGGCGGCCGCGACCATCGCGCCTCGGCATCGCAAGCCCACGCTGCTGTGTCTCATGGCGACGGGAGAAGTGATGACGGGCGTGCTGGCCACGTTGACCGCGGCGCGCCTGCCCCATTACCAGTTCCCCGAGGATGCGGCCAGGGCGCTGGCGGCCATGGCGCGCTATGCGCAGGGGGTTCACCGCCCCCGCTCAGCAGTCAAGGTGTTCACCGACGTCGATCGAGACGCGGTAACGCGCGTGCTCACCCGAGCGCGGCAGGAGGGGCGGCACTTCCTGCCGGAGCATGAGGCCTACGAGGTCCTGCAGGCGTACGGCTTCCCGGTGTTCCCGTTCCGGTGCGTTCAGGGCGAGGACGAGGTGGTCCGGGCGGCGGAGGGGATCGGGTATCCCGTCGTGATCAAGATCGTCTCGCCGGACATCATCCATAAGGTCGATGTCGGAGGTGTCAGGTTGAACCTCACGAGCGAGGGTGAGGTGCGACAGGCGTACAAGACGCTGATCGCCGCCGTCCAGGCCGCCCGTCCCACGGCCAGGCTCCAGGGGGTGTTGGTGCAGCGGATGGTCTCAGGGGGGAAGGAGACGATCCTGGGGATGAAGCGGGACCCGCAGTTCGGTCCCCTGCTGCTCTGCGGCCTGGGTGGGACTTACGTAGAGATATTCAAGGATGTCGTCGTCAGGATCGCCCCGATCACCACCCTCGAGGCCCATCAGATGATCGAGCAGCTCAAAAGCTCGCCGATCCTCTCGGGCTACCGGGGGGCGCCTCCCTCGGACATCGACGCGATTGCGGACTGCCTCGAGCGACTCTCGCAGCTCGCCCTGGACTTCCCGGAGCTTCACGAGCTCGACATGAACCCCTTGATCGTTTTTGAACAGGGGAAGGGCGCTGCGGTCGTCGACGCTCGCATCTTCATCTCTTAGGGGCACCCAGGCGAGTGGCGCATCGGTCCACCCCTGACCGCCGCCTCCAGGAATATCAGTCACTTCAGACTCCCGACCACGGAGGCCCGGCGACAGACTCCGACGGATCAGATTTCAGTTGTGTAGACCCCAGTTTCTTCTTGACAAGCAATCGGCCGATAGAGTACATTCCTAACCTCCCCAGAGAACCCCCCCCATGACGGCGTGGGGTAAGTGAACAATCGGAGCCACGACGCTCCCCTGGAGGAAACACACTCCAGACCGGAGGGGCGAGAACGTGTAGCGCCCATCTGTCAGCAGGATCGTGGCTGCCCCACAAAGCCCGAGCCCTCCCAAACTGACTGATAGATGGGTCGGAAGGCGGTATCCAAACATTCGCACGTTTGTGTGCCCGGTGTGATTCGAATCTATTCTTTCATGGTTGACCGGGGTTCCCGCTCGAGAACCTGAGAGCCGGTACGGAGGCTTCGTGGGTGCCACAGTGAGTCCCCGAAACAATTGTTCTTCTTGGCCCCGCATTCTTGTCCTGGGCCTGCAGTCTCCCGAAGTAGGAGCTCAGGTACGAGATATCCTGTCGAATGCTGGTGGCTTTGCGGTGTCGCTGGAAGAGGGAGAAAATGGCCTGGTCGACCTCATCATTCCGATCCTGACCCCACGTCTTGACCCTCGGACCGTCCTAACCGAGCTTCGCATCTCGATGCCAGGGGCGCAGCTGCTACCGATTCTCCACAAAAAGCATCTCTCCGACGGATTCGACCGGCCGCCTCCCGGGGTCACGGACTTTCTCGTGAGTCCGGTGCGGGGGCGCGAGCTGTTGGCGAGGGTCCGACGCCTCCTGCCGGGTAGCGTCACGGAAGAGATTGAAGGTGTCCGGGAACGCCTGCACGAATCCATGGCGCTGGACCGGCTCCGTGGGGCGGACCCGGCCTTCCAGGCAGTCAAGCAGCAGATCCTGCGGATCGCCAAAACGGACGTGATGGTGCTGGTGACGGGCGAGACCGGTACCGGTAAGGAACTTACAGCCCAGGCGATTCACTACGTGAGCGGCCGGGCCAGCAAACCCTTCGTGCCTGTAGAGTGCGGCGCTCTTCCACCCGAGTTGTTCGAGAACGAGTTATTCGGCCACCACCGCGGGGCCTTCACTGACGCTCGGTCCGACCAACCGGGGCTCATCGCCGAGGCAGAGGGAGGTACCCTCTTCCTGGACGAGATTGACTCGCTGGCACCCGGAGCGCAGGTCAAGCTTCTCCGCTTCCTTGAGCACCGCACCTTCCGGCCCCTGGGTTCTCCCCGTAGTGTACAGGCCAACGTCCGCGTGGTGGCGGCCACCAACACAGACCTCAGCGCGAAACTTCGGGAAGGCAAGTTTCGCCAAGACCTCTTCTACAGGCTCCATGTGGTTACGCTCCTGCTTCCGCCCCTGCGTGAGCGGATCGGTGATATCGGGCTGCTGGCGGACTACTTCCTGGACCGGCATGCCCCGGCTGACGACCGTTGGCGCTTTGCGCCAGATGCGGTGCAAGCCCTAAGCAAGTACCGGTGGCCTGGCAACGTGCGCGAGCTTGAAAATGTGGTATGTCAGCTCGTCCACATGAGCTCGCCTCGGCTGATCCGCGCTGCCGATCTGCCGTGGCCGACCCGACCGCTCCAACCGATCGACGGTGACTCCACCGAGTCCTTCCGCACAACGAAGGCCCGGGCCATCGCCGAGTTCGAGCACAAATATCTGGCAACACTCCTCCAGGCCTACCGCGGAAACATCTCCCGGGCCGCCCACGCGGCCCGACAGGACCGTCGCACATTCCGCCGGCTCATTCAGAAACACCGGCTGGACCCCTCCGTTTGGGCAGGGACGAGATAAGCACGCGCTCACCTCGCGTTTGTCCTTTCCGCTGCGCATGATCCTCACACCAGCCCAGGCCTAGCCTCACTCCTCTATTCGACAACACCACTTACGGAACTTCATCAGCGTGGTGTCACGATGCAGGATTCGTCTTTCGTCCGAAATTCTCGCGAAATCGCTCCTTCGATTGCCGAACGGACGGAGAAGAAGCCAGGGTGGGGTAAATTGACCCCACCGTGGGGCTGCCTGCCCTCAGCCTCGCATCCCTCATGGTATCCACACGTTGCGCACAATCTCCACCTTTTGGCTGAGGGGACACTATCCCCTCTTGCGCCAGGCAAGCGACGGGCTTTCCTTCCACGTCCTTTTGAAATTAAGCGCTTTCCTCGGTGCAGAACGCCTGGCATCACGCGTGCATCCTCTTCTTGCGCGGAACCGTAGGGATCTGGACCGCATCCGGAAGGGGAGGAGGCTGTGAAGAGTCGAAACGATGATGGCCGCAAGCAAGACGAGGCTGCCCGGGAGATCCTTCATTATTTGGCGAGTAACCCCGATGCTGAGGATACCCTGGAGGGGATCGCGAGATGGTGGTTGGAGCGTCGGCGCATCGAACTCACGATCAACGAGGTAAGGGATTCTGTGGAGATGCTCTTGAACCGCGGCCTCATCCTCGCTTCCCGACAGCGGCTGAAGGCACCCTGCTATCGCATGAACCCGGCAAAGCAAACAGAAATCGCCAAACTCCTCGAACGAGATAACCCGCATTTCTTGTCGGGAAGCAGCGCGACGGACGCCTCCTCTAGCGCATGAGCACTCATGCTCGGGGAGGATGTTGGATCGGCCGAGAGAAGGCAAGGGGAAAGGGGGAAGGCTGACAGGCAACAATGCAACAAGATCGTGAGGAGGGAGGCAAGAAAATGATAGTGATGATTCGCCATGCATACCAAACAAGTCGTTACCTCCGTGACCAGCGCGGGATTGAGACCGTGGAATGGCTCCTGATCGCGGCGCTCATTGTGGCCATGGCCGTCGTGGTGTACCCGGGGGAGCTGCAACCGGCCCTGCAGAAGGCGATCGCCTTCATCTCCGGCAAAATCACTGCTATCAAGTAGAGGCGGTCTCTGGTCCAGGGCGGCTCCTTCGGGAGCCTCCCTGGGCGATCACGAGATTGGAGAAAACCATGACCCACGCTCGACAACACCGGAATAAACGCGGCACCTCGACGATCGAGTTTATCCTGGTGCTTCCGACGCTGGTCTTCATTCTCTTCACCATTGTCGAGCTCAGCCGGATGTGGCTAACGTTTGATATTGCGACAACTGCCGTGCGCGAGGGGGCACGGGTGGGGGTGGTGACCAATCCGTTCGATCCTGCCCCAGCGACCGCCCGGATCAGCAGCATTCTCACCGCGGCCAACATGACCCCCACCAGCGTGTCCGTCATCTGTGTGGTCCCCTGTCAGCCTGGCTCTGTGGTCCGGGCAGACGTGACATTGACGTTCTCGACACTCTTTCCCATCATGCTGCCGATGCTGACGTCGCTGCCGATGCAGCAGAGCGCCAGCATGCGGTACGAGTAGGAGGACTGCCGTGCGTCGACGACTATTGATAGTGGTAACGCTCGCCGCGGTGATTGGCTTGGCGACCGCTTTCCTCGTCTACCAGACCATCATCCAACGGGTGGCTGTGTATGGCCAGCCGGTCGAGCAGATCGTCGTGGCCCAAGTCAACGTGCCGGTCGGAGAAGCCATCACGCCTCAACATGTCAGACTCTCTTCCTGGCCGAACCAGGCCGTCCCCGGTGGCGCCCTGCGGAGCCTTGCCGAAGCCGAGGGGCAGGTAGCCCGCAGTTCCATCGTGGCCGGCGAGCCCCTGCTTAAGACAAAGCTCATTGACGCCGCATCCGCTGCGCGCGGAGGACTGCTCCCGATGCTCGTCCCGGAGGGTCTCCGGGGGGTGACGATCAAGGTCGACGAGGCGGTCCAGGAGACGGGGTTCATTCTGCCCCACAGCCGCGTGGACCTCATCGCGAGCATGCGGTCCGAGGGCAGTCAAATCGACCATGTGGGCAAGGTGATCCTGCAGAACGTTCCGGTGCTGGCGGCGGGGCAGACCGTCGAGATGCGTGACAACAGCCCGGTCAAAGTCACCACGGTCACCCTCGCGCTGACGCCCGAGCAGGTCGAGCGCCTGGCGCTGGCGCAGACGGAGACGAGGGGGAAGGTGATCCTCGCGACACGGAATCTTCGGGATGACCGGATCGTCGCCACAGCCGGGGTGACCAAGGCGCGACTCCTCGGCTCGGAGCAGCCAAAGAAGGCCACCAGCCTCCAGGCCCAGGGGAGCGATGGCGCGGAACGGTCCGTCTCCAAGGGCGAAACCCACACGGTCTCCGTCGTCCGGGCGGGCCAGGCCAGTGAACTGACCTTTGTCCGCGACGCCGGCGGTCTGTGGGCTCCGGTCAACACCCGATGAGGTGAGAGGAGCTGCGATGCGAGCACAACGTCCTGCTGTAGCCTGCCGCGTCCTCCTGGGGTTGGTGTTCGCTGCGCTTTTGGTGGTCCTTCGCCTGCCCGCGACGGCCCAGGGGCCAGGACTGGTCCGGATCGAGGTGACCATCGGCAAGTCGCACGTCGTCGAGGTCAAGGAACCCTTCGACCGGGTGTCGGTTACGGACCCGAACATCGCTGATGTTTTTGTCATCAAGCCCAACCAGATCCTGATCAATGGCAAGGCCCTCGGCGTCACCTCGCTGGTCGTCTTTTACGCCCAGAAGACCCAGTTCTTTGACCTGGTGGTGCAGACCGATCTCGAGCTCCTGCGAGAACGGTTGAAGCAGATGGCCCCCCACGACACGGTCGAGGTGCGTCCGGCACAAGAGGCCATCATCCTTCAAGGCACGGTCTCCAGCGAGGAGATGGTCACCGCCGCCGCCGAGGTCGCCGCGGTATTCGCCCCGAAGGGAAAGGTCGTCAACCTCCTCACCGTGAGGGGCGTCAAGCCCCAGGAAGTCCTGATTCAGGTCCAGGTGGCGGAGGTGCAGCGCACGGCCCTCAAGGAACTCGGCTTCAGCTACCGCTTCCTCGGTGCCACCTTCCAGGGAGGGGCGTTCCCCGGTGCCCCCTTCTTCCCACCGCTTGGGCTGATCAGCGACCCCAATGCACCCGACCTCGCTTTTAGTACCCTCGCGAGCTTTTTCTTCTCCTCCCCCAACCGCGACTTCTCCGGGGTTGCCCGGGCCCTGGCCGAGCGGGGTCTGCTCCGGACGCTGGCCAAGCCCAACCTCGTCACGGAAAGCGGCAAGCGAGCCAGTTTCCTCTCAGGCGGCGAGTTTCCCTTTCCGGTCCCACAGACCGCCGCCGCAGGGACCACCACCATCACCATCGAATTCAAGCCGTTCGGCATCCGCCTCATTTTCCTCCCGGTGGTGGAGGACGGGAGCAGGATCAACTTGAGCGTGGAGCCCGAGGTCTCGACCCTCGACTTCAGCAGCGGCCTGCAGTTTTCCGGCTTCGTCGTCCCCGTGCTCAGGAAGAATAATGCTTCCACCACCGTGAACCTCAGAGACGGCGAAAGCTTTGCCATCGCCGGGCTCATCAATAATGAGGTCCGGCAGTCAGTGGCCAAAATTCCCATCCTCGGAGATATTCCGATCCTGGGCGCCCTTTTCCGTAGCACGTCGTTCCAGAATAGCGAAACGGAGCTGCTCTTCATCGTCAGCGTAAAACTGGTCCAGGCGACTCCGCCCGGTTCACCGACGGTCCCCGATCCCTCCAAGCTCCTGGAGGTCACCGAAGCGGAGAAGTCGGAGTTTACGCTCGTGCCGGGGATTCCCGGCGTCGGTGCGGAAGTGGACCGTCCGTTGGGTCAGAGTACCCTCCGCGGAAAATAAGGGGCGGTGCCCCATGGCAACGGTGCTGCGAACGGTCATCGTCGATTCTGACCAGGACTCCCGCGCCAACCTGCGCCGGATCGTGGGGGCCACCGCGTCGGTCGTCGTGGGCGAGTTTTCCAGCATCGGTGAGGCGTTCCGCGAGGCCCCCGCGTGCCGGCCGGATGTGCTGGTTGTCGAGATCCCTTCCGAATCGGAGGGAAAAGACGACGGGAAAGGGCCTGCCGCCTTCGAACAACTGGCCCAGGCCGTGCCAGAGACCGCGATCCTCGCCACCGGGCTCAGCTCATCGGCCGATCTCGTCATCCAGGTCATCCGCGCGGGGGCCCTCGACTTTCTGAGCCGCCCGGTCAAGAGCGACGAGCTGCTTGCGGCCCTCGACAAGGTGATCCGCTCTCGCCGCGCGGTCGCCCCGGAGCGTCGGCATGGGCGCGTCACGTCGGTCTTCTCCACCAAGGGCGGCCTCGGGGTGACCACGGTCGCCACCAACCTGGCCGTCTGCTTCGCCGAGGGCGCCCCTGGGCGGGTGCTGCTCATGGACCTGGACATGCGACAATCCGACGTGGCCACGTTCCTGAACCTCCGACACCCCTACTCTGTCCTTGACGCGTTTGAGAACGTCTCGCGGATGGACCAATCGTTCCTGCAGGGTCTCCTGTCTCACCACCCGACCGGTCTCTGTGTCCTTCCGGGCCCGGCGCGGATCGAACGTGGCAAGCATTCTGTCGAGCAGGTCCAGACGGGCCTCGAAGTCCTTCGATCGCATTTCGACCATGTCGTCCTCGACCTCCCCCACGACATGGACCCTGGAACCATCGCAGCACTGGAGACCTCTGACGAGATCCTGTTTCTCGTCAGCCTGAATGTGTCCGCTCTCCGCTCGGGGGCGGCCGGCCTTGCGGCCTTTCGCCATCTGGGCCTCGACCTCCGGAAAGTGCGCATCGTCGTGATGCGCGAGGGAACCGGAGAGGACGTGACCCTCAAGCACGTTCGGGAAACGCTCGAGCTCCCCGTGTACTGGAAGACGCCGAGCGACTACCCGACCGTCGTGACCGCCATCAACAACGGCGAGCCCGTGGTCATAGCCTCGCCGCGCTCAAAGATCGCCAAGAACCTGCGGCAGCTGAGCGAGATGCTGATTAACGGGCACGTGACGGAACCACCACCGCGCGGGACCTCGCTCCTCCGCCTGGTGCGGATTCCCTCTCGCTGGCCAGGAGGCAAGTAGATGAGACGGGTCCGCAGCCGGACCGAGAACGCATCAGAGCCCGCTGTCGCCTCTCCGCCTGGCACAGAACAGAATAATAATAAAGGAGACGGCAGCGGCTTCGAGTTGAAGAGCCGAATCCATCGCCAGCTGATCGAACGGATCGACCTCTCCAAGCTCGACAGTCTCCCACCGGAGTCGGTGCAACAACAGATCCGCCGTCTCCTCGAGGATCTCCTCGCGGGGGAGGAGACGCCGCTCAGCCGCCAGGAGCGGGAGCAGCTCGTCATCGATGTACAGCACGAGACCTTTGGGCTCGGGCCCATCGAACCGCTCATGATGGATCCGACGGTGTCGGATATCCTCGTGAACGGGCCCTATAATGTCTATGTGGAGCGGCGGGGCAAGATCGAGCGTGCGGACATCATTTTTCGGGACAGTGCCCACCTGCTCCAGATCATCGAGCGAATCGTTTCGCAGGTGGGCCGTCGGGTGGACGAATCCTCTCCGATGGTGGATGCGCGCTTGCACGACGGCTCGCGAGTCAACGCCATTATCCCCCCCCTTGCCATCGACGGGCCGATGCTCTCCATTCGCCGCTTTGCGGTTGAGCCGTTCAAGATGCCGGACCTCCTCGGATTCGGCACGCTCACCCCGGTCCTCGCCGAGTTCCTCGCTGCCGCGGTACGGGCGCGCCTCAACATGCTCATCTCGGGCGGCACCGGGAGCGGCAAGACGACCCTGCTCAACGTCCTCTCAACCGCCATCCCCCACACGGAGCGGATCATCACCATCGAGGACTCGGCCGAGCTGCAGCTCCAGCAGGAACATGTGGTCCGGTTGGAGACGCGCCCCCCGAACATCGAAGGACAAGGAATGGTCAGCCAGCGGGACCTGGTGCGAAACGCCCTCCGGATGCGCCCGGACCGCATCATCGTTGGTGAGGTGCGGGGCCCCGAGGTTCTGGACATGCTCCAGGCGATGAACACGGGTCACGACGGGTCGCTCTGCACCGTGCACGCCAATTCGACGCGGGAGGCCCTGGCGCGCCTCGAGACGATGATCCTGATGGCCGGCCTCTCGGTTCCCGTCCGCGCTATGCGGGAGTACATTTGCTCCGCCCTTGAGCTGGGCATCCACATGGCGCGCTTCAGCGACGGGAGCCGGAAGATCGTTCGGGTCACGGAAGTCAGCGGCATGGAGGAATCGGTCATCTCCACGCAGGACATCTTTGTGTATGAGCAGGCGGGGATCGACGAAGATGGTCGCGTGCTCGGCTTCCACCACGCCACCGGAGTGCGGCCGAAGTTCACCGAACGGCTGGTTCGTGCGGGGATTACCCTGCGACCTGAGATCTTCGATCCTGCGCCGCGACAGGAGGGGCGCCGATGAACCTGGTGGCCGCCATCGCGGGATTGGCGTTCCTGGTGGTCGTGACGCTCATTGTAGGGTTCTGGTGGTTCGCGGAGACCGGCCGGATGATCCGTCGGCGGCTCGGCACCCGTTTCTGGATCCATCCAAAAACGGACCCGCGAATCGTGCGGGCCGATTCCCGAGAGGTGGACTCGACATGGGCGAGGCTGAGGAGCCCGCTCATCGCCCTGGCCGAGCAGGCAGGCCTTGACATGAGGGACCGCAGCCGCATCCTCGTCCTCATGGGTACCTGTGCCGTCGTCGGGGGAGGCGCCGGGTGGCTGCGGACGGGTCAGCCGGTGTGGGGGGTGGTCGCGGCCCTCGTCGCAGGCTCCTTGCCGATCCTCCACCTCGCATACAAACGGCACCAGCGTCTGCAACGCTTTGAGAGACAGTTTCCTGATGCCCTCGATATGATGACCCGCTCCATCCGCGCCGGTCACGCTTTGGGCGCGGCCATTCAAGTGGTGGGAGAGGAGATGCCGGACCCGGCGGCCGAGGAGTTCCGAAGGGTCTCTGAAGAGACCCGGCTGGGAATGGACCCTGGGGAGGCCCTCTTCAGGCTTCAACGCCGCATTCCCACGGGGGATACGGCTTTCTTCTGCACCGCCATTACGATCCAGCGGAGCGCCGGCGGCAACCTGGCCGAGATCCTGGATTCCTTGAGCGAGGTCATTCGCGAGCGATTCAAGGTCTTGAGCCACGCGCGAGTGCTCTCGGTGCAGCATCGGTGGAGCGCGATCTGCGTGGGTGTGTTCCCGATCGTCTTGGCAATCATGTTCGAATTGGTCAGCCCTGGGTACTTCGAGCCGCTGCTTAACTCCCCCCTCGCGTCGCGTCTCATCTGGGCAGGCATCATCCTCGAGGGGATCGGTTTGTTTATGATCTGGCGCATCGCGCAGATCAGGGTGTGAGGGAGATGGCCGCCATTAGTTATGCGATCCTTGCCTTCGCCCTGGTTGGAGGGGTCGTCTGTCTCGCGGGAGCCTTTCTACTCCGACGTTGGTCTCTGGTGCAGCCCCAGCGCTTTCAAGCCTCTGTGCCCGAGGCTGGGCCAGCATCCATTCTCCGATGGGAGGAGCGGACCAGGGTAGGGTGGCAGCGGATCCTCGAGCGTGTGGGTCGGGTCTTTGGCCCGCGGGATAGCGTCAGGCTATCACAGCTGCGGCAGCGGCTGACGTGGGCGGGCTATAACAATCCCCGCGCCGTCGGGTTATTCATCGGCGCGAAGGTTGGCTCTGCGATCCTGTGCGGCTACGCCTATACCCTTTACGGCCTGGCCGTCCAACGGGCCCTGCCGCACCTCCTGCTGTTGTCGCTTGCTCTGGCGCTGGTGGGGTCCTTCCTCCCCGAACTCTGGCTGCGCAATCGCACCCAGGCTCGCCAGCGGGAAATCCAGCACGCCCTCCCCGAGGTCCTGGACCTCTTGATGGTGTGCGTCGAGGCTGGCATGGGTTTTGACGCCGCCGTTGGACGGGTCACCCAACATCCCGAGGCCCACCGGAGCCCCCTCCACCAAGAGATGCTGCGCATGCACCTTGAAATACGGGCCGGGCGGCGCCGTGAGGAGGCATTCCACGCACTCGGGGAGCGGACGGGGGTAGAGGACCTGAAGGCGGTCGTGGGCGCCTTCATCCAGACGGACCGGCTGGGCACCAGCCTGGGCAAAACACTCCGTGTCCACGCCGAATCGGCACGCCTGAAGCGGCGACGCCGCGCAGAGGAGCGAGCGTACCTGGCCCCCCTGAAGATGGTCTTCCCCACCGTGCTCTTTCTCTTGCCGGTTTTCTTTATCGTCGCCGTGGTCCCGGCACTCCTGAGGCTCTTAGAGGCCTGGCAGAAGATTGGGAGATAGCGGAGGGAGAGATGAGAGTCATAGTCGGCTTGGCGATTCTGGCGGGGCTCGTGAATGCGGCCCTCCCCGCGGTCGCGCAGGAGGTGACCGCCGAAGTGCGGACTTGGGATGGGAAGTCCTGGCGGCTGACTCAACCCCACTTCGAGGTGTTTTACACCATCATGTCGAAGCCCGAGGAGGGTGCCGTTCCTCGGGGTTCAAAGGCTCCGGATGTGAGCATGACTGGTTCGATCCAGGGGCTCGGCACTCTCTTCGGGGAGGAGCCGCGGGCGAAGCAGGGGCATGGCCAGGTGGCGCTGGTGATTCTTTCCCGCAGAGGGGTCGAAACCGAGATCCCGCTTGCCAGCATTCGCAGCATCCAATTCTTTCGGCAGCCCGTCGAAGATAGTGCCTTACGGCCCTACCTAGCGGTCACCCACTTCCGTCACTCGGCCGCTGCGGTGCTTTTGGATGGCTCTCGGGTCGAAGGGGACTATGTGAACCTGGGCACGGCGGTGCTACGGGGCATGACTCCCCAGGGGCGGGTGGACATCCCGTGGCAAGAGATCGGGGATATCCATTTTGAGCCCGCTGAGAGCCCCAAGACCTCCGAGGGCCGGGGCGCAGCTCCGCCGACCGTTCCCGAGGCTGCGGAGGCACAGAGGCCGTGAAGGCGGAGAACGCATCTGTCCTGCTCGACGATGCCGAGGTCGTGTTAGACCAGCCCTTTTCCCAACAGGGGAGCGAGAAGCCATGAAGGGCGATGCCCTGAAGGGTCAGCGGGGTAGCATCTTGCTCTTTACCACCATGAGCCTGACGTTCATCCTGATCATGGGTGGGATTGCCATCGACCTTGCTTACTTTAGTGCTGCCAGGGCCGAGCTTCAGCGCAGTATGGATGCGGCCGCCCTGGCCGGCGCCGGAAATCTGGGCTTCGACGGCACGGTCTTCTCTACAGTGCGATCACAGGCATGGCGGTTTGCCAACCTGAACCCCTACCGGGTGGGCACCATCAACTTAGGCCTGAATTCCGGGAACGGTACCAACGGAGACATCGTCCTGGGGATCTGGGACCGGGCAACCTTTACCCCGTCCCTGGACGGCACCCGGGTCAATGCCGTCCGCTGCCAGTATGCGACCCAGATTTCGACGTCGTTTCTTCGGCTGTTGGGGCTGAATACTCTCGCCGTCTCGGCCCAATCCACCGCGGTCTCCAACCCGCCGCAGACCGTGCCCCCGCAATCCTGCCTGTTTCCCCTCGCCCTCAACAATTGCGGTTTTGATCCGCGCTCTTCCACCGGCTGTGGCGAATTTGTTAGCTTCATAACCAGTAGCGGGGGGAGTGGGAGCCCGCCGCTAGGTACCAACACCGCTGCGTGGGCCAATCCCTGCGGCACCTCAACGCCGACTGTCCCCGAGACGAGGGCAATGATTCGGGCGGCCGCCGATCCCGACCAAGACTGTAACTCTTGTACTCCCAGAAGCGGAACGGACGTCGGGACCAGTAACGGCATGCAGCAGAGCGTCTACGACCTCCTGGAACAGACGTTCATTCAGCAGTACAACACCGGCGATTTTCATCAGGCCACCGACAGTACCGGTGCGACTACCTATGATGGTCCCGGATGGAAGGTGCTCGTCCCCGTTGTCGCCACCGCATGTCCCACCCAAGCGTTCAGCGGGCCGCGTGAGATCGTGGGGTGGACAGAGTTCGTCATGACACAAGTGATCAACAAAGGGAAGTGTGCGGTGAACAACCCGTACGATCCCCGGCTCGCGACGGTGTGCCCGAACGCGGGAAATCCAGCCCTGCGGGGCCTCACTGGGTATTTCCGCTGCACGTACATTGATTCTCTCCCCGATCAGGGTCCGGGCCCCCGATCGGCCCTCGCGAGAAGAATGCGGCTCGTGCAATAGCAGGCAGGGCACGCGTGAGTGACAAGGCGCAATGGGGGAGAAGGGGGTCATGAGTGCATGGACTGGTTTGCACTGGACTTCTCCCGTGAGCACCCGGAGACTGATTCGCCTGCCGCCGAAGAGCGGCTCGGGGGGAATGGCTTTGCCCTTCCCGTCGGGTTTTCGCTCGTCCTGCACGTAGCCGTGGCCGGCGCTCTGTTCCTCGTCGGTGACCTTCCCCCGACGGCGCACCCCTTTGTTGGGCCGGCCCCACAGGTTACCCGCGACACCTTTCAGGTTTTTCTCGCCTCGCTGCCGAAAAAGCGAAAGCGCCCGAGGCGGTCTCAATCGGCCGAGCAGCCGAAAGTCTCCCGTCAAGGGATGGTTGTCAACTCCTCGGCCGGAACTGCCTCACGGACAGACAGGCAGGTGAAAGGAAATCTTGCTGGGGTGCTGCAGCCTCCGGTGAAGATGGCGAAGCCGGAGCGTCCTACGGCGCCGCCCCTCCGTTCCGAGGCTTCCACGGAGCCTTTGAAATTACCCGAGCGCGCGGCAGTCGTCTCTCCCGCGTTGCCCCTGGGCCACCTTGCTGAACCTTTGGCGTCGATATCGACACCTTCATCTTCCCTCCAACCGACGAGTCAGGTTACAGCAGCTCCTCTCCAGGCGGCCCCTTCCCCAGAGGAGTCTCCTTATCCACCGTACTATTCAGCACCGTCCACCGTAGAGGAGACCACTGTCGGAGGCGGGCGGCTCGATGATGGGCTTCAAGAGGTCGCCGTGGTTCCTGCCCCGGCACACGAGACCACGGCAGTCCCCCACGGAACCGAATCGGCAAAGATAGAGACACCGGAGGCATTCCAGGGACTCATGCCGGCTGGTGAGGGCGGGAGGTCGGTCCCTGAAGAATCTCCGCCCCGGTCTGCAGTGGTGAAGCCGCTGGCGCAGCCCACCCCTAGTGGTCCCGGTGTGGCGAATCGGTCTCTCGACGTGAGTGTGTTCCTCTTTCCTCCGCCCGGGACACAGATGGGACTGGGATTAGGAACAGACCAGCGTCCATTCCCTCGGGTCGCCGACAGGATGATCGAGTCCAGGACGCCAGAGAGAGGCTCTGCGACCCTCCCTGCGCCGAAGACGCCTCTTGTTGTGGCGCAGCCCTCTGCCCCGAGGTCCGAGGGGGAGGCCACTCCAAAATCTGTGGCCTCCGCCGATGCGGGTCTGCATGGGGCCGAAAAAGCCCCGGTCTCCCACGAGCGAGCGGCGTCCCCGATGCCCAAGCGGGATTCTTATCAATCATCGCCGTCGTTGGTGGAGGAAGCAGTGGTGGGACAGCTCTCCCCCTCGACCCCGAAGGAGGTGCACGAGCACCGCGCTACGGAGGCGCACGCTGCGACATCCTTGCCGGCGGACCGGGACGAGCCACGCGTTCCAGAGGTTGCACCTACGGAGGTTCACCGAAGCGTCCCGTTCATCGAGTCCGGGCGGCGAGAGCCATCCTCGGGCAGTGCGCCGCCAGTGGATCACGCTGCGCCGGTCCAATTCCATTCGTCCGCGGGTCCCCCCCTTTTCCCACCGCCAGGGACCTTGGTGGAGGCACGAGTCATCGCGTCCACAGGAACCCCGCCTGCACCCTCTTCGGGTCGCAGGTTCGGCCGGTTTGAGGTTCGCCTCGGAGGAGACCGAAAGCGGGTTGCGACCCGGGAGGAGGAGATCATTTCGGGAAAGGTCGAAGGGGGGATCCCGGTTCGGCTCCTCCTCTATGTGAACGATACCGCCAAGGAAGTGACCGTCCACGATGGATCCTTCCGGGTTCCGATTCTCCTGGACTCGGGCCTAAACCATATCCGTGCGGTGGCCGAAGACCGGCGGGGCGTGAGGGCTGAAGACACCATTACGCTCGAGTACGTCCGCCCCCGAGTGCCTGACGGGATCGCGATCGCGAGCCCGCGGGACGGACACATCCTACCTCCAGACTCGCCGCCGGTTATCCTCATCGAGGGAGAGCTCGAGAACCGGAACATCTCCACGGTCTCGCTCGTGGTCAATGATCGACGGATCGTCGTGCGTGCGCGCAACGGGCGCTTCCAGAAGGCCCTCCCTGTCCTCGATCGAGTCCTCAATCTGCGGGCTGAGATCCCGTCGAACGGTGGGGCGCCACAGCGGAGCCGGCCCGTGACAGTTCACGCCCCGCCACGGAGCGCGGGCTACGGCCTTCTGGTCTTGGAGTGGCCGGACGGGGTTGCCGCTCATCAGGTGAAGGTGAAAGCCACCTGGCGCGCTCGCCCCGAACGTCTCGACGCCCCAATTCACACAGTGCTGCTGGACATCTTCCGAGCCTCCGAGCGAGGCACCCCTCCCGAGGTCTTCTCCGTTCGTTTGAAGCCTGGCGTGTACACTTTCATGCTCCGCGCCGAGGCCGACTTGGCGGGCGATGTCCGGGCGATCGTTTACCTCCCCAAGGCCGACCATTTGGAGGCACGGGAGCTCAGGCCGCTCTCGCTGAAGGGAGCAGGAGAGTGGGTCCTGGCGAAGTTGCTTTTCCCCCAGGGCGTGTTCTGGGAGCAGGACGAGTGGTTCAGCGGCCGAAGTGAGAGCGCGGATGCGTTGACAAAGTTCCGGTTTCCGGAGGGCATCACTTGGACGGAGCGTAAGAAGCATTTCCCATGAAGCTGGAACCGCACCGTGTCCGGCATGACACCTGCGTTCCGGAGGGGAGCCCGGGTGCTGCTCCTGATTCTGCGGAGGTTTCCACCGAGCCTTGGAGCAATGGTGAAGGCTGGACCTTGAGCGCTGATGAGGGTGGCTGATGCTACTGCGTCTTGGATGCTGGGGTTTCAGGAGTGGATTTGGGGATCAGCCTCGGGGCCGTGTCGTGCATGCGAAGCCGCTCCTCAAACTCGACGTCGCCGCGTCGGCCGATCCATCGCACATACCAGCGGGCCTCGGGGGCGTACCAATACTGGTCGGAGTCACGGCGACTCCCCTCGCGGACCACCTTGAATGCGTGGAACCGCCCCGCGGGGACCGCGACAACCTCAGCGGTGACCACCGCAAAGGTGTCGTCTTGCTGGCTCTTCGTATCGCGCTCCTCGTAAGACCCCCGGTGGACCCAGCGCTTGCCGACTTCAAGGGGCCAGACCAGCCATGGATGCGGAGGAACCATGCGGGCCTCGACGCGCCCATCCCGCAGGCTGCCAGACCATTGCAGTTCGAAGGTGTAGTAGTGATCGATCTCCCCAATCCTCACCACGTAGTACCGAATGGTGTTCACTTCTCTGATCTCGAGGACCTCCACCGTCTTGGTACCGGTGTTGTTTCCACTCGTCCAGTCATAGACCCATCGGTCACCGGGACGCCACTCGGGTGGGGAGTCGACACGGGTGAGGGGAGGCGGGGCCGACGCTGGTGGAGCGACCTCCCGCCCGGCGCACGACACGAGCAAAAAGGCGGTGACGCCAAAGGAGGCCGCCTTCAGGGCGGTGTGGACACAATTACGCGAGGTCATCATCATGCAGCTATCATTTCCAAATCGAGGCGGATGTCAAGCCCCATTTGTAACCGGCCGCAGATGACCGTGAGATGGGGTCGTGATCCGGCCCTTTTTGAGCACTGCTTCGTCCCTTTCGGAATTTTTGTGCTTGACAGTGCAGATGGCAATGGCCTTATAGATATGTCACGCTATTGTAGTCGGCGAGGGGGGAGAGCCCTCAGGAAAGAGCATGGCATTTCGTGGTCCTTTCTCCGTCGCAAGAAGACAGGACGGTCGCCCACACCATGACGCCGGATAAAATTACGATCAGCAGGAAAGCGACCTATATTGGGTGTTTTATCAGCCTGGTGACGGTTCGTCTTCTGCTGCGGGATTTCACCTGGCAGGGCGGCACCGAGCTGCATGCGCTGATGGAGGCAAGCGCCTCCATCCTGGCGTTGTTTATCGGCATTGTGACTCTCATGCTGTTCCGGGGAAAGAAAGCCGATCTCTACCCGCTGATCGGCATCGGCTTCCTGGGCGCCGGATTGCTGGACGGATATCATGCACTCTTATCTGCTCCGTGGTTTGCCGATCTCTTGCTTTCGGGGCTTCCATCGCTCATGTCGTGGAGTGGGCTGGCCTCCCGCTTTTTTTTGTCTGTCTCCTTGTGGCTCAGCGTTCAGGCTTGGAGGAGAGAACCGAGGACGCGGCAGCCGGAGAAGATCAGCTGGCGCTTGAAGTACTTGGCCGTCGGATCTTTCATCTCGCTGATTGTTCTTATCTTGGCGTTCTTCACCATGCCCCGGAAGTATTATCCGGAGATCACGGCATACGGGCTCGAGGAGTTGATTCCCGCGGTCTTCTTTTTGCTGGCCTTTATCGGCTATGTGCGCAAGGGCCTCTGGAAAGACGACATTTTTGAACATTGGTTGCTCCTTGCGCTCATCATCAGTTTCGTCAGCCAGGCCATGTTCATGTCATTCTCGGGAGGATTTTTTGACGGGATGTTCCATGCCGGGCACCTGCTCAAGAATGTCAGCTACTTCTTTGTGCTTGTGGGCCTGGTGATCAGCATGAGTCATGTCCTGAAGGAGGAGGCCCAAGAACTCGCGTGCCCCAACGATGGGGCGCAGAGAGAAGTCGATGGATTTGTCGGTTTGGTGATCGGCACAAGTCAACTGCTCCAGAGGGAGGAAGCACGTAGCCGGGAGCTGGCACAGGCCAACGAAGTACTGCAGAGAGAACTCGCTGAACGCAGCCGAGCAAAAGAGATGATAGAGGCCCATGAAGAGGTAGAGGTATGGATTTTGGGAGAGACCGCACAGCTGGCGCAGATCAACAAAATGCTGCAGAGAGAAATCAGTGAGCGCAAGCGGGCCGAGTCGGAACTTGAGGCGCTCCACGGACTGAGCCGCCAGCTCGACTCCACGCTAGAATTGGACGATGTGATCGAGTTGGCACTCGTGAAAGTCAAAGGGGTAGTCGGAGTCGACGTGGCCGTCCTTTCAATCCTCGATAAGAGCTCTGGTGGGCTCATCCTCCGTACCGATCCTCAGTTGCCTCGCGAGCAGATCGAAGCCATAGTCCAAACCGAGCTGAGACACTGGATTTCTGGGCAGGCAGCAGAGAGCTGGCACCCGATACTGTTGGATAGCCTCTCGAACGGGGATCAGCTATCCTCGTTGGCAGCCGCCCTGGGCGGCGTCGAATCTCTGGTCTGCGTCCCCCTGAAAGCGAAGGGGACGGTCATTGGCCATCTCACCCTCGCCAGCGCCAAGCTTGGTCGGTTTACGGAGCAGGACGTTCCCTTCCTGTCATCGGCGGCCTCGGTGGTCGCGACTGCCATCGACAACGCCCGCCTCTACGCCCAGACGAAAAAAGACGCTGAGGCCAAGTCACTCCTGGTCCGGGAATTGAACCACAGGGTCCGAAACAACTTGGCAACGATAGTGGGCCTGCTCTCGATGGAGATGGCTCGGAAGAAACGTCACTCAGCCGAGAAGGCTCTTAAGGCCTCCATCGAGCGGGTGCAGAGCCTGGCCGCCATTCACAATACTCTGGCTCAGGCCGAGTTCAGGGAACTGGATCTCAAGAGGCTGGTCGAAGACGTGGCCCAGGCTGCAGTCAGGGGGTTAGGTTGGGACAAGAAAGTGAAAATCACCGCCGACGCCCCTCCCCTGAGGCTTCCGCCCAATCGGCTAGCCTCATTAGCGTTGGCCACCAACGAACTGATCACGAATGCTCTGAAACACGCGTTCCGGACCTCCGACGCCGGACTCATCCAGGTTCGCGTCACAGAAGAGGGAGAGGAGATCCGGCTGGAGATCCGAGACAACGGTGCGGGGATCTCGACGACCAGCAGGAAGACAGGCGGGAGGAAAGGGGTAGGGCTGGGTATCGTCACCTCGTTGGTCGAGACTGACCTTCAGGGGCAATTTGAACTTCGAGAAGACAATGGAACGGTGGCAACGATCCGGTTTCCCATGTCCAAGGGTCCCCAAATCTAGGATTGATACCGCGATCCTAATCCAGTGGGTCCTCCGTGAGGAAGGGTGACGGTGGACGGCCCGGTGAAGGAAGATCGGGTACATCGCCATGGGGCTTGGAATGATTGCTAAGCGAACAAGGCAACGGCTCAGAATTCTCGTCGTCGAGGATGAAGGACTGGTGGCGGCGGGCCTTAAAGGCCAACTGGAAGAGAGCGGCCACGAAGTGGTAGCTTTGGCAAGGGACGGCCAGCAGGCGGTCAGGCTCGCGTGCGACCTCCATCCCGACCTCATCATCATGGACATCCGGATCCCGGGGGTGGACGGCATCGAGGCCGCCCGCGCTATCCTCACCCGGGAACCCATCCCCATCATCTTCCTGACCGCATACGCGGATGAAGATCTTTTCCGGCGGGCGGGGGAGGCCGGTGCCATAGCCTACCTGTTGAAGCCGGTGGACGGAGCGCGCCTCCGGTCAACGATCGGGGTGGCCCTGGCCCGTTTCAAGGACCTGGATGCCCTGCGCCGCGAGGTGACCGACCTCAAGGAGGCGCTGGAGACCAGGAAACTGGTCGAGCAGGCCAAGGGGATCCTGATGAGGCGGATGCAGCTTTCCGAGGCGGAGGCTTTCCGCCGGATGCAGCAAAAGAGCCGGAGCAACAGGATGACCCTCAAGGAGATCGCCTCGACAATCTTGGGCGCGGAAGGAATTTTCTCCGGGCTCGAAGAAAGTACTTGACAAGGGGAGAAGCCTTTGTTAACAGTGTAGCCTGAAGCGGTACAAGCGCCGAGGGGCTCCCTGGACGAGCACCTCGGCCAAGGCCATGACGCCTCAAGGAGGAGAAGGTTCCTCCGCGAGGCGTCTTTATTTTTGGCGGCCAAAGCCCAACGTTGAACGGTGATTGATAGAGCGGGAAGGGAAGAGTGAAGCCGCAAGTACCTATCCGGATTGTGATTGCCACGGACCGCCAGGAAGAAAGCACCGCTCTCACAGGGGTTGAGAGAGGGGCCCTGGCCGACGTCACCGGACCGGACCAGCACGGAGCTGGGCCAGCGCTGACGAAGAGGGAAACCGATATCCTTCGATCCCTTTCGTCGGGAGGGACGAATAAGGATATCGCGAAGGCCCTTTGCATCAGCGAGAAGACGGTTAAGTGCCATTTGAACAGCGTATTTCGGAAGCTGCAGGTCACCCGGCGCGTCCAGGCCATTCTCTATGCGGCTGACCGCGGGTTGAAGTAGAGTTCTTACGGACTAACATCCTCCCGGAGCTGGGGCGAATCCTTAGACCGCACATAATTTGGGGATCGAAAATGGAAAACGAAGCAAGATCTGGGATGTCGCTCAGAGGATCTCTCAGGGTCATTTTTAAGCGACAAAACACCATCCTGATTTTCTTTGGCGTCACCGTTTGCACCGTTGCCATCGCGTCAGTCGTGGCTACGCCCACATACGAGGCCACCGCCCAAATCCTCGTGAAGGTCGGAATGGAAGCTGTCTACACGCCGACTCTTCCTACGCGAGACACGGAACAAATTGTCAGGGTCGACCGTCAGCAGCAAATTAATTCAGAAATCGAAATTCTCAGAAGTCGGTTTCTAGCGCAGAAGGTGGTGGAGTCCCTGCGACCCGAGGTCATTTACAAAGATTTGGACAACAGCGGCGGAGGATTTCTGAGCAATCTTTTTCGTGCGACCGAAGCCGACCAGTCTCCCACGCAGAGCAATGGAGACAGTATTATTGAGCAAGCAGTAACGAACCTCCAGAAAAACACCACGATTGGCGCGGTCAAGAGTTCTGACGTCATTAATGTCAGTTTCAGGCATACGGACCCCCAGGTGGCGGCCAAAGTGGTCAACACATTAGTGGACCTCTATCTCGATCGCCGTCTCCATGTCCATAAGAACCCTGACTCCTACACATTTTTGCGCGATCAATCCCAGATTTTGGACAACGAACTAAGACGGTCGGCAGAAAGTCTGAATACATTCAAGAAGGAACATGACCTAACTTCCCTTCAGGAAGAGAGGACCGTTCTTCTCAAACAGCAGGCCGACCTTCGCACGAAGGTAGTTGAGCTGGAGCTTAAGGAGCGTGAGCTTCTCACAAAATACACCGACCAGAGCCGCCTAGTCCAGGGCGTCCGGGACGAGATCGGATTGGTCCGCGATAAGCTGGTCGAGTTGGAGCGCAGGCAGACGAAACTCAATCAGATTGAGCGGGAGTTCAACCGGCTTCAGCAGGAGGTCGAGGTCGATCGCGAAAACTACCGGCTCTATCTTACAAAATTCAAAGAGTCTCGCATCTTAAGCTCCATGGACCCAGGAAAAATGTCGAACGTTAGCGTGATTGAGCCGGCTCAGGCCCCCCTCAAGCCTGTGAGCCCCAACATTGTTCTGAGTATGATCCTCGCTGTTTTTCTTGGAGGAGTCGGGGCCTTCGGGTTGGCCTTCCTTTCTGAGTATATGGCGGACAATCTAGAAGGGGCCGAAGACGTGGAGGAGCATCTCCGGCTGCCGGTCCTTGCTTCGATTCCACAGATCAAGCTGCCACGAGACGGATAACCTCTCACAGGCGGGGTTGAGGTCATGTACTGCGACTTTTTTGGATTCAACGAAAAACCCTTCGATGTGACGCCTGATCCCCGGTTCCTCTTCCTAACCCCGAGCCATCGGGAGGCACTCGCCTCCCTCATTTACGGTATCCACGAACGAAGGGGGTTCATCGCCATCGTAGGGGAGGTTGGGACGGGGAAAACGACCCTGCTGAACAGCGTGTTGCGTCAGATCGAAAAAGAGGTCGAGCTCCGCGTGGGCGTCATCTTCAATACCGACCTCGACTTCAACAGCATGCTGGCCATGGCGCTCGTCGATCTGAAAATCGCCAAGCCCGGAGAGCGCTTGTCCAAGGCTAACCTGTTGCATCGGCTGAACGAGTTTGCGATCCGGCAGCTCTCCAGGGGGGGCAATGTCGTTCTCATGGTGGACGAAGCCCAGAACCTGGACGCTACTGCCATGGAAAACCTCAGACTCCTCTCGAATCTCGAGACGTACCGAACCAAGCTGATCCAGATCGTTCTCTCCGGGCAGCCCGAACTGGATATCAAGTTGAGCAAGCCTGGGCTGCGGCAGCTCAACCAACGAATCAGTCTGAAGCGGTATATCATCCCGCTCCGCGAAAAAGAAACGTATGACTATATCCAACACCGCCTGACCATAGCAGGGTACAGCGGCCCTACTCTTTTTGATACCCCAGGCCAGGAGTTGATCTGGGAATACTCAAAGGGGGTACCCCGAAAGATCAACATCCTCTGTGACAATGCCCTCCTGATCGGGTATGGCTTGCAGCAGAAGACTATCGAAGCGACCATGATTGAGGAAGCCATTCGAGATCTCACCGTGAGCCTTTTTGTCAGTACCGACGATGTCCCGGCGGTGGAAGCTGAGCCCGAGGTCACGCCACGAGAGGCTCCGGTGCTATCGGCCGAGATCAGAGTCCCGGTGCCTGTGCCGGTGGCCGCTTCACCGATTCAGGTGAGTAGAGCAACACAAAGGAAGATTACGCCTTCGCGAGTGGCCGTGGCTGCCAGTGTAGTGCTCGCCGCCGGTGGGATCTTCTTCGCGGGCCTTTTCCTGGGAAGCTCCCAATTGGCGGGCCCTTTCCTGGGAACCTCCCCCTCACCGGTGGGGATAAATGAACCGCTGGCCAGCGAAGCAAAGGTATCGAAGGCGGTCATCGTGAAGAAGGGAGATCATCTGACCGGAATTATCACGCGCACCTATGGACGCTTCGACACTTCGTTGCTCAATTCCGTGCTGCAGAAGAATTCCGAGATCCAGGATCCGGACGTAATCCAGGTGGGACAGGTCGTCAAGCTGCCCGAAAAAAAGAAGTAGGGCTGGAGGACGTCATGGGAAGAACGTACGAGGCCCTTCAGTGGGCTGAAAAAGAGTACGAAGGCTATCGGCTAGAGACATTGCCGCAACCTCTTGCCGTCCGAAAGTCGACCATACCCAGGCAGGCCCGTACCGCCACGACCTTGAAACCTTATGAAGACCTCAAGGCCAATCTATTGGCCCGCTATCCCCTGGGATCGATGAAGACCATTCTGTTCACGAGCGTTTCCCACGGTATGGGAGCCTCCACGACGGCTGTGAACTTTGCAATCACCCTGGCCAGAAATGGCCAGTCCAGGGTCCTGTTAGTCGATGCAGACCTGAGGACTCCGAAGCTCCACGACGTCTTCAAAATCGATTACCTGAACGGGTTGTCGGACTTTGTAGCGGACGGGAGCGGGCTCCTGCCCTGCAGAGTGGGATCCGAGAACCTCGACGTCATTCCATCTGGGCGAATTCAATCCGATCCTGTCAGCCTCTTCGGATCGAAAGGGTTTGACAAGTTTCTCAAACGGGTGCGGGAAAGCTACGACTTCATCGTCTTGGATGCGCCACCCATTCACGGCTTTCCCGACTCCCGCGCCCTGTGCGGCAAGGTCGATGGCGTGGTTCTGGTGATGGAGGCAGGGAAGACGCGCCAACAGGCCGCCCTCAGTGCCAAAAGGCAGTTGGAAGAAGCCGGGGGAAAGATCCTCGGCGTGGTGCTCAACAAGAGGAAATTTTACATTCCAGAGTTTATCTACAGAAGGCTTTAGGCAAGAACTGAGTCTGAGACCATGAAGATGCCCGGGTTGGGAGTTCCACGATGACTTCAACGGGAGTGAACCTCCGCGTCCTCGTGACGGGCGGTGCGGGATTTATTGGATCGCACATCGTCGACGCGTATGTGCAGGCTGGGCACCATGTGGCCGTGGTTGACAATCTAACGACGGGACGCCGCGACAATGTCAACAGCCGAGCGCAATTCGTCTGCGCCGATATCCGCGATCCCTCCATGGATGCCGTCTTTCAACACGGTCAATTTGATGTCGTCAATCATCACGCGGCGCAAATCGACCTTCGACGATCGGTAGCAGATCCCGCGCACGATGCCGAGGTAAATATCGTGGGAACGCTCAATCTCCTCGAATGTGCGCGCCGGCACGGAGTCCAATCCGTTATCCTCGCCTCGACTGGCGGGGCGATCTACGGGGATCAAGCGATCTATCCTACTCCCGAGTCGGAGGCTGCGCACCCGCAAAGCCCCTATGGCGTGGCCAAGTTAGCAATCGAGCACTACCTATATTACTACCGGTCGGTTCACGGCTTGCGTTCGGTGGTCCTCCGATACGCCAATGTTTATGGTCCCCGCCAGGATCCGTTTGGTGAAGCGGGGGTCGTGGCCATTTTCATCAAACGGCTCTTAGCGGGGGACCGCCCCATCATTAACGGGGATGGGGATCAAACAAGAGATTTCGTGTTTGTTGACGACGTAGTGCAGGCAAATCTCGTTGCCCTTGACTACCTGTTGGATGGGTCAGGAGAGGCCGACCCACTTGTGGTGAACATCGGAACAGGGGAGGAAGTGTCGGTAAACAGGTTGTTCGCCCTGCTGAGCGAGTTTCTGCCGAGTCCGCCCACGTCTCTTTACGGTCCTGCAAAGCCGGGCGAACAGCGTCGAAGCGTCATTAATCCATCGTACGCAAAGCAGACTATGGGATGGGAACCTCGCGTGGGGTTGGAAGAAGGCTTCAGAAAGACCTGGGACTGGTTCAAGGTAGATTCTGATCATACGCGCAAGCCCAGGATGGCGGCGGTTCCGACGCAGTAGGACGGGACGGTGACAGACAGGGCCTTGCAGGCCATCGAAATTCGGGCCGTCAGGGTGGTCGCCATCCGAGTATAAGTGTGCAGGTTGGCTTTGAGAAACGACAGCTCACGAACTCAGGCGCGAACCGGAAAGATTTGATCTACCTCCTGGGTAGGCCGCTAGGTTCCTACGATAGCGGATGAGCGGCCAGGAACCGACGACGCAAGGCCTCGCGCACCGGTGACGGAGCGAACCTGTAACTGAGACGGCGAAGCTATGTCGAATGTTCCACCGGGAGCAGTCAGCAACGGAGGCAATGGCAAACCCGCGTGGTATGCCATTCGGACTCGGTCCAGGCATGAAAAGCTGGTTCATCAGCAGCTATCCTGCCGCAATGTCGAAACATTTCTGCCTACCGTAGAGCGACGCCGGCGATGGAAGGATCGGTGGAAGATGGTGAGCTTTCCGCTGTTTCCAGGTTATTGTTTCGCCCGGTTTGCTTCTCAGGATCGCCCCACCATCTTCACGGCCGTCGGTGTCGTCCAGATCCTGGGTATCAATGGACACCCGACCCCCATCCCAGAGTATGAAATCCAAGCGGTCCGCCAGCTGGTGACGAGCACCCTGCCATTTGATCCCCATCCATACCTGAAAGAAGGAATGGAGGTCGAGGTCATTCGAGGTCCCCTCGCGGGACTCCGCGGGCTTCTCGTCCGCAAAGGGAGCCGCGCGCGGGTCGTCATGGCCATCCACCTCATTCAGCAGGCCACCTCGGTGGAACTCGATGCCGCCGACGTGAGGGCGGTTGGATGAACTCACGGGATCACGGGGCAGAGGGGGTAGCGTGAACATATCCATCATCGGTGCAGGATACGTGGGCCTTGTCACCGGGGCATGTTTCTCCGAGTTCGGCCTCCACGTCATCTGCGCGGATGCGGACGAGGAGCGGATCCATCTGCTCCAGAAGGCCCAGGTGCCATTTTATGAACCGGGACTTCAATCGCTCGTGGAATCCAATCTTCGCCAAGGAAAACTGGAATTTACCTGCGAAATAGAAAGAGCGGTTCGCAGCAGCCTCGTCATCTTCCTCGCTGTGGGCACGCCTCCGAACGGGGACGGCTCTGCCAACCTCTCTCAGATCTTTGACGCGACGAGTAGGGTCACGAAATTCATCACCGACTACAAGGTCGTCGTAACGAAAAGTACAGTTCCGGTCGGCACGACCCGGAAGCTGAAAGCACTCATCTCAGACAATCTGCCCCCGCACCTCTCTATCGATCTCGTGGCAAACCCAGAGTTCCTGCGGGAGGGATCGGCCATTGAGGACTTCACGCGGCCCAATCGGGTCATCATCGGCGTCGAGACACCGCAGGCCAAGGCGATTATGAAGGATTTGTACAGTCCTCTGCATCTGATCGAGACACCGATCGTATTCACTAATCTCGAGACCGCCGAGATGATTAAATATGCCACCAATGCCTTCCTAGCCACAAAGATCACCTTTATCAATGAGATCGCGAACCTGTGCGAGGCCGTTGGAGCCGATGTCCACCTCGTCGTTAAGGGACTCGGCCTCGATCAGCGGATCGGGCCCAAATTTCTCCACCCGGGGCCAGGGTTCGGGGGATCGTGCCTTCCAAAAGACGTCGCCGCGCTCCTGTCAACCGCCAGGGAACATGAGTGCTATTTGCGGATCGTCAGCGCAGTGCTCGAGGCGAACGAGTATCAAAAGGTGCGCATGGTGGAGAAGATTCGGAAGACCCTCGGCGATCTGAATGGGAAAACCATCGGTATTCTGGGACTGTCCTTTAAGCCGAATACGGACGATATGCGGGAGGCCCAATCTGTGACGATTATCCGTAGCCTCCAGGCGGAGGGAGCGAAGATCAAGGCCTACGATCCGGCGGCCATGGACAATGCGCGGAAGATTCTAACGGATGTGCAGTTCTGTGCGGGGCCCTGCGAGGTCGCTGAAGGAAGTGATGCCTTGGTGTTCTTGACCGAGTGGAACCAGTTCAGGAAGCTCGACATGGGAAAAATAAGGGCGGCGCTGAAAAGCCCTATCATCCTGGATTTGCGGAACATCTACGAACCGGATGTCATGGAAGATCTCGGATTTACCTATGTGGCGGTTGGCAGGCGCAGGCTAGACTTCGCTTAGTATCTAATCTTAAAAAGACCCACCAGGTCCCTTTCCTCCCGTGCAGCGCAGAGGCACTTCGAGGCAGATTCGGATGGGAGTCGCCGAGATGAACACTGCTACCGAGCGCTCGTTGCTCATTCCGCCGTGCGGGGGTACGCTCGTTAATGTGGTCGTCTCGGGTGAAGAACGTGACGAACCTTTAAGGAAGGCAAAGGGCCTTCCGTCTATCCAACTCTCCGCACGTTCCTGCTGTGACCTCGAACTGTTGGCGACGGGCGCATTTTCTCCGCTCGAGCACTTTATGGGTCTAGAGGATTACCAGCGCGTGTTGGACGAAATGCGGGTAGCGGGCGGATGTGTCTTCCCGATCCCGGTGACGCTCCCAGTGGATCCTGGCCCTGCGATCCGCCTGGACCAGGAGATCGCCTTACGGGATGCCAAGAACGAACTCCTGGCATTGATGGTAATTGAAGAGATTTACGAGAGGGATCGTGTCGAAGAAAGCGAGAAAGTCTTTGGGACACAAGATCTGCGCCATCCGTTAGTAGCAGAGATGCACCGGTGGGGCCCCCTGAATATTTCCGGTCGCCTGCAGGTCCTACGGTTGCCGCGCCATTACGATTTCCAGGAACTCCGCCTGACGCCGGCCCAGACGCGGGCGAGGCTTGGATCGTTCGGCTATCAGAACGTTGTGGCCTTCCAGACTCGTAATCCATTGCATCGGGTCCACGAGGAGCTGACCAAGCGGGCCGCGCAGGAGGTTGATGGAGTGTTATTGCTGCACCCAGTGGTCGGCATGACCAAGCCAGGAGATGTGGACCAGTATACCCGCGTGCGGACGTACAAAGCGCTTACCGAACGTTACTACGGCCCCGACCGGATCCTGCTGGCGTTGCTGCCCCTCGCGATGCGTTTGGCCGGTCCCAGGGAGGCGGTGTGGCACGCGCTTATTCGCCGCAACCATGGCGCCAATCACCTGATCGTGGGACCTGATCATGCCAGTCCCGGCGTCGACTCAACGGGGAAGCCCTTCTACGGACCCTACGATGCGCAGGAGCTGGTGGCGAGCTTCAGCGATGAGTTGGGGGTCAAGATGGTACCTTTCGGCGAGTTGGTGTATCTGCCCGAAGAAGACCGCTATGAGGAGATCTCCAAAATACCAGCCCACGCGCGCACTGCGACCATCTCTGGGACCCAAGTTCGTGAGGAGTACCTCGACAATGGCAAGCGGTTGCCGAAGTGGTTTACACGGCCGGAAGTAGCCACGATTCTGTCCGGGGCCCACCCGCCACGGCACCGCCAGGGGGTGTGCATCTGGTTTACCGGGCTGAGTGGCTCCGGCAAGTCCACTACGGCTGAAATCCTAACCGTCCTTTTGCTGGAGTACGGTCGGCAGGTCACGGTGCTGGACGGCGATGTGGTGCGCACGCATCTCTCGAAGGGCCTAGGGTTTAGCAAGGAAGATCGGGACACCAACATCCGGCGCATCGGTTTTGTCGCAGCGGAGACTGTGCGCCATGGTGGAACTGTGATATGCGCGGCGGTAAGTCCATACCGGGCGACGCGGGATGAGGTGCGCAACATGGTCGGCAAAGACCGTTTCGTGGAAGTGTTCGTAGACACCCCGCTCGAGGTATGCGAGCAGCGCGACGCTAAGGGCATGTACTCCAAGGCGCGGCGGCGGGAAATCACAGACTTTACCGGCATTGATGATCCCTACGAGGAACCAATTGCTGCCGAGGTCACGTTGACCACGACAGATTGTCCCCCAGAAGAGAATGCGCGGAAGATCATGAGGTATTTGGTTGAAAAGGGGTTCGTGAGGAGTGACTTGTACGGAAACCACTGAGATGAGACCCGAAGGGGGGACGATGACCAAATCGTACCTGGGAAGAAACACATCCTCAGTGCAGGTTCGAAACCCGATGACAAACTTCTGCGCCATTGTGTTAGCCGCCGGGGAGGGGATAAGGATGGGGGCGGAGCACTCCAAGCTCTTGCACCCCGTCCTGGGCCGGCCGATGATCTATTACCCGGTGAATCTGTGCCTCCGGCTAGGAGCGCACGGGGTCTTCGTGGTGGCGGGCACCGAACTCGAGGCGGTGGCGGTGAAGGAGGCCCTAGCGGGGCAGGCCGTCCAGTTTTTGGAGCACGGGGGCCCCAACGGAATGGTCCATGCGGTGCTCCAGGCGGAAGCGATGGTCACGGATGTTGGGGGGACGGTCCTAATTTTCTCGGGAGATACCCCCCCGCTCAGGGAGAAGACCATTCGTGCGCTCCTCGACACTCATCACACGGTGGGGGCGGTTGCCACGGTCGTCACCGCCCCGCTTCCGGAACCCAACGGCCGCGTCAGGATCCTGCGGGACATGGTCGGACCCTCTACGTGCATTGTGGATGAGATCGAGGCCACGCCACGCGAGCGACAGATCACCGAGGTCAATACGGGATGCTACTGCATTGCGCGCCCCCTCCTGTTCGGAGCGCTGAGGGAGATCGCACGCTCCCCCGGCAGGGAGGAGTTTTCCCTCCGCCAGTTGGTCGAAGTCTTCACCAAGTGGGGAATGCCGGTCCACGCCGTTGCGGTCGCCGATCCGATCGAGGTGATGGGCATTAACACGCCAGCGGAGCTGGCCCAGGCCACCGCCATCCTGAGGCAACGGATCCATGAGCGCCTTATGTCCAATGGCGTGACATTGCTGGATCCGACCACAACGTACATCGATGCAACTGTCCAGGTGGGTTCCGACACCGTGATCTACCCGGGGGTGACTCTCGAGGGGACGACCACAATCGGGAGCGGCTGCATCCTCTACCCTCACTGCCGGCTCCGGGACAGCCAGCTCGGCGACGGGGTCACGGTGTTAGACGGTTCCGTGATTCTCCAGAGTGATGTCGCCGCGGACTGCATCATCGGTCCGTATGCCCATCTGCGGCCTGGTAGTCGGTTGCAGAGGAAGGCGAAGGTGGGGAATTTCTGTGAGGTGAAGAAGGCCGTGATCGGGGAGGGGTCCAAGGTGCCGCATCTGTCGTACATCGGAGATGCCACCCTTGGGGCGAAGGTCAACATCGGAGCGGGGACCATCACCTGCAATTTCGACGGCTTCGCCAAGCACCAGACCCTCATCGAGGATGACGTCTTTGTCGGCAGCAACACCAACCTCGTCGCCCCGGTCAACGTGGGAAAGGGGGCCATCATCGCCGCCGGTTCCACCATCACCGACCGGGTCCCCCCCGATGCCGTCGCATTTGGCCGCGCCCCCCAGGTGACCAAGGAGGGGCGGGCGACCGCGACCCGGCAGAAGCGGCAGGCCATGGCCCCGCCGAAGGCGGACGAAGACTAGTCACCATTGACCATTGACCGTTAACCAATCACCAATCACGAGAGGATACCAGTCAGATGTGCGGTATCGTTGGCTACATTGGCCCTAGGCAGGCAGTTGGTGTCCTCTTGCCCGCCCTGCGTCGTCTCGAGTACCGGGGCTACGATTCTGCCGGCATCGCCACGATCGACGGCGCCGCCCTCGATGTGCGAAAGAGGGTGGGCAAGATCGGCCGGCTCGAGGCCGTGTTGCAGCAAGATTCCCCCCGCGGTTACGTAGGAATCGCCCATACGCGCTGGGCGACCCATGGGCGTCCCTCCGACGCCAACGCCCACCCTCATGTCGATTGCAGGTCCAGCTTGGCCGTCGTCCATAACGGCATCATCGAAAACTATCGGGAGCTACGCAAGGATCTCGGGCGGGAGGGGCATCGGTTCCGTTCAGAGACGGACACCGAGGTGATCGCCCATTTGATCGAGCGGCACCGGAAGGACGGACTACCCGAGGCGGTGCGGCTGGCTGCCCGTGAACTCCATGGCGCTTATGCCATCGCCTGCATTGCGGGGGAGACCCCGGAGATGGTGGTGGCGGTCCGACGCGGTAGTTCTCCACTGATTATCGGGATCGGCGATGGCGAGGTCTTCCTCGCCTCGGACATCCCGGCGCTGCTCGGGGAGACGCGGGAGATCCTGGTCTTGGAGGAGGGAGAGCTTGCGGTCCTGACTCGTGAGGCGGTCACCATAGAGGCCCTTGATGGTCTTCCGGTCCGACGGTCCTCGTGTTTCATCCCGTGGGGCCGAGAGGCGGCTGAGAAGGGGGGCTTCGCCCATTTCATGCTCAAGGAGATCTTTGAGCAGCCAGAGGCCGTCCGAAACAGCATGCGGGACCGGGCGGACTTGGAGACAGGAGAGATCCGGATTCCGGAGCTGGGTATCCCGGACCGGGACCTCGTGGGGCTGAATCGGCTCTGCTTTGTTGCCTGCGGCACCTCCCTCCACGCCGCCATGGTGGGCAAATATCTGGTCGAGGCCTTCGCCCGGCTGCCGGTCGAGGTGGATGTTGCTTCCGAGTTCCGTTACCGGCAGCCCGTTCTGGATGGTCGAGTCCTGGCCGTCCCTATCTCCCAGTCCGGCGAGACGGCCGATACTCTCGCGGCTCTCCGCGAGGTGAAAGACCAAGGGGCACGCAGTATTGCCATCTGTAATGTGGTGGGAAGCTCCATCGCACGGGAGGCGGACGGGGTCCTCTATACTCGTGCGGGCCTCGAGATCGGCGTTGCCTCCACGAAAGCCTTCACTGCCCAGCTTACCGCGCTCATCTTGCTGGCGCTGAAACTCGGGCTGGCACGAGGCTTCACGGATCGGGCTCTGGTGCGAAACGTTCTCAAGGCGCTGGCTGATATCCCCGATCTCATGGCGAGCATGCTTGAGCATCACGAGGCGATCAAGCGAGTGGCGACCAGATTTGCCGCGGCTAGGGACTTCCTCTATCTCGGACGCGGGGTTCACTACCCTCTGGCGCTCGAAGGGGCCCTGAAACTCAAGGAAATCTCCTACATTCACGCCGAGGGATACCCGGCGGGCGAGATGAAGCACGGGCCTATAGCCTTGATCGATGAACGGATGCCGGTGGTCGCGATCACGCCGAGAGGGCCAACGTATGAGAAGATGTCTGCCAACATCGAGGAGGTTAAGGCCAGAGACGGGATAGTCGTTGCCGTGGCCACGGCGGGAGACACCGAGATCGCCGCTCAGGCGGATGTCATCCTCTCGATCCCTCCTGCGCTGCACTGGCTTCAACCGCTACTGGTGGCCCTGCCGCTCCATCTGCTCGCGTATTACATCGCCGCACATAAGGGTTGTGACATCGATCAACCCCGAAATCTTGCCAAAAGCGTGACCGTGGAATGAGCGGTGTCAACCCTTTTCGTCTTCGGATCGTTAGCCGAGCGACACTCGCGCTTGGTCCTTGCCTTCTAGGCCGAGACCCCCTGCGGCCCAGGCGAATGATGGGACCGAGCAAGAGAATGTGAAGAGGCCTTAAGGGGATGGAAGGAGAGATGGCGATGAAAAGGCGAGAGAGGATTTACGTTTTCGTTATGGCAACAACTTTTCTCGGAGTGATGGCCCCTCTTCTCGTGGGCTGCGCTGCGCGGGGAGCTATGCTCAACCAGCAGGCTACGGCCGCCCTAGAATCCACCGAGACTAAGAATCCCGCCGAATATCGTATCCATCCGGGGGATCAAATGGATATCAAATTCTTTTTCAATCCTGAGCTCAATGAAACGGTCTTGGTGCGACCGGACGGAAAGATCTCTTTGCAGTTGATTGACGACGTTCAGGCAGCCGGATTGACAGCAACACAGTTGGACGAGGAACTCACCCGGCGGTACGCCCAAGAGCTTAGAAAGCCTGCCGTGACCGTCATCGTCAGAACATTCACAGGTCGGCAGGTTTACGTGGGCGGCGAGGTTGGAAATCCTGGGCTCATAAATCTGGGGCTCGGCATGACTGCCCTCCAAGCTGTGATCAATGCAGGAGGATTTAAAGATACAGCAAGACCCGGTGCCGTGATAGTCATCAGAAAAGGGCCGGACAACCGTCCTATTCCGGTCCGGGTGGACCTCGACCAGGCGCTTGACACCGAAAGTGCCGAAGGAGACTTTCCGCTTCAGCCTCAGGACATCGTTTACGTACCCAGGACCTGGATCGCTCAGGCCAACCTGTTTGTGAAACAATATATTCAGGATCTGATCCTATACCGGGGAATAAGTCTAGGATTTGGCTATCAGATTAATCCGGACACGAGGAGATAATTGGCTGCTGCTTTCCCGTTCAGGCTATAACAAGGAGTCCGTGCTTGTATAGGTAGAAAGACTAACCTGTTGTGATTGCATAATACCCGGCGTCATTCTGGACTACGTGATAGCCCGGGTCCTTGTACAGCGTCATAAGTGGCCGCGCACGAATTCCCTGAATGGCTGGATGGAGCAAATGAAGAGTATTCAGCCACAAATAAAGGACCATAGTCATGGGGCGTGAATTAACAAAACGCCATTCTTCGCTATTTGAAAAGAAAGTGATTAATCCACTTTTATTTGCTCACGACATATATAGGTATGGCAAGTTTCGCGAAATCGTTTCATTTATGGTTTGGGAGTTCTTTCACAGATTCAGATTGTTCCCGAAATCGAAATATCTGCAATTCAATCATGGCGACGTATTCACATTAGACAATGACAAATTGACCGGTCCCGATTTCAACACAAGAATACATCATTTTCTCACAACCAGAGACCTAAGCGTTATTAGGTCCGAGCACAATTGGAAACTTCTATTTATCACGGGCAATAAAGAGATCTTTGGATGTTTATATCCAGATGATAAAAACCTCTATAAGAGCGTCGACAATGGAAACCATATAATTCTTGTGACGCGATTCCCCGAGCGGATCAAGTCTATATTTATTTCCGCCCACAACACAATCTTTGTATGCGCACGAGGAGCTGTTTATAAAAGTTCAGATAATGGTGGCTCATTCACCAAAGCGTTAGAGTTGGCTTCGTCGGAAAGTTGGTTCAGGTACAATAATGGAATGACAGAAACACCGCACAGGACGTTAATAATAGGGGAATATGGTAATGTGTGGGACAAAAGGGGCTGGAGGAAACTGGCATACCTATATTACAGTTCTGATAACGGAGAAAGGTGGGATAAATCGGACTTTTTGATTCAACAAGGAATCAACAAGCACGTTCACCTCGTCAAGTACAGTAAATTGCTAAATAGGATATTTGTCGCAGACGGTGATAACAAAAAGAAGCTATGGATGAGCGATTCGGTGAACTCGGTTGATGTGAAAGACCTTAAGATGACACCTGTGAATAGGTTTCATATCCAAATGGGAGGGTATACATCGATTGTTGAAACTGATGACAAACTATTGTTTGGGACAGATTATCAAGGCGGGACCAATTTTATTGTAGAAACGACAGATGGCAAGCACTTTGCCGAAAGAATTGTGCCTGACCCTTATCGAAGAAGCCCGATAAATAATATGATCCAAAGGAAGTCGAAAAAAGCTAATGAAATATGGGCGCATTTACCTTTCTCCACAGCTAATACAAAGTCTCTCCTAATGTATACAGTCAATGGTGGAAGAAACTGGAGCAAAATCATTGAGTATAATGGAACCACTCATAAGGTGTCGTTACTAAGCTCGTCGAATGAAACCACAGATGAATTGTATTTTTCGATTGAGGACTCAAGAAATGGGGATAGAGTCGTATATAAAATTGCTGACCAGGAGTGATTGGCTACATAGTGTGATCATAAACTATTGCTGATAAGCGCGCAGAACTAAGCACATTTCGGATACCTTCCCTCCTTGTACCTCCACGATTGAGCAGACCGGTCATCGTCCTGAAATCACCTTAGATACCGTCAATTATAGCCGAGAGGAGAATGCTGCTCTCCTCGCAATTGCATCGAGGAGGAGGTTGCTCGCATAAGGCTAAAGAGAAATGAAGATAATTGACGTGGGAACACACATTATGACTAAAAGACATACAAAAATAATCGTTACCCTCGGTCCGGCCACGAACACTGAACAAGACTTGAGGAAAATGAAGGATAAAGATGTCGATTTTGTCAGGGTTAATATGTCGCATTCAAGCCTAAAAGATCTGGAATACTTCATGAGTTTATCCAAAAGGGTTGGCATCTCTTTCATTATCGACACCGAAGGATCTCAGGTAAGGACAGGTAGTTTAGAGAGGGAGCTCATTCATTTTAGAGCAAACGACGTAGTTGACATTTATGCTGAAGATATCCCTGGCAATAGAAGAAAACTCTGTCTAAGACCGGGATACGTGGTCGAACAACTGGAAGTCGGAGATCTGATCTATGTCGATTTTGACACGCTGATATTACGCGTTACAGACGTTTCGAGCGCGTCAAAGGGATACGTTACCGCAAAGACAATAAGCGGTGGGCGAATTGGCAGAAATAAGGCAGTCGTGATCGATCCTGTTTTTGAAAAGAAGTTTCAACTCCCCCCCTTATCGCCAAAAGACTACCACGCCATTGAATTGGGTTTAAAGGCGGGGATAGACCACATAGCCGTCTCCTTCGTCCGGTCTGGGGCCTCCATTGATGAGGTTAGGAGGGTCACCCAAGGTAAGATGAAAATCATTTCAAAGGTAGAGTGTGTGGAAGCCTTGGAGAATATCGATGAGATTGTTCACAAATCAGATTTCATTCTGATCGACCGGGGTGACCTAAGCAAAGAGATCCCAATGGAGAAGATACCGTTTACCCAAAAAGTAATTATGCACAAGGCGCGCCGGTACAATACGGGCGTTTTTGTTGCAACCAACCTATTAGAAACAATGGTTCAGAGAAAAAAACCAACGCGCGCAGAGGTGCACGATGTTGTAAACACCATTGTTGATGGTGCGTTGGGACTGACGTTGGCGGCTGAAACCGCCATCGGAAAATACCCGATTGAGTGTATTAACATGCTAAACAAGTTAATTCACCACGCTGAATTAGTCGTCAACGGGATTGACCCTAAACACCGAGAAAATGGTCTTATTGAATCCTTAGAAACTTCAAACTATCTCCTAGAAAATGTATCGTCGTCTCTAGTTCGACCCCACGGCGGCAAGTTGGTAAATCGTGTCCTGGCCAATCCACCGGACAAAAGCTACCTGGGCTTACTCCCAAAAATACAATTGGACCAGAATAAGCAAATGGATGTTGAACAAATTTCTGTCGGTACCTACAGCCCGCTAGCAGGATTTATGGGCCAGGAAGATTTCCTCTCTGTTTTAGGCGCCATGCGGTTAGCCAATGGCATCGTGTGGCCGGTCCCTATCGTTTTGGATGTCTCTGAGGAGATTGCAGACAAATTATCAATTGGCGAAGTCGTGGGATTAACGGACGACCAGGGTGAAGTGATGGCCCTCCTTCATCTAGAAGACAAATACCGTATTGATAGGGAAGGTACGGTAAAACAGATGTATGGTACTGACTGCCGCGACCATCCTGGAGTAAGGATGGTCCATGAGATGCAACCAGTTCTGTTGGCCGGGCAAATAGATCTAATCAAAGGTAGAAGATCAGAAACAAGGGCATATGAACTAACCCCAAAACAACTACGGAGACTGTTTGAAGACAGAGGCTGGTCCAAGGTGCTTGGTTTCCATACGCGAAATGTGCCGCATAGGGGCCATGAATTTATGCAGTTAAAAGCACTGGCAGACAAACATTGCGATGGCCTTCTTGTGCAGCCGCTAGTCGGCAAGAAGAAACCCGGAGATTTCAAGCCTGAGTACATTATCAAAAGCTATGAGAAAATAATAGAACGTTTTTACCCGAAAGAAAAGGTTGTACTCGCTGCGTTTGCGACATTCTCAAGGTATGCGGGCCCCAGAGAAGCTGTATTTACCGCCCTGTGTCGAAAGAATTTTGGATGCAGTCACTTCATTATTGGCCGGGACCATACAGGCGTTGCCGATTATTATGACCCGTATGCCTCCCACAGAATATTCGATAACTTTCCCGATTTGGGAATTGAGATAGTTAAATTCAATGAGATTTTCTATTCAAGAAAATTGAATAGATATGTAGAGGAAAACGGTAAATTCGCTCATCATGAGGAAAGCGATAAGCTACGCATAATAAGTGGCTCACACGCTAGAGCAATGTTGTTGAGAGGAGAGAGGCCCCCTAGCTGGTTTATGCGACCGGAAATCTCAAATATAGCTCTTGATGCGGTAAAGAACGGTGAAGACGTTTTTGAAAAAAGGGAAGAGTTATGAATCATTACCAACATATAGCCACGACCCAACAGAGCTATCGTAACACCAACAGCTCGGACAATTTGGATCGCCTGCTCGAAAAGAGCATCACCGATAAGCCGTCAACACTGGATCTCATCCATAGACTGTGCCAAGCGTTAGAGGCAGAAGGAATAACCTATTGTCATTGGAAAAGTAACAACGCGCTCGACCGTTCGGCCAGCGGGGAGAACGATCTTGATCTCCTGGTGAGCCGGGCTGACGTACCACGATTTACCAGAATCTTGTGTCGATTAGGATTTAAGCAAGGAAAGGCTCCGGCAGAAAAACAGGTACCCGGTGTTCTGGACTACTACGGTTATGATGAAGCGGCGGATAGATTGATCCATGTTCATGCCCATTATCAACTCATTCTGGGCCATGATATGACAAAAAATTATCGCCTTCCGATCGAGCGGCCCTATCTTGAGTCGGCCGTTCAGGACGATCTGTTCAAAGTTCCCGCAGCCGAGTTTGAATTCATCGTTTTCGTCATTCGGATGGTATTAAAACATTCGACGTGGGACGTTATTCTTGGTGGCGAGGGGACATTGAGAGCCGCCGAGCGACGAGAGCTAGCCTACCTAGAGGCCCGGATTAACCAGGATCGTGTGGATAACATCTTAAAGCGGCATCTGCCCTATATAAGTATTGAGTTGTTCAACAACTGCCTGCAAGCGCTGCAACCAGGTTGCTCCACTTGGACGCGGGTGAAAACTGGGCAACAACTGCAGACCAAACTTCGGGCAAACGCCCGTCGCCCGGTGCCTATCGATATCTATTTGAAGCTGTGGCGTCGAGCGACTTTGGCCATGCGCCGCCGTATCTTCAAATCCTCACCCAAATGTCGCTTGGAGAATGGGGGGGCCATGATCGCCATCGTCGGCGGGGACGGCGCCGGCAAGTCAACAGCGATCGATGGGCTCTACGCTTGGCTTTCGAAGAATTTTGCAACGGCCAGGGTACACCTGGGAAGACCCTCCTGGTCGTGGACGACGTTGACTATTAGAGGAATCCTAAAGATTGGCAACTTATTGGGCTTATATCCGGTGGATTCATCCTTTCGAGAGACGCTTAATCAGAAATCTCTTCTATCTCCGGGATATCCGTGGCTGCTGCGAGAGGTGTGTAGAGCCCGTGATCGCTACTGGACCTATATTAAGGCTCGACGTTTTGCCGCCAATGGTGGCTTGGCAATCCTTGACAGGTTTCCTCTGCCTCAAATCACGCTCATGGATGGGCCTCAAGGCGGACGATTCCTGAGCCAACTAGAAAATGGACCGCTAGCTGACCAATTCATGAGCCCGCATCGAGCCAGTCGATTCGCCAGGAGTTTGGTAAAGCGAGAGGAAAGTTACTACCGCCAAACAGTGTTGCCGGAGGTGTTAGTCGTACTCCGAGTTGACCCAGAGATCGCCGTTCAACGTAAGACCGATGAGGATGCGGCCTTCGTGCGGGAGCGAAATACTGAGATATGGGAGCTGAACTGGGCTCGCACGGACGCCCACGTTATTGATGGCAGCAAATCGAAGAGAGACATCCTAACTGACTTAAAGGCTGTCATTTGGTCACAGTTGTAAAGGATGGCAAATAGGAGAGTGCCAGATGACCAGAAAGTCTCCCGATAGCCTCCGCCGTTCCTGGGGCTTGGGGCGTGCGATCGAGACCCGTCCTTACGACGGGCGCGATATGCGGCGGAAACGGGTCATCAACCGGCTTCGGAACATCGACGTCGAGAGGGCGATAAGCCGTGTACTAGAACGAAGACGCAAGTGGCGACAGATGCGCCGAACGCCACACCCGACCACAGAGAAGCTCCCAGTCTTTATCGTTGGCTGCAATCGTTCCGGGACAAATATGGTGTGCAACGCCATCGGTCAGTCGCCTCATGGTTGGGCCTACCAGGAGAGCGAGTTCAGCCTCGCGTTCAATGCGTATTACCTCCGCGCGGACTGGATCATCGAGTGGTTGATCCGTCGCATGCCAGCCCCAATCATTAGCTTTGGCAGCATCCTCGACTCCCAATTCACTGACGACCTGCTCTCACGGTTCGAGGGTGCGAGGGCGATTTGGGTCTACCGCTGCTACGAGGATGTCGCGAACTCCTGCGTCCGCAGAGGGTGGGGAGAGCACCAAAAGAATCTTGCGCGTTGGGTCGCTTGTGGCGAGCTCGAGAAGCTCGGCTCACGTGGTAAGCGGATAAGCGCCGACACGGTGCGGCTCTTCGGCCAGCTTTTTCGTGAGGATCTCTCCAACGAGGACGTTGCCTCTCTCTACTGGTACATGCGCAACCAGCTTTACTTCGACCTCAACCTCCACGTGGACCCGCGTGTGTTAATCGTGCAGTACGAGGATACCGTCCTGAACACGGAGAAAGCATTTCGGAGGATTTTTGGCTTCCTGGGCTTCCCCTTTGATCCCGCGATTATCGATGGCATTTTCGCAAGCTCGGTGGGCAAGCACCCACGGCCGGGCATTGATCCCACCATCCAAGATGTTTGCAACGCCCTCAAGGCACGGCTCGACGCGGATTACGCTAGGACGCAGTATGAATAACGGGGCCACCAGTAACACAATTGTAGAAAAACCACCCCTCGTAGTGGAAATCATGGGGCCCGCAGGCGCGGGAAAGACTACACTTGTGCGAGCCCTGAGCCGACGGGATAAAACAATCCAGCCGGGTATTCCTCTCCCCAAGACAAGGCAAATTCCATTCTTCATAAGCAATACCTTTTCTATGCTGCCGACGTATCTTCGCCATTACCGACACAGCAGGTGGTTTAACTGGAGAGAAACCAGATCAATGGTATATCTAAAGGCAGGGCTTCATGTTTTTCGGCAAGAGGCGTTGAATAATGATGTGGTGACCGTCTTGGATCATGGACCAATTTACAGGCTGGCTACGCTCCGTGAGTTTGGCCCCGAATTGACCACAAGTCAACTGTACGCGAGATGGTGGGCCAATCTGTTTAGTCAGTGGGCTGCTACTCTGGATATGATCATCTGGCTTGATGCGCCGAATGTGATCCTGCTGGACCGCATTCGCTGCCGTGACCACTGGCATGTAATCAAGGAGAAATGTGAAAGGGAGGCATACGAATTCTTGACTCGGTACCGAACAGCCATGGAGCGGTTAATCGTCCGATCTGTGACTGATCATCAAGTAGCGTTGCTCCGTTTTGACACAAGTAAAAAATCGGCAGAGCAGATTGTAGGTGAAGTTCTGGCCACATTTGATGGTGTCCGGGGACTGTGATTTTTTTGGAGATAGCTGGTGCTTGCATTTATCCATATGCACAAAACTGGAGGCACCACACTGAGCCACATCCTGCGTAGTTCTTATGGGCTGCGTCACTGTCAGGTGGAGCCCTGGCACGCCCGGTCGACAGGCCCGCCTTTTTCCAAGCACGATCTACAACGCTTGCACAGGGTTTACCCTAACCTGAAAAGCATTGCCGGGCATCGCATCACCGGCTATGTCGATTTGGGGGCCAATGGCACCGAGTTCAAGTATTTCACTCTCATGCGTGACCCCCTGAAGCTATGCGCATCTCGTTTTCAATATAAGGTGCAAGTCTCCAGGAAGAAAAACCTGGTCTTTGAAGAGTGGATCCATCAGGAGTGGCCGCAAAACCACCAAACGAAGTGGATCGCTGGTAAAGCCGATGTGGCTGAAGCGATCCGGATTATCCAACAAAAGAACATTTTCGTGGGCTTAACTGAGCGTTTTGATGAATCAATGGTGTTGTTGAAAGCCCTAGTGGCCAATGATTTGAATATCTCGTACAGGCGGGTGAACGTGGCTCGTAAGAATACCATTAAAGAACGCCTACTCTCGACCGAAAGCACCCGACAGATGCTCATCGAAGCTCAAAAGGCGGACGTGGAGCTTTACGACTTTGTCAGACAGGAGTTATACCCAACCTATGAACGAGAATATGGACCTTCGCTCGAGGGAGACGTGGCGCGTTACCGGGAGACACAGCGTAACAATTTTAATTACTGGAACTTGACCTTGTGCCGCCTGAAACACTATACGCTCTATACACCCTTGCTTCATCTCTATCGAAGGGGAGTCCCGGTTGTTTAGGTCGATCACGGGACAAGGGTGCGAAACGGAAAAGGAGGATGCGTTCCTGAAATCTCAGGATAAGGCGATGAGCAGTTTTCAATGGAAAGCAAGAAGAAACCCAGGGGGGTGATCTGTAATAAATGAGCTTGCGAGAAAAAGCAGCTAAAGGAATTGTTTGGTCCGTCATCCAAAAGTGGGGCAGGACGGCTATCTGGTTCGTCACCTTTGTAGCCTTGTCGCGCCTCCTGGGTCCAGAAGATTTCGGTTTGGTGGCCCTGGCCTCTGTTTTCACGGCCTTTGTCGATATTTTCCTGGACCAAGGTTTCAGCGCTGCAATCGTGCAACGCGCCGATCTCGAGCGGGAACATCTCGACACGGCTTTCTGGATCAGTATATTGACCGGCATCCTGTTGACAGTTGGCGGCATAGCGGTGTCAGGATTGGTGGCCGCATTGTTTGCAGAGCCGCGCCTGGCGCCCGTTTTGAGGTGGCTGTCAATTAGCTTCATACTTAGCGCCCTGAGCAGCTCGCAGATGGCAATTCTCCAGCGTGAGCTTGCGTTCAAGAGCCTGGCCGTCCGCTCACTCACGGCCACAATGGCGGGTGGTATTGTCGGTGTAAGCCTCGCTTTCGCCGGGTTCGGCGTCTGGAGTCTGGTCGCCCAGAATCTGGCGATGGGCCTGGCTGGGGTCATTGTTCTGTGGCGGGCCAGTGATTGGCGGCCAGGGCTTAGCCTCTCCATGAAGCATTACAAGGAACTCTTCACCTTTGGCGTATATGTCGTGGGAAACAACATTTTAAGAGTGTTGGTCCGACACTCGGACGATCTTCTCATCGGTTATTTCTTGGGGCCGACTCTGCTGGGTTATTACACGATAGGCTACCGGTTGCTGTTAGTCATCACAAGAGTAGCTACGGGTATTATCAACTCCGTGGCGTTTCCCACATTCTCTCGCCTTCAAGACAAACCGAAACGGATGCGACGCGCCTTCTACGAGGTCACACAGTATACAAGCCTGCTAGCTTTTCCCATCTTCATTGGGCTGGCCATCTTGGCCCCAGAAGTGGTTCCGGCTGTTTTCGGCGAGAAATGGGCACCCAGTATTCCCGTCATGCAGGTTCTGGCGTTGATTGGTATCCTGCAGTCGGCTATAGCCTTTAACGGCAGCGTTATGAAGGCCTGCGGTAAACCCTCGTGGCAATTCGGTATTATGCTGCTGCATGCCGTCTGCAGCGTGACCGGTTTCGTGCTCGCCGTGCGCTGGGGCATTGTAGCCGTCGCTGCCTCATACGTCATTGTCGGCTATCTACTCGCGCCAGTTTCCTATATGGCCGTGCGCAGACTGATCCAAATCGATTTCAGAACGTACCTTCGGCAGTTCGCGGCACCACTATCCGCTTCCTTGATTATGGTTCTAGTTATCGCGGGATTGAAAAATGTCTTTCAGCACCAGGGGTTCAACCTGTACCTGCAGCTATCTGTTTATATAATGGCAGGCGGCCTGACATATCTACTGGTTATAGGAGTGGCAGCCCGATCACTTTCCCGGCAGGTGCTGGAGCGTGTTAGCCTCGCTGTTCAGAGCTGGAAATTAGAGAAGACGTAAAAATGCGCCACATTCTTGGGGAACATTAACCATGCGTACTATTGCATTTACGCTGTCGCTGGTTTTTATCTTTTTCATTCCTTGGGAAGGCGTGATCGAGCTTCCCGGCCTGGGTACCGCGTCCAAACTCATCGGGTTTGCGGTGGCAGTTTGCTGGCTGGCGACAGTTGTTATCACGGACCGAGTCCGCAAACCCGGCCCATTTCACATAATGGTCTGCCTCTTTGTGTTGTGGAACGCTGTGAGTGTCTTCTGGAGCGCGGATCCCGAGACGACGGTAGTTCACGTGGTGAGATGGGTTCAATTGCTCGGAATGGTCTTTATTTTGTGGGATCTTTACACTACACGAGCAGCTCTATTGGCCGGACTTCAAGCGTTCATCCTGGGCGAATATGTAGGCATTGGCATTGCGGTTGCCAACTATTTTTCCGGCAACGTTTTTTATAGTCATTATCAACGCTTCAGTCCTTCTGATCAGAGTAACCCTGACGGATTCGGGTTCATCGTGGTTTTGGGCATACCTGTGGCCTTTTACCTTGCCGCTTCAGCGAACACCACCAGAATGAGCGGCCTGTTAAAGTTGGTAAACTACGCCTACATCCCGGCAGCCTTTGTGGGGCTTGCCCTGTCCGGCACTCGCACAGCCATGATTGCTGCGGTACCTGGCATGGCGTTTGGCCTTGCCGCACTTACCCGTCTTCGACTTTCAGCACGGGTTGCGGTTCTGCTGCTTTTAACATCGGCCGCCTTCATTTTGCTACCTTATGTCCAATCACTAAGATCTTTTCAGCGGCTAGGTACTACGTATGCTGAACTCTCTGAGGGCACTCTCAATAATCGCACAAATAATTGGCGTGAAGGCCTTGCGACCTTTTCGGAACATCCGCTTATAGGTGTGGGTGGTGACATGTATAGCTCTGAGAATAGCCTGGGTAAGATAGCTCACAACTCCTTTATATCGGTCTTGGTTGAGCTTGGGCTGATAGGGTTCGCCCTATTTGGATCCATACTGATGTTCGCCGTTATCAGCGCGTGGGGCCAGCCTAAGTGGGACGCAAGATTCTGGCTTACGACTCTCTTGGTTTGGGCCATCGGCGCTTCTGCCCTGACGTACGAGTATAAAAAGGCAACCTGGCTGTTTCTGAGTTTCGTCATCGCCAGCGCGGCCCTGACCCGTACTCGGGACGAAATGGTACCGCTTGTTCGGCGTGACAAGTCTTTCGCTCAATTCGTTCGGTAGGCGTCAATGAACGAATCACCATTCATCTCCCCTCTTTTAAAGAGAACACCTAGATGACCTTACCTACCTTTTTAGGGATCGGGGCACCGCGAGCTGGCACAACGTGGCTGAATACATTGCTGGCCAGCCATCCGGATGTGTATACGCCCACCCTTCGGGACGAAATTAACTTTTTCGATCAGTATTACGAACGTGGTCTTAGCTGGTATGAGACATTATTCCCTCAACCGGAGCATGCCGAAAGATATCAAGCCATTGGAGAGATCTCACCACAATATGTTGAATGCGCCGACTGTCCAGAGCGAATTTTCAAGACACTGCCACAGAGCAAGTTGATAGTTATGTTGAGGCATCCAGTTAATCGAGCGCATTCGCAGTTCGGTTTTTATGTCCAGAGAAGGAACTATAGAGGCTCGTTTGAGGATTTTCTGGCTGCCCGCCCCAGGGCGCTAGAAAGAGGATTCTATAGTCGCTATCTTAAGCGGTACTTGCGCTATTTTGATAGAACCCGAATCTTAGCCCTGATATTTGAGGATGCTGTTATTGATATCTTGCAAACTAAAACAACCTTAGCAGATTTCCTGGCCATTGCCGTCGATAAGTTTCCACCATCTGCGGGGAGTGGAAAAGTTAATCCGAGCAGCGTACCGATTTTCCAATTCCTTTATGGTTGTGTTGCAATGACAGGACGCCAGCTTCGTAAGTGGCACTTAGAGCCGGTTGTCGATTTCGTAATGCGAACCAGCATCCCGCGAATCCTGGCAAAGGGAGACTCGCTGCCACCACTTGATGAAGAATTGAAACAACGTCTGAGCCAGCAATATCAGGATGAATTTGATGAACTCGAACAGTGTATGCAAATCGATGTGAGTTGCTGGAGAAAATGAGAAGATGGTAGGGGGTGAATGGGGAGCCATCTGGACGGGGATGTACCAATCTGGCTCGATAAAATCCAGTCCAGCCTTAGGTGAAAAGACTTGAAAGCGAAGGTAATGAAAAGAACTGTCAGAGTTTTAATAATCTTTGCAACAACTACTCTTACTCTAGGTTACCATTCACAAATCCAAGCACAGGCAGTGCAGTGGAGATTAATTGGACCTGGAACCAGAGGCACCATGCGTGGTCCCGCCTTTCATCCAACCAATCCAAGCATTTTTTCCATTGGTATCGATATGGGACTCCATTTTATCACTAGGGACGGAGGTATAACCTGGAATATATTGGGAAAATATGTCACCTCACAATATAGATATGGCGGGTATCCTGGTTATCGGGGTGCCCATCAAAGCGTCTTTGACCCGAAAAAACCCGAGATCATATGGGCGGGCGGCACTCATGGTTTATATAAAAGCAGTGACGGTGGGGAAAACTGGGAATTTCTGTTAGGCGGAGACGCATCGTATTTTATTGGCAATATTGAGGTGGACCCAACGGATCCTAGGATCGTGTACGCTGGTAGCGGCGACCCGGGAGCCGGGTATTTTCAGAACTGGGTAAATGGAACCGTGATCTACAAAACAATCGATGGTGGCGAATCTTGGAAAACGATAAATCCGTTAGGAGAAGATCAGAAACGAGGAAATGTGTGGGCGCGCATCTTAATTGATCCGAATAGTTCTTTTATAGCAGGCAAAGGACATAAACGGATATTTGCGCTAAGACATCCACAATCTAAAACACCGGGACTCATCATCTCCGAAGATTATGGTTCGACCTGGAAAAAGGTAAATACAGACATAATAGGAGCTGCCCATTCCTTGGAATTCAATTACCTTACGCTGGTATCTGACCGTCAGAACACAATTCTGTTTGCCTCCATGTTTCCCATCAAAAAAGCAGATAAAATCTATGGGGGGATTTACCGTTCCGATGACGTTGGGAAAACCTGGGTGGGAACAAATAATGGTCTAGAAAACGCTATCGGAATAGAGAGGACAGAAAGATTCATTAAAATAGCCTCCACGCCTGCTGATGCAAATACTCTATTCTGTGTTGTCGACAATAAAGCGTTCAAATCGCGTGATCAGGGACAGTCGTGGCGACAAATATTGTATCCAACGGGTCGATGGGACAATCACATCCCGGATTTCGACGGGAAATACGCTGAGCATCTTTTGCAAACAGGAGAGGGAAATTTGGATTGGTCCAACCGGGGAATTGTAGGTGGTTTTCACAGTATTGTAATGGCTCCCAGCAGTGCTGATCATGTAATTATTACCGGAAAGTCTGGAGCGCTTATGACGACCAACGGGGGTAAGACATGGTTTGAGCTGGGATTTGAATATGGTGACAAATCTTCTTCTTACGATCTTGCGATGAAACAATTTGGGCCTATGACACGTCTCTCCACTTTTACCCATAAACGGATGGCACGTAGTAACTTCCAGGTGATTGTTCCACAGGATGTTGCACTGGATCCATTGAGTAATAATATTGCCATATCATATGATGACGAAGGGCTGCAGATTTCCAGAGATGGTGGCAATTGGTGGGAATGGTCGTACTGGGGGATCTTAGCTCGCGAGGGGGTGGATACCAGGGTTGTTGTATACGATCCTGATGTGAGAGACCGGCTTTTTCTCGGCACGATGGGAAAGGTTGCATTAGACAGATTAGGAGAGAAAGAGATATGGAAATTATACCAGAGTGATGATGGGGGTGTTACCTTTAAAAGTATTGGCCCTGATTTTGTGCCTTCCCATAAGCTTATAAAGAATAATGCGAAGAAATATCAGAGAAAAAAGGACACTTTTACCACTTTAGGCGTGAAGGATATTTTAATTGATCCAACCACGCCCCCAGACAGGCGTACGATGTATGTTGCATATTCCACTGGAGTGTATAAATCCGAAGATGGCGCTAAGACATGGAAAGAGCAAATTCAATTTGGCCTGGACAATATTAAGGATGTTAGCAATGATGACTATTATTTGAAATTTGCAATGAATCCACAAAATAACTTGGAAATCTATCTTGCTTCCTACGGAGGTCTGTACAAGACCTCAGATGGAGGTGACCTCTGGAGAAAAGTATCCCCGGAATTATTTGGGACAATAAAATCGTTAGCATTGGCAAAAAGTGATCCTGCCGTCATTTATGTGGTCGCGACAAAGGGTGAGGGGAAGCTGCACTGGACCTTTGATTCGCATCTTTGGAAGAGTACGGATGCAGGGAAAACATGGAAAAGAGTTGATGAGCAGCAAACCCAGTTTGTTACGGTCCATCCGAAGGACAAAAATATCGTTTACAGAGCCTTGTATGCCCGGGATATGCGGTACGAAGATACGGGGCTTTTTCGGTCGAAAAACGGTGGGGAGACATGGGAAAAGATAAATCCCTACTTGCCTATGTCTTTTAAGGGAGGATTTAAACATAAAGGCCAGGTCGTCTTTGATCCCAAGAATACGCAGCATTTATACGTAGTCACGTGGTGTGGCGTGTATGAGGGATGGGATATAGAAGTGCCACAGTAAATTGGCGGTTGGAAAGTCGCTGTGCCATGCGCGATCAACGAAAACAATTTGCAATCTATCTCCCCTCTTTGTATGGAGGTGGCGCCGAACGGGTAATGCTCAATCTGGCTCACGGTCTTGCCGGGTGTGGCTGTGCCGTAGACTTGGTGTTAGCCCAGGCTAAAGGCCCATATCTGAGCGATGTTCACGAGGGAATCCGGCTCGTGGACCTGAAAGCTTCACGGGTATTGACGAGTCTACCAGCTTTGGCGCGCTACCTGCGACGTGAGCAGCCCGAAGCTTTGCTTTCTGCGCTGGACTATGCCAACGTCGTCGCCCTCTGGGCCCGACGCCTGGCCGGCGTTCCCTGCCGACTGCTGGTCACTGAACACAACACCCTGTCGCGCTCGGCTGGCAATTCGGCCAAATGGCGCCAAAGAATGGTGCCGCACCTGGTCAAGCGTTTCTACCCGTGGGCCGATTGTGTTATCGCTACCTCTGGGGGGGTGGCCGATGACTTGAGCCAGGTGACAGGGCTACCTCGCGAGCGAATCAAGATCCTTTACAACCCGGTCGTGACGCCCGAGCTGCGGGAGAAGGCGCGGGCGCCCTTGAATCACCCGTGGTTTGAAGCCGGTCAACCGCCAGTTGTATTGGCGGTCGGTCGCTTGACAAAACAGAAGGACTTTCCCACCCTCATTCAGGCCTTTGCTCAAGTACGCCAGACTCGGCCAGCCCGGTTGCTGATCTTGGGCGAAGGACCGGACCGCCCTGCGCTCGAGGCGCTGGTTAATAAACTTAGCCTGGAAGCTGATGTCGCCATGCCAGGGTTTGTAGAGAATCCGTATGCGTACATGAGCCGGGCCTCCCTGTACGTCCTCTCCTCGCGATGGGAGGGATTGCCGACGGTCCTCATCGAAGCGCTATGCTGTGGTTCACCCATCATTGCGACCGATTGTCCAAGTGGCCCCAGGGAGATTCTGGCCGATGGACTGTACGGCTCATTGGTACCGGTTGAGGATGTAACGGCCTTGGCCCAGGCGATTGAAGCAGGTTTGGAGGGTAAGACGCCCCATCCAACCGAAGAAAGCTGGCAACCCTATTCTTTCGAAGCTGTGGTCGATAAGTACATCAGTCTATTGCTGAATGGTCGTGCCTAAGATCGCATTGTTGTTTTCGGCTATGCCACCAAGTGAAAACGAGAAGTCGTATGTTGTATAAGTCGAAGAGACCCACTAGGATCCTGCATATTAATGTTGAGATAGGAGAGACCGATCAGGTTTATAACCAATTTTCTCTACCATTGGCGGACAAGCGTGAAATTACATTATGCACCTTTTTCAAATCAGACATGAAGCCGCCCAAAACGATCACCTTGTTTGAGGGGGATGGCTCTTTCAAAGGCTTCTTTCGCGCCTTGAAGGCCGCCCTGGCCGAAAAAGAATATGATATTATTCATGCCCATTCGCCCCACTGCGGCTTCCTATTTCTTGCGGCCACGCGATTCGCCTACCGGAAATTCAAGCCCTCTACAGTCGTTACCGTACATGACAGCTACCCAAACTACAAGCTTCGAAACCGCATATTGTGGTTGCCCGTCTTTGCCAGTTTTCAAAGGGTGGTCTGTTGTAGTCGGGCAAGTTACGATAGCTTCCCTGTTCTTTACAGGCGGCTAGCGGGTGATAGGTTTGACTGTGTTCAAAATGGTCTGGATATAGCCCGTGTTGACAACGTTGCAGCGAATACCCGCCAACGACCTCGCCAAACGAGTGATTTTACAATCATAGCCATCAGCCGATTAGTTGAGATAAAGAATCCATTTTCTGTTATAAGCGCTTTTCAACAGAGCATTAATCAAACAAGCCAAACGAGCCGCCTGGTATATATTGGCGATGGGCCGTTGCGAAACTCACTCATAATAAAAAACAGGGAAGTCGGTCTTGAAAATCAGATAGAGTTCACGGGATTGATTCCGCGTGACAAGGTATTTGATCATTTACTTCGCGCAGATCTATTCATCTCTACCTCGTACGGAGAAGGACTCCCTGTTGCGGTTCTTGAAGCGATGGCGTGTCGCTGTGCGGTTCTACTTTCCGATATTCCGCCGCACCGAGAAATAGCGGAAGGCGTAGACTTTATTCCCTTGATCCACCCGGATGACGTAGCGGGATTTGCCCGAGAAATCAGGAGGTTTAGAGAGATGCCAATTTCCGAGAGAACAGAGATAGGCAATAAATGCAGAGAGCTTGTCGAGCAGCGATTTAGCCTGACCGCTATGCATTCCGGATACGCGGAAATCTATACTCAGATAACAGGCAATCATGTCCCTCCAGCCTTGGAAAGGATCAGACCATAACGGAAGATTCTCGCTACTGACCAACCTCCGGCTAACTGATTAGTCAGGAAAAATCCATCCCGTCTGGGCTCTCTTATCCTGTCACGCCTCTAAACATCTCTATTACCTTCCATCCACACCGGAGGAGATATATCTATGACTCGACGTCATAAGCACAGCAACGAATTACTCGAAGGGGATTTATCTCCACGCTTTAGATTAGGAGAAAGACGAACCATTGCTAAGGAAACATCCACAGGTGTTCATCTCACGCATATTGTCAGAAAAGAGCACGGATGCAATCAACTAGTTCTGGATGTCCATCATGAAGATACCTACAGGGTGGTCCCACGCAAGATCCGCGTGCTGTTTGTTATCACCGGGTTAGCCTCAGGCGGGGCCACAAACGTTGTCTTAGACCTCGCAAGCCATTTCAATAACCATCCCGACTTCGATGCACGCCTTGTAACAGGTCCCATCCCCCCAGGCAGAACTGATGTGACATACCTGGCACATGAACTGGGCATCAATACTCGAATTATACCGAGCTTGATTAATCATATAAACCCAGTTGTAAATCTGAAGGGGGTTGCGGATATTCGGCGCATTATGGTGCAAGGAAACTATGACATCGTACATACGCACTCTTCTGTGGCCGGGGTGATTGGAAGGATCGCAGCATTTAGCGCAGGCGTCCCTGTGATTTTACATCACGTTCATGGTTGGGGATTACATGCAAGAAAGTCGACACTACATCAGATGTTTTATGTGAACCTGGAGCGCCTATGCGCGCGATTCACCAACCAGATGATCGTTGTATCTAGGCCCGACATTCAGAAGGGGCTGGCACATCGGATCGGCAGAGAAGATAAATATACCTTGATCTACAATGGTATTGACTTGGAAAGATTTCGCCAACCTGTCAATGATACACAGATGCATAACAAATTGGGTCTGGATCCAGACTGTAAGCTTGTGGGAATGATTGGTCGTTTAGATGGACAAAAAAATCCGCTGGATTTCATTCGCGCTGCCGCCATAGTAGTCAGTCGTTACCCAAAGGTTCAGTTTGTGATTGTTGGTGATGGCTCATTGCGCCCTAAATGTGAGCGCTTAATCGATGAGCTTAATCTGAAAGAGAAGTTCTTCCTATTGGGCTATAGAAATGACGTTCCCAGAATCATATCCATGCTGACCATAACGGCTATGAGTTCGCTTTGGGAAGGCTTGCCCATTGCGTTTCTTGAGTCGATGAGTGCTGGTAAGCCAATTGTTGCCAACAATGTTGATGGTGCGAGCGATGTTGTAATTGATGGAGAAACCGGTTTTCTTGTGACTCCACACCAACCTTCGGAAATGGCAGAGCGTATTCTGTATTTACTCAATAATGAAACTCTGTGTAGTGAGATGGGGCAAGTTGCTCAGCAGCGTTCTAGCTATTTTTCCAGGCAAAGGATGGTTGCGCAAGTCGAGTCTTTGTACAAAGAACTACATTCCGCTGCGCAACGCGGCGATTCTTTCTGCACACGTGAATGAGGGAACGAGCCGTCTCAGAATCGCCGTAATCATGAACGTACAAGGCAGGATATGATTGAAGGCGGTCTAAACAGAGCAGAATCAATTTGTTTGCCCTTCGCTCTTAAGGGTAAGAGGCGGATTTCCATATCTTTTCCCCTGAGGAAGGGCATCCTGTGTTTAGGTGATCTCCTGCTCTTGAACCTTTCCTTATTCCTTCTGTTGACGATGGGGCACTTTGCATTACTCAACTTTGAGGTAGTGCCCCGACACCTCATTGCATCTAATATCCTGTTCGGGGCGTGGCTTGTGTTTTTCTATAGTGTCGGCCTCTATGACATAGAACGCTTTGCCACACCTGGAACCATAGGAAGAAGACTTCTCCAAGGCCTTGGCATTTCGGGCATGGTTACCATCGTCTTTTTTGACACCTTTTCTTCTTTTCTCATGCTCCCTGAGACTATCTTGGTTATGGATCTACCACTGGCCGCACCCCTTCTTTTTGCTTGGCGTGTATTGTTCTTGCGTTGGAGCAGTAACGGCACCAAGATGCAAATCCTGCTTTGCGGCAAAAAGACGGAAATCAACGACTTCCACAGGATCATGAGTGAAAGTAGCCATCTAGGTTTTGAGATTTCGCGTTCATTTGTTTTGTGGAATGGTGAGAATGTCTCACCGGCCTCCACAATCCTCAATTGCCTTAACGGGAATCACATAGATATATTGGCAATTTCGAGGCAACTACGCGAAGAGCCATCCGTACGGGGACTTTTTTACGAACTTCTGTGCTCCGGGATTCATGTTGTGGAGATTAGCCACTTGTCTGAACAGCTTACTGGGAAGATACCCGTCTGTGCCATCAACGAGGGATGGTTCGTCGAAAACCTACGAGAATTCAATAAACGTGGCTTTGAGACCTTTAAACGCGTCCTGGATTTAGCCGCAGCAGTCCTATTGGGGATACTTACTGCTTTGATATTTCCACTAGTTGCTTTGGCAATCAAACTTGACGATCCCGGCCCAATCCTGTTCCGGCAAAAAAGAGTGGGCAAAGGTGGACGCTTATTCGATGTCATCAAGTTTCGCACGATGGTCAAGGATGCTGAGAGGGAAGGCGTCCAATGGTCGGCGGAGGGGGATCCCAGAATCACGGCTGTCGGCCACGTTCTTAGAAAAACAAGAATCGATGAGCTGCCGCAGCTATGGAACGTGTTGAAGGGCGAGATGTCTTTGGTAGGACCCCGGCCCGAGCGGCCAGAATTTGTTAAGCAGCTGGCGGAGACCATACCTTTTTACGAAACACGCCATCTCGTGGAACCTGGCCTAACCGGTTGGGCACAGATTAATTTTAGGTATGGGTCATCAGTTGACGATGCCAAAGAAAAACTGCAGTATGAACTCTACTATATCAAGAACAGGTCCGTTCGCCTCGAATTGAGCATCCTGATCAAGACATTAGCCACCGTACTGCGTTTCGAAGGCCGCTAGATACAGAAGCCCTGCCGAATAAATCCACCAGAAGGGGTTCCGGATCCGGGCGGTGGAGGGCTCGAGCTTCTTCCCGCCTCACTGCAGGAGCGATTGCCCTAGGCGCTCTGCCAGAGGAGAACAAAAACGGGCCGAACTTAGTGGCCGGGCGAACCATAGAGGAGGAAGAGTATCATGTATGTCAGAAATAAGATCTTACTGAAGATCGTGGGAGTAGGGATAATCGGGTTAATGCTGGGTACAGCGAGGCCGCTGGAAGCCCAACAAGCCACGTTGGTTAATACAATTGATACGACAACTTTTGGCAGTTCTGATCCGGCGGGCTTGGGTTTTTTCCCTGCGAATGCCTCAATATGGCTCGCTGATTCAGAGGTCGACGAAACACCCTTTTTCACAGGGTTCAATCTGTTCGAGCTTACTCCTTCCGGTGCTGTCCTCACACCGTATAGTACTTTAAAGTTTTCTAAGGAGCCCACAGGGGTCACGTTTAATTCCGTGACTGGAACATTATTTATCCCGGATGACGATAAGAAAACGGTATTTGAGGTTAACCCTCTGAACCCAGAAATAGCGCTTTCGAGTTTCTCGACCCTCGCTTTTGGGAGTACTGACCCGTCGGATATAGCCTTTGATCCTACTACGGGGAACCTATTCATTTCAGATGGTGTTGCCAGTACTGTTTTTGAAGTCACACCCTCTGGAACCCTTTTACGTTCGTTTTTCCTGCCAGGCGTAATACAAGATACTGAAGGTATTGCATTCGACAGGTGTAGTGGAAATTTGTTTGTCGTCTCTGGCCCGGACAAAAAGATATTTGAGGTCACAACGAGCGGTGAACTTGTCACCATCATTGATATCCAACCGTTTGGGGTGCTCCACCCGAAGGGGATTACTTTTGCTCCGAGCAGTGATTTAGGCGACGATCCCAATATCTTACACGTATATATCGCTGATTATGGTCGTGACGAAGTGAATGACGGGAAATTATTGGAAATATTGCTTGCTGGCAACAGCGGTTGTACAGGCACGCCGCCCCAGATTACCAGTGGGCCAACCGCGACCCCTAACATGATCTTTGGGGATCAGACGGCCCAGCTCAGCGTGACGGCCAGTGATGTGGACGGAGACCCCTTGACGTACACCTGGACGGTGATGCCTGGGGGAGGGACGATTACCGGCACAGGGGCCACGGTGACGTATACTCCGCCGGCAGCTATGACGGGACAGCAGACCTTTACCGTCACCGTGAAGGTGAGGGATGGGAACGGCGGAAGTGACACCGGCACCGTGGGTGTGACCGTCCTCCCAGTGGGTGGTGGCGTGACCTTTACTCCCGAGGCGGATACATTCGTGAACAGCAACAGCGCCAATGCTAATTATGGGTCTCGCACGCCGCTTCAGATAGACGGGTCCCCCATCCAGATTGCGTACCTGCGGTTCAACGTGACCGGACTCAGTGGGGCTGTGCAGTCTGCCCGCCTCAGGCTGGAGGTGGTCGATGCGGGCACATTTGGGGGGACCCTTTACTCCATGTCCGACATTAGCTGGGGTGAGACTACCGTGACCTACAACACCCGCCCGGTCATTGATGGGCTGACCCTGGGTAAGTTGGGGGCAGTGGCGGTAGGCGCTATTGTCGAATTCGATGTCACCGCGGCCATTTCTGGCAACGGAAGGTATAGCTTTGCCATGGATTCGAATAATAGCAATGGCGTCTATTATCGCTCCCGCGAAGCCGAGATCAATCCGCCAGCACTGGTCATTACAACTGCAGGCGGTCCCGCGAACACGCCCCCGACGGCGACCAATGTGACCATTGCGGGCACGGCGCAAGTGGGCCAGGTGTTGACGGGCAACTACACGTATAACGATGCCGATGGGGATCTGGAAGGGACCTCGACGTATCGGTGGTTGCGCAATGGGGCATCGATTAGCGGGGCGACGGCAAAGACCTACACCTTGGTGGCAGCCGATCAGGGGGCGCTGATYSKSTTTGAGGTRACGCCGGTGGCGGCCACGGGGGCCTCCCCGGGGGTGGCGGTGCAGAGTCCGGCGGTCGGGCCGGTGAGTGCGGGAGGTGGAGGGACCCAGGTAACCTTTACTCCCGTGGCGGATACCTTCGTACACAGTGGAAATCCCACTACCAATTTTGGGGCTGCCACTACGCTGCAGGTAGACGGGTCCCCCACCAAGATTGCCTACGTGCGGTTCAACGTGACCGGACTCAGTGGGCCTGTGCAGTCTGCCCGCCTCAGACTCAAAGTGGTCGATGCGAGCATATTTGGGGGGACGATTTACCCCATATCCAACAATAGCTGGGGCGAGACTACCGTGACCTACAATACCCGCCCGGTCATTGATGGGCCAGCCCTAAGTGCGTTGGGGGCAGTGAGTGTGGGCGATATTGTCGAATTCGATGTCACCGCGGCCATTTCTGGCAATGGAACCTACAATTTTGCCACGGCTTCGAATAATAGCGATGGCGTCTATTATCGCTCCCGCGAAACTTCCAATCCGCCACTACTGATTATCACTGCAAATTGAGGAGGACCTCCAGGCACACCACCCCACATTACAGGATCTATCAAGAGTCACTCGTTAATAGCCCTCTCTCAGGGCGAGGAGGCGTCCTTGGTGCGGACGTGGCTGTCCAAATCCTTGATGGGCCCCCACAAATTGGAGCGACCGATTGGACCAGAATCCTCCGCGAGTGATTTAGAAGTTAAGCGTGGACAGTACGCTGCCAGGTCAAGCAAGTGCGCCATCAAACTCCGGGTATCGCACCCCCCAAAGCACATCCCCCCCCTGTCTAGACGTATTCTTTCCAAGATAGTTGCCGGGTTCTGCGCCTCTTTCTGTACTTTGTTTTTCAGCTACTCTGCAAGTGGGCTAGAAGTGCGAGTGGCAGCGAGTACCGACGATGCGGAAGAAAAGCCGTCGGGGAGCATGTCGCTAACGAGTAGTGATATCGAGTTGGTCTTTGATGGCAGTGATCAAACTGTGGGGATGCGGTTCAACGCGGTGACGATCCCGCCAGGGGCGGCAATTACAAATGCATATATTCAGTTTCAGGTGGATGAGGCCAACTCCGAGGCCACGTCGCTCGTCATAGAGGG
>LDXR01000002.1 GCA_001443495.1 candidate division NC10 bacterium CSP1-5 | reverse complement strand
ACTTAATTCATATTTTCAGGAGGCGCTTTCGCTCGAACCAGGCACCACCACTCTGGAAATCCTAGCTTGGGCGAAAGGTATGAGACTGCCCCTGCACGAGCCAAGAAGAAATCAGTATTATGTCCCCGGAATCCCCGCTGACCCCGTTTTCCCCGATGGCCTTAAGTATCGCCGCGCAACCTGAGACTGTCAAGAAGCTCAGGCACAGGTCCTCGCCTTCCCCAACTCCGCCTGCGATGGAGAGGACCGCCCTTCAAGACCGTACACCGCACCAGGCTATGGCATTGATTTTGCACCATCTCAGGACCGAGCGGAACCCCGTGAGGGCAGACACCTGCGAAAGATAAACCTCCTCTCCCTGACCCAGCCGTCGTCCAACGGGGTCGTTGACGCATAAGGAAAACCCTGTAACGGGGTAAGGCATGGGTCGCTTTTCGTTTTCGAGCCTTCGCATCCGCCTCCTGCTGCTTGTCCTCCTCGCGGTCATCCCGGCCTTGGGGCTCATCCTTTACACAGGCCTGGAACAGCGCCGCCAGGCCGTCGTCGAGGCCCAAAAGACCGCGCAGCGATTGATTCGATTATTCAGTGTCGAGCAAGAACGGCTGATGGAGGGGTCGCACCAACTCCTTGTCACGCTGGCGCACCTCTCCGAAGTGCGCAATGGCGACTCGGCCGCGTGCAACACCCTCTCCGCAAAGCTGGGGAAACGATATCAGTACTATACTAACCTCGGCGCGATCAAGGCAAACGGCGATCTCTTTTGCAGTGCCCTCTCCTTCACCGGCCGAATTAATGTCGCCGATCGGGCCTACTTTCGCCGGGCCGTGGAGACGCGCGACTTCGCCATCGGCGAGTTCCAGATCGGCCGCGTCACCAAGAAGCCTACACTAAATTTGGGGTATCCAGTCCTTGATGAGGAGGGCCGGGTGCAGGCGGTAGTCTTCGTCGCCCTGGACTTGGCCTGGCTCAACGAGCTCGCGGCCAAAGCCCAGTTGCCCTCAGGTTCTGTGCTCACTGTGGTTGACCACAAGGGCACGATCTTGGCCCGCTACCCCGATCACGAAAAATGGGTTGGGCAGTCCATGCCGGAGGCGCCAATCGTCCGGGCCATGCTCGCGCAACGTGAAGGCACAGCGGAGGTTGCCGGCCTGGACGGGGTCTCACGCCTGTTTGCGTTCACGCCGCTGCATAGCGGGCCCGCGGGGGACGTCACATCTGCAGTCGGTATCCCCAAAGAAGCCGCATTTGCCGAGGTCAACCGGATGTTGGCTCGCAACCTGTCCTGGCTGGGGCTCGTGACCGTGCTAGCTCTGGCGGCGGCCTGGTTCGGCGGTGACCTGTTCATTCGTCGCCGCGTGAACGCCCTGGTAGCCGCGACGAAGCGGCTGGCAGGAGGCGACCTGAGCACACGTATTGGACCGATTTCCGGGCAGGGGGAACTGGACCACCTGGCACGAGCCTTTGACGAAATGGCTGCGGGGCTTGAACGCCAGGTGGCTCAGCGAAAGCAGGCCGAGGACGCCATGCGGCAGCAACTGTCGCGCATCAGTCTCCTGAACCAGATCACGCGCGCCATCGCCGATCGGCAAGACCTTGAGAGCATCTTCCGTATCCTGCTACGGCGGCTGGAAGACGATCTGCCCGCCGCCCTTGGGATGGTTTTTCTCTACGACGAGAAGTCCGACGTGCTCACCGTCGCCGCAGCCAGTCAGAGGACCCGACCCCTCGCCGCGGCGATGAGCCTGCCTAAGGGGGCAACGCTTCCCGTCGACCAAACTGGCCTCCGCGCGGGCGTGCAAGGCGAAACGGTGTACGTACCCGACATGGCGCGCGCGGACGCAGAACTCCCACGCAAATTAGCGGAACATAGTCTGGGTTCGATGATAGTCACGCCCTTGAGCGCTGAGGGGAAAACCTTCGGGATGCTAGTTCTTGCGCGGCCGGAGGAGCGCGGCTTCAGCAGCACCGAAGGCGAGTTCTTGCGGTCCCTGAGCGAGCATGTCGCCTTAGCCGCGCATCAAATCCGCTTGCACGAGAACTTACAAAGGGCTTACGAGGACCTTCGTGAGACACAACAGGCCGTCATGCAGCAGGAGCGATTACGCGCGCTGGGGCAGATGGCGTCTGGGATCGCCCATGACATCAACAATGCCCTCTCGCCCGTGGTCGGCTTCAGCGAGTTGCTGCTGGAGAAGGAAGCGAACCTCAGCGAGAAGGCAAAGAGCTACCTGAACAGCATCAAGATTGCGGGCACGGACATCGCCCATATCATCGCCAGGATGCGGGAGTTCTACCGCCAGCGCGAAGCGGATGAGGCCTTGCTGCCTGTGAACCTGAATCGAGTTGTTCACCAGGTGATTGAGTTGACGAGGCCGCGCTGGCACGACATCCTGCTCGAGCACGGCATCGTGATCGAAATCAAGACTGATCTACGGGATTCCCTCCCCCGTGTCATGGGTGTGGAAACCGAACTGCGTGAGGCATTAACGAACTTGGTTTTCAACGCGCTGGATGCCATGCCCGAAGGCGGGACGATGACCATACACACCGATGTGTGGGTACGGCCGTACGGAGCCAACGGGAAGATACCGCCCACGCACGTTATCCTTGAAGTGATCGACACGGGCACGGGCATGGATGAGGAGACCCGCCGGCGCTGCCTGGAGCCGTTCTACTCGACGAAGGGTGAACGAGGGACGGGCCTGGGGCTGGCCATGGTGTTCGGTATTACGCAGCGGCACGAGGGCGAGATTGATATCGAAAGCGAAGTGGGCAAGGGGACGACGATGCGACTGATCTTGCCCATCCGGGAGCCCGCACAGGCTGCCGCTGTGTCCAGCCCGGAAGCTGCCGCGCCGCTCCGGGCCCTGCGGATTTTGTCCATCGACGACGACCCAATGCTCCGGCACCTGCTGAACCAGATGCTAGAAAGCGACGGGCACACGGTGGAAGTGGCCGATGGCGGGCAAGAGGGGTTGGACGCTTTTCGGACAGCGAGGGAGCGTGGCGAGCCCTTCGATGTAGTCATAACCGACATAGGGATGCCGTACATGGACGGGCGGGAAGTGTCGCGGACCGTCAAGCGGGAATCGCCGACGACACCTGTGATCATGCTGAGCGGCTGGGGGAGACAAATGAAAACGGAAGGCGACGTGCCCGCGCAGGCCGACTACGTGTTGAGCAAACCCCCCAGGATTCACGAGCTGCGTCAGGCGTTGTCTAAGGTCAGTCTCGAACGCATCGGATCGAACCCATCGTGATGTACGGGTCCACGAACGGCTTTCCCGGTCTCGCCGACCTTGAGCGCCGCCCCGGATAGTCTACGGTCGACCGGTCACCGCTGACTCCCTCGCAGCTCACTCTCGATAATTTCCCGAAAGGTCTCGAGGGGGTGCGCCCCGACGAGCATCATGCCGTTGATGAGAAAGACGGGGGTGGCTCGAACCCCCAGGGTGAGCCCCATCTCGGTCTCTTCCTTCACCTTCTGCAAATACTTTCCTGAATCCAAGCATCGATCGAAGGCCGCCGCATCGMGCCCGATCTCRCCGGCGTACGCCTTGAGCCTTCCGTTGGCCAGGGCAAAGGGGCCCATCGAGGCAAAGAGCCGATCGTGATATTCCCAGAACCTGCCCTGCTCTCCGGCACAATCCGCTGCCTGGGCCGCTGCAACCGACTGCGTTCCCAATATGGCCAGGTGACGATAGACGAGACGGACCTTGCCCGGCCTCACGTACTCTGCTTCGAGGCGGGGAAGCGTCTCCTTCCAGAACTTCCCGCAGAAGCTACACTGGAAATCGGAGAGTTCGATGATCGTGACGGGGGCGTTGGGCGCGCCCCGGGCGGGTCCCTTGGCCAGGAGGGTGACAATCTCCTCCGGTCCGGGAGATTGGGCGAGGGCGATGGGAGCAAACGCCAGCAGCGCAGAGAGCCCCCACCCGACTCGTCTCGCGGTAGGGTTCAACCCTTCCCTCCGTATTCATCCGGGAAATGGCAGGCCGCTATCTGCCAAAAGTCGGATGCGCGCCACAAGAATACGGGGTTACGATCGGCGTCCCTCACCTCGACACCGATGAGGCGCTGGGAGGTGCCACCTTGGTCAAGCGCAAATAAGGCGATTCCCAGACTCTTGCCGAGCGACCCCGACTTCAACAATGTCTGCTGCACGTGGGAGCACCCCTGCTTCTCCAGTACCGGCCCATCGTACTCGAGAAAGGTGACACCAAATCCCTGTAGCTTCCCGTAGATCTCTTCTGGCATACTGTCGTGGAACGCCGGAGCGATACTCGGCCAGAGCAAGAGAAACGTCAAAGAAAAGATCAGCAGCCTTCTCATCTCACCTCCGTGAGGAATCTCAGTTGTTTTACGCGTACCAACCCATCTTACACCACCTACTCAAAAAAATCACCCCGCCGGAAGAGCGTTTGTGAAATTTCACTTGAACAGGGATGAAATTTCATTATATCTTCTGTATTGAGGGAAATCGGGGAGGCGAGCCATGCTGGCGGAACTGGATGCGCTGATCGTCAAGTATCGGGAGCGCTACGGCGAAGGGAAGCCGTACCAGATTCTCCTCGCAGTCCGAGGAGTGTATGAGGGCGGAAAAATTCCCAATCGGATTCAGCGAGGGAGGATCATCCGGACCGTGTGGCGGCATGAGATCAAACAGATCAAGTCGGCCCTGCAGGACACACGCGTGCAGCTCCTGAGTAACACGTTCAGCGCCCACAAGAAGACCCTCAACCAGCGCCTGCGCCAATTGGCCGAGGCCGGGGAGAACCCGCTCCGGCTGGGACTCGTCCGAGGAGAGGTTTTCGGTGTTCTCGAAGACCAGGATATCGAGGCCTACGCGCGCAAGATCAAGAGCCCCTGGTTAATGGAGGATTTGCGCTCCCGGGTCGAGTTGGTAGACGCTCAGGGCCGTCTGGCCCGGGTGACGAGACGGACTCGGCTCAAAGCCCTGGAGCCCGATCTCAAGACATTCGTCCACGCAATGCGGGCCGACGGCAGGATTGAGAAGGTAGTGGTGACTCCTGGCCGGAAGGTTTCCGAGGAGCGCGTCGTGGGCGGGCTCAACGTGACGCAGGCCTTTGATCCCCCCTTTAGGCTCCATGAAACCCGCGACGTGGTCCTGACCCTCGAGTGGGTCGATGCCTTCCGCAATCAGGTCGAATACGTGGTCGACTTCGTCCAGTTCCCTCGCAAGGGACGGACCGGCCTCGAGGTCGTCTTCCCGTCCGAGCGCTCCTATCGCCAGTACCAGGCCTTGCGCGGCGGCGCCCCTGGGGACGACCGAGGCCTCGCCAGCGGACTCCAGGAGGAGCCAAACGCCATCGTCGAGGGTCAGACGGAGGATGGCAGGCCGACGTTGACCTGGGAGATCGAGAACCCTGCCCATCGAGCCCGCCACCGCCTGGTCTGGGAGTGGTAGATCCTCGTCGCTAGGGCCGAGAAATCCCTACCAGACAATCGCGATCCCCCAGGCCCCCTTCCCCGCCGACAGCGTCCCGATCACCTTGTCTGTCGCCGTATCGATGACCGAGACGTTCTCAGAGACCCCGTTCGCCGTCACGGCGCGCTTGCCGTCCGGGGTGATCGCGATGCCCCAGGCCCGCTTCCCCACCGGGATATACTGGAGTATCTTGTGGGTCGCGGCATCGATCACGGCCACGTTGTCGCCCCGCCCGTTGGACACGTAGACCTTTTTGCCGTCCGGCATCACGGCCACGCCCATGGGTTTCTCATCGTCGCGGAGCACCGGAATCGTGTCGATGAGCTTGTGGGTCTTGGCGTCCAGGACGGAGACGGTACCCCCCACTTCCGCCGCGATGTAGGCCCGGGTCCCATCGGGCGAGAAGGCGATGCCCCGGGGGCGGTCGCCGACGAGGACGGTCGCCACGACCTTGAAGGAGGCGGCGTCGACGACGGAGATTGTGTGCGAGGTCTCACTCGATACATAGACCCACTTCCCGTCCGGGCTGACCGCGACCCCCTCCGGCTCAACGCCGACCTTGACCGTCGCTACCACCTTCCGACTCGCGATATCGATCAAGGAGGCGATGTGGGCTTCTTCGTTGGAGACATAGATAAACCGGCCGTCCGGACTGAGGTCGAAGGCCTCCGGATCGTCACCCGCGGGAATCTTCTCGATGACGCTGTTCTTTGCGGTGTCGATCACCGCAATGGCATTCTCCTCGCCGAGAGCGACATAGACGCGGCGGCGGTCCGGGCTTGCCTTGATCCCCCGGGGCCGCTTCCCGACCGGGATCGTCGCCACCGTCTTCTCTTTCTCCAGATCGATCACCGTCACCGTATTGGCAAACTCGTTGCTCACGTAGAGCCGCGGACCGGCCTCGGCGGCACTGCCGACTACAAGCCAAAGGCCCGCGAGGCCGACACCCAGAAGAATGCGAGCGAGACGCATCACCCCTCCTCCCATGACATACGACATTCCTATGCGCAGATTGGACTAATACGAACGCATTTAATCTTGTGACAATGGAGCATTAGAGCATTAGACCGCAATGGAGCATTGCGATTCCAAATTCATTGCTCTATTTTTCCACTGCTCCATTGCTCCAAAGTAAACGCACTTAGTGCGTTTACTTTACAGCGCACCAAGCCGACAGGCGCTCTCCGCTTCGGAGAGGCCGAGCGTATCGAGGATCTCCTCCTGACTCTTGCCGGGGGTTCCCCGCAAGGGAACTTCACCAAGCAGCTCGAAGATGTCCCACCGTGGAGATTCTGGGGCCGGGACCTTGGACCGCAACACCATCAGGGGCTGACGAAGCTGATGGTCCCATGGCCGAAAGGTCAGGGGCTGGCCCTTGTGGGCGTCCATGCCCCGTCCCTTCTCGAAGAACGAAACCAGCCCGGCCGTGTCCGTCCGCCCACCCCTGAGGACCGCCTCCCACGCGGCTTTCACCGCGGTGAAGGTGGCCCACGCGCGGGACTCGGCCGGCTGGCCGAGCGCCTCGGCCAGCCGCTTGTTCAACTCGCGCCCACTGTAGCGGGAAAATCCGTGAAACCAGAGGGCGGGCCACACGCCGGTGAGCTTGGCTGGCTCCGCTTGCCAGAACTCGAACGCCTCCATGACGACGCCGGCGACCTCGACCTGCAGTCCAAGCTCCTTGACCTGGGCGAGCGCGGCAAGAAGAGATGAACCGTCCAGGTTGATCACGAGGACATCGGGACCAGCTTTCGCCAATGTGGTAAGGGCGGCCCGGTAATCGCGAGTGCCCGCAGAGACCACCTGGCGCCCGACCGTGGTCCCCCCTTGTCGCTTACGCGCCCGCTCGACCATGCGCTCGATCTCGGCCCCCGCCTCGGTCTCCGGTGTCAAGTAGCCCCACCGTGTCTTCTTCGCACCCCGCACCAACCACTGGCCGATCGCGTCAGCGTACATGGCCAGGCTCGCCTCCACATGGAAGGTGAGCCGATGACACGGGGCGCCCCGGACCGCTTCGGACCGGGACATGGTATTCAGATAGATGATCCCCTCCCGGGTGCTCGCCGCCTGAAGGGCACCAGAGAGGCGATCATCCCCGCCGCCGAGGAGGGTTTTGGCTCCACCCTGACGAACCAGCTTCGTTGCCTTCTTGTCTGCGTCGTCAGGAGAGGTGGCTACCTCGGTCAAGAGACGGACGACCTTGCCGAAGGCACCGGCGATGTAGTTGGCCTCTTCCACAGCAAGCTGCGCTGCCGGTACAACGTACCGGCCCGATTCCCCCGAACCGACCAGCAGCCCGATGGCTACCTCCTCTGCCCCCCACGCCTGCCGTCGTACGAAGGCCGGTGCCGCCGCGAGGCTCGCGGCGAGCGCGCGAAGAAAGTGCCGCCTGTTCATAGCCATCCTCCGGGGTGGAAGCCCCCAGGGCCCAGAATTGACCCGACTATTTGGCACGGGCCAGAGTCCGGATATAGGCAACCAGGTCCTCGATCTGTTGGTCGCTCAGCTTGGGGGGTGGGCCTCCCCACGCAGGCATCAGCGGTGATTTCCCGGCGGCTGCCCCACCGGTCTTGATGATGTTAAACACTTGCTCATCCGTGAGCTTGTCCATGTAGGCCACGTCAGTATGGTCACGGGGCGTGGTCGGCAGGGCGGGCGCCGCCGGGCCGTCGCCCTTGCCCGAGGCCCCGTGACACGCCGCACAGAGCTCCTGGTACTTCTCCTTCCCTTTCGCCGCGTCTCCGGCACCCCACGCGATTCCCGGCAGCAGGACCACTGCGACGACCAGCCAAACAATCCAGCTCATGCGCACTTCTCTCCCTCCCGTGTTATGAAGAACGACACCCCGTCACGCTACGCCCGACGCCGGGCCCACCGGAGCCCCCACAACTCGAGCCCGAGGACGCCAAGGGCCACCAGAGGCGGATAGACCCAGCGCGCCCTGGATGGCGGTGGCTCGAGATGAAGATAGTACCAGGAGGAGAGTGACATCTTGCTCCCAGCCTCCCCGCTATCCCCATCCCAGGCCATAAAGGCCACCGAGAGGAACCGCCCGACCGGAAACTCGAGGTCGTTCGAGTCCTTGGTCACTCTTGGGCGTTTGATGACCAGGCGGTACTGACCGTCCATGAACAGGACCTTCCCCTTGGCTTGGACCGCGTCCCCCTTCTGTGGGACGAGCTTGCCTATCCCGGTGGCGTTCGCCTCCCCCACTCCACCCTTTGAGTTCCAACGCAACAGGTAGACCGGATTGGCGCTCGCCCCCATGAGGATGTACGGACGCTCCGTCCCCTCCAGCAGCCGGGCCGGAAATTGGAGGGCCACTTGGTCTGCGAACGTCTTGCCCCGCGGAGCCGGCTTGGAGGCTGTGGGGTCATCCCAAGTGAGGTGGAAGGCGATCTCGGTCTCAGAATAGACCGCCCGCACCGCGATCATGTCGATGGAGGGATTGAAGTTCCGAGGGTCCACGATCACCTGGCCGCCCAGTGGGAACGTGGTGGGGACTCGGCGCAGCCAGAACGACGCGGTGGGATCATCGGGGATCTCTCCCTGCACAGCCTCAACCAGGAGGATCGTGGCGAAATTGGGTCCCTCCGGCCCAAGCGACCTCACGTAATTGGCGAGGTGCCAAATGTCCTCGGGGTCCTCAACGGCGTCCGCAAATGACGGCATGGGGGTCCCCATCAGGCCGGTCGCCAGTCGGGTGGCAATCTCCCTGGTGCTCGCCCCTCCCCGGAACGTCCAGGACTTGGTCAGGGTGGCGGGACGAATGGGGTTTCCCCAGTCGTCCTTGAGCTCGGGCGCTGAAGGGCCGTCCCCACGCCCCCCGTTGCCGTGGCATTTGTTGCACTCAATCGCCTCGAACATCTCCTTGCCTCGCGCGATGGACTCCTTGGAGGAGACAACCTCCTTTGGGAGATCCGCCACCCTCGGCGGCTCCTTGAACTTGTCGGGTGCAAAGATCTTGAGGTAAGCGACCAGGTTCCACCGGTCCTTTTCAGGAATGACAGTCCACGCCGGCATCGATGTTCCCGGGATGCCCTCCGTAATGACCCTGAACAGGTCCTGGTCCGTCGGCGGGTTCCCCGAAGGGGTCGTGCGGATCTTGTACAGGCCTCTGGTGAAGTCGCGCGGCCTGGGATCGAGCTGGCCCGCCGCAGGGCCATCCCCCTTCCCCTCGATGCCGTGGCAGACGGCGCATTTCTTCTCGTAGATCGCCTTCCCCGCGGTGGCATCGCCGGGCTGCTGGGCCTCCGCCACCGCTGGGCCCAGGCGCCCGGCCGCAGAGGCCTGAGTCTCCCAGCGGCGCGGCTGGTAGCCCGTGGCGTCGTACAGGTACAGGATCACCTTCCAGATCTCTTCTTCGGTCAACCGATCCTCCCAGGCGGGCATGACCGAGTTCCAGGGCGCGGACTCCTTCGGCAGCCCCGGTCCTCCCTTGGCGATCCGCCAGAAGAGGAAGGCCTCCTGCAGCATAGCGATGGTCCCCGGGTCCGTAAAGTTGGCAGGGGGCGGGTTGAAGGCGTGGGCGAAGTGGCCGGCACCATCCAGGTTGTCGCCGTGGCAGAACAGGCAGTTCTTGGCGTAGATCACCGCGCCCTCCGCCACATACTTGTTGAAGTTGGCGGCGTCCTTCCGAAGGGGGTTCTCGAGCCCCTGGATGTCGATGGTCTTCCCCCTGAACGAGATCGAGGCCGGGGGGGCCGGATGGACCGCGCGGAGCTCGGCAGGCGCCTCGACCTTCCCCGCCGCCTGCGTGTAGGCGTAGTACCCGAAGAAGCTCGGCAGCAGGACCATCACGGCAAACCGGATCGGGCGCCTCGAATCGTCCGCCAGCGTGGAGCGGACGGGGGCGAGGAAGGCCCGCCACGAATCGGAATCGGAGGAGACATAGACCAAAACCGCGACCAACACGATCGCCATGTAGAGCTTGAGCACGCTCCAGGGCGCGGGCGGCCGGATCCCGAATCGGAAAAAGAGGAACGTGAGCACCAGAACCAGTACCGCCCGGAGAAACTTCGACCGGAGGAGGATCATCGTTTGCTCGCGGCGGGGGCTTGAGCGGAAGCCTCACCCTTGAGGGTGAGGAGGAACGAAACCAGGTCGATATACTCTTTGGCGGTCAGGGTCTGGCCGAGGGTCGGGGGCATCAGGTTGGGCGGATAGCCCGCCACCGTTCCCATCCCGGCAGGGTCCAGGATCTTGGCCATGATGTACTCGGGGGTCTGGATCTTGGCAATCTGGGAGAGGTCCGGTCCAATGGGTGAGGCGCCGATGGCGCCGGCCTTGTGGCAGGCGATGCAGGCGCCCTTCCCCATGAAGACCACCTGGCCGGCCTTGGGATCGCCGGGCAGCTTCAGCTCGGCACCCTGGGCGGCCCCCTCGGCCCCAACGACCGCACCAGCGGTCTTCGGGATGTCGTCCAGCTTCACGTCCACCGTCCCGGCCATGGACTGGAGGAAGGCGACAGTGGCCCACAGCTCGGAGCGGTTCAGCCCAATGGGAGGCCGGTCCACCTTCGGCATGATGCCGGGGTAGCCCTCCACCAGATAAGCCCCAGGATCGAGCAGGGACTCGATAATGTAGGCCTTCGCGCTCATCCCAGGCTTCCGCTTGGCCGCCGCCGCCCCAATCCCGGCCAGGTCGGGGGCACGGGTCCCCTTCTGGCCGATCCGGTGGCAGATCTCGCACGTCCCCTTCCCCTTGAAGATTCCCTCGCCCGCTTTGACGAGTTGCTCCGGCGTCACATTTCCGCCTTCCAGGGAGAGTTCCTCGGGGAGCGTGGACTGGATCTGGGGGATCGAGTTCGCATAGTAGGCATAGACGCCCATCACCGCTAACGCGAAGGTCCCAACTTTGACGATGAGCGGCACGCGCATGGGGGTTCTATCCTTTCGCTCCCCTTTCCCCGAGCCCCCCCAACCAGAAGATGAGGACGACGAAGGCGAGGAAGATCGCCGTGACGGCGGTGATCATGTTGGCCGCGTACCCCAAGGCCGGCGTCACCGCCTCGGGGGAGGTGTCCCGGAGGATGCCGTAGACATGCCAGTGTTGGCGGATGCCCGAGCGGGCGAAACCCATAAGTCCCATGAGCCATGTGAAGCTGACGGCCAGCAGGATCAAGACGTACTGGGAGCGCGGGGCGATCTGCCCCCAGCGGATCGCTCCGGTGGAGCGCGCTCGCCGGAACATCGGGAAGTCGATGGCCATGACACAGACGATGGCCGCCAGCACCGACAGCACCTGGTAGACGGAGAACCCGATCCGGACAATGGACTCCACGAAGTAACCGTACACGCCGTAGAAGGTCACGACCGCCGCGGCCACCCCCATGATGATCCATTGGGCTGTCATGCCGGACCGGACCCAGGATACGGTGGCGACGCGGTTGGCCCGCCGGTAGAGGAGGAACGACACAAAAGTGGTCAGGATCATCAAATTGACGGCGGTGTTCTTGGCCGACATGACGCCCAGCACGCCGAGGACCGGGTGGTGAGTCCCTCCCATGGCCCTGGTTTCCTCGAGGGTCGCCACCATGCTCCGGGGTGTGGCCCACACGATAAACCCCGCTGCCAGGATCATGACCAGGTATGGAATATACGGTCGATAGCGCTCCGAGCCGGGGATCCGCTCCATCCCGAGCCAGAGGTAGTAGTTTGAACCGATAAAGAGCACCCCGATCAGAATGGCCTGGACCACCCAGAGCCAGGACATGAATCCGCCCATCATCGTGATGCCCATCGTCTGGTTGAAGGCGTAGATCTCGCGGCCCAGCCAGTAGCCGGCAAAGGGGAGAAAGAGCAGGGACGAGACCGCCACGAAGTTCCCCACATACCCCATCCAGTCGTACTGGGCGCGTTCCTCGTCGGTGCGGGCCCCGAGGAAACGGAACGCGGCGTAGGCGGCCACAATGGCGCCCCCGAAGGTGATGTTGGCGATCAGCCGATGGACATTGATCGGCATCCACGTGGGGTTATAGATCGCACCCCACAGGCTGGTGAGCTTGCCCGCCTCGTCCACCCCGCTGGGTGACATCATGAACGTGAGCCAGGCGTTGGCCACAAACATGAGGATCGTCCCCCAGATGTTGAGGAGGACCCCCAGGCCCAGGTGGATCCCTTTCCGCGGCCCGCTGAGCCAGTCCCAGCCATAGTAATAGAGGTAGAGCGTGAACGTCTCGACGAAGAAGAGGCCGGCGTACATCCACATGGTCGGCCCGAAGATCTCGACCAGGTAGCCAAAGAAGCGGGGGTACAGGGTGATAAAGATAAACGTGAGAAGGCCTCCCAGCAGTGCGGTGGCGGAGTAGGCGGCGAAGGTGAGCTTCATGAACTGCCGGGCGAGCCAATCGTAGCGCGTATCCTGCGTCCGCCAGCCGATAAACTCGACGATGATGGCGAACATGGGGACACCGAGGATGAACGCCGCGAAGTACAAGTGGAGTTGCGCGGCGCCCCACACCGCCAGGCGGCTCCCGATCAGGGGAAAGCTCCGATAGGCCTCGGTCTGGCCCCCCGGGGTCCCCTGCGCCCAGGCCGGCCCCGCGACCACAAGGAGGATTCCCGCAAGGAGCAAGGTGGCGCGCGTCTGGAAATTTCTCATTGGGCCGCTCGGGCTCTTTATCACGTCGAGCTGCACGACTGCCGCCTCGGCTATGGCGGCCCCCCAGGCGCGGGATCAGAAGCCGAGGGTGCCTCGCACCTCGTCGATGACCTCTTCGGTGATCCGCGTGAATCCGCGCTCGGCGGCAAAGCGTTCGATGCCCTGGCGGGCCATCGGCCGAATGAAGTCGGGAACGCGCTCAAGGCGCTTCTCCGCCGAGGGGTCCCACGTCAGGGAGGCCGCTTCGGCCGCGCGATTGGCCACGGCCGAGAAGGGGCACCGGGGACCTGCGCCGAGCCCCTCGGCCTGAGCGTCTCGACTGAGCGACTCGACTGAGGCCTCGACGGTGAGCCCTTCGGCAGTGAGCTCAGGGCCGAACTGCTCGGCCGAACCGCTCGCCGAAGTCTCGCCGAAGTCTCGGGACGCAGGCTCAGCCGAGGCGGTAGAGCCCTCTTCGCGTGCCCCCACATCCTCGCCCCTGGCCGCCAGCATGGTCCTGACGAACTCCCAGGGCTCCGCTGGACTGCTGCGGCCGCCGATCTTCACATCCAGGGCCCGGACGAGCTGGGTCTCCCCCGGGTTGGTGAGGAGGGCGATCCGGTGGGCGCAGCTCGGACAGGCGAAGCTCACGCTGAGAGACCCTTCCACTGGCCCCGTGGTCTCCTCGAGCTTCATCTGCGTGTCACACGAGACACAGAGGAGTTTCATACGGCCTCCACCCAGCCGTGAATCGTCCGTGCGATCCGGACGAGCGCCTCGGCGGCCGGCGTATCGGGATGGCTCAGCACCAAGGGGACGCCACGATCCGACGCGGCGGCGAGCCGGGGATCGAAGTCGATGCTGCCGAGAAATGGGATCCCCATGGCGGTCGCCATCGCGCGCGTGTCGCCCCCCGGGAACATCGCCTCGGGAGCGCCGCAGTGCTTGCAGGTGAATCGCCCCATGTTCTCGACCAGCCCCAGGGTCGGCGCCCACCGGGCGTCGCGCACGGCACTCACCGCCTTCTTGACAATGAGGTGCGAGACCTCGGATGGCACAGTGACGACGAGGCAGCCGGTGAGATCAGGAAGCAGGCCGGTCAGGTGACTGATCCGGTCTGCTCCCGGTGGGAGGTCTGCCAGTAAGAGGTCGAGTTCCCCCCATGCGGTGTCGGCCAGAAACTCTCGCAGGGCATTCACCTCTATCATCCCTCGCCAGATGAAGCTCTCTTGCTGAGCCGGCCCGTGCCAGGCAACCGGCGTCTCGTCGCTCGGCAGCAGCAAGTCCATGGACACCACCTTGATCCCCATCGGTCCCTCGGGGGGCAGGATCCCATCGGGGCCCGCCCGCAGCGGGCGGCCACGGACGCCCAAGAGCTTCGCCATGGAGGGGCCGTTCACGTCCGCGTCCAGCACCCCGATACGCAGGCCATCCATGGCGAGCGCCACCGCCAGATTCGCCGTCACGGTGCTCTTGCCGACACCACCCTTGCCACTCACCACCGCGACCTTTCGCCGGACATGCGCCATCCGGCCGCGCAGGCGCGCCGTTTGCGCCTCGACTTGCGCGGCGACGTTCGAGCCACCATCCCCCACGATGTCCCAGTATGTCTTCATCGTTATCCCACCCTGAGAACCATCTGTCGGGACCTCACAGGTCCCAGGCGGCCCGCGCTACGACGGCCGCGGCGCCGACCGTCAGCAGGAAGAACGCCAACGCGCCATAGGTCATGGGAATCGACCCGCCCCCGGGCAAGGCCACGTCCTTGACGCCCGGGGCGAGGGCAATCTTTAACACCTCGAAGGCGCGCAAGGCCATGAGGAAAACCAGCAGACGCGCGAACCACGTGTACCCCCGCCAGAGCAGCCACGGAAAAAGGATCAGGATCATGCCGCCCAGGGCAAACCAGATCCAGTCCCGGGACGTCAGGGCACGAGGGGCGACGCCCATGGCGGCGAGGTAGACTGCCCCTCCGAGGTAACACGCGCCGTAGATCGCGTAGGCCCAGGCTGCGTGGCGGAACTTCAACTCCCGCGACGTCATGCTCCTGTCTCATCTGCCAGCGAACCAGGGGAAGCGGCCCACCATGCGCTGCCGCACCTCCTGCATCAGCTCCGCGGTCACGACGCCGAGCTCACGCGCACGGGCCTCGCGTTCCACGACCCGGATGACCATTCCCCGGGCAAAACCGGGGACCCGCTTGAGTCGGGCCTCAGCCTCTGTGGTCCAGGTGAGTGTTGGCTCCGCGGCAATCCCGAAGGTCTGATCCGCCGCAAGCTCGATCACACGACCCCCGTAGGTTCCGGGCTGATAGACGCAGGCCGGATCCTCCGCCAGGTAGTCGCCGTACGTGGCATAGGCGCGGCAGCGGCACCCCCCGCACACCTTCGCGAACTCGCAGGCGCCGCACCGGCCTCCCAGGCGCCCACCGCGCAGGTCGGTGAACAGGAGTGCGTCCCGCCAGAGGGTGCCGAACGGAATCCGTCGCAGGTTGCCGGCGACCACGGGCATATAGGGACACGCAGTGACGTCACCGTCCGGCATGATGCGGCAGTAATGCCGCCCTGCCGGACAGCTTCCCTCGGAGAAATTCTTCAAGAGCGGCGAGGCCGGGTCGAGCTCGTAGAGGATGCGCCGAAAGAAGGGGGCGCACTTGGCCCGGATCAGCATCTCCCCTGCCCGCCCCACCGCCGCGCCCCATGGATCATCGGCGCTGCCGTCATCCGAGCCAACCCCTTGCGCCCGGGCGACGTCGGTCAGGATCCGCTCGTACTGCGCTGGCGTGATGTCCACGAGCCCTTCCCCTCGCCCCGTTCGCACGAGAAAAAAGAGGTTGAGGACGCGCGCCCCCAGGTCACGAGCGAGGTCGATCATGGCCGGGATTTCCTCCACGTTCCACTCGATCACGCTCATGTGGAGGGAAAATGGGAGCCCCTCGGCGCGCAGCACCTCGGTGGCCTGGATTGCTCCCCGCCACGCCCCTGGCAGGCGGCGGAAGGCATCGTGGCGGGCGGGGTCGGTGGAGTCGAGGCTGATGCTCGCCCCCTGGATCCCGGATTGCCGCATCGCCTTGGCGTGCTGCTGCTTCAGCAGGAACCCATTGGTCCCCAGGACGACGGTGAATCCCTTGTCCGCCGCGTAGCCACCTAGGTCGAACAGGTCTGTCCGCAGCAGTGGCTCGCCGCCGGTCAGGATCAGCAAGACATCCGGGTTCACCTCGGCGATCTCGTCTACCACCCGGAAGCATTCCTCGGTGCTTAGCTCCTCCGCGGCACTCGCCCCCGGGAACGCGCTCAGGTAGCAGTGCGCGCATCGCTGGTTGCAGCGCTGGGTCAGGTTCCAGGAGATGGTATACGGGGTAGAGGCGGCCATAGATGCCTCGGACCCTGAGTCCTACTGCCGGGGCGATTGCCCAGTCCGGTTGTATGCCTCGATCAGCTCGGACATGATCTTCTTCCCCGCTTCGATGCCGGCCTCGACAATCTCCAGCGTGATCTCCCGCGTCGCGCGCTCCACGGCCACTTCCTCCACTCGCTTTTTCGTCATGTCCCGCATGTACCCTTCGGGGACTCGATGGAGCCGCGCCACTGCCTCCTCGGTCCAGGTGAAGAGATCGTCCGTTCGGCCCGTGGCGCGCGTGGCGCGGAGCATGTGTTGCTCTGGCGTCAGGCTATCCCGATCCTGCATCAGCATCTGCTCCTCAACGACCTCCGCCACGATCGGCCACGCCAGCTCCTTGCTGATGACCTCGAGCTGCTGCACGCGCGCGAGCTTCTCGATCCGGGCCTTGGCCCGACGGCGCATGTATCCGGAGGGCGCCATCCGCAAGACGCGGTTCGCCTCCTCCGTCCAGCGGAGCTTGACCCCGTCGAAGGTCTCCTCGTCCCGGATGGCGCCTTCGGAGGCCGCCAGCGCCTCCACCGCCATCTTGTCCACCTTCTCGAACTCCGCTGCCTCCGCGTTGCAAACGACGCAGACCGCCGGCTGCACACCCCGCACCGTATGCCCACACGCCCGACAGATGTACGCCGGGATCTCCGATTCGCGTACATGCTCCACCGCCAACTCAAAGGCGAGCTTCTGGGCCTTCTCGGCCGTTCGGCGAGGCATGAAGATGTCCATCACCTGCTCGATCACGGCGTTGGTGATCACCGAGTGCCCCCGCTCCATTGCGAAGCGCAGGACCGCGGTCCGGGCGATGGCTTTCACGAAGCCCGGCACCTTCTCCATCCGCTGCTCTGCCTCGGGCGTCCAGGCGATGCTGGCCTCCGCCTTGACGTCCATGGGGGGATAGAACTTCCGGCTCGTGATCAGGACATGGCAAGGCGCCAGCCGCAGCAGGTTCTCGGTGTTCGAGCCGATGTCCAGCCTATCATCGCTATGGACGCCGATCCGGCCCAGCACCAGCATCCAGGCCTCCGTCTGGCGCACGTACCGCAGGATCCGGTCGTAGGCCTTCCCGTCGAGCAGGGTGATCTTCAGGTCCACCCCTTGGTCGCGGGCGACCTCCCTGGCCACTTCGAGGTGCGACTGGTAGATCTTGGCCAGACCGGTGTCGATGACCTCCTCGTGAAGCTGCTCCTGCTCCTTGAACTTGAAGACCTTGGCAGCCTTCTCTGTCAGGATGTCGGCGAGGCTGTGGAAGACCGTGTAGTGCAGGACGGGGTCGTACACCCCCACCGCCTCCACCCGGCGGTCGAAGGCCTTCCCGAGCGCGATGCCCGCTTGCAGGCCGGCGTACGATTGCAGACTCCCATCGATGCCGACCACGATCGGCGCCTCGGGGAGCGCGTGGGGCGGGATTACGGACTTCACGACGAGGGTATCCGTCTCGATGCGGCGGACGACTCGCTCGCAGACGCTGCCCAGGCTGCTCGGCTTGACCGCTCCCATTCCTAACGCCCCGATCACAACCAGGTCGTAGTTCGATCCCCGGATGTCCCGGACCAGCTCCGCGTAGTTCTTGCCGTCGATCATCACCTTTCGGCAAGTGAGTCCCTCGGCAGCAGCCTTCTGCGCCATGACCTCGAGGTACGAGTCAGAGATGAGCTGCAGGCCCATAGTGATCAGGGAGTCGTGAATCCTCCGCTGCTTCTCCATCTCCTCTTCGCCCTGGTACTCGGGCGGCAGCGTGTACTCCATCTGGCGGAACCGGTAGTCGTGCATCCTGGCCGCGTACACATGGCTTCCGACGAGATTGGCGCCGAACGCCCTCCCGAGGGCGACCGCTACCTCGATGGCGGCGTTAGAATGCTCGGAGTTATCCACCGGGACGTAGATCGTCTTGTACATGAGCGGCAGCTCCTCCCTGGAGTGGACCGACGTGTCCCCGCATCACCCGTGCCGGGAGGCGCGGGGATCCCTGAGGATCTTCTGCGAGGACTGAGACTCGGTCCCCTCTTCTATCCTTTTCCACCTTGGTTGTCAAGATTCGGCTGATTCGACGTCAGGCCTCGTGGAGGCCGCTTCGAAAGGTCATTTGGAAACCAAGCAAAGACAAAACGCCACCCCCTGTGGCAGGAAAGCGGCGTGTCAACGGGCAGGTCGGTGAAAGGGTGTCCGGCGGAGCCTACCAATTGATCCGACTAGGATCCCCCTTGTATAGCGTGCGGATCCAGGCGAGGACCTTCCAGATCTCATCATCCGTCATCGACTGGCCGACCGCCGGCATGGTCTGGTTCGGAATTTGTCCCCGCATCAACTTGAAGAGGCTCTCGTCGTCGCTGCCATACACCCAGTTATCGTCATAGAGGATGCCAGGCCGGCCGGCCATCCCGCCTCCCCCCGTTCCTCCGTGGCACGCGTTACAGGAATACAGAAAGTATACTTTCCGCCCTTCCGCGATCGCCTCGGGATTGCCCGTGTAGGGGTTGAGCTTTTTCGCCTTCGGTTGATCCTGGGCCGATAGGTTTCCGGGCTGGCCGAGGATAAGGCCCAGGATGAGGGCGACAAGGAGCCACCTGCTGTCTTTCATCTTCAATGTTCCTAGATAAAACGCCGCCCCCTCTGACAGGAGAGCGAAGTTTCCACCAGCACGTCGCAGCGAAGACCGTCGTCGTCGCCCATGTCCTGTCTACCAATTGATCCGACTGGGATCCCCCTTGTATAGCGTGCGGATGAAGGCGATGACCTGCCAGATTTCCTCATCCTTCATCGCTTTCCCAAACACATCGGGCATCGTCTGCCCCGGAATTTCCCCTCGGATCAATTTGAAAAGGGTCCCGTCGTCGCTGCCAAACTGCCACTCGTCGTCCAGGAGGGGCCGGCCCATCCCGCCGCCACCCTCCTTTCCGTGGCAGCCGGGACACCCGTACAGAGAGAACAGTCTTTTCCCTTCCGTGATCGCCTCGGGATTCCCCGTGAAGGGGTTCAGCTTCTTCACCGCCTGGTCCTGGGCCGGTACGTTTCCGGGCTGGCCGAGGATCAGTCCCGCGACGAGGGCAACAAGAATCCACCGCCTCTGCCGCATCGTCAAGATTCCTCCTGCGCGATCGTTGCTCTCATCCTCGGCCCCGTAGTCTTACCTCGGAGACGGGGCGAGTTCTTCCCTTTCGAAACGACGGTATTCGATCTGACCTGGCTGCTCTTCCTCCGGAGGCAATGCTACCCGGGATCCAGTAGCCAGCAACGGCACGCCGTACTCCTCCAGGATTTTCCTAATCTCGGCCTGTCTCGTGCTCAGCACCTCGTCCAACCGGGCCCTGAGCTCTTTATCGGCCTTTCTGACCCCCATGGAGATCTCGAAGGCGAGCGGGATGTGGGGATCATCCCCCTGGAGTGGCACCACCTCCAAGAACGAAGCGGACCAGTTCTTGACATAGTATCCGACGGTCGGGCCCCAGACCATCGCCACGTCGATCTTGCCGCCGATAAGATCCTGGATAGGTTTCGCGAGTTGCTCCTCCGGGTGAGCCCAGCCGTAAAAGAGGGAATACTGCACCAGGTTGTCGCCGATAAGATCTCTTTGGGCCAACGCCTGGTGGGGCGGGGTGTCGCTATGGACACCGATCTTGATTTTCTTCAGGATCGGATCATCCAGGGATCTGATCTGGAAGCCGCGATCTTTTCGATAGGCGATGACATAGCCCGTGCGGTAATAGGGCTTTGTTGCCAGGACCGGATCGTAATCCTTGGGAATCCCGATCAGGACATCGCACCGATCGGCGCTCAGCGTATTCCTCACCAGCCCCCGCTGGTGCGGCCACCAGTAATAGGTGAGGCTAGCGCCTAACTCCTTCGCGACTAGTTCGGCGATCTTGTTCTCGAATCCTTCCCGTCGTTCATTCGAGTAGGGGAGGTTATTGGGATCGGCACAGACGCGCAATTCCTTCACCTCGGCCCCCTGGGCCTCCCCGACAAGAACGGAGGGGATCAGGAGCAGGAGCGCTCCGGCGAGGTGTCGCACCTTTCTGCTCATCCCCCCCTCTCCGGGCCTACGTTCCCCATCCTCTGCCTCCTTCATCAGACGTCGCACGCACCCGCCCTATTCTGCACCTTTGATCACTGAAATGCATTCGAAAACACCGCACCGAAAAAATCACCCCGCCGGAGCGGGGTGATCATCGAGCTGTCAGGGAAACAGGGAAAAAAGACCCGGCGCCGGAGAGGTGCTCACCGGCGCCGGGGTCTGCCTAGTTGTTACAGCCCGAACACGTAGAGGACGCCGCCCTTGGTCGTGGCCTTGTGGAGCCCCGCTTCCTTGGCGACCCCCACTGCGCCCAGGGCGCCGAAGGGATCGTCCTGGGGCAGGTCGAGCGACACCGGGGCGCCGAACCAGCCGCCGACCCCGGAGTAGACGGCGACGTACTGCTTCTTGTCCGGACCCACGAAGGTCATCGGGACGGCGATGATGCCGGAGGCGACCTTGTGCTTCCAGAGCTCCTTGCCGTCCTTGGCACTCACCGCCTTGAACCACCCATCCATGGTACCGTAGAAGACGATATCCGTGGCGGTCACCAGGGCGCCGCTCCAGGCCGGCAACTTCTCCTTGATCGCCCACGCCCGCTTCCCAGTGGCGCCATTCCAGGCGATGAACTCGCCGAGGTAGTTATCCTTCCCCTCGCGGCCGGAGAACATGAGGACGTTCGCCCCCACGTAGGCCGCCCCCGCCGTGTACTTGACCTCGACCCCCTCATAGTTCATGCACATGTTGTTGGTCGGGACGTAGAAGAGGTTGGTCTTCGGGGAGTAGGCGGCGGGCTGCTGGTCCTTACCCCCCATGGCGCAGGGGCAGATGTTCTTGGTGTCGGCCCCCTGCTTGGTCCGCTTCGCGGGCACCTCGATGGGCCGGCCAGTCTTCTTGTCAATCCCGGTGGCCCAGTTCACGTACACGAAGGGCTCGGCAACGAGGAGGGTCCCGTTGGTCCGGTCCAGCGTGTAGCCGAAGCCGTTGCGGTCGAAGTGAGTGATGGTCTTGTACTTCTTGCCATTGATGGTCTGCTCGCTGAGGATTCCTTCGTTAACCCCGTCGTAGTCCCACGCGTCCCAGGGGGTCATCTGGTAGGCCCACTTCGCCTCGCCGGTGTCGGGGTTGCGGGCCCAGATGGTCATGGACCACTTGTTATCCCCTTTGCGCGGCGTGGGGTTCCAGGTCCCGGGGTTCCCAGTCCCGTAGTAGAAGAGGTTGAGCTCAGGATCGTACGACCAGTAGCCCCAGGTCGTGCCGCCACCGATCTTCCATTGCTCGCCGGGCCAGGTCTTGGTCCCCTCGCCCTTCTGGCCAAAGTGGGGGTTGGCATTATTGAAGTCGGCTGCCAGGCGGAGGTCTTCATCCGGCCCCATGCTGTAGGCCTTCCAGATCTGCTTGCCGGTGTTGAGGTCGTAGGCGACCACCCACCCCCGGACCCCAAACTCACCCCCGGAGATCCCGGTGATAAACTTGTCCTTGATGATCATGCCCTGCCCGGTGTACGTCTCACCCTTGCCCGGATCGCCATTCCGGATCTTCCAGAGCTCCTTGCCCGTCTTGGCGTCGAGCGCGATCACCTGGGCATCGAGGGTGTTCATGACGATCTTGCCCTCGGCATAGTTCAAGCCCCGGTGGACGAGGTCACAGCAGGCGACCGGGGGCGCTTTCGCATCCTGTTTGGGGTGGTAGCTCCAGATGATGGGCGCCCCCGGTTTCGTCAGATCGAGGGCGTAGACGTTGTTCGGAAAGGAGCTGTGGACGTACATCGTGCTGCCGACAACCAGCGGCCCCCCTTCTTGCCCCTGGAGGGTCCCGAGTGAGAAGGACCAGGCGACCTTCAGGTTCTTCACGTTCTCCGTGGTGATCTGGTTCAGGGTGCTGTACCCCTGGGCGGAGTAGTTCTGCCGCTGCAGCACCCACTGGTTGTTATCCTGCTGGAGCGTGAGGATATCCTTATTGGCAGAAACCGAAAAGGGGAGTAAAAGCAGTATCAGAAAGAGCACTCCACTGCGCTTCATAGTCGAATCTCCTCAGAGTTGCGCACACACATTCGGTCAAGCCACACTTCCCGGACATTCCCTTTGACTTGGCAGCAGTGCCTCCGAATCTGTCACCTCCCTTCCTCCTGATTATTTTGCCGCTGATACACATCGAGAGGAAAAAAGAACGACTTTTTACTTTCCGCGTAGGGCCCAAATCTATCCAGGGCCTTTCCCCTTGTCAAGAGAATTTTTAAAAAACTTCTTGACAGAGTGCCCCGTTCCGGATTAAAGAAGCAGCACAATTAGGCTCACCCATGGCCGTTGCCGGTTTTTCGCCAGGGCGCCATCCCGTGGCGGCCCGGAAGCGACTCGTTGATGAATGCGTCGTCCAGAGTCCCATCGTAATGAAATTCCTGAGTCCAATGAAGGAATGAGGACACAAGAGGTGAGAAGAAAGGGCCATAAATCAGAACTGGGTTTTAGTGTTCTGGTCTCTTTCCTCATCTTCCTTGCATCGCTCTGCATCCACCCTCCGCCAGGTCTCGCTGCCGATGCCTCTCAGCTGGTGAGCGCCGCAGACAAGATCGCCGAACAATTTACGGCCGATCTCTCGAAAGGCCCGGAAGTCGGGGGTCGGGTCACGTTTGACATTCCTCCCACGGGGGTCGTGGTCAAGTTCGACCGGAGCGGGGCCCGTCCGGACTCGGAGTATCTCCTGATGCGCGAGCCGGACAAACCCCGGACCGCCTTTCCCGTCGTGATCGGCGCCGTTCGCCTGACCGAGGTTCGGGACGATGTCGCCCGGGGCATCGTCGTCTGGTCGCAGACCGCCCCTCGTCCCGGAGACCGCGTGGTCCACCCGCCCAGCATCACTATCTTCCTCGTCCCGGCCAGCGACCTCGCGCGTCACCCCGAGGCGAGCGCACCCGTAGTGGACCAGGCACTCGAGCTCGCGCTGAGTCGCAAGCCGCGGCTCCGCGTGGTTCGCCTGCCTGGCCCTCCTGATGCAGATGAGGTGGCAAAGCGGTTGAAGGCGGCTGGCGAGATCGGCCTCTTCCTCGAACCCGTACTCCTCCCTGCTCCTGGCGGGGTGCGGCTCGCGGTCAAGGCTCGCTCGGTCCTCTCGGGCCAGACGACCGCTACGTACGCCGAGGCGCTCTCGCTCGCCCCAACAGTGGCCCAGCCCTCTCCCCCGCCGACCCCTCCTTCAGAGAAGCTCGTCCCCCCTCCCGAATGGACCGGAAAGAAACCGGCAATCCCGCCGGCCCCCACACCTCCGGATAAGGCTGACGGAGCCCCGCCCGGCTTTGTCATCACGAGAAAGGAGAGGGAGCCTGGCGAGATCGTCCGGGAGGGGGAGAAGGGTGGTCCGATCCGGAAGGAGGTTGCCGAGACGCTGATTGCGATTACGGCGGCGGACGTGGACGGCGACGGGCGGCCTGAGCTGGTCGGGATCTCCGAGACCGGGGTCTTTGTGTACCGGTGGACGGACAAGGGATTCACCCTGCAAGCCGGGCATCTGGAGAACGAGAAGTTCGTCCGGTACCTCGCGGTGGATGCCGCTGACATCAACGGCAACGGCCGGGAGGAGATCTTTGTCACGGCCATCTCCAGCGTTCCGGCCGGCGTCGAGATGCGGAACCGCCTCCAGTCCCTCGCCCTGGAGCTTGACGGTCGCGCGCTCAAGCCGGTGGCAAGCAGGCTGCCATACTTTCTCCGGGTCGAGCGCATCCCGGGTCGGGACCGGCCACTCCTCCTCGCCCAGCAGATGGGGACCCATGAGCCGATCGGGGGGCCAATCCTCAAAATGGCCTGGAAGGGGAAGCAGTATGTCGAGGAAGGCCCCCTGCCCCTGCCCGGAAAGAACGCGTGGCTTTATGACTTCGCCATCCTTGAGGTTGGGGACAAGGGTTCAGCCGCCGTCACCTCGATAAACTGGAAGGGTCATCTGTTGGTCTCTCGAAACGGGGAGGAAATCTGGACAGGGAAGGAGAGCCTGGGACAGGTGGACCACGCCGGATTCCTGCAGACCCCCCGCGCTCTGAGGCTTCCCGAAACGCTTCGCGCCGCGACGCAGCCACAAGCCGAAAAGATCGCAGAGCGGCGCGTCCTGTCCCGCCGGGTCATTGCCGGACCGCCCCTCTTCGGGGACGGAAACATCGAGCTCATCACCGTGGCGAACCGGGTGCATCTTGGCCTCCAGATCCGCCTCTTCGGCGAGCCGGCAGGGGCCGCCTCGGTCGTGGGCTATGTGAGCTCCGGGGACAAGTTTGAAAAGAACTGGGAGACCACGCCGGTCGAGGGCGGGGCCCGGGACGTGGCGCTCGGTGATTTCGACGGCGACGGGCGCCGGGATGTTGTGCTCCTCTCGGCCCTCGAGGACCGGGCCACCTTAAACCTCTTTCTGCTCCGGCCGGCGGCGAGCGCCCGGTCGGAGGCCGGGAAATAAATCCGGGAAATAAGAAATAACTCGAGGAAGGGAGGGATGCCGATGAAGTGAGGGAACGGTGAAGAGGGAAGTGGGTTCACCCGCCTCATGACTCTGACACACAGGGAGGTAGGGAAATGAAAAAACGATTGCTCTTCCTCCTGATCATAGGCCTTTCAGGGGCGTTACCGCTGTCGGCGTGGGCCGACGTTTCACTCATCAAGGCGGCCGACGGCACCGAATTCAAGTTCGGGATGAGTACCAAGTTCGTGCCGTTCACGCTGCAGGGCTTGGATCTCATCAGCGAGGGAACAAACCGTCTCGGCCTTCCGACTGGCAACTTCCGGAGCTTCGTCTCGCCGGACACAGCGCTCGGGGACCAGGACTGGGGTATCCTCAACTACAACAACCTGTTATTCACCTTGGAGAGGGGCCCCCTCCGGATCCACGCCAACCTCGAGATCGAGGTTAACATCGACGCGAACTCCGTGGATCAGAACAACGTCAACATGGAACGGTTCGCCCTGTACTACAAGATCCCGGAGGTCGGGACCTTGGGAGTCGGATACGATGTCCACGCCTTCGACCCGGAAGGGGGGCTCATCTGGACGGATGAGCATCCCGGAATCTGGCTGATCGGGGGCGGCGATTCATTGTCATGGGACGTCGCGTGGCACTACGTGTCGAATTGCGACCGGGGAGGATCCCTCTTCACGGGCAACTCGGCATTTTGCCCCACCACGTTGACCGGCCTCCCTGGTGCGGGTGGTTCTGCCGACTTGGACTCGAGTCAGAATGCCCAACTCTTCATGGGCCGAGTCAACATCAACGTAATTAAGGGCACGACCATCGCCCCCATGATCGTCTATTACAGACGTCACGTGCCGCAGTCCGAGCTCCAAAACGAGTTCTCGGCTCCCGTGGGAGGGCTTGGAGGCTTTCCCACCGCCAATGCTAGTACGTCGACAAGTGATCAGTTCCGGCCTGCCGTAGTGGTGAAAAGCAACTTCGGTGGTGGTCCGGTGACCCTGACAGCTGAGGCCGCGGGCCTCCTGGGCCAGATCGAGAACGTGGGTGCCGGGTTCTTGGGTAAATCCGCGCCGAACACGCTTTTGGCCCCTGGGCCGACAAACAAAGATGATTACGACCTCGTATCCTTCGCCATCTTCTTCGAGCTGGCCCTCGATGGCGCAGCGATCGGGGCACCCGGCTGGACCCCATACGTCAGCTTCGAGTGGCACAGAGGCGACGGCGACGCGTTTGACGATAAGTATGAAGGCTACGTGCCGGTCTCAAACCTCACGGCGGCCTTGCGGAAGGACGGCTTTAAAGGCCAGTCGATCTCGAGCTTTGGCCCAGCGAGCCTTGGGGCCAACTCCGAGGATGGCTGGGGCTTTGACGTGACCGGTCGAGGCACGGGGCCGACCCTGGGTACCATCGTCCCGGACGAGACGCTGGGCGTCAATTGCGCCGGCGCCGACCCCCAGTGCTTCAACAACCGGGGCGGGAAGGGCGGCAACCCGGGCTTCATGAAGGTCTCTGGCGGCGTGCTGGGGAAGATCGACAAGAACTGGGACACCCACTTTGGCTTCAACCTCTTATGGTGGGACAAGACCGAGGCGAACGTAGCCGAGGCGGCCCAGAACTGTACCGCCTTTGGGACCTTCGGTTGCGTCGCGGGTGACCCCCGCACCGATGCGACCGTCATCGCCAACCAGACTACGATCAAGAATGCGCTGCCCGACTTGGACAAAAGCTATATGGGCTTCGAGATCAACGGCAACATCGGGTACAACATCAACAACTTCCGGATCCAGCCCTTCTTCAGCGTGTTCGTCCCGGGGTCGAGCGTGGGAGCCATCAACAAGGCATTCCTCGGGACCACGGGAACAGCCATTGACAAAGAAACGGCCTTCACCGCCGGCGTGGAGTTTTCGGCCGCATTCTGAGCGAGGGGCTAGTCCATCAAGAGGCAGGGCCTTCCGGCCCTGCCTTTTCTTTTGTTGTCTCGGGCTCGATCCCTTGCCTCGGGAGGGGGAGTCGGGCTAGAATGCTGCGGTCAGCAGTCAGCCCGAACAGTACAAAGCCGACAGCTGACGGCTGACAGGCGTCACCAGAGGAGGTCATCGCGATGCATTTCCAGAACGGCGCCGCAGGCATGAGACATCCTGACCGCTGGCTGGCCCTGCTGCGGATCGCCGTGGGCCTCTGGTTCCTGCATGGGGGGACCCGCAAGGTCACCTTTGTCCTCTGGGGCGGCTTCCTGCCGCTCCCCACGGCGACCGACCGGTGGATCGGCTTCATGCCCAAGCGAATAGCCGAGTTCGCCAGCGGCAATCCCATCGAGTGGGTCAAGGAATTCCTCGAGGGGACGGTCCTGCACAACCCCAAGCTCTTCGCCGGTCTCACCGCCTGGGGGGAATTCAGCGCCGGCGTGGGGCTTACCCTGGGCCTCCTGTCAGTGCTGGCGGGGCTGATCGGCCTGGTCATGATGGTGATCTACTTTCTGGCCACCTTCTGGATGGGCCCTGGCCCGCAGGGCTTCCACCTTCTCCTCATTATGTGTATGATCGTCTTCGTCGCGTCCAGGGCCGGACGCACCTGGGGCCTGGATGGCTGGATCTTGAGTCGATTTCCGGTTCCGACTCTAGCCCGCCTGTGCTGCTAATGCCCCATCAGGTCCGCTTGCCGAAAAACTTTAGGAAAGGGGGGATCTGAGGCTTCCTGTTCGACACGTTGGGTGTCGGGAATGATTCTGATTCCTACAAGGAGAACCGAGATGGTGAAGAGACAGAAAACATACGTGAATGTCAACGAGCCAAGAGGTATACAGGTGAGTCCGCTCGAAGCACTGGCCGTCAAGCACCTTTCACGCCGCCAGGTCCTCAAAGGCGCCCTGGGCGCCGGCATCGTCACCTTCCTGGGCGGACCGGGTCGTTTCGTAAGCCAGGTCCTTGCCGCGAGTCCCCTGCTCGGTTTCACCAGCGTTCCGGTCTCCAAAGATGACGCGGTCCACCTGCCGCCCGGCTATGCCTATGACGTGCTCTTCGCTTGGGGGGATCCCATCTCCGACGGGCCGGAGCTGAAGGCCGATGCCAGCAACTCGGCCGCAGATCAGGCCGTGCAGGCCGGGATGGCCCACGACGGGATGCACCTGTTCCCCCTGCCCAAAGGGGCACCCTTGACCGACCGAGGGCTGCTGGCCATCAACTTCGAGTACACCGATGACGGGCTCCTCCATGCGGACGGAATGAAAACCTGGTCGGCCGAAAAGGTCCAGAAGTCCAAGAACGCGCACGGGATCGGCGTGATCGAGGTCCGCCGGAAAGGGGAGAAGTGGTCCGTGGTGCGTCCCTCTCGGTACGCGAGGCGCATCACCGCCGATACCCCCATGTTCCTCTCGGGTCCGGCGGCCGGCCATCCCCTGGTGCGGACCGCCCTCGACCCCACCGGCCGGATGGCCCTGGGGACCTGGAACAACTGCGCCCATGGCGTGACCCCCTGGGGGACCTACCTCACTTGCGAGGAGAACGTCACCCCCTACTTCATCAACAAGTCCGAGAAGATCCCGCCCCTCCAGGATCGGTACGGCGTCGACGCGAAGACCTGGGGCTTCCGTTGGCACGAGTTCGACCCCCGCTTCGACGCCGCGCTGCACCCAAATGAACCGAACCGCCACGGCTGGGTGGTCGAGATCGATCCCTATGAGCCCACCCGCGCGCCCATCAAGCGCACCGCCTTGGGGCGCATGGCCCACGAGGGGGCGGCGCTCGCCATTGCCCCCGACCGGCGCGTGGTGTACTACATGGGCGATGACGATTTCCGGACCAAGTTCGAATACATCTACAAGTACGTGAGTGACATCCCCTACATCCCGGGTGGGGACTTCGATGCCAACAGGCACGTCCTCGACGTGGGAAAACTCTACGCGGCCAAGTTCAATGACAACGGCACCGGGGAGTGGATCGAGCTCACGTACGGGAAGAACGGCCTGACCCCGGCCAACGGGTTCAATTCGCAGGCCGAGGTCCTGATCAACAGCCGTGGCGCGGGCGACACGGTCAAGGCTACCCCGTGCGACCGCCCGGAGTGGTTCGCCGTCCATCCCGCGACGCAGGAGGTCTATGCCGCCCTCAGCAACAACAGCGACCGCGGCAAGCCGGGAAAGCGGGGCCCCGATGCGGCGAACCCCAGGGCCAGTAACATATTCGGCCACGTGATCCGCTGGCGCGAGGCCAACAACGACCCCACCTCCACCCGCTTCGAGTGGGACGTCTTCCTGCTCGCCGGCGACCCGCAGCATAGCGATCCCGACAAGCGGGGCAACGTCAAGGGGGGCGTGGCGTTCGCATGTCCCGACGGCCTGGTCATCGATCCGCGTGGGGTCCTGTGGATCCAGACCGACTCCTCGGCAGCAAGCATGGGGACGAAAGACTGGGTCAACATCGGGAACAATCAGATGCTGGCCGCTGATCCAAGTACCGGCGAGGTCCGCCGCTTCCTGACCGGACCGAACGGGTGCGAGATCACCGCGGCGTTTGTCACGTCCGACGGGAGGCACCTGTTCGTGAACATCCAGCACCCTGGCGAGGGGGTCCAGCCGCATCCGGCCCGCAATGACCCGGCCAATCCCACGGGTGTCAGCTCTTGGCCCGATGGTGGCCGTCCGCGCTCGGCCACCATCGTCATCCGCAAGAAGGATGGAGGGCTCATCGGCACCTAAAAGCTTCCGGGGCCCACGCACCCGCCGCCGCGGTGCGTGGGCTCCCCATACATCATCCTCGCGGTGAGGCGATACCAGCTATACATGCATTCGCCGCGGGGGAATCGCCTGTGCGCCTCATGTCCAGAGTGACCCTCGAAGTGCTCGTCCTTTTTGATCTGGATGGGACCCTGGTAACGACGGGTGGGGCCGACCGGCGGGCGCTGCTACGCGCCTTCCGAGAGCTCTGGGGGGTCGATGCGGCCGTTGATGGCCTGCGGGTCCATGGCCGGACCGATCCAGAGATCATCGAGGGGATTGTCCGCGCGCGCCTCGGCACATCTCTTCGCGGCACTGAACGCCGGCTGCTGTATAGTCGCTACCTTGCCCACCTGGAGGAGGAGCTGACCGCGTCGCCCGGTTTCCAGGTCTTGCCCGGCGTCCCGGACCTCCTCGACACGCTGACCGCCGACCCGAAGATCGCCCTGGGCCTGGCCACGGGCAACCTCGAAGGGGCCGCACGATTGAAACTCCGGCGTGCCGGCCTCGTTGCGTACTTCCGGTTCGGTGCCTTCGGGTCGGATGCGGCAGATCGGGAAACCCTCGTGCGGCTGGCGATCGATCGCGGAAGGGCCCTCCTGCCGCGCCGGCGCCATCCGATCAGAGTCATCCTTGTGGGCGATACGGTCCTCGACATCGCCGCGGGGAAGCGGTTGAAGATCAGTACCGTGGCAGTGGCGAGCGGGGGTGATTCCTATGAGACGTTGGCGGCTGCGAATCCTGATCATCTTCTATCAGACCTGAGTGATCCGACCGCCTTCTTGCGAATCCTCAAGATGTCCGGGAAGGACGTCGAACCCTTGGGGAGGAGGAAGCCTCGTCCAGGCGTGAGGCCGTGATGCCAACGAGTGCGATCCCCATCGGTGGACCGTGGATATGAACGCCAGACGCAAATCCGCCCGATCGTCGCGTATCCGTGCCCGCGGGAATAGTATGGAGGCACTGGTCCGAAAGATCATCGGGGCCCTGGGGGAAAATCCAGACCGTGCAGGCCTTCGACAGACTCCGACTCGGTTTGTCCGGGCTCTGCAGCATCTGACGAGTGGAGGCCTGCGGGGCGTCAAGGTAACCCTTCCTGCGAAGCTCGAGAGTGGGCGGCGGAACGAGATGATCTTCGTCCGCAACATCCCGATTGCAAGCCTCTGTGAACATCACATCCTCCCCTTCTTCGGGCGGTGTCACGTCGCGTACATCCCCAACCGGCAGGTCTTGCGTCCTAGGAAGGTGGCCCGCTTGATCGATAGCCTCTGCCGCCGGCTGCACGTTCAAGAGCGGCTGACCGCCCAAGTTGCCAGAAGCCTGTGGGAGATGGCCAGACCGCGCGGGGTGGCGGTGGTGATCGAGGCTGCCCATCTCTGCATGATGATGCGTGGGGTGGAGAAGGCTAATGCCCAAGCCGTCACCAGCACCATGTTGGGCGTCTTCCGAAGCGACCCCACCACTCGAAATCAACTGATCCAGTTGATCTCCGACCGGCCCACCCCGTAGCAGTCAGCAATAAGCAGTCAGCCATCTCAGGACTGAGCCAAGGGCAGCCATGAGGACTGAGGCTCAAACCTCGGCACTCAGTCCTCAGTCCTGTTCTCCGGCTCGGCCCTCAGCCCTCAGTCCTCAGCACTGTGTGCGGACGGCTGCCAGCCGGCCGCTGGACAGCTTGCCTTGGGGGCATCGGTCCGCTATAGTCGTCGTCAGGCCTCACTGCCCCGCATTGACCTGCAGGCGGTGCGGGCGCGAAGGCCGCAAACTGCCTGGGCGATCCCCGGCAAGGGGACAGAACTGTGGAGCGGTCAGAAACTCTATCCATCGCCATGAAAGTTCCCTTCGATCGGGCCTGGGCCTTTCTTACGGACCCCACCAGTCTGCACCTCTGGACGGTCGATTTCGCGCTCGCCCCACCTGAGCCGCGCGGGGACACCTTTCGGGTGCGGACCCCCCGCGGTGAACTGGATCTATTTATCCGGGCAGATCACGACACGGGAGTGATCGACTTCCATTTCGGCCGGGATGGGCAGTATCGGTGCTCCCCAAGCCGACTCTTCCGAACCGGGGACGGGGTCCTGTATATCTTTACGCAGTTCGAGCCCCCTGGTGCTGCGCCTGGCTTGTTCGAAACCCTCGTTGAAAACGTTCGGAAAGAACTGCAAATCTTGAAGTCCGTTTTGGAATCGCAATGACTGACGTGCCATACGCAAAATGGGTGGGCCGTCACCAGCGGATGTTGATCGGTGGCGAGTGGCTCCCGGCGGAGGGCGGTCGCACGTTCCCGGTGATCAATCCGGCCACCGGCGAGCGGCTGGCCGAAGTCCCCTATGCTGGAGCCGCAGAGGCGGGAAGAGCCATTGAGTCAGCCCAGAAAGCCTTTCCGGGTTGGGCGGAACGCCCGGCAGCAGAGCGCGCAGGTCTTCTGCAGCGCGCGGCTGACCGGCTCCTCGCCGATCGCGAACGCCTGGCTCGCCTTCTGACGGCCGAGGCCGGCAAGCCGATCACCGAGGCGCGGGGCGAGATCGCATACACTGCTGGTTTTCTGCAGTTCGCCGCCGAAGAGTGCAAACGGATCGGGGGACGAACGATCCCCGCCTCCTCCCCCTCCAAACGCCTCCTGACGCTGCGGCACCCCATCGGCGTCGCTGCCGCCATCACCATCTGGAACTTTCCCGCGGCGGCCATCACGCGACCGGTCGCCCCCGCCTTGGCCGCCGGGTGCACCGTCGTCGTCAAACCGGATGAGCGCACACCCCTCAGCGCCATAGCAGTCTGCGAGGCCCTCCAGGAGAGCGGGCTGCCGCCGGGAGTGCTGAACCTCGTGACGGGAGATGCCCCGGCGATCGGACAGGCCTTCTTGGAGCATCCCGCCGTCGGGAAAATCAACTTTACCGGCTCGACCGAAGTCGGACGATATTTGATGCGTCATGCCGCCGACCGGGTCAAGCGACTTACCCTGGAGCTCGGGGGACACGCCCCTTTTATCGTCTTTGACGACGCGGACCCCGAGGCTTCCGTCCAGGCCGCCGTGGCATCCAAATTCCGAAACGCCGGACAGACGTGCATCTGCGCGAACCGGATCTACATCCACGAGCGAATCTTCGAGCCCTTTGCGGCGCGATTCACCGAGCTGGCCCGCGCGCTGCATGTCGGGGATCCCCAGGACGAGACGGTCAGGGTTGGACCGTTAATCAACAAGGAGGGCTACGAAAAGGTCGCGCACCACGTGGAAGACGCCCGCGGCAAGGGAGCCACAGTCCTCTGCGGAGGGCGCCGCCTCACGGGCGGAGCCTTCGCCGGAGGATTTTATTTCGAGCCAACCGTACTTACCGGAGTGACAGACCAGATGGTCATCATGCAAGAGGAGACCTTTGGTCCGGTCGCTCCACTCCTCTCCTTTTCCGGGGAAGCCGACGTGATCGCGGCGGCGAACGCCACGCCGTACGGGCTGGCCGCTTATTGCTACACGCGGAACGTCAGCCGGGTCTTTCGCATGGCGGAGCAGCTCCGGTTCGGGGTGGTAGGGATCAACGACCCGTTCCCGGGAACCCCCCAGGCCCCCTTTGGCGGATGGAAGGCGAGCGGGATCGGCAAGGAGGGGGGTCAGATGGGTCTCGAGAGTTTTCTGGAAACGAAACTGGTCTCGTGGGGGGTGTGAGGAAAAGCGTGCCCGCCATCGTGACAGAAAATCTGGTCAAACGCTTTGGCGATCTCACTGCGGTGGACGGGCTCACCATCGAGGTCCGTCCGGGAGAGCTGTTCGCCTTCTTGGGCCCCAACGGCGCCGGGAAGACCACCACGATTCACATGCTGTGCACGTTGCTTCGGCCGACCGCCGGCTCCGCCCGCGTCGCGGGTCATGATTGCGTGAAGGAGGCCTGGGCGGTCCGGCGGGCCATCGGGCTCGTCTTTCAGGAGAGCACCCTCGACAAAGACCTGACGGCGTACGAAAACCTCTGGTTCGCCTGCTGCCTGCAAAACCTGACGTCCCGCGTCGCCACCGAGCGGATTGCCGAGATTCTCCGGCTTTTCGAGCTGACCGATCGGAAGGATCACATGACAAAGCATCTGTCCGGCGGTCTGCGTCGGCGACTCGACATCGCCCGCGGGGTGCTTCATCGGCCGCGGATCCTCTTCCTCGATGAACCGACGGTCGGCCTCGACCCGCAGGCCCGTCGACAGATCTGGCAATTCCTCGACACGCTGCGCCGGCAGGAGGAGACGACCCTCTTCGTGACCACGCACTATCTGGAGGAGGCAGAGACCTGTGACCGGGTGGGGATCATTGACCACGGCCGCCTCATTGCCCTCGATACCCCCGAGGAACTCAAACAGGTATTTAAAGGGGACGTGGTCCAGATCCGAAGCGACCGGCTGAACGAGCTGGCCCGGGCGATTCGCGAGGAATTCCAACTCTCGCCCCAGGTGACCGACCGAGGTCTCCTCCTGGAGGTCACGGACGGAGAGGCGTTCTTGCCGATGCTGATCCGGAGCTTCGGGGACCAGATCGCGGGCATCAACATCCAGCGCCCATCCCTGAACGAAGTCTTCCTCCATCTCACGGGACGGGAATTTAAGCCATGATCCCGCTCCGCCCCATTCAGAGCATTGTCGTCCGGGAATTCAAGCGATTTTTCCGGCAGCGCGGACGCCTCCTCAGCGCGCTCGCCCGGCCCCTGCTGTGGCTCTTCATCCTGGGGACCGGTATCACCCGGATCGTCGAGACACCCGCCGGGGTCTCGTACCTGCAGTTCCTCTTCCCCGGCGTCCTCGGGATGGTCGTGCTCTTCAGCTCCATTCATTCCGCGTTGTCGACCGTCTATGACCGGGAGTTCGGCGTGATGCGCCTCATCCTCGTGGCGCCCATCTCGCGGCTCACGATCGTGAGCGCCAAGGTCGCGAGCGGCTCGCTGCTCTCCCTCTTCCAGGCAGCCATCCTCCTCTGCCTGGCGCCGCTGATCGGCCTTCCCTTGGGGCTCGGGCAGATCCTCCTGCTCACCGTCTATGTGCTGCTGACGGCAGTGGCCATTACGGGGGTGGGGATGCTCCTCGCCTCCCGCATTGACTCCCTGGAAAACTTCGCGGGGGTGATGAACTTCGTCGTCTTCCCCATGTTCTTCCTGAGCGGCGGCCTCTATCCGGTGAAGCTCCTCCCGGCCACGCTCCAGTGGGTAATTTATGTCAATCCCCTCGCCTACGGGATTGATCTGTTCAAGCACGCCCTCCTCCCCGTCGAGGCGATGACCCTCGGCCCGGACTTCCCCCTGGCCTCGAATCTCGGCGTGCTCGTGGCCTTCTCCGCCGTCACCATCGCCGCGGCGACGAGTCTCTTCGACAAGGAGGCTCGCCTGGTCCGTCTCGCCGCCCGCTAACCCCCTTTCGTGGGATCGATGAAGCAAAACGCCCTCCCAGCCCACATTAGACGGGGAGGGCGTTTAAGTGATTTGTCTCGCCCCAATCCTGGCCGTCAAAGTTTGGTCAGTTTATTCTCCAGGATCGCCTCGACGAGGGCGTTCCACGCGGCCTTGGCGAGGTCCACCTGATTGTTTGCCTCACCTATCCGGACTCCCTCCTCATAGACCTCGACGACCGGACAGGCGTCGCAGGCGGGGCAAAGACTCACGATCTGTTTGGCTTCCACTTTTTTCACCTCCTTTTCCGGGAAGGGGCGATAGGGGTTCGCGCAGGTCCTCGAGAGCGACCGACTCGATGCATCGGCAGACCTCATCCGGGCCGAGGGTAGAGGGCCTCTTTTCCGCCACCCAACGTCGCCGATACCTTTGAAGCCGCGCCTTTAGATCCTGTAGCATCCGGATCTGCCCTTCTAATTCGCGGGCCTTCTCTCCCGCCCATCGGATGACGGCGTCGCAGGGAGCCTGTCGGGACCGGGCGAGCTCGAACACCTGTCGTATCTCGGCCAGCGTGAAACCGAGGCTCTGGGCCTTCCGGATGAAAAGGACCCGCTCTAGGTGGGCCTGCGTGTAACGGCGGTAGTTGGTATGCGTCCGCCCGGCCGGGGCAATGAGCCCCTGGGACTCCCAATAGCGGAGGGTCTTCGACGAGACTCCCGCTTTCTGGGCTACCTGCCGGATGCTGAGCGTCCCTTCGCCCATTTTGTTTCCTCCCGGATGCCAGGGTAAACCTTGCCCTAGAGGTAAGGATCAAGAGTCTTTTTCATGGCCCGAAGAGGTCCGCCCGGCGCGGATTGCCGGAATGCTTCAACGCAGGCCTCTCATCTCTTTCAAGTGCCGGAGGGACACTCGGAGCTCATCTCTCGCCGTGGGCGCCAAATTCACATGGCGATCCCGGAGGCGGGAGAGAAGCTCAAGCAAGACCGCTTCGTCGGTGGGGAGAGGAGAATCAACCACCCGCCGCGCCCGGAGCGGGATCCGATCGATGCGGAACATGGTGCCCTTCGCGCCAATCCCGTAGGTGGCCGTCGGGAAGAAGACCGTGGCGATCTGGGCCGTCGCGTGGAGCCGGGGGGCCAGAACGATGGTCGGAAGCTCTCTCAAGGCAGCAGCCGCCCGGGGGGGAAGAAAACTCAACGCATCGGCGCCGACCACGAGGGCGGCGTCAACCTCTCCCCTGTCCAGGAGCTCGGAGGCGGTGAACTCACCAGGGTTGTACTGGGGAAAGCCGCGGGCAAAGCTCAGAGCGAAAGGGTATCCCGTTTGCCAGGAAAGGACCTTGAAGGCCCCGGCCGCGTTCCCGTGGGCTAACGGCCCCCGCATCGCCATCACAGAGAATCGCGTAAAGGCATTCAGCTCCCTCACGAGGAGCAGGAGCTCGTGGATGTTTTGCTCCCAGCCCCGGGACATGCTGAGGCCTGTCCCGTAAAAGACGATCCCGTACCGGCACCGCTTCATCCGCGCGAGGAGGGATTCCAGCTCCTTGAGAGGGACGCCGGCGACCTCGGCCCTGTCCAGCTCCCTCCCTTTCAGCCTGGCCCGGAGTGCGGTGAGAATCTCATAATCCTCGCCGGGGCGCACCTCGAGAAAGAGGTCGGCCTCCTCGGCCGTGGGGGTCTGTCGCACATCCACGACGATGAGTGTTCGATCTGTCCGGCCATGAGGCAGAAACATCCCAGGCGGATGGACTGCATACCGGGCCAAATGGCGAGGATGCGTGTCACGGGGCTCCGAGCCCCAGAAGACGACCAGATCGGCCCGGTTCTTGACCTCGCCCAAGGTGCACGTCGACTCCCCAACTTCCTGGAGGGCCAGCGCCCTCGCGCCGTAAAAGGCGGAATAGGGGACATCGAGGCAACCGCCGAGAGCCTCAGCCAGCTCGACGGCCCGGCGCTGCGCCTCGGCGGCGGTCGCGCTGAGTCCCATGATGAGAGGGTATCGCGCTTTGGCGAGAATCCTCGCGGCCTCCTCCAACGCCTCCTCCGACGTGACCTCGTTCCCCCGTACTATGGGGCTTATTTGCTCTATCCGGTAATCCAGAAAAAATTCCCGGGCCCCTGGACAGTCGATCTGCATGCCGACAATCCGATCCCCCTCAATGGTGAGCTCCAGATCATCGCACAGATCGGCGCACCCAGGACAGATGACGTCCCGAACGACGATCGGTCCCGTCCTCTGGGGATCAGGCCCCCGACCAGACTGGCCTTCGCTCTGGACGGCATTCATCATCAGTTCTTCTTCCGGAGAGGATGTGAGACAGGCAGGGCTGGCCTTTACGCTTTCAGGCGCAGGACGTTGTAGGTGGTGACGGGGCGCTGGAAACCCTTCAGGGTGAGCTCGCCGACGGGCTCCACCTCTATCAGCGCTTCCACCGTTCCCAAGAGGCGCTGCGGGATCAGAATCTGGCCGGGTTTGGCCTCGCCGCAGAGGCGCGCGGCGAGGTTGGTGACCGTGCCGATCGCTCCGTAGTCCCAGCGTCCCTCGAAGCCGATGGCGCCGATAGTCGCGTAGCCCTGGGCAATGCCGACGCCGAAGTCGAGCTCGTACCCTCGCTTGCGCCATTTGACGATCAGCTCCGCCACGCGGTCCCGCATCGCCAGCGCCATGCGAATCGCCCGTTCCGCCGGGTTCGGCGTGGGTACCGGGTCGTTGAAGAAGATCATCATACCGTCGCCGGTGAAGCGCTCGAGGGTCCCCTCGTAGGCGAGGATCAGCTTGCCCATCTCGGCATGGTACTCCCGGAGGACCCCCATGACCTCCTCGGGCTCGGAGGTCTCGGCGAAGGCGGTAAAGCCCCGGAGATCCAGGAAGGCCACCGTCACCTCCCGACGGTGGCTCTTGAGGGGGTCCTCGGCCCCGCCAGCCACGATCAGCTCGGCAAGCTGGGGCGAGAAAAAACGCTTGAGCCGCCCTAGGCGCTCGAGCTGGGCCACCTGCTCCTGGACCCGTTGCTCCAGGGTCCTGTTCCACTCTGCGAGCTGAACCGTCTGAGCTTCGAGTTGAGCGGCCTGCTCCTGGACGCTATCGTGGAGCGCCTTGATCCGCAGCACCGACTTGACCCTGGCGACCAGCGCCGTATGGTCCACGGGCTTCGTCAAGTATTCGTCGGCGCCCGCCTCGAGGCCAGCGACGACGTCCTGCGAGCCCGCCTTCGCGGTGATCATGATGATCGGTACAAACGGGAAGGAGGGGTCTGCTTTGAGGCGTCGGCAGACCTCGATCCCGTCCATCTTGGGCATCATAACGTCCAGCAAGATCAAGTCTGGCTGCTTCTCTCGGGCGATAGCAAGCGCCTGTTCCCCGTCGGTCGCCGTGAGGATCTCGTAGCCGTGGACGGCGAGGCGAGTCTGGAAGATGTCCAGGTTCTCGGGGTTGTCGTCCGCGATGAGGATTTGTGGCGGCGTTCTCACCATGAGTTCCCGAGGAATCGCCTAAGGGACGTACTCGCGGATCTTCGCCAAGAGGACCCGCGGGCTGAAGGGCTTCGCGATGTAGGCATCGCAGCCGGCGTCGTGCGCCTTGATATCGTCGCCGCTCAGCGCATACGAGGTCACCACGATGATCGGGATCTGGCGCAGTGCCGGGTTGGCCTTAATCCGACGCGTCGCCTCGTACCCGTCAAGGCCCGGGAGCTCGATGTCCATGAGGATCAGCTCGGGGCGATGCATCTCCGCCATGGCCACCCCCTCTTCCCCGGTGACCGCCTCGATCAGCTCATAGCCGACGCTCGTCAGGAGGTCGCGCACGATGCGCCGGTTATCCTCTTGGTCCTCGATCACCAGGATCCGCTTGCTCATGTCGCCTCCGGCCGTCGCTCGACGCGAATCGGCAGCGAGAACCAGAACGTGGATCCTTTCCCGAGGCTCGACTCCACCCCGATGTGCCCTGCATGGAGCTCGATGATCTTCTTGGCGATGGCGAGACCGAGGCCGGTCCCGCCCTTTTGCCGCGTGCTGGAACTGTCGACCTGCTGGAACTCTTCGAAGATCTTTTGCTGGTCGGCCTCTGCGATGCCCGGGCCGGTGTCGGCCACCGAGACCAGGAAGGCCCCGTCGGATGCCCGCACCTCCACCCGGACCTCGCCGACCGCGGTGAACTTAATCGCATTGCCGACGAGATTGAGGAGCACCTGGGTGAGCCGCCGTTCGTCGCCTCTGCCCAGGGGCAGGTCCGGCGGCAGCGCGACCTTCAGCGCGAGGCTCTTCTCCGCCGCCAAGGATTCCACCGCAGTGATGACCATCTGCACGACCTCCTTCATGGAGTAGTCGGTCAGGGAGAGCGTGAGCTGCCCCGCCTCGATCTTGGACAGATCGAGGACGTCGTTGATCAGGCCGAGGAGATGGCGCCCACTTTTGCCCAGGCGCTCCAGGATGTCCCGGATCTTCCCGGGCACCTCGCCGTAGATGTTGTCCAGGATCAGCTCGGTGTAGCCCAGGATGGCGTTCAGCGGAGTCCGGAGCTCGTGGCTCATGTTGGCGAGGAACTGGGACTTGTGGCGGCTGGCGGCCTCGAGCTGGCGGCTCTTGTCCTCGATCTCGCGGAAGAGCCGCGCGTTCTGGATGGCGAGGACGGACTGGGTCGCGAACGTCTGAAGGAGGTCCGCCGTTTCCTTTGGGAACTGGCCAGGCGCCCTTCGCCGGACGATCAGCGCCCCGATGATTCGGTCCTCGCGCAGGAGCGGGACCGCCAGCAAGGCCCTGTAACCGGCCCGCTCCATGGTCTCCCGAAAGGGATAGGCTGGCTCGTTCAGGATGTCCGGGATCTGCACCGCCACACGGTTCAGGGCCGCGCGACCCATGGTGGTGTGTCCCCCGAGGCCGATCCGCGCCTCTCGGAGTGCCTCGATCAGTTCCTGGCTCGTCTGATGGGTCGCCCGGAGCTGGAACTCCTGGGTTGTCTCATCGAACTCATAGATCGCCCCCCCGTCTGTGCCCGAGAGCTGAACCGCATGGGCAACGATCGTAGTGAGTACCTTCTGGAGGTCCAGGGTGGAGCTGACCGCCTGGCCGACCTCCCCCAAGGCTTTCAGTTCCTCCACGGATCGAGCCAGTTCGCGGGTCCGCGCTTGCAGCTCCTGGAACAGGCGGGCGTTCTGGAGGGCAAGGGCAAGCTTTTCGGCCAAGGGGCCCAGCAGCTCCAGGTCCCGCTCCGCATAGGCGCCCGGTGTCCGGCTGTCCAGGAAGAAGACCCCGACTGCCTCCCCCCCGACCAGCAAGGGGAGCATCAGGGTCGCGCGGACCCCCTCTCGGGCGATAAACCCCTCATCCGAAAAGGTCTGCTCCGTCGCCAGATCTCGGACGACGCGGGGGCTCTTCTGGTCCAGCACCCACCCGACGGCGGTCCCCTCCGTCTGGAGCCATGACGCCCCCTGCCAGGAGGGAAGCGGCGGCTCGGCCACCGACAGGGCCATAACCAGCTGCTCCCCCTCCGGCACCACCACCCCGATCCGATCGTAGGGGAGGTTCGCCTTAACCGCCTCGGCAAAGGCCGGGTAGACCTCCGTGAGCTCAAGGGACCGGCTCAGGAGCTGACCCAGCCGGAAGAGCGCCTCCCACCGGGCCGCCTGCTGGGCGGCCGCCGCATAGAGCCGGTCGTGTTCGATGGCTAGGGCCGCTTGGGTCGCTAAGAGCTGGAGCAGCTCCAGCGTGGCCGGCTCGAAGGGCCGACGGCTCTGCTTCCGATCCGCCCCCAGGACCCCGATCGCCCGGCCCTGGACGACCAGGGGTATGATGGCGAAAACCCGAGACCGGAAGGCCTCGATCCGGTCATAGGGAGGTTTGAGCCGGAAATCCTCCGGCACCGGGGCGTGGCCATCAGAGATGATCCGCTGCTGGGTGAGGTAGGCCTGCGCTAGCCCCCCGCCCTCCGGCCCGATCGGGACCCGGATCGCCTCCAAAGCGTCCTTAGTCTCGGTGCTCGCCACCGCCTGAAGCCACTGGCCCTTGGGATCGGCGAGAAGGATGTTGAGCCGGTCCAAGTGGAGAACCTCCCGGCCCGTCTGGAGGAAGCGGTCGAGCCGCTCTTTAAGCCCCAGCGGCTCCTGGATCTGAAGGCTCGCCTGGTATAGGACCTGGAAGGTCTCCTCCGCCATCTTGCGCTCGGTGATGTCGTTTCTCATGGTAGCCCTCTTATTTCAGCCATACGACGGGTCTCGCCCTCGCCTACGCCTCCGTTTGCCCCTCAACGCGAATCGGCAGCATGAGCCAGAAGATGGACCCTGTCCCGGGCTCGACTCCACGCAGATGCGCCCTCCATGTAGCTCGATGATCTTCTTGGCCATGGCAAGCCCAAGGCCGGTCCCGCCCTTTTGCCGGGTGCTGGAACAGTCGACCTTTAAGCGGGTCGCCTAGGACAGCGGTGTTGCTGCATTTATTTTGTTAACGGCAACGAGAGCGAGTCGATCACCTTCACCGTTTCTTCGGCCTGGGCCCCGAGTTCGGTGCAGCCTTCAACGGATGCATTGAGACGTTTAGCAAACGCGATGACCACACGGCGCAGAAGCTCGGGCATGTTCTCGACTTCTCTTTCGAAAGACTTCAGATCGATCATCTTCGCCCGCACGTTCTGCAGTTCATGGAGGAAGGCCGTTAAACGGCCCCTGACTTCATCCATGAATGTCAGATCACTGACTAAGGCGTTTAGCTTTGATCGCAGGCCCCGGGGCAGCTGATTCAGGGCGTCGAAAAAGCTATCCCTGGGGATCATGTCTACTTCTACATCGCCGTCCGCGATCACCGACGCGGTTCTCTTGGCTCCCCCAAGGAAGGCAACTTCCCCGAAGATATCTCCTTGGTTTAGTGTGCCTAACAGTACTGGCTTGCCATCGATATTTTTGAACACCTTTGCCTTGCCAGCCTTCAGAACATAGGCATAATAGGCCCAGGTGCCTTCCTCTAGGATGGCTTCACCGTCCTTGATCTTCTCTTTCCTCGAGATAATTTCCATGACCCGCCTCCGCCTTTGCCGCTCAGGTTAGCTCGGATCCCATTCGCCAATCACCATTTACGCCCACCGATACGCCCACCGAAAGTCTCCCTCCGGTGTTTGTGACGAACCAGGGGATCGCATTGTGTCACGGTTTCCGCGAATGGGTGCTGTGAAAATGAAAACGCCTTCTCGGCCAAACTGCACCGGGGAAGGCGTTTCGCTCTGTGGTCTGCCGTCGCTTGAGCCCGATGTGGGCGCGAAGGCTATGGTCACCCCGGTTCAACTTTTCACTACCTCGACTAGTGCCCCGAGCACGGGCAAGGAGGCAAGCAAGTTCTTTATACCGTAGATCCCGATCGATCACACACTCGATAACGCGAAATATCGCGAGCAGATTATCCAAATACGCATGCGCGCTGTCAAGCGTAAACCGGACCTCTCGCCACAATGGAAACGGGGTCTCCAGAGCAAAGCAACCGGTCTTTTGGGTCCCCCATAGACGGGCATGGGGGGAGATTTATGTCCCTTGCTTGATGGGCTTAAGAGGATCTAGTTGCAGAGTACTGGGTGGACTCGACTCCAGCGAAGCTGTCCAACTCATCCGGAAACGGAGGTGGTAAAGGTGCCGGGAGGAATGCGGTCGACCCCCAGGACGTCCTTCCCCCCCACCGCCAGGAGTTCGCGGAAGAGCTGCTCGATCCCGCGGATGGTCTCTTCCGTCCACTCCGTCATGACCATCCGGCGCCACCCATCTCGGATCGCGTGGACGAGTGCCCGGTCGGCCCCACCCATCATGACCTGTCCCAGCTCATCCCAGATCTGATCATTCGAGGTCATGAAGGCGGCCACCTCACGAAAGGCGCGCGCAAATCCCCGCAGGACCTCGGGGTGATCCCGCAGGACCTCATCCCTGGTGATGAATGCCGATATGGGAACCCGGGCTGCCGTCCCGGCCAGCTCCTGGATGAGATCGGCCACATCCACGACCGTCCGGAATTTTCCGGTGAGAACCAGCGGGGGGACCATCTGCCAGAACTGAAAGCCGGCCTCCACCTCCCCCTGCTCCAGGAGATGGCTCAGCCTCGCCTTCGACAAGGCCTCGACGACGCTCACCTCCTCCTGGGGATCAAAGCCGTGAACTTTGCGGCAGTAGGCTCGGGCAATGACCCAGTTCTTGTCCATGATCCGGACAACACCGACGCGCCGGCCCTTCAGGTCCCGGAGGTCCCGAATCGAGGAGTCGGCGCGAACGACCAAAGACCCGACCGTCTGACCGTAGGGGAAGAAAGCGACGATGGGGGCGCCGTGGGCGCGCTCGCGGGCGATGGAGATCCAGTCAATGTCGATCAGGTCCGCGGTCCCCTTCTGGAGCGCGATCTCGACCGATTCGAGCGACCGTTCTATCTGATCGACGGCGTAGCTGATCTGGAGCGTGAAGCCGTGCTTCTTGTCCAGTCCCAGCTTCTGGATCGTGTACATAACGAACCGGGGCGTCCCCGTCGTCTCGAACGCACCTCGGAAAATCTTGGGCTCGGTCATGATTCCCTCTTCTCCTTCGCCTTAAAGGCTACATCCAATCCCGATGGCGATTGCCGCACGTCAACGCTCCCGAGCCAGGACCGCTCCTGGGCCGGAAAATCGTCCCGGTAATGGGGTCCGCGACTTTCCCGCCGGAGGAGGGCTGATCGCGTCACCCCTTCGGCCGTCAGAAGCATACTGTGGAGCGTGAAGGCCCTGATGTGGTCCTGCCGTGATGAAAGGTCGCACTCCGCCAACGCCTTCTGGCACGACTCGATCTTTTCGAGGGCCAATCCAAGGGAATTCGCTGATCGGATCAACCCCACGTCCTCCCACATCACCCTGCGGAGTTCACCCTCAATATCGGGGATCCGTATGGCACCCGCGCGCTGGACGAAGCGGGGCACGGGCGTTGCGGAAAGATCCGGGACACGCCTCGGCCCCTTGGCTTCCTCGGCGGCTTCTCTCCCAACAAGCGCCCCGGACACGATGGCGTGTGCTACGGAGTTTCCGCCAAAACGCTTAGCACCATGCACCCCACCGACCGCCTCTCCGGCGGCGAAAAGACCGGGGAGTTCCGTCCGCCCTCGAATCCCCACCTTTACCCCGCCTGCGAAGAGGTTGGCCCGTACACCAAAGACGAGGAACTCCTTCTGCGGATCAACACCGTGCTGCCTGAGGGCCGCGTAGAGAAACGGGTACCGATCCTCCCAGACCTCCGGGGGAACCATGGTGGCGTCAAGCCAGACCCCGCCCCTCACGCCCCGGCCCTCTTCGACCTCCCGTGCGAGGAGGCGCGGCATCTCCTCGCGGAACGAGGCCTCTTCTCCCTTCGGGTTGTGATTCAGGATGAAGCGCTCCCCCTCCGCGTTCCGCAAGACCCCTCCGTAGCTAAAGAGGTCAGGCGGCAGATTCGTCGGCATGTCAGGATACAGGAGGCGACAGGGATTAAACTCCACGAACTCCATGTCGCGCAGGGTAGCCCCGGCCTCGAGGGCAAGGGTGAAAGAATCGCCAGTGAGGTCGGGGCTGTTCGAGGTCTGGGCATACAGCCATCCCCCACCACCGCTTGCCAGGACGACCGCCTTTGCGGGGAAGAGGAGGAGTTCTCCCGTCGCAAGATCCACCCCAAGGGCCCCGAAAACCTCCCCGTGGGAAAGAACCAGCCTGATCACCGCGACCTGATTGAGAATCTCAACGCCGCGCCGAGCGGCCTCGACCGCCAGGGGCTGCGTGAGGGCCAATCCCCGCACGGCAAAGTCGTAGCCGGTGTAGTCCGGTTCCACCCCACTCGGCAGGACGGCGTCAGGGCCCTTGCCCAGGAGGAAGTCTCCCTTCTTGATGTGGAGCTTGACGCCAAAACCCTCTAGGCGCGGAATCTCCACGCCGGCGTGAGTCACGAGTTCCTCGACAAGGGCCCCGTCGTTGAGGAACTTCCCGACGACCATGGTGTCCTTGAAGTGGCTCTGAACGGCCTCGGGGGGGTCGGTGGGAAGCGCAGCGATCATCGAGCAGCCAGCGTACATGGTACTCCCGCTCCGCCCCGCCTCTCCCTTGCAGCACACCACCACGTCGGAGACGACCTCTTTCGCCGCGATCACGGCCCTCAGCGCGGCTCCCCCGCCTCCGATGACGAGCACGTCACATGGGTGTCTCACCTGCATTGCTGCCTCGTGGAAACCTTGGGATGGATCTACCGAGGGAGGATCAATCCAAGGCATTGCGGGCGAACAGCTCCTCGAACGCGGGCTTTCGATCGATGAGGTGCTGTTCGGAAAGGTACTGGATGTAGGTCTCGAGGGCGTGCGTGTTTGCCTTGAGACCGTACGGCCAGAAGTCCTGCCCCATGGTCCTCCACAGGTCCTCCACATGCGAATCCAACCATGGGACTGTATAGCGCAACCGCTCCATGGTCTCGCTCAGATCCCGATAGCAGATCTCTTTGGCCTGCACGAACGCGCGGTAGAGGCTCGAGGCGACCCAGGGGTGCTTGTCGTAGACTTCCTGCTTGATGACGATGAGGTGCAACATGGGAAAAATCCGCGTCCGCTGAAAGTATTCGAGCTCGATGGCTTTCGGGTCGGGAAAGAGTCGGCGAACGTGGGGATGGTTGCCCCGGAATTTTGCGGGGATGGTGGGAACAATGAGGGCATCAAGCTCCCCCTCCTCGAGCCGATCTGCCAGCATCTTCCCCGGCGGGAAGAGGGTCGCCTTAAAGTCCGGCGGAAGATTGAGCCCCACCTCCGCCCGGCCGGTATACCAGTGCACCTCCCTGGGATCCACCCCGTAATCGTGTTGTAGGATGCCCCGTGCCCACACCGCGATCGACATCTGAAACTGCCCCGAGCCGATCCGTTTTCCTTTAAGATCCTGGGGTTGGTGGATATCCGCCTTTGTGTGGACGAAGATCGCGCCGTGGGGAAACGCTCGTGAGACGAAGACGGGAATGGCGATATAGGGTGCCTCGCCCCGTGTGCGGAGGATCGCGTAGGTGGCGAGGGTCATCTCCGAGGCGTCGAACTCCCCGTACCGGACCATCGGCCAGACGGAATCGTCAGGGGAGTACGGCAGGATGTTCAGGTCGATACCGGCCGGCTCCACCTGCCTCAGCATCAGCGGCTTGACCCGGTCATAGTCGAGGCAGGCTAATGTGAGCGGGAGTTTGCTCACCGGGTCACGCCTGCGAGGAGCTCACCGTGCGGTGCCTCCTTGAAATGCGGCATCACCTCTGTGGCAAACCGCTCCATCGACTTGAGACAGAGCTTGTGTTCCATAGTGATGAAGTTCAGGGTACACATCAGGTAGGTGACCCCGATGTCCTGCAGCTCTTTGATTCTCGTGACGCACAGGTCGGGGTCACCAAAGATGCAGAAATCCTCCAGAAATCGTTCTAACCTGAACCCTTTCTCGCCATACTTCCCCTGAAGGGCCAGCTTCAGATCCGGCGCCTTATGCTGAATGAACGACCAGAAGGGCTCCGCGATCACCTCCCGTGCCTTGGCATTCGACTCGCCAACGCACAGGAACCGGTTCACCGGGAGATCGACGGCGACCCCATTATGGCCGGCTTCCCGGAACGTCTGCCAGTAAAAGGTGAGGGTCTCTTTCAGTTCTCGGGGAGTTTGGAGCGCCCCGATAAAGACCGGATATCCTTTCTGGGCCGCGAAGGCCATGGTCAGGCGGCTTACGGCAACGACGTAGATCGGCGGGCGCGGCTTTTGGAGCGGCTTTGGCAAGACGGAGATTTCAGGGATCTGGTAGTACCGGCCTTCATAGGCGAACCGCTCACAGGTCCAGGCCTTCACGATGATCTCCAACGCCTCTTCGAACTGGCCCTGTCGTGTGTCCTCTACCGGGCGCTCAAAGATCTGATGGAACCGCTCGTCCAGGCCGGCCCGGGTCACCCCGAGGTCGAGGCGCCCCCCGCTCAGGATGTCCAGGGTGGCCGCGTCCTCCGCAACATGAATCGGATGGTCCAGGGCGAGAATGCGCCCTGCCGTCCCGATTCGAATCCGATTGGTCTTCGCCGCCATGGCCGCCGCGGCGTGGAAAGGGGAAGAGTACAGGAGCTGGCCGTGTTCGAAATGGCGCTCTCCCAGCCAGACACCGTCGAAGCCGAGCTCCTCGGCGACCTGGACCTGTTCCAAGATGTCCTGATACGTCCCGGACTCGGTTCCCATGATGAACAGGCCGAACCGCATCACCATCCCCTCTTCCTGTTTCATCCGTCCATCACGCTGCGACGGAGAATTCCCTGTCATCGCACGTAGGGTAGGACGTATTTCACGAAGCGCTCCATCGATTTTCGACACCGCTCATGATCGATCGTGTAGTAGTTGAAGGTACAGATGATGTGCCGGAGGTCGATGGCCTGCTTAAGCTCGTTGAGCTTCTTGACACAGGTGTCCGGATCGCCAAAGATACAGACCTCGTCATAGAGCCACTCGGGCGTGATCTCCTCGGGCGCGCGGAACAGATAGTCCCTGATCGCCGTCGCGCCGCGATGGATGAACGTGTTGAGCGCCTCCCGGGTTTCGTCGATGGCCTGCTGGTTCGACTCAGCGACATACAGAAACCGATTCACTGGAAGCTCGATCTCGCGCGCGGGAAACCCGTGATCCGAGAGGAGCCGGTAATACTCCTCCTGGGTCCGTTTCACGATCGCAACCGGCTGCGCGCCTGCGAGGATGAGGGGAAAGCCGCGCGTTGCCCCAAATTTGAAGGTTCCGCTGCTGATGCCGACAAGGTAGATCGGGGGATGCGGCTTCTGCACGGGCTTGGGATACACCGAGATATCGGGAATGCTGTAATAGGTACCGTGGTATGAAAACTGCGGCAACGTCCACGCCTTGATGAGGATCTCCACGGCCTCCTCGAACCGGCCTCGCGTCTCCTCCGTCGTTACCCCGAAGGCAAGCTGGTAGAGCTCGTTTTCGCCCACCCGGGCGATCCCCAGATCCAACCGTCCGTCGCTGATCACATCGACAGTCGCACCATCTTCCGCAATGTGAATCGGATGGTCCAGGGGAAGGATCCGCGAGGCGATGCCGATCCGGATATGCTTGGTCCGGGCGGCGATGTATGAGGCAGCCACGAGCGGTGACGTAAAGAAGTTCCGCCCCTGATGATCAGGATGAAAGTGGCGCTCCCGGAGCCAGGCGGAATCGAAACCGGTCTCGTCCGCGTACTCAATCTGCCTCAGCAGATCCACATGGGTAGACGTCCCGGATCCGGTTGCGTAGAAACCGATCTTCATGAAGCCCTCCCTTTTCTGCCTCTGCGGGAAACGTTGGATCTGACGGTATCAACCACCGGACGGCCGAGGAATCGCCTGCCCAGGTCGCATGGCTCCCGATGGAGACAAGCTAACAGTTAACATTATAGCACGCTTCGTGCCAACCCAGAGAGCAGTTAAGTCATTGAATTCAAAAGCTTGATGAATATGAAATAGTGTGCGATTTGGCCCAGTGTGCGATTTGGCCCACTTAAGGTGTGCGTTCTCGGATCCTAAGCTTCTTCATCCGGTATCGGAGGGCATACCTGCTGATACCCAGGAGTTGTGCTGCGCGAGTACGATTTCCTTCCGTCGATTGGAGGGCCTTTTCGATCAACACCTTCTCCCACTGCCGAAGATCGATGCCTTCAGGGGGGAATTGGACCTTGAGTCCGTGCGGCGTCTCTTCGAGCAGTGTCTTATTCCCGGAGGCCGACCGGCCCCCGACGGAGAGCCCGTCGAGGTCGATGACCTCTTGCGGGCTTGAAATGATCGCGCGCTCCACCACGTGCTTCAGCTCCCGCACGTTCCCCGGCCAGTGGTACTCGGAGAGGGCTCTCATGGCTCCCTCGCTGAGCCTTGCGTTTGGCCTGCCGTATTTCGTACTGAACCGCTCCACGAAGTGCGTCGCGAGCAAAGGGATGTCCTCGCCCCGCTCCCGTAAAGGGGGGAGATGGATGGTCAGCACGGCGAGGCGGTAGTAGAGTTCCTTCCGAAAGGTGCCCCTGGTGACCTCCGCCCCGAGATCCTTATTGGTCGCCGCAGTGATCCGCACGTCGACCGTGCGATCCTTCACGCTTCCAATCCGGCGAACCTTGCGCTCCTCGATCGCGCGGAGGAGCTTCCCCTGCAGGGGGAGCTCCAGGTCCCCGACCTCGTCGAGGAACAAGGTTCCCGCATCGGCGGCCTCCACAAGCCCTATTTTTGATTCCCGGGCATCGGTGAAGGCCCCCTTCTCGTGGCCGAACAGCTCGCTCTCGACCAGGGTGGCGGGCAGGGCAGTGCAGTCGACTTCAATGAAGGGTCCCGAGGCCCGGGGGCTCTGCATGTGGATGGCCCGGGCCACCAACCCTTTTCCTGTACCCGTCTCCCCGGTAATGAGGACCGTGGGGGACTCCTCCACCGACGCGATCTGTTGGATCCGCTCAAAGACCTGTCGCATGGCGTCACACTTGCCGATGAGGCCCTCAAAGGAGAGCGGTAACGTCCGCGTCTGTCGCTCGCGGTAATACGAGAGCTCCTGCCTGAGGCGGCAGTCCTCCTGAGCCCGCTCCAGCAAGATCTTCAGTTCCTCGAGATCCACCGGCTTCTTGAGGTAGTCGTAGGCGCCCAGCTTGATGGCCTCCACCGCCCCTTCGATGGAGCCGTACGCCGTCATCAGGACGACGTAGATGTGCGGGTCGAACTCCCGGATCCTTTTCAGCAGCTCGATCCCGGTCACCTTGGGCAGCCGGACATCCAAGAAGACCAGGTCGGGATGGATCTCCGAAAGGAGCCTGAGGGCCGCTTCGCCATCCTCGGCGACCTCCGCCTCGTAGCCCTGCTCGAGGAGAAAGAGCTTGATGGATCGGGCCAGCGTCTTTTCATCATCTACGATGAGGACGGTGAAATGTGCCATCCGGAGAGAGCTCCTGTCAGGAGGCTATAGGCAGGGTGATCCGCACCGACGTCCCCTGTCCACCTGTACTGGCAATGGTCAGGGTGCCTTTATTCTGCTCAATCAATCGCTTGGCGATGGCCAAACCGAGGCCCGTTCCGTCCGCCTTCGTGGTGAAGAAGGGTTCAAAGACATGTGTGCGCACGTCTTCGGGGATCCCCCCTCCCGTGTCCACGATGACGATTTCGACGTCGGTGCCCCCGTGTGTTGAGCCTCCCTGCTCACGACGGCACGCGGAGATGGTGAGCATGCCTCCTTTGGGCATCGCTTCCACGGCGTTGGCGATGACCTCGAGCAGTGCCAGCTCGATCTGGAAGGGATCGACCCAGACCTCCGGGAGGTCCCCGGCATAATCGACCCGGAGCTGGATCTCCTGCTGCGTGAACTTCTCCGAGAAAGTGGGTAAGACGTCCTGGAACAATTGCTCTGGCTTCTCGGTAACCGGACGGTACGGCGATGGCTTGGTGAAATCGAGGAGGTGTGTGATGCGTTTCTCCAGGCGGTCGACCTCGCCGATGACAGATCCGAGCTGCTCACGCAGCGGATCTTCCCGAGGCACGCGACGGAGGCTGAGCTGGGTCGCTGCCCGGATGCTCGCCAAGGGATTTCTCAGCCCGTGGGCGACCGCCGCCGCCATCTGTCCCAGGGAGGCTAGCTTCTCGGATTGGATCAACTGATCTTGCGTTTCCTTCAGCTTTTGTGTCATGTCGATAAAGGAGCGGGCGAGGTCGCCGATCTCGTCCCGGGAGCGCACCTCGATCGCCGCGTCCAAGCGCCCTGCCCCCACGATATCCATCGCCCGCTTCAGCTCCTCGACCGGGCGGGCGAGATTGCGGGAGATCAGGATGGACGACAGGGCGACCAACACCACGGACGAGAGGACACTCACGATTAGAAACATCCTCGTGAAACCCTGGATGGCCTCGAGCCGGTCGAGGGCACTCTTGACATTGTGGGTCCTGGACGACCGGTAGATGGCCTTGATCTTTCTGTCGAGGTCGGCAAACAGCCGGCCGTCGAGCTCCTGCTGAACGAGCCGAATCGCCTCATCCCTCCTCCCTCCGTCGTATGCATTGAACGCCCTCTCGGCGAGATCCTTGATCTCCCTGTAAAGACGATCGAAGTCCTCGGCGAGTTGGACATCCTCGGGATGCGAAACGGCCCCCTTCCATTCCTCCGCCAGCTCACGGACCACGCGGTCCAGCCAGTCAAACTCCCGCTTGGCCCCCCTGTCCCATCCAGTGAGGTAATCGCGGATCTTCAGGACCTGCCGATGGACTGCCGACTCGAGCTCCGCGAAGATCCGGACCCTCCCCAGGCCCTCCTCCAGCGCCCTCAGGGCCTGGTTCTCCTCTCGGATGTTCCACAGCGTCAGGCCTCCGATGACCAGTAGGGGGACGGTCATGATGGAAAAGGCCACGAGGAGCTTCCGCCGCAACGTCATGTCCGTATGGCGTCCTCAAATCACCGGAGGGAGGCCAGCGCGGGCTGTGCGGGGGCGGCTACCGGACCCGATCAGGGAAATCCCGGTTTTCCGCCGTGATGGCCAACTTCTTCACTTCGAGCACGAACAGAGCGAGGTGCTCCGCCAAGGCGTCGAGCACCCGCACGCCCTTTTCACGGCTCGCCAGGGAGGCCCTCTCCCTCTCCTCCCCCGGTGGCTCAACGAATTCGTAGTCTTCCATGGCGACCCAGATGTTCTCCTCCCCTTGAAAACCCACGGCCATCCCTGTCCCCGGCCGCTTCGAGAAGGCGGGACCAAGCCACTCCGGGGCATGGATGGTAAAGGTCCGAGCGTAATCCTCCGGCCGCCCGGCCGCGTCCGGCTCCAGAAGGGCCAATGCCAACGAGGCCTCCAGATCACCCGCCATCTGGTCGGGCGGACATCCCAGGATCCGCTGCGCCTCGGGAGTCTCCCGCCCCCCGTAGAAGGCCACGAAGGCCCCGGTCCGATGTCGCAGCGCGAAGAGGACCTCCTCCGCGTTGGTGACATTGAAGCTATGGAAGGAGACAAAGACGAGTTTATTGAAGCCGTGGTAGATGAGGCTGCGGCCGATGTCCAGGAGGACCCTCCGGTAGGTCTCGACCGACAGCGACACGGTGCCGGTTCCCTCGTTCACCCTTCCCATATGATGCGGGGCGTACCCGAAGGGCATCAGTGGGGTGTGCAGGACGTCGGCCCGGCGGGCCGCCCGCTCGACCACGCGCAGGGTCACCATCCCATCGAGTCCGAGCGGTGTATAGGGATTCCCGTGGCGTTCACAGCTGCCGATGGGGATAAGGATCGTATCGCACCCCTGCCCGTGCAGTTTTTCTCGGATCGCCCCCCATCCCAGTTGCAGGATATTCGGAATCAACACCTTGGCCTCCTCGCGGATTCCCGCGTGCCGCCGCTTCGGGACGGCGCCGATTGTGCTCTTTTTCTAGCTCTGGAGGCCTCTCCTGTCAATGAAATTGTCGGATGCAGCGTGGGAAGAAGGCGGGCAGCGACCTCGGGCGGAAGAGATCCGGGAGCGGAGATTGGCGGGCGAAGGTGCGCGGGGGATGACCCATGCGGGCCACCCCCCCCTTTTGGTTGCTCGCGGCTCTGCTCTTACTTGGCCGGTGCAGGCATGGCGGACGAGTGGTGATCCACGATGAGCCACTTTCCGTCACGCTTCACATAGACGAAACTATACCGCGCGGGAAGCGTTGTGGGGTTGCCATCCTTCAGGTACGAGAACGTGTAATAGCCGGAATTAATCGCGGTATTGCCGTACACCCGTATGTGGGGATCCTTGAACGCCACCGTGAGCTTGGGGAGTTTTTGAAGGGCGTTCACAAAATAGTCCTTAATCTCCGCCGGCGTCGCGCGCAGAGTGGGGGATATCGTTCCCCAGAGGACGGCGTCCTGGGCATAGAGGGAGACGACCTTGTCGGGTTTTTCGGCATTGCTCGCGGCGAGGTTATCCCTCCACATGTCCATCGCGGCGGCGACGTCCTCCTTGTCCCCGGCCCACGCCGCCCCGGCAATGCCCAACAGCAGGAGGGAAAGGATCAAAACATGGGAGATGCGGCTTTTCGAGACAAGGCACACGGGTGATTTCATGGCTCGGTCCTCCGGTGTGAGGTTGAGTGACCCGTACTGAGACGAAGGTCGGGGGAATCGGCGAGGATTCTAGGCAGGATCGAAGGCGCTGTCAAGGGCCATTCTTCAGGCCGTCCTGGGCGTTAAAGGCACTGCAGTTCCTGACGGATCGAGTCCGCCTTCTCTCGAAGGGCCTCGTAGCAGGCCTCCAGGCTGGAACCGCTGACCAGGAGGGTACAGATCGGGCTGCCGGCCCGGATTCGCTCGCCGGGAAAGGGGATATCGCGAATCCCCCGCTCCCACCAGCCTTCAGTCGCTAGCGCGACGGCGGCCCGTTCCGCAAAAAGAATTGCCTTACCACAGTAGGCGTCTGGCGCGTTTCGCACATCAAAGGGCGGGAGGGTCCCATGGCAGGCGTCGAGGTGGATCGAAAAGATATTGAGTCCGTAGGCCATCTCGATGAGTTCCATCGAGGCGGTGTAACGCGGGTTGACTTCGAGGGGATAGATCTCGCCCTCATTGAGAATGAAGTCCATCCCATTGACACCCACGAGATGGAAAGTAAATGTGAGGTGGTTGACGATTTCTTCGAGCCGGCTGAGAAGGCGGTCGAAGCCGAAGAGGCCGGGCAGGTCCTTGCCGAGGAGGCTGCCGCAATACTGGAACCCTTTCGCCCCGAAGGCGGCATCACCGATCAGTTGCTGCGACACGCCGAGGAGTGTGGCCCGGCGTCCATCTGCGACGAACGCAACGCCACAGGGGAGACCCGGGACGTACTCCTGAAGATAGGTGCCCCGCCGCCGGCGCGCCCGCGATGAAACCACCGCGATCCCCTGCCCCCCTCCTCCCCGCCTGGGTTTCTCCAGCACTGCTGGAGCAAGGCCGCGGTCCTCGGACGAAGCGGGCATGCGAGGGACGGGGACGCCGGCGCGCTGCAGACAATCCAGAAACCGTTGCGGATTCCGCCCTGCAGCCAGGGTCGTCGGAGAATTCCCCAAGAGGTGTCCCGCCGCCGCCACACGGCTCACCGCGTCCGGGTAGTTTTCGAGGTTGGCAGTATAGACGACCGTGTCCCACTGGAATCGGCGACAGGCCTCGAGGAGGCGGCGTACGCTATACCGGCAACGGGCATCGCGTCGGAGAGAGTAGTTCTCGCACGAGCGTTGGAGATCCCAGTCCCCGAAATAGTCGACAGTCACGATGCGCTGGGTCCATCCGGCCCGACAGGCAGACTCCGCCAGCGCCCTGGCACTCACGCCCGTAATGAGGATTCTCATTCGCTGGCTCCGGCCCGTGAATACGCCTGCCCCGCGTCTTGACCGCGGCAGAAGGCATGTGTTATCGTTCCCACAAGCCTTGCCCGCCCTGAGCAAGAGAGACGAAAGAGGAGAGTCGCATGGGGCAGTTCAGCATCCGGGTGGAAAAGGACGCGTTCGTCTTCTGCGCAGCGCACTTCCTGCTCTTCCATGACGGAGGGTGCGAGCGGGTGCACGGGCACAACTACCGGGCGTGGATCGAGCTGGAGGGGGCCCTTGCTGAGAACGATTACGTGCTCGACTTCCTCGCTGTCAAGCCGATCATGAAAGCGATTTGCGATCGTCTCGATCATCGGGTGTTGCTGCCCAAGGACAACCCCCACCTGAAGATTGACGAGGTCGAGCGATCGATTGAGGTGCGATTCCGGGATCTCAGCTATCGTTTTCCCGCCGCTGATGTGGTCCTCCTCCCGATCCACAACACCTCCGCGGAGCTGTTGGCCCAGTATATCTGCAGGGAGTTCAAGGAAGAGCTGAGCCGTCGGTTCCGGATCGTGCACATCGATGTGATCCGCGTAGGCGTCGAAGAATCGTTCGGCCAGGCAGCGGTGTACGAAGAGCGCTACCAGGATCCCGCCTGAGCTGGCCCGTGGCAGGCCTCCCTCGCAAGGACCGCCAGGTCCTCTCTCGAGATCGTTCCCCGATGGAGGGCGGTCCCCACCAGGGCGCCGGCCGCCCCGATGTCACGCAGGATGAGCAGGTCCCGGATGTCCCGCACCCCGCCGCCGACCAGGATCTCTATCCCCTGATGACACTGGATCAGGGGAGCCAAAAAATGGCTATCCACCCCTGTCTCTGCCCCGATCCGGTCCATCTCCAGGATGATTACGGACCGGATCCCGCTGGCGCTGAGAGACGTGAGGACAGCGTCTACGCTCTGGATGGAACTCGCCGCAGTTCCCCACACGACCGACCGCTGTCGCAGGTCAAGACTACAGACTACATGCTCGAAGCCGACCGCACGTCCGATCTCGGCGATCTGGTGGGGTCCCCCGCTCGACTCGGATGCCAAGACGACGCGTCCCACCCCGATGTCGAGGAGACGGCGCGCATCCGCTGCCGAACGGAGCCCCGCGTCGACCAGCAGGTGAACCCCTCCCACGTGATTTACCAGCGCTGCCACCAGGACCAGGTTGTCGCCGGTCTCTTCAAGGGCATCCAGATCCGCCACGTAGACCTCCTGGCACCCGAGGGCTGCGTGCAACCGCTCGAGCAGGACCAGCGGATCCGCGCTCGGCGCGAGGCAGCTCTGCACCGGCCCATACCTGTCCCGGTCGCCGCGCCGCGCGTGCACCGCAATTCCTTGCCGGATGTCGATGACCGGAATCACCCGCATCGCGTCCGCAGTCTAGCACGGCCATGAGAATTTTCATCCACGAATATGTGAGCGGCGGTGGCCTGAGCGGCAAACCTCTGCCAAAAGGAATGGCCCGTGAAGGGCTCCTGATGCTCCGTGCGATCCTTGAGGATTTCCAGGCCTCGAAAGAGCATGAGATTCGTGCGACCATCGACAGCCGGCTCAGCAACTGGCTCCCCAGCAACCTCCCGGTGACCATCATCGATCGCCACCGCTACGATGAAATCTTCGCCGCCTCTCTCGCCTGGGCCGAGGCGGTTCTCCTCATCGCGCCTGAAACCGATGGGATCCTGGAGCGCCTCTCCTCCGAGGTCGAGCGCGCGGGGAAACACCTTCTCGGCTCAAGCAGCAAAGCGGTGGCGGCGGCGGGAGACAAGGCCATGGCCGATGCCCGATTTCGCTTTTGCGGATTTCCAACCCCGCGCACCGGCAGGATTCGCCTCGACGACGAGCCGACCCATCGGGTAACTGCCTTTGGCTACCCCGCAGTGGTGAAACCGGTGGACGGGGCTGGGTGCGAAGGTATTTCCCTGATTCGACGTCCGGCGGAAATCCCTCCAGCCTTGCGACGCCTGCAACGGGCGACACGGCGTGAGGGTTTCCTCATCCAGGAATACGTCCCGGGAACCCCCGCCAGCCTCTGCTGCCTCTCCGATGGGACGCGCGTCCTCCCCCTCACGCTCAACACCCAGTACATCCGCGCCGGGAGCAGCTTCAGCTATCGTGGCGGGACGGTACGCATCGACCACCCGAGCCGGTCCGCGGCCTTCGAAGTGGCGCACCATCTTCAACAGGCCTTCCCGGGCCTCAAGGGGTACTTCGGCGTCGATCTCGTCCTCAGCCGATCCGGGCCGGTGTTCATCGAGGTGAATCCGCGCCTGACGACGTCCTACATTGGGCTCCGGCGAGCCTTTTCTGTGAACCTCGCCGAGGCGATTGTGACGAGCGTCTTGGGAGAACTTCCGAGCCTGCCCGAACCCAAGGGACCCGTTCGGTTCTTCGTGGGCCGCGGACGAGGGACCGGTAGGGTGCGAGGGTGAGAGGAAACGCGTGCGTCACGGTCGGCTGGGACATCGGTGGCGTCAGCACGAAGGCGGCTCGATTGGTTTATCATCAGCGGAGGATCAAAACCCTCCAGACGGCGGATCAGTATTTCGAGATCTGGAAGGGGAAGGAACGCCTCCCATCAGTCCTCCGCACGCTCTCCAAAGCCCTCGGCCCGGCCGATGCGATGGCGGTAACCATGACGGCTGAATTATCCGATGTCTTCCCGACGAAGACGCACGGGGTCCGGTACGTCGTCCGATGCGTGCGGAAGGCCTTTCCCGATCTGCCGATTTACGGCCTGGATGTGGACGGCGGTTTCCTGGACCTGCGCCGACCGCTGAAGGATCCTCTCTCCCTGGCGGCCACTAACTGGCTGGCCACGGCAATGCTCCTCGCCAGGTCCCGCCCCAACTGCCTCCTCGTCGATATCGGGAGCACCACGACAGACATCATCCCGATTCTGGAAGGGCGGATTGTTGCCCGCGGGAGGAGCGACACGGATCGGCTCCTCGCTGGAGAACTGATCTACACTGGAGTGCTCCGCACCCCTGTCAGCGCCATCACGGCAGTCCTCCCGTTGGGACATGCGCGCTGTCCTGTCGCGAGCGAATATTTCGCGATCAGTGCAGACGTCTATCGCATCCTGGGCCGCCTCGAGCCCCACGACTACTCCTGCTCCACTCCTGATGGGCGAGGAAAGAGCCAGGCGGCCGCCCGCCGGCGGCTGGTCAGGATGGTCTGCGCTGATGCAAAGGATTTCTCCGAGCGCGAGGTGATCGGCATGGCGCGCTTTGTCCATGAAACGCAACGTGCTCAGATCGTGGAGGCCATGCGGCGGGTCGTGCGCTGGCACCGGCGGCGTACGTTGCCGGTTATCGCGACCGGTCTCGGGAGCTTTCTGGCGCGCGACTGTGCCCGCACCCTCGGCTGGCCAGTGGAGAACATCGCCGTCTCGCTCGGCAGGGGTGCATCCCATCACACGCCTCCCGTCGGCGCTGCGTACCTCTTGGCGGAATGGCTCACGGAGAGATGAGGATGCCTCGGGGGGCGAAGGCGGACTCGAAAATCGACCTGGTCTGCAAAATCGGTGGGAGCTTGGGCAAGCCCGAGGTCCTCCGCCCGCTGCTCAAGACTCTCGAGGCAGTACGTGCCGAACACCGTATCGTGGTGGTGCCCGGGGGCGGTGCGTTCGCCGACGCCGTCCGAACGGAGACGGCAGTTTTTCACCTCGGGGAGACGGCGGCTCACTGGATGGCGATTCTGGCGATGGACCAGTACGGTTACCTCCTTGCCGATCTTGGCCAGGCGACCCGGACGGTCAGGACCCCTGCACAGATCGAAGAGGCGCTTCAGGATGGGGCGGTCCCGATCCTGCTGCCCTCCACGCTCTTACTTGCGGCCGACTCACTGCCCCACTCCTGGGAGGTAACCTCAGACGCTATCGCGGCGCACCTCGCTGTCTCTTTTGGTGCGGAGCTGCTTGTCCTCCTGAAGGACGTGGACGGCATCTTGACCGCCGACCCCCGCAAGGATCCGGATGCCGTGCTGATCCCCCGCCTCAGCCTCTCCCGCCTGGCGGGGTACGCCTGTGTGGATGCGGCCTTCGCCCGGGAGGCAGCACGCCTCCGCTGCTGCTGGATCCTGAACGGACGGCACCCCGACCGACTGGTTACCCTGCTACGCTCTGGGCAGACTATGGGGACGGAGGTCGACACTCGGGACCAGTAGGGCCTCCCGAAGCTGTCGGACCCGAAGCGAAGAGATCCGGCCCGTGACCCGGTCTCCCGTACAGGCGGCGCCCCGGACTCCCACGACGTCGGGCTTGAGCCCACGCACCCATTCAAAATCTGTCGCCTGCAGCGATCCCGCGAGTGCACACAGCAGTGAGGCCTGCCGGCAGGCGGCGACGAAGTCCCGCAGTTGCTCGGTCCCGAGCCATTTCCGCAGGCTTCTCCCGTCCTTGTGGGCCGTGTCGAGCATACACCCATCTACACCAGCGAGTACCGCCACTGCCGGTAGCTCGAGAGGCGGAAAGCCTCCCCTGAGTATCGTGTCGGCGTAGGCGCAGGCGATCACCCGGGTCGTTGGACTACAGGCCTGCACCGCGAAGCGGACTTCGGTCAGAAGGCGCACGACATCGGCCTCCGCGGTCACGTGAAGGAGCCCCACCTTCACATAGTCAACCCCACACTGGGCTGCTCCGGCTGCCGCGAGGGCCGCCGTCCCAGGCAGGTTGGGGACATCGCCGATGGCCGCACTGGACTCGACCCCTGGAGGAATTGCCCCCACGATCTCCCTGATCTTTCGGGGTGGCTGCGCTCCGAGGGACCCCTCGCGCGGATTCTTGATGTCAATGATCGCTGCCCCGCCCAGGACCGCCTCTTCCACCTCAAGCGGATCCACGACACTGACCAAGAGTTTCATCTCGCTTGCCCCTGCCTTGAAATCAGCCGAGCGCCTCAATCAATTCTACCTCGCCTTTCGGCGTTTTGAGCGTCGCGTTGAGTTTGACGTGTCTTGCCCGCTTTACTTGTGCTTCGATGCCCAGCCCTTTCAGCGCGTCTATCACGCGTGCAGGATCCGGATGTTCGATTTCAAACGACTGAAGCTCACACCCTGTTGGCGAATCCTGCGATGGATGCAACGAATCAGTAGACCATTCGATGAAGAATGGAATCGGTTCCACGCCCTGTAGGCCCAATGTGTTCAGCACTCCGAGGATCTTCCACTTGAGCACTTTTCCATCAGGTCTTGCGCGAGAACCGTCGCGAGGGCCGAGGATGTGATGACCGGCTTCGCGAGCGGTCTTCGCCAGGGCATTGATGTCGCCTGTCACAGCCGCCCATGTCATCAATCGAGGCTCGGTCAGTGTTCGCACATCAATGGGAAAGGTGTACACCGTCTGCGCCGGATCGGGCGCAATGATTTCAAGATACTGCCTGCGGCCGAGCGAAATGAGCGCGTTCTGCGTGCCGACGCCCGGGTGGCTTCCGCCTCTGACGGCTTTCACTCCGGTCCTGCGCTCAACCCATGCGATTCCACGCTCGAGATCAGCGGTACCCAGCAGCAAATGATCCACAGCGGTGCGTGCCGGTACCAAGTTTTCCCCTGCCCTCATTCCCTCTCCAAACACACACGTTGCGCCGGTGGTTTCGCACAAGGAGGATTAGACAAGAAAGAACCTGACTAACTGTAATGTCACATTCTTCCGTGGCCCGCCCCCCGGGTCAAGCAGTTTTCTAGCCATCTCCCTCCGGACGTGGCGGAAGGCGTCAAAGCGGCCACTGCGGGGGTGCGTTGCTTGACAGTGTCCCGGGGAGCCCATAGAATCCGTGTAATTTCCATGGTGCATAAATCGGCAACAGACAGGGTGGCCGTCGTCACCGGTGGTAGTCGGGGCATCGGCCGGGCCATCGCCTTGCGGCTCGTCCGTGACGGGTACACCGTCGTGGTGAACTACCGGACGGACGAGAGCGCGGCGGCATCGGTCCTTGAGGAAATCCGGCCGGCCTCCCCGTTCTCTATCGCCGTGCAGGCCGACGTCTCGACACCGGAGGGGGCGGAAACCCTCATCGGGAGGACGATGGAGACCTTTGGGGGTCTCGATGTGCTCGTGAATAACGTCGGGCCCTTTCTGGTCAAGCCCCTCGTGGAGACCAGCGATCGCGAATGGCGGGAGACACTCGAGGGCAACCTCGGGAGCGCCTTTTACTGCAGCCGGGCCGCCCTGCCGTCGATGCGGGCCCGTCAGCGGGGCAGCATCATCAACATCGGGGCCTTGAACACCGAGGCGCTCCAGATGGGGGTTTTTGAGGCGCCCGCGTATTACGTGGCGAAGGCCGGTCTCATGATGCTAACGCGATGGCTTGCCCACTCCGAGGCCCCCTTCAAGATCCGCGTGAATGCGGTGAGTCCCGGCTTCATCGAAACGGAAGAGTACGCTAAATATTCGGAGGCCGAAAGGGCCCGCTGGGCCCGGTTGATCCCCGCGGGGGCCTTCGGTCGGCCAGGTGACGTGGCCGGCGCGGTCAGCTTCTTGGTCTCTGACGACGCCCGATATATCACCGGGGCGGTCCTCCACGTCCATGGAGGCCTGTTCGTCTAAGGGGCGAGGACACGAAAGTGAAGGTCCTTTTCGTGACGGGAAAGCTGGCAGACCGGGCGCTTCGGGAAACCCTGGAGGCGATGCGCCCCGATTTCGCGTACGAGGTGGCCACCCTGCGGATCAGCGTCGCGGCCCTGATGACCAACCCTTTTATCCTCCGCTCCCTCAAACCTGGCCCCTGCGATCTGATCATGATCCCCGGCCTGTGTCAGGCCGAGCCCGGCCTGTTGACCGAAGCCCTCGGGGTGCGGGTCGAGAAGGGCCCGCGGGATCTCCGCGACATCCCCTATCACTTTGGCGTCGAGCGAAAGCGCGAGGGGTATGGTCAGTACACCATCCAGATCCTCGCCGAGATCAATGATGCCCCCCTGCTCTCGTGGGAGGCGATCCTGCAAAAGGCCAAGTATTACCAGACCTGCGGTGCCGATATCATCGACATCGGATGCACGCCGGGCCGCACGGCCGACAACGTGGGAGAGATCGTGGCGCGGCTCAAAACGGAGGGATTCACGGTCAGCGTCGACACCTTTAACGAAGAGGAGATCCGCCAGGCGAACAAGGCCGGTGTCGATTTTCTGCTGAGTCTCAACGGACAGAATATCCACCTGGCCCCGGAGCTGTCCTGTATCCCCGTCGTCATCCCGGACTTCGGCGCCGGGATTGAATCGCTCGAACGGAACATCGCCGCGCTCGAACAGATGGGGATCACCCGGTACCTGGTGGACCCGATCCTGGATCCGCTTAACTTCGGTTTCACGCGCTTTCTCCACCGGCTGTATGAGGTCCGCCAGCGGTACCCAAAGGCCGAAATGCTCATCGGCGTGGGCAACCTCACCGAACTCATCGATGCTGATAGCACCGGGATCAACGCCCTCATGGTCGGGGTCATGGCTGAACTGGACATCCGCTACGTGCTCACGACAGAGGTCGCCCACTGGACGCGGGGCACGGTCCGCGAACTGGACCGGGCCCGGCGGTTGATGCACTATGCCCGGAGCCGGGGAGTCCTCCCGAAGGACATCGACGACAGCCTCCTCACCATCAAGGACCGCAAGGTCGACTGGCCGACGGAAGAGGAGGTCCGTGCATTGCAGCGCCGCATCACCGACCCCAATTTCCGGATCATGATCGACGGGAAGAGCATCTACCTCTTCAACAAGGACCGATTCATCAAGGACACCGACATCCAGCGCATGTTCCACCAGATCGCCGGTGAGTTGGGGCCGAATCCTGTGTCCCATGCCTTCTATCTCGGGCGCGAGCTGATGAAGGCACAGATCGCGCTCAGGCTCGGCAAGAAGTACATCCAGGAGGAGGACCTGGACTGGGGGTATCTCACCCATGGCCTCCCTGGGGATTGATTATGGGACCGGCTCGTGGAAATTCGCCCTCATCGAGGGCCCCCGGGTCCTTGCCCTGAAGTGGTTTCCTGATCCCGCCGAGCTGTACCCCATGCTTGAGGAGACAACCCGAACATACCCCCATCTCCCGATAGTTCTCCCCTCCGGCTTCGGGATCCCCCTGAGGCGCATTCAGGAGGTGGATGACCGGGACCTGTTCGAGATGACGCTCCGCCGAGGTGATCCGAGCGAAAAAGGACTGGGACAGTTCCTCTCCAGGCTGCGCGAAAGCGACCTGCGCGCCTATTGCATCCCGTCGGTCAAGTTGTTACGGTCGGTTCCGGTCCATCGCAAGGTGAACCGGATCGACATGGGCACGGCTGATAAGCTGTGCGCCGTGGCGTGCCTGCTCCACCTTCAGATGGCCCGTGGCGAATCCCTGGAGACCCAGGATTTCCTGAGCGTGGAGGTCGGGGAAGGCTTCAAGGCGATCCTTGTCGTCCGCGGCGGCCGGGTCGTGGACGGTCTCGGCGGAACGGCGGGACATCTCGGGCCAAGGGCCCGGGGCGCGATCGATGGCGAGCTGGCGTGTCTGTACCCATTCAGCAAGGCGATGGTGTACCGTGGGGGGGCGCTCGACATCGAAGCGCGCTTCGGCCAATACGGTCACGACGCCTTCTGGGAGGGGCTTGAGAAGGAGATCGTCCTCTTTCTCAACTATTACGGCCTCCGGCGCATCCTCGTGGCGGGCCGGCGGAAAGAAGCGGTGATGGAGCGACTCGAGAAGCGTTATCCGATGGAGCTCCCTTTGGAGGATGGGGAGGGATTCGAGGCAGCGCTCGGGGCGGCCATCCTTGCGGATGGGATCGCGGGGGGTCAGTTTCAGGGACTCGTGGACCATCTGGGCCTTCGAGACACGACAGAGCGGGTTCTTGACTGGATCGAGATATGAGGCGTCCGAAGGACCGAGACTTTCTTGAGACGATCGAGGGGTTGATCTTCTGTGTCGTCGGCTACCTCCACCCACCCGGCTGCCAGCGATGTGGAAACCCTGGTTTCGTTCGAGGGGCTGTACTGTAATGCGGCCGATCCAGGAGATAGGATTGTTGCCCGCGGGGAAGTGGAAACGGCCACCGGGGCCGCACCCCGGCTCGTGGTGGGGGCGGCCAGCCTTCCAGACGGTGGCTTCGTCACAGTGACCCGGAAGCATTGAGGGACCAAGGGGGAGTCGTGCCCTTCATCGTCGAGAGCATCGTCATCACGCAAGACCAGAGCGGCCTCCCGAACTTCGCCCCCATGGGCGTCACCTTCGACCGGGAACCGATCCTCCTGCGCCCGTACAAGGAAACCACAACGTACGTGAACCTTGTCGCGACAGGACAGGCCGTGATTAATTTGACCGATAACGTCCTGCTGTTTGCCGAGGGGGCAGTGGGACGGCCCCAGTTTCCCGCGATCCCCGCTGAACGCGTTGACGGCCTCGTCCTCAAAGACGCTTGCATGTACTATGAGTGCACCGTCCGGGACTTGCAGGAGGAAGGGGAGCGCGCACGCTTCGTCTGCGCCGTGGTCAAAAAGGGTGTCCTGCGCGAGTTCATCGGGTTCAACCGCGCCCAGAACGCAGTCATCGAGGCCGCCATCGTTGCCACGCGGCTAAGATTCCTGGGCCGGGAGCACGTGTTGAAGGAGTTCGAACGGCTCCGCCTCATCGTCGACAAGACGGGCGGGGAGCAAGAGCACGCCGCCTTCAGGTATCTTTCCGAACACGTGAGTGGGTCCCATGGCTAGCGTCGTCGTGACTGCCCCAGCCAGACTTCACCTGGGATTCATCGACCCCGACGGGTCTCTGGGGCGCCGCTTTGGCAGCCTCGGCGTCGCGATCGATACGCCCCAGCTTGTGCTCGAAGCGCGGACCGCCCCGACAGTCAGCGTCGAGGGTGACCTTGACGGCCGGGTAGAGCCTCTCCTTCGGCGTCTCTTGAGACATTTCGCCCTCGATCAAGGTGTCTCAATTCACTGTCGCGAGACGATCCCGGCGCACGTGGGGCTCGGCTCGGGGACACAACTCAGTCTCGCGGTCGCGACGGCGGTCGCCCGCCTGTTCAAGCTGGACGTCACCCTTGCAGAGCTGGCCCGTCTGACCGGGCGGGGAAGGCGTTCCGGGATCGGAGTGACTGCCTTTGCGCGCGGGGGTTTTATCCTCGACAGCGGCGGAGGGAAGGTCAGCGACATCCCGACGGTCATCTTCCGTCACCCGTTTCCTGAGGAGTGGCGATTTGTCGTCGTGGTGCCGGACCTCGGGGAGGCGCTGCATGGTGCAGCGGAGGAGAAGGCATTTGGTCAGCTGGCAAGTCCCCCCCAGGAGGAGGTCGCCGCCGTCTGCCACGTGGTTCTCATGCAGCTCCTGCCATCGCTGATCGAAAAAGACCTGGGATCCTTCGGACAGGCGCTCACCGCGATCCAGCGCATCATCGGGCGCTGGTTCGCTCCCATCCAGCGGGGGACCTACGCCACCGCGATGGCTGAGGATATCCTGGCGCTGATGGTGGCCGAGGGGGCAGCCGGAGGGGGCCAGAGTTCTTGGGGTCCGGCGGTGTATGGCCTCGTCGGCGGAGCGGAGATAGCATGGCGCCTTGAGGCACGTCTTCGAGAGGCGCTCGAGCGGAGAGGAAAGGTCATGACTTTCACGGCCGGGGCGAACAACCACGGGGCAACGGTCGAGGGGGTCAGTGGCCAAGGAAGCGGCGGATCCCGTTCCGAAGGAGCTCCACGAAAAGGGTCGCCCCCGTGAGGTCGGCGGTCGTCCCGGGATTGAGGAGATTCCGTCGGCGGCGCAACTGGCGGTCGAACCTCGCCAACCACCGTCTGCCGGCCGCCGTCTGGGCTCCGCCAGCGCTGAGGATCCGGGCGGCCTCCCGTGAAACCTCGCTGGCCTGCCGCGGCCCCGCTTTTCTGGCGATCAGGCTATCGGGAACCGTCGCGAGGATGGTCAGGTAGGTCTGGAGGGTGGCGGCCCGGAGATCTCGGGTCACGTCGAAGGAGCGTTGTAGGCACGGCAGGCCGACGTCGAAGCTCACCGCGAAGCCGGTCGCGTATTCTCGGGCCACCGTGTCCCGGTCGGCTGCCGCCCGCATCACCGTCAGGAGATTCACCCCAACCCGGGTTTCCCGCACGTCCCACCGATCGACCGTCCCGAGGCCTCCGGGCTTGGCCAGGCGGATGGCCCTGTAGACATCGCGGGCGTCCTGAACCGTGAGCCCCTGGAGCACCCGACGGAGCCGCGTCCGGAGGCCGCCCCCGCCCTGCATCACCGCTGCCTTGGCGAGTGGCGCCAGCAGCAGGACTAGGCCGAGGTTCGTGTTCACCCCGACCCGGCGCCGAGTGTCTCGCACTGCCGCCCAGACGATCTTCCCGACGCCCATCCGGTGGGCCTGACCCATGGCATCTCCGATGGCGAGGGCGCTGGCCACAAAATCCTCGTAGCGGGTGTCGGCGAAGTCGGCCTGCGGATGGACGTTGCCGGGCTTCGGGGTGCTCACCTCAATGAGACATGCGAGCTGGGCGGCGAGAGCAACGTCGCGCGGGTCCCGCATCTGAGGCTCAACGGCGAAGGGAGGCAACCAGGTGGCCGGCGATCGCGTCCGCGATGTCGGTGGAGGTGGTGGTCTGGAGGCCCGACCAACCGGGGATGCTGTTCACTTCGATGACCACGGTACGCCCGTCGGAAGTGCGGAGCAGATCCACGCCCGCGTAGTCGACGCGGAGGAGCGCCGAGGCGCGGAGACAAAGTTCCTCCGCCTCGCCGTCGAGCTGGCACGCCTCCACCCGGGCGCCACGGGCGACGTTGTGCCGCCACCCGGTGGATCGCCGGATCATCGCGGCCACCACGCGGTCGCCCACGACGAAGGCCCGGATATCGTGATCGCCGTGGGGCACATACTCCTGCAGATAGAAGACGTACCGACCCATTTCCAAGGCGCGGAACGTCCGGTAGGCCACCTCCCAATCGCTCACCCGGACCATCCCCCGTCCCCCGGAGCCGAAGAGCGGCTTCACGATCACGTCGCCGAATTTCTCAAAGGCGGCCATGGCCTCGTCGAAGTCCTCGGTGACCACGGTGCGGGGCGTGGGGACCCCGGAGTGTTCGAGGAGGCTCGAGGTGTAGAACTTGTCGACCGTCTTCTCAATCGCCTTCGGCGAGTTCATGACTGTGATCCCCCTGGCCTCGAGACAGTGGAGCGCGTCCATCCGAAAGATGATCTGCTCGAGGGAGCCGTCAGGGATGATGCGAATCAGCAGCCCCTCGTACGCCTCGAGGACCCGCCCTTCCGCTTCGAAGGAACGCCCGATGCCAACGCCAGCAGTGATGGCCGTGATCGACAGGTGGTCCGCGGCCGCGCCGCGGCGGGCGAAGGCCCGTTGCAGGACCGAGATATGCCATCCCATCTTGTGTCCGAGGATGCCTACCCGCATCGGAGGTGCAACCGGAAAGGGGAGCGATGGCCGCGGGCGCGTCCAGCCCTACGCGCCAAGGGAGCTCCGCAGCAGCTCGAGGTTCAACTGGCCAGCGGACCAGGTACGCCCGGTGGCCGCGTTGGTAATCGTCACCCGCGCGGGGCTGAACAGCATCGGGTCGATCTTGTAGAAGTCCCCATAGCGCTTGAAGAGCTCGTAAAAAGGGGTACCGTAATCCCGAGAGGCAGAGGAAGGGATCCGGTCCAGGATCTGTTCGACCTCGTCATCGGTTGCATCCACGACTAACGCCGCGGTCGCCCCGTACAGCACACAGTCGTTGGTCCGGCCAATGGCCCGTAGCGTGTCGCGGATCGGGGTCGCGATAGGACTCACCCCGGAGCCCGCCTGTACCTTGTGGAGGTCGAACCCCAGCTCCATCATCTTGTGCATCGCCGTCTCCACCGATCGGGCGGCGATCTGAATGCCCCCCACGACGCTCGTGGTCGCGGCCACGACCAGGGTGAGCCGTTCCGGAGCAAGCCCGCATTTTCCCGCAACGTAGGCGGCCACTTCTTCGGTCGGCATCGCATCCGTCTCGAGGACCAGCACCGCCTCGTCGGCCTCGTCCCGATAATCGAGTTCGGCGTAGAGCTTTTCCACAACCGCGATGGCGCGGGCCGGCCCCGACCCCATGCCGAAGAACTTCCCAACGCTGATCTTCCACCCCGCATATTGGGACGCCATGCACCCGATCACAGGCCGGTCGACCGTCACACTCACGGCCGGGATGGTCAGCCCACCGAGGTCGTACGGGATAAAACTGACGTCGCCGAGGCCGCCCAGACAGATCAGGGCGACGGCCTTTCCGGCCCCGAAACCCCCGGGGGCGCGGACGCCGGCGTCCACCACGCGCGTGCCATTCGCCAGTCGATGCACGTCGACCCCCAGCGCTGCCGTATCGGCTGCGAGCTGCTCGACGAACGCGGCAGCACGGCGATTCACGCTGATCCGTCCCGTTCCCGCTACCCCTGCCACACCAGGATCTCCCCCTTGCCGGATTCGGCCAGGTCTCCGCAGTATCGGGCGAAGCGTCCGCCGCCGATCTCTGGAACCGAAAACCCTCTGCTCCGGAGGGCCCGGAGATAGATCGTGACAAAGAGCGGCGCGTAGGTGGAGGTCAGGCGAAAGGTAGGCAAGACGTCCAGCGGGTTGAAGCAGACGATGCTCCCCCGTTTCATCCCGCCACCGGTTCGGCCACCGACCCGACCAAACACGAAGATCGATCCCGCCACCATCCGCGCGCCCGCGTGATCCTCCAGATTCCCGCGAACGACGATCAGTCCGCGGCGCATGTAGCCCCCCACCTCGTGCCCACCGCTCCCTTCGATCAGGATCACCCCACCCCGCATCCCGTACTTGCTGCCGCGATAGGCCGAGCCGGCCCGGTTACCCGCGCTTCCATTGATCCAGAGGAGGCCACCGGTCATCTCCGCCCCTGCCCAGTCACCCGCATTTCCGTGAACCTGGATCTCGCCTCCGGTCATCCGGGCCCCGACGTGCATCCCGATACTGCTCTCGATCACGATGCGCCCGGTCTGCATCCCGACCCCGATGTTCTTGACCTGGGACAAATCCCCCCGGAGGCGGATCTGGTTCGACCGCTCTCCCTTGACGGAGAAGAAGTCGCCGAGCAGCAACTGCTCGTTCCCGTGGTAGAGCGGCAGTCGCTCGATCTCCGCCCGGACCTTGAGCTGGAGCAGATCCGGCGTAATGGGATCGGCCTCGAGCGGAACCGTCGACCCGCCCATCCCTTTGAAGGTGAGGATGATCTCTCCCATGAGCGTACCCGGGCGTTAGCTCCTCAAGACCTCGTGGAGGCGAAAGTGATATTTCCCCAGTTTGCCACCGTAATTGCCAGCCGAGATTCCCTTAATGCCGGGACGACATGCGGCGCGGATCCCCACCCGCATCGCTTCAGCCACTCCATCGGGCGTCAGGCCGTCGATGACGATCTCCAGCACGGCCCTCACCTCGTCCGGGAGGACGCTCTCGACCTGCCGCCGAATCGTCGGGCAATAGGCGGTATTGGTTGATGCCGTCAAGAATTTATACTGCGATCCGACTTTGCTCCCGCTCCGAACGACCCCGCCCGGGAAGGGGAGGATGACTCCGGGGACCTGACGCATCGCCCCTACGGCAAGCTCGGCAGCCTGCAGTACGGCCTGCGGTTCCTCCCCGAGGAGCAAAAAGTTCCCTCCCGCGACCCCTTTGACCATGCCGAATCGGTCCTCCACCACGAACTCCCCATCCATCACGGGGATCCGCCAGAACCGCCGGGCGCGCCCGACGGGTGGATTGAAGACTCCATCCAGCAGCTTACTGGATTGAAAGCCGTCCCCGAAGAAGCGGAGCTTGCCGCCGACGGAGACCCACGACTCTCCGGCCAGGGCGTTGTAGCAGGCGGTGCTCGGACAGGTCATCACCGACTGACCGATCCGCTTGATCAGCTGCTCGTGCAGGCCCTTCTTCGACATGGCGAAGATCAGGACCGTGACGCCCGGCCGGCCGTCCGGGGTCTCACTGGCGACCCCCTCGACTCCTGCCTCACAGCCGGACCCGATCACCGAGGTGGCAAAGCCGGTGAAGCTCGCCGCCGCCTCCCGGGCCCAGCGCTCATTCTCGGCCGTGATGAGGAGCCGGGCCCCGATAGCCGAGAAGGCCTCGGCATACGTGTCTTCGATGGGAACGCCGTTCAGCTCCATGTCGCACCCTTTCGGGACGAATCTGTATTACACAGGGCGGCCCGTGGGGACCGCTTGGTGGAAAGGAAGATCCTCTAGAGGGATCGGGAAGTTCCCGATCTCCACGGTGTAGTACTTCTCGAACTTGTCGCGGAGCTCGGTCAGGAGGTCGTCGTCCCCGGGGACCTCAGCGAAGATAGTCCGGCCCGGGCAGGACTCCACCACCTCGCCGTCGCGGACGACGATCTTTCCATCCTTGAGGACGTAGGCTGCACGCTCGAACATCTCCTCTTTGTCCTTGGCATCGACATAGATGGCGATGTCGGCATCCGCCCCGGGGCCGAGATGCCCCTTGTTTCGCAACCCGAGGGCCCGGGCAGGACCGGCCCGGGTGATGATGGCGATCTCGTACAGGGAATACTCTCGGGAGAGGTGTGGAAGCATCGTATGGCTCAGGACCCGCTTATGGACCCGCTTGAGCATCTGGGACCGAAATTCGGCATCCATCAGGAGCTTGATGATCCAGGGATAATAGAGGAAAGGGCCGCCGTTCGGATGGTCCGTGGAGAGAAAGACGCGCCAGGGATCCTTGATCAGGAGGAAGGTCTCGAGGCCGATGGCCCATTGCAGGGCGTTGACGTAATTCTTCTCGCGATAGGTATACGGCACGATCCCAGAGCCGGTCTCAACCTCCACATCGAGATTGTACCACTTGTTCTTGGTGAGCTTGTGGAGACGGTACTGCCACGGCCCATCCGCGGTAATGGTCGTGGCGTCCCCAAAAACCACCTGCCCCACATCCACCGTCACGTTGGGGTGGCCGTTGATATAGTCGGCCATCTCCTTGGCCTTCGAGGTAAAGCTCACATAATCCTCTCCCCCGTAGCTATGGAACTGCACATGGGCCATGTGGACCCGCTTTCCCTCCAAGGCCCGCATCGTCTCGAGCGTGACCTGGTAATTGCCGGGGACCCCGAGCCGGTTCGCGTGGATGTGGATCGAATGCGGGAGGCCGAGCTCCTCGTTCACCCAGGTCAGGGCCTGCAGGATCTGGCGCGGCGTCACATCGAAATGATTCACCTTCTCATCCAGGCCCTCGACATCCTTCCCATATTTCCATTGCTCGACGCCCCCGGGATTGACGAGCTTGAGTCCGAACCCCTTGAGGGAATGGAGGAGCCACGCCACATACCGCTTGATCTTCTCCAGGTCGCCCGACTTGAGGTATTGCAGGATGAACTCGTTGTTCCCCATCAGGAGATAACACCCCTTGTCCACCATCGGGATGTCGTTCAGCTCCTCATGGGTGTGCCGGGTCCCGATGGGAGGCGTCGCCGCCTCCATGACTGTCGTATACCCGAGCTGGGCATAGAGGTATCCGGTGGTGAAGGTGGAGGGAACCGTGAAGCCGACCCCCGATCGCAGGCCTGGCTTGCGGGGACAGCACAGGAGCCGGTGATCCTCGGGTCTGAGCCCCCGGGCCGCATTCACCGCCGGAGACGCGATGTGGGTGTGGATGTCGACGCCACCAGGCAGGATCACCAGGTTCGTGGCGTCAATGACCTCGGCCGCCCCGTGGCACTCTTGGACGATCTTGCCGTCTTCAACGCAGAGGTCCTTGACCACTCCGTTGAGACCGTGGAGCGGGTCATAGACGCGGCCCCCCTTGATCCGGATGGCTGAGGCCATAGGCGACTACCCGCGCGGAAGAGGAGCTGCGCGCTTGGCCCCATCGTCCGGCCGCTTCGCCAGCACCCGCGCGATGATCCGGTCGAGGATTTCGCGGTCCGAGGGATACGGGGAATCGACGACCTTTTTGAGGGGGAGGGGGATGTGATCCATGCGGTACGCTACGCCCTCAGCGGCCACCGCCGCCTGGGCTGCGGGGATGACTACCTGAGCGACCTTCGTCGTCTCACTCTCCTTCGGATCCACGGCAATGAGCGGAATGGACTTCAGATGCTGGGCCGCTTTGGCGGGGAAGTTGCCGATGGCGTCGGCCGCGATGATCAGCGCGGCATCGACCTCCCCCCGGCCCAGCAGGTCCGCCACCGAGAACTCGCCCGGGTTGAATCGCGGATACCCGCGGCTCATATTCACGGCGAACGGGAACCCCGTCTGCCAGGTGAGGACCTGGGCCATGCCGACCACGTTGCCGTGACCCCTGAGCGGCGCCCCCAGAAACTTGGTAAAGCGGTTCAACTCCTGGCAGAGCCGGAGCAGTGCCACCACGTTCAGATACTTCCCCCGGGTCATGGTGAGTCCCATGCCCCAGTAGAGAATCCCAAACTTCGCTCCCTTCATCACTTCAACCAGGTCGCGCCATTCCTGCAGGGGAACGCCCCCGACTTCCGAGACATCGAGGTCATGCCCGTTGACCAGGGCGGTCAGGGTGGAGAAGACTTCGTAATCGGAGTGGGGCTTGATCTGGATGAACGTATCGGCCATGCGGCTGGTTGGCGTGCGCCGCACATCGATGTGAATGACGGTCCGATCCTTCCTCCCCTGAGGGGTGAACATGCCTTTCACCGTCACGGAATACCGGGTTGCGTGCCGCGGATGGGCCTCGGCCGGGTTGGCCCCCCAGAAGATCACCAGATCGGCCCGGTTCTTGACCTCGCCAACCGTGCAGCTTGGAATCCCGACGGTCTGCACCGCCTGGAGGCTGGGGGCATGGCAGACCGAAGAGGTGTGGTCGATGTTGGCCCCAATCAGGTCCGCGAGTTCGATCGCCTTGCGGTGGGCATGGAGCTCAGTCGAATCCAGGCCATAGATGAGAGGGTACTTCGCCCGGGCGAGGATATCCGCCGCCGCCTCAATGCACGCCTCGATGGAGGCCGGCTTTCCATCGATCCGGGGAGTCGCCAACCCCTCGAGGTGATGGAGGAAGGTATCCTTGCCGAGGACACAGGCATTTTTGACGTCGCGGATCTTGCCATCCTCGACATGGACCTCCAGATCGTCACAGGTCACCCCGCAGAAGGGGCAGGTGACGTCCTTCACCACCCGCATCTCTTTAGCCACTGTCATCTTTCTCTACCTCCACCTCGATCCCTTTCGTGTTTGGCATCCCGGTCCCCTGCGTATCCGGCCCAACCAGGGCATTGACAAATTGACCGTAGGCGATGAAGAGGAGCCCGGGCGGCACCGTCCCCTTCTTGCACCGGACCACGCTCGAGCCATGGTCAGTCCTCAGGCGCACCCGGTCCCCCTCCTTGACCTGAAGGGCTTCCATGTCCGCCGGGTTCATCTCGAGGGCGCTGACCTCGTCGATGTAGTCTTTGGCCTGCTTGCCCAGGTGGATGGTCCGTCCCTGCTTCGTCGTCCGACCGGTGATCAAGATAAATGACTTGGCCACCTTTAGTCCTTGATCCCAACCCCCGTCCGGTTATGTTACCACAGCAACCACACAAGGAAAAAGCCCCTTCTGCTTTGGCTGACGCCAGCCGGCAGGTCTGAGAAGGAGCTTAGAGCCTCCGCTTAAATCCCTTTTCCCATGACCGGGATCACCTGACCGGTGATCCCGTCAGAGGCCCTCGAGGCCAGGAACAGGACCGCGTTGGCAACCGCCTCCCGACTCACCCACTTCTTCTCCAGATCTTCCGGGGAGGGCTTCATCGCCTCGAGGTTGGCCTGCGTCTGGATCAGCCCCGGGGCCACGGCGTTGACATAGATATTATGCTTCTTCAGCTCGAGGGCCAGCGTCTTCGTCAGCGCGATGATCGCGGCCTTGGCACAGTTGTAAGGCGCCATCTGCGCCATGGGATTCAAACCGCCTACCGAAGCGAAATTAATGATCTTCCCATATTTGGCGTCAGCCATGGGCTTGATCGCAGCCCGGGAGCACAGGAATGCTGTGGTGAGATTATTCTTCAGTTCCTCCTCCCAATCCCTCACAGTCATCTCAGCCACCGGCTTGTACCGGGTCAGACCCCCGGCCAGGTTCACCAGGACGTCGATCCGCTTATACGCCTGAAGCGTTCGGTCCACCATGCGAAGGACATCAGCTTCAACCGTCCCGTCCACCTGGAGACCAATGGCTCTGCCTCCTTTGGCCTTGATCCCCTCAGCGACCCTCGCGACGTTGGCCTCCGTCCTGGCGGCAACCACGACGGATACTCCCCGCCCCGCGAAGGCCTGGGCGAGATGCTCCCCCATCTGGCCTTGTCGGCTTGCCCCCGTCACGATAACAACTCTGCCGGACAAATCCATCAGGCTCCTTACCGAAGTCGTCTCCTGGCGATGTCCATCGCAGAGCCATCGTCCAGGACGATAAACTCCTTGGAGGTCCTGATCGTCTCCAACATCTCCATCTCGACGTCGTACTTCAAGACCCCGGTGGCTAACGCCCCGATCCCCCTGATCCCCGGAGCGATCTCCTTCAGATCGTCTTCCGGCTTGAGCCCTGCCACGCCGCTCGGCGGGACGGCGTTGACGTCGGCCACCACCTTGCCCGCGGGCAGTACCTCTAAGGCCGACCGGGACAGGATCTCGACCCCGGCCTTTGCCGTCGCTAGGATCACGTCGACCCCCTTTAAGATGGGAAGTTTCTCGTCGTCTGTCCCCATCTGGGCGCCTGCGATCTTCCCACCGGCTTTCTCCGCGATCCCCTTCGCGAGACGATCCGCCGCCTCTCTCGAACGCGACCCGACGATCACCTCGCACCCGTTCTTCGCGCAGAGCGTCGCCGCCACTCTGCCCACGGGGCCCGTTCCGCCGAGGATCGCGGCCTTCCTCCCGCTCAGACCTCCCAGGGCTTTCTCCACCTTGGCCACGAGGGCGGCGGCAGTGGTGTACGCGCCCTTAGGGTCGATCATCACCGAGACCTGGAAGGGTGGGAACATGCTCTTGATGGCGGCCGCACGGATCGTCTCGGCGAGGTCCACGTCGTTGCCGCCGATGAAGAGGGCCGTAAACTTGGCCCCCTTTGGACCGCGGGAAAAGATGATGTCCTGGATGAGGAGGGTGCCCGTCTCCTCGGTCACGTTCCCGTACGGGATGACCGCATGAAACCCCGCGTCGTAGGCCATGTTGATGTCAAAGGGGCTGGCCGAGGCATCGGTACTAAAGAGATACAGAAGGTGCTTCCGCTCCATTCGAATAGCGTTGAGAGCACACGACTCCCGTGTGCTCTCCCGTCACGCTCTCACGAACTCGGTTGGTTAGGCGAAGGGATGCTTGGCCTTGTCCTTCTTAGCGAGGACCTCGTCGACCGTCGGCTTCTGGGCAAAGGCGCGCTGGATCGACTCCTTGACGGCTTGGTAATTATACTCGTAGATCTTCTTCGTGTCCTTGGCCTCCCAGTGGATGAAGACCCCGCAGACGATGCAGAGATCCTCCGCGTCCTTCTTTGGAATGATCCCTGCGGCGACGCTGTCCGCGACGGCTTTTGCCACCGCCATCTGAGCCGGACCGAACATCTGGACCGCCTGAGTCGCCCCCTTGATGGTGACCTTGTTGAACATCACCGTGTCGGGCTTTGCCGGAAGGTTTGGCTCGAGCACCGCGAGGAGACCGTTGTGTCCCGCCGTCTGCGCGGCCAGGCGGTTGGCAAACGCCACTCCGACCGGTCCGTCCTTTCGGCCGATCATGAGGTCAATGTGGGCAACCTCGTTCCCGTCTCCGACCAACGATTCCCCGACCATTATTGATGCCATGGTTCCCCTCCCTCAAAGAAAGAGTGTGAAGAGCAACACCAGACTCCGGCTCGTAAAACCCCGTTCGATTCAGATAAGGAATACCTAGCCGAAAGCCCCAGCTTTGTCAACCCCCTTTTTCGTTGATAGGCCTCGGTCTTGGCCCTCTCTCGCACACCTTTACGGTCTCTGGTCTTCAATCCACCTCAACCACTCGTCTGGCGACCGCCGCCGGAACAGGAGCCTCCACGTGTCGCCCTCCACCAGGGCCACCGCCGGGGCGAGGCCTCCGAAGTGCTGGGCGAGTGAGAAGGTGTAGGCTCCGCAATTGAAAATGACCAGGCTATCCCCCGATCGGATCTCCCCGAGAGCAAAAGAACCTGGCAAGACCCCGCTGGGAATGCACAGGGCGTCGCCGATGCAGAAACGCTGACTTCCCCGGTTCAGCTGGGCAGGGGCGGCGTAGTACTCGACGTTGTCCCGCAGGGGGAGGATGTGGGAGCCAGCATCGGTCAAGACCCAGTGACGCCTGGCGTTTCGCTTTCGGGTCAGGACCTGGCCGATGCAGACGGCCGCATCGTTGAGCAGATAGCGACCCGGTTCCAAGAGAAGTTCCCGGTGACCCCCCAACCCCCGGATCTCTTCCCCCAGAGGGCCCAGGAAATCGGCAATGCGACGCCCGGAAGCCTCGAGCAGGTTCCGACTCCCAAATCCTCCCCCCAGGTCAATCCAGGGAATCCGACGATCGATCTCGCGCTCAACCTCGGCCAGGAACCGGAGGACTGGTCGGACCCCGGCAAGGTACCGACGGGGAGCATATTGTCGGGTCCAGGCATGACAGTGGATCGCCATGAGTTCAACTCCCGGGAGGCTTGCGGCGCGTTTTACCGCCCGGCGCGCATCCCCGGAATCGATGTCGAACCCGAACTTAGACCCACGGCCGCCGAAGCCACGGGGGGGCTCCCGCCCGAGCGGCGGATTCACGCGGACCCCGATTCGGACGGGGGCCCCAATCCTCCTACCAAGGGCATCTATGACCTCCAGCTCCTCCTCCGATTCCACATTGAGCAGGGCGACCTTCTCGGCCACGGCCCGGTCAAGGAACGCCCGCGCTTTCGCAGGAGCATTCACCACCATCTGGCCCGGGGTAAAGCCGGCCTTGCGGCTGAGCTGGTATTCGAACTCCGACATGACCTCGACCCCGAGGCCGGCCTCCCGAAGGATGGTTGCAATACCGGGAAGGGTGCACGCCTTCAGGGCGGCATGGATTCGGACCGGAATGGGGAGGGCCTTTGCCGTTTTCTCCAGCGAGGCAATATTGCTCAGGAGCCGTTCTCGAGAGTAAATGAGGACCGGGGTCCCAAGCGACTCAACCACCCCTTCCCACGGCACCCCCTCGATCCAGAACCGCCCATGCCGATAGCGGAATGGCCGCGAGGCCAGGAGGATTTGCCTCCGGGGAGGAAAGCGGAGCACCGACCTTGACCAGGGCATACACGCCCCCAACCGCACGGAGTGATGACGAGACTCTCACCTCCAGATTTTCCGGCCTCGGATGATATGGCAGCGGCGATCCTCTGTCAAACCCCGTCAGCGGCGATAGGGCACAGATCGCCTTTGAACTTGCAGCCTCCGAGGCAGTGGCGTTATAATCCCGTTATAAATTGATCATCTTGAAGAACGAGAGAGACCCTGGGGAGCGGGACCCGCGACCCCGTTGAACCGGTGCCCGCCGAGAAGAAAAGCGATGGTGGCCACCCCCCCGACCCTGACCCCTTTCCTGAAGGACTATCCACTGGACATCTCCCCCGGTGAGGTCTTCACGATATTTCGGGAGACCCCCTGGAGCTTCCTGCTGGAAAGTGGCATGAACCTTTTCCAGCTGGGTCGCTTTTCCTTCCTGGGGACTGACCCCTTCCTGACCTTCCGGGCGCGGGGGCAAAGGATCGAGGTCCGGGAGGGTGATCACTCGGTCACCTTTCAAGCCGACCCCCTGGAGGCCCTCCGCTCTCTCCTGGCGCGGTTCCAGGTGCGCTGGACGGCTCAACCGGCCCCCTTTCTCGCCGGGGCCGTCGGTTTCTTGAGCTACGATCTGAACCGCTTCATCGAGCGACTCCCCTCCCTCAGTACGGATGACCTGCAGGTGCCGGACTGCCTCCTGGGTCTTTACGATCGGGCGCTCATCTTTGACCATGTCAAGGGACGGCTGTTTGTCGCCTCCACCGGTCTGCCGGAGCTCAACCCGAGAGCGGCCCACCGCCGGGCGACCTGGCGGGGGCAAGAGCTTATCCGGCAGCTCCGGCGCCTTGAGGACGGACGCAGGCGATGGGGCTCACCTGCACAGCGGGAACGCCCGCGGAGCGGCCTCGAGGGCACCTTCACGAAGGAAGGGTATCTGGACGCGGTCCGCAAGGCCAAGGAGTACATCGCCGCCGGGGACATCTATCAAGTCAATCTTTCGCAGCGGTTTTCCACCCGCTTCGACGAGGACCCCTTCCCCCTCTATCGGCGCCTCCATCGAATCAATCCGGCGCCGTTCGGCTGCTTCCTCGACTACGGCGAGGTCGCTGTCGTCGGGGGATCGCCCGAGCGATTCCTCCGACTCCGCGATCGCCGGGTGGAGACGCGCCCCATGAAGGGGACCCGCCCCCGCGGCAAGAGCCCGGCCGAGGATCGGTATCTGAAACAGGAATTGCTGAGGAGTGCGAAAGACCAGGCGGAGCTCGTCATGATCGTCGACCTGGAGCGGAACGACCTGGGCCGGGTCTGCGAGTACGGTTCGGTCCGGGTGAGGACCCTCCGGGCCCTCGAGACCTACGCCACGGTCTTCCAGACCACCGCCAGCATCCTGGGTCGATTGCGGCGGGACCGCGACCGTATCGACCTCCTGCGGGCCTGTTTTCCGGGGGGATCGGTGACCGGGGCGCCAAAAATTCGGGCGATGGAGATCATCGAGGAGCTCGAGCCGACCCGGCGGGGGATTTACACCGGCTCCATCGGCTATCTGGACTTTGGCGGAGACCTGGACCTGAACATCGCCATCCGCACCATCATTTGTCGAGGGGGCCGGGCCTACTTTCAGGTTGGCGGCGGCATCGTGGCCGACTCTGATCCCGAGGCAGAGTACGAAGAAACGCTGGTGAAGGCCAAGGCCCTGATCGAGGCGCTCTTCTCGTGAGTTCCCAGCGGAGAGGAGGAGAAAGACGCCAGGCCTCCGAAGAGACCGTGGAACCTTTACAGGGAGGATCGTACGATGGAAAAGGAAAAGAAGCTGCCGGTGATCTCTGATGACGAGGTGATGAAGCGCCTCGAGAAGGAGCTTCCCAACTGGACTCTCGAGGGGCGCTGGATCCGGCGGAAATTCAACACCGATGGGTGGCCGACCACTGTGATGCTCGTGAATGCCATTGGCTATCTCTCAGAGGCGGCCTGGCACCACCCGGACCTGGAGGTGACCTGGGGCAAGGTCTGGGTCAAGCTCCGGACCCATGCCTCTGGCGGCATCACCGAGCGAGACTTCGCCCTGGCGAAGAAGTTCGAGGACGCGCTGCTGTGGCGACCCGAGGAGGGCTCAGCGATGGAAGGGACACCCAATAAGTGGGTCCGGTAGCCTCTCGCGTCAGGGGTTGAATTTTACATAGATTTCATCGAAATTTCAGAGGAGTGCGCGCAAGAGCCGCCCAATAGGCAAGTTTCCCCTTGACCATCTTTACACCGGCACCATAATCTGTCTTTAGAGAGGAAGGGGAAGTCTGGGCACGGTACGAGGGTCCTGAAAGAAGGGAGGCTTGCATGCGGAGTCTGGGAGTGCTTTTCATCGGCGTTTTGGTGGCGGTGGGCGCCTTCCTCGGGCCGCTCGCCGGGGCACACGCCTTCACGACCGACGAGATCAAGGCCGCCATTCAAGAACACATCGCCCAGAAGGTCAAAGAAGGGGGCGGTGTCTTCAAGTTCAAGGATGAGGCGACCGGGAAAGACCTGGCTCTGGAGTTCGTGAAGATTCGGATCGTCCGCAAGATCGAGGGTCATGGCTATTTCGCCGACGTGGACTTTCGCGTCCAGGGCGAGCCCGAAAGGTTCTACGACATAGACTTTTGGGTCAGGCCCAAGGGGGAAAAGCTGACCATCGTCGACGCCCGCACCCACAGATACCCGAAGAAGGAGGGTAACGAATGGGTCCTGACGACCGTCACTCCTTTGCCGTGGTGGTGGGCTGTCGCCCAGGAGCATCCCGGCGAGACGGCGGATGCGAAGGCCTGGCAGGTCAAGGCCGCGATCCATACGCATATCGCCGAGAAGGCTAGGGAAGGCGGGGGCGTCTACCGGCTGAAGGACGAGAAGACCGGTGAAGAGTTAGCCCTCGAGTTCGTGAAGATCCACGATCCCATCCGCAGGATCAAGGGGCAAGGATACTTCGCCTGCACGGACTTTCGCGTCCAAGGCGAGTCCGAAAGGGTGTATGATATTGATTTCTGGCTCAATGAGGAGAAGGACAAGCTGGCCGTCACCAAGACCCGCATTCACAAGGAGCCCACGAAGGAAGGGACCGGGTGGGTCCAAAAGCTCCGTTACACGTTTGAGCAAGACAACCCCGTGGAGATCCCGTGACCGCTGGTCACGAGGATCGGCTGAAAGCTACGATCCCCAACCGTCAGCGAGGAGAAGCAGCAATGCCAGGCATTCCCCAGGGGAGGCGAGGAGTGTTTACATGTTTGCTCGCGATGCCGGCGGCCCTGGCCCTGACCGCGGGCGCCGTCATCGCCGAGAGTGCGGGAGGGACGTGTGGGGTGCCAGAAGCTCGTGTCGTCTACGACGCGGGCCAAGGGGTCCGCGCCTTCACCTTCACCTACGACGTGGAGATTCCATCGCCGCCACCCGGTATCGGCCCCATCGATGTCTTCGTGCCCCTGGCTGCCTCCGATGCCCATCAGGACATCCTCCGCCGAACTCTGCAGGCGAGCATCCCCGGCCAGGAAAAAACGGAGAGCCGCTATGGTAACCGCTTCTGGCACGGTCACCTCGACCGCTCCAACGGCAAACCCATCACCGTGACGGTGGAGTACTTGGTACGGCGCCGGGTGTTTCAGCAACAACGGCTCGCCTCAACCGTAAATGAATACACCCCGAAGGAGCGGGAAGAGCTGGCGCTGTTTCTCGGGCCAGACCGGCGGGTGCCGATCTCCGGTCCCCTCATCGACCAGGTTCGGGCCGACATTCCGAAGAGCGATCCCACGCCGCTCGGGCGGGCGCGGGCCATCTATGACTATGTGATCGACACGATGGAGTACAAGAAGGTCGGGACCGGCTGGGGCAACGGCGATACCTTCTGGGCCTGCACCGCGCGGTACGGCAACTGTACCGACTATCATGCCCTGTTCATCTCCCTCGCCCGTGCGGAAGGGATTCCGGCGCGGTTCGAGATTGGGTTCTCCATCCCGGAGGACCAACCCGCCGGCACCATTGCCGGCTACCACTGCTGGACGGAGTTTCACCTGCCCGGGGTAGGCTGGTTCCCGATCGATGCCTCCGAAGCGGATAAACACCCGGAGCGCCGGGACCTCTATTTCGGCACCTATCCGGCGGATCGGATCCAGTTCACCATTGGGCGCGACCTTGAGCTGGGCGAAGGCCACACCACCGGTCCGCTCAACTACTTTATCTACCCCCACGTGGAGGTGGTGGGAAGGCAGTTCGAGGGGGCAAAGACCCGCTTTCGCTACGCCGAGGTCCCGGAGACCGAGGTCGTCCGAGGGTTGGCCCCGCAAAGAGCGGAGCGGCAGTAAGGACCCGGCTGTTCGGGACCTACATCGCACCCACCCCTGATCATCTTGCGGTGATGGGACTGCCCTATGGCCGCGAGCGGGATCTTGATCCTCAGTATCTCCTGACACTCCCCTTGCAATCTGAGCCTGCTGCCGACGACGCTCCCCAGAGTGAGCGGCCGCGTGTATAATGGGGCGAACGCAGCGCGAGCCGCTTCGGGTGCGTCGTGGAGCGGAGCGAGGGGAATCCATGGACCAGGCTTGCATTTCCGCCGTGCTCGACAAGATGGATTTCGAAGTCTTCGTCCTCACTGCAGCCGACGGGGGCCGGCGCAACGGCCAGATCGTGAGCTGGGTGATGCCCGCGACCATCGTCCCGCAGGTCCCCCGCCTCCTTGTTGGCGTCGGCCGGATGACGTACACGCGGGAGCTGATCGAGGCCAGCAGGAAGTTTGCGCTGAACCTGCTCGGGGAGGATCAATGGCCATGGGTCCCCCACTTCGGATTCCGGTCGGGGCGGGACGTGGACAAATTCGCGACCGTCCCCTTTGAGCACGGGGTGACGGGAAGCCCCCTCCTCCCCGGGGTGGTAGGCCATTTGGAGTGTCAAGTCCGGGCGGCCCTAGATGCCGGTGCCCATCTCTTCTACCTGGCCGACGTCCTCGAAGTAAAGCTCGTATCCGACCGTGAACCCCTCCGCCTCCACCAGCTCTCCGAAGTTCTGCCCCCGGAGGAGATGGCCACAATGAGGCGGCTCCTGGAGCAAGATATCCCACGACATATGTCGCTCCTCTGACTCTAGGAGATGCATCCGGGCCATCGCGCGATTGACCAATCACTGCTACGCTGGAGGTTGACCGGTCAGGAAGGAGCGTGCAATGCGGACTCCGAGGTTGCTTCTTCCCATCGGGCTCATCCTTGCGGCGGGACTGAGTATCGGCCCAGGGGCTAAACGCCTCGAGGCGGCCCACGCCGGCGGGACATGCGCCGAAGTCCACGCCTGGGTGGTGACCTATGTCGAATCCTTTCGGGGTCACCTCCTCCGGATTATCGCTCGGGATCCGCTGTTCCCCGACAACTCCCCACGCGTTGGATATTGGATTACCTCCCCCGAAAATTGGATGGCCAAGAAGGATCACCCCCGTCCCATTGCCCGGGGATGCCAGGAGACGCCGGGCGGCCCCTACACGTTCGAGGTCCAGACAGAAAAAGGGGACTGGGTAGCCGGGAGCAGGTTACTGGTGAACAAGCTCTCTGCGGATTGGCGGAGGATCTCCTTTACCGTCCTTACGGATCCCGATGATCCCGCTTCGGTTGTCACTGAGCGCGTCGTCGAGATTCCGGAGTAAGGCAGGCGTTGCCTTCCGCCCTCAGCGGGACCGCACCCAGCGCCCCTGGTAGGTCGGATGGACGGGGAAGACGACATCGAGGCTGCCGCCCGTCTGGGGGACATAGCCCGCATCCCACCACGCTTCAACGAGATGCCTTTCCGTCGAGCGATCAACTTCGAAGATCTCCACGCCGATCCAATGGGCATCATGATAGACGAGCTGCCCGTGATAGCGCTTCATGGCGGGCATCTGCAGCCAGGTTCCGGTCGCCACCCAGACCCACTGGCGCTGACCGGCCGCGTCCTGGATCGAGACCCGCCAAGGCCCCTGGGAGAGGCGGAGCGGCATCGTCAGCGGTGGAAGTGCGTCGAGGCTCGGGCGAGCTGGTGGGTATAGATCCGGGAATCCTAACTTGGTCTCGACATAATGGATCTCATACTCAAGAGCCTGCTGCTCCTCCTCTGGCCCACTGAGCATTTCGTCGATCCCGGAATGGTGCTGCCCCCAATGGACCATCTCGTGGAAGAGGGTGGCGCGGCAGAATACTTCCGGTTCATCTGGCCACTGGGATCGACAGTGGAGGTTGAGGAAGACCTGATTTGTCTCGGGAACGTATAGGCCGAAGACGCTGCGGCGGCTGAGCTGCGTCAATTGCTGAAAGGCCTCGGGCTGAAGCTGTACGATCCTCGGGAGAGGCCAATCGAGGACAGGCCAGCCGGTCAACTCGGTCAAGGTAGCGAGCAGGACGGGCAGGTCGTAGGCTACCGGTACTTCAGCCTGCAGGGTCGCGACGCGTGGACTCAGATCGGCCGATGGCGCGTCAGCGGGAAAGGCGGTCGGCACGAGGCCGACGATCAGCGTTCCGCTCAGAATCGCGATCGCTAGGCAGCGATTCTTGGCCCCTCCCGCCGTAAGCGTCCTCCGTCCTCTTCCGCCCTGCGGGATCGAGGGTCTTTCCCTTGTACGAAATTGCCTCACCCTTGTCACCCCGCAGAGTAAAGGTGCAATACTTATGCCTAGAGAGGGAAGGCAGGGAGGAACCGTGTGAGTCCCGGGCCAATTCGGGTCGCCCACGCTTCACTAGAGGCTTGACGCTATCTTAGAGCGCGATTAAGATGTCCAAATGACCACATGGCGTGGGTTCCCCTGCCGCGCCTGAGGCGGTGAGTGCTCAAAAATTACGCGCAACCCCTTGCAGTGCTCGGTTAAGGAGGCTCTGTGAACAGGTCCCGGTACAGAAACCGCATGTTGACAACTGCCTTGGCCATCAGTCTCTGCCTCCTGGCCATCGGGAAAGGGTTCGGTGAGGAGTTTCAGGGGGTGGGGACTGTCTTGGCCCTCGATCCGTCGGAGGGGATGATCGCCCTCGACCACCAGGAGATCCCGGGCCTGATGCCCCCGATGAGGATGGCTTTCCGGGTCGCCTCGCCCGATCTGCTGAAGGAGCTGAAGCGGGGGGACCGGGTACAGTTTACCCTCAAGGCCGAGGGGTCGGCGACAGTCCTGACGGAGATCACGAAGATCGGGGGCGCCGCCCTGGACTTCCGCGACAGCATGCCGAAAGAGATCTACGCGAAGCTAGAAGGATTCGGGGTAACGTTTATCGAAGCGGACGGGCGCTTGCTGAGGAAAGACGGCTGTCCAAATATTCAACGGACACTCCTCAGCAGGGGGTCGCGCGAGGAAACCCTTGGAACGGCATTGTTTGTCTTGGAGAAAGACAGCACCTCAAAGCATCTCATCGGTGTCGAACTCAGGGATACGGAACATAACCCCGTATTTGTATGGCGCTCCCCCGACTTCTGGCAGATAGCGGCCTGCCATTTTCCGGGAAAGTATGGGGCGGAGCGCCCCCCCACGGAATGAAAGAACAACAGAGGTGACACCGTGGCGTTCGTGGAACCACCCTGTGCTCAGTGGCCGGCGGGATAATTCCATTCGGGCAACAGGACGATGCAGTTGGGATTGAAGCCCTGATTCTTCAACGTGTCCACGCTCGCCACCAGTTCTTCCTTGACCAGATCTATCACCGTGACGGAACCGTCACTCATGCCTGGGAGGTTCAGGAGACTGTTCTGCACGAAGGCGTACCGCTCATCCAGGGTGAAGGCCACGTGATGAGCCCCAGCCGCAGCAGGGATCGTCTTGAGCAGCTTGGGCTTCCTCGGATCCTGGCTGATATCAAAGATGTGGAAATGGCCGGGCTTGGCCGTGGTCACGTAGAAACGGTCGCCCTTCTTGTTGAAGTACATCTCGAGCGGCACCCCGCTGCCGATCGGCGTGAAGTCGAAGGCCTGGCTGAACTCGAACGCCTTCTTCGCCGGAGCCCAAACCGCCGCCCACAGCGTCCCGCCGAACATGTTCGCGATGTAGGCCACTGGCGGGTTCGAGCCAGGAACAAACAGGATCTCCACCGGAGCTTCGCCGGACGGCGATGGCTTGTTCGAGACCGTGTGGCTCGAAAGCACCTTACCGCTACTCGCCTCGATGACCGTCACCGTCTCGCCCGGATTGCCGAGGTCGGGAGGGTGCACCGTGCTGGTCACGAGAAGGCGATCGATACCGTCGTGGATGGCGATCCCGTGCGGGTGCGTACCGGGGAGGGGAATCGCCTTGATGGGACGGTCAGCGGTGGCGTCGCCGACGATGACGTTCTGGGACCCCATGCACGTGAGGTACCAGGTCTTCTTGTCACCGGAGAAGACCACATCCTCCCCCACCTTGCATTCGGGGACTGGGACCTTCTTCATCCGATACGGAAATCTCTTCATGTCCATGACGTACAGGACGCTCTGCCCCAGTGCCGTCACGTAGGCCTTGCTCGTATCCTGGTTGTAAAAGATGTGATGGGCGACCACGTCGGGTGGCAACGGGATGTCCATCACGATCTGGCCGAACTGCTCGGATTTCGGATCCACGTCGATGATGGCGATCCCCTCACGCCGGATCGTCTGCTCGCGCTTGGTCTCGTAATTCAGCATCGCCAGGATCTCGGCGTGCAGCATCGAGGGAAGTCCACTCGCCACCACGAGGCTTCCGATAAGCAAGAGTGTCCGCCGTTTCATGGATCACCCTCCTCCTTCTACGACGTTTTTTTATTTAGGCTGACCCCAGAGGTCTTTGAGCCGCTGGTCTCGGCCACAGCCGAAGCGGTAGAACTTATATCGAAGGGAATTCTTCTGGTAATAATCCTGGTGGTACTCCTCGGCGGCGTAAAACTCCGAGGCGGCCGTAATTTCGGTGACGATGGACTGGCGAAATCGCTTCGACCCTTCGAGCGCCTGTTTTGACTGCTCGGCCAGGCGCCTCTGCTCTCCGTCGTGGTAAAAGATCCCCGAGCGATACTGGCTGCCCTTGTCGCAGAATTGTGCGTCCTTGGTCAGCGGATCGATATTGCGCCAGAAGACCTCCAGCAACTTCGCGTAGCTGATCCTCTTCGGATTGTAGACGATCTGCACGGCTTCGGTATGCCCGGTGCCACCCGCCGACACCTCCTTGTACGTCGGATCTTTCTTGTGCCCGCCGGTGTAGCCAGAGGTCGTCGAGATGACCCCCTCCAGCTCATCGAACGGGGGCTCCATGCACCAGAAGCAGCCACCGGCAAACGTCGCGATGGCGCGTTCCTCACCCCCCGCCCCGTGCTCCGCGGCGACCGCAGTGCTCACCAGGCTCATGACAAGGAGCCCCCCTGTCACGAAGAAACGCGATAGTGTATACGCTTTCATCGGCCACGCCTCCTTGGGGCCCGTCGCTGCGACGGCGTACCCTCCCCTTCTTAGATGTCCTACTATACCCGAAGGGTTCAGGGGGCGCCAGTCCCAGTAGCCCATCTTGCCCACGGTATCGAGGGGCGCCGTAAGCACCTCAGAGAAGGGCAAGGGGCCGCGTCAGACCGCCAGACCATGATAGACTAGCCGGAACACGGAGTGGTGAGCAAGCAGAACAATGCACACGCCGACACTTGACGAGCTTCTGGAGCTGGCCCTCGCCGCCGCCCGCGAGGCAGGCGAGGTCGCGCTGCGGTATTTCGAGCGCGATGTCCACGTGGAGTGGAAATCCGACCAGACTCCTGTGACCGTCGCGGACCGGGAGGCCGAAAAACTGTTGCGGTCCCGAATCGAGGAACGCTTCCCGAGCCATGGGATCCTCGGTGAAGAGTTCGGTCCGGCGCGCGAGGATGCGCCATATCGATGGACCCTCGACCCGATCGACGGCACCCAGTCGTTCATCCGCGGCGTGCCCCTTTGGGGCGTGATGGTTGGCGTGGAAAAGAACAGGGAGCCGATCGTGGGCGTAGTTCACTTTCCCGCCCTCAGGGAGACGGTCTGGGCGCGGGCGGGCGGTGGGGCGTGGTGGAACGGCAAGCGCGCCCGGGTCTCCTCGGTGGGTCGCTTGGAGGACGCGACCCTCCTCACGACGGATACCCGTCTCTTCGAGGATGCGGGACTCCGGGCGGCGTTTGACCGACTGCGGGCGCGGGTGAAGTTCGAGCGGACGTGGGGCGATTGCTACGGGCATGCCCTCGTGGCGACCGGGCGCGCGGACATCATGCTCGATCCCATCATGAGCGAGTGGGATGCCTGCGCGCTCCTGCCCATACTGGAGGAGGCCGGCGGACGATTCTCGGACTGGAGCGGCGTGCGGACCGTACGTGGCGGCAACGCAATCTCAACCAACGGTCTGCTCTTCAACGCGGTGATCAACGTGCTGCGCAGCGAGGCTCAAGACACCACAGTCTGAACCGGATCAGGGAATCGGATGATAAAGAGATTCCTGAAGAGACTGATCGCGACGAACAAAGAGCTTATTCTTTCCCAGGTGCTCGCCGTCAAGGATCTGATGCGGCTCTTGATGAAGAACCGCAACACGGGCGAGAAATGGACGAGGGACGAAATCCGCGAGATTCGGGTCCATCTGAAGCACATCGCCATGCTCGTCCCGGCCCTGATCATCTTCCTGCTCCCGGGCGGCTCGGTGCTCTTGCCTATTCTCGCCGAGGTACTCGACCGACGGAAAAAGATCCGACGCCCCCCTGCTGTTCCCGACAAAAGCTCCCCGGACACCTGAGCCGACCAGAGGATTGCGGCGGCTGGCTTGCCGAAAGATAAAGGGGGTGACCGAAGTCACCCCCTTGATGAGTGCGTGGTCTTTTTGGTTGCGGGGGGTGGATTTGAACCACCGACCTTTGGGTTATGAGCCCAACGAGCTACCGAGCTGCTCCACCCCGCACTGTGGAGTATACGGGATGGAAAGTTGAGTGTCAAGCGGCGTCGCGGCAACGGCGAGCATGCCGCAGGCGGCCGAGATATCCTGTCCCCGACTCTCGCGAATCGTGGCGATGGTGCCCGCCCGCTGCAGAATCTTCTGAAAGGCCTCAATGCGCTGCCGCGAGGGACGACGGAACGGGATCTCGGGCGCCTCATTCAACGGGATCAGATTGACCTTGCATGGAATGCCTTTGAGGAGCCCGAGCAGGCGCTCTGCATCCTCGCTGGTGTCGTTCACGTCCGCCATCAGGACGTATTCAAACGTCATGCGGCGCCGGGGTGGCAGGGGAAACTCCCGGCAGGTCTGGAGAAGCTCACGCAGAGAATACCGGCGGTTGATGGGCATGAGGCGATTGCGCACCTCATCCGTGGTCGCCACCAGAGAGACCGCCAGGTTCACTCCGAGGCCGGCTCGGGCCAAGCGACGAATCCCTGGAATCACACCGACGGTCGAGACGGTGATCCGCCGGGGAGAAAAGGCAAGCCCCTCCTTAGCGATGAGGATCCGCAAGGCCTTTTCGGTCGCGGCATAATTCGCCAGGGGCTCCCCCATCCCCATAAACACGATGTGGGTGACCCGCTCCCCGGGGCCAAGGGCGCTCTGGAGCGCCACCAGCTGGCCGGCAATCTCCGCCGGGCGCAGGTTTCGATGGAGATTCATGGTGGCGGTGAGGCAAAAGCCACACCCCATGGCGCACCCCGCCTGGCTGGAGATACAGGCGGTCAGACGCGAGCCCTCCGGAATCAGGACTGCTTCGATGCGCTCTCCATCGGAAAGCCCGAGCAAAAGCTTGCGGGTGCCGTCCCTCGATGACTGAACCGCGACAGCGGCAACCCTGCTGACGCACGCCTGCGCCTCCAGAAGCTGGCGGCACCTGGCCGGCAGGTCTGTCATTGCTTCAAACCGGTCAACCTGCCGCTTCCACAGCCAGCGAAATATCTGCCCAGCTCGATAGCGGGGCTCGCCAAGACCTGCGATCCACTCAACAAGCTCCGGCAGCGTGAAGTCGCGCAGATCTGGAACCTGAACCGCTGGCATTCTCACGGAAACCGCCGTCATCGCTTCAGCTCGTCCAGGGCCTTTCGGGCATACTCCGCCGAGGGCCCAGTGGATTCCAGCTCGAGCACCCTCTCAAACGCCTTGCGGGCCTCGCGACGCCTGCCGGCCTCAGTGTACGCAATCCCCAGGTTTCGGTGATAGACCGGCACCTTGGGGCTCAAGCGGGTCGCCTCGCCAAACGCCGAAATGGCGAGGTCCGTCTTACCCTGCTGCAGATACAGGAATCCCAAGTTGTTGTGGGCGTCCGCATAGTCGCGTTGAACGTCCAGGGCAAACTTATAATGCTCAACCGCCTGATCGATCTTTCCCTGGCGCTCATAGATTTTGGCCAGATTGAAATAGGCAAAATGGGGTGTAGGATACAAGGGATCGTTGAGCACCTCCGTGAGGAGGATTCGCGCCTTTTCCAGATCGCCTTTCAGCATATAGGCACTGGCCAGATTGTTCTTGGCCGGCGTATATCGTTTGTCAAGCGTGATCGCTTCTTCGAACTGCTTGATCGCCTCGTCGAGGTTTCGGTTAAACATGAACGCCATGCCCAGGTCAGACCGATAGATGGGATCGGAAGGCTTGAGCTCCACCGCCTTGGAAAACTCCGGGATGGCTAGGCGAAAATTGCCCCCCTCGAAATACGCCCTCCCCAGCTCATAGTAGGTGGCCGCCGATGCCGGCGGTTGTTCAGGCGGAGGTGTGGTGACACAGGCCACGAGGAGCAGGGCCATTGGAGCCGTCCGCAGGAAGACCCGAACCATCCTCATCCTTTCCTCCTCAGATGCTGTGCTTCTTCGACACCATGTTCCTCTACTGGTACTTGCGAACAGCCTGCTGGTGTTCCTCCAGGGTCCGGGAGAACTGATGGGTCCCATCATTCTTGGAGACGAAGTAGAGATAGCTCACCCGGGCCGGGTACAGCGCCGCCTTCAGGGCTGCTTCTCCGGGGCTGGCGATGGGCCCTGGGGGGAGTCCGTTCTGCACGTACGTGTTATAGGGGTGCTTTGCCTGGAGGTCGCGGCGGGTAATCCGGCCCCCGTTGCGCTTGCCATAGAGGACGGTGGGATCGGCCTGCAGTCGCATCCCCCGCCGCAGGCGGTTGTAAAAGACCCCGGCGATGATGGGCTTTTCCTGATCTACCACCGCTTCTTTCTCAATAATGGAGGCGAGCGTCACGATCCTGTAGCGATTCATTCCGAGCTTGCGGGCCCGGAATTCGTCCTCGCCGCTGAACGTCCTTAAGAACCGCTGGACCAACTTGTCAATGATCTCCTCCTCCGTCAGGCCTTTAATCAAATGGTAGGTGTCAGGGAAGAGGAACCCTTCCAACGTGTCTGCCTCAGGCACGTATTGACGGGCCACCGAACGATCCATGACCAGTCTCAGGAACCGCTCCCGATCTACAAGCCCCTCCTCGTCGAGGAGCCCTGCAATCTGCCAGGCGGTGGACCCTTCTGGAACGATGACCTTGTGCACAAGGACCTTCCCCTCCTCGAGAATCCGGATGACGTCCACGAGTCCCATCGAGGGGGCGAACTGATACTCCCCGGCCTTCAATCGATCATAGGAACCCCGGAGCACGCTCGCGAGGACGAAGAGGAGGCGGTCTTGGATGATCCCTTGCTCCTTCAGCAGGTCGGCGATGGTAGTGACCCCGGTGTTGGGCTTGATGAAGACCACCCGAGGCCCTGCATCACGAAACCGAGGGCTCATTGTGGGATGAAGCGCCAGGTACAGCCGCACGCCAAAGGCGGTCATGAGCACTAGGCACAGGCCCGCGCTCCACACAGCAAATCGGTGCCCCCGGACCGCCACCCTATCCATCCCTCTGCCGGCGGTCGAGATACGCCTGCAGGATCAACAGAGCTGCCACGCTGTCCCTCATCTCTTGGCGCCGCTTTCGCCGGACCCCCGCCTCGATCAGCGTCCGCTCTGCGGCGACCGTACTGTACCGTTCATCCCAGAGGGCTACCGGAAGTCCCAGGGTATTCCCCAGCTCTTCGGCAAACTTCTGCGCCCCGGCGGCCTGCTCCCCAACCTCACCCCCGAGGTGCCTGGGATACCCGACGACGACCTGGTGGACTCCCCATTTTTCGACGAGGTCCCCGAGATGGGCAAAATCTGACCGCCGGCCCATGCGGCGCCAAGTCGGCAGAGGCTGGGCGGTGATCATGAGATCGTCACTCACCGCCAGGCCCATGCGAACCTCGCCAAGATCAATGGCCAAAATCCTCGGCACGCGCCGCAACCCCCAGGAGAGCCTCCCCGCCTCATCAATGTTTCCAACGGGCGACCTTGCCCGAATAATCAGGTTATTATACAAGAAGATGGAGCAGGATGCTACCTCCACGCTACACCCCCTCTCATAGCGGACCACGGCAGGAGGCTTCCATGCGGCGCCGACTCCTGAGCATCTATCGCCGGCTCTACGGACGACTCGGCCCCCAGGGCTGGTGGCCTGGGCGAAGCCGATTCGAGGTCATCGTCGGGGCCATCCTCACCCAGAATACCAATTGGGGCAACGTCGAGAAAGCGATCCGACAGCTCCGCGGGGCCCGAGCGCTCACCGCCTCGGCCATGTCAGCCCTCTCAAGACACCGGTTGGCCACGCTGATCCGCCCCGCAGGGACCTTCACCGTGAAGGCCCGCCGACTCCAGAACTTCCTCGCTTTTCTCCGCAAGCGATACGGGGGGAGCCTGCACCGTATGTTCCGCGATGAACCGGCGCGGCTCCGTAACGCCCTGCTGGAGGTCTCCGGGATCGGCCCGGAAACGGCGGACTCCATCCTGCTCTATGCAGGCGACATGCCGATCTTTGTCGTCGACGCATACACTAAGCGAATCCTTGCGCGCCATCGCCTGATTTCTCCCGAGGCTACTTATCACGATGTGCAGGCGCTCTTCATGAACCACCTCCCCCAGGATGCACAGCTTTACAACGAATACCATGCCCTGCTCGTGGCAGTCGGGAAAGTGTACTGCCGGTCCACACCGCGCTGCGACACCTGCCCGCTCCGTCAGGACCTCGAGCGCCATGGCATCCCCCTCCCCCGCCGGTAGGCGCGTTCAGGGTTCATAGTTCAGGGTTGATGGTTTGGGATTCACATGCTGGTAGAGTCCCAATCTTGCCATGAACCATGAACCGTGAACTCTGAACTGAACAGATCGGCGGTCCCTTGACTCTGCAAGGTAATGTGTGGTATCCATGTCGCTTACTGAGGCGCCCATGCAGATCGGCCTCATGGCAGATTCGCACGATCACTTGCCTCGCATAGATCGTGCCGTCGAAGTCTTCAATCGTCGGCGTGTCGATTTCGTCATCCACGGAGGAGATTTTATTGCGCCGTTCGCGCTGGCCCCCCTCGAGCGCCTTCAGTGCGACTGGGCGACGGCGGCCGTGGTGGACCTTGCAAACCTCGGGGTGGAGTTGATCGAGCTATGATGAAGCTCACCGTGAAGACCCAGAAGCGAGAGGAGCTTTGCGACATCACCTCGGAGGTGCAGAAGGTGGTGGACGGGTCAGGGATGGGCGACGGGATCTGTTATGTCTATATCCCGCATACGACCGCAGCTGTGGCTGTGCAAGAAGGGGATGATTCGGCAGTCGGGCGGGATATCATGGCTCACCTGCGTCGTCTCTTCCCTCGGGATGCCCAATACGAGCACAACGATGGGAACATGGACGCCCACCTGAAGGCGATACTAGTGGGGAACGCTGCGACGGTCCTGATCGACAAGGGAAAGCTCTGCCTCGGAACGTGGCAGTCGGTCTTCCTCTGCGAGTTTGATGGGCCTCGGACTCGGGAGGTCTGGGTCAAGGTCCGAGCGGGCTAGCCCGTAACCACCTCATTGATTCATTCAAGGACAACGCCCGGGTGGCACAAGCTCCCCGGGCGTTCGCCTTCAAAGAGGAAACCCCCGTGGCAGCCCAAAAGGCCTATTTCCACCTATGGGGGGATCGTGTATCAGGCGCCCGGATCGATGGCCTTGAGGAGAGCATAGAGGGCAAAGTTGAAGGGGGTGGGAACGCCTGCCGCTTCTCCTTTTCGGACCACTGCCCCGTTTAAAGCCTCGACCTCCAGTCGCTTCCCCGCCTCCAGGTCTTGCCGGGTTGAGGTCTTCATGGCCCCGGCCGCAGTGTCGGTCCATGTGAGAAGTCGCTCGGCGAGGTCTGCGGAGAGGGGGACATTGTTCGCGTTGGCGACGGCCCGAACCTCCTCCATGGCCTGCCTGGCCAATGTTCGAGTCTCCGGCCGCTCCACCAGAACGCGGACATCACCCCCCACGAGTGTGTTTAACGCGTTAAAGGCGGCGTTCCAGCAGAGCTTTCCCCACAAGATCGCCTGGATGTTGGAGGAGACCTCTGCGGGGAACCCGGCGTCACGAAAGATCTGCTCCAGGCGCCGCACCCGTTCGCTGACTCCTCCGCGCATCTCTCCAAAGACGATCCGGCCTTCAGCCGTATGCACGACCACCCCGGGCTCGGAGACACCGGCCCCGATGTAGGCGACTCCCCCGAGGACCTTCTCGCCTCCGGCGACCATCGCGATCTTCTCTTCGTTGTCGACCCCGTTCTGCAGGCACAGGATGGCGGTGCTTTCTTGAACGATCGGCAGACACTGACGCGCGGCCGATTCCGTGTCATAGGACTTTACGCAGAAGAGGATCAGATCCACCGGGCCAACCGCCCTCGGGTCACCGACGGCTTTAGCCGGCACAGTCAGATCCCCCTGGGTGCTTTTGATCCGAAGCCCGTGCGCCTTGATGGCCTCCAGGTGCCGACCGCGCGCGATCAAGGTCACATCGAGCCCTCCCCTGTGAAGGAGCGCCCCGAAGTACCCCCCCACGGCCCCGGCCCCCATCACCGCAATCTTCACCGCCTCCTCCTTGTCTCATCTGTGATGACGTCCGTTTCACTGTAGCACAGCCACCCCGCGGGAGGAACGGCGCCCGCTCGGTATTCGTCCTCGACGCAGCAGGGGAACAAACATTGCAGCCAGACGGGACGAGGCAGAGGCATGAGCACGGTTTGGAACCGCACCCGTCTCCGCCTATAATCGTAGTGAGCAGCAACCCCTTCAGGGAGCCAGGGATGGAAGTCCCCGAGAAGGTCCGGCAGCAGGTCGAGCGGGATACCCAAGAGATCGGCCGGCAGATCTTTGCGCACCTACAGGACACGTCCCCCTCGATCCTGTCTCGAGACGGATGGGACGAGCGACTCCTCACATGGGCCATGCGGGATGAGTCCTTGAAAGTCGGTCTGTTCCGCTTCATCGACGTCCTGCCCACCTTGACGACGAGCGAGCAGGTCGTCCACCATCTCTCGGAGTATCTCGCCCCCCACGAGAAGGCCCTTCCGGGGCTCATTCGCTGGGGCCTCCGGGTCGCCTCGCGCCGGGACCTGGCAGCCCGGGCATTGGCCCTCGCGGTCCGTCACGCCGCCCGCCGCCTGGCGCGGCGATTCATCGCCGGCGCCACCATCGAGGAGGCCCTTCGGGTCGTCCAGGCCCTCAGGCGCCGGCAGATGGGCTTCACCCTCGATCTGCTGGGCGAGGCCACGGTCAGCGAGGAGGAGGCAGAGGCGTACCAGCGGCGAGTGTTCACCATTCTGGACGCGCTCACCCCTCACGCGAGACAGTGGGAGCCCTCACCCCTTCTCGACCGGGACCACCGGGGGCCACTCCCCTCCGTGAATGTCTCGCTCAAGCTCAGCTCCCTCTACTCTCAGTTGAACCCCCTCGATCAAGAGGGGAGCGTCGAGGCTGTCAAGGCTCGTCTTCGATCCATCCTGCGGCGGGCGCGAGAGGTGGAGGCCTTTGTGACCGTCGATATGGAGCACTACGAGTTCAAAGACCTCACCCTCAGAACTGTCAAGGCACTCTTGGACGAAGAGGAGTTTCGGGGCCACGAGGACGTCGGGGTCGTACTCCAGGCGTATCTCAAGGACGCGGAGCAGGATCTTCACGATCTCCTGACATGGGTCGAGCGGCGCCGCGCCTCGATCGGCGTTCGCCTCGTCAAGGGGGCCTACTGGGATTACGAGGTGGTCATCGCCCGGCAACAGGGATGGGCGGTGCCGGTCTTCATGGAGAAGTGGCAAACGGACCTCAACTTCGAGAAGCTCACCCGCGTTCTCCTCGAGCACTGCGAGCTGCTCCGTCCCGCGATCGGAAGCCACAACATCCGTTCCATCGCGGCTGCCCTGGCCTGGGCCCGGCGCCTGAAGGTACCCGGGGAGTCCCTGGAGTTCCAGATGCTGTACGGCATGGGGGACCCGATCAAAGACGCCCTGGTTCGCCTGGAGCAGCGGGTTCGCGTGTACACTCCCCTCGGAGAGCTGATTCCGGGGATGGGATATCTCATCCGGCGGCTCCTCGAGAACACCTCCAATGAATCCTTCCTAAGACACAGCTTCGCCGAGTACTGGTCTCCAGAGGACTTACTGAAACCGCCCGGGCCGGTCCCGGTATCAGGCGAGGTGCCCGCGGCACCCATCGGGGTGACACACGCCGAGCCGACCCCGTTCCGCAACGAGCCGGAGCTCGACTTCACTCACGAGGAACATCGCAGAGGCATGCCCGAGGCCCTCAGCGCTGTCCGGAGCCAGTTCGACCACTTCCACCCGTTGATCATCGGCGGCGAAGAAGTCCGGACCACCCGAGACCTAGTCTCACGGAACCCCGCGCGTCCCGAGGAGATCGTCGGGCGGACGGCCCTCGCCGATCTCCACACCGCGGAGCAAGCCCTGGACGCTGCCAGGATGGCATTTCGCGGATGGGCCTCCACATCGCCCCGAACCCGGGCCGATCTCTTATTTCAGGCCGCGGCGCTCATGCGACGGAGAAGGGTCGAGCTGGCGGCGTGGGAGGTCACCGAGGTGGGGAAGCCCTGGCGAGAGGCGGACGCCGACGTGGCCGAGTCGATTGACTACCTCGAATATTACGGGCGCGAGATGTTGCGGCTCGGAAAGGTGCAGCGCTTGGGAGAAGCGCCGGGGGAGGTGAACGAATACCTGTACCAGCCTCGGGGCGTCGCCGTGATCATCGCGCCCTGGAACTTCCCATTGGCCATCCTGACCGGCATGACCTCCGCCGCGCTCGTCACCGGCAATGCGGCCATCATGAAACCGGCCGAACAGTCCCCCGTCATGGCGTGGCATCTCATGACGATCTTCCAAGAAGCCGGGTTCCCCGCCGGGGTGGTAAATTATCTGCCGGGTCTGGGGGAAGAGGTGGGGGAATACCTGGTCACGAGTTCCCTCGTTGATCTGGTTGCGTTTACAGGCTCACGGGGGGTGGGGCTCCGGATCTATGAGCTGGCCGCTCAGACGAGAAAGGATCAGCGGGGTCCGAAACGGGTGATCGCCGAGATGGGGGGCAAGAACGCCATTATCGTCGATGAGGACGCCGACCTCGATGAGGCCGTCCGTGGCGTCGTGGCCTCGGCCTTCGGCTACGCCGGCCAGAAGTGCTCGGCCTGCTCACGGGTCATCGTGGTGGGATCGGCACACGACGCCTTCCTCACGCGCCTCGTGCAGGCGGCCGCCAGCCTCAAGGTCGGCCCACCCGAGGATCCGGGAACGGTCGTCGGCCCGTTGATTGACGAGGAGGCCTACCGCAAGGTCCTCCGCTACGTCGAACAGGGCCGGAGAGAATCAAGGCTTGTCCTGGACACCGACGTCTCACACCTGAAGACCGGCTGCTATGTGGGACCGACGGTCTTTGCCGATGTCCCCCGTGCTGCGACCATCGCCCGGGAAGAGATCTTTGGCCCTGTCCTGGCGGTGTTCCGGGCCGCCGAATTCGAGGAGGCCCTCGAGATCGCCAACGAGACCGAGTACGCGTTGACCGGAGGCCTCTACTCCCGGAGCCCCGCCCACATCGAGCGGGCCAAGGCGGCCTTCCAGGTGGGGAACCTGTACATCAACCGAAAGATCACGGGGGCGATCGTGGGCCGGCAGCCCTTTGGGGGGTTCAAGATGTCAGGGATCGGCTCAAAGGCCGGGGGGCCCGACTATCTCCTGCAGTTTATGGAACCCAGGACCATCACCGAGAACACGCTCCGCCGCGGCTTTGCTCCCCCCGAGGGGGACCGGGCTTGACGCCTTGAGCAGGGCTCCGCGACCACGAGTCCCACCGCTCCATTGCTCCATTGCTCGATGGTACTATCTAGGATTGCTGGCGGGCCCACAGGAGGTTGTAGCCGTCCACGAAGGCCTGGACTGAGGCCACGATGATATCGGGAGAGGTCCCAGTGGCAACGATCCGGTTCCCCTTGGCGTCCTTCAGGACCAGCGTCGTTTCCACCGAGGCATCGGTCCCTGGGGCGTTGATCGCCACCTGGTAATCGATCAACTCGAAGAAGATCCGCCCCCGGCTGCTGGCCGCTGCCTTGAGGGCGCTGATCACCGCATCGACCGGCCCGACCCCCGCTCCGCTCGATTCGAGCCGCTCCCCATCGAAGCTCACCCAGACCTTGGCCTGAGCCTGACCGTGGAGCGTCGTCGTGACCTGGAAGTCCTCCACCTTGAGGACCCCCTCGCCGGATGCACGCTTGAGCGTGGTCTCCAGGATGTACTGGAGATCCGCCTTGGTGACCGGCTTTCCCTTGTTGACGAAATCCTCCACGAGGCCCAGGGCCCGCTGGGCGTAGTCGGGGGTGAGGCGGATGCCGAACTCCGTGTTGACCAGCTCGGACAGCGCCCCTTTCGAGGGGACCTCGGTAAAGAGGTTCCGGTCGCCGTTCTTGGCCCCGGCGGCCCGGATCTCGTAGAGCTTGAGCTTGAGGAACTTGTCCACCTCCTGAATGGAGGGCTCAATGGCTGCCGGCGACGGGAGGACCCTGAGCGCCGACCGGGGGTCCTTGAGGCCGTTGCCGGTAGCAAGACAGACGACCACTTCGTCCGCCTGTACCCGTGCGGTCGCGAGCAAGGGCTGCAAAGCGGCGATGGGGAGGGCACCCGCCGGCTCGACGAAGATCGATTCGAGCCGGGCCAGCAACTGTTGGGCTTCGAGGATCTCTCCGTCGCTCATGCTGAGCGCACACCCCCCCGACTCCCGGATGGCGCGCAACGCCTTGGGCCCATCCAGGGGGTCCCCCGCCGCCACCGCGGAGCAGATGGTGTCGGGCCGCTCCACCGGCGTAATCTTCTCCTGCCCCTGGTTGAACGCGGCGACGATGGGGCTGCAGCCTTCGGGCTGAACCCCGATCAGGCGAGGGAGGCGGTCGGTCAGCCCCATGTCGTAAAACTCCTTGAACCCCTTCCAGAGGGCGGCGATGTTGGTCCCAAAACCCATGGGAACAATCACGACCGCCGGGACCTGCCAGTCAAGCTGCTCGATGATCTCGAAGGCCTGGGACTTCTGTCCTTCGACGCGAAAGGCGTAGTCCCCGGCCAGGTAGAAATGGTACCGCTCACTCATCTCCTCGGTGAGACGAAAGGCGTCATTGTACGTCCCCCGGATCTGGAGAAGCCGCGCCCCATAGCTCAAGGCCTGCGCCATCTTCCCGATGGCGGTTCCCTCGGGCACCAGCACATAGCAGGGCAACATAGCGATGGAGGCATACGCGGCGACGGAGGCGGCCATGTTCCCGGTGGACGCCACACAGATCGCCTTCGCGCCGTGCTCCTTGGCCTTCGAGAGCTCCACCATGCTCCCGCGGTCCTTGAAGACCCCCGTCGGATTGGCGCCCTCGTTCTTGATGTAGAGGCGAGAAAAGCCGGTTGTCTCTCCCAGCCTCCGGCAGCGGTAGAGCGGCGTCCCCCCTTCATCCAGCGATACCACCAGATTCAGGTTCTCGATGGGATAGAAATCGAGATACTTCATCGCCTTGATGGGGGAATTTCTGAGGGAGTACCGGTTGAGCCGGGAGTGGATGTAGTCGTAGTCGAACCGAACGTCCAGGGGGCTTCGGCAGCTCGGGCAGCGGGTGGTCGACTCCTCCTCGCGAACCCGTCTGCCGCAGGCGATGCAGTAGAGCTCGTAGAAGCGGGAACCCGATTTTCTGGCCTGGCTCTTCATGAGTCTTTCAGCTGCGGGAATGGCATGACTTGGGGGGCGATATTATCCCCACCCCCTCAGTGTGTCAAGCCTTTCTGTGACAGGGGATTTGCGGGTTGCGGAAGATGCCTCTCACCCAGACAGGAGGTCGTGTCGGGTGATGCGGGGGCCACCATCCGCCGCTGGGCGTCACGCGACTCTTCCGGGCTGGCGCCTCGGCCAACGCGGAGCAGGGTGTGTGAGGATCGGGCGTCGGCCCGTCAAAGGCCACACGATCTGGTCCCGATCCCTGGTCGCACGGGACGAGCGAAAGGGTAACCGACCGCCAGGCACGCTGGCCGTCGAGCCAGTCGTGCGGGTCGGATCAGCCTACCCCCTTACTGGGTCGGCTCCGATGGGATGTCTTGATACGTCCCCTCCATGCCCAGGGCGCGCTGCTCGTCCGGCCCGCAGCCGGTCAGCTCCGGGACAGAGCAGGCAACGTAGCCGATCGGCCTAAGAATAAAGGTGTTCAGCAGGACCCCCACGGGATGGATCGCGAACACGACGACCCGCGGCAGGTAGTCGATGGTGCCCCGCGTCTCGAAATCGCGTTGCCCCGCCGCTGCCAGCCCCGAAGTCCCGCCCAGTAGACTGGCTATGATGAGGAGTGTCAGGAACCGCTTGGCCATTTTTCTCTCCTTTTACCTTATGTTACCCTATGCTTCCCGAGCCTCGTGATCTGGCACTTTTTCCACAATCCCTTCCTCGAGACACCTTGCAAGGAACTTGCCACCCCCCCCTTGCGCTGAACCCCGCCCGTTTGGGGGTCAAGCGCTCCCCCCTAGGTGGAAGCAGCGATCTGGCGAAAGTCCGCGATCCGACTGAAAAGGCTGGCCGTCTCGGCCAGGAGGGCCAGGCGATTCTCCCTGATCGAGGCGTCTTTAGCCATCACCAAGACATCAGTGAAGAACCGATCCACGACCGGCCGAAGCGTGGCAATTCGCTTGAGCGCGGCTTCGTACTCCCCCCGGTCCGTCAGGCGAGCCACTTCTCCCTGCAGGGCCTTGACCTCACGCCACAGCGCCTTTTCCGCCTCTTCCCGCAACCGGGGTTCCTCGACCCTGGCGGCAAAGTCGGGGGGAAGGATATTGGCGACCCGCTTGAAGGCCACCATCATCGAGGCAAAGCCAGGGTCCTGCTTGGCCTTGGCCAAGGCCTGGGCGCGCCGGAAGGCCCGGGGGATATCGTCAAAACCGGTCTGAAGCACCGCAGCGGCCACATCGGCCGGAATGCCCCGATCGATCATGATCCCCTCAGACCGGCCCCGGAGAAATCCCTGGATGTCGCTCAAGGCGTCCGCCTGCGGCCGGGTGATGCGGTCCTTGAGCAGTTCCAGGGCCTTCTGCGTCAGGGCCGAGAGGGAGACAGAGAGCTCCTGTCCTGCCAGGATCAGGATGAGCCCGAGGGCCGCCCGGCGCAAGGCGTAGGGGTCCTCAGAACCGGTCGGGATCATCCCGATCCCGAAGCAGCCGGCGATACTGTCCATCCGATCGGCGATCCCGACCAGGGCACCGCCCTTCGACTTCGGAAGGGCATCCCCCGCATATCTCGGCAGGTAGTGTTCCTCGATGGCGGCTGCCACCTCCGGCTTCTCCCCGCTCATTGCCGCGTAGTATCGGCCCATCACGCCCTGCAGTTCCGTAAACTCCCGGATCATGCCGCTCGCGAAGTCCGCCTTGCACAGGGTGGAGGCTCGGCGCACGGCCCCCTCAAGGCCCGGATCCACCGCCTTGGCCATGAAGGCGGCGAGCTCCGCCATCCGTCGGCTCTTGTCGAGCACGGTCCCGAGCCGCTCCTGGAAGAGGATCTGGCCCAGGCGGGGGACCAGCTTTTCCAGCGGGAGCTTCTTCTGGTCTTCTTTGAAATAGAAATCCGCATCCGCCAATCGGGCCCGCAGGACCCGTTCATTCCCCAGGCGGATCACATCCATGTCTTTGACCTTCATGTTGGAGATCGCGACGAAGTACGGGAGGAGTCTCCCTTGTTTGTCCACCACCGGGAAGTACCGCTGGTGCTTCCGCATCGGGGTGATGATCAGCTCCTTTGGCAGACTGAGGTAATGCTCTGGAAACGCACCCCGCACCAGGTTCGGATACTCCACCAGGTGGATCACCTGTTCCAAGAGGTCCGGCTCGATCACGGCCTGACCGCCCACCTGTCGGGCGGCTTGCTCGACGAGGCGTCTCACCTGCTCTCGTCGCTTCTCCTGGTCCACGACGACGAACGCCCTTTCCAGCTTGGCCAGATAGTCCTTGAAGCCGCGCACCACGATCGGTTTCGGGGCCAGGAACCGATGTCCATACGTCCGTGCACCGCTCCTGATCCCTTCGATCTCGAACGCCACCGCCTTGCCGCCGTAGATGGCGAGAAGCCACCGGATGGGCCGGACGAACCGCATGCTCCGATCACCCCAGCGCATGCTCTTCGGGAAGGCGAGCGAGGTGACGATCCTGGGCAAGAGCGACGGGAGGACCTGGACCGTCTTCGCCCCTTCGGTCTTTTTGACCGCCACCACGTACTCTCCCCGATCGGTGACCTTGATCTTCAACTTCTCCATGGCAATGCCCTGGGCCCGGGCAAACCCGAGCGCGGCGGCGGTCGGCCTCCCGGCCTTGTCGAACGCCACTCCCTTGGGTGGCCCGATCACCTCGCGCACCTCGTCCGTCTGCTTATCCGCCAGGTCCTCCACACACAGGGTCAGGCGCCGCGGAGTTCCGAGCGTTCGCATCCGCTTGAAGCCGAGCCGGGCCTCCCGTAGGACGCGCTCTGTCACGCCGCCCAGGTCCCGGAGGGCGTCCGGCATATAGACCGAGGGGATCTCCTCGGTCCCGATCTCGAACAGCAGCTCCTTTGCCGTCGCCATCCGTATCTCCGTTCATGGCTGATGGTTCAGGGTTCGTGGTAGACCCGAAAAACGCCATCGAGCCTCTTGCCGTGAACCATGAACCGTGAACCCTGAACTACTTCTGCCCGCCCTTCTTCAGCAGCGGATACCCCATCTCCTCGCGTTGCCTGAGATAGGCCTCGGCAACGCGGCGGGCCATATTCCGGACGCGTCCGATGAGGGCCTGGCGCTCGGTCACACTGATCGCCCCCCGGGCATCCAGGATGTTAAACGTGTGAGAACACTTCAGGCAGAAATCGTAGGCGGGGAGGACGAGCCCCTTTTCGATGAGTCGCAGCGACTCCGCCTCGTAGAGATCAAACAGCTTGTACTGGAGCTGGATGTCCGCCTCGTCGAAGTTGTGGATCGACCACTCCACCTCTCCCTTGTGGTGGACATCGCCGTAGGTCACGCCCTTGACCCACTTCAGGTCGAAGACGTTCTCGACGCCCTGCAGGTACATAGCGATCCGCTCGATGCCGTAGGTCAGCTCGCCGGAGACCGGTTTGAGGTCCACCCCTCCCGCCTGCTGGAAGTAGGTGAACTGCGTGATCTCCATCCCGTCCAGCCAGACCTCCCATCCCAGCCCCCACGCCCCGAGGGTGGGGGACTCCCAGTCATCCTCCACGAACCGGATGTCGTGCTTGAGGGGATCGATGCCCAGATACCGGAGGCTGTCGAGATAGATCTCCTGGATGTCGTCGGGGGAGGGTTTGAGGATCACCTGAAACTGGTAGTAGTGCTGAAGCCGGTTGGGGTTTTCTCCATACCGGCCATCGGTGGGACGCCTGGAGGGCTCCACATAGGCGACATTCCATGGCTCGGGGCCCAGCACCCGGAGGAAGGTGGCCGGGTTGCTGGTCCCTGCCCCCACCTCGATATCGTACGGCTCCTGGATGACGCAACCCTTCCTGGCAAAGAATTCCTCCAGTCCAATGACGACGTCCTGATAGTATATCCTCATCCCCCCAAATCCCTCCAAATAGGCGTCAATTCACCGGAAAAGTGCGGGATTGAGCTTACTCAAGACGGGGATGAGGTGTCAAGGAAAAAGCCCGAAATACCTGCAAGGAAGCGGGCTGAGCGGATCCTTCGCCCCAGCTTGAACTCCAGGAAGGTCTGCAGGAGTGACCGAAGCTCGTCCGACAGCTTGGCGTCCGGGCTGAAACGGTCCGAGGCCATTTCCCCCAGGGCTATGCGAAGAAACTGACGCGCCGCTGGTGACACAGCCATACTCTCTAAGGCCTCCGCCCGACAGGCGGGACAGAGGAGACCGCCTTCATTGAGCCCGAAGCTCTGATGTCCCTCGGGGAGCGTTCCTCGACACTTGACACATCTGTAGAGTTCAGGGAGATAGCCGAGGATCTTGAGGAGTCGAATCTCGAAGGCCCGAAGGAGAAGGGAGAACTCCTTCCCGGTATTGAGCCCCCCCAGCGTTCCGACGATCAGGGCAAAAAGCTCGTCGCTTCCCTCCCCCTCCACCCCGGCGACTCCGGCGAGTTCGGCCACCTCCGAGGCGGCCGCGAGGAGCTCCAGGGAGCTGCGGAGCGCATGGAAGGGTTGGCGGATGGCAAATTCGTTCAGGCGGTGCAGATCGCTCTGTGATCGCTCGAAATAGACCAGGCAGCCATGCGTAAAAAGCTCAAGGCTTCCACCGAACCGACTCCGAATTCGTCTCGCGCCGGCGGCTACCGCCCTGACCTTGCCGTAGCTTCGGGTGTAAAAGACGACGATCCGGTCGGCCTCCCCGAGATTGTGTCCCCCGATAACGACGGCCTCGCTCGATTTCAGTCCCATCTCGAGACTCTACTGTACTTGAAGTCTCCGCTCCCCACAATCTCCCGCCCTCTGTACTCTCTGTACCTTCTGTACTGTCTTGTAGTTACGCCCTTTCGAGGCGGTCTCGGGCGATGCCGAAGGCGGCTAAGGTGTTGGGAAGCCCGATGAGCCCCGTGGCCACCAGGATCGCCTGATAGATCTCTTCGAGACTGGCCCCGACATCCCTTGCCCGGTCAATATGGGCGATGAGTCCTCCTTCCCGTCTCAAGGCGGCCGAGATCCCTACCTTGATCAACTCCCGTTCCCGAGCAGTCAAGGGTCCCTGATCGTCGCAGGCGTCACGGAGCTTCACATACGCCTTCCACACCTCCGGAAATCGTTGCTGAAAGTGTCTGACAAGCTGCGGTTGCTGCCTCTGGCCTTTTGCCATCGCCCCATCCCCCCTTCACCCATCCCGGTCTCTCTTTTCACGATTCCGCGAGGATACTGCGGGAAAAAAGCACGGAAGTCAATGCGTCACCGCAATGAGGTTGAACACCGTGGGGAGATTACTTCTCAGGTGGGCCTTTCACCTGTCTCTGGGAAGGTCTGGGGTTCTCTTTTGCTTCCGGTGTAGCCGGCCCTTGTCGGAAAACCGACTCGGAGATGTCCGAGACGGCTTTACCCAGTTCTTCGAGGGAACGGTGGCTGATTTGCCCCAGGGCAACTGCTTCTGTCAGGCCCTCGGTCCAGCGCCTTGTCCCCTCCTCCCAGAACCGCTGGAGGTCACTGAGGCGATTCTCCACCTCTTTCGTCCATGCCTGAAAACTCTTCTGCCCTTCCTCCTGCCTGGCGAAGAGCCGTTGGATCGTCTCGTCTACGCTCCTCCGCCACTTTTCCTGAAGCGTGACGACCCTCTCCACCCCTTCCAGGTAGCCTCTCATGGCTTCGATCTGGACCCGCATCGTGGTAATCCCTTCGGCGATCCGGTGGAGATCCTCGGCGGTAGGCAGGTTCATCGCCTTCAGGCCAGCCTGGATGTTCTGCTGGAGCTGCTCTTGGAGAACCGTCGAGCCCGCGAAGGCCTTCCCTAAACCGGTGGCGAATGCGGGGCCTTTGAGCATCATCTCAAATCCTTCCCACATCATCTTCTGCCACAGGGCGATCATCTCGCCGAACGGCACCTGCGCCTTTTCCTCAGCCATCCTCGCCTCCTTCCCCCGTGATGCTGGTCATTCGGGAGCTATAACCGGCATCATTCTAAAGGCATCAGTAGAGTCTGTAAAGCCTGCCAATATTCGGATGCCTCCCTAATTTCTCGGGTTGCAGGCTGCTCGCTTATGTCTCCTCGAAGACCCCTACCAGGGGATAAGCGGAATGTGGAAATGCAGGGAAGCTCCTACCGAATGGAGGCTACCGGAAATCCCCTCAAAAGTCCAATAACCAAAGCCTTCATCCTGAGGTTAGGGCAATCAAGAACGCCCGCTCGGCCCATGCCCCGCCCGAGAGGGCGTCTGAGCGCTTGGTGCGCCATCGATTGTTGCCGGAGGTGGGCTAAGAACTACAATGCCTGCCCCGGGTCCACCTTTCTATCTCCTTGGGAGGCACTAATTGACGCCCGCTCTCCATACTGTATCAAGGCAAGCCTTTACTGTGGTTCCATCGAGGCTTACGATCGGTCGTCTTCTTTATCTTTCTTTACCCCCGGGTAATCCCCACCCGCTGAGGGTAAAGGGAAGACCCAAACAAATCCCGCTACGCGCTTCCCTGCCCAGCTGGCTACTTCGGGGCAGACGGTGCGCGTTCGACATCGGGCACCGAAACTCCTTCTGCTATGCGGAGCTTTACGGAGTGCATCTCCTGCGTCCGCATGTTACGGAGCGGAATATGCAGGGTCGAGTTCGGCAACGTGGTGAGTCTCTCTCCCACCTTAAAATAGACTACCCCATGGGCCTTTCGATTTGGAATCAGGATCTTATCCGCCGGCAACTCCTTACCGCTCCAGTCGCTCAGCATTTTCTTGTTTGCTTCCTCGGCTGACATATACGAGAAGATCCCGAAGCCCAATAGGGCGTAGGCCATCTTATTTTTCTCAAATTTCTCGATCATCACATTTGCAGGGGTGGGTTTGAGTACATTGCCTCGACTATCCACCAGCTCAATGTCATCCTTCACGAGCAGGATATTGTCGTTTGACCGATTGTCCATAACCAGCAGGATCGGGCAAAACCCCTCTTCGCTCAGGTCGAGGGTAAATGCCTGCTGAACCTTTTCTTTAGTGTTGTAAGGATCGGCTGCAATCGTCACCCCAGCAACAGCCTGTCGGATTTGATAGGCTTCGATCGGGTGAGGAGTCAGCGCCTTAATCTCATGGGAGGCACAGCCGAAGAGAGCCATCATACCTAGGATCATCATTAGAATACGATACTTTGCTGCCATCGCTTACCCTCCTAAAACAAAAACGCCCGCTCGGGTCATGCTCCGCCCGAGCGGGCGTCTGAATGTTTGGTGCGCCTTCGATTGTGCCGCAGGTGGGCTAAGAATTACTATGCCTACCCCGGGTCCATACTGCTACTGCCTGCGGGAAGCTAACCGCTCCCCGCCTCACAATGGCCACCCACGCAACAACCAAAGGGTCCCCACGAGTACCTTACTTATAAGGCCATGGGCATATCCGCTGTCAAGCCCAAAATATTCCTCGAAATGGCGTTCGGGTGCTCTTATTGCCGGTCTCCCGTACAAGCGGGAACGCCGAACACCTGGGCTTCGCCCACAGCCCGACGGTGGCAGCGGCCGCGGGACGGAGGATCGGGCAGAGGAGGCGACAACCGCCTTGACAGAAAGGCCCTGATCCAAGATTATCGGCGCGCCGATATGATCATCGTTGGACTTGTTCGCCTGATGAAGGAGGGTCTATGACACGGGTCACTACGCCATTGGCTTGGCGCGGTCTGAACCGCTGTCGGTTGTGGTGTGGAGCCATCCTCTTATTCCTGGGGCTCGGGGCTGCGGCTGTCGATGCCGGCCCGCTCGACACCGAGGACACCAAGACTTTGGACCCCGGGCAGGTCGAGCTAGAGCTGCAGGGCGACTACGAGAAGAGCCCAGACGAGAAAGTATCGTCTCTCACCACCACGCTGAACATTGGCGTCCTGCCGGGGCTCGAGGTGGACGTGGATGCGCCGTTCGTCCTTCTCGATCCGGAGGACGATAGCACACGCGGGGGGGTGGGCGATGTGGAGCTCACGACCAAGTACCGGCTCCTCGATGAGACTGAACGCCGGCCAGCCTTCATGGGCGCTGTTGTCTTAAGACTGCCCACAGGCGACGAAAATCGCGAACTTGGAGAGAAAGGCGTTGACGTGCAGCCCCTCGCCATCGTCAGCAAGACCTTTGGTCCCCTCATCCTGACGCTGAATGGCGGGTATACATTCGTCACGCGCGATAGGGACCTCGATTTCTGGGTGGTCACGGGCTCCTTCGAATATGAGATCACAGATGCATGGTCGCTCGTGGGAGAGGTCGTGAGCGAGCTGAGCGCGCAACAGAGGGGTGACGTCCTCGTGCTCCGGGCCGGCACGGTGCTCGCGATTACCGAGGGAATCGAGGTGTACACAGCCGTGGGGTTCGGACTGACCAGGGACAGCCCGGATGTCACTGTGAGGCTGGGCGTGGAGATCGCCCTGTTTTGAGCGACCGAGGCCGCCCCCACATTGACTGCTTGTGCCGCCTCTGCTACAAAGAAAGTTCATGAGAGCAATCCTGGCCCTATATCGCCCCTACCGGACACTCCTCTTGCTCGGCCTCGTCGCCGGCCTCTGCTCAAGCGCCTTTGGTCTGACCATCCCCTGGATCCTGAAAGAAGCCATCGATCGGCTGCAGGAGCAGCCGGCGGGCTCGACCCTGCTCTTCCTCGCCGGTGCCCTCCTCCTCTTCACGCTGCTTCAGGGTGGCTTCCGCTTTCTCGCCCGGAGAACGATCGTGGGGATCTCCCGTCAGATTGAGTACGACCTGCGCAATCGGCTCTACCGTCAGTGGCTCGACCTGGACGGCGGCTTCTACGATCGGGTCCCCTCCGGAGATCTCATGGCCCGGGCCACCCAGGACATGAGCGCGCTGCGGTCGCTCTTGGGCGCGGGACCGCTGCACCTCTCTGCCACCGTCATCCTGGGGATCTCTGCTGTAGCGTTGATGGCCCGTCTCAACCCATGGCTGACGCTGTACGCCCTGACCCCCTTTCCCGTGCTCCTCTGGGCCCTCAGCATGCTCCGTCACCGGATGGAGACGGGACTCCACCGGGCTCAGGCCCGCTACCAGGAGCTCTGCGGCCAAGTGCAAGAGGCAGTCGCCGGCATGCGCGTCATCAAGACCTATACGTTAGGGAAGGCCATGGTGGCCGCCTTCAGCGACAAGGGAGAACAGTACCTGGCCGAGGAGATGCGCGTAGTGCGGCTTGAAGGTATCTACTATCCCCTGACCGGGCTCGCCGGTGGTATCGGCGTGGTGCTGGCGCTCGGCATCGGCGGCCAGCAGGTCGCGTCTGGCCAGATGACGCTCGGCGAGTTGGTGGCCTTCAACGCTTACCTCGCCATGTTGATGTGGCCCACGATCGCGGCCGCCTGGATCCTGAGCCTATGGCAGCGGGGAAAGGTCGCCTTCGACCGGATCACCGAGACGCTCGCCGAAGAGCCGGCGGTCCGGGAGCATCCGCAGCCGATCCGTCCCAGCACCATCCATGGCGGCATTGAAGCGAAAAACCTCACCTTTCGATACGGAGACGGGAGCGGTCCGTCGGCCCTGTCTCGCCTCTCTTTCTCGATCCCTGACGGGGCCTTCGTGGGATTCGTCGGCCCGAGCGGCGGCGGCAAGAGTACCTTCCTCGGCCTCCTCACCCGCCTCAGGAAGATCCCCGAGGGGCAGCTCTTCTTGGACGGGATCGACCTCACACGGCTTCCCGTATCGGTCCTGAGGCAGAGCATCGGCTATGTCCCCCAAGAGGCCTTTCTTCTCTCGGACACCCTGCGGAACAACGTCGCCCTCGGCCTCGAAGACCCCGAGGAGGCCTCGATTCACCACGCCCTGTTTCTTGCCTGCCTCGAAGACGAGGTGAGGGCTCTCCCCAATGGCCTCGAGACTGTGGTGGGAGAGCGGGGAATCACGCTGTCAGGGGGACAGCGGCAGCGGGTGACCATCGCGCGGGCCGTTGCGCGGGACCCCCGGATCCTGATCCTCGACGACGCACTGTCCAGTGTGGACGCCGAGACCGAGAAGCTGATCCTGGACCGGCTCCGCACCCATTTCGCGGGCCGGACGATTCTCGTCAGCACCCATCGGCTCACGAGCATCGAGCGAGCCGACCTCATTCTCGTCCTCGACCGGGGCCGTCTCGTCGAGCATGGCCCTCACGGCGAGCTGCTGAATCGCGGAGGCCTCTACAGCCATCTATGGGATCGGTATCATCGTCGAGAGGAACTCGAATCAGTTCACGGTGCACAGTTGACAGCCGGAAAAGGTCCGGAACTCAAGATACCGTGAACGGTGAACCGTGAACTGCCTAATCGGTAGAGAGTAGAATGGTGGCATTGGCGGACCAACAAGAAGAGGAGACGATCGTCGGACGGGCCTACGACGCCCGGATGATGAAGCGTCTCTCGAAGTATCTGATTCCCTATCGAGCGGTTCTCGCCGGCTCGGGCACCCTGCTCATCCTCGCCTCAGGGATTGAGGCCATCCGCCCCTACCTTCTCAAGGTCGCCATCGACAACTACATCGTCCCGGGTGAGCTGCAGGGGCTGTGGGGTCTCGCTCTGCTGTATCTAGGTATCGTGGCCCTCGACGGCGCGGTCCGGTACGGGCTGCTCTTCCTCACCCAATGGACCGGGGAGCGGATCGTGGCCGATCTGAGGCTCGAGATCTTTCGCCACCTGAACCGCCTCTCCCTCCGCTACTTCGATAGAAATCCGGCGGGCCGGATCTTCACGCGGGTGACCTCGGACGTTGAGAACGTGAAAGAGCTGTTCACCAGCGGTCTCGTCAGCGCCGTAGGCGACCTCCTCACCGCGGGGGCGATCGTGGTGGCGATGCTCTACCTCGACCTGAAACTCTCCCTGATTACCTTCGCCACTCTCCCCGTGCTGATCGCCGTCGTCGTTCTCTTCCAGGAAAAGGCGCGGGGGGCCTACCGCCTCATCCGGCAGAAGCTCAGCCGGTTGAATGCCTTCCTCCAGGAGAGCCTGAACGGGATGGGGGTAATCCAGGCCTTCGGGAAAGAAGGGGCCATGGCCACCCGCTTTGCCCGATTGAACGCCGAGCACCGCGAGGCCACGCTCCAATCTCTTCTCTACTATGCCCTCTTCTATCCGGCGGTCGAGGTGATCGCCGCCGTCGGGCTCGGACTCATCGTCTGGTACGGCGGCGGGCAGGTCGTGCGCGAGGGCATCACCCTGGGTGTCCTCGTCGCTTTCCTCGAATATCTCCAGCGGTTCTTCACCCCCATTAAGGACCTCAGTGAAAAGTACTACATCATGCAGTCAGCGATGGCCTCGTCCGAGCGGATCTTCGAGCTCCTGGACGAGACGCCCGAGCCGGACGGCAACGGGCATCGGGTGAGTGCGCTCCGGGGGGCGATCGAGTTCCGGGACGTCTGGTTTGCCTATCGGCCCGGCGAGTACGTCCTCAAGGGGCTCTCCTTCGCGATTCAGCCGGGCGAGCGGGTGGCCCTCGTCGGCGCCACCGGCGCGGGGAAGAGCACCGTGGTGCAACTGCTCACCCGCCTCTACGAGATCCAGCGCGGCGCCATCCTGGCCGACGGACAAGATATCCGGGAGCTCGACCTGATCGCGCTCCGGCGACGGATCGGCCTGATCCCCCAGGACCCTTTCCTCTTCTCGGAGAGCCTTGGGGTGAACCTTCGGGTGGGTGACGGGGTGGACCACGAAACGGTCACGCGATCTCTCGAGCTTGCGGGCGCCTCGCCGGTGGTCGAGCGCCTCCCGGCCGGGCTCGAGACTCGTCTCACCGAGCGCGGCGCTTCCCTGTCGATGGGAGAGCGTCAGCTCATCGGGCTCGCCCGCGCCCTCGCGTACGCCCCCGACATCCTGATCCTCGACGAGGCGACCTCGAGCGTCGATCCGGCCGCCGAGGCGACGTTCGCGCGCCGGCTCCGAGATCTGGCCGCAGGCAAAACTGTTCTCGTCATTGCCCATCGGCTGCAGAGCGCGGCAGAGGCGGACCGGATCCTGCTCCTTCACCAAGGAGCGTTGGCGGAAGAGGGGACTCACCAGGAGCTCTTGCGCCGGGGGGGCCTCTACGCCCGGCTCTGGCATCTGCAGCACGACGGCCAGCCTTTGTAGACGTCGGCACCACACCCCGGGCGGGGCCACAGTTCATCCCAGGACAGCGCCCATTCATCCTCAGTGATCACGGCGCGCATGCTCATCTGCCACCCATTCCAGAAATCGGACGACTTCCCCTACACGTCGGACATAGTATTTTGCTTCGGATCTATGATGCTCACCCACTCGAATGGTAATCCCTCTCTTCAACACGCTAAACGCATCCTCATCTGTCTGGTCATCTCCAATGTAGATGGGCAGACACGATGGGCTGGCGAGCTTTTTCATGAACCAGAGGGCAGCGTGACCTTTGGTCCACGGCACATTGGGACGAACCTCAAAGACCCTTTTCCCTTTCACCACACGAATTGTGCCGGAACGGACAAAAGGCATGACATGATTCCAGAATTCTTTTTTCAGGTGGGTAAGCCCGTTTGCCTTTACCAAGCGGTAATGGAGACTCAACGAGAGGCCTTTGTTTTCCGTAATCACCCCGTCGAACTCACGACCGACTTTGCTGAGAATCCGTGTGACTTCGGAGAGGGCCTCTTTCAAGGCCCTTGGAATCTTCACTGTCCGTCGTTTATTGTGCCACCACAACTCCAAACCGTGATTCCCTGCATAGGCGAGATGTCTCAATCCAACCATCCTCTTCAGATCAGCCAGCGCTCGGCCGCTGATGACAGCGAGGGTAACGTTGGATTTCCGTGAAAGCCTTCGCAGCACCAGCTTCGTCTGAGGGCTGAGCCTGGCTTGTCGGGGTGTTGGGGCAATGAGGGTGAGCGTACCGTCGTAGTCAAGGAGGAAAAGCAGGTTTTTCCGTGAGCGAATTTGCTTCTGTATCTGAGGCCATCGGCTCCACAGATAGTGCATACACCCTTGTCATGCCTACGACTTGGCGATAGAACCTTTTTCGATACGTATTTGGGCAAGTTCTGTAATCAAGTTCGCAGCCCAGCGATAGACGTTTTGCTCTTTGAGGACATGCCGCATCTTGCGCATCCGAGCCTGCTGCTCTTCGGCATCCATTTCCACGGCCGAGCGAATCGCCTCTGCCATCTGCTCAATGTTGTACGGATTGACAATCAGGGCGTCTCGCAACTCTCGTGAAGCTCCCGTAAATCTACTGAGGATCAGCACCCCCTGCTCATCCTCCCGTGCGGCAACGTATTCTTTCGCCACGAGGTTCATCCCGTCGTGTAAAGATGTCACGAGGCAGACATCGGCGGCTTCGTAGAAAGGTGCGATTTCTTCATGGCTATGATGTTTTTTCAAGAGAATGATTGGCTTCCACTCCTCGGTTTGAAAGCGCCAGTTGATTCTGTCACACTCAGCCTCCACCTCGGCGATCAAGTCGTGGTAGTGTTTGATGGATGTCCGACTTGGTGCGCCGAGCTCGACAAAGGTGAATTCATTGAGGTAGGTGGGGTATTTTTCCAAGAAGCGCTCAACGGCCCTCAAACGTTCCAAGATCCCTTTGGTGTAGTCGAGACGGTCCACACCGACCCCCAGAAATCTGGCTTTAACGCCGAGGCCTCCGAGGAGACTTCCCTTGCTGATCGTTGCCGGTGGCTTCATCAACTGTGCCTCACCATGGTCAGGGAATGCGATGCTGATCGGAAATGGTTTCACATACGTGGTCTGCCGTCCTCGCCTGACCGCGAAGTGTTCCCAGACGATGCGGGATTCCAGTGTCCGATCGACGGTATCCAGGAAGTTGTTGCAATGGAACTGGATGTGAAAACCGATGAGGTCTGCCCCCAGCATTCCATGAACAAGCTCTCGTTGCCACGGGCAGATGCTAAAGGACTCGGGATTGGGCCACGGGATGTGCCAGAAGAGGCCGACCCTGGCATCCGGACGTCTTTCTTTGATCAATCTGGGAAGGAGCGCAAAGTGATAATCCTGGACCAGGACGACGGGTTCATCGATGCCCTCGAGCTCTGCTAGAGTGGCTTCTGCGAATTTCGTGTTCACAATTTGATAATACTCCCAATCATCGATACGGAAGATCGGTCGGGTATGGGCGATATGACAGAGGGGCCAGAGACCTTCATTCGAAAATCCGTAGTAGTATCCCTTCTCTTCTCCCTTGGTGAGCCAGACCCTTTTCAGGACATATTGAGGATCCTCGGTGGGCACCCGAAGCTTGTCCTGCTGATCTGCGACCTCGCGGTCTGCATCGCCGCTGCCGTGGGCAATCCACACGCCCCCGCACACCTTCAGAATTGGCTCTAAAGCCGTCACCAAACCGCTTGGAGGAACCACACACTCGATCTGCGTGCCTTTCCTGACATGAATGTACGGCTCGCGGTTCGAGATAACAAAGAGAGATTTCTCGGACAGGAGGGTCCGCACATGCTCTTTGAGCCGTGCTGGAGTCCAGAGAGACTCTGCAGCCTGTCTCAGCCTTGCTTCCTCCTCGGCGGACGCCCGCGCCGCCAGGACGCTTCTTGCCATCTGGGCGACCTCTTTTGTCAACGGCTCAAACATATCCCCATCAGGGAAGTGAAGTGGTTCGGCGGTCGTATCGGTGCGGAGCCTCTTCATCCACTCCGCCATCTTGGCGATTGACCCGACAATGCTCCAACGGACAACAAAGAGCGTGGTGAGGGAGATCAAGAGCGCCTGGACCAGAAACCCGACGAAGTTGTTTTTCCAGATGCGGGAGAGATGATCCTGGAGGTACGTCGCATCGTAGAAGATGACCACGGCGCCGGTGACAACAGCTTCGCGGTGGAAGGAAAGGGCATAGAGGTACATCCTCGTGTTCCCAATGTGGACAAAACCTCCCGTGCCGCGATCTGCATTCATGGCTTCAGGGATCAACGAGGGTATCGTCGGGAGCTGAGGAGCCAGCGCCGGTGTGATGGCGATGAGATGGTCCTTGGCATCGTACACAGCGACTCCAGCCAGTTTCTCCCGGTTGCCGAACTTTTCGACAATTTGCTGAATGCGTGCGGTCTGAGGCTGCCCCACCAAAGGCTCAATCGTCTCCCGGAGGCTCTCGGCGAGGAGTGAGGTGCGGCGATCGAGATCCCGCCTCAACCCTTCCTTCTCCTGCTGTACCTGCCAAAGAGTGAGCAGAAAGGCAATGGCGCTGACGACGACAATGATTGAGAGGACAATCCGAAACGTGATTCGCACAGGCTCCCCTCACGAACGATAGGTGACAAATGAGTGACTCGTCCCTCGGGAAGGTGTAGTGTACCCTTGCGTCCCTATGGGGTGTCAACTATTTTGCGATCAGGCGTAAGGGATGAGGCGGCGGATAGAGAGTGAACCTGACCCGAGGAGAAAACGGCCGCCCGGGTGGCGGCCGCGGCCAAGGCGAGCGGCTTTCACGCGGTGGCAGCGCTGCGGGGAGGGCTTGAGGCCTGGCGACAGGCAGGCTATCCGATAGAGCCGCGGTGATTTCTCAGGCCAAGGTGATTCTGTTCCACTATGGAACCTTATCGTGGTGGCGAATGCGCACCGCTCCGGTGAACGCTAGCCCCCGGCGATGGCCCCCACGACCAGAAACGGCTCATTCCCCATCGCGACCGCCTCGGGCAGGAGCGCATCCGGCGGCTCATGGGACAGATCCTGCTCGCAGGCGAAAAACCGCAAGAACGGCCGGCGCTGCTGCGTCACGTGGTCGCGGATCGTCCCGCGCAGCACCGGATAGCGGGCTTCGAGCGCGTCGAGCACCGAGCGCTGCGTCACCGGGCCGTCCACCTGGAGCTGCACCTCTCCGTCGACCTGCGCCAGCGTCCGCAGATGTTGCGGGAGCGCAACGCGGATCATGGCACTGTCTGGACCTCGACGGACAGGACGGCCGGAAGATCCCGGACGATGGGCGCCCATGTGTCGCCGCTGTCGGCCGATGCGTACACCTGGCCGCCGGTGGTGCCGAAGTACACGCCGCACGAATCAAGCGAGTCAACGGCCATCGCGTCCCGCAGCACGTTCACGTAGCAGTCGCTCTGCGGCAGCCCTTTCGTGAGAGCTTCCCACTCGTGTCCGCCCGTGCGGCTGCGGTAGACGCGCAGCTTACCCTCGGGCGGATAATGCTCCGAGTCGCTCTTGATGGGGACGACGTAGATGGTTTCCGGCTCGTGCGCGTGCACGTCGATCGGGAACCCGAAGTCGGTCGGCAGGTTTCCGCTGACCTCCTGCCACGACTCGCCGGCGTCGTCGCTGCGCACGACGTCCCAGTGCTTCTGCATGAAAAGCACGCTCGGGCGCGACCGGTGCATCGCGATGCGGTGCACGCAGTGGCCGACCTCGGCATTCGGGTCGGGGATGTATTCCGAGTGCAGGCCACGGTTTATCGGCCGCCACGTCTTCCCGGCGTCGTCGGTCCGGAAGGCGCCCGCGGCCGAGACGGCGATGAAGATCCGCTCGGGATGGCTCGGATCCAGCAGGATCGTGTGCAGGCACATCCCGCCGGCGCCCGGCTGCCACCGGGGCCCCGAGCCGTGGCCGCGCAGCCCGGCGAGCTCCTGCCACGTCCGGCCGCCGTCGGTCGTGCGGAACAGGGCCGCGTCTTCCACCCCGGCGTAAACGGTATCCGGATCGGTCAGCGACGGTTCGAGATGCCAGACGCGCTTGAACTCCCAGGGGTGCTGTGTGCCGTCATACCACTGATGCGTCGTGAGGGGTTTGCCGGTTCCCGGAGAAGTGTCGTAGACGAATTTGTTGCTCTCGCCAGCAGGCATGCCGCCTGGCGAGATCGTCACCCCGCCTCCGGGCGCATCCCACGTTTTGCCGCCGTCGTTGGAGCGCTGGATCACCTGCCCGAACCAGCCGCTGGTCTGCGACGCATATAGCCGGTTCGGGTCGACGGGCGAGCCCTTGAGGTGGTAGATCTCCCAGCCCGCAAAGTGGGGGCCGCTGACATCCCACCGCTGGCGCTTGCCGTCCGACGTCAGGACGAACGCGCCCTTCCTTGTGCCAACCAGTACCCGTACCCCGCTCATCCCTTCCTCCTTCCTGAGGACCGGTAACGTAAAGAGGCCTCACAGACTTACTTTTTCCTCGCGAAGATCACCTGCACGCGTTTCTGCAATTCCTCCGGCGCGACGTCTTCTTTATGCGTGGTTAGGTGGGGGTAATCCTGTTCCACCTCAGGCAATCGCCGCAGACAACGTGTTGCAGACGAGGGTTGTGTCGGGCCTGGACCAGTCCCGATCGGCCCTCTTCTCCTTCGCCCTGTGCCCCCTCCCGACCACAGAAATGGCATTGCAGGCCAGGACCGGGGGACACATGAGCGACCAGGACCCAGGGGCTTCGCCGCGGCGGTACCGCTGGGGCTTTCAGCACATGTCTGAGGCCTGAGAGAAACCGATCCCAGAATCCCGCCATCTCCCCCCTACACTTCGAGATCCGTCCACCGCAAGAGATCCCGGAAGAGGGGCCGTCCCTCTTGGTGCCAGGTGAGCGGAGGCGCCTGCATCCTGCCAATGGGACATATCCGGTTCACCCCGGCATGGCCTAACGTACCCGCGAGCATCCCGATCCGCTCCGGGATCACCGCCACACCTGCAGCCTGAAGATACGGCCGCCACGGTCGCAGCAGACCCCCTACCTCCAAGAGGTCCGCCACCGGCTTGATCAAAACGGTTCGGTGGAGACAAGAAGGGATAAACGTCGGATCGGCGTCGTAGATGAGGGTCCAGTCGAGCCCCCGCGGACTCGTGAAGAGGGCGACCTCTTTTCCGGCCAGCTCCTGGGCTTCATAGCCGGCCCGAAACCTCCGGACGGTGGCTGCCTCCTCTACGGTGAGCAGTCCCGGCGGAAGTTGCTCTGCCCACCTCGCCATGGCCGCCCCCATCAGCTCGGCAAACTCCCTCGGGCTCATCCTTCCCCCTTCCTCCACGTAAAAGAGATGCGGTGAGAGGCATCCCTGTTGGTCGAAGAGGGAGGCATCGTAGGCGGCCCGATCCGCCACCCCCTCTGCCCTCGCCAGAGCCTCCCGGCCAATCAGACCGAAACTCACGCGGTGCCCGTGGTCCAGGAATCGACATCGGATGCGCCCCTGAAGTTCGTGGATCGTCTGCTCGCTGCCATAGGCGATGACCACCTCGGCGCGATCAAAGGCCACGGCTTCCAGATCTGCCCGGCCGCCACTCCACCACAGGACGGCCAGGCACTCGCCGATCTCCGGGTCCTCCCGAGCGACCGAAGCCGCCCACAGCGCGGGAAAGAGCGGCTCCGCCGAGGCGGTCTTGATCAGACTGGCCGATCCGAGGAGGGTGGCGGCGATGAGACCCGGAAGTCCTATCCCGGGGATGTTTCCCGCCAGCACATGGGTGATCAGGGCGGGGCCGTACGCACGGCTCAGTTGGGATCCGAGATGGACAAACCCCTCCAAGGCCTCTTCGTCCCCGATCCCCTGGAGGAGCTCGTCAAAGGCATCCGCCGTGTATCCCTCGCACAAGAGATCCAGGCCGTGGGCCACCATGCCGGGCGAAAATCGGGTGGTCGCAGGCAGCGCCGCCTCGGCGTCCTGACGAAAGGGGTCGGTGCGATCTTGCCACCGGCGAAAAACCTCCGCGAGGATCTCGGCGATCTCTTGCCCCTTTCGCTTCCGGAGGCGCTCCCGGGCCCTCTGCAGATGTCCGATCACTTCGGTGAGGAGCGTCGGCGTGATCCGCGGGACTTCCAGCGTCACCGTACCAAGCGCGCGGGTCTCGACTTCACATCCCGAGACCTGTGACGGGAGATGATAGGCAGCGACCTTCATCGCCTTCTTTCAAGCTCCTCGACGGTCAAAGAGCAACCCCGCGCCTCGGCCCCGGGCGCTCGGCCAACCACCTCGAACCCCTCTGCGACCCTGTAGCCCAGATCTTCGGTTTCGATCGCCAGCACCGATCCGCAGTTGGCCAGGTCGTAGTGGGTGAGGAGCCCCACCTGGCCTTCCGGGATCTCCTCAAGCGTCGTGGGATCGAGGATACGCGTCCGCACCCAGGGAGGGACCTCTTTGAACCGAACGCGCGAGCGCCCCAGAAACCGATCCCTCAGGGTATTGTCGTAAAATTGGGAACCCATCTCGGTCATGCCGTACTCGTTAATGCACAGCGCCTCGGGAATCCCAAGAGTCTTTCCATAGAGGCGCAACAGCTCCTCTCGCGAGAGCTCGCGGGATCGCCCCTTGAAGCCTCCGGTATCCATCAGACGACTCCCCTCAGGGAGCTGAAACGTCCATCCCTCCAGAAGACACACGTCGAGGAAATGGACGAAGGCGAACGAGGTACCGAGAAGGCAGATTGCATCTTGCTGCGACTCGACCTCGCGCAAGCTGTCCAGCAGCCCGGCGAGATTCATCCCCGTCTCGCCGACAAAATATACGCTCCCTTCGCCTCCGTGCGCTTTCCGCACTCCCTCGAGCATATGGGACAGGGAGGAGGCGGGGTGAAGGTCTGGAGGCGGCGCCAGGATGAGCATCCGAGGCCGCAGTCCATCAGGAAGGAGATGGGCAGTGAAATTCTTCAGGAGGGAGGTATCGTAAAGCTCGAGCCAGGGGAATCCGTGTTGCCCTCGCCGCTCTCCACCCTGACTCGTCCCGCTGGTCAGGAAGACGTGTTCGGGCGGGGCGCAGGTCAGGTCCAGAAACTTGAAGGCTGCCGTGGGGACTGGAGGAATATCGTCCCAACGGACTATGGTATCCGGCGTGACTCCTCGCTGACCACAGAAGCGTCGATAGGCCGGATTCCTCTGGTACTGAAAACCGAAAACCTCCAGGGCTAGTCCCTCAAAGGTCTCGTCGGTCGTCCCTCGAATGAACCTCAGCACGCGCTCAACGAGAGGCTCTCGCAATCCGTCGTCCCTCCCAAGTTCAGGTACTCAGTCCTCGAACCTCCTTGATCGGTCATCGGACTTCGGCGAGCTCAGTCGAGCCGTCATCATCTTTGTCGCGCGATGCGGAGGCTCTCCCCCAAAACCTCGACCGCCCGATCGCAGAGTTCCCGCGACACCACCAGGGGCGGTGCGATGCGGATGACCCCGTCGGCGTAGAGAAAGTCCCCCACCAGCAAGCCACGCTCTAACGCCAGGCGAAGGACAGGCGGCGTCAGAGACGGCTCCTCGAGGACGAGGCCCAGAAGGAGGCCGATCCCTCGGACCTCTTTCACCCCGTGAAGGCGGGACATGGCGCTTCTGAGGTGATTGCCCATGGTCTCGGCGTTTTTGAGAAGTCCCTGTTGATCGATGGTGCGGAGGGCGGCAAGCCCCGCGGCACACGAGACGGGGTGGCCGCCAAAGGTCGTCACGTGGGCAAAAGGCGGATCGGCCCAGAGGGTGCGCATCAGCGCTGGACGCGCAATGAAAGCACCCAAGGGCATCCCACCCCCCACCGCCTTGGCGAGCACCAGGCAGTCTGGAACCACTTCCCAGTGCTCGCACGCAAACCACCGTCCGGTGCGGCCAATTCCGGTCTGAACCTCATCCAGGATCAACAATGCCCCAACTTCGCGGCAGCGGGCCCTCAGCGTGGGCAGAAAGTCGGGGCCCGGGACGCGCACCCCGGCCTCTCCCTGGATCGGCTCCACCACGACCCCCGCCACCCGTTCGTCGATGCCATCCAAGGCGTCGCAGGCGTCGAAGGGAAGCAAATGCACGTCGGGCAGGAGCGGCTCGAACGGTTTCTGGTAGCGGGCCTCGCCCGAGATCGACAGGGCCCCAAGGGTATCCCCGTGGTATCCCCCGGCGAAGGCGACCACGCGCGTCCGGCCTGTCGCCTTGCGGCAGAGCTTGATTGCCCCTTCGATCGCCTCCGCCCCACTGTTACAGAAAAACGTCATCGAGAGATCGCCCGGAGCGATCTCGGCAAGGCGCTTGGCCAACGCGACCTGCGCCTCTTGGACCATCTCGCCATAGACCATCACGTGGAGATGCCGCTCGACCTGGGTGCTGATCGCCCGCAACACCTCCGGACCGCCGTGGCCCACACTGCTCACCCCAATGCCCGAGACGAAGTCGAGGATGCTCTTCCCGTCGCGAGTCCGCAGGAAGCAGCCCTCCGCCCTCTCGATGATGAGCCCGAGCGGTTCAGCCGATGTGGGACAGAGATACCGTCGAAAATCGGCGTACAGATCGCTCATGCTTGGGTGTTCAGTGTTGGGTTCATTGGGTTTCTTGCGTTTCTTGGGTTTCTTGGGTTAAGGGAACTGCCTAGTTGAAGCCTCCGAGCATTCTAGCGTTCCAGCTCTCCGGCACGCAGCGGACTGCTGACCGCTGATTGCTGACCGCTGATTTCGTGCAGGGCGAGGCCGATCTCCTCCCGAACATCAGGGTCGGTCTCCTGAGTAGACGCCTGTTCGAGTCCCTCGCGAGCCGCACCCCCCCCGATCCGCCCTAACGCCCACGCGGCGTGACCTCGGACCAGCGGCTCCGGATCGTGTCGAAGGGCCTGCGTCAGGGCCGGGACCGCTTCGGCCCGCCCTGCGTTGCCGAGCGCCACCGCGACGTTTCTGAGCAGCCCCCGCCGCTTGGCCCGGCGAATGGCGCTCCCCTTGAACCGGCGCCGAAACTCCTCCTCGGACAAAGCCAGCAGCGGGATGAGGTCGGGGGCGTACTGCCCTTCGCGCGGCCAGAAACGCTCTTCGGAACTGGGCCTGGCCTTTGCGTTGTACGGGCAGACGTCCTGACAGATATCACAGCCGAAGATATGATCCCCGACTAACGGGCGCATCTCGCGAGGGATGCTCCCCTTCAGCTCAATGGTGAGATACGAAATGCAGCGCCGGGAGTCCAGGAGATAGGGTCCAACCAGTGCGCCCGTCGGGCAGGCCCGGATGCACAGGTCACACCCCCCGCAACGATCGCGGATCGGCCGGTCGCTCTCGAGATCGAGGCTGAGGAACAGCTCGCCGAGAAAGAACCAGGAGCCTCGGCGGGGATGAATGATGGTGGTGTTCTTCCCGATCCAACCGACCCCGGCCAGCGAGCTAAACTCCCGTTCGAGAACCGGGCCGGTATCTACGTACGCCCGTCCTTCGACGAACTCCCCGACCTCGGCTCGTATCCTCGCTAGGAGCTTTCCCAGATAATCCTCCATGATCTCGTGGTAGTCATCTCCCCAGGCATAGCGCGAGATCCAACCGCGGAGCCCATCCTGGGGCGCATCCTCTCGGTGCAAGGGAACGTAGTAGTTGAGTGCCACCGACACGATCGACTTCGCCCACGGGAGAAAACCCCCTGGGTGCAGGCGTGCCGTCGCGCCGCGCTCGAGATAGGCCATCTCGCCCCCAAAGCCCCGCCTCAGCCACTCGGCGAACGACTCACTGTGAGGGGGCGGGATAACCGGCGAGAGGCCGACCAGATCAAAACCAACCTCGCGCGCCAGCTCTTTCACGCGCCGGGAAAGACGCTCTCGTTCTGGTCGTGTTCCCACGGAGCCCTCCAGAGATCAGATGCCCCAGTATGCCACAAGACGTCCCCCAGGGAAACAAGGGACAGACGGCACTAGCCCTAATTTGACGGACACCTCAAAAGGGGACAAGGCGGGCCGGTGCAATCCAAGTTTGGGCTTGACAGAGAGCATGCGCATTGAGCTATAAGAGAACCACGTCTTGGCCACGCACCGTGAAGCCCCCCGGAAAACCTGTGACGTCTTGACAGCGGAATCGCCGCGACCTCATCCCAGCAGAGTTCTCTAATGCCTACTTTGGACGCCAAGGTCACCCAGCTGCGGAACCTCCTTCGGGAAATGGGCCGGGTCGTCGTCTGTTTCTCGGGAGGGGTGGACTCAAGCTTCCTGCTCGCCGAGGCGGTCGCCACGTTGCGCGAGGGGGTGGTCGCGCTGACCGCGGTTTCGGCCAGCCTGGCTCCCGATGAGAAAATAGCCGCGCAGCGATTGGCCGAGCAGTTGGGGGGGCGCCACCTGCTGGTCGAAACGCATGAGCTTGATGATCCCCGCTACGCCGGGAACCCGGTGAACCGTTGTTATTTCTGTAAGGCCGAACTGTATAGCACGGCCATTGAGCAAGCCCGCTGCCTCGGGATCCCCCATATCCTTGATGGCTTCAACGTCGATGATCGCGGTGACCACCGTCCCGGGCGCAAGGCGGCGCGCGAATACGGCGTGCGCTCGCCGCTGGACGAGCTCGGGTTCACCAAGGCCGACATCCGCGAGGCGGCCCGTTGGATCGATCTCCCGGTCTGGGACAAGCCTGCCCTCGCCTGCCTGTCGAGCCGGTTCCCCTACGGGATCGAAATCACCCCTGCCCGCCTGACCCAGGTGGCGCGGTGTGAGCGCGTGCTGCGGGAGTTGGGTTTCCGGATCTATCGGGTTCGCTATCACGAGGCGATTGCGCGGATCGAGGTCGCACCCGAGGAGCTGCCGCGACTGGTGGCTCCGGCGGTGCGTGAGGAGATCGTTCGACGCTTCCGGGAAGCCGGCTTTGTCCATGTTGCCGTTGACTTGCAGGGATACCGAACCGGATCCTTGAACGAAGCCGTACGGACTACCCGCACGACGCACGATGCGCGGCACTGGCGCGACGATGGAGAAGGAAAGGAGGAAGCACCATGAAGATCGACAAATCGCCCTCGGATGCTTCGTCAGCCTAACGCCTCTTTGGAATTGGTGATACCCCACTCAACACTTTCCCATGCTCCTTCGTCGTGCCTCACACCCCTGGGCCGTACAAACCCCTATCAGGACAGGAATTGCAGTACATTATCGTGTATGTTACCCTTCTCGCGGATCAAACAGGAGCTGCCAATGGATGCAACCCGCCTCAAAGCCGTCCTGGAGGCCGTGAAAACAGGGAAGCTCTCGACCGACGAGGCCCTTGATCGGCTGAAGGTCCTACCGTTCGAGGAGCTGGGCTTCGCGACCCTGGACAGCCACCGGAGCCTGCGCCAGGGCTTTCCTGAAGTCCTCTTCTGTCCCGGCAAGACGATCGAACAGATCACGGCGATCGCCGAGCGGTTACTCCGTCAGCACGGCAGCCTCCTGGCCACGCGGGCCAGCGAAGAGGTGTATGGCGCCATTGCGAAGGTCGATCGGTCCGCTGAGTACAACGTGTTGGGGCGCACCGTCGTGGTCCACCGAGGGCGGACGCCATCGACCACAGGGACCGTCCTGGTGATGAGCGCCGGGACCGCCGACATCCCGGTCGCCGAGGAGGCGGCGGTGACCGCCGATTTCTTAGGAAGCCGGGTTGACAGACAGTATGATGTCGGGGTTGCGGGACTGCACCGGATTCTCAACAAATGGGCCGAGCTCCACGCGGCCCGGGTCCTCGTCGTGGTGGCGGGAATGGATGGCGTCCTCCCCAGCGTGGTGGGGGGGCTCACGGCTAAACCACTGATCGCCGTTCCGACGAGCATCGGCTACGGGGCGAGCTTCGGTGGCATGTCGGCGCTTCTCACCATGCTGAATTCCTGCGCCTCCGGCACGGCGGTGGTAGGCATCGACAACGGCTTTGGTGCCGGCGTGCTCGCCCACCGGATCAACCTCCTCGGCGAACACGGCTAGAATGCTGGAAAGCCAGAATTCCAGCGTTCTAGCGTCCCAGCGTCCTAGCTTTCAAGCGGTTAGCCATGAAGATCGCCTACTTCGACTGCTTTAGCGGCTGCAGCGGCGACATGATTCTGGGGGCACTGGTAGATGCCGGGCTCTCCCTGGATGTGCTCCGGTCTGAGATTGCACGGCTCAAGCTTCCCGGTGTGGATCTCAAGGCCGAGAAGGTCAGGCGCGGCGCCCTGATCGGGACGCGGGTCCAGGTCATCACGCCTCCAGACCCGCCCCCCCACCGCCATCTCTCCGACATTCTCGCCCTCCTCGAAAGGAGCGACCTCCCTGAGACGGCTCTGGCACCGGTCCGCCGGATTTTCGAGCGCCTGGGAGAAGCCGAGGCGGCTGTCCACGGCCTTCCGATGGAGCGGATTCACTTCCATGAAATCGGGGCCGTGGACACGATTGTCGATGTGGCGGGGGCCATTATTGGGCTGAACGTGCTCGCAATTCGGGAGATCCATGCCTCGGCGCTGAACCTGGGCGGAGGGAGGACCCAGACGGCCCACGGCGATCTCCCGGTACCGGCGCCGGGGACCGCCCATCTTCTTCGAGGCGTTCCGGTCTATGGGAGCCCGGTCGAGGCAGAGCTGACCACACCAACGGGGGCGGCTATTGTCTCGACCCTAGCGAAGGGGTTCGGGCCCCTCCCTCCGCTGCGGATCAGTCAGGTCGGCTACGGGGCAGGCAGCCTGGACCTCGCTCGCCGGCCGAACTTGCTCCGGCTGATCGTCGGTGAAAGGATCGAAGACCTCGACAGGGATGAGGTGACGGTCGTCGAGGCGAACATTGATGATATGAACCCCCAGCTCTTCGAACCACTCATGGAGGCGCTCTTTGCAGCGGGAGCCCTCGATGTGTTCCTGACCCCGATCATCATGAAGAAGTCCCGACCCGCCACGGTCATCTCGGCGATCGTTCCGGCCGGCCTTGAGGAGGGCATCGGACCGATCCTCTTGAGCTACAGCAGCACCTTCGGTGTCCGATTCCGCAGAACGCAGCGGCAGACGCTTCCGCGGGAGGTGCTGACGGTGGAGACCCCCTTTGGCCAGGTGCGCGTCAAGGTGGGCCGACTTCAAGGCCGCCCGATCCACCTGGCCCCCGAATACGAGGATTGCCGACGGCTGGCCGACATGAGCAGGCTCCCACCGGCTGAGATCATGACGGCAGCCGTCGAGGCAGCCCGCGCCATGTTGCAATTATCTCGTCACGATTTTTTCATTGACAGAGGGACCGAGGGAAGATAACTTCTCCCCGCATTTCGGGGCACACGGGGAAGGCGCCGGCGCCCTTAAGTGCCAGCAACACACGTGACCTCATCCTTGCAGAACAACTTGCTCACCGAGAAGCGTCCGCGTCTTCGCATTTGTGGGACTGTGGAGGGAATCCCAACCCTCCAGGTGGCGGAGGTGCTGGATGTGACGCAGCGGGGAGTGCTCGTAGAGCAGCAGGATACGTTCCCGCCGCAGAGCCTCTGCCTTCTTCAACTGGGGACGAACGGGGACCTGTCCACCATCCGTTGTCGCGTGGTGCACAGTCGGGTGAGCTCCGTCCGATCAGACGGAGGCCCGTATTATGAGACGATGGTGGAGTTCCTCGACGTCAGCCCAGCGGCTGAGCGAGCCCTGAGGAACATCGTCCAATCCATCGGGGCCAACGGGGGGGTCGAGGCCGGAGGGCCGTGAATTCTTCCGGATGGGTTGGCTCGTGATTGGAAAGAGAGAAGGCCACCTCGAAAGAGGTGGCCTTCTGGTTGGACCAGGCGAGTGTCAGTAGCAGTGGCGCTGCCAGTACCCCGGCACCAAGACCTGATAGTACGTGGTAAAGCCGTTCTGCTGCTGGGGTCGGAGCTCCCAGCGCTCTTGGACCCACATGTCCTGGCAGACCGGGGCCCGATAGACCGGCTGATAGACGACCGGCGGAGCATAGACCACCGGGTGACCATAAACCACCCGAGGCGTGAGGAGAGCGTCCAGGACCAAGAAGGTGGCCGCACCAGCCAGGAAGCCCCCCGCGAAGTGACCATGCCCATGCCCGTGGTGGCCATGCCCGTGGTGGCCGCGATGCCCGTGTCCTGCCTCGGCCGGCAGGGCCATCCCGCCCAGCACGAGGCTCCCGATGACGAGGCCGACTGCGAGGCGTCTCATGTTCGTTCCCCTCCTTTACCCACCCAGGGCCCGAGCGGCCATCCGCCAGGCCCGGTTTATCCCCAATGTCACCCCCTTAGACGACCCCTCCCCCAATTTTATTTCACGCCTACCTCGCCTTGCTCTCGCCAAGGAATTAGTTCGTCTTCAGCAGATTCCGTACTACCTCTTGGCAATACGTTTTCATGGTACCTCCCTTGTCCGTTAGTTCTTCTCCCCTGGGGTGAGCTTAGGCAATAACGGAGGCCCAGTCAATGACCATGTAGGCTTATCGACTTCTTTCAAGGTCTTCCCCCCGGCCTGCAGGAGCCCCTCTCATTCGCGTCCAGGCCACACCAGCAGCGGCCCCCGAAGGAGCGGCGTTCGTGGCACTAAAGTTGCTAGCTCCCTCGTCTATGACGTGGATGAAGATCCGGAGAATCGTGTGGGTTGCACAAACGGCGACGCTGGGCCTCCTCCTGGCTGCGTGTGCCTCGCCGCGGCCTGCACCTCCGACCGTGGCTCCGGCACCTCATCCTGTATTCGTCGGCCACGAGGAGACGGGCGAGGCGTCGTGGTACGGCCATCCGTACCACGGACGACGCACCGCTAGCGGGGAGATCTTTGACATGCACCAGATGACCGCCGCCCACCGGACCCTACCCTTCGGCACGTGGGTGCTCGTAGAGAACCCGGCCAACGGGCGAAGCGTGAAGGTGCGGATCAATGACCGCGGCCCCTTTAGAAGCCGCCGCATCCTGGACGTCTCGTATGCCGCTGCCCGGGCTCTCGGCGCACTCGGGCCCGGCGTGATTCCAGTCCGCCTGCGCGTCATCGCCTCACCCGAAGCCACCCCAGTGAGACGGCCAACTGGACCTCGCTAAGAGAGCCTCACAGAGTTCTGGAAGAGAATGTACCCATCACCAGGGGCAAGTAACGTCTTGAAATTACAGGTTGATCGGACGCTGACGAAAGCGGCATCTCGCTGGCACGATTTCTGCTTGCCTTTTTGGGGCCGCTGAGCCATTCCACCCGGCGAGGAGAGGGGAGCCCTTGAGATTATGAGGCGAGCACTGGGCAAGCGCTATACGCGTCCCGCCCGGCAAAGACAGAACCCTCGGCGCCTTCGCATTGCCGGCATGACGGAGGGCATCATGACCCTCCAGATGGCAGAGGTGCTGGATGTAACCCTGAGGGAAGCACTCGTAGAGCACCAGGGTATGCTTGAGACGCAGAGTCCGTGCTTTCTCCAGCTGGAGACAAAGGGGGAGCTGTCAACCATTCGGTGTCGAGTGGCGAACAGTCGGGTGATCAGCAGTGGACGAGACGAGGACCCGCACTTCGAGAGCATAATGGAATTCCTCGCTGTCAATCCACCCGCTGAGCAAGCACTCAAGGTCCTCATCCAAGCCCTCGGGGCACGCGGGGGCCGCGAGGCCGGAGGACCCTGAGGTAGATCATACCACCGCCGTGTCTCCCTAGGGCAAGAGCGTCTCGAGATCTAAGATCGGGACCACGACGCCATCCCCGAGGATGGTCATCCCGCCGAGTCCCTTCAAGCCCCTCAGCGGAGACCGGAACGATTTTACCACCACCTCGCGATACTCCAGGATCTTGTCCACCATCAGCCCGACATCCTTCCCTTTGGAGTCCACCAGGACGACGAAAGGGCTCGCGGCGGATTCGGGAAGGTCCAGGAGGCGCCGCAGACGGAACACGGGGATCTCGTCCTCCCCGCGGAACAAGATTTCTCGCCCGTCCGTCGGCCTGATCCTTCCGGGAGGACAGTCCAGGGTCGCCCGCACCTGGGTGACGGGAATGGCGTAGGTCTCATCACCCACCTCGAGCAAGAGGACCGGGAGGCGGAGCAGCGTCAAGGGAAGCTTCAGGGTGACGGTGGTCCCCTGCCCAAGCACGGACTCTATCAACACGCTTCCCTGGAGCGACTGGACCATGGATTGCACCACATCCAACCCGACGCCTCGCCCGGAGATCTCTGAGACCTCCGCTCTGGTGGTGAAGCCCGGCAGGGTGAGCAGCCGAAAGAGGTCGGGCTCCGACAACGTCTGCGCCTTGTCCTCCGAGAGGAGTCCCAGAGTCACAGCGGCCTGACGGATCGTGCCAGGGTCGATCCCCCGGCCATCATCAGCCACCTGGATGATGACCCCATCCTTTCGCCTCGAGGCTTCGAGATGCACCTTCCCCTCGGCCGGCTTTCCGGCGCGGACGCGCTCCTCCGGCCGTTCTATCCCGTGATCCACCGCGTTTCGGAGCAGGTGCATCAGCGGGTCGGCCAGGCTTTCTAACAGCGCCCGATCCATCTCCACATCCCTGCCTTGGATCTCAAAGACCAGTTCCTTACCTCCCTGCCTGGCCATATCGCGGGCCATCCGAGGGAACCGATCAGCGACCGTCTGCAGCGGAACCATCCTGAGCTGCATGGCCTGATGGCCCACGGCCTGAATAAGCGCCTGGAATTTGAAGACCCGTTCTTCGTTCCCCAGATCTTCCTGGGCGATGAGGAGCTCGCTCGTGAGGTCAATCAGATCATCCAAGAGTTCTGGAGCCACCCGCAACATTCCCTCGCGCCGGGTCGCCCCCCCCTGCACGGGAGGCGGAGGGGACGACGGTGACGACCCGCCCCCCTCTCCGCTCTTCCCCGCCGATTCCCCGGGGCCCTGACTGGCGCTTGCTTGCTCGACCGATTTGCGGAGGAGGTCCACCCCTTGGAGCACGAGGTCGATGGCCTGGCGGTCGAGCCGCTGAACGCCCCTGCGATAGGGATCGAGGAAGCTTTCAAGGGAATGGGCGATCTTGGACAGCTCCTCAAAGCCCATCGTACTCGCCATCCCCTTGACGGAATGCGCAGACCGAAAGAGAGCGTCGATCGCCTGCGCGTCTTCAGGATGCCGCTCCAACCGGAGCAAAAATTCATCCATCCGCTGCAAATGCTCTCGGGAGTCGTTCAGGAAGATTGGCAGGTACTTGCTGAGATCCACCGGCGAGACCCCGTTATCGAGGGGACGAGGCGGACAGGACTGCCATCGCCAGACGATCGAGGAGGGTCTTCGGATCGAGGACCATCACGGGGAGGCCTTCCAGGTCGATGATCCCGTGGCAGAGGCCCCTGGCTGAGGAGAGGGGCTCCAGGGCCTCGTCGGGGATCGCGCGAACCTCCCGGACCTGTTCAGCCATAACCCCCACGTCGAAATCCTCCTTTTCCGGGGCGAGCACTACGGTATAGGGAGCGAGACCAGACTTTCCCGGCAGTCCCAGGGCTTCTCCCAGATCGTAGAGGGTCAGAACCTTTCCGCGCCAGTTCGTTACACCCCCGACCTCCCGAGGGGCATGGGGGATTCGCGTGATCCGGCCCACCGGGCTGACAGCTCGCACCTGCGCTGATGGAAGGGCAAACGGTTCCCCCCGCACCTGGAGGAGAACGAAGAGGCGTCCTTCTGAAGCGGCGAGGCTCTCTACCCGCTCATGCATTGACCTTGAACCGAGAGACTCTTTCGCGCAGCTTGTCCGCGATGTTGCTGAGCTCCTGAGCGCCAAAGGCCATCTGCTCTACCGAGGCGATCTGCAGCTGGGTCGCCGCCGAGGCCTCCTGGGTAGAGCGGGCATGCTCTCGAGCGACCTCGGCAATCTCATCGATCGTCTTCACTAACGCCCTGGCTCCCAGGGTCTGTTGGTCGGTGAGAGGAGAGATCTCCTGCACGCGCTTGACCTGTTGGACCACCGTACGCACGATCTCGTGCAACGACTTCTCGGTGAACTGGAGGACCTGCCGCCCCGACTCGATCCCCTTCCCCGCCATCTCCATCGAGGTCAGGACCTGGGCGCTCTCCTCGCGAATCTCCTGCGCCAGCTTGGCGATCTGCTCTGCCGAGGACCCCGCATCGCCAGCCAACTTCCGGACCTCATCCGCGACCACCGCAAAGCCCCGTCCGTGTTCGCCGGCCCGGGCTGCCTCGATGGTGGCGTTGAGGGCCAGGAGATGAGTCTGGTGGGCGATCCGGGTGATGAGATCGACGATGCTTCCAATCTGTTGCGTTTTCGCCCCGAAGCCTTTGACCCCCGCGGCCAGTCGCTCCAAGAGGCTGAAGACCTCTCCCATCTTCCTCACAGCCTCCTGAGCGGATTTCCCTCCCGACTCGGCCGTGTCCCCGGCCTCGGCCACCGCCTGAGCCGCAGAGCGCGACCGGGCGGCAATCTCGTTGGCGGAGTGGGCCAGATCATGCACCACCCGGGATCCATCGCCGACCAGCACCACCTGCCTCTCCGCCCCCTTGGCAATCTGGTGCACCCGCGTGGCGAGCTCCTCGGTGACCTGGTTCGTGGCCGCGGCTGTGTCACTCAGGGCCATCGTCGACTGGCTGACCTTGTCCGTCATCCCTTTCGTCTCGCGGACCACCTCCTGGAGACTGACGATCATGCGATTAAAGGCGTCGGCCAGCTGGCCCAGCTCGTCCCGGGAGTCCACGGCGACCGTCTTGGTCAGGTCCCCCTGGCTGATGACCCGCGTGGCCCCCACCAGCTCCTCCATCCTGTGCGCGATCATCCGGCTGAGAATCCTGGAGGCCACCCCGCCCACTAACAGGCTGGTAAAGATGGTCAGGTAATCCTGAGTGGCCATGAGGGTGATGGCCAAGATCACGGCCAGAAAGCCCAGGAGAATTTTATTCCCGATGCGCATGACCTTTGCCTCCGCTGGCCTGGTCTTTACAACGCCCCCACGAACTGATATCATAGCTGACACTGGATTGCAACCCCGATGGATTCATCGGTTTTAGTCTGCAAATTATGTACCAGCAGCCTGGCCCCATGCCGACCCAAGGCTCAAGGGGTCATCGGGTAGTGAGCAGATCGGATCTTTGGACGAAACAACGCTATCCTATCTGATCGGGTTACTCCTCCTCTTCTCCCTGTCTGCCTTTTTCTCGGCCTCGGAGACCGCCCTCTTCTCGCTCAGCCGTTTGCGGCTGCAGCGTCTGGCCCAGACGGAACCTCGGCGGGGAGGTCGGGCCCTGAAGCTCCTCGAACGTCCGACCCGGACCATCGTCACCATTCTCATCGGTAACAACCTGGTCAACATCACCGCCTCTGTCACCGCGACGGCGCTCGTCCTTCACGTCTGGGGCGCGCAAAAGGCGTGGCTTGCACCTCTGCTCATGCTCCCCCTGATCCTTGTCTTCGGGGAACTCATCCCGAAGATGCTGGCGGTTACTCATGCGGAACGGGTCTTGTATCTCATCTCGCGGCCCCTTGAACTCTTTTCGCTCCTCATCACCCCGCTCCAGGCGGTCCTCAAGAGGGTGGTCGACATCTGCCTGAGGGTCCTCGGGGTTTCGGCCGCACTGAGTCCGTCAGGAGTCTCGGAAGAAGACTTCAAGGTGATCCTGGATGTCGGACGCCAGGAAGGGGTCGTGGAGTCCACCGAGCACAAGATGATCGAGCGCGTGCTGGCATTCGCCGAGGTGCCGGTCCGCCAGGTGATGACTCTCCGCAGCGACATGTTCTGCCTCGACATAAGCCTCTCCTTTGGTGAGGCGGTCGCTGCCGTCACAAAGGCCGCCTTCTCCCGGATCCCGATCTATCAAGATACCATCGACCGGATTGTGGGCATATTGAATGCCAAAGATCTTCTCCGGTTCAAGGTAGGGGGATCACCCCCGCCCACCTTGAGTTCCCTGCTCCACCCCCCCTTCTTCATCCCGGAGACCACCCCCGTCGACACGCTCCTCAAAGAGTTCCAACGGCGTGGCCGGCATCTGGCGATTGTGGTCAACGAATACGGCGCCACCGCCGGGCTCGTGACCCTGGAGGATCTCCTGGAAGAGCTTGTCGGGGAGATCGCCGACGAGTTTGACCAGCCCCCGCAACAGGAGCACACGGGATGATCCCCTTCCTTTTCATCCTCATCGGGTGCCTCGTCCTCCTGGAGGCCTTCTTCTCTGGCTCGGAGATGGCCCTGATCTCGTGCGATCGAACCAAGATTCGCCACCTGGCGGGGGAGGGCGTGAAGGGGGCCCGGGTGGCGGAGCGGCTGCTCCAGCGACCCGACCGACTCCTGGCCACGACCTTGGTCGGGACCAACCTGTGTGTCGTAATCAGTGCGACGGCCGCCACCCTGCTCTGTCTCTTTCTCCTTGGGGAGGGCCGCCAGTACTACGCGACGCTACTCCTCACCCCCCTCGTCCTCCTCTTCGGTGAGATGGTCCCTAGGGCCTACTTCCGGCAGCATGCCGATCGCCTGGCGCCCCTCTTAGCGACGCCGCTTTACTTCTGCCTGCACCTCTTCGCCCCGCTTACCGCTGTTGTCCACCGCGCCTCGGCGTCGCTCCTGACCCCCTTCAAGATTGCCCCGTCCGAGCGCGACCCCTACATCACCCGCGAGGAGCTGAAATTCCTGGTCCAGGAAGACAGACATCAGGCCGACCTCGATACGGGTGAGCGGCGGATGATCCACAAGATCATTGACTTTGGCGAGACCACTGTTCAGGAGGTCATGATCCCTCTCATTGAGGTGGTGGCAGTCCCCGCTTCCGCGACGGTAGCCGAGGCCGTGGCGGTGGTGAGTGAGCACCAGTTCTCTCGCATCCCCGTGTTCGAGGAGCGCATCGACCAGATCGTCGGCATCGTCCACGCCTTCGACCTCCTCTCGGCCGGCCCCGAAACACCTCTCGCGCCGCTCATCCGCCCGGCGGTCTATGTTCCGGAGACCAAACTCGTCGCCGATCTGTTCCAAGAGATGCGGCGGGGACGGTTCCACATGGCTGTCGTAGTGGATGAGTACGGAGGGGTGGTGGGGATCGTGACGATCGAGGATCTCCTGGAGGAGATCGTGGGCGAGATCGAGGATGAATACGACGAGGAGCCGCTTCCCCTGAAACGCCTTCCCGACGGCTCCTACCTCGTCGATGCGCGACTCGAAGTGGAGCGGCTCAGCGACGAACTCGGGATCCAGCTCCCCGAAGGGGAATACGAAACCCTGGGCGGGTTCCTCCTCCACCTCTTTCAGAAGATCCCCGACACCGGGGAGGAGGTCCAGTATGGGGGGATGCGCTTCGTCGTCGCGGCGTCGGATAAGCGAAGCATTGTCAAGGTGAGGATCCGACTGATGGATCGCCAGGGGGAGGATGGAAGACAGGCCTAACGAAAATGTTCAAACCCCTTTCCAAGCGGCTGCTCCTTTCCCCGAGGGCCGACGAGGGTGAGCCCCTCGTCGGCGGCACGCATCTCGCCGACGGCATGGGGCCGGGCGAAGCCTTTGCGGACCAGGGCCTCCTCGACCGTCGTGGAAGAGGCGCCGCTTGTGAAGAGGAGTTCAAAGTCCTCACCCCCGCCCAGCGCCAGCCTCACGGAATCCAGCCCAACAAGCTCTGCCACCTGCCGCGTGGACCGATCCACGGGAATTCGGTCAGCAAGGATCCGAGCCCCCACCCCACTCTCCTCCACTAGCCGCGTCAGATCCGAGGCGAGCCCATCGCTGAGATCGATCATGGCCGTGGCGATCCCGGTCTCGGCCAGGACCCTCCCCTCTCGATAACGTGCCATGGGATAGAGCTGGGCCTGCATCGTCCCCCGGAGAGCCTTCCGGGCCTTTGGCGGGATGCGCGTCCCCCGCCTGCCCTTCACTGCTGAACGCTCAACCCGGTACCCTGCCTTCAAGGCGCATAGTCCCGCTGCGGCCCTCCCGAGAGGACCGGTGACCCAGATGGTCTCTCCAACCTTTGCCCCGGAGCGGCGAACGAGATGATGTGCCTCCCCCTCTCCTATGACGGTCACGCCGAGGATGAGACGAGAAGCTTCCGAGAGATCCCCCCCTACGACTGCTACCCCTGCTGCCTCTGCTGCCCCCCAGATCCCCCGGTAGATACCATCCACGCGCTTTACGGGTGTCCTCGCGGGAAGGCCCAAGGCGACGAGAGCGTACTTCGGAATCGCCCCCATGGCCCCGACATCGCTCAAGCTGACGGTGAGCCCCTTGTGTCCCACGGCCTCCGCAGGGCACCATTCCCAGCGGAAGTCCTTTCCCTCCACCAGGACATCTACCGTGGCCACTAACGCGAGGCCGGGTGATGGCTGCATGATGGCCGCATCATCCCCCATCCCGACCAGGACCTCAGGGGGAAGGGGCGGGCTCTTCGCTCGAAGTCTCCTCAGCAGGCCGAACTCTCCCAGCGCCCGCACGGTCGGGCCTTCGGCCATGATGAGGTGACCCCTCTTCTGTGTTCTTGGAATCTTCGGACTCACAAGTCTACGGACACCCCCGCTCGTCTCCCTCCGTCCCCCAAAGCACAGGTAAGTGTCCCAGTATACACCTGTCCTCGGCAATCCCCTGTCCGATTTCTGCTATGATCCACGTCTATCTGCGAGGGGGCCACCAAGAAAGAATTTTCAGAGCTTCTGCCTGGCGGCGAAGGAGGGTGTGCCCGCTACAGCCACTCGTGCCGGTTTGCGTAGAACGTGGCGGGCCTGTCGGGGTAGTTCTTCCGAAAGGTCCGGTATCGCCGGAGTACTGCTCGGTATCGACGGTCGGATGTCTTCAGCTTCTTGTGGGGCATCTTGATCAAAACCCGTTCCACCGCCCAGACGTTTCTCGAGGAGAGTCGCCAGTTGGGTCGACGGAACGTCCGCAGGTCGAGCACTCCGTATCCGATGATGCGCCCGGAGCCATCCACGTAGGGATCCACATAGCTCATCACGAGTTGCCTGAGCGACCGATACACGGGTTTGCGCCCGTGCAGCCCGGCGTCACGCGAACGCGCCACGGTGCCGTAGCGTTCCCGGTGGCGAAAGAGGAAGACGACGTGGTCGAGGTTGTCCTGTGACTGAAAGTCGAGAAGCAGCGGTGGGTAGCCATGCTGCTCGAGGATGGTCGCCGCCGTCACGGCTGCCTCGAGGCAATGCGCCTGCCAGTGCCGGACTACGCTGCGAAACGTCCGCAGGGTCTCTCCGTCCCTTTCCCAATTATAGGGTAGGGCCCGGAGAAACTGCTGCACCTGCCGCGGCGTCCGGTACTTCTGGATGATGGCCCACTCCTTGGGCCGAAAATGCTCTCTACTCGGGGCGGTTGAAATCGATCTTGCGTGCTTCCGGGGCATAGGCTCCGTTCAAGATACACCTTCGTTTCAGGATTCGGGACCACACTGCAAAGGCCTGACTCTTTAACCGTGCCACTTGCGGTCCTGGACCGTGTCAAGACTTCAAAAAGGCCGGTCATGTGATGGCGGGCTTTTCCCCCGCAGCCCAGGCTTCCGCTGCTGACGTGGCGATCGCCATGTTCTGTTCGACGAGCCGGCGGTAGTGGTCCGAGTCCGCCTTGTTGATAACCGAAGGCACGCGGATGAGCGGCCCGGCGATACAGGTGATGGTGCTCAACGGTTTAGGCAGCGCCATGCGGTCCCAGCTGTTGAGCCGCCAGGCTCGTTGGAATCCGACCCCTAGCGGAACAATCGGCATCCCCGTCCAGGACGCAAGATAGACGAGTCCTCGTTTGACCTGCCGTCTAGGCCCCAGGGGGCCGTCGGGCGCTACGAGGAGGTGGAAGCCCTTCTGCAGTCGAAGCAGTTCCTCCACCGCGTCCACCCCGCCACGTCCCGACGAGCCGCGAACCGTGCGGAGGCCGAACCAACGACAGACCTGAGCCAGGAGTTCTCCATCCGCGTGTCGGCTGATCAGTGCGATGACATCAGCCTCGGACCGCAGCGTCGCGGTGAACAACAGATTTTCGTGCCATAGCGCATAGATGTACCGCTCCTGCAGCGCGGGGTCCCACGGGTCGGTGTGCTGGCCCTGTGTGTCGGTAAGGCAGCGAAGCGTGCTGCTCCAGGCGCGCAGCGCAGCTGCCCCCAGCCATCCCGCCAATTTGATCAGATGCGGGTTACGCAGTTTCACTGCTTACTTTCCATCCGCACAGGTGCCCTACGTCAACCGCACGGGCTCAGGTTAGTCGTGGTCTGCCGCTTGTCAAGGGGAAAGTGCGGCATCCCCAAGACATCACAGGGCAAGATAATCAAGTTCCTCGAGGACGCGGGAGCGGATCTCCTGCGTAGTCGGCAGCTTTCGGACGATGCAACCATTGCGGAGGAGGGGCATGAGCAGCGATTCCACGGAGTCGCCGCACGGGCAGGCCGGGGGAGAGGCGTCCGCCGGGAGCACCCACCGAAGGCGGCAACCGCGACACCGGTAGGCCGCCTTTCGCCCGGATCGCTTGCCTCGCTTGGCGATGGGTCGCCCATCGATCTCCACCAGATCGAGCGCGAAGTTCATCACCGGTGCGTTCGAGATGGCGGTGCCGACCCCGTACGCATCGGCCAACGGGTTAAGCCGCTGGATCTCAGCTTCATCCAGGCCGCCGGAGATGAAGAGCTTCACCCAGGAGAATCCCCGGTAGTTCAACTCCCAACGCACCTCCCTCAGAATCTCCAGCATATCGCCCCGGCGGGAAGAAGGCGTGTCAAGCCGGACGGCGAACAAACGCTCGCCGAGGGCCTCCGCTACGCGGAGCGCCTCGAACTTTTCATCGCTCAGGGTGTCGATGAGCACCACCCTCTTCACCCGGGGGTCGATGCTCGCATCAAAGGCCTTGGCCGCTTTCACCGTATCCCCCAAGATGAGGACCAGGGTATGCGGCATCGTGCCGACCGGCTCCTCCTTGATGAGCTCAGCCGATTTCACCACCGCCACGCCGTCACATCCCCCGATGAAGGCGTTCCGCTCGATCATGGGTGCGAGGACAGGATGCATCCGCCGCGCCCCGAAGCTGATCACGGTCCGTCCGTCTGCTGCGCGTTTACACCGGGCGGCCTTCGTGGCGATCCCGGAGGCCTGACAGAGGAGACCTAAGATCGCCGTTTCGTAGTGTCCCCACTCCCGATACGGACCCCTGACCGTCAGGATCGGTTCTCCCACCCGAAAGGACGATCCCTCGCGGAAGGCATCCACGTCGACCGGCAGCCCGGTGAGCAGCCCCGCCACCTCCTCGATCCCGGCCAAAATGCCCCACGTCCATGATTCGGGGAAGGCCTTGAGGGTCACCTCCGCCTCAACGACCGCATCGATCTTTTCACGGTCAAGGATCTCGAGCGTCCGCAAGAAGTAGACATCGGTGATTCGTCCGGCCTTGATATCGTCTTCCCGCGCCGTATGAAACATCCCCACTCCCGTCCCAGCCCTCAGCTATCGGCTGTCAGCTATCAGCTTCAAAAGCTCAGGGCTCCGTGCCGACTGCGGACAGCGGACCGCTGACTGCTGAATCTTAGGCCGCCGATCCCTTGATCGCGGAAAACATCTCATCAGCGAGTCGTTGAAACTCCCCTACGCTCAACGTCTCCCCTCGTCGCGACGGATCAATGCTCGCTCGCTCGAGTGCCGCTGCGATCTCCTGCCGATCCAACGAATCCCACCGCGTTTGCCTCAGGGCATTCATCAGCGTCTTGCGCCGGTGGGCAAAGGCGGCGCGCACCAGGCGGAAAAAAAGAGGGGGGTCCGCGGGGGCGACCCGAGGGCGTGGCAGGACCGTAAACTTGACCACGGCGGAGTCAACCTGAGGTCTCGGATAGAAGGCTGTTCGGGGCACGCGGACGACGGTCCGGACATCGGTGTAGTACTGGGCCAGCACCGAAAGGGACCCGTATGCCTTCGTGCCCGGAGAAGCCATCAACCGCTCGGCCACCTCCTGCTGCACCATCAGGAGGAGCAGGGAAAAGCGATGGCTGGCCTCAAGCAGCCGCGTAATGAGCGGTGTCACAATGGCATAGGGGAGATTCGCGATGACCTTCCAGGGCCCCTCCCCCACGAGAGAGCTGAGGTCGAGGTGCCGGGCATCTCCCCGGACGAGCGTCACGTGCGCTTGGCCTTGGAAGAGGTCCTCCAGGATCTGAAAGAGCCCTGGATCGATCTCGACCGCGATGACCCGGTCACAGCGCTCGGCCAGGGCGTGAGTCAGCGTTCCAACCCCGGCCCCGATCTCCAAGATCCGATCCCTTGCCTGAAGCTCCCCCCCGTCCAGGATTCTTCGCAGAACGACTGGGTCGACCAGAAAGCTTTGTCCTAAGCGCTTCTTGGGACGAAGGCCGTGGGTGAGCAGCAGCTGACGCGTCTCATTCAGGATCGAGGCCATGGCCAGCCCGTTCAGTTGCCCGTGCCTCCCTCCCGGGCCATGCGGAGGTAGATCTGGGCCAACACATTGGCCGGATCAGAGGTCAAGGCCTTCTCCCACGTGGAAACGGCCTGCGATGTCTCGCGTCGTTGATAGTGGAGGAGCCCGAGCTGGACGAGGGCGTCGGCATAGGTCGGATGCAGCTCCAAAGCGTGCTTCAGAGCCGTCTGTGCCTGATCGCCATCACCCGCCTCCATGTAGCAGCGGGCTAGCTTGCAATGGAGATCGGGAAAAAGGGGCGCCAGGCCGATGGCTTTCTCGTACTCCTGGACCGCCTGGGGATAGAGACCGAGCTCCTGATAGGCCTTGGCCAGCTCGGCATGAGCATTGGCCAGGCGTGCCTGCGCATGCGTGGGGAGGCTCGAGGCCTTGGTCTCCTCTCCCTCCCTGGCGAGGCCGTACTCCCGGAGGGCCTCGCTGTATGCCCCCATGTCGGCCAGCGTGATGGCGAGATTGAGCCGTGCCTCCGTGTAACGGGGGTTGATGGTTAGGGCTTGGCGAAAGACTTCCACGGCCTGGTCCGGGGAGTTCCGTTGGGAATAGATGAACCCGAGCATGTTGTAGATATTGGCATAGAGGGGTGTGTGCTTGACAATTTCCAGGAGTAATACTTCCGCCTCGTCGTACCGCCCCCCCTGGAAGAGGGCCGTCGCCTGCTGGATCTGCTGCTTCAACTGACGAGCGTCCATGGATCGGGGGCTACTCCGGGCGGGGCTTGAGCGAATGTTTGAAGGTGGTCTTGAGATCTTCCCACGATTCCTTGAAGAGGTCCCAAATCCCCCCCGGTACCTCCTCGGAATTCCTGTGGTCCTCGCCCGGTCGCGACTGGAGAACCACCTTGACCCCAAGACGGTCTCCGGCCTCTACCGCCCAGAGAGAGTCGGGGTATTTCTCCAGGAGCTGGCGGTATGCCTCCTGGGCCTTCTCTTTCTCCTCCATCCGGGCGTAGGCCTCCCCGAGGTAGAAGAAGGCCTTGGGCTCGAGACCGGTGTCATTGTAACGGTCGATGACCCACTGGAACCGGCTCGCAGCTCCTTTGAACTTGTCCCGCTTCAGGTAGAAGAGGCCCACGTCGATTTCCTGCGCTGCCATACGGCGGCGGGCGACCGAGATCTTCGCCTCGGCGTCCTCTCTGTACGCGGTGTCGGGGACCTCGGTCAGGAGCCTACGAAGAGCAGCGACCGAACGCCGGGCGGCGGTCTGATCCCGATCCACCCGCTCGAGTTGGTGGAAATAGCTCAGGCCGACGAAGTACTGCGCCTCATCCATGCGCTCGTGGCGAGGATGGAGGCTCAGGAATCGCTCATACTCCACCCGGGCCTGTTCGTAATGCTCCTCTTCGAAATAGGTCCGGGCGATCCCGAGGCGAACCTCGGGAACGACGGGGCTGTCAGGAAACTGGGTAACGAAGAGGCGGAGCATCTCCCGGGCCTCCTCGTACCGCCCCCGCATAAACTCGAGATTGGCCCGCCAGAAGAGGGCCTCCTCGTTCAAGGCTCCAGTCTGCGCGTCACGCTTGCTGGCACAGGCGCCCAGGAGGAGCGACGGGACCAGCAAAATGAAGAGAGCTGTCCGAGTTCGCAGGCGCGCGATCACACCATGCCTCCACGCAAGGGGGTGACGCAATCCAGCCAAAGCTACTGGACACGCCGAGGGGTGTCAAGGAAAAAGGGCGAAATAAACCGAACGCGACGCGCGCCAGGACTGGTTACGCCGATTCGGCCTTCTTCTTGTGGTACAGGAGGATGGGACGATTCCGCTCCAAGATCACCTCTCGCCCGATGATCACTTCCGCTACGCCGGTCTGAGAGGGGATCTCGTACATGATATCTAGCATGATATCCTCGAGGATCGATCGAAGGCCTCGGGCCCCCGTGGCTCGGCGCACTGCGGCATGTGCCACGGCCCGCACGGCCTCATCGGTAAAGGTCAGCTTCACCCCCTCAAATCCAAAAAACCGCTGGTACTGCTTCAGCAGGGCGTTCTTCGGCTCCACCAGGATGCGAATCAGGGCCGCTTCGTCGAGCTCGTGGAGCGGGGCCACCACCGGGAGACGCCCGATCAGCTCAGGGATCAGGCCGAACTTCAGGAGGTCCTCCGGCTGGACCTCGGCGAGAGTTTCTCCGATCTTTCTGTCGCGCCGCCCCTGGATCGCGGCCCCGAAGCCCATCGCCTTGCTGCCCATCCGGGCCTCGACCATCTTCTCCAGCCCGATGAAGGCACCGCCGCATATGAAGAGGATGTTCGTGGTATCGACCTGGAGGTACTCCTGCTGGGGGTGTTTGCGTCCCCCCTGGGGGGGCACGTTGGCCACCGTCCCCTCCAGGATCTTGAGCAGCGCCTGCTGGACCCCCTCGCCGGAGACATCACGGGTGATAGATGGGTTCTCAGATTTGCGGGCGATCTTGTCGATCTCATCGATATAGACGATCCCCCGCTCTGCGCGTTCGATGTCATAGTCGGCCATCTGGAGCAGGCGGAGAATGATATTCTCCACATCCTCCCCCACGTATCCCGCCTCCGTGAGGGTCGTGGCATCGGCGATGGTGAAGGGCACATCCAGGATCTTGGCAAAGGTCTGCGCGAGCAACGTCTTCCCCGATCCGGTCGGGCCGATGAGCAGGATATTGGACTTGGCCAGCTCGGCCTCGTCGCACCGGGGCTTGGCGTTGATCCGTTTGTAATGGTTGTAGACCGCCACCGACAGGATCCGCTTGGCGCGCTCCTGCCCGATGACGTATTGGTCCAAGATGGCCTTGATCTCCGCCGGTTTGGGAATATCCCCGAGGTCCCTCCCTCGTTCCTCCTCCAGCTCCTCGGAGATGATGTCGTTGCACAGTTCGATGCATTCATCACAGATGTAGACGGTCGGTCCGGCAATCAGCTTGCGGACATCCTCCTGGCTCTTGCCGCAGAAGGAGCACTGGAGTTTTCCGCCATGCTTGACCGGCTTGGCCATCTCTTCCCTCCTATTGCCTTGACGCCCGCGCCAACATCTCTGAGTGGAGCTTCGCCCCGTCCCGCGAGACGATCACCTCATCGAGGATACCGTACTCCCTGGCCTGCTCGGCGGTCATGAAGAAGTCCCGGTCCGTATCCTTCTGGATCTTCTCGAGGGATTGGCCCGTATGGGCAACGAGGATCCGGTTCACCTCATCCCGGACCCGGAGGATCTCTCGGGCCTGGATGTCGATATCGGTGGCCTGGCCATGGACGCCCCCCAATGGCTGGTGGATCATGATCCGGGCGTGAGGCAGGGAGTAGCGCTTCCCCTTCTTGCCCGCCGCGAGCAGCAGTGCCCCCATGCTGCTGGCCTGCCCCATGCAGATGGTCTCCACGTCCGGCTTGATGTACTGCATCGTATCGTAGATGGCAAGGCCCGCCGTCACCGAGCCACCCGGACAGTTGATGTACATGTGGATATCCTTCTCCGGGTCCTCGGCCTCCAGGAAGATCATCTGAGCGATGATCAGATTGGCATCGACGTCATCGATGGGCTGCCCGAGGAAGATGATCCGATCCTTCAGGAGACGGGAGAAGATATCGTACGCCCGCTCCCCGCGGCTCGTCTGTTCCACCACCATGGGCACGAGATACATGGGCAATCCCCCTCCCCTTGCCCCGGCAGCCTGTGCCGGGGGTCCTCCCCTACGGGATGGTAATGAGGTCGTAATTGTCCAGAATCCTCGCCTGCGCGAAGAGAAACTCCACGGTTTTCCGCTCGCCAACGTTGGCCGCGACCGCCTCCATGCGACCCTCGCGGCGCAGGTGGGCCCTGAGTTCATCCGGCTTTTGGTGGAGCACAGACGCCAATTGCTCCACCTCAGCCTCCACCTCGTCGGGGGTGGCCGCAATCCCTTCCTGCCGCGCGATGGCGTCGAGAACCAGGATGTGCCTGGCCCGCTTCCGGGCCGCCTCCTCCAGCTTCAAACGGAACGAGACCTCTCCCTCCAGGCGTTCCGGGCGACCGCCCCGCGAGGCGGAAAAGTCGCGAAGCATCCCCTCCATTTCTCGGCGCACCATGCCTTCGGGGACCTCAACGGGATGGGCGGCTGCGATCTTCTCCACCACCTCCCACTTGAGGCGCTGTTCCTCAGCGTGCTCCTTCCGCGTGAGAACATCCTGACGGACCTTCTCCCGGAGCTCCCGTAACGTCCCGCACTCGCCCACGGCTTTCGCAAAGGCGTCATCCAGGGGCGGGACCCTTTTCTTCTTGACCTCCTTCACCGTGAACCGAAAGAGAACCTCCTTCCCCCGGAGGTCTTTCCGTGGATCATCGGGGGGAAAGGCCACCGGGGCATCCCGGAGCTCCCCCTTCAGGGCGCCGACGAGACGCTCGTCCACACCCGGGAGCAACTGGCCCGCCCCGAGCTCCAGGGTGAAATCCTCCACCCGAAGGTCCTTCCTCGGTTTTCCATCCACGAACCCCTGCGCGTCAACGATGAGCCGATCCTCTCTGAGGGCCGGCCAGCCCTCCATGGGGACATATTCTGCTACTCGTTCCTGGAGGAGCTTGAGGTGTTCCTCCACCTCCTGATCGGTCACTTCCATTTTCTTTCGAGAGATGGTAACCCCCTTGTAGTCCCTGACCTCGAGCGGAGGCTTGACCTCCACGACGGCCCGGTACCGCAGGGGCTCCCCGAGCTGGAAGTCAACCTCCTCGACCGTGGGAAGCCCAACCGGGTCCAGGTGGGACTGCTGGAGCGCCTGCCGGTAGGTCGTCGGGATCATCTCCTGGAGCACCTCTTCCCGAATCTCATCTCGGAACCGACGCTCGAGGATCTCCCGAGGTATCTTCCCCCGCCGAAAGCCCGGGAGGGCGACCCGCTGACCCAGCTTGCGATACGCCCCTTCCACCGCGGGGCGGACCGCCTCAGGCGAGACCTCTACGGTGAGGGCGCGCTTGCACCCGGCGAGTTCTTCGACACTGATCTTCATCGCCGCATCTCTTGGTGCGAGAGGGGGGAGTCGAACCCCCACGGTTTTACCCACGGGATCCTAAGTCCCGCGCGTCTGCCTATTCCGCCACTCTCGCCCTCTGGGTTCATAGTTCATAGTTCATGGTTCAGAGTTTCAGACAACCCTGAACCAATGATGGTGGGCCGCCAAGGACTTGAACCTTGGACCCGCTGATTAAGAGTCAGCTGCTCTACCAGGCTGAGCTAGCGGCCCCCTTCGGTTCACGGTTAATGATTCATGGTTCATAGTCGGAAAATTCACCAAGATTCCATCACCATATACCATCAACCATGAACTATGAACTCTGAACCGTGAACGCCGTCCGTCGGGCGGCATGGCGCGCCTGAGAGGATTTGAACCTCTGACCCACTGCTTAGAAGGCAGTTGCTCTATCCCCTGAGCTACAGGCGCCCCGTTCGCCTTCAGCGGCTATGGCGCGCCCAGCAGGATTCGAACCTGCGACCTACGGATTCGAAGTCCGGCGCTCTATCCAGCTGAGCTATGGGCGCACTAGCGACCTACGAGTGATGAGGACTGAGTCAAAAGTGCATAGATCCCTCAGCACTCAGTCCTCAGTACTATTTTCTCTGGGGTGAACGGAGGGATTCGAACCCTCAACCCCTGGAGCCACAGTCCAGTGCTCTAACCGTTGAGCTACGCTCACCACCGCTCGTATTCGGTTCATGGTTATTGGCTCATCGTTCATAGCCAAACTCCGTTACGCCACTACACCCTGAACCATGAACTTTGAACTATGAACGCCGCCTCTGGCGGTGTGGCGCGCCTGAGAGGATTTGAACCTCTGACACACGGCTCCGGAGGCCGTTGCTCTGTCCGGGCTGAGCTACAGGCGCAAGAAATTCCACCCGACACGTCCCGTGGTCGGGATGATCGCGCAACGTCCTCTCAACGATTGGTCGGGGCGATCCCGCAACATCATAATTCGTATAGTTGGTCGGGGTGAGAGGATTTGAACCTCCGACCCCCTGCGCCCAAGGCAGGTGCGCTACCAGGCTGCGCCACACCCCGATCCAGTGCTTGCCCTCACCCCGACCAAAAATCCAGTTGCGGATGTTGCGGGACGACCCTCCCGCATCAGTGCGGGATGCGCACCCAAGCTGCGCCATCCCCCGAGACGACGCCCCCCTCACGATCGCCCCCTGTCCCTGAGCCGCATCAAGATCTCCCGACACGCCTCCAGGGCTTTGGCGCGATGACTGATTCGGTTTTTCAATGCCGGCCCGATCTCGGCCAACGTCTGACCATATTCGGGGACGTAAAAAATGGGGTCGTAACCGAACCCGGCCGTCCCCCTCGGCTCCCACGCGATATACCCTTCACAGACCCCTTCGGCAAACTCGGTCGGTCTCCCCGGTTGGGCCACGGCGACCACACAACGAAAACGGGCGGTCCGTCCGTGCCAGGGGTAGGTCCGAAGCTGCTTGAGGATCCCCTGGATCCGATCGTCGTCGGTCGCCCCCTCCCCTAGGAAACGAGAAGAATGAACCCCCGGGGCCCCACCGAGAGCATCCACCTCCAGGGCGGAGTCCTCAGCGAGGGCAACACAGCCCGTGAAGGCCACTCCGTCTTCGGCCTTCGCGGCAGCGTTCTCCCGGAGGCTCGAGCCTTCCTCCTTCAGGACCGGTGCATCTGCAAGGGTAGAATACGGAATCCATTCTACCCCAACGTCGCCGAGGATCGCGGTAATCTCCCGGAGCTTGTGAGGATTCCGCGTCGCCAGGACAATTTTCATGGTAGACGCGGGGTTAGCTCTTGTCAAGGGCCAATTTGGCCGTCTGGAGCCGCTCCGCGAGCAATCGTTGCTGCAGTCGAACCAGCTGTCGTACTCCCTGGGCCGCCACGGCCAACATGGTGTCGAGCTGCTCCTTACTGAAGGGGGATTCCTCCGCCGTGCCCTGAACCTCGACGAATCTCCCCGCTCCGGTCATCACTACGTTCATGTCCACTTCGGCGATGGCGTCCTCGGCGTAGCAGAGATCCAAGAGGACGCGCCCCTCCACGATGCCCACGCTGATGGCTGCGACAGAATCCAGCAGGGGGTCCTCCTTGATCTTGCCCTGGTCCCGGAGCAGAGCCACGCTATCCGCCAAGGCCACAAAGCCGGCGGTGACCGCAGCGGTCCGCGTCCCGCCATCGGCCTGGATCACATCGCAGTCGATGACGATCGTGCGCTCCCCCAGCCGCCTCAGATCCGTCACACCTCTGAGCGATCGGCCGACGAGCCGTTGGATCTCGGAGGTGCGGCCGCTCACGCGCCCCGCCGCGACCTCCCGGGGAGTGCGCGTGGTCGTGGAGCGGGGGAGCAATCCGTATTCGGCGGTAATCCACCCCTGACCCGAGTCCTTGAGAAACTGGGGAACGCGCTCCTCCACCGAGGCGGCGCACAGGATCCTGGTCTCCCCGACTTCGATCAAGGCCGACCCCTCGGCGTACTTGAGATAGCCCCGGGTGATCGTGACCGGACGTATCTCCTCATCTTTACGGCCGCCCGCCCGCATCTATCGCACCCTCTCAAAGGAGTAGCGGGGCCTGAAGGGACGCCGGGTGTCGATGTGCCCGGCCAGCGTCAGGATTTCGGACCCCTCCACGAGGAGCTTGACCTGCTGGATTTCCCCAAAGTTGGCGGTGAGCGTATCCACGATAGAGTAAATGGTCAAGAGCTCACCGCCGGTCCCCCCCGGATGTTTTGTCTGGAGATCGCGCGTGAAGTCCACGTATGCGGTCCCGCGGCCGTCAAAATAGAGCTGCAGGAGCCCGACGCCGGACGGGATCGTCGGGTTGAGGTCGGTCTGGGGCCCCTTGATGAGTTCGGCCACGGCCCGCTTTGCCTCCTCCACTAACGAGGCGGCCCGGGGGATCGTCCGCTCTTCTTCCTGAAGCCTGTCCGCATTGGGGACGGCGAAGAACAGGCGGATGCGCCGAGTGGTGACATCGACCGCGCCTCCGTCCTGAACGGGAGAGTCCCGGGGTTCCGGAGCCCGCGGGGCGAGGACTCGACCCAGGAGAAAGCCGAGAGCCCCCACCACAACGACCAGGAAAAGCAGGCCCAGGAGAAGCCTCCGATCCGGGAGGGGCGCCATTTCCCTCTACCTCTTGGCCGTCGGGACCGATCGACCGGGTGCAGAAGGGACGAGCCCCAGACGTCGCTCGTAGCGATCCTTGAAGCGGACGATCCCCGCATAGAGAGCCTCAGCGACCCGGTCCTTGTACCCTTCGGCTTGGAGGTTCTTTTCCTCCTGCGGGTTGGAGATGAAGGCCACCTCCAAGAGGACTGCTGGCATGGCGGCCCCCATCAGGACGAAGAAGGGGGCCGACTTCACCCCTCTGTTGTCGACCTGGAGAATCTTGTCGAGCTCGTCGAGGAGGATCTGCGCCAGCTCGCTAGACTCCTTCAGATAGAGGGTGTTGGCCATGTCCCAGAGAATGGCTCTTAGGGCGTCTTCCTCTTTCGGCCTGAGTCCCCCGAGATTCACCGACAGGTTCTCCCGGATGGCAGAGGCCCTGGCAGCGCTGTCCGAGGGCTCTCGGCTCAAAAAGTACGTCTCGAACCCCTGAGCCCTGGTGCGATGAGCGGCGTTGACATGGACGCTGATGAAGAAATCGGCCTTGGCCCGGTTGGCAATGGCGGTCCGCTCTTCGAGCGGGACAAAGACATCCTCCGTCCGGGTCATGACCACCCGGATCCCCAACCGCTCTTGAATCAGACGACGGAGTTTCAGCCCAATGTCTAAGACGACGTCCTTCTCCTGCAGACCCTTGGGTCCGATGGCTCCCGTATCCCGCCCGCCGTGACCGGGATCGATGGCGATGGTCCTGAGACCCGTCACCTGGGGGGTGGCGGGGGCTGCCGACGGGGCGCGGGACGACGGCTGGGCAGGCGGAGTCTCGGGCGGGGGCTGGGCGGCTGTTTTGACCCGGTAGAGATCGACGACAATCCGTTCAGGGTTATTGAGGGTAAAGGTCCGGGTCAGGCCCCCGAAGGCATCCCGCTGAATACGAAAGATCGCCTCCCCCTGCCCTTGCGTCGGCTCCACCATCTCGACGACCCCATCGTTGATCCGAACGGCCTCGGAGAGCATGGGAGACAGGATGCCGCCCTCGATCCGGAGGCTGAGCTGAGCCTTACCCTCCTCCTGCAGGCGGAAATTGAGTGGTGTCAGCGCCTCAATCACCAATCGGGTATAGTCGGGATAGGCGTGGTGTCGCAGCAGGCGAAGGTTATACTGCTCCTTTCCCAGCCAGACGACGCGGCCGGATCTATTCCAGAAGACCCGTCCTTCGCCGTACCGGGCCTCGAGCGCCCGGACGAGAAACTCGACAGGAACCCAGAAGGCCCCCCGCTGCTTCACCGGAGGGGCCGTGAGAAGAAAGGTCGTATCCCCGACGACGACCCCCGGCTCGCCTTCCACCAAGCGGAAGGTGACACCGTTCACCCGCAATCCATCTCTTAGAACCCCTCCTCCGGTGATTTTTGCCACTTGGGCAAGGGGCACGTACTCCCGACCGCTCACCAGTTCGGTCTTCAGAATTTTCCATTGCCCTTCGTAGAGGACCTCGATCTCCCCCGGCCACGCGAGATGGGCGAGGAGGAGGGACGCCATCATCCCTACGAGGATCACCGATAGCTTACGCATCCGGTCTCGTCCCCCTCGGAGGCAAACCTTCATGTCAAGCATGAATAACATACATGTAAGAGCCTGTCAAGAAACTAAAAGTTGGTCGAGGGAACAATTCAGGATATATTGTTCGCGGTCGAGCATCACGGGGGATAGGGGAGTGAAAGAAGTTCCGGGGGCACGAAACGCCAAGCTCTTCTTCGCCATCCTTGCACCGGAAGGCCTTCTCGCAGCGGTCGAATCGTCCCTGAGTGCAGCCTTCGGTCCCCTCGACCTGAAGAGCGAGGTCTTCCCCTTCTCCTTCACCGAGTATTACGAGACGGAAATGGGATCCGGACTCTATCGGCGCTTCGTGGCCGCCGAGGCCCTGATCGCACAGAATATACTTCCGGAGGCCAAGCATCGGACCAATCAGATCGAGGGGCAGTTCAGCCTTGCCGGCAAGAGGACTCTGCGGCGCCGGATCAACGTCGACCCAGGCTATCTTACCCCGGCGAAGATCGTCCTGGCCAGCACCAAGGACTACGCCCACCGGATCTATCTGGACCAGGGGATCTTTGGGGATCTTCATCTGAAATACGAGCAAGGGGCGTACCAACCCCTTCCCTGGACCTATCCCGATTACCGCACCCGGGAGGCGCTCGCGTTCTTCGCCGAGCTTCGCCGGCTCTACCTCCGGGATCGAGGCCCTTAAGATACCATTTCTCACGCTCTTGGGCGAGCGCTGCGTCGGCCAGCCTCCGCTTCGTGCGCCCCGGCACGCGCCTTGCAAATAATCCCTGACTACACCACATACACGCAGCCATTATGCTCTCTTTGCGCAAGAGTGCATTGGCTGCCGACGCCGGGGGGCCCTAGACCTTTGGCGCCCGGGAGGGTGCGGTAGTGCCGCGAAAGGTTCTGGTGGCCGATGACGACCGCCTCCTAGTTGGGCTCCTGCACGAAGCCCTCGAAGAGCGGGGCTATCAGGTCTTAGCCGCATTCGATGGGATGGAGGCCCTCGATCAAGTCCGCAGAGAGGCGCCCGACTTCCTCGTCCTGGATCTCGTCATGCCGAAGGTGGACGGGATCGAGGTCTGCCAACAACTCAAGGAGGACCCCAAATCCCGGTCCATCCCGATCATCGTGCTCACCGGGACGGCCCCTGAGTCTGCGCAATGGCTTCGCTACGTCAGGGCCGACGCCTACATCGCCAAGCGCAACATCGATGCGATCCTTCAGGACCTATTTCCGATCCTCCGGGCGTTCGAGGATGGAACCGCTTCTCCTGTCTGGGCCGAGCAGATCCGGGGTGTCGGAGAGATCCAGCCCCGCAGGATCGTTACCGAGCTGCTCGCCCACACCGCCCACTTCAATGCCCTCTTCCAAAATCTCGGTGAAGGGATCCTCTTCCTGGACTCCTCCCATCGCATCCTTTACGCCAATCCGGCAGGCGCCGCGCTCTTTCAATGGCAGGAGCGGAACCTGGTGGGGGTGGCGCTCCCGACCATCCTGGATGGTCGGGACACCGATCCCTTACTCCTCGCCCTGAAGGCCCTGGCCCGCCAGGAGGGGTTGGCCACGGAGCGGCTCGTCTATGCGTATCGGGACCGGACGCTCCAACTCACCATCACCAATCTTCTCGGCGATGGATGGGCCACAGGCCAGCTCCTGGTGATCCGTGATGTCACTCCGCTGTTCCTGCGGATTCGGGAGCTCGCGGCCCTCAATGACGTCTCCGCGCTCCTCACGGCGACCCTGGATGTTGACGAGCTTCTGCGCCTCATCATGGAGCGCATCCAGACCGTGATGGGTGTGGAGGCCAGCTCGCTCTTGCTGAAGGATGACGAGAGGGACGAATTGGTCTTTCGCATCGGATCGGGCGAGCACGGGGAGGCGCTCAAGGGCCGGCGCTTGAAGGTGGGAAAGGGAATCGCCGGCTGGGTCTTCCAGCACGGGTGTTCGCTCATCGTCCCGGATGTGCGACAGGACAGCCGGTTCTATCAGGGGGTCGACTATCACACCGGGTTCACCACCAAGTCCGCGCTCTGCGTCCCGCTCAAGATCCGTGAAAAGATGATTGGAGTCATCCAGGTGCTGAACGGCCCGACCGACCGCCCGTTCGACCAAGACGACCTCAACCTCCTCTCGGCCATCGGCGCCCATGCCGCGACCGCCATCGAGAACGCCCGCCTCTATACCCAGGTGAAGTCCCACGCCGAGGGCTTGGAGCGCACAGTGGAAGAGCGGACCAGGGAAGTGGAGGCCGCCAATGCCCGCCTCCAAGAGGCCCTGGTGGAGGCCGAGGACGCCTCCCGCCATAAGTCGACCTTTCTAGCGAATGTGAGCCACGAACTTCGGACCCCCTTGAACACCATCATCGGTTTTTCCGAGGTCTTGCGGGACCAGCACTTTGGCCCCCTGACGGAGAAGCAGGCGCGGCACGTGCAGAACATCCACAAGGCCGGCCACCACCTTCTCCAGATCATCGATGATCTGCTCGACCTCTCCAAGGTCGAGGTGGGGCGGGTCGAGCTCCACCGGAAGCCGGTACGGATCGGCGAACTCATCGCCGAGGCCGTCGCGATGATCAGGGACCAGGCCGGTAAGAAGAATCTCGTCGTCGAGTCTGTGCCTGGCGAATCGCTTCCCTCCCTGTACGCCGATCCCTCCCGGGTCAGGCAGATCCTCACCAACCTGTTGTCCAACGCGGTGAAATTCACGCCGCCCGGCGGGCGCGTCACGGTCTCCACCCGGACGGTTCAGGGTCAGAAAGGGACCCACCATGAACACCACGGCGATTTCGTCGAAATCGCCGTAACGGACACGGGCATAGGGATCCGGCCCGAGGATCAGCCAAAGCTGTTCCAGCCCTTCACGAGGCTCGAGGCGTCGCACGGAGCGCAGTGCGAAGGAACGGGTTTGGGTCTTGTCATCACCAGGCGCCTCGTCGAGATGCATGGGGGGCGAATCTGCATCGAATCGGAAGGTGAGGGGAAAGGCAGCACGTTCACCGTTACCCTCCCGGTGGCTGAAGACGGAGACGGAGGTGAGACCACGACGTAACCACACGGTTCGGTTGACATTGACATGCCGTTTAACGTTTGGTGAGGCCCGCCGTCTAAAAAGATGAACCGTCGGATGATGGTCATCACGGCGAGGACATCAAAGGAGGAAACCGAGAAATGCGACAGTTCATGTTTTTCATAGCCATGGCTCTCGTGGTTGGAGGACACGCGGCCTGGGGCGTGACAGCGGCGCGGGCGCAGCAGGGACCCCCGCGGTCAACCCCGAGCGGGACACAGCCCGCAACCCCCGCGGAGCCCGGCAGGTTCAGTGAAGCAGACATCACCCCGGACAACGTGGCGAAGGATGCGCGGTTCGCCGAATGGGTCGCCAAGCATCCCCGGCTCGAACAGTTTCTGGAAAAGCACCCGGGACTGGCGGAGAAACTCGCCAAGCATCCCCGGGCCGCCCACTTCATGCTGAACCACCCAGGCGCGGCCAAGTTCCTCGCAGAGCACCCGCGGCTTCGCGACGAGGCCAGGGAGATCGCCAGGGATCGAAAAGAGCTCCGGCAAGACCGGCGGGAGCTACGACAGGACCGTCGGGAGTTGCGCGAGGACCGTGGCGAGCTGCGCGAGGACAGACGGGAACTGCGCGAAGACATTCGCGAAGGGGCTTCTCGCGAGGAGATCAGAGAGGACCGTGGGGAGCTCCGGGAGGACCGGAGGGAAATCCGGGACGACCGGCGCGAGATCCGCGGGGACCGTCGGGAGATCCGGCAGGACAGGGGCGAGATGCGGCACGACGCCGGCCAGGGTCGGCCCGCGCCTACTCCGCGGAGCCATAGATAACGTCGATTTCGAGCAAAGGCCGTCAAAGCAGAAGCCCCGGGTCATCCGACCCGGGGCTTTTTTTGTCCCGGCAACGTCCTACTCTCCCACCCCGATAGACGGCGTCGTCCGCCGTCGGCCCGGGAGGGGATTACTTGTAATAGCCGACCGCGCAGACCTGGTCACCGACCTTGGTCACGTAGCTGACCTTCTGGACCGGGTCGGTTTGGCCCGGCCGAGGCCACATGTAGCTGACCTCGCTGATCTGGCCCTCCGTGGCAACCTTGTACATTTCCGCGCCGAGCCCCTTACCGGCCTTGTCCTTCAGTTCCTTGAGGCTCTTGCCGGTGAGCGTCGGATGGGCGGTGAAATTGCCGTCGGGACCGCCGCAGAAGGGATACAGATCCCGGTCCTTGAACCCCCCTTCGCCCTTGGCAAACATTCCGAGGGCCTTGGCTTTGTCCGCCTTGATCGCGCCCACCGCCTTCTCGAGCATGCCCTTGGCCTCGGCCGCGGTGCCATATTGGGCTTGGGCGGCGACGAGCGTCGCAATGCCGGCCACGACCATGACAGACAGCACGAAAGTAAGAAAGCCACGCTTTTTCACCATCGTTTACCCCCTTGTGATTGTGTTGATTCTCGCGGGTTGCCGGGGATCGTTCCTATCAAGTCGCAGAGCGATTGTCAATAAGAAAGAGTGCGCATCCAGGGCAGTCGGGCACCCACCGGTGGTGGGTCGGGTGAAGGCGGGCTTGACAACCGTCGGAATTTTGGCGAGTCTTAGCGGGCGTTGGGGGGGGTAGCCACACTAGCGGGGCAGACGGATGAACCGTGCTCGACCTCGTGCCCTCATGGGCGCAGGTCTCGGAATCGGACTCGTGCTTGCTGTGTCCGCCTGGCCCGGTGCCGCCACGGCGCAACAGCGAGCGCGCACCATCGATACGGTGCCGGGGATGCCGCCGGTGGTGGATGCGGACAACCTGTACAGCGAGACGCAGGCTGATAAGCTGAGCCCCGCCATTGCCGGCGCGTTGCCCCGGGTCTACGTGCCCAACCGTCAGTCCGGTGACGTGACCGTKATTGACCCGAACAYCTTCAAGGTGGTRGATCGCTTCCCCGTGGGCCTGCACCCGCAGCACGTGGTCCCCTCCTGGGACCTCAGGACGCTCTGGGTGACCAACAATGCAGAGGGACGGGCTGACGGAAGCTTGACCCCCATCGACCCGACGACGGGCAAGCCGGGAAGAACCATCCCGGCGGATGACCCCTACAACATGTACTTCACGCCCGACGGCCGCTCGGCGATCGTGGTGGCCGAGGCGCTGAAGCGGCTCGACTTCCGCGATCCGCAGACGATGGCGTTGCAGAGCTCGCTCCCGGTGCCGGGATGCGCCGGGATCAACCACGGCGACTTTTCGATCGACGGCCGCTTCGCCATCTTTACCTGCGAGTACCAGGGAAGCCTGGTGAAAATCGACCTCGTGAACCGGAAAATCCTCGGCTACCTCCAGCTCGTGAAGGGGGGCATGCCCCAGGACATCCGCATCTCGCCCGACGGCCAGACCTTCTTCGTAGCCGACATGAAGGCCGCGGGTGTGTTCCTCATCGACGGTGAACGGCTCACCGAAGTCGGCTTCATCAAGACCGGGGTCGGGGCGCACGGGCTCTACCCGAGTCGGGACGCGACGAAGCTGTACGTCGCCAACCGCGGCTCCTCTCACGTGTACGGCCCCCCGCACGGCAAGGGGAGCGTGTCCGTCATCGACTTCGTCACGCACAGGATCGTCGCAACATGGCCCATTCCCGGCGGCGGCAGCCCCGACATGGGCAACGTGAGCGCCGACGGCAAGGTGCTGTGGCTCTCTGGCCGTTACGACGACGTCGTCTACGCCATCGACACCACGACAGGCCAGGTCAGGACCATCCCGGTGGGCAAGGAGCCGCACGGGCTCACCGTCTGGCCCCAGCCTGGCCGCTACTCGCTCGGTCACACCGGGAACATGCGCTAACGCCCTCCCCTCCCACCCCGTCACCAGGGCATTCGGGCACCCACCAGAGGTGCGTCGGCCGCTAGAGGGCCGGGCACCAGGGAGCCAAGTCCTCTTGGCATATGTCTTGCTGGTGATTGTCACTAGCCCGTTAGATTACGGTCCCAACCGGCAGAAGTGAGGTCACGCGGTGCCTTGGTGGATTTGGATTTTGATCGGCCTGGTCCTCCTGGGTGTTGAAATGGTCACACCCGGCTTTTTCCTGTTCTTTTTCGGCGTCGCCGCCCTGGTGATCGGCGCCATGGTGGCGTTCGGCGTGGGCGGGCCTGAGTGGGCTCAGTGGTTGCTGTTCTCGGCGATTTCGCTCGTCTCGCTGCTCGTGTTTCGGGGCCCCCTCGTCGCGTGGATGAGGTCTCAAGAGCTTGTGAGCCCCGTGGACACGCTCCAGGGCGAGGTGGCGACGCCGCTCGAGGACCTATCCCCGGGGGCCGTCGGCAAGGCGGAGTTGCGGGGTACCGCATGGACGGTGCAGAACGGGGACAAAGGAACGCTCACCAAGGGGCAGCGCTGCCGCGTGTATCGGGTCGAGGGCCTCACCCTCTGGATTCAGGCCGAGTAGCTCGAAAGGAGCCAGACCATGACCGAAGGCTTGATAGTCGCTTTGGTACTTTTCGTCCTCGTGGTCATCGTCATCGCCAAGACGGCTGTGGTGGTGCCCCAGCAGAGCGCCTATGTGGTCGAGCGGCTGGGAAAGTACCGGACCACGCTCGGGGCCGGCTTCTACGTCCTCCTGCCGTTCTTTGACCGCATCCGTTACCGCCATTCGCTCAAGGAAATGGCCGTGGATATCCCCGAGCAGGTGTGCATCACCCGCGACAACGTGCAGGTCCATGTGGACGGGGTGCTGTACCTCAAGGTCATGAATCCCCAACGGGCCTCGTACGGTGTGGCGGATTATCTCTTCGCGATCAGTCAGCTTGCCCAGACCACACTCCGGAGCGAGGTGGGAAAGATCGACTTGGACCGGACCTTCGAGGAGCGCACCCACATCAACACGCAGGTCGTGAACGAACTCGACAAGGCCTCGGAGCCTTGGGGGATCAAGGTCCTGCGGTACGAGATCAAGAACATCAGCCCTCCCAGGGACGTTCTCGCCGCCATGGAGAAGCAGATGCGCGCGGAGCGGGAGAAGCGGGCGACCATCCTCACCTCCGAGGGAGAGCGCGATGCCGCCATCAACGCGGCCGAGGGCCAGAAACAACAGGTCATTAAGGCCTCGGAGGCCAGGAAACAGCAGCAGATCAATGAAGCGGAGGGGGCCGCGGCGGCCATCCTCGCGCTCGCCAACGCAACGGCCGTAGGCATCCGGAGGGTGGCAGAATCGATCCAGTTGCCGGGAGGTCCTGAAGCGGTGCAGTTGCGTGTCGCCGAAGAGTACATTGAGAAGTTCGGCGAGTTGGCGAAGTCCACCAACTCTATGATCCTTCCAGCGAACGTTGCCGACATCGGGGCCATGATCGCCACGGCCATGAGCGTCATCAACCACCAACGGCCGCCGGCATCCCAGTGACGATTCTGGGCGCGCGGCCCCTGGGCCTTCCTACGCGCTCCCAATGACAAAAGAAAAGCCCGCCAGCAAAAACTGGCGGGCTTTTTTTATCCCGGCAACGACCTACTCTCCCACCCCGTTACCAGGGCAGTACCATCGGCGCTGGAGGGCTTAACTTCCGTGTTCGGAATGGGAACGGGTGTGACCCCTCCGCCATGGTCACCGGGAACTGTGAACCCAACGAATAGAGAAGGCGGTGAAGAACCAGGCAAAAACGGGATATATGGTCAAGCCGCACGGCCGATTAGTACCGGTAAGCTCAACCCATTCCTGGGCTTACACCTCCGGCCTATCAACCTCGTGATCTTCGAGGGGCCTTTAGGTGGCTTGCGCCACGGGAGACCTCATCTTGAGGTGGGCTTCCCGCTTAGATGCTTTCAGCGGTTATCCCGTCCGAACATAGCTACCCAGCGATGCCCCTGGCGGGACAACTGGTACACTAGAGGTTCGTCCGTCCCGGTCCTCTCGTACTAGGGACAGCTCCTCGCAAGTCTCCTGCGCCCACGGCAGATAGGGACCGAACTGTCTCACGACGTTCTAAACCCAGCTCACGTACCGCTTTAATGGGCGAACAGCCCAACCCTTGGGACCTGCTTCAGCCCCAGGATGCGATGAGCCGACATCGAGGTGCCAAACCTCCCCGTCGATGTGGACTCTTGGGGGAGATAAGCCTGTTATCCCCGGGGTACCTTTTATCCGTTGAGCGACGGCCCTTCCACACGGAACCGCCGGATCACTAAGCCCTGCTTTCGCACCTGCTTGACTTGTAGGTCTCGCAGTCAAGCCCCCTTGTGCCTTTACACTCGCCGCACGATTACCGACCGTGCTGAGGGGACCTTTGGGCGCCTCCGTTACCTTTTAGGAGGCGACCGCCCCAGTCAAACTGCCCACCTGGCATGGTCCCTGACCCGGATGACGGGCCTTGGTTAGAATCCGAGTATCGTAAGGGTGGTATTTCAAGGTTGGCTCCACGAGAGCTGGCGCCCCCGCTTCAAAGCCTCCCACCTATCCTACACATACCACACCAAGATTCAATGCCAGGCTACAGTGAAGGTCCACGGGGTCTTTCCGTCTAGCCGCGGGTAACCGGCATCTTCACCGGTACTACAGTTTCACCGAGCCACTCGCTGAGACAGCGGCCAAGTCGTTACGCCATTCGTGCAGGTCGGAACTTACCCGACAAGGAATTTCGCTACCTTAGGACCGTTATAGTTACGGCCGCCGTTTACCGGGGCTTCGATTCAGAGCTTCTCCCGATTGCTCGAGATGACCCTTCCTGTTAACCTTCCGGCACCGGGCAGGCGTCAGTCCCTATACGTCGTCTTGCGACTTCGCAGAGACCTGTGTTTTTAGTAAACAGTCGCTTGGCCCTTTTCACTGCGGCCTTCTCCGGCTCGCGAAGCAAGTCCGCTCACCGGAGCATGGCACCCCTTCTCCCGAAGTTACGGGGCCATTTTGCCGAGTTCCTTAGCGAGTGTTCTCTCGCGCGCCTTGGGATATTCTCCCTGCCTACCTGTGTCGGTTTACGGTACGGGCACCGGACGACGACTCCCTAGGGGTTTTTCTTGGCAGCGTGGTTAGACCAGTTCCCCCCTCCTCGCGGAGGAGGTACCCATCACCTCTCGGGGGTAGCGGCCCCGCGGATTTGCCTACGGAGCCCCCCTAATGGCTTGGACCCGCACTTCCGATCGCGGGCTGGCTTACCCTCCTGCGTCCCCCCATCGGGACTTAAGCGCCGCCAGGTGGTACGGGAATATTAACCCGTTGTCCATCACCTACGCCTTTCGGCCTCGGCTTAGGACCCGACTAACCCTGAGCGGACGACCCTTCCTCAGGAAACCTTAGGCTTTCGGCGGGCAGGATTCTCACCTGCCTTATCGCTACTCGGGCCGGCATAATCACTTCCGCACCGTCCAGCGGTCCTTACGGTCCACCTTCGCTCGGTGCGGAACGCTCCCCTACCACTCATCCCGACGAATCGGGACGAATCCGCAGCTTCGGCAAGAGGCTTGAGCCCCGTTACATTTTCGGCGCGCGGCCACTCGACCAGTGAGCTGTTACGCACTCTTTAAAGGGTGGCTGCCTCTAAGCCAACCTCCTGGCTGTCTCTGCGACCACACATCCTTTCCCACTTAGCCTCTATTTCGGGGCCTTAGCTGGCGGTCTGGGCTGTTTCCCTCTCGACCACGGACCTTATCGCTCGTAGTCTGACTCCCGCACTGCAGTTGATGGCATTCGGAGTTTGGTTGGGGTTGGCACCCGGGTAAGGGCCCTAATCCATCCAGTGCTCTACCACCACCACTGACCGTACGAGGCTAGCCCTAAAGCTATTTCGGGGAGAACCAGCTATCACCAGGTTTGATAGGCCTTTCACTCCTACCCTCAGCTCATCCGAGCTGTTTTCAACCAACACCGGTTCGGCCCTCCATGTGGTTTTACCCACGTTTCAGCCTGGCCAAGGGTAGCTCACCTGGATTCGGGTCTACTCCGTACGACTGTACGCCCTATTCGGACTCGCTTTCGCTACGGCTCCACCTTACGGCTTAACCTCGCCGCACAGAGTAACTCGCCGGCTCATTATACAAAAGGCACGCCGTCAGGCGTTCTCCGGTGTTGCCACCGGAGCATAGCCCTCCGACTGCTTGTAGGTAGGCGGTTTCAGGTTCTATTTCACTCCCCTCACAGGGGTTCTTTTCACCTTTCCCTCGCGGTACTGGTTCACTATCGGTCACCAGCGAGTATTTAGCCTTGGAGGGTGGTCCCCCCGAATTCCCACAGGATTTCTCGGGTCCCGTGGTACTTGGAAATCCTGCCCGGGGAGCCTTCCTCCTTTCGCCTACGGGGCTATCACCCTCTGCGGCCAGCCTTTCCAGGCTGTTCAGTTAGGAGAAAGGTTTGTCACTCCCTGGATCCGCCGTACCGGACCCCGGCAAGACCCCACGACCCCGCTCCGACAACGGATACGGCCTTTAGCATCGGAACGGTTTGGGCTATTCCCTTTTCGCTCGCCGCTACTGGGGGAATCTCGGTTGATTTCTCTTCCTCGGGATACTGAGATGTTTCAGTTCCCCCGGTTCGCCTCCCGACCCTATCGATTCAGGCCGGGATGATGCCGCATAAACGGCATCGGGTTGCCCCATTCGGGAATCCCCGGATCAACGCCTGCGTGCGGCTCCCCGAGGCTTATCGCAGCTTACCACGCCCTTCATCGCCTGCTGGTGCCAAGGCATCCACCGCCTACCCTTAGTAGCTTGACCCATCCCGCCGGTAAAAAGACTCCGACGGTCATGGGTGACCGGTTTCTGCCGGTTCTTCACTATCGCCTTCTCTATTCAGTTGTCAAAGAGCTCGCGGCTGTTCGCCGCTTCCCTCCCAAGATTCGGAGGGGGATTGCACACTTTCTTGGCCCCACGGGCCTGGTGGAGATGAGCGGATTCGAACCGCCGACCCCCTGCTTGCAAAGCAGGTGCTCTCCCAGCTGAGCTACATCCCCACGGGAAGAGCATCGAGCGCGGTGCACCAACGACTCGGCGCTCACCGCTCATTCGGCTGGTGGGCCTTCCTGGCTTCGAACCAGGGACCTCACGCTTATCAAGCGTGCGCTCTAACCAGCTGAGCTAAAGGCCCGTGGGTCCACAAAGCAATGTCCAGGCCGCTCCCTGCTTCAGAGAGAGCGGCCTGGACGCATCATACCGCGCTACCGGCTTACGGGTGAATTGATCTACGATCTGACGCCGAACAGCGACTGCTGCTGCTCGACGCAAAATCGCTCCTTAGAAAGGAGGTGATCCAGCCGCACCTTCCGATACGGCTACCTTGTTACGACTTCACCCCAATCACCGACCATACCTTTGGCGCTTACCTCCCTTGCGGGTTAGCCCAGCGACTTTGAGTACAGCCGGCTTTCGTGGTGTGACGGGCGGTGTGTACAAGGCCCGGGAACGTATTCACCGCGCCGTGCTGATGCGCGATTACTAGCGATTCCTCCTTCATGCAGGCGAGTTGCAGCCTGCAATCCGAACTTAGACCGGCTTTATGGGATTAGCTCCCCCTCGCGGGTTTGCAGCCCTTTGTACCGGCCATTGTAGCACGTGTGTAGCCCAGGGCGTAAGGGGCATGATGACTTGACGTCGTCCCCGCCTTCCTCCCCGTTGACCGGGGCAGTTCCCTCAGAGTGCCCGGCATAACCCGCTGGCAACAGAGGGTGAGGGTTGCGCTCGTTGCGGGACTTAACCCAACATCTCACGACACGAGCTGACGACAGCCATGCACCACCTGTGCCGGCTTCCCTTGCGGGATCCCTTCCCTTTCAGGTCGGTACTACCGGCATGTCAAACCCTGGTAAGGTTCTTCGCGTTGCGTCGAATTAAACCACATGCTCCACCGCTTGTGCGGGCCCCCGTCAATTCCTTTGAGTTTCAACCTTGCGGTCGTACTCCCCAGGCGGGGCGCTTAATGCGTTAGCTGCGGCACGGAAGGGATCAATACCTCCCACACCTAGCGCCCATCGTTTACGGCTGGGACTACCGGGGTATCTAATCCCGTTTGCTCCCCCAGCTTTCGCGCCTCAGCGTCAGTACCATTCCAGAGGGCCGCCTTCGCCACCGGTGTTCCTCCCGATCTCTACGCATTTCACCGCTACACCGGGAATTCCACCCTCCCCTCCTGGACTCAAGCCAGGGAGTCTCCAATGCGGGTCCTCGGTTGAGCCGAGGGATTTCACACCAGACTTCCCTGGCCGCCTACGCGCTCTTTACGCCCAGTAAATCCGAGCAACGCTCGCCCCCTACGTATTACCGCGGCTGCTGGCACGTAGTTAGCCGGGGCTTCCTCCGGCGGTACCGTCAACCCCGAGGAGTATTCGTCCTCGGGGGATTCGTCCCACCCGACAGGGGTTTACAACCCGAAGGCCTTCGTCCCCCACACGGCGTCGCTGCGTCAGGCTTTCGCCCATTGCGCAAGATTCCCCACTGCTGCCTCCCGTAGGAGTCTGGGCCGTGTCTCAGTCCCAGTGTGGCCGGTCACCCTCTCAGGCCGGCTACCGATCGTCGCCTTGGTGGGCCGTTACCCCACCAACTAGCTAATCGGACGCAGGTTCCTCCTCTAGCGAGAGCTCCTTGCGGGCGCCCCCTTTGCTCCCCTTGGGATGCCCCATGAGGACATCATCCGGTATTAGCCCCCCTTTCGAGAGGTTATCCCAGACTAAAGGGTAGATTACCCACGCGTTACTCACCCGTTCGCCGCTTTACTCAGGGTGTTGCCACCCCTTTCTCGCTCGACTTGCATGTGTTAGGCACGCCGCCAGCGTTCGCTCTGAGCCAGGATCAAACTCTCCAAAAACAACGGCTTACCCTTACGGGCAAACTGCCCTGGTCCGTAAGAACGGACCAAAACTACCCGCCCGTAGGCCCGTAACGCGATATTCTATTGTCAAAGAGCGAAAAGAGGGACGACAGGGACTTTATCCCTCTCAGTGGGTCTCATCCACTAGGAAGAATTTAAGAAGGCCTGGAAATCCTGTCAAGAGATCCCTGAGGGATTCCCTGCCAAACACTAACTTTATAGCATCGGCCTCCTTATGTTGTCAAGCCCTTTTTTCCCCTGGTCTCCCTAGCGGAAGCGGACCTTCTTAAATCGCCGCTTCCCAACCCGAATCAGGTGCTCCCGATCGGTCGCAAGCTCGTAGTCCACATCGGTCACCCGCTTCCCGTCCACCTCCACCGCCCCCTGGCGGATCAGGCGGCGGGCCTCCGAATTCGACGGGGTCAGGCCGCAGGCCGTGAGGATGATCGGAAGCGAAGGGATGATCGATCCAGCCTTGGAGCCACGGAGCCCCTCTACAGGGATCTCTGCCACCTCTATCTCCTCCGGTAGGGCCTTGTCCCTGAAGACTCGATCGAACGCCGCGGCAGCCCCCTCCGCCGCCTCGGCGCCGTGGTACAGCGTCACCAGGACGCCCGCGAGGTTGGCCTTCGCATCCCGAGGATGGAGGGATCCCTTGCTGATGCCCTGCCGGATCCGGTCTATCTCCTCGGCGGCGAGGGGGGTGACCAGCTCGTAGTACCGCGCGAGCAGGCTGTCCGGAATCGACATCACCTTGCCGTATATCTCCTTGGCCGGCTCTTCGATGCCGATAGAGTTCCCCAGGCTCTTGGACATCTTTTGAACGCCGTCCGTGCCCTCGAGGATCGGCACCGTCATGATCACCTGGGGCTCCTGGCCGAAATCCCGCTGGAGGTCGCGCCCCACGAGCAGATTGAACTTCTGGTCGGTCCCCCCCAGCTCCACATCCGCGCGGAGGACCACCGAATCGTACCCCTGGATCAGGGGGTACAGAAACTCGTGGATGCTGATCGGTAGTCCCTCCCGATATCGCTTCTGGAAGTCATCCCGTTCGAGCATCCGCGCTACCGTGTACCGCGACGCCAGGTCGATCAGGTCCTGCCCCGTGAGGGGCCGCAGCCACTTGCTGTTGAACTCGACCTGCGTCCTCGCAGGGTCGAGGATCTTGAATATCTGCCGCTTGTACGTCTCCGCGTTCCGCGCCACCTCCTCCCCTGTGAGGGGCTTCCGCGTCTCGGAGCGACCCGATGGATCCCCGATCATTCCGGTAAAATCACCGATCAAGAAGATGACCTCATGGCCCAGCTCCTGGAACTGGCGGAGCTTGTGCAGGACCACGGTGTGGCCCAGGTGCAGATCCGGAGCCGTCGGGTCCATCCCCAGCTTGACCCGCAGGGGTCGGTCCCGCCGCTGGAGCTTCCGGAGCAGCTCCTCGTGGCTGATCACGTCGACAGTCCGGGACGTGAGGACGTCCAGTTGTCTTTCCGGGGTCATCACCCTCCCCTCAAGGTTCCACAGACGACGGTGTGAGGAAACCCCCTCCCGAAGAACTCCCCGCTCTGGTATAATACCCTTCAACCTCATCCTTTCCAAGGGCGATGATAATTGAAGGCGATGATTGAAATCATACGCAGACACCTCCCGCAGGGTCTCATCGGGGCCGTGCTCACCGTCTCGGTCGTGGGGACAGGGGTCCTCGGGGGAGTGGTCGCCGCTTACGTGCGCGACCTGCCACCCCTCGATATCCTCGAGGACTACGAACCCAGCCTCATCACGACCCTCTACGACGATCAGGGGAGGCCTTTCGCGACCTTCTACGAGCAGCGGCGAATCCTGGTCCCCCTGGCCGATATCCCCCAGATACTCCAGGAGGCCCTCATCGCCGTGGAGGACAGTCGTTTCTATGAGCACTTCGGCCTCGACCCTATCGGCATCCTCCGTGCCATGTGGACCAACTTCAAATGCCTCTGCCGGGCCGAGGGGGGGAGTACGATCACCCAACAACTGGCCAAGGTCCTCTTCTTCACCCCGGAGAAGAGTTTGTCCCGGAAGATGAAAGAGGCCCTCCTCGCCCTCAAGATTGAGCGCACGCATACGAAGAAGAAAATCGTCGAGCTGTACTTCAACCAGATCTACTTCGGCCACGGCGCCTACGGCATCGAGGCGGCGGCGCAAACCTACTTCAAGAAGTCGGTCGGCGCGCTGAACCTCGCCGAAGCAGCCATGCTGGCCGGTCTCCCCAGGGCACCGAACTTCTACTCTCCCATCCTCGATCCCGAGCGAGCCCGCAAGCGGCGACACCACGTCTTGCAGCGCATGCTGCAAGAGGGATTCATCACGGACGAGCAAGCCGAGGCGGCCACGACCATCCCCTTCGACACCGCTGCCTTCGCCCAGGCCAAGAACGTCGGGTCCCATTTCGTCGAATACGTGCGCCAAAATCTGGAGGAGAAATACGGGACCTATGGGGTGTACCACCGAGGGCTCAAGGTCTACACGACGCTGAACATCGCAATGCAGGAAGCGGCCGAGCAGGCCATCAAGCGCGGAATCCTCGAGCTCGGGAAGCAACAAGGTCATCAGTCCAAGTCGGTTTCCCGGCAAGAGGGGACACCCGCCCGACAACAGCCCGTGGTCGGAGAGACGGCGGAGGCCACGGTGACGGGTCGGACGGCTGATCGCGTCCAGGTGGAGATCGGCGCGGATCAGGCAGAGATACCCGTCGCGGAGTTCAAGGAGATAGGGTTCACCAACCTCGAACAGACGGTGAAACCCGGAGACCGCATCTTCGTCCGCGTCCTGAAACGCGACGCGAAACGGATCCAGGTGACCCTGGCAGCAGCGCCCGAGCTCGAAGGGGCCCTCCTCGCCCTCGATCCCCGCCAGGGAGGGATCAAGGCCATGGTGGGAGGATACGACTTCCAGCAGAGCAAATTCAACCGGGCGATCCAGGCCAGGCGGCAGCCGGGATCGGCCTTCAAGCCCTTTGTCTATGCGACGGCCTTCGACACGGGGCTGACCCCGGCCACGATCCTCGAAGACAGTCCAGTCAGCTTCCGCACCATCATCAATGGAAAACCCGCCGAATGGAGCCCGGAAAACTTCGATAAGCAGTTTCGAGGGCCTGTCACCCTCCGCCAGGGTCTGGAGCACTCCATCAATGTCATTGCCGTCAAGCTGATCGAGCAGATCGGGGTCCATCCTGTCATCCGGACGGCCCGCCGTCTCGGGATCAAGAGCCACCTCCGCCCGGAATTCGGACTTGCCCTCGGGGTCTCCGAAGTGAGCCTTCTGGACATGGTCTCCGCCTACGGGGTGTTCGCCGCTGGTGGCTACCGGGTCGAGCCATACGCGATCAAGAAGGTTTTGGATAGCAAGGGGGGGGTCCTGGAGGAGTGGTTCCCGGAGCCCGAGCTGGTCCTTCGCCCGGAAACCGCCTTTGTCCTCACCCACGTCATGAAAGGGGTGGTCGAACGGGGGACGGGAAAGGGCGCCAAGGTCCTCCAGAGGCCGTTCGCGGCCAAGACTGGGACAACGGATTATTCGACCGACGTCTGGTTCATCGGCTCCACGCCGTCACTGGTGGCCGGGGTGTGGATCGGCTACGACACCAAGCGGTCGCTGGGTCCCACCGCGACCAGCGGTCTTCTCGCCGTGCCGATCTGGATGGACTTCATGCGGGTGATCATCCGCGGGCAACCCCCGGAGGATTTTCCTGTCCCCACCGGGGTCGTCCCTTCCTATGTCAATTACGACAGTGGCGAGCCCGTCTCTCCTGACGATCCGGGTGCGATCCTGGAGTATTTCGTCCGGGGAACCGAACCGCGGGTCGCCACGAGCCCCTCCCCGGCCGTGCTCCCCCCGGTTCGATAGCGCCTCATCCGAACGGAAGGTCTCGGGGATCCGGCGGCGCCTCCAGGATCTCCCTGGCCCGCTCGAGGTCCTTCGAATGCCTCAGCGGTTGGAGCATGGAAAAACCCTTGAGGAATACTCCTGCGTGTGGTATTCTTCATATATATTCCGCAACGGAACCCGGAAACGTCGAGGCTCTGAAGCGGGACACGCAGCATAGGGCAGGTGTCAGAGCCTGAACGGCGGTCTCTCCGGCGATCCCTCCGTTACGCCCTCACACTCAACCAAGCCGGACACAGCAGCGGTCACACGCGACCCGTGCGCGGGCGGCGTGTGCCTGCGGAAAGCACAGGGACACGCATGTCGTTTGCCGAACTTGGACTCCATGCAGGACTGGTACGGGCCACTCAGGAGATGGGATTCGATCATCCGACGCCGATCCAGCGGGCGGCGATTCCGCCGCTCTTGGAGGGCCGCGACGTGCTGGCCACGGCCGTGACGGGCAGCGGGAAGACCGCCGCGTTCCTCTTGCCGATCCTCCACGATCTTCTGCAGAAGCGTCGCGGGACCACGCGGGCGCTAGTGGTGGTCCCCACCCGGGAACTGGCTGTCCAGATCGCCGAGCACCTCCGCGACCTGGCAGGCGGCACCGGTCTCACCGGCGCGGCGATCTACGGGGGTGTCGCCATGGGGCCGCAGGAGCAGGCCTTCCGAAAGGGCGTGGACGTCCTCATCGCCACCCCCGGCCGCCTCCTCGATCACCTGCAGTATCCATACGCACGGTTGGACGGCGTCGAGTGCCTGGTGCTGGATGAGGCGGATCGCATGCTCGATATGGGGTTCCTGCCAGATATCGACCGCATCCTCCAGCAGCTTCCACGGGGACGGCGGACCCTGTTGTTCTCAGCGACGCTGCCGGTCCCCATCGTGAACCTCGCCAGGGAGATGTTGCGGGATCCCGTTTTCCTGAACACCGAACGGAAGTCCGCCCCGGCGCCCGGGATCACGCATCGGGCCTACCCGGTCCCGCACGAGCTGAAGTCCCATCTCCTGCTGGAACTCCTGCGGCAGGGATCGGCCAAGAGCGTCCTGGCCTTCACGCGGACGAAGCACCGGGCCAATCGGCTGGCCGACTTCCTGGTGAGACAGGGGGTGGCCTGCGCCCGCATCCACGGCAACCGCAGCCAGGCGCAGCGGATGGAGGCCCTGGTCGGGTTCAAGCGCGGGCAGTTCCGCGTCCTCGTAGCCACGGACATCGCGGCGCGCGGCATTGACGTGGAGGCGCTGGATCTGGTCGTGAACTTCGATGTGCCCCACCTCCCCGAGGACTACATCCACCGGGTCGGGCGCACGGCCCGGGTCGCGGCCACGGGCGAGGCCTACACCTTTGTTTCCCCCGATGAGGAGGGCAACCTCCGCGCCATCGAGCGCCACCTGGGAAAGTCCCTGCCGCGGCACCAAGTCCCCGGATTCAATTACGCGCGGAGGCCGGCGGAACGGCTGGAGGTCCCGCTCGCCGAGCGTATCGCCGCCATCCGCGCGCGAAAAGTCGAGGTGCGGGCGACGGCCAAGGGCGAGGCCCGCTCTCCTCGGGGAGCCTCGGCGCCTCGCGGCCCGCACGAGTCGGCGAAGGGAAATGCTTCACGGCTCTCCCGGCAGCGGCTGGCCGGCCCCGACCGCGTCGGGGCCGGCCTGGCCTGGCTCCGGGAGGTGACGGGACGAAGTGATCAGGGGTCTGCCACCGGGCAAGTCAGGCGGACACGGCGACGCGGCCCGACGTTCGGCAGGAAACCCGGCTTTCCCCGGTAACAGGCAGGGAAACGGCGCCGGAGAGCATTCGGCCCTCCGCGCGTGATTGCAGGAGGGTGGAATCGAGGTTCCTGGCGGGTGAATGGCGGCGGAGAGTCTTAGCCGGCGGCGCGACACAGCATCATGTTGCGCACGTCCGCCGTGATGGCTCGCAGGAGATCCCGAAGCTCTAGCTTGGAGACGATGGCGTGTCTCGAGGATCGGGTTCTGCCTCCAGGATCTCTCTGGCCCGCTCGAGGTCCCCCGAGTTCACAAAGATCTGGTGCCTCGCCAACGGCCCGATGGTATAGCGGGCATCAACGGCGTACGGGTTTTCCCGCTTGACCAGGGACGGAATGTCGTAGGCCTGCAGCAGAGAGACAATGAAGTCGGCCTCGATAAATCCCTCCGCCTCGACGAGCAAAGCGAACTCTCCGTCCACAACCTCACCTGCCGGAGACGACCGGTCCGAAATCCCCACGACCCACGTCACGGTTGCCTGGGGAGACCGATTCTCGCCTTGTAGGCCACGAGGGTGTTCTTGAGCAGCATGGCGACGGTGAGGGGCCCGACACCGCCGGGGACCGGGGTGATGAGGGAAGCCTTGGGGGAGACCGAGGCAAAATCCACATCCCCAACCAGTCGTCCGTTCGCCCGGTTGATGCCGACATCAATGACGACCGCCCCCTCCTTCACCATGTCCCCCTTCACGAGGCCAGCCTGCCCTGCGGCCACCACGAGGATGTCCGCCAGCCGCGTGTGCCGATCGAGGTCTCGGGTCCATTTTTGGCAGACCGTTACCGTGGCCCGGCGATGGAGAAGGAGAAAGGCGATCGGCTTGCCAACGATGGTACTCCAGCCGACGACGACCGCGTATCTTCCCTCGATGGCAACCCGGAATCGGTCCAAGACCTCCATGATGCCTAACGGGGTCGAGGCGACGAAGAGGGGATGGCCGGTGAGGAGACCGCCCAGGTTTGCAGGGTGGAAGCCATCCACATCCTTCGCAGGGTCTACCGCCTCCAGGATCGATCGCTCCCCGATGTGGGGGGGGAGGGGGAGCTGCACCAGGATCCCATCGACCGTCTCGTCCTTATTCACAGTATGGAGGACGGTGAGAAGCTCCTCGCGGGAGATGGTGGCAGGACGATGGATTTGGACCGATCTGATCCCCACCTCTTCACAGGCCTTGGCCTTATTGCGCACATAGGTGGCCGAGGCGGAATCCTCGCCGACGAGGATCACCGCCAGGCCCGGTGGTCGGTGGCCCGCGGATAACGCCGTCAGCTCCGCCTGCACCTCCCGGCGAATCGCGGCAGCGATTGCTCTTCCGTCCACCACCTGAGCCGGCATCCTTGCCCCTACGACACGCTTATCCCGTCCTCGCGAAGCTGGAGCCGAGTGATGGCCTTGGCCCTGCCGCTTTCCTCCTCCAGGTCCAGCAGGACGGCGGACAGGATCGGGTTCCCCTTGGCCACGCGGAATTTCGACGGCGTCTGGGTGATGAAGCGATGGATGACATCCGAGACTTCCATTCCGATGACGGAATCGCTGGCCCCGGTCATTCCCACATCGGAGATGTAGGCGGTGCCGGCGGGGAGGATCTGCTCGTCGGCGGTCTGGACATGCGTATGCGTACCCACCACCGCCGACACGCGACCGTCGACGAAACGCCCAAAGGCCTGTTTCTCGGAGGTGGCCTCGGCGTGAAAATCGACGATGATGAGGTCGGTCGCCTCCTTCAGGAGCGTGATCTTCTGCTCCCCGACCCTGAAGGGACAGTCGATGGTCGGCATGAAGACCCTGCCCTGCAGATTCAACACGCCGACTCGCGGCCCGCCCCGCTCCCAGAGGGCCACCCCAGATCCTGGGGCGGACTCCGGATAGTTGGCGGGACGGAGGAGACGCCGCTCGGTGGCGATGTAGAGCTCCCCCTCTTTCTTGTCCCAGATATGGTTGCCCGACGTTAAGAGATCGATGTTGGCCCTGAAAAGTTCCTCCGCCACCGAGGGGGTGATGCCGAAGCCGCCCGCCGCATTCTCGGCATTGGCAATCGTCAACGCAATTCCGTGCTCCCTCTGAAGCCCCGGCAGCAAGGCGGTCACGGCCTGCCGCCCTGGCGTTCCGACGATGTCGCCAATAAACAGAACCTTCACTCAGTCCTCAGTCCTCTTACTTGGCATACTCCACGGCCCGGGTCTCCCGGATCACCGTGACCTTCACGTGACCGGGGTACTCCAACTCTTGCTCGATCCGCTTGGCGATGTCCCGGGCCATCTGCTGGGCATCGGCATCGGAGACCTGGCCGCTTTCCACGATGATGCGAATTTCCCGTCCGGCCTGGACCGCATAAGACTTGGAGACGCCTTTGAAGGAATCGGCGACCTTTTCCAGTTTTTCCAATCGCTTCACGTACGACTCCAACATCTCCCGACGGGCCCCCGGTCGGGCGGCCGAGAGGGAATCCGCCGCCTGCAAGATCACGGCCTCGAGGCAGTTCGGCTCCTCGTCTTCATGGTGGGCGGCAATGGCATTGATCACATGGGGATGTTCCCCGTACTTCTTCGCAAACTCCGCGGCAATCTGGGTGTGGGTTCCCTCATGGTAGCCGTCCACCGATTTGCCGATATCGTGCAGGAGGGCAGCTCGCTTCACCAGGGTCGGGTCCAGCCTCATTTCGGTGGCGATCACGGCCGCCAACTGCGCCACCTCCACGGTGTGATGCAGCTGGTTCTGGGAGTAGCTCGTCCGGTACCGGAGGCGGCCGATGAGTCGGATCAGCTCCGAGTGGAATCCCGTCACGCCCAGCGCAAAGGTGGCCTGTTCCCCCGCCTCTCGGATCTTCTCGTCAATCTCCTTCTTGACCTTTTCCACGACCTCTTCGATGCGGGCGGGGTGGATCCGGCCATCGACGATGAGGCGCTCCATGGCGATCCGCGCAATCTCCCGGCGGACCGAGTCGAAGCCCGACAGGATCACCGCCTCCGGCGTGTCGTCCACGATGACATCGATCCCCGTGGCCTTCTCGAAGGCCCGGATGTTGCGCCCTTCCCGGCCGATGATCCGCCCTTTCATGTCATCACTGGGCAGAGCGACCACCGAGACGGTCGCCTCGGCGACGAAATCAGACGAACACCGATCGATGGCGATGGCCAAGACCTCCTTGGCCTTGCGGTCCGCCGTCTCCTTCGCCTCATCCTCGATGCGCCTGACGAGGGCCATCGCCTCCAGGCGGGCCTCGCTCTCCATGTGCCGCATCAACACCCTCTTGGCCTCCTCCGCGGTCATCCCCGAAATGCGTTCGAGGTTCTGCCGCTCCTCCGCCAAGAGCGCCTGGATCTTGTTTTCACTCTCCCGAAGCTGCTCGTCCCGACGAGTAAAGTCCGCCTCCCTGCCGCTGATCTGTAGGTCCCGACGATCCAAATGATCCAGTTTGCGCTCTAACGACTCCTCCCGCTGGAGGAGACGCCGCTCCAGACCCTGCAGGGCGTCGCGACGCTCCCGGGCCTCCTTTTCCAACTCAGCCTTGGCCCGGAAGATCATATCCTTTACCTCGAGCTCCGCCTCCTTCCGCTTGCGCTCGCCCTCCCTCTCGGCATCCGCGACGATCGTCCGGGCCCGCGCTTCGGCCTCAGCGGTTCGGCGGCGCGCCAGAACCTTCGGGGCCATGAAGCCCAGGGCGAGGGAGAGGACTACAACACCGACCACGACCAACCAACCTATCCCCGTGATCTCCACGGTTCCATCACCTCCTCAGGAGTCTCGCGGTGGAGCCTCTCTTCCCCGTCCCACCTCGATCATCCGGCTCTCCGTGACCACACAATCAACCGGAACATCGCGGGCTTCCACGGGAAGACGATCCACCACCTGAAAATCAAATGCCAGGCCGATCTTGAGGGCCAAGCCTTCCCCCAGCCGACGCATCTGTGTGCGCACAGCACCCTTTGAATTCATACGTCAGGCCCTAAACCGGTGGTGGGCGAAAAGGAGCAGAGGACCCCTCGTCAGCCAATTACGCCTGAGGGGAGATGCGAACGGGGATGGCGGCGGGAAAGCGGAGAAAGAAAAACCCCCCACCTGAGTGCCGTGTGGAGGTTTCCTCGTGAACCTGCCATCGCAGGTGGGTGCCCCGCATGCGCTTTAGGCTTCCCTTCGACAAGCAAAGGGTATGCACACCACGCGACTGTAGGGGCTCCCTATCTTTCGCTGTTGGTTCAAGGAAACCGACCCCATCACGAACACGGCAGGGGGTTCCGATCGTCATCGTTCAGGCCCTCCCTTCGAGGGCTTCCGCGCGATCACGGTATCTAGCTCCGCTTCTAGCTCTTGGATCTTCGCCGCCGCTGCGGTCTCCTCCTTCTTCACCCACGCTTCGAGCTGCAGAAAGGCGTCCGCAATGTTCAGCGAGGCCAGGACCGCCATCTTGATCGAGAGGACGGCCGTCCCGCCCGCCACTTCGTGGATCTGCTGGTCGACATAATGGGCAACGCGTTTGGTATACGTCGCGTCCTCCCCTCCGAGGCCCCGCAACGCATACCGCTCTCCGAAGATCTCCACCTGCACGAGATCACCCTGACCTGTCATCGCCGCACTTGCAACGCGGCCTCCACCCGGGAGACCTCCTCGAGGAGCTTATCCACCCGGGCCCGAATGTCCTGCCGCTCGGTCTCGAGTCGCTCGACAGCCTTCTTCAACGTGGCCTTTTCGGCTTCCAAGGTTCCGATCCGGTTCCCCAGGGTCTTCTTCTCCGATTCACATTGATTGAGGAGCGAAACCACCTCGCGAACTTTCCTTTCCAGGTCCTGAAGCCTTTCGAGGATCATCGCAGGACGCCCCCCAGATCCCGCTCTACCGCCTCCAGGATCTTCCCGTGAATCGTCGCTACCTCTTCATCGGTGAGTGTCCGATCCGCCGCACGGTACTGGATCGAAAAGGCGAGGCTCTTCTTCCCCTCCGGCACCGGCTCCCCTCGATAGACATCGAAGGGTCTCACCGCCTCCACCAGCGCCCCTCCGGCGCGGCGGATGGCACCCTCCACCTGTGCGGCCCGCATGCGTTCCGGAACGACCACGGCCATATCCCGGAAGACTGCAGGATACCTGGGCAGCGGGCTGTACCGCGCCTGGGGCTTCCGGTCCCGATCGAGCCGATCCAGATCGATCTCCATCGCGACCGCCACCGCCTTGAGATCGAAGTTCCGGATCACCTCCGGATGGAGCGTCCCGATCGAGCCGACCGCATCCCCCTCGAGCACCACCTCTGCCTGCTGGCCGGGATGGAGATACGGGATATCGGCCGCCACCCTGAGGGCCAGAGAGACGCCTACAATCTTGTCGAGGGTCTCTACGACCCCCTTCAGATCGTAGAAATCAACCCTTTCCCCTTTCGTCCCCCACCACGCGGGGAACCGGTCTCCGGCGGCAACGACTGCGACGGTCCGCACTTCGACCGGTGCAGCCGCACCCGGTTGGGGACGAAAGACGCGAGCGATTTCAAAGAGCTTCGCCTCGGGACTCCCCCGGCTTTCGTTCAGAACCAGGTTCTCAAGAAGAGACGGAAGGAGGAGACTCCGTAAGACTGCCTCCCCCCCCAGCGGATTTCGGATTCTGAGCAGGCGTCGCCGGGGGTCGTCCGCCGGCAGGCGTAACTTATCAAGAACCTCCTCGCGTGTAAAGCTAAAATTGACCGTCTCCTGGAAGCCCCAGGCCGTCAGCAGCCGACGCATCTGGCGTTCAATCCCCCAGAAAGGACTCACCCCTGCCGACCGGACCTCGCTCGCCGGTCTCGAGGTCGGGATCTGATCAAAGCCTCTGAGCCGGGCTACCTCCTCGACCAGATCGATCTCCCGCGTGAGGTCGAGCCGATGGCTCGGTGGCGCGACCGCCAGCACTTTGGACCCCCGTGGCTTCACCAGGCACTGGATCCGCTTGAGGACCCGACCGACTTCGGGTGGAGCGACGGCGCTCCCCAGGACCTGCCGGACCCGCTCGACTCGCAGACGGAGAGGAGTACGCCTCCGGCGCGGCGCCTGCACGTCGATGAGACCCCGGGCCACCCGACCGCCGGCGAGCCCAACGATGAACGCGGCCACCCGATCCAGTGCCCGGTCCACCCCCTGTGGATCAACCCCCCGCTCAAAGCGATACGAGGACTCGGAACTGAGCGTGAGTGCCTTGGCCGTCCGACGGACGCTGACTGGCTGGAAGAGGGCGCTCTCCAGCAACAGGTCCTGGGTCGTGCCTGTCACCTCTGTGGCGAGACCTCCCATCACGCCGGCAATGGCGACTGGGTTGACCGCATCGGCGATGACGAGCATCCCGGGTTCGAGGGGGCGCTCCAGGCCGTCGAGCGTCACGATCCGCTCGCCTTTCACCGCCCTGCGTACCACGATACGCCCCCGCTTCAGTCTCGCGTGGTCGAAGGCGTGAAGGGGCTGGCCCATCTCGAGGAGGACATAGTTCGTCGCATCCACCACATTGTTGATGGGTCTCACGCCTGAAAGGACAAGCCGCCGCCTCACCCAGAAGGGGGAGGGGCCAATGCGCACCCCCTGGATCACCCGGGCTGCATATCGGGGGCAGAGATCGGCCGCCTTGACGGTCACCGAGGTGAGGTTCTGTATCGGCGTTGTCCCCTCTCGGGGCCCGGCGGCCTTGAGGCGAAGGGTCGCCCCCGTCAGCGCAGCCACCTCCCGTGCGATGCCCCAATGGGAGAGACAGTCCCCCCGATTCGGGGTGACGGCGACCTCCAGGATGTGGTCGTGCAGTCCCAAGGCCTGGGTGAGATCGAGCCCCGGGGTCGCCGTCTCGTCGAGAATGAGTAGACCCGTGCCATCCTCCCCGAGGCCCAACTCTTTCTCAGAGCAGAGCATGCCGACCGATCGTTCTCCTCCGATGAGCGCCTCTCGAATCTGTCGCCCGTCTGGCAACTCCGCTCCCGGCAGCGCCACAGCCACTCGCGCACCGACTACCGTATTTGGCGCGCCGCACAGGATCGGGACGACCGCTGTGCCGACATCGACACGACAGAGACTCACCCTCTCACCCCGGGGAGGTGGATCGATGGCCTCAATGCGCCCGACAACCACCTGCGTAAAGGCAGGCCGGATCTCCTCAACCCCCTCCACCTCGAGTCCAGCCATGGTCAGGCGATCGGCCAGTTCCACGGGGGTCAGCACAATCTCCACAAGTTCCCGCAACCAATTGAAGCTCACCTTCATGAGATGCCATCCCCTCCCGTGCAGAAAATCGCACGGGGGAAGTTGAGGTGTCAAGCGGATCATGAAGACACGGGCGAGAAGCGCTGGACTGAGTCTTGCATATAGGGCTATATTATAGTGGTTCCAGAGGCCGCGGCGGCTGAGGGGGCAGGACAGTCGCCGTCCAGGCTTTTCGGGTGAGGACACGGAGGTCTTACAGGTGATCGGCGTCAAATGCCCCAAGTGTAAGTTGATGCAGATGCCCCGGCCGACGTGCAAAGCCTGCAGCACCCCTCTCGATGCGGCGGCGGCGGTTCAGGCTGCTGCACAGGTTCCTCCGGCGCGATCGAGTCCTCCACCCCGGCAGGCGAGTTCTCCTGCGGCGCGGTCAGCGCCTCCTCCGCCGCCCCGCACAGGGCCGATATACAGGACCGAGGCCGCTCCACCGCTCTTGACGGAGCAAGGTCCGCCATCTCCCCCACCCCGGATCCCTCCCACTGCTGTCCACGAGCCCCCGCCACCGCTCGGAGAGTACACAAGCCAGAGCCACGGACTCTTCTTCTATGGCAAGGGCGGATCGCTCTTCGGGATTTACATCGTCAATATCATTCTCACGATCCTGACGCTCGGGATCTACTATTTCTGGGGGAGGGTGAAGGTCCGGAACTACCTGCTGAGTCAGACCGAGTTTGCGGGTGATCGATTCGCGTACCACGGGACAGGGAAAGAACTGCTCATGGGCTTCCTGAAGGTGCTGTTTCTCTTCTGGGCGCCCATTTTGGCCCTGTTCTATGGCCCAGAGCTCTTCGGGGCGGACGAGATGGTGCAGTACGTGAGTAAGGGGCTCGGTGTCGCCATTATCGTCTTCTTCATCCCCGTCGCGACGGTGGGGGTCCTCCGGTACCGCATGAGTCGGACGTCGTGGCGGGGGATCCGTTTCTCATTCCGGGGTCGGGTGAAGGACTTCATGAAGATCTTCCTGGGGGGCTGGTTCCTCACCGTGATCACGCTGGGCCTATACTACCCGTTCTTCATCACCAAGCAATACGCCTTCACGGCCTCCCACTCCTACTTCGGCAATCAGAAGTTCGATTTCGACGGACGGGGGCGGGATCTTTTCAAGAGCTTCCTCCTGGCATTGCTGCTCCATATTCCAACCCTGGGTCTGTATTGGTTCTGGTTCCAGGCTAAGATGCTCCGGTACCTTTCGGAACACACGAGCTTCGGGCAGGCGCGGTTCCGCTCGACCGTGACGGGCGGTCGGCTGCTTATGCTCATGCTGGGGAATGTGCTCCTCCTGATCGTGACGGTAAGCCTTGGACGGCCTTGGGTGGTGGTCCGCAACGCCCGGTTCACCTGCCGGTATTTGACCCTCGAGGGTCCTCTGCCTATAGCAGAGATCAGGCAGGAAGCCCAGCTCGCCTCGGCCACAGGAGAAGGCCTCGCCAGTTTTCTCGATCTGGACACCGGCTTCGACTTCGGGTAGACAGCACCTGGCCTTCTGTGGTCTCATTGTCTTTCCAGGGCGCGCCCTGACCCACCACCACCTTGCCTTTCAGCCTGACACCCGTTATCGCCGGAAGGGAGATTGATCGACGCTGATGAAGACCGACTGGGAAGGGTACTATCTCGACGGCCGAAGTGCGGCACGCCACCGGGTGGCGATCCGCCTGATGCGGAGCGGCCTCGAGGTCACCACCGAGGCGGGCACACTCTGGTGGCCGTATCCGGAGATCAGACAGACCCAGGGCTTCTACGCGGGTGAGGAGGTCCGTCTCGAGCGAGGCGGCGAGATTCCGGAGGCCCTCCTCGTCTCAGACGCCGCATTCCTGACCGCACTGCATCGGGTCGCGCCCGAGCTGGCAACCCGGTTCCACGACCCCGCCCGTCGCCGGATGCGCGCCAAGCTGACCCTCGTCGCGGCCCTCGCCGTGATCGGGATCACGACAGCCCTGTACCTTTGGGGTATCCCGGCAATCGCAGGGATCGTCGCATCCCAGGTCCCGGCCTCGTGGGAAGAGGGCCTCGGTGAGGCCGTGGTCGAAAACCTCGCGCCGGCCCCAAAGCGGTGCACGGATCCAACCCTCACCCGGGCGGTTGAGGAGATCACAATCACCCTGACCCGGACCCTTCCCTCTTCTCATTACACCTTTCGGGTCATGGTAGTAGACAACCCGACCGTCAACGCCATTGCGGCCCCCGGCGGATTCATCGTGCTGTTCCGGGGGCTCGTCGAGCGGACCCAAACCCCTGAAGAGCTGGCCGGAGTTCTCGCCCACGAGGTGCAGCACATCCTCAAGCGCCACGCCACACGCTTGCTGGTTCAGAACGCCTCGACCGGACTCCTCGTGGCCGCCCTGACCGGTGACGCGAGCGGCGCCATGAGATTCGGGCTGGAAGGGGCCCGGATCCTCGGGATCCTGCGATACAGCCGCGGTTACGAGGAGGAGGCGGATGTGGAGGGGATGCGGATGCTCATCGCGGCCCGGATCGATCCCGCAGGCCTGGTCCGGTTTTTCGAATCTCTGAAAGAGAAGGAGGAGGGGCGGGAGATACCGGCGTTCCTTACGTATCTGTCCACACATCCGAGCACCGCCGGTCGAGTCGAGCGATTGAAATCGCTGGCGGCACAGGCGGATGGCCAGTGGATCACGCTTCTTCCAGACCTCCAGTGGCGGGAGATCACCCAGATCTGCCATGCCGGCGGCGAGTGACCCGGGAACTCGGCTTCGATCTATGACGACAGGGTTCGCCCCGACCGATAAGCAGATGCTAGCGCTTTCCGTGTCCGGCCTCGCCTTTCGAGGGCACGGCATCGCCCGCACGAGTGACGGTCAAGTGGTCTTTCTCCCCTATGCGGTCCCGGGGGACGTCGTGCGCGCGCGCATCGTGGAATCGAGGGGCGACTACTTACGGGGAGCCATCGAACAGATCGAGAAGCCGTCGGCAGACCGGGTCGCTCCGCCGTGCCGGCACTTCGGACGCTGCGGTGGCTGCCAGTGGTTGCACCTTAGGGATGAAGCCCAGCTTTACTGGAAGGCCGAGATCCTGCGCGATCAATTGGCGCGCCTCGGTGGGTTCCGGGATGTTCCCTTGGGGCCATTGGTCCGTCCCACCGACGGGCTCGGGTATCGCACGCGGGCACAGCTTCAGGTGCGAGAGGTCGAGGGATGGTACCAGTTCGGCTTTTTCGCCCCTGCGTCGCACCGTGTCGTGCCCGTGGGAACCTGTCCGCTCCTCCATCCGATGCTGAATGAAATCTTGGAAGCCCTGGCACGCCAGCGAACGCCGCCCCTCACGAAGCTCGTCCCGAGTCTTCACGAGGTTTGGCTGCTCGCCAGCCCGCGGTCGAACCAATCGCTCCTGACGCTGATGGGCCGCCCGGTCGACCGCGCCTCGCTGCGGCATCTCTTTTTCGTCTTGCGGGAGAAGGTACCGCATGTCGCCGGCCTGCTCTTGATGGGTACTAAGGGGACCGCCCGTGGCGAGGCAGGGAGGGCCGAGTCGTCCCCGGGATTTCTCAATCGGTTCGGCGACGGGCATGTCATAATGCAGGCGGGTGGCTTCCGCTTCCGCGTGGACGCCGCCTCATTCTTTCAGCCCAGCGAAGCGGCCGCGGAGGCTCTCATCCAACTCGTCTTGGAAATGGCGGCGCTGAAGGGGGACGAGCGGGTGGTGGATCTTTATTGCGGCGTGGGTACCTTCACGGTGCCTTTGGCCCAACGCGCGGCGACCGTGATAGGTGTCGAGGGCAATCCTCGCGCGGCGCGGGACGCCGAGTTCAATCTCCGCTCAGTCGGCGTACGTGAGAAGGCGCGGGTTCTGCGGATGCCCGTCTCCCGCGCCCTCGAAACACGCAAACTGGGCGATGAGGCTGACATTGTCGTGGTCGATCCACCGCGTTTGGGCCTCGAGCGGGCCGTGCTAGATGGGATGGTGGCTCTCCAGCCTCGACGGATCATCTACGTCTCGTGTGACCCCAGCACGCTCGCCCGCGACCTGAAGCGACTGGTCCAGCGCGGCTACGAGCTCAAACAGGTCCGCCCCCTCGACCTCTTCCCCCAAACCTACCACATCGAATCCGTCACGCTCCTAGAGCGGCCTGGATCTGGCTGACAAAATACAGGCTCACTTCGCTTGACACCCTAGGCCGAGCCGTGTTACCGAAGCTGATATCCGACGTCGCCTGCTGGTACCAGGACCTACAGTCCGACCCCGGAGGAATGTGGATGGAAGGGATTCAGTTTGTCACCGATGACAAGGACAGAAAGTCGCCGTCCTGGAGATTGCACATCGAGTATGGGGGGTGGATGCGTTACTGGTAAGCGAAGAGGAGGGGGCCACATGTCATATTATGAAGCGAGAAACTGCTTTAATGAGAATCTGCAGTTACTTCGCCGACCACAGGATCAGGATGAGACCATGATCTGGAATCTGAGTTCTGGTTTAAATCACCTGATTCAAGCCTTGGAAGCTGATCTTGGGAAGATTCAAGCCCTACTAGGCCAGATCGCTCAGGCTCTACAGCATCGAAGATAACTCGGGCATTGGCAAGCAAGGCATCCATGCCCACTCGCAGGGTTTCGCCGTGTCCCTTTCGCCCTCGTGAAATTAGGACACCACCGCCGTCAGCCTCGACGCCTCCCGTGGGCAGTAAACCCTTGCGATCGCTTATTGCGCTATACCACTTCATATCGGGATTCACGTCAACCATTCGTCAACACCTCCACTTGTCGTTCGCGGGTTTCGCACATCCTCGGGTTCCCGAGCGCATCCTTGGCTAGATCACGTCGAGGAGGCGGCCCTGTGTGGCCTGGAGGAGGTCGGCGACTTTGAGGCGGAGCATGACGTCGTCCGCGCCGCCGCCCGCGTAGATCTCCTCCAAGTCCGAAACGCCGCGGTCGATGAGGACGGGGACAGACTGCCGGTGGGCGAAGGGGGGTGTCCCACCGACAGGAAAGCCGGTGATCGCCTCGACCTCCGCCTTTCTAGCGAGCCGGGCCTCCCGTGCGCCGAGCGCCTGTAGAAGCTTGGACGTGTTCACGCGGGCTGTGCCCCGCACGATCACCAGATAGGGCGATCCGTCGACGAGGAAGAGGAGCGATTTGATCACCTGCTCCGGCTTGACACCGAGGGCGGCCGCTGCGCTCTCAACGGTCGGCGTAGGGTCACCCGGCCGGATCAGCTCGCCGGGCACCCCCCGCTCCAACATCCAGGCTCGCACCCGCTCCGCTCCGTCCAATGACCCCTTCAATTAACTCCTCCAGGCTAACGGTTACTGTCGCCTATTAGCTCTCCGGCTCGGGAAGTCATCCAAGCTACTCCCCTCGCCGGCTCGCGGGTGGCGGAGGCCGAGGCCCGGCTGCCCGCAGGAGAATTTCGCAACCGATTATTCCCACTGAATGGCGCGTGAGTTCTCCGAGGACGGCTGGGTTGCCAGGCGACAGGACCCGTTGGCCGCCGCTCCGCCGCGAACTAGAGGGCGGGAAACTGCTGGAGGAAGCGGAGGTCATTCTCGAAGAAGAGACGAATGTCATCGATCCCGTACCTGAGCATGGCGATCCGCTCGACCCCCATGCCGAAGGCAAAGCCGGTAATCTCCGGATCATAATTCACCATCCGGAAGACCTCTGGATCCACCATCCCCGCACCCAGAATCTCCAGGTAGCCGCTCCCCTTGCAGACACGGCAGCCGGCGCCGTCGCACATCGCACAGCCAATGTCCACCTCGGCGCTCGGCTCGGTGAATGGGAAATAGCTCGGTCGGAAGCGGAGGCGAGTGCCGGCTCCGAAGAACTGATCCACAAAGGCCTGGAGGGTTGCCTTCAGATCCGCAAAGCTCACCCCGTAATCCACCAGCAGCCCCTCCACCTGATGGAACATCGGGGAATGGGTCGGATCGGCATCCCGCCGGTACACCCGACCGGGCGCCACGATCTTGACCGGAGGCGGTTGCCCCTCCATCACGCGGATCTGCACGGGCGAGGTGTGGGTACGGAGCACGACATCATCCGTGATATAGAACGTATCCTGCATGTCTCTCGCCGGATGGTCTTTCGGGATATTCAAGGCCTCGAAGTTATAGTAATCGAGCTCCACTTCGGGGCCCTCGGCCACCGAGAAGCCGAGGTGCTGGAAGATCTCGACAATCTCGTACAGCGTCGCCGTGATGGGATGGAGGCTCCCCCGTTGGATCGGTCGGCCGGGCAGGGTGATGTCGATCGCATCGCGGACAGCCAGCTCGTCGAGGAGGGCGGCCCGAAGGGTCTGCTGCCGCGCCTCGAGCGCCGCTTCGATTCTGGCCTTGAGCGCGTTCGCCTGCCGACCAACCTCACGCCGAATCTCCGGCGGCAGGGCGCCGACCCCTCGAAGGATCTCGGTGAGCTCTCCTTTCCGCCCGAGGATACGGATCCGGATCTGTTCCAAGACCTCAGGGTCACTCGCCCCGTCAATGGCAGGCAAGGCTGAAGCCTCAAGCGCCTTTAGCTCTTGCTCGGCGCGCTCCGTGCCTCCCATCACTCTTGATCTCCTAAGCCTAACCGCAATGCAATGATCATCGGGCCCTGCCCATTGCGAACCGGCGAGGGAAGCACATCCTGAGGAAGGCGGAAACTGGTTTGCGTTCGGCCAGGGGGTCCCGCCATGGCAACAGCGCCTGCAGGCCCCGAGCGACATTGGCGGAAGCGGCGGGGTCCCCCGGCAGGCGACGGCCTGGGAAACCGAGGCGCGATCCGTGCCCGACTTTCTTTGCACGGATCGTGAACACGGAGGGACCCGGGCCGTAAGCCGCCGAATCGGGTCGCCGCGAGAGCCCAGGAGCGAGGGGCCGAAGGCACTGTTGCAACAGAATCAGCACCCCGTGGAATGTTTCCGCCGACGAAGGATGCCTTCCCTTGCTGGCTCGCGGGTGGCGGAATGCGCCTGCCCATGAAAGGACCCGCTGGCAAGTGTTTTCATTGCGGTTAGGCGCCCGCCGACTCCTTGGCCACAGCCGCCAGGCGGCCAAAGGCGGCTGCGTCTCTGACCGCCAACTCGGCAAGCGTCTTTCGGTCGAGGATCACCCCGCCTTTCTTCAATCCCCCAATGAGCTTGCTGTACGAGAGACCGTTGGCCTGCGCGGCAGCGCTGATCCGGGTCACCCAGAGACTGCGGAACTCACGCTTGCGCACCCGCCGATCCCGGTAGGCATACTTCAGGGACCGGTCCACCGCCTCCTGGGCAATGCGGAAGTTCGACTTGCGCTTTCCCCAGAATCCTTCCGCCTGTCTCAGGACCCGGTTCCGCCGACGCCGGGTGACGTACCCTCCCTTGACCCTCGCCATGCTTCCTTCTCCTCGCCCTGCTTACAGATACGGGATCAGTTGACGGACCCGCTTGACGTTCGACGGATGGATGAGGGCCCCCCTGCGGAGCCGCCGGCGACGATCCGCCCCCTTGCCGGTCAACAGGTGGCTCTTGCCGGCCTTTCGCCGCCGGACCTTTCCAGTCCCGGTCACCTTGAACCGCTTGGCTGCGCCTCGGTGGGTCTTGAGCTTGGGCATCGCCTTCCTCTTTCGGCGGCCGTCCGTAGTCCGCCGGGCTCTTATTTGTCCTTCTCCTTCGCCGTGTCCTTGGCAGCCGCCGGCTCCGGGCCTGGCTTGGCTGATGCCGGTTTCAGATCCGGCCTCGGACCCAGGACCATGGTCATGTTCCGCCCCTCGAGCCTCGCCGGTTGCTCCACCTGCGCAACGTCCTTCAGGACATCCATCAGGCGATCCAACAGGCGCTTCCCCAGCTCGGTGTGGACCATTTCCCGACCCCGGAACATCATGGTGATCTTCGCCTTATGCCCGGCCCGCAGGAACCGGTCCACATGACGCGCCTTGAACTGGAAGTCATGCTCGTCGGTCTTGGGGCGCAGCTTGATCTCCTTCAGTTGAATGATCACCTGTTTCTTTTTGGCCTCTCTGGCCTTTTTCGACTGCTCGTACCGATACTTGCCGTAGTTCATGATGCGGCAGACCGGCGGCGTGGCAGTGGGCGCGATCTCGACGAGGTCGAGCCCCAGGCTCCGCGCCTTTTCCAGCGCCTCCCCTGGTGTCAAAATCCCGAGCTGAACCCCGTCGGGGTCGATCACGCGGATCTCCCGGACCCGGATCCGTTCGTTAATTCGCAGGCCCCTTTCGATCCCTCCTCACCTCCTTACCGCGCCCGTTCAGTCACGGGCGGATGAAGCGCCCCCCGAAGCTCGTCGAGCAGGGTATCCAGGGGCATCGCCCCCCGCTCGCGGCGACCCCGCTCCCGCACAGACACCTGGCCTTCCTGCGCCTCCCGGTCTCCCACCACGAGGATGTAGGGGACCTTGGTCACCTCCGCCTGGCGAATCCGATATCCGACCTTTTCGTTCCGATCGTCGATCTGGACCCGCACGCCGGCCGCCGCCAGGCGATCCGCCACCTCCTGGGCGTATGGCGTGTGCCGCTCGGTGAGCGGAAGGACCACGACCTGAACCGGGGCCGCCAGACCGGAAACGCTCCGGCGTGGTGCTCGATCAGTATGCCAAAGAATCGCTCCAGGGAGCCGAAGAGGGCGCGATGAACCATCAGGGGCCTGTGCGATCTTCCGTCCTCTCCGATGTAGCCCAGATCGAACCGCTCGGGCATGTTGAAATCGACCTGGATTGTGGCGCATTGCCATCGACGCCCCAGGACATCGACAAGGGAGACATCGATCTTGGGCCCGTAAAAGGCCGCCTCGCCCTTCACCCGCTCGAAGACCATCCCGCTCTTTTCCAGGACCGTTTCCAGGGCCGCCTCTGCCCTGCGCCACTCACCCTCGCTCCCCGCGTACTTGCTCATCCGGTCGGGATCGCTCACCGAGAGGACGAGGTGGTGTTCGGTAAATCCGAAGGCCCGGAGCATGGCCAACGCCATCTCCAGCACGTCGGCGACCTCGCCTTCGAGCTGCTCCGGGCGGCAGAAGATGTGGGCGTCATCCTGGGTGAACCCCCGGACCCGGAGCAACCCATGGAGGACTCCCGACCGTTCGTAGCGGTAGACGGTCCCCATTTCGCCGAGGCGGAGGGGAAGATCCCGGTAGCTCCGCGTCTGCGAGCGGTAGATCAGAATGTGAAAGGGGCAGTTCATCGGCTTGACCAGGTACTGCTGCCCCTCGACCTCGATCCCGGAAAACATGTTCTCCCGATACCAGCTCAGATGCCCGCTCACGTCCCACAAATGCGCCCGGGCGACATGAGGGGTGTAGACGAGTTGATATCCCCTGCGACGGTGCTCCTGCCGCCAGAAGGTCTCGATTACCTCCCGGACCAGGGCGCCCTTCGGATGCCACAGCACCAACCCCGGGCCGATCTCGTCCTCGATGCTGAACAGTTCCAGCTCCCGACCGAGACGCCGGTGATCCCGGCGTTTGGCCTCTTCGAGGCGGTGGAGGTGTTGCTCGAGGGCCTCCGCCGTCGGGAAGGCGGTGCCATAAATCCTGGTCAGCATGGGATTCCGCTCATCCCCCCGCCAGTAGGCCCCCGCAATGTGGGTCAACTTGAAGGCCCGTAGATACGAGGTGTCGGCCACGTGGGGCCCTCGGCAGAGGTCGAGGAAAGACCCGGTCCGGTACAAGCTGACGACCTCGCCCGCCTCGGCCTCTTTCCCGAGCTCCTCCACCGCATCGGGCCTGGAGGTCCCGTAGCGGCGAATCGTCTCGAGGATCTCCACTTTGTAGGTTTGCCCTCCTTCCTGCATCAGCCGCATGGCTTCATCGAGCGGCATCTCCATCCGGACAAACGGCAGACGCTCAGCCTGAAGCGCCCGCATCCTCGCCTCGATGACCGGCAGATCCTCGACCGCCGCTGGTCGGGGAAGGTCGATATCGTAGTAGAAGCCGTCCTCGACCGGCGGGCCAATGGCAAACTTGGCCCCCGGATACACCTGTTGGACCGCAGCCGCCATCAGGTGGGCGGTGCTGTGACGGAGGATAGAGAGGCCCTCGGAAGAATCGATCAGGATCGCCTCGATCCTCGTCCCAGCGGGCGGCACCGCGGAGAGGTCAACGGTCTTTCCGCCAACACGTGCCGCCACCACCCGACCCTCAAGGTCGACATCGATGCGGCGGAGCAGCTCCGAGACGGGAGGGCCCGCCTCACACTTCTCACTCCTCCCATCGGGGAGGATCACCTGGACCTGCCCCATGCCGTCGCTACCCTTGGTCAACAAAAAAAGGCATCACGGACTCCTCCGTGATACCTGTGTGATCATCCACGAAGGATGCATGAAAGCGGGGATGGTAGGCACGGGCGGTCTTGAACCGCCGACCTCTTGCGTGTCAAGCAAGCGCTCTCCCCCTGAGCTACGTGCCTGCCGCGGTTCACCGGTGCCTGTTCACGGTGCGCCGACAACTGGTTGTGGCACCTCCAGGGCCTTCAGCCTCCGGGTGATCGGTGAAGCCTCTTAACGAGCCGATGGTGCCGAGGGCGGGACTCGAACCCGCACGAGCCAGAGGCCCGAGGGATTTTAAGTCCCTTGCGTCTACCAATTCCGCCACCCCGGCCTCGTACTGTCAAAGGCGATCTTTTTATGACTGGTTCATGGTTCACAGGTCAGGGTTCACGGTGGATGGCACACGGCTCGGTGCCCATGAACTATGCACCATGAACCATGAGCAATATCTGGAGGCGGCGCCGGGACTCGAACCCGGGAATAAAGGTTTTGCAGACCTCTGCCTTGGCCACTTGGCTACGCCGCCCCGCCACCCATGGAGCGGGAAACGGGATTTGAACCCGCGACCCTCGCCTTGGCAAGGCGATGCTCTACCACTGAGCTATTCCCGCCTGGAAAGAGGACCCAAGAGATAAAAACGGCCTGGAAACCAGGCGATTTATAACATACCGTCGCCCCCTACCCGAGTCAAGCCCTTTCTCGGTTTTCACGCGTCTCCACCGCTTTCCGAGCGCAAAGAACCCCTCGACATTCTCCCGGATGAGGACCAGGTCGATGCAGTTCGGCTGGATGCGCCGGAGCGGGCTCCCGACAGTGGGGTACATCGTGATGGGACACACGCCCGCATACAGGTCAAGGAGGAAACGCAGGGTGAGGTCCATCAGCCGAGGCGCATAGCCCGGACCGCCGCTTCCAGCGTCGCCTCCACGGTCTGCAGGGGGGGTGCAGACATCAGCGCCGTCTGCGGGTCCTTCAGACCATGGCCGGTGAGGACACAGACCACGCGGGCGCCGGCAGAGATCCTCCCCTCCCCACAAGCCTTCATGAGGCCCGCCACCGCCGCTGCCGAGGCCGGCTCGCAAAAGACGCCCTCAAGCTCCGCCACCTGTCGGTATGCGTGGAGGATCTCCTGATCCGACACGGTCCCGATCGCTCCCTGGGACTCCTCGATCGCCCCCAGGGCCGGCTTCCAGCTGGCCGGGTTGCCAATCCGAATGGCTGATGCAACGGTCTCGGGGTGCCGCACCACGCGCCCGAGGACCAGCGGGGCCGCTCCCTCAGCCTGCCAACCGATCATCCGGGGTAGGGTACTGATCGCGCCCGCCTCCCGGTACTCCCGAAAGCCCTTCCAGTACGCGCTGATGTTCCCGGCATTGCCGACCGGGATACACACCAGGTCGGGGCTCTCCCCGAGCTGCTCACAGACCTCAAAGGCGGCCGTCTTTTGCCCCTCGATGCGAAACGGGTTCACGGAATTCACCAGGGCGACCGGAAACCTCTCCGAGACCCCCTTGACGATCTCGAGGGCCTCGTCGAAGTTCCCCTGCAGCTGGATGAGCGTCGCCCCGTGCATGATCGCCTGCGAGAGTTTTCCGAGGGCGACGGCGCCCTGTGGAACGACCACAATGGCGCGGCACCCCGCGCGGGCGGCATACGCGGCCGTCGACGCAGAGGTGTTTCCGGTGGAGGCGCAGATCACCGCGGTCGCCCCTGCCTCCACCGCCTTGCTGATGGCGACCGTCATCCCCCGATCCTTGAACGAGCCGGTGGGATTGGCCCCCTCAACCTTCAGGTAGAGCTCCACCCGGATCCCGAGGGTATCCGCGAGTCGCTCCGCCCGAATCAGGGGGGTGTTTCCCTCGTACAGGGTGATGACCGGCGTCCTGTCCGTCACCGGCAAAAACTTCCGATACTGATGTATGACGCCGCGCCACATGATTGCGAGCTCCGCTCGCGTTCACTCCACCTATCCATGAACCCTGAACTATGAACCCACTAGGATTCTTCGACCCGGAGACAGACCGTCCTTCCCGACACCACGTCGAGGGCATCGATCTCTGCCAACGCCCTGCGCATGGCCCCCTCCACCGCCTCGTGGGTCATCATCACGACCGGGACACTGGCCCGGGCATGCCGGCCCTTCTGGATCACCGAGGCGATGGAGATGTCGTGACTGCCCAGGATCCCCGAGACCTTCGAGAGGACCCCCGGCTTGTCGACAGCCATCACCCGGAGGTAATAGCGAGTCCGGACCTCAGCCATCGGCCTGATCTTCAGGCCCTCCCCGGCGATCGCCGGAATATGGGAGGGCCGCGACGGACGCTGATAGAGGATGTTCTGGGCGATCTCGACGACGTCGCTCACCACGGCGCTCGCCGTGGGCAACTGGCCGGCCCCCCTGCCATAAAACATCAGCGATCCGGTGGCGTCTCCGACGATGTAGACGGCGTTAAAGACACCACCCACGAAGGCGAGGAGATGGTCCTCGGGAATCAAGGTGGGATGGACCCTCACCTCGATCTCGCCGTCGGTCTCTTTCGCAATGGCCAAGAGCTTCACCCGGTACCCCAGCTCCTTCGCGTACTGGATGTCGTCCGGGTCGATCCCGCGGATGCCTTCCACATGGATCGCGTTGAAGTCCACGGAGCCCCCGTAGGCGATGGAGGCCAAGATCTGGAGCTTGTGAGCCGCGTCGATACCATCGATGTCCAGGGACGGGTTCACCTCGGCGTAGCCCTGGTCCTGCGCCTCTTTCAGGACCTCGGCGAACGGGGCCCCCAGCTCGGTCATCTTGGTCAGGATGTAGTTACACGTTCCGTTGACAATGCCCTCAATGGAGTGGATCCGGTTGGCCACCAGGCCCTCCCGGACGGCCCGGATGATCGGAATCCCCCCGCACACGCTGGCCTCAAACCCCAAATCCACCCGCTTCTCGGCCGCCGCCCTGAACAGCTCGAGGCCGTGGGTGGCCAGCAGGGCCTTGTTGGCAGTGACCAGGTGCTTGCCGCTGCGCAACGCGGCGAGACTCACCTCGCGGGCCGTCGTCGTCCCGCCGATCAGCTCGATGACGATGTCGATGGCGGGATCCTCGATGATCTCGCGTGCGTTCGTGGTGAGGATCTTGGGGTCCACCTCGACATCCCTCGGCCTCGTGAGGTCGAGGTCGGCGATCCGTTTCAGCCGGAGCCGCGCGGCCAGACGGCGCTCGAGCAGCGGGGCCTGCCCTTTCAAAAGCTTAACGACGCCCGTGCCGACCGTCCCGAAACCGACCAGACCGATGTTGATGGTCTTCATCCCTCCTCCCTCATCCTTGACGAAGCAAGGTGGGCAGGGACCCGCGCCAGGCCTGATCGAGAGCGGCCACGGGAAGATTTATCGTGAACGTTCGGCCTGTACAGAGGAATCGGGAACCCCCTGTTCGCCCGAGGATCGTGACCGGGACGCCATGGCGCAGAGCGATCGCCTCGAGCCTGCCGAGATCGGCCTCCCGCAGGGAGAGGAGAATCCGGGACTGGCCCTCGCCGAAGAGGAGGGCATCAGGCCGACCTGTCTCGGAAAGGCTGACCTCGACGCCGATGTGCCTCTCCGGGTCGCTGATACAACTTTCGGCTAACGCCACCGCGAGTCCTCCATCCGAGCAGTCATGAGCCGATCGCACGAAGCCCGCCCGAATCGCCTCCAGACAGCATTGCAGGACCCGTCGCTCGAAATCCAGATCGATCGTCGGGGGCCGGCCCTGGATCAACCCGTGACAGACCTTGAGGTATTCACTCCCCCCCAACTCTTCCCGCGTCTGACCCAACAAGACCACGACATCCCCTGCCCCCTTCCAGCCCGGCGTGGTGGCATGGTCAATGTGGGCGAGAATCCCCAGCATCCCGACGATCGGCGTGGGGAAGATGGCCTGTCCCATGGTCTCATTATAGAAGCTCACATTGCCGCCGGTGACAGGCGTCTGCAGGGCGCGGCAGGCTTCGGCCATGCCGCGGACCGCCTCGGCAAACTGCCACATGATCTCGGGCCGCGTGGGGTCTCCGAAATTGAGACAGTTCGTGATCGCGACCGGCTCTGCGCCGCTCGTCACGACGTTCCGGGCCGCCTCGGCCACCGCGATCATCCCGCCGACACGGGGATCCAGAAAAACATACCGGCCGTTGCCGTCCATGGCCAGCGCGATACCCCGCTCGGTTCCCTTGAGGCGGAGCACAACGGCATCGGCGCCCGGGCCGACGACCGTGTTCAGAAAGAGCATGTGGTCGTACCGCTCCCACACGGTCGCCTTGCAGGCGATGGTCGGGGAGGCCAACAGACGCAAGAGCACTTCCCCGCAATCCCGCGGCAGGGGGATGTGATGGAGGTCGAGGTACTGGACCTCATCTTGCCAGGCGGGACGGAGGGCCGGTCGGCGGTAGACCGGGGCATTCGCCACGAGCCCCTTGACCGGGATCTCCGCCATGACCCGCGTGCCGTCCCGGACCCGCATCAGTCCGTCGGCGGTCACCCGGCCCACGACCACCGCGTCCAGATCGTACCGGGCAAAGATCTCCTGCACGATCCGCTCGGCCCCCTCCCGCGCCACCAGCAGCATCCGCTCCTGAGACTCAGACAGCATCACCTCGTAAGGCGTCATCCCCTCTTCCCGACGCGGCACGAGCCGGACGTCGATCTCCACGCCTGTCCCTCCGCGGCTGGCCATCTCGCAGCTCGAACAGGTGAGGCCGGCCGCCCCCATGTCCTGAATGCCGACCAACGCATCGGTCCGCATCAGCTCCAGGCAGGCTTCGATCAACAGCTTCTCCCGAAAGGGATCCCCCACCTGCACCGTGGGGCGGCGTTCCTCGCTCTTCTCATCGAAGGTCTCCGAAGCCATGGTGGCGCCGTGAATGCCGTCCCGACCGGTCTTGGCACCCACATAGAAGACCGGGTTGCCGATCCCGCCCGCGCGGCCATAGAAGAGCTTGTCGACCGGGGCGATCCCGAGGCACAGGACATTGACCAGGGGGTTTCCGCTGTAGCACTCGGCAAAGCACACCTCGCCTCCGACGGTGGGAACCCCCACGGCGTTGCCGTACCCCGAGATCCCGGCGACCACGCCGCCCATGAGATACCGGTTCCGCGCGTCGGCCAGGGGGCCGAAGCGGAGGGAATCGAGCAGCGCAATCGGCCGGGCGCCCATAGTGAAGATGTCCCGGATGATTCCACCCACGCCGGTAGCCGCGCCCTGGTACGGCTCAATGAACGAAGGATGATTGTGACTCTCCACCTTAAAGACGGCAGCGAGGCCGTCCCCCAGATCGACCACCCCGGCGTTCTCCCCCGGCCCTTGCAGGACGGCAGCGCCGGAGGTGGGGAGGGTCTGGAGATGCACCTTGGAGCTCTTATAGCTACAGTGCTCCGACCACATGACCGAGAAGATCCCCAGCTCCGTATAGGTCGGCTCACGCCCCAGGATGGCCACGACCTGGTCGTGCTCCTCCCGCGTCAAGTTGTGCGCGGCAATGATCTCTTGAGTGATGGTCGGCTCGTTCATGCGATCACCGGAACATGGGGGAGGCGGCTCGACCAGAGCGCACGATCGACTCGAACAGGAGAAGGCCACTGGTCGACCCGAGCAGGGATTCCGCGGCTCGCTCCGGGTGCGGCATCAGGCCGAGGACGTTTCTCCGTTCGTTGCAGATGCCAGCGATATTGTCGAGGGACCCATTGGGGTTCGCTCCATCGGTAGTCTCCCCGCCCGCTGTCGCATAGCGGAAGATGACCTGGCCCTTCTCGTTGAGCTGCCGCAGGGTTTCAGGGTCGGCGTAATAGCGCCCCTCGTTGTGATTGATCGGCACACGGAGAACCTGACCCGGGCGGCACGCGGTGGTGAAGGGTGTCGCCGTGTTCTCGACGCGGACGTGGACATGGCGGCAGATGAAGGCAAGGCTCGTGTTTCTGAGGAGTGCCCCCGGCAAGAGTCCGGCCTCGCACAGCACCTGAAATCCATTGCAGATGCCGAGGATCAGGCCGCCGTCTTCAGCGTACCGCTCGACCGCCTTCATGACCGGCGAGAATCGCGCAATCGCCCCCGTGCGCAGATAGTCTCCGTGGGCGAAGCCCCCCGGCAGGATGAGGCAATCGTAGTCCTTGAGCTCCTTCTCTGTATGCCAAATGAGATCCGCCTGCTGCCCCAGGACCTTTTCCAACACCCACTGGCAGTCCAGCTCGCAGTTGGATCCGGGAAAGACGATGATCCCGAATCGCACCTAACCCTCCTCCAGCTCGAACCGATAGTCCTCGATCACCGGATTCGCCAGGAGTTTCTTGCACATCTGGTCCACGCGCCTCGAGGCCTCTTCGCGGCTGACCTCGTTCAGGGTGACCACCATGAATTTTCCAACCCGCACATCCTTCACCCCGGCAAACCCGAGCGTCTCCAGCGCTCCCCGCACCGTCTCCCCCTGCGGGTCGAGGACCCCTTTCTTCAGCGTCACATACACCTTCGCGCGTATCAATTAACTCCCCCAGGCTGTCACGTGTTGCAGATCCGCCGGTACACCTCCTGATACGCCTCCTCCACCTTGCCGAGATCCCTGCGGAACCGGTCCTTATCCATCTTCTCCAGCGTCTCCTTGTCCCAGAGGCGGCATCCATCAGGGGTGATCTCGTCGCCAAGCAAGAGCTGCCGCCGGTGGCGCCCGAACTCGAGCTTGAAGTCCACCAGGATCAGCCCGCGCTTATCGAGAAACTTACGGAGCAGGTTATTCACGACGAGGGCCCGTTTCCGGATGGCCCTCACCTCCCGGGGCGTAGCGAGGCCCAGCAATCGGACATGATCCTCGTTGATCATCGGATCTCCGAGGGCATCGTCCTTGTAGAAGAACTCGAGCACGGGTGCTGGCAGGGGCTTCCCCTCGGGGAGACCCAACCGCTTGGAGAGCGAGCCGGCACTGATATTCCGGACCACCACCTCGATCTTGATGATCTCGAGCCTCTTCACGAGCATCTCGCGGTCGTTCAGCTGCTTGACAAAGTGGGTCCGGACGCCGCGTCGCCCCAGGTACGTGAACAGGACCGAGGAGATCCGATTATTATAGACCCCCTTCTGTTCGATGATCCCCCGCTTCTGGGCGTTGAAGGCCGTCGCTTCGTCCTTGAAGTACTGGATCAACAGATCCGGGTCGTCCGTCTGGTACAGGATCTTGGCCTTGCCCTCGTAGATCTTCGTCCGCCGCTCCATGTCGCTCCCCTACAGCCCCAATCGGGCGAAGATGGTGTCGACATGCTCCAGGTACGGCGTCAGATCGAAGCAGGCGGCGACCTCATCGACCGAAAGGTGCCGCAGGACCTCCGGGTCCCGGAGCAGCACGGCCTGAAAATGCTCCCCCTTCTCCCAGGCCTTCGTGGCGCTGCGCTGAACCAGATCATGGGCCACCTGCCGGGTCACCCCCTTCTCGGTCAGGGCCAGGAGGACCCGTTGCGAGAAGAGGAGCCCTTGTGTCTGCTGGATGTTCCGCTCCATACGTTCCGGGTAGACCTGGAGCCCCTCCAACACTTCCCGTGCCTTCACGAGAAGGTAATCGAGCACAATGGTGGAGTCAGGGAGGATGATGCGTTCCACCGAGGAGTGGCTGATGTCCCGCTCGTGCCAGAGGGGGACATTCTCCAGGGCCGCGATGGCATTCGCCCGAAGGACTCGGGAGAGTCCCGAGATCTGTTCACAGGTCACGGGGTTTCTCTTGTGCGGCATGGAGGAAGAGCCTTTCTGGGTTTCGGCGAAGGGCTCTGCCGCTTCGGCAACCTCGGTCCGCTGCAGGTGGCGGACCTCGGTCGCGATGCTGTCCAGTGTCGCCCCGATGATGGCGAGCGTTCCGAGGAACTGGGCATGCCGATCCCGGGGGACGACCTGGCTCGACACCGGCTCGGGATTGAGCCCCAACCGCTCGCAGACATACGCTTCGATGGAAGGAGGGATATGGGCATAGGTCCCGACCGCCCCCGAGACCTTGCCGTAGCCCACGGCTGCCTTGGCCTGGGCAAGCCGCTCCCGGTTTCGCAGCATCTCGCTATACCACCGAGCCACCTTGAGACCGAAGGTCATCGGCTCGGCATGCACCCCGTGGGTCCGACCGACCATGACGGTCTGCTTGTGAATCCTGGCTAACGTCTTGAGGGTCTCGAGCAGGGCGTCGCAATCCTCCAAGAGGATGTCTGCCGCCTCCTGGAGCTGAAACGCTAACGCGGTGTCCATAACGTCCGAGGAGGTCAAGCCGAGGTGGATGTAGCGACTCGACTCACCGACCCGTTCCGCCACCGCGGTGAGGAATGCGATGACCTCATGCCGTACCTTTTGCTCCAGCGCCTCGATCCGGCCAAGATCAAAGGCGGCTCGAGCCTTGATCTCCTCCAGGGCCTGGACAGGAACCTTTCCCAGCTGCGCCCAGGCCTCACAGGCGAGGATCTCGATCGGAGCCATACCAAGAACCGATGCTCCGGATCCCAGAGGGCAGCCATCCTGGGGAGGCTGTAGCGGGGAATCATCGCTCGGTCCTCCTCACACGTGGCGGCAATGCCACGGCGGTATCACCACAGGATTGCAGTGGAGACCCCTCGGGGTCAGACCGATGGAGAGTGTTGCAGGATGCGGCCGATGGAAACCAAGGCGCACGCCCCGCCATCAAAAAGGGACTGGGTGAGCTGCCGGAGGCGCTCCGGCGTCACCTCCTCGATCCCCTGGATGATCTCCTCGAGCCCGAAGCAGCGGTTGAAGGCAATGTACATCTTGGCGAGACGGGTCATCCGGCTGTTGGTGCTCTCGAGGCCGAGGAGGAGATTACCCTTGAGCTGCTCCTTGGCGCGTCGCAAATCCGCGGGACGCACAGGCTCATCCCGAATCTTTCGGAGCTCCCCCTGGATGAGGTCTACCACCTCTTGATAGTGGTCGCTGCTGGTCCCCGCATAGATCACGAGGAGACCGCCGTCGCGGTAGGAGGCGCCGTACGAATAGATGGAGTAGACGAGCCCTCGCTTCTCCCGGATCTCCTGGAACAGGCGGGAGCTCATCCCGCCCCCGAGGATCGCATTGAGGATCGACATGGTGTAGCGGTCCCGGTGCGCGGTCGCGAGGCCATTGACCCCCAGGCAGAGGTGAATCTGGCTGAGATCCCGATCTTCATTCACCGCGGTCAATTGCGAGACGGGGGGAGCGGTGAATCCGGCATGGGCACGACCGCCCCAGCCTCCGAACGCGGCCGCCACGAGATCCACCAAGGCGTCATGGTCCAAGTCCCCGGCGGCGGAGATAATCACCCGATCGGGCCGGTAGTAACGGTCCAGGTGCTGCACGATCTCATCCCGCCCGATCTGCCGGAGGGTCTCGCGCCACCCCAGGATCGGACGACCCAGAGGATGGTCCGCCCAGATGGTCTGGGCGAAGAGATCGTGAATCTGATCATCCGGGGCATCCTCCACCATCTTGATCTCCTGGAGGATCACCTCGCGCTCCTTTTCGATGTCGCTGGGGTAGAGGCGAGCGTGCAGCAGGAGGTCTGCGAGGAGGTCCACGGCCAGCGGCAGGTGCTCGCCCAGGACCTTTGAAGAGAAGCAGGTGTACTCCCGGCTGGTGAAGGCGTCGAGCGTCCCCCCAACCGAATCAATAGCGGCGGCAATCTCCTCGGCACTGCGCTTCTCCGTCCCCTTGAAGGCCATGTGCTCGATGAAATGGGAGATCCCCGCCTGCCCCCTCTCCTCATCACGCGAGCCCACCTGGATCCACACGCCGATGGAGACGGACCGCATCGCCGGCATCCTCTCCGTCAGGATGACGAGGCCGTTATCGAGGACCGTCTTGCAGTAAGAGACCTGGGGCACCGCCATCGCTACCGCTTCCTGTCTCGGTCCCGGGCTATCTCCGTCTGGCCGCGGGATCCCCATTCCACGGGCCGAGGTGGCCCTGCCTCTTCCCGATGCTCCGCCGCCTCAGCCCCCTGGGCCCGCAACACTTCCTTCCGACTCAGCCGGATCTTCCCCGAGGGGTCAATCTCGATCACCTTGACCGTCACCTCATCTCCCTCGGAGAGGACATCCTGCACTCGCTGAATGCGATGTTCAGCGATCTGGGAGATGTGGAGGAGCCCGTCGGTCCCGGGCAGGATCTCGACGAAGGCGCCAAATTCCACGATCCGCTTCACCTTGCCCTTATAGACCTTGCCCACCTCCGGCACCTCGACGATCCGATTGATAATGGCCACAGCCTTCTCCGCCGCCGTTTCGTCCATCGAGGCGATTTCGACCGTGCCATCATCCTGAATGTCGATCTTGCAGCCGGTTTCCTCGATGATGCCGCGGATGACCTTACCCCCCGGCCCGATCACCTCTCGGATCTTGTCCACCGGGATCTTCATGGTGAGGAGGCGCGGGGCATAGACGGAGAGGGCGGGGCGGGGTTCGGCCAACGTCTTCCCCATCTCGTCGAGGACGTGCATCCGGGCCTGGCGGGCCCGCTCCAACGCCTCGGCCATCAGGGCTTGTGTGACGCCTTGGACCTTCAGATCCATCTGAAGCACCGTAATGCCTTTCCGGGTGCCGGCGACCTTGAAGTCCATATCGCCGAGATGGTCCTCCAGCCCCATGATATCGGTCAGCACCGCGGACCTCTCCCCTTCCACCACCAGACCCATGGCCACCCCTCCGACGGCCGACTTGACGGGGACGCCGGCGTCCATGAGGGCCAAGGTGGCTCCGCAGACGGAGGCCATCGAGGAGGAGCCGTTACTCTCCAGGATGTCCGCGACGATCCGAATGGTGTACGGGAACTCCTCCGGGCTCGGGAGCACGGCGAGGAGCGCCCGTTCGGCTAACGTGCCGTGACCGATCTCTCGACGGCCGGGACCTCGGAGGAACCGAACCTCCCCCACGCTGAACGGCGGGAAGTTATAGTGAAGCATGAACCGTTTGAACCCCTCTCCTTCGATACTGTCCAGGCGTTGGACATCCTCGGAGGTTCCGAGGGTGGTGGTGACGAGTGCCTGGGTCTGGCCCCGTGTAAAGAGGGCCGACCCGTGCGTCCGGGGCAACACACCGACCTCGCACGTGATCGGCCGTACCTCTCCAAGGGCCCGACCATCCGCCCGCTCTCCCTTCTCCAGGATCAGCCGCCGCATCTCCTCGCGTTCGAGTCGCTCCAGGATCTCCTTCACCTGGACCTGAATCTCGGCCGGTTCGCCGGCGAAGGCCCGCAGGGTCTCTTCCACGATCTCTCGACGCCGGACCTGCTGGGCCTCCTTCTCCTTAAGCGTCGCCAGCCCCCGAAGAGGTCCGCGGGCAAGGGTCGAGACCCGCTCGAGCAGGGCGGGGTCCTTGGGGGGTGGGGTGAATGTGGACTTCCGCCCGCCGACCAGAGCAGCCAGTGTCTCTTGCATCCGGATGATCTCGGCACCAGCCTTCTGGCCAAGCGCAATCGCCTCGAGGACGACCTCCTCCGGCACCTCCCTGGCCCCCGCCTCGGCCATGATCACCGTCTCGGTAGTTCCGGCAAGGACCAGGTCCAGGTCCGATTCCTGCATCTGCTTGTACGTGGGATTCAAGGTGAGCCGCCCCCCGACCCGGCCGACCCGCACGGCCCCGATCGGGCCCGCGAAGGGAACGGTGGCGACGGTCAAGGCCGCTGAGGCGCCCACCATGGCAATCACATCCGGATCATTCTCCTGGTCGGCGGACATCACCGTCGCGATGATCTGGACGTCGCGCCGGAAGCCCTTGGGAAAGAGGGGACGGATGGACCGGTCAATGAGGCGGGCGGCGACCGTCTCTTGATCCCGGGGCCGCCCCTCCCGTTTGAAGAAGCCCCCGGGGATCATGCCGGCGGCGTAGGCCCGCTCCTGATAGTCCACGGTCAAGGGGAAAAAATCGAGCCCCTCCCGCGCCTCTTTCGCGGCCACGACCGTTACCAAGACCACTGTATCCCCGTACTGGACCAAGACCGCCCCATCCGCCTGCCGGGCCACCCGGCCCACCTCGAGGGAAAGCTGCCGTCCTTCAACCGCTATCTCAACGCGTTGAATCATCGCTCCATATACCCTTTCCGTCACCTCAGCCAAAAAAGCCCGCGAGAGATGACCCTAAACTGCCATCTACCGCGGGCGTTCCAACCACACCAGGGATTTGCCTAGATGAGAGACCACAGGCTCGCTAGCGCCGGATCCCCAATCGACCGATGAGCTTGCGGTATCGCTCTGCATCCTTAGTTTTCAAATAGTTAAGTAGCTTCCGCCGCCGGCTCACCATTCGAAGCAGACCCGTCCTGGAATGGTGATCCTGTTTGTGGAGGGAGAGGTGCTGGCTGAGAGAATCAATCCGCGAGCTTAGAAGCGCAATCTGAACCTCCGACGAGCCGGTATCCTGCCCGTGAAGATGAAACTCCTTGATCCGCTCCTGTTTCCGGGCAAGATCCTTCGCCACGCCTCCACTCCTCTCTCAATCTTTAATCGCATTTCATGCTAGCACAAGACCCGCTCCCGAGTAAAGCCCAATCTGCTGAAGCGGTAGAGGGCTGGCTGAGGATCTCCCGGACCCGCTGGATGTCCCGCGCTACCTGGGCCTGGAGCGCCTCAACAGAGGCGAAGCGGACCTCGTCCCGGATTCGCTCCCAGAAAGTCACAAGGACGGCTTGCCCGTACCCGGGCGCCCGATCTTCCTGGATATCGAGGAGATGGACCTCCACGCGGCGACCCCCAGCCCCGAACGTGGGAGCAACGCCGACGTTCATTGCCGCATCGTAACCCCCCTCGCCGACGAAGACCCGCCCTGCGTACACCCCATCGGGGATGAGGAGGTCCTCAGGCGGAACGAGATTGGCCGTGGCAAAACCCAATCCCCTTCCCCTGCCTGCCCCAGGGACGATCTCTCCAAGGGCGGCGTAGGGTCGGGTAAGATATCGGGCCGCCTCGCCCACCTTCCCTTGATGCAACAGATCCCGGATGATCGTTGATTTGACGACGGTTCCGTCCACCGTCACCGGCGGAAGAACCTCCACCTGGAATCCGAGGGCATTCGCCATTTTCCTAAGGAGATCGGGCGTCCCCCGCCTATCCTTGCCGAACCGGAAATCGAACCCGAGGCAGAGAAACTCGACGCGAAGCCTCTTCCAGAGAATCTCCTCCACGAAGGCCTCGGCCTCCATCTCGGCCAGGCTCGCCGTAAAGGGGAGGGCGACCAGCAGATCCACGCCTAGCGACTTCAGGAGGCGCTCCTTGATAGGATAGGGGGTGATCAGCTTCGGGGCCCGATCCGGCTGGAGAACCTCCAGCGGATGGTTCACAAAGGTGAAGGCCGCCCCGGTCCCTCCATGCTCTCGGGCTCGCCCGACCACCGTACGAATGATCCGCTGGTGACCTACGTGGACCCCGTCAAAGGTCCCGATCGCGGCCGCCACATGCGGAAAGGACTTTTCGCCCAGGTGTGTGATGTCCCGAGTGATCTCCATCCCTCTAATGGCTCTCAGGAGACCTAAAGACCCGAACCGGCTGAAGGACGAGCCGCCGAGGATCCATTCGGGTGAAATCGGCCCCGTCCACCATGGCCGTGGCCAGCGACAGGAGTTGACGCCGGAACCCCAGGACCCGGACCATCGCCCCCTTGACCACTTCGGGGGGAACGCTCACCACCTGCGCCGCGGCGACCGCCGAGCCATGGAGGATGAGGCGGGAGGCCTCTGGGAGGACCCGCACTGCCGGGAGATGGTCCAGGGCATCCTCCACCGGGATGAGTCGCTCCTGCCCCCTGCCCTCCGCGACGAGTGCCGCGAGGGCGTCGAGCGTCAGGGCATCCTTCAGCTCAAAGCGACCCGCCCGGACCCGGACCAGGCTGTACAGGTGCGCCCCACATCCCAGCATCTTCCCGAGATCGTCCGCGAGGGCCCGCGCATAGGTCCCTTTGCTGCAGTGCAGCCAGAGCCCGACAAAGGGGGGGTCGAAGGAGGAGAGGCGGATGGTGTAGATGTGGATCGTGACCGGTTCCCGAGGGACGTCCTCACCGCGACGGGCCATCCTGTACAGCCGTTCTCCCCTCACCCGCTTCGCTGAGAAGAGGGGGGGAATCTGTTGGACCTCCCCCACGAAATGCCCCAGGGCCGCTTCCACCTCCTCCCGGGATACCCGAACCTCCGCTTCCCCAATGACCTTGCCATCGGCATCCTGTGTGTCGGTGGTCACCCCTAGGCGCACGACTATCTCATACTCTTTGTCGGCGGTCGTCAGGAACTGGGCAATCTTCGTGGCCCGGCCGACACAGATGGGGAGGACTCCGGTCCCTCGAGGGTCCAGGGTCCCGGTATGTCCGACCTTGCGGACGTGGTAGAGCCGGCGCACGACGTCCACCACGTCGTGAGAGGTCATCCCAGCCGACTTGTTGATGTTGAGCACCCCGGAGATGTCCCTGGATTCAGCCCTTCCCATCAGCGCGTTCATCTCCGATGCGTGTAACGACCCGACGGATTTCCCCGAGAATCCGCTCGCGGACCTCGGGGAGCGAGCCCATGACCGTGCAGCCTGCGGCGTTCTTGTGTCCTCCTCCCTGAAAGACCTTGGCCACTGCGGCGACGTCCACCTGTCCCTTGGACCGGAGACTAATCCGCACCCCCTGCCCACCCTCCTCCGTAAAGAGCAGGGCAACCTTCACGCTCTTGACCGAACGGGGGTAGCTGATCAGATCCTCGAGGGCATCCCTGCCAACCCGCGCCCCCTCCAGGAGATCCCGCGTCACTTCGATCCAGGCCACCGCCCCGTCGGGAGAGAGCTGCATCCTCGTGAGCAGGGTGCCCAACAGACGCAGCTCTTCGACCTCGCGCTGATCAAACAACAGCTCCGCCACCTCGTGGGGAACCGCGCCGGCCTCAATCAGCGTCGCCGCGATCCGCACGGTCCGCGCCGTGGTATTGGCATAGTGAAAGGAGCCGGTGTCGGTGAGAATCGCCACGTAGAGGTTGGTGGCCACCTCCCGCGATAGGGGGATCCCCATGGCCTCGATCAGGTGATAGATCATCTCGCCGGTGGCCGCCGCCTCGGGATCCACCCAGTTATGGGTTCCAAATTGGGTGTTGCTGATGTGATGGTCGATATTGATCACGAGGCTTCCGGGTGGCACGCCGCTGAGCAACCCGCCGACGCGCTTCGGATCCGTGGCATCCACGACGAGGTAGCAGTCAAACGGCCGGGGGAGCCGATCCGCCCGGATCACCTCCGCCGCGCCCGGCAAGGCGCGCAGGTTCTTGGGGACCGGGTCCGGATTGAAGGTGGCCACCTCCTTGCCCATGGATTTCAAGACGAGGTGGCACCCCAGCGCGGAGCCCAGGGTATCCCCCTCGGGACGGACATGCGAGAGGATGGCCACCGAGGCGCTCTGCTTCAGGGCCGTCACGATCTGCTCAAGATCCCTGCCCATCCAGCTTTTCCCCCGTCTCGAGGGACTTGAGGATCTCGTGGATCCGCAGGCCCCGCTCCAAGGTCTCGTCGATGCAGAAGGTCAGCTCCGGGATATAGCGGAGGCGCAGGCGTCGCCCGAGGGCGGCCCGGAGGTAGCTCCGGGCACTCTGCAGCCCTTCCAGGGTTCGCTGTCGCTCCTCCCCGGTCTCGTGGGTGACGACATACACCCGGGCGTGGCGGAGGTCGTCGCTCACCTCGGCCTCGGTGATCGTCACGAATCCGATGCGGGGATCCTTGATCTCACGGAGGAGGAGATCGCTGAGCTCCTCTATCAACAGATCCCCGACTCGTGCCGACCGAGACACCACTCACCCCCATGCGAGGTCTCTCCGCGTCACGGAAACCCGTCGCCGTGGGCCACCACATCGATGGCGTAGTCCATCAAAAGCGCCTGCCCGTGCTCCTCGATGCAATCGACCACCTTGCTGAGCATCTCATCCACCACCTTGGCCTCGTTGCTCACGCAGGCCACGGCCAGCGTCGCCCGCTGCCACTCCTCGAGATAGCCCACCTCGGCGACGGAGACATTGAACCGGTTCCGCACCCGGTCCTTGATGCTGCGCAGGATCTGCCTCTTCTCTTTCAAGGAAGAGGTGTGAGGCATCCTGAGCTCCAGCCGGCACGTTCCCACGACCATCATCGCCTCCGGGTCAGCCGCTCGTGGACATTCGTAACCGCTAGCCCACGATCAACCGTGCACCGGTTGCAGCTTGGGGGCCACCGGAATCAGCTCGTACGCCTCGATGACGTCACCGACCTTGATATCGCTGAAGTTCAGCAGACCGATGCCGCACTCATAGCCGTTCTGGACCTCGCGGACATCCTCCTTGAAGCGCCGGAGCGACGCAATCTTCCCTTGATGGACGACCCGGCCATCCCGGACGAGGCGCACGGCAGCATCCCGGAGCACCTTCCCCTCGCTGACAAAGCAGCCAGCGACCGTCCCGAACCGGGGGACGCCGAATGTGGCCCGGACCTCGGCCCGGCCCATGGGCCGTTCGACAAACTGCAGCTCCAGCATCCCCTCCATCGCCTCCTTGATCTCGGCGACCGCATCGTAGATCACGTTGTAGAGCCGGATCTCCACCCCTGTCATCTCGGCCAATCGCTGAGCCTTCGGATCGGGCCGGACAGTAAAGCCCAGGATGATGGCATTAGAGGCAGAGGCGAGCATCACATCCGACTCGCTGATCCCTCCCACGGCCGCGTGGATCACCTTGAGCTGGACCTCCGGGGCGCTGAGCCGCTCCAGAGACTCCCGAAGCGGCTCGATCGAGCCTTGGACATCCCCTTTCAGGAGCAGCCGAAGCTCCTTCACCTCGCCCTCCTTGATCCGCCGGTGGAGGTCCTCGAGCGTCAGTCGGCGCTGGGCGGCAAAGGTGGTATCCCGCTGCTGCTGCCGTCGGACCAAGGCCACCTGCCGGGCCTTTCGCTCATCGGCCACTACCGCCAGGGTGTCTCCCGCTGCCGGGACGCCGGAGAGGCCCAAGACCTCCACGGGGGTTGAGGGGCCGGCCTCCTGGACTTTCCGCCCCTTGTCGTTGATCAAGGCGCGGACCCGACCATGGATATTCCCAACCACGAAGACATCCCCAATTTTGAGGGTCCCCTGTTGCACCAGCACGGTGGCCACCGCCCCTCGGCCTCGGTCGAGCTTGGCCTCGATGGCGAGCCCCTTGGCCGGCTTAAGGGGGTTGGCCTTGAGTTCCATGATCTCCGCCTGGAGCAGGAGCATCTCCAAGAGATGCTCGATGCCCGTCCGCTTTTTCGCCGATACCTCCACAAAGATGGTCTGTCCTCCCCAGTCCTCCGGGATGAGCCCGTGTTCGCTGAGCTGCTGCTTCACCCGGTTGGGGTCCGCGCCCGGTTTATCGATCTTGTTGATGGCCACCAGGATCGGCACCTTGGCATCCTTCGCATGGTTAATGGCCTCAATGGTCTGGGGCATCACCCCGTCATCGGCGGCCACCACCAACACCACCACGTCGGTCACGTGGGCCCCCCGAGCCCGCATCGCGGTGAAGGCTTCATGCCCCGGTGTGTCCAGGAAGACCACGCGCCCTCCGGGAAACTTCGTCCCGGGATCCGGAGGCAGCTCCACCTCGTAGGCGCCGATATGCTGGGTGATGCCCCCTACCTCCTCGGCAATGACATTGGTCTTCCGAATGGCGTCGAGCAGAGAAGTCTTCCCATGATCCACATGCCCCATGACGGTCACCACGGGTGGCCTGAAGCGCAGCTGGGTCGGGTCCTCGACCTCGGCCGCGGCCTCTTCCACTTCCTCAACCCGGGCCATCTCCACATCGAACCCGAGCGTGGCGGCGACCCGCTTGATCAGGTCGGGACTCAGGTTCTGGTTCACGGTGGCCATGATCCCCATCTTCATCAGCTTCTTGATGATCTCACTGGGGCTCGTGGCCAGCTTCTCGCAGAGCTCCTTCACCGTGATCGTCTCTGGGATCTTGACCACCTTGGGAGGTGGGGGACTCACCGGCGGCGTCACCTCGGGCGGCCTGGGCGGGGCCGCCGGAGGTACCACTGTCGGCTTTGCCGCCGCCGGAGTTGGCCGCTCGGCGACGGGGGCCGGCTTCGGCGCGACCGGCGGCTTCTTCTCCGTGATCGGGGGTCTCTTCTCCGCGACCGGGGCCGGCTTTTCCGCGACGGGAGGCGCCGGGCGGGGTGCGTCAACACGGGGGCGCTCCGGATGCACCCGCGGTGCGGGCGGAGCCTCGCGCTTCGGGGCGGGAGGCGGGGTCTCACGCCTGGGGGGTGCTGGAGCGGGCGCGGGCTTGGCCGTTACTATCCCCTTCTCCTCGGGAACGGGCGGCGGTACCACCGGTTTCTTGCGAGCCTTCTCCTCGGCGGGAATGGCTTTCGCCTTCGGCCGCACCTCGGGCGCGGGCTTGGCCGGTGGGGGGGTGGGCTTCGGCGCCACCGTGGGCTCAGGGCTCAGCTTCGTCTCGACAACCTCTTTAACCCGCTGCGCTGGCTTGGCCTTGGCAGGCACCTCCGCCTTCGTCACCCGCTTGGGCCCCTTTTCCTTGGGGGGTGCTCCCTTGGACAATGCAGCCCGAGCCCTTCCCTCGTCCACCGAGCTACTGGCGCTCGTCACCGAGAATCCGCCCTTGGCCAGGCGTTCGGTGACCTCCTTGCTGGACAGGCCGAGCTCCTTCGCCAGTTCATACACCCGTATCTTATTACCCACGCCTCTCACCTCCCCTCCCCCGCGCCTCTGCTCCGTCGAGCGTTTTCTCCTGAGTGCTCGACGGAATCCGATACCGTAGGCTCCGGAGGACACCTTCGGCACACCCGCCGTCCAAGAGCCCAATCGCCCCGTGTGAAGGACCGCCGAACGCCGAGTGGAGATCTCCCGGGGAGAAGATCGTCACCACTGGGATCCCCCGCCTCTCTGCCTCGGCCTGGAACGCTGCTCCTGGGCCCGGGAAAGCATCCCGACTTGAGAAGACCAGTCGAAGCCCGCCCCGCTCGAGGGTCTCTGCAACCGTGCTCACTCCCGTCACGACTCTTCTGGTCCTCCGGGCCACCCCCAGGATCCGGGTGATCCGTTGGAGAACTGCCTGATGGATCGCCTCGCGAAGCCTCTGAACACTCAACGGGCCGAGGTCACCCCCCAGCGCCTTTTGCAAGGCCTTCCGCGTGACGGCCCGCCCCAGGCAGGTGAGGTCGGGACAGATATACGCCCCCCGCCCCTCCCCCGCTTCGAGATGGACCTGGAGTCCCGCCGGGCCGCAACTGAACCGAACCAGCTCCGCCTGCCCCCGTCTGCGACCACAACCGACGCAGGCCCGCTTGGGCGCATCTCTGCCGACCATCGTGATCACGCCTCCCATCTATTATTCGCCCTCCGGCTCGGCAGCCTTCTCGTCAACCGGGACGGCCTCCGCCACCGTCGCCGAGCGGTCTGCCCCGCGGGCAGGACGGGTCAGGAGGTCTTGAATGGCTGCGAGGATCGTCGCGGCAGTCTTCGGCCCAATGCCTTTGACGGCCATCAGATCTTCACCCGAGGCCTGCTGGAGACGTTCCAGGGTGTTGAAGCCGGCGTCAACCAACCGCTCGACCATCTTGGGGCCGATCCCAGGGACCTGTGCCAGGCCTTCGACGGCCGCCCGGGCTCGCTTCGCCTTTTCCTCCGCCTCGCGAGCCAGCTCGGTGCGACTCTTGATGTCTACCTTCCATCCGACCAATTTGGCCGCCAGACGGGCGTTCTGTCCTCGCCTCCCAATGGCGAGGGAGAGCTGCTCGTCCGCCACGATGACCTGGAGCGTGTGGCTCGCCTCATCGACCAGCACAGACGCCACCTCGGCAGGCGCGAGCGCATGCCGCACAAAATCGGCCGGGTTGTCCCGCCAGGGGATGATGTCGATCTTCTCCCCCCCGAGCTCCCTCACGATCACCTGGACCCGCGAGCCCCGGTACCCGACGCACGCCCCCACGGGATCGACATTGCTGTCCCGGGAAACGACGGCGATCTTGGCCCGTTCCCCCGGCTCGCGCGCCACCGCCTTGATCTCCACAATCCCCTCCGCGATCTCAGGGACCTCAACCTCAAAGAGCCGGAGCAACATCCCCGGATGGCTCCGTGAGACGAGGACGGTGGCCCCCCGGCTCCCCTTCTTGACCTCCACGATATAGGCCCGAATCCGGTCCCCCGCACGGTATTCCTCTCGAGAGAGTTGCTCCCGAGGAGGAAGGATTGCCTCGGCCTTGCCCACATTGACGATGACATTGTCGTTCACCACCCGCTGGACAACCCCGGTGATCAGTTCCCCCTCGCGGTTCTTGAAGCTGTGGTAGATGCTGTCTCGTTCCGCCTCCCGCACGCGCTGGATGATCACCTGCTTGGCCGTCTGGGCGGCGATCCGACCGAACCCGCGAGGTTGGACCTCGATTCGGAACTCGTCGCCGAGCTTGAGCTCGGGCTGTTGACGGCGGGCCTCCTCGAGCGCAATCTCACTCCGGGGATTGGTCACCTCTTCGACAACCGTTTTCACGGTGCACAGGACAAACCGCCCGGAGGCTTGATCGAAGTCGACCCGCAGATCCGACACCGCGCCCAAGGTCTTCCGAGAGGCGGACAGGATCGCCGCCCCCACGGCATCGATCAGCACCTCCCGCTCGATCCCTTTTTCTCGTCCGATCTGCTCGATGACCTGGATCAGATTCACCGCCACCCTCACCTCGGTTCAGAGTTCATGGTTCATAGTCACAATCGACGGGAAGACCGCCCTCTATCCCCGAACCATGAACCCTGCACTGTGAACCATCTACAGTTCGACCTCAAGTCGGGCCTTGACGATCGTCTCAAGGGGGATCAGCAGCGTCGGTCCCTGTCCCTGCCGCAAGACCACCATGCCGTCCCGGCATCCCTCCAGTCGGCCATGAAACCGCCGCTGCCCGCCGATGGGAGCGCCGGTCTGAATCTGGGCGAGCCGCCCCGTAAATCGCATGAAGTCCTGTACCGTCTTCAGCACGCGGTCGAGTCCCGGCGAGGAGACCTCTAAGGTATACGGATGGCCGATGACCCCATCGACATCCAAAAGGTCAGACAGCTGCTCACTCACCTCGCGGCAGTCTTCGAGCGTGACCCCACCCGGCTTGTCCAGCAAGAGGCGAAGCACCCAGCCCCGCGCCTCTCGACGAAAGACCACATCGACCAGCTCCATCCCCTGGCTTTCGACCACAGGGAGGATGAGGGATCGGACCCGCTCAATAACCAGGTCGATGCTTGCCATCCTTCCAGTCCCGGAAAATAAGAAAGTGGGCACGGGCCCACTTTCCTATCTGTGTATACCATAGCGGAACGCAAGAGGCAAGGGAAAATTCCCCTAGTGCCGTTCCAACTCTCCCCACCCAGTAAAGGTGTCCGACGCCAATACCAGGAAGCTTCCTGGCTTCCTGCCTAGTCCTCTTTTTCTTCCTTTTTCGCCTCGGCCACCAGTTTATCCTGGATGTGGGCCGGAACCTCCTCGAAATGGGACAGCTCCATGGTGTAGTCTCCGCGGTCCCCGGTCAGGGAGCGCAGTTGGGTGGCGTACTCCAGCATCTCCGCCAGCGGGACGAGCGCCTTGATAGCCTGGCTCTTGCCCTTGCCCTCGACCCCCAGCACCCGCCCTCGCCGGGAATTGAGATCGCCGATCACGTCACCGATGGCATCATCGGGCGCACTCACCTCCACCGCCATAACCGGCTCGAGGAGGATCGGGGTGGCCTGCTGTACTCCCTTCTTCACGGCGAGGGAGCCGGCGATCTTGAAGGCCATCTCCGAAGAGTCCACCGTATGGTACGAGCCATCATAGAGACTGACCTTGACGTCAGTGACAGGATACCCGGCCAATATCCCCCCCTCCATCGCCTCCACGATCCCCTTCTCCACCGCCGGGATGTATTGCCTGGGGATCACCCCCCCGACAACCTGGTTGACAAACTCGAAGCCCTTGCCGCGCGGCAGCGGCTCCACTTTGATCCAACAGTCGCCGTACTGCCCCCGGCCCCCCGTCTGTTTCTTGTACTTCCCCTGGACGGAGGCCATTCCCCGGATGGTCTCCTTGTAGGGGACTCGGGGGGTCTTCATGAAGACCTCCACCCCGAACTTACGCTTGAGCCGCTCGACAGCCACCTCGAGGTGCACCTTGCCCATGCCCGAGACGATGGTTTCCCTGGTCTGCTGGTCCCGACCGAGCTTGAGGCTCGGGTCCTCTTCCAGGAGGCGGCTCAAGGCCCCGGACAGCTTTTCCTCGTCTCCCTTCGACTTGGGAGCGACAGCATACGAGATCAAGGGGGTCGACACCGGAAGAGGCTCGAGCAGGACAGGGGACTTTTCGTCACCCAGGGTGTCGCCCGTGCCAGTCTCCTTCAGCTTCACCACCGCCGCGATGTCTCCCGGGCCCACTTTGGTGACAGGGGTCTGCTGCCTCCCCCGGAGGAGGGAGATCTGTCCGATCCGTTCCCTGACCCGCTTGGTTGCGTTATAGACACTGCTATCGGCGTTCAACTGACCGGCATACACCCGGAAGACGCTGATCTTGCCGGCGTACGGGTCGCTGATGGTCTTGAAGACCAAAGCCGTGAGGGGCTCCTCGAGCCGCGGGGCCCTCACGATCCGCTCGCCGGATCTTGCATCGCTCCCCTCCACCGGCGGCCGATCCAAGGGGGAGGGAGAGCACTCGACGAGGAGATCGAGCAGAGCGTGTACGCCGACGTTCCTGGTCGCCGAGCCGCAGAGGACCGGGAAGAGGCGTCGGCCCGCAATAGCCCGCCGCAGGCCTTGCCGCAGATCTTCGGTGGTCAGGCTGCCGCTGGTGAGATACTGCTCCAGCAGAGCATCGTCAGACTCGGCCACCGCCTCGACGAGGGCGTGCTGAATCTCCGCCGCCCGCACCTTCAGCCCGGACGGCACCTCCTCCTCCTTGAACTTTCCTGATCCGTCGGTCTGATACGTGTACGCCTTCATCGCCACAAGATCCACAACACCGCGGAATCCGGCCTCGGCCCCGATGGGAATCTGGACGGCGATGGCTGCCGGGTGCAGGCTCTTCCGGATATCCTCCACGGTGCGAAAGAGGTCTGCCCGCTCCCGGTCCATCCTATTGACGAAGAAGAACACGGGGAGGCCGTACTCCTCGGCATATCCCCACACCTTTCCCGTCTGGACCTTGGCCCCGTCCACCGCACTCACCAGGATCAGGGCGGCATCCACCACGCGCATGCAGATCCGGGTGTCGGTTAGGAAGTTGGAAAAACCGGGGGTGTCAATCAGATTGAACTTCACCCCCTTCCACTCGGTACAGGCAACCGCCGCAGTGATGCTGATCCTCCGTTTGATTTCATCCTCGTCGAAGTCGGTGGTGGTATTCCCCTCCTCGATGCGCCCGAGGCGGCTCAACACCCCGGTGTCAAAGAGAATCGCCTCCGTCAAGGAGGTCTTCCCCTCCTGCGCGTGGCCCACGATCCCCACATTGCGGATCTGCGCCACTTCGGTCCCCTTCACGCGTTCCCCCTCACGGGTATGCCGGATCACCGTTGGCGAAACACTTTTCCCGGATTGTACCTAACACATCGCCCGTTCGGGTGTAAAGGGAAAAATCAAACCGCGTTTTCCTTGACGGGAGCAGCACGTCCCCAACGGTGTTATCACCCATCGCCGCGTGACGCCGCCGCCATGGGAGTAGCGGGAGAGGATGACAGCGTGCCGCAGCACAACCAGAGGGGAAATGACTCCTTGCTTGGCGTTGTGAGGAGATGGTAGGGGATTCTGTGGTTGTGTCGGGGTGTCGACCCGGAGGACCTATTTTGCTTGGCGAGACTTGGGATGAGAGGCTTGAGCCTCTGGAATCTTAAAATGGGCCAGGATCCCCTCGACCTCCCGGAGTCTCTGGCCGATGCCTTCCAGTCCCACCACGATCATCTCACCGCTTAACCCAGCCTTCACATTCCCCTGGACCGCGGTGAGCTCCTTGGCAGCCAGCGCCTGCTGTTCCATGATCTCCGCCAGGGCTGAGGCGGTCTTCTTGAAGTTGACATCGAGAAGCCCCGCGAGCTCCTGGAGATCATCGTCACGCCGAACTTGAACAGAGAGCGGGAGACTCCCCTCTTTGCCCTTCCGTAGGATCTGCTCGATCCGGTAAAGCTGACCGGCAAACTTGTGCGTGACGAAATAGCTCAGGAGGCAGGAGACGAACATGCTGATCACAAGGGCAAACCAGATGCGGGCGTCCATCAGGGTGAAGACTTCACGCAAGGTTGCCGGGTGCGTGAGCTCGGGATCCGGTCCCATGAGAGCGAAGTTCAGCGGAAACAAGACCAGAAGGATCAGCGCGGCGCCAAAGAACAACAGGGGAACCAGAGAGAGGAAGAAATACTTCTGCTGGATCGGGTGTACGTTAAACCTTCGACGCAGGACGGGAACATGCTGCGGCATTTCGGCCTCCTTCGTTTCACACAGGAAGCCCGGGCGCGTCCAGAGAGGTCACGGCCCGGTCTCCTCTCCCGTCTGCAACGCTCATGCCAAGCGTGACGTCCGAGAACCCCTCGAAGAGCTCCCCGGGGCGTGGACCCTGTCAGTCGCCGTCTCATTCCCGGTTCAGGTCTGCTTATAATGCACCCGACGATGATCCCCGGGAACGAGGCGAGGGATGGCTCACGCCTGGCAAAAGAAAAACCCCGAGATCTCAACGATCTCGGGGTTTCGTTTGTTAGCCGGGCTTACCGGGCGGCGGCCACCTGTTCCTTCTTCTTGTCCGCCTTGGCACTCTTGGCCGGTCCCGCCGCGGGCGGTTCGGCCCCCACCAGTTCGACGGCCGCCAGGGGCGCCCCATCCCCCATGCGATACTCAAGCTTGGTGATCCGCGTGTATCCCCCGTTTCGGTCCTGATACCGCTCCCCGATGGTCTCAAAGAGTTTCTTCAAGACCCGCTCATCCTGGATCACCTCAGCCGCCTGCCGGCGGGCGTGGAGGTCTTTGCGCTTGGCCAGCGTGATCATCCGCTCGGCGATCTTCCGCAGCTCCTTGGCCTTGGCCACGGTCGTGATGATCTTCTCGTAGAGCAGCAGCGACGTGGTCAGGCTGCGCAGGAGGGTCTCCCGGTGAGCTGAGGTGCGTCCGAGCTTCCGTTTCAGCTTTCGGTGCCGCATCTGATCTCCCCGTTACCTGTCGTTGCCCTTCTTCTTGGCCAACCAGGGCCCGCCAGGAATGTCGTCAAGCCTCATCCCGAAACGGAGATTCATTCCGGTCAGGATCTCTTTGATCTCGTTCAAGGACTTACGGCCGAAGTTTTTGGTCTTGAGCATCTCGGCCTCACTCTTCTGCACGAGCTGCCAGATGAATTGAATATTCGAGTTCTTGAGACAGTTGGCCGAACGGACAGACAGCTCGAGCTCTTCCACGGGTCGGGTGAGGGCCTCGACCACCCGGTCCTTCTCCGCATCCACCACTCGCTCCTGCTCTTCCGGCTCGTCGTCGAACGTGCTAAAGATGCTGAGGTGGTCTTTGAGAATCCGGGCCGCCTGAACCACCGCTTCCTGCGGGAGGATACTTCCGTCCGTCCAGACTTCGAGGATCAGCTTGTTGTAATCCGTGGCGTGACCCACCCGCGTATCCTCCACCTCGTAGTTGACCCGGACGATGGGGGAGAAGACCGAATCCACGGCGATCACGTCCACCGGCTGATTCTCTCGCTTGTTCCGCTCCGCAGGGACGTAGCCACGCCCTTTCCCGACCTCAATTTCCATCTCCAACTTGCCATCCTTGTCGAGCATGGTGATATAGAGGTCGGGGTTCAGGACCTCGACATCGGCATCGGTCACAATCTGGGAGGCCCGGATCTCGCCCGGGCCGCTCGCCTTGAGCTGCAGGGTCTTGGGGCCCTCCCCCGTCATCCTCACCCGCAGGGCCTTCATATTCAGGATGAGATCGGTCACGTCCTCCTTGACGCCGGGGATGGTGGAGAACTCATGATAGATGCCGGCCATCCGGACCGAGGTCACCGCGGCACCCTCGATCGAGGAGAGGAGGACCCGACGGAGGGAATTACCCAGAGTCTGACCGTATCCCCGCTCTAACGGCTCGGCGACGAACTTGCCATACGTGCTGGTCAAGGTTTCGAGCTCACACTCCAGGCGCTTCGGCTTGTGGAAGCCTTTCACTCTCTGCAACATCAACGCCAACCTCCGTGTCCCCGTCCCCTGGGGGACTTCGGGCCGCTATTTGGAATACAGGGCCACCACCAACTGCTCTTGGACCGGAATGACCATATCCTCCCGAGCAGGCAGGGCCCGCACGACACCCCGCATGGCCTGGGCATCCAGCTCGAGCCAGGCAGGAAACCCCCGCTTCTTCACACCCTCCAGGGCCCCCTTGATCGCGAGGAGCTCCCGACTCCTTTCCGCAACCTGGATGTGATCCCCGGAGTCGACGAGGTAGGACGGGATGTCCACCCTGCGGCCATTCACGAGGAAGTGCCCGTGCGTCACCATCTGTCTGGCCTCAGCCCGAGACGAGGCAAAGCCGAGACGGTAGACCACATTCTCCAGCCGCCGCTCCAAGAACCGGAGGAGGTTCTCGCCGGTAATGCCCTTCTGTTGCTCGGCCATACGGAAGTAGTTCCGGAACTGCCGCTCTACGATGCCGTAGATCCGCTTCATCTTCTGCTTTTCGCGGAGCTGAAGCCCGTAGTTTGTCAGCTTCACGCGACGGCGCTGTCCGTGCTGTCCGGGGGGATAGTTTCGCTTCTCAATGGCACACTTGGGGCCAAAGCAACGGTCCCCTTTCAGGAAGAGCTTCAACCCTTCACGCCGGCACAGCTTACAGACGGAACCGGTATATCTCGCCACGGTCGCGACTCCTCCCCCTTAGACCCGGCGACGCTTCGGCGGACGACAGCCATTGTGCGGGATGGGGGTCACATCTTTGATGGCCGTGACCTCGAGTCCCGCCGCCTGCAGCGCCCGGATGGCCGCCTCACGACCAGCCCCGGGGCCCTTCACATAGACCTTGACCTCTCTCATCCCGTGGGCCATGGCCTTCTGGGCCGCGTTTCCCGCGGCAGTCTGCGCAGCAAAGGGAGTGCTCTTGCGTGACCCCTTAAAGCCCACACTGCCGGCACTCGACCAGCTCACCACGTTCCCCCGGGTATCGGTAATGCTGATGATGGTGTTATTGAAAGTCGCCTGAACATGGGCGATCCCTTGGACGATATTCTTGGCCTCCTTCTTGGGCCCCGGCCGCGGTCCCCCGCGGCGTCGCTCGGTCGTCATGATTCTCCCCCTTACGTCTTCCGCCGGGCCCCCACCGTCCTCCGGCGCGGCCCCTTGCGGGTCCTGGCATTGGTGTGGGTGCGCTGGCCTCGCACCGGGAGCCCGCGCCGATGCCTCATGCCCCGGTAGCAGCCGATGTCGATCAGGCGCTTGACGTTGATACTCCCATCCCGGCGTAAGTCCCCCTCGACCCGGAACTGCCCCTCGATCACCCGGCGGAGTCGGTTGACCTCGTCCTCGGTCAGATTCTTTACCCGGATATCCGGGCTGACGTTGGCCTCACTGAGGATCCTCCGCGAGGCCGAACGCCCGACCCCATAGATATACGTGAGGGCCACCTCCAGCCGTTTCTCGCGGGGAAGATCCACACCCGCAATGCGCGCCATGTTTCCTCCATGCTATCTGTGGCTGGTGAATAGTGGCTGGTGGTTGGTGCGCTTCACCAATCACTAACCACCGGTGAACCGTGAACCATGAACTGTGAACCGCCCTAGCCTTGCCGCTGCTTGTGCCGCGGGTTCTCGCAGACGATCCGCACAACCCCCTTGCGTTTGATCACCTTGCACTTCTCGCAGATCGGTTTCACCGACGCCCGCACCTTCAAGACAGCCTCCAGCAGTCAGCTATCAGCCATCAGCTGTCAGCCGAGGCCCCTCAAAGCTGACCGCTGACTGCCGACTGCTAACAGCTACTTGTAGCGATAGATGATGCGACCCCGGTTCAGGTCGTAGGGACTCAGCTCCACTATCACTTTATCCCCCGGAAGGATGCGGATGAAATGCATCCGCATCTTCCCCGAGATGTGGGCCAGCACCTTGTGGCCCGTCTCGAGCTCCACCCGAAACATGGCGTTCGGGAGGGGCTCCACGACGGTCCCCTCGACCTCGATCGCCTCTTCCTTCTTGATCTGTCCGGTGTCCTTCTTCGCCATTGGTCTGCTACCAGCCTTCCCCCGAATCGGCACGTGTGAGGACCTCGGGACCCTCTTCGGTGATGGCGACCGTGTGCTCAAAGTGGGCGGACAGGGAGCGATCCTGACTCACGGCCGTCCACTGATCCTCGAGGATGGCCACCTCAGGGGTCCCGGCGTTGACCATCGGTTCAATGGCCAGCACCATCCCGGGCCTGAGCACAGGCCCCCGATCCGGGGGGCCAAAGTTCGGGATCTGAGGCTCTTCGTGCAGGGCCCGCCCGATCCCATGCCCGACGAAGACCCGAACCACGGAGAAGCCGTGAGACTCCACATGGCTCTGAATCGCGTGGGAGATATCGGTCAGGCGGCGCCCCGGCACGGCCTGCGCGATCCCGCGATGCAACGCCTCCTGGGTAACCTGCAGGAGTCGCCGCGCCTCGGGAGAGATCTCCCCTACCGGGACGGTGATCGCCGCATCGCCATAATACCCGTCCACGATCGCCCCCAGATCCAGGCTGACGATATCTCCCTCCTGAAGCAGTCGCTCCGCGGGGAGCCCGTGGACCACCTGCTCGTTCACCGAGGTACACAGGGTAAAGGGATAGCCCCGGTACCCCTTGAAGGCGGGCCGCGCTCCCCGTTCACGGAGAAAAACCTCGGCGAAGCGATCCAGCTCGAGCGTTTTCACCCCGGGTTGGCTCTCGTCCCGGAGGGCCAACAGGGCCTCGGCGACAATCCGACTGGCCCGTCCTATGCGTTCAACCTCCCACGGGGCCTTGTACTCGATCGGACTGTGGAGCGGCAGTCCGACCGACTCACCCTTCGAGTGCCCTCGAGACCCGCGCAAGGACCTCACCCGCCTCTCCCAGTCCATTCACCGTCTTCAGTAGTCCTTGGTTCTGATAGTAACCGATCAGGGGCTCCGTCTGCTTGCGATACACCTGGAGGCGATGACGAATCGTTTCCTCCTTGTCATCCTCCCGCTGGATGAGGCGCCCGCGGCACTTGTCGCAGGTTCCCTCCACGCGGGGGGGATGGAACTCCACGTGAAAGGGCTCACCGCAGGCCGGGCACGTTCGGCGTCCGGAGAGGCGGCGGACAAGCTCCTCCTCCCCCACCTCCAGGCTCACGACCCTGGGCAGCGGAGCCCCGAGCTTCTTGAGCATTCGGGTCAGGGCTTCGGCCTGCGCCACGGTTCGGGGAAACCCGTCGAGGAGATACCCCTTCCGGCAATCGGGTTCGCCCAGGCGATCGCGGACGATGCCGATCACGACCTCGTCGGGGACCAGCGCACCCCGGTCCATATACGCCTTGGCCTCCTTGCCGAGCGGAGTCCCGGCGGCCACAGCGGCCCGGAGGATATCCCCGGTCGACACCTGGGGAACCCCATATCGTTCGGTGAGCATCTTGGCCTGCGTCCCCTTCCCGGCCCCAGGAGGTCCCAAAAGAATCGCCTGCATTCCTAACCTTTTAACATAACGGAAATCGCAACGACATTCAAGTGTCAGAAGGTCCGTCCCTTGATCTTCCCCTTCTTGAGAAAGCCTTCATAGTGCCGCATGAGGAGATGGGCCTCGACCTGTTGCGCGGTGTCCAGGGCGACCCCAACCACGATGAGCAGGGACGTCCCGCCGAAGAAGAAGGGGACATTTGACCAGAGGATCAGGACCTCCGGAAAAATGGAGATCAGCGCCAGGTACATGGCTCCGACAAAGGTAATGCGGTCGAGAACCCGTTCGATGAACTCCGACGTCTTGGCGCCTGGACGGATCCCGGGCACGAAGCCGCCGTACTTCTTGAGATTCTCCGCCACATCGGCGGGGTTGAAGATGATCGCGGTGTAAAAATAGGTGAAGAAGACGATGCTCCCCCCATAGAGCAGGAAGTAGGTGAGCGTCCCCGGCGACAGGACCTGCGCCACCCACTCCATCCAGGGATGGGTAACGAATCGGGCGACGGTGGGAGGCAACACGACGATGGACGCGGCGAAGATGACCGGGATCACCCCGGCGGTGTTGACCCGCAGGGGGATGTGGGTCGCCTGTCCCCCGTACACCTTCCGGCCGACGACCCGTTTGGCATACTGGACCGGGATCGGCCGCTGGCCCAATGTCATCACGACCACCCCCGCCACCACGAGGACCATCACGACCACGATGAAGAGGAGGACGTAGGCCTTCAACTCGCCAGTTGTCAGGAGCTGGTAGGAGTTGAATATCGCCCCGGGAAGGTTCACGATAATGCCCGCAAAGATGAGGAGCGAGATGCCGTTGCCAATCCCCCGCTCCGAAATCTGCTCTCCCATCCACATGAGGAGAACGCTGCCGCCGGTCAGGGTGAGGGTAGCCATGATGCGGAAGCCCCAGCCGGGATTCGGCACCACGATCTGGCCGTCGGCCGTCACCCCCTCGAGCCCGATGGCAATGCCCATCCCTTGAATCAGGGCGATGACGACCGTGCCCAACCGGGTGTACTGCGTAATTTTCTTGCGTCCCTCGGCCCCCTCCTTTTGCAGCCGCTCGATGGCCGGAACCACCACCGCCAGGAGTTGCAGAATGATCGAGGCATCGATATACGGCATGATCCCCAGGGCGAAGATGCTGGCCCGTCGTAACGCCCCGCCGGCGAAGAGATCGAAGAAGCCGAAGAGCGTGCCGGCCGCTCGGGAGAAGACCTCGCCCAACACCGCGGCGTCGATGCCGGGGGTGGGGATATGGGCGCCTAAGCGGTAGACGATCAGGACCAGGCAGGTGAAGAGGATTCGCCTCTTGAGCTCAGGGACCCTGAAGATGTTGACGACCTCGCTCATCGGTCTTCGATCACCTCAGCCGCCCCGCCTGCGGCGCGAATCTTCCGGAGGGCCGCTTGCGAAAAATGGTGCGCCGTCACTGTGAGGGGATGTGAAAGCTCCCCATCCCCCAGCACCTTCACGCCGTCCTGTACAGCCTTGATGAGACCCCGCTCGAGCAGCAGCAGGGGCGTCACGGGGGTCCCGGCCTCGATGCGATCCAGATCCCGCACATTGACGATCGCGTACTCTTTTCGAAAGGGACTCCGAAAACCGCGCTTGGGAAGGCGCCGGCTGAGCGGCATCTGGCCCCCCTCAAACCAGGAGGGAATGCTCGAGCCCGCCCGGGCCTTCTGCCCCTTGTCACCCCGGCCAGAGGTCTGCCCGTGCCCCGACCCCGGTCCGCGACCGACCCGCTTGCGCCGCTTCCGTGAGCCCGCGGCCCGCTGAAGCCCGTGAAGCCTCACCGGGCCCCCCACGCTAGCCACCCCCTGCCTCAAGTGCCTCTTCCCCTTTCCGACCCCGAAGCCGGCCGACCTCATCGGGCGAGCGAAGATCCCGAATCCCGGCCATGGTGGCCTTCGCCACATTGTGCGGATTGCTGCTCCCGAGAGACTTCGCTAGCACGTTCTGGACACCGGCCGCCTCGAAGATCGCCCGTGCGGCGCCACCCGCCACGATCCCGGTCCCCTCTGCCGCCGGCTTCATCAAGACCTGCCCCGCCCCATACCTCCCGAGGATCTGATGGGGGATGGTCTTTCCATGTAGCGGCACCTTGATCAGACCCTTCTTGGCGGCCTCGATCCCCTTGCGGATCGCCTCGGGAACCTCGTGCGCCTTCCCCAGGCCGAGCCCCACATGCCCCGCCTGATCCCCGACCGCCACCAGGGCGCTGAAGCTAAACCGGCGGCCACCCTTGACCACCTTCGCCACCCGGTTGATATGGATGACCCGCTCGGTCAGGTTCAGCGTCTGGGGATCGATCTGCTCCGCCGCCACGATTTCCTCCGCTAAAAGCTCAGTCCTTTTCCCCGGGCCCCGGTCGCCAACGCCTTGACCCGCCCGTGAAATTTGTACCCGCCTCGGTCAAAGACGACCCGCCGAATCTCGCCCTTGAGCGCCTTCTCCGCCAGGATCTCCCCCACCACCTTGGCGGTATCGGCCTTCGCCCCCTTCACGCCCCGGACTTTGCATTCCGGGGAGAGGCTCGAGGCCGCCACCAGTGTCCGCCCGTCCAGATCGTTGATGATCTGCGCATAGATATGACGACGCGACCTGAAGACGGACAGCCGAGGCTGCGCGGGCACCCCGAAAACCTTCTTCCGCACACGCCGGTGCCTCCGCTCCCGGCCACGGCGCTTCGCATCCCAAGCAATGACGCTCATGCCTTCGCTCCGGCCTTTCCTGCCTTCCGACGAATCCGCTCGTCCACATACTTGACACCCTTCCCCTTGTAAGGCTCGGGGAGCCGGAGGCTTCGGATCTTGGCGGCGACTGCCCCCACCAGCTGCCTGTTAATCCCCGAAAGGGTGATCAGCGTCTGGTGCTCCACGGTCGCCTGAATGTCGGGGGGCAGGACGTAGACCACGGGGTTCGTGTACCCGAGGCTCAACGTGAGCACCTGACCCTGGACGGCCGCGCGGTACCCTACACCGCTGAGCTCAAGCTTCTTCTGAAATCCCTCGGTCACGCCGCGGATCATATTCGCGATCAGGGCTCGCGTCAGGCCGTGCAGCGCCCGGTGAGATCTCTGATCGGTCGGACGCTCGCAGACGACCTTTCCATCTTCGACTCCAACGCGGATGGTGGAATGCACCTCGAGCGCGAGCTGCCCTTTGGGCCCCCGGACCTCCACCACCCCCTTGTTCACGGAGACCTGAACATTGCCGGGGACACCAATCGGCAACCGACCAATTCGCGACATCACTTTACCCCACAGCGTTCATGGTTGATCGTTCATGGTTCAGGGTAAAATCTCCGACAATTCCGTTCATGAACTATAACCCTCCACCATGAACCACAGCTACCAGACGTGGCAGAGAACCTCGCCCCCCACTCCCTGCCTCCGCGCCTCCCGATCGGTCATGACCCCCTGAGAGGTCGAGAGGATTGCGATCCCCATGCCGCTGAGGACCCGAGGGAGCTTGCGTGCTCCGGCGTACACTCGCAGTCCCGGCTTACTGGTCCGGACTATTCCCCGGAGAACCCGCTCGTTGCCAGGGCCGTACCTGAGATACACGCGCAGGATCCCCTGCCTCTGGTCATCGATGACCTTGTAGTCGCTGACGAACCCCTCATCCTTCAGGACGCGCATGATCTCCACCTTCAGCCCCGAGGAGGGGACGTCTACCTTCTCATGTCCCGCGGCGTTGGCGTTCCGAAGGCGCGTCAACGCGTCCGCAATCGGATCAGTCAGCACTGTTCAACTCCGTTTATAGTTGATGGTTCATGGTTCACGGTACCCTCTGCACTTTCTGCACTCTGAACTTACCAGCTCGCCTTGGTCACACCAGGAATCTCCCCCCGGAGGGCCAACATGCGGAAGCAGATTCGGCACATGGCAAATCGCCGGAGATAGCCGCGCGGTCGGCCGCAGAGCCGGCACCGGTGATACCGCCGGACCCGAAACTTCGGCTTCTGCTGCGCTTTCAAGACGAGGGCCTTTTTTGCCACGATCCTCCCCCTCAGGACCGAAACGGAAATCCCACCTGCTCGAGCAAAACTTTCGCTTCTTCGTCGTTCCGCGCGGTGGTGTGGATACAGATATCCATCCCCCGCACCATATCGACCTTGTCGTATTTCACCTCGGGAAAGATGAGCTGCTCCTTGACCCCGAGCGCATAATTCCCACGGCCATCGAAGGAATGCGGAGAGACCCCTCGAAAGTCCCGGATCCTCGGGAGGGCAATATTGAGAAATCGGTCCAGGAACTCGTACATCCGGTCCCCCCGCAGCGTCACCTTGCAGCCGATGGGCATCCCGGCCCGGAGCTTGAAGCTTGCCTCGGACTTCTTAGCCCGCGTGATGATCGGCCGCTGTCCCGAGATCACTGCCAGCTCCTCGACCGCATTGTCGATGATCTTGATATTCGCCACTGCCTCCCCCAGTCCCATGTTGATCACGACCTTTTCCAGTCGAGGAACCTGAAGGACGTTCCTGTAACCGAACCGCTTCATGAGTGCGGGCACCATCTGCTGGCGATACCGCTCCCGGAGGCGGGCCGGCATCCTGGGGGTAGCAGGCTTCGGCTCCGATGCCGGAGCCTTTTCGGCCTTCTTTTTCCCCTTCTCCTTCTCCTTCCCCTTCTCCTTCTCCTTTCCCTTCTCCGCCATCTTAGTCTACAGCCTCCCCGCACTGCTTGCAGACGCGAACCTTCCGTCCGTCGGCGAGGAAGCTGTGCCCGGTTCGGACCGGCCGGTCACACCGGGAGCAGACGACCATCACATTGGAGACGTGCAGCGGCGCTTCCCTCTCGACGATCCCCCCGTGCGGGGTCTTCCCTCCCGGACGGGTGTGGCGCTTGATGATATTGATCTTCTCGATCACCACAGCGCTTCGCTTCCGGATGACCCTGAGGACCTTCCCGCGCTTCCCTCGTTCCTTTCCGGCGATGACCATGACCAGGTCATTCTTGTGGACCGGAAACGCCCTGCGGACCGCCATGTCGCCCCTTCCCCCTTCGGTGGGCTCACCCGAGACCCCTTCAGACGACCTCCGGGGCTAGGGAGATAATCTTCATAAACTGCTTTTCGCGAAGCTCCCGGGCAACGGGGCCAAAGATCCGGGTCCCCACCGGATTGTTCTGTTCGTTGATGAGGACCGCCGCATTCCGGTCGAACTTAATGTAGGAGCCGTCGGGACGCCGGAGTTCCTTGGCCGTCCGCACCACCACCGCCCGGACCACGTCCCCTTTCTTGACCGATCCTTCGGAGATAGCCTCCTTGACGTTCGCCACGATCACATCCCCGATCCGCCCATAGCGCTTTGCCGAACCGCCGAGGACCTTAATCACCGAGATCCGCTTGGCCCCGGAGTTATCCGCCACATCCAAGATGGTCCTGAGTCCGACCATGACCTTTCACCATCATCATAAGAAGTCGACAGCGTGAAACCCAACCTGGAACACAGCGGGTGGCGCCACCGGCGAGCCGGCGAGGGAAGCAGTCACACCGTCAACCCCTCACACGGCCTTTTGAACGACCTCGACGACCCGCCACCGCTTGTCTCGACTCAAGGGACGGGTCTCCATGACCCTGACCCGGTCCCCCACCCGGCATTTCTGCTCTTCGTCATGGGCCTTGACCTTGGTCCGTCGGCGGACCAATTTATTATATTGCCGATGCCGGAAGAATCGCTCCACGGAGACCACGACGGTTTTCTGCATCCGGTCGCTAAGCACGGTCCCCACAAACACCTTCCGCCGGCCGCGCCGTTCCACGTTAGCTCGCCTCCCTGCCGCCCGCACCCTGCTCTGCCTTCCGCTCCCAAAGGATGGTCTCGACCCGGGCGATGTCCCGGCGGAGCTGGCGAAGGCGGACAGGGTTTTCCAGCTGCGCGACGGCCTTCCGCATTTTCAACCGGAAGAGATCCTCTCGCAGATCACCCCGCTTCTGCTGGAGCTCCTCAATGCTGAGTTCCCGAAGCTCCTTGGCCTTCATCGTCCCCCCGCCTCCTTCGACCGCATCACGAACTTGGTGGCGATGGACAGCTTGTGCGCCGCGAGACGCATGGCCTCCCGGGCCTCAGTCTCGGTGACCCCCTCCATCTCGTACAGGATCCGGCCCGGCTTCACCACCGCAACCCAGCCCTCTACCGCACCCTTGCCCTTTCCCATCCGCGTCTCGGCTGGCTTCTTGGTGACCGGTTTGTCGGGGAAGATGCGGATCCACACCTTTCCACCCCGCTTGACATACCGGGTAATGGACCGCCGCGCCGCCTCGATCTCACGATTGGTGACCCAGGCGGGCTCCACAGCCTTGAGGCCGTACTCGCCAAACAGCAGCGCCGTCCCCCCCTTGGCCACCCCGCGCATCCGCCCCCGCTGCTGCTTGCGGTATTTGGTCTTCTTGGGCATCAACATGATGGACGATCCCTACTCGGCAGCCGCAGCCTTTCTCCGTCGCCGCTCCCTCATCTCGGGGCCTGGCTCCGGGCGCTTATCCGCAAACGCTGCGCCCGTCTCGGGCAGGACCTCGCCGTGAAAGATCCACGCTTTCACCCCGATCCGCCCGTATGTCGTTCGCGCCTCGGCCAGGCCGAAATCGATATTGGCCCGCAAAGTATGCAGCGGCACCCGCCCTTCTCGATACCATTCGGTTCGGGCGATCTCGGCCCCCGCCAGCCGCCCCGAGACCATGACCTTGACCCCCTGGGCGCCCAACCGCAAGGACGACTGCACCGCCTTCTTCATGACCCGCCGGAAGGCGACCCGTCTCTCCAGTTGGGCTGCAATGTTCTCCGCCACCAACTGTGCGTCCGTTTCTGCCTTGCGGACCTCGGTGATGTCGAGTTGGATCTCCTTCCGGGTCATGGCCGCCAGCTCCTGGCGGAGCTTGTCGACCTCGGCGCCCTTCCTGCCGATGATGATCCCGGGCCGGGACGCGTGCACGATGATCCGGACCTGATTGGCCTTGCGCTCGAACTCAATGCGAGAGATGCCGGCGTGGTAGAGCCGCTCCTTGAGATACCGACGGATCTTGAGATCCTCGTGGAGCTGATCGGCATACGCTCGGGTCGCGAACCAGCGCGACTTCCAGCTCTTGATGTATCCCAAACGAAACCCCGTGGGGTGTACCTTCTGACCCATTGCGATTCCCTCGCTACGACGCCGGACGTTCGTCGAGGACGATGGTAATATGGCTCGTCCGTTTCCGGATCGGGGTGGCCCTGCCCATGGCCCTCGGGGTCCACCGCTTCCACCGGGGGCCCTCATTGACAAAGGCCGCCTTTACATACAGACGATCCACGTCCCTGACCCCGTGGTTATGCTGTGCATTCGCCATGGCCGATCGGAGCACCTTCCCGATAACCCGGGCCGCCCGCTTCGGCGTGAACCGGACGATGGTTACCGCCTCCTGCACATCCCGGCCCCGGATCAGATCGATGACCAACCGGGCCTTCCGGGGTGGCACCCTGACAAACCTGAGGATCGCGCGCGTCTCCATGGCCTCTCCAGCACGCAGCTCCTTTGTTACTTGAGAGCGGTGGATTTCGCCGTGGGTCCGCTGTGCGCCCGGAACGTCCGGGTGGCGGCGAACTCACCCAGCTTGTGGCCTACCATATTCTCGGTCACGTAGATGGGAATGAACTTCTTCCCGTTATGCACCGCCAGTGTGTGTCCCACGAACTCCGGGGTGATGGTGGATCGACGAGACCAGGTCTTGATGACCTTGCGATCGTGGCTTCGATTCATCTCGTCGATCTTCTGGGTCAACTTCGGATCGACGTACGGCCCCTTCTTCAGCGATCGCCCCATTTTCTCACCTTTAGCTGTCGGCCATCAGCGGTCATCTGTGAGCCCATGAAAATTCATCCCCATCCGTGCTGACAGCCGAATGCGGATGGCTGACTGCTGCTTCATTTTTTGCGCCGGGCGACGATCTCGCGGTCAGACCGCTTTCCCTTCTTCCGCGTCTTGTACCCCTTGGTCGGTTTGCCCCAGGGAGTGCACGGATGTCGTCCCCCCGAACTCTTCCCCTCACCACCCCCCAGCGGATGATCGTGAGGGTTCATGGCCACCCCCCGGACCGATGGTCGGATCCCGAGCCAGCGGGAGCGGCCCGCCTTGCCCACCGAGACATTTTCGTGCTCGATATTACCCACCTGGCCGAGGGTCCCCATGCAATCGACGTCGACCTTCCGCACCTCTCCCGACGGCAGCTTGAGCAAGGCGCGATCGCCCTCCTTCGCCACCAGTTGAGCCGAGGCCCCGGCGCTCCGACAGAGCTGTGCCCCTTTGCCTTTCCAGAGCTCGATGTTGTGGACCACCGACCCCACAGGGATCTGCCTGAGGGGAAGGGCATTGCCCGGGTTGAGCTCTGCCTGGGGGCCCGACATGATCTCCGCCCCGATCTGGAGTCCCTCGGGGGAGAGGATGTAACGCTTCTCGCCATCGGCGTAGCGGAGCAGCGCGATCCGTGCCGACCGATTCGGATCGTACTCGATGCTCACGACGGTCGCCGGCACGCCCATCTTCTCCCGCTTGAAGTCGACGAGACGGTACCTGCGCTTGTGTCCACCCCCCTTGTGACGGGTCGTAATCCGCCCCTGGGCATTCCGCCCGCCCGTCTTCCGGAGGGGAGCGAACAACCCCTTGGGGGCTCGCGTCTCGCTGAGCCCCTCAAAGGTGGATACCGACTGGAAGCGACGGCCCGGTGAGGTCGGTTTGTAGCTCTTGATTCCCATCTTGTCAGCTCTCCAGCTGTCGGCTGTCCGCAGTCAGCTTTTCCCTCTGCTGACCGCTGACGGCTGACTGCTGACTGCTCCTTCTAGGCGCCTTCGAAGAACTCGATGCTGTGCCCCTCCTTCAGGGTGACAATGGCTTTTTTCCAATCGGGCGTGCGCCCCGCAAAACGGCCCAGGCGCTTCACCCTCCCTCGCATGGCCACGGTGTGGACGGCCGCGACCTTCACGTTGAAGAGGGCCTCCACCGCCCTCTTGACCTCTATCTTGTTCGCCCGCCGATCCACCTCAAAGCAATACTTGTTCTGCTCCTTCAGTGCCGTTCCCTTCTCGGTAACGCTGGGGCGGCGGATGACCTCATGCGGTTCCCTCATGGCGTGAGCGCCTCCCCGACCTTCACAAGTGCCTCTCGGGTAAACAGGATGGTGTCAGCACCGAGCACATCCGAGACGTTCACGCCACGGGCAGGGAGGACCTTCACCCCCGAGAGGTTCCGGGCAGACTTCTCCACCGCCTCCTCCCTCTGCGGCGTCACCACCAAGACCTTGCCAGTCAGGCCCAAACCTCGCAGGAGCCCCTGGAAGCTCTTCGTGCTCGGGCGATCCATGCTCAAGTCCTCCAAGACCTGGACCTCTCGGGCCGCGACCTTGGCAGAGAGAGCGCCGCGGAGGGCTTCCCGGCGCACAACCCGGGGCAAGTGGAAGCTCCAATCCTTGGGCTTCGGACCGTGGATGATCCCCCCGTGCCGCCAGAGCGGTGAGCGGTTGCTCCCGGCGCGCGCCCGGCCGGTTCCCTTCTGACGCCACGGCTTCCTCCCACCCCCGGAGACCTCAGCACGCCCTTTGGTCGAGGCGGTGCCCCGTCGCTGTCTCGTCCGCTGCCAGCGGACGGCCTCGTGGAGCAGGTGTCCCTTCACCGGCGCCTCAAAAACGGCCGGTGGCAGGGTCACCTCATCCACCTTTTCATTCTGGGCGTTCACGACATCGAGGGTCCGAGACATCGCGCCTCCCGCTCGGCTCTCATTCCTGTTTCGCTTTCTTCTCGTCGGGCGCTTTGGCTTGGCTTCCCACACCGGTGCCTTTGCCCGTCTTCCGCACGGCGACGAGTCCACCCTGAGGCCCAGGGACTGCCCCCCGAATCAACAGGAGGTTTCGACTGGGATCGCTCCGCACGACTCGGAGTCCCCGGATGGTCACCCGTGCCCCTCCCATTCGTCCAGGCATATGGTGTCCCTTGAAGACCCGGGAGGGAAAGGAGGAGGCGCCGATCGATCCCGGGGCGCGGTAGAACATCGACCCGTGAGTCTTGGCGCCACCGCGATAGCCCCAGCGCTTCACGCCTCCCTGAAATCCCCGCCCCTTTGACGTTCCGGTGACCACCACCTCCTCGCCTTCGGCAAAGAGGTTCACCGTCAGCGTTTGGCCCACTCCGTACTCAGCCGCTGAATGAAGCCGCATCTCCTCCAGATGCCGCATGGCCGGAACCTGGGCCTTGGCGAAGTGCCCGGCAAGCGGCTTGGAGACGTGTCTCGGCTTCTCCGAAAGGTAGGCCACCTGAACCGCTTCGTAGCCGTCCTTGGCCACCGTCTTTTTTTGCACGATGATACACGGGCCGGCCTCTACCACCGTGACGGGAATCACCCGGCCCTCCCCATCGAAGACCTGGGTCATTCCTACCTTTCGACCGAGAAGCCCGATCCCCATCCGCATGATCAGTGTCCGATGTCCGATGTCCGATGTCCTAAGTCAGCGGGTCCTCTTTCGACCTCGGACTTCGGACCACGGACGTCGGACGCTAGAGTTTGATTTCGACATCGACTCCCGCCGGTAAGTCGAGCCGCATCAGGGCGTCAACGGTCTGGGGCGTCGGCCGCAGAATATCCAGCAGGCGAATATGGATGCGGATCTCAAACTGCTCCCGGGACTTCTTATCCACATGGGGCGAGCGTAGCACTGTGTACCGGCTGATCTTCGACGGCAGAGGAATCGGTCCCGAGACCCCGGCCCCCGTCCGCTCGGCAGTGCTCACGATCTCCTTCGCGGACTGATCCAGAATCCGATGGTCGTAGGCCTTCAGCCGTATTCGAATCCGCTGCGCTTCCATGCCCGTTCCCGCTATCCGCCGTCAGCGATCCGCTGCCCGCTTCTCCGTGCTGACCGCCGACGGCTGACCGCTGCACTCCATACCACGATCGCACTCACGATGCCGGCGCCCGCCGGCTACGTCACGATCTCGCTCACCACCCCGGCGCCCACCGTCTTGCCCCCCTCCCGGATGGCGAAGCGGAGCTCCTTCTCGAGCCCAATGGGCTGGATGAGCTCCACCTTCAGGCGGACGTTGTCCCCGGGCATCACCATCTCGACCCCGTCGGGCAGGGCGGTGACCCCGGTGACGTCCGTGGTCCGGAAGTAGAACTGGGGCCGGTAGCCCGAGAAGAAGGGGGTGTGTCGCCCCCCCTCCTCCTTGGTGAGGATGTAGCACTCTGCCTGGAAGCCGGTGTGGGGGGTGATGGAGGCGGGCCGGGCCACGACCTGGCCCCGCTCGACCTCCTCCCGCTTGGTCCCCCGGAGCAGCAGGCCGACGTTGTCCCCCGCCTGCCCCTGGTCCAGCGTCTTCCGGAACATCTCCACCCCGGTCACCACGGTCTTCTGGGTGGGCTTGAGCCCCACGATTTCGATCTCCTCCCCTACCTTGACGGTCCCGCGCTCCACCCGGCCGGTGACCACCGTCCCCCGGCCCGCGATGGTGAAGACATCCTCGATCGGCATGAGGAAGGGCTTGTCGATGGGCCGGGCGGGGAGGGGGATGTAGCTGTCCACCGCGGCCATGAGTTGGAGGATGGGGCTGCAGTTGGCGCACTTGCTGTCCCCGCAGCCGTGCTCCAGCGCCTTGAGCGCACTGCCCCGGATGATGGGGATCTGATCCCCCGGGAAGCCGTAGTGGGCGAGGAGTTCCCGGAGCTCGAGTTCCACGAGGTCGAGGAGCTCCGGGTCGTCCACCATGTCTACCTTGTTCAGGAAGACGACGAGGTGGGGGACGTTGACCTGCCGGGCGAGGAGGATGTGCTCCCGGGTCTGGGGCATCGGGCCGTCATTGGCCGCCACGACCAGGATCGCCCCGTCCATCTGGGCCGCCCCCGTGATCATGTTCTTGATGTAGTCGACGTGCCCGGGGCAGTCGACGTGGGCATAGTGGCGCTTCGCCGTCTCGTACTCCACGTGGGAGATGGAGATGGTGATCCCCCGCTCCTTCTCCTCCGGGGCCTTGTCGATCTGGTCGAAGGGGATGAACTGGACCTGGGGGTTCTGCGCGTGCAGACACTTGGTGATGGCCGCCGTGAGGGTCGTCTTGCCATGGTCGATGTGGCCGATGGTCCCGACGTTGACGTGCTCTTTGGTCCGCGCGAATTTTTGCTTGGCCATCCCTCTCCCCTCCTGTCTCCTCCGGGGGTGCCCCCATGGGCGCCCCTACCCGGTTGAGCTTCGACCCACCACCCGTCCGATGATTTCTTCGGCAAGGTTTACAGGCAGCGGCTCGTACCGGGCGAACTGCATCGTGTAGGTCGCCCGGCCCTGCGTCGCCGACCTCAGATCGGTCGCGTATCCGAACATCGTCGCTAACGGAACCTCGGCCCGCACCACCCGAGCGGCTGGCCGCGTATCGACCGATACGACCCGACCTCGCCGGGCGTTCAAGTCCCCGATCACCTCTCCCATAAACTCCTCCGGCACCACGACATCCACCTGCATGATGGGTTCGAGCAGGACGGGATGGCCCTGTTTCACCGCGTCTTTGAAGGCCATGGATCCGGCGATCTTGAAGGCCATATCGGAGGAGTCCACCTCATGGTAGGATCCATCGGTGAGCCTCACCTTGACGTCCACCACGGGGTACCCCGCCAACACCCCGCTTCCAGCCGCTTCCCGGACCCCCTTCTCGACCGCCGGGATGTACTCCCGAGGGATCACCCCTCCTGCGATCTTGCTCTCAAACGTGAGCCCGCCGCCAGCCTGTTGCGGCTCTACCTCCAGGACGACATGGCCGTACTGCCCCCGCCCCCCCGTCTGCCGGACGAATTTCTTTTCCACCTCCACCGGGCGGCTGATGGTCTCCCGGTACGCCACCTGGGGGCGACCCACGTTGGCCTCGACCCTGAACTCCCGAAGGAGGCGGTCCACGATGATCTCGAGGTGGAGCTCCCCCATGCCGGAGATGATGGTCTGTCCGGTCTCGTCGTCCACGCGGGTCTGGAAGGTGGGGTCCTCGTTGGCCAGGGCCTGGAGCGCCATGGAGAGCCGATCCGCTCCCTCCTTGGTCCTGGGCTCGATGGCCACCGCAAGGACCGGGGCGGGGAACTCGATCGCCTCAAGGAGGATCGGGCGGGTCTCATCGCAGAGCGTATCGCCCGTCTTGGCGCTCTTCAGGCCGACGGCAGCGGCAATGTTTCCCGCCTGAACTGTCTTGACCTCTTCCCGCTTATTGGCATGCATCCGGAGCAGGCGGCCGATCCGTTCTCGGGTGCCCCTCGTGGAGTTATAGACGTGGGCGCCAGACTCGACGGTCCCGGAATAGACTCGAAAATAACAGAGCTGACCGACGTACGGGTCAGCCATGAGCTTGAAGACCAAGGCAGCCACCGGTTCCGTATCCGCCGCCGAACGTTTCTCTTCCTCGCCGGTCCGGGGATTCACCCCGGTGACTGGAGGGAGATCCGCGGGCGACGGGAGACAATCGACGACCGCATCGAGGAGAGGTTGCACTCCTTTGTTCTTGAAGGACGCGCCACAGAGGACCGGCGTGATCTTCAGGGCCAAGGTCGCCTTTCGGATTGCCGCCCGAATCTCCGCTTCCGAGATCTCCGCCCCCTCGACGTACTTGCGGAGCAACGACTCATCCTGTTCCGCGACAGCCTCCAGGAGCTTCTCCCGGTACTGCAGGGCCTGATCCGCATGCGCCGCCGGGATCTCCCGCACCTCGAAGGAGGCCCCGAGCGTCTCCTCCTCCCAGACAATCGCCTGCATCCGGATCAGATCGATGACCCCGGCAAAGTTGGCTTCCTCCCCCAACGGGAGCTGCAGCGGCACCGGATTGGCCCCGAGACGCTCGGCGATGGACCGGAGTGACATGAAGAAGTCCGCCCCCACCCGGTCCATTTTGTTGATGAAGGCGACGCGCGGCACGTGATACTTATCCGCCTGCCGCCAGACCGTTTCCGACTGCGGTTCCACCCCCGAGACCGCATCGAAAACGATCACGGCCCCATCGAGGATCCGGAGCGAGCGTTCGACCTCCACCGTGAAATCGACATGGCCGGGGGTATCGATGATATTAATCTGATGCTCGCGCCAGAAGCAGGTGGTCGAGGCGGAGGTGATAGTGATCCCCCGCTCCTTCTCCTGCTCCATCCAATCCATCTCCGCGGAGCCGGTGTCCACCTCGCCCATCCGATGGGTGCGCCCGGTATAGTAGAGGACCCGCTCGGTGGTGGTGGTCTTGCCCGCATCGATGTGGGCCATGATCCCGATATTCCGAATGCGATCCTTAGAACTCTTCACGATCACCCTGTTCCCCGGATATTGAAGGCCCCTCTCCCGATGCTGACCATCCGCACCGTCGGAAGGGGGGCCTTCTTACCAACGGTAATGGGCAAAGGCCTTGTTGGCCTCGGCCATGCGATGCGTGTCTTCCTTTTTCTTGACCGCCGCCCCGCGATTGTTGGCCGCCTCGATGAACTCGGCAGCCAGTCGCTCCTCCATGGTCTTCTCGGAGCGGTCTCGGGCGTAGCTAATGAGCCACCGGAAGGCTAAGGAGACCCGACGATCGGCCCGGACCTCCACCGGGACTTGGTACGTCGCCCCCCCCACCCTTCGAGACTTGACCTGGAGCACCGGTTTCACATTATCCACCGCCTGCTTGAAGATCGCTACGGCATCGGTGTTCATCCGCCCCTCGATGATCCCCATGGCCCGGTAGAAGATCCCCTCCGCCAGCGATTTCTTCCCGGCCCGCATCATGCAGCTCACGAACTTCGCCACCAGCCGGTTCTGATACACCGGGTCGGGAAGGATCTCTCGCTTTTCCGCGATGCGCCGCCTGGGCATCCGATCACCTCACCACGACCTCGCCACCACCTCGCCCGCGGTCCAAAACGAAAAGCGGCACCGAGGGTGGCAGGCGAGGCGCCTCAGTGCCGTTCCGGTCAACTCGACTTGGGTCGCTTGGCCCCGTACAGGGAACGCCCCTGTCGACGATCCTGGACCCCCGCCGCATCCAGGGTCCCCCGGATCACATGATACCGGACGCCGGGAAGGTCTTTCACCCGTCCTCCGCGGATCAGGACGATCGAGTGCTCCTGCAGGTTGTGCCCGATCCCCGGAATGTACGTGGTGACCTCAATCCCGTTGGTTAAGCGGATCCGTGCCACCTTCCGGAGGGCCGAATTGGGCTTCTTGGGGGTGGTGGTATAGACCCGGGTACAGACCCCACGTTTTTGGGGCGAACGCTCCAACGCGGGGGCTTTCTCCTTCTTCCGAATCTCCGCCCGACCCTTGCGCACCAGCTGGTTGATTGTCGGCACCGATCACTTCTCCTCAAAAGGTGAAATGCTAGAGTTCATGTCCCCTATTGTCAAGCAATTTCTGGGCTGCGACGACATTTATGAGAGGTCGACCTCCACCGGCTCCATCGTCGCACTCGCCTCTTCGGGCGCTGGCTGGGCCTCCCCGGACCGCACCTGAGGCTCAGGGACCTTGATCTGCGTGTCGCGATACCACGCCATCCCCGTGCCGGCCGGGATCAGGCGGCCCATGATGACGTTCTCTTTGAGACCCCTGAGCTCGTCCCGCGCCCCATTGATGGCGGCCTCCGTGAGGACCTTGGTGGTCTCCTGGAAGGAAGCCGCCGAGATGAAGCTGTCCGTGGAGAGGGAGGCCTTGGTGATGCCCAGCAGCAGCGGTTTGGCCGTGGCGGGGGCCCCGCCGGCCTGGAGCACCCGGTGGTTTTCCTCCAGGAACAGGTGCTTGTCGACGTGTTCCCCGACGAGGAAGCTGGTGTCCCCGACCGTCTCAATGCGCACCCGCTTCAGCATCTGGCGGACAATCACCTCAATGTGCTTGTCGTTGATGTTGACCCCCTGGAGGCGATACACCTCCTGGACCTCGTTCACCAGGTAGCGCTGCAGCTCCTGATCGCCGAGGACATCCAGGATATCGTGGGGATTGATAGGCCCATCCATGAGCGGCTCTCCGGCCCTAATCTCATCCCCCTCGAGCACATTGATATGCTTGCCCCGCGGGATCAGATACTCCTTGGCCTCCCCATTCTCTGCCTGGATGACGATCTTCCGCATCCCCTTGGCCATGCCGGCAAACCCGACTCGCCCGTCAATCTCGGAGATGACGGCCGCCTCCCGGGGCCGCCGTGCCTCAAAGAGCTCCGCGACACGGGGCAGACCCCCGGTGATATCCTTGGTCTTGGTGGTCTCGCGGGGGATCTTGACGATGGAGTCGCCCGCGGAGATCGGCTGCCCATCCTGCACCATGAGGTGGGCGCCCACCGGCAAAAGGGTGCGAAAGACGGTGACCCCTTTCTCATCCTTCACCGAGACCCGGGGCTGCAATTCCTCCTTCCCGTGCTCCACAATGACCCGTTGGGCCAGCCCCGTGACCTCATCTACCTCCTCCTGCATGGTCACGCCATCAATGACATCCTTGACCACCACCCGGCCAGCGGCCTCAGAGAGAATGACGGAGGTGAAGGGATCCCACTCCGCCAACGTCGTGCCCGGCGCCACCTGCGTGCCCTCGTGCACCTTGAGTCGGGCCCCGTAAATCACGTGATAGGTCTCCTTCTTCCGCCCCTTTTCGTCCACCATGGAGAGGGCCCCGTTCCGGTTCATGACGACCAGATCCCCGGCGGCGTTACGGACCGTCCGGATGCTGTGGAACTGCACCGTGCCCGCAAACTTATTCTCCAGGGTCGTCTGCTCCGCCAGGCGCGTCGCGGTCCCCCCGATATGGAAGGTCCGCATGGTGAGCTGTGTCCCCGGCTCGCCGATCGACTGGGCGGCCAAGACGCCTACGGCCTCCCCGAGATCGACCATCCGACCGTTCGCCAGATTCCGGCCGTAACACTTGACGCAGACTCCTCGCCTCGCCTCACAGGTGAGGACCGATCGAATCTTCACCCTGTCGATGCCCGCATCCCCGATCCGAGCCGCCAACGGCTCCGTGATCGCCCCGTTGGCATCGAGGATCGTCTCCCCGGTGAACGGATCGATCACATCATCCAGCGCGACGCGACCCAGGATCCGGTCCCGCAGGGGCTGGATGACCTCTCCCGCCTCCACCAGCGCCGTGACCCAGATCCCGTTGGGGGTGCTGCAATCCACCTCGGTGACGAGGACATCCTGGGCCACATCTACCAGCCGCCGGGTGAGATACCCGGAGTCGGCGGTCTTCAGCGCGGTATCCGCCAATCCCTTCCGGGCCCCGTGGGTCGAGATGAAGTACTGCAGCACCGTCAGGCCCTCCCGGAAGTTGCTGGTGATAGGGGTCTCGATGATCTCCCCCGACGGCTTGGCCATGAGGCCGCGCATCCCGGCCAGCTGCCGGATCTGCTGCTTGCTCCCACGCGCCCCCGAGTCGGCCATCATGAAGACCGGGTTGAACTCGCCATCCTTCATAGCCTCGATCTCGCGGAAGAGCTCATCCGAGACCCGCTCCGAGACCTGGGTCCAGATGTCGATGACCTTGTTGTACCGCTCCCCTTTCGTGATCAGGCCGTCCAGGTACTCCTGCTCGATCCTGATGACCTCCTTCCGGGCCGCCTCGATGATCCCCTCCTTCTTGGAGGGGATGTGCAGATCATCGATGCCGATCGAGACACCAGCCAACGTGGCGTATCGGAAGCCCAGATCCTTGAGGTTATCGAGGAGCTTGACCGTCTCGGCATTGCCCAGGATGTAGAAGCACTGCGCAATCAGCCGGGTCAGCTCCCGCTTGTTCATCTCCTGGTTGATGAACCGGAGCTCTACAGGGAGGATCTCATTGAAGAGGACGCGGCCGACAGTGGTGTCGATCCGCTCCCCATTCCACCGCAGCTTGATCCCGGCCAGCAACCCCACCTCATCCGCATCGTAGGCCGAGCGGACCTCCGCCATGGACCCGAAGAGCTTTCCCTCCCCCTTTTCGCCGGCCCGGGCCTTGGTGATGTAGTACAGGCCAAGGACGATATCCTGGCTCGGGGCCGCCACCGGGGTACCGTTGGCCGGCGAGAGGACGTTGTGGGGCGCCCACATCAGGATCCGTGCCTCGAGCTGCGCCTCGAACGAGAGGGGCACATGGACCGCCATCTGGTCGCCGTCGAAGTCGGCGTTGAAGGCGGCGCAGACCAGGGGATGAATCTTGATGGCCTCCCCCTCCACGAGGACGGGCTCGAAGGCCTGAACCCCGAGGCGATGGAGCGTCGGGGCCCGGTTCAGGAGGACGGGATGTTCCCGGATCACCTCCTCCAGGGCGTCCCACACCTCGGGCCGCTGCTTTTCGACCATCTTCTTGACGCTCTTGATGGTGGTGACGTGTTCATGTTGCTGGAGCAGCTTGCGAAAGACAAACGGCTTGAACAGCTCGAGCGCCATCTTCTTCGGCAAGCCGCACTGGTGGAGCTTGAGCTCCGGGCCCACGACGATCACGGAGCGCCCCGAGTAGTCCACCCGCTTCCCCAAGAGGTTCTGGCGAAACCGCCCCTGCTTCCCCTTCAGCATATCGGAGAGGGACTTGAGCGGCCGATTGTTCTGGCCCTTCAAGGCCCGTCCACGCCGCCCGTTGTCGAAGAGGGCGTCCACCGCCTCCTGGAGCATCCGCTTTTCATTGCGGATGATGATATCGGGGGCCTTGAGCTCCATCAGGCGCTTCAGGCGGTTGTTCCGGTTGATGACCCGGCGGTAGAGGTCGTTGAGATCCGAGGTGGCAAAGCGGCCCCCGTCCAAGGGGACGAGCGGCCGGAGTTCGGGCGGGAGGACGGGAATCACCTCAAGGACCATCCAGTCCGGCTTGTTCCCCGAGGTCCGGAAGGCGTCCACGATCCGGAGGCGCTTCACGATCTTCTTCCGGGTCTGCTGGGAGGTCTCCCGCTGCATCTGCTGCCTGAGCTCTTCGGCCAGCTTCCGAATGTCCACCCGCTTCAGCAGGGTCCGAATGGCTTCGGCTCCAATCTCTGCCTTGAAGGCGTCCCCGTGCTCCTCCTGGAGCTTCCGGTACCGCTCCTCACTCAGGAGCTCCTTGGGCTTCAGCGGCGTATTCCCCGGATCCACCACGACATACTCTTCGAAATAGAGGGCCTTCTCCAGGTCCCGGAGGGACATGTCGAGGAGATAGCCGATCCGGGACGGGATGGATTTAAAGAACCAGATATGGACGACGCGGGAGGCCAGCTCGATATGCCCCAGGCGCTGGCGCCGCACCTTGGACCGAATCACTTCCACCCCGCACTTGTCACAGACAACATTCCGATGCTTGATTCCCTTGAACTTTCCGCAGTTGCATTCCCAGTCCTTGGTTGGGCCGAAGATCTTAGCGCAGAAGAGACCGTCCCGTTCCGGTTTGAAGGTCCGGTAGTTGATCGTCTCCGGCTTCTTCACTTCGCCGTGGGACCAGGAACGGATCTTCTCCGGCGAGGCCAGTCCAATCCGGATGGCCTTGAAGCTCGTCGGGTCGACGGGCTTTTCGTCGAAAAACCCAAAAAACTTATCCACGCGCCTTTCCTCCCTCTTCGAGCCGGACACCCTTGTCCGTAACCAAATCCACATCCAGGGCGAGACTCTGCAGCTCCTTGACCAGAACGTTAAAGGACTCCGGCAGTCCCGGCTCTAACGTGCAATCCCCTTTCACGATCGATTCGTACATCTTGGTGCGGCCCACCACATCGTCCGACTTGACCGTGAGGATCTCCTGCAGGGTATGGGCGGCCCCATACGCCTCGAGCGCCCAGACCTCCATCTCCCCAAAGCGCTGACCGCCGAACTGCGCCTTTCCCCCCAGCGGCTGTTGCGTGACGAGAGAATAGGGGCCGATGGAACGGGCATGGATCTTGTCCTCGACCAGATGGGCGAGCTTCATGAGATAGAGATACCCGGCGGTGACCGGCTGGTGAAACGGCCTGCCCGTCCGACCATCGTAGAGGATGGTCTTGCCGGAGGTGGGGAGACCTGCCTTCTTCAATAGGTCCTTGATCTCCTTCTCCGAGGGCCCGTCGAAGACGGGCGAGTCCATCTTGATGCCCAGGGCATGCGCGGCCCACCCTACGTGGGTTTCCAGGATCTGCCCGACGTTCATGCGAGAAGGGACCCCGAGGGGATTGAGGACCACCTCGACCGCGGCCCCGTCGGGGAGATAGGGCATGTCCTCCTCGGGGAGGATCTTCGAGATAACCCCCTTGTTCCCGTGCCGGCCGGCCATCTTATCCCCCACAGACAGCTTTCGCTTCATCGCCACGTAGACCTTGACCATCTTAAAGACGCCTGGCGCCAGTTCATCCCCCTTCCGGAGACGGGCGATCCGGTTGTCCAGGAGGGTCTGGAGCACGTGAATCTGGCTATCGGCGCCGGTGGCGACCTGTTCCACCTTCTGAGCCGTCTCCTCAGGCAAGGCCTTGGCGATCTCGAGGAGCTCCTCACCCGCGAAGCCGCTGAGCAGCTCCTCCGTCAGCTTCTTGCGTTTGGGGACCAGGACCTTCCGGCTTCCCTTCACCTTGACATCCTTCCCGACGATGCGGCCGGTGAGGAGTTCCCGAATCCGCCGGTCCCGCTCCTTCGCGATAATGGCAATCTCGTCGTCAAAGTCCTTCTGGAGTCGGGCGATCTCTTCATCCTCGATGGACTTGGCTCGCTCGTCCTTGTCCACGCCCTTCCGCGAAAAGACCTTCACCCCCACCACGGTGCCCTGGATCCCCGGCGGGACGTAGAGGGAGGCGTCGCGGACATCCTCCGCCTTCTCGCCGAAGATGGCGCGCAGCAGCCGCTCTTCAGGCGTCAGCACCGTCTCCCCCTTGGGGGTCACCTTCCCCACCAGGATATCGCTCGGTTTCACCTCGGCCCCAATCCGGACGATGCCGCTCTCGTCCAGATCCTTCAGGGCGTCCTCCCCCACGTTGGGAATGTCCCGGGTGATCTCCTCCTTGCCGAGCTTCGTGTCGCGGGCCTCGATCTCGAACTCCTCGATATGGATGGAGGTGTACCGGTCGTCCTTGACCAGACGCTCGCTGATCAGGACCGCGTCCTCGAAGTTATAGCCCCCCCAGGGCATGAAGGCGACCAGCACGTTCTGACCCAACGCCAGCTCCCCGCTCTGGGTCGCGGGGCCATCGGCAATGACCTGGCCCTTTTTCACCCGCTGGCCCACCCCCACGATCGGCCTCTGGTTAATGCAGGTATTCTGATTGCTCCGCTCGAATTTGAGCAGGGCATAGATGTCGACGTTGGGGACCTTGAGCTGTTGGTCCCGATCGGCGTCCACCCGGATGATGATGCGGTTCGCCGAGACGGATTCCACCACCCCGGACCGCCGGGCCGTCACCACCGCCCCGGAGTCCTGCGCCGCCACCAGCTCCATCCCGGTCCCCACAATGGGGGCCGTGGGACGCAGCAGGGGAACGGCCTGCCGCTGCATGTTGGCCCCCATGAGGGCCCGATTGGCGTCGTCATGTTCCAGGAACGGGATCAGGGCGCTCGAGACCCCGACGAGCTGCTTGGGGGACACATCCATGTATGCCACCTGCTCCCGGGGGGCCATGATGAAGTTGCCGCCCGAGCGGGCCTGCACCCGGTCGTTCACGAACCGCCCGCGGGCATCGACGGGGGCATTGGCCTGGGCGATGATAAACCGTTCATCCACGTCGGCCGTCAGGTATTCGATCTCGTCTGTGACCCGGCCATCGCGGACCTTCCGGTACGGCGTCTCAATGAAGCCGAACTCGTTGACCCGGGCATAGGTGGAGAGGGAAGAGATCAGGCCGACGTTCGGCCCCTCCGGCGTTTCGATGGGGCACATGCGGCCGCAATGGGTCGGGTGGACGTCTCTCACCTCAAACCCGGCCCGCTCTCGCGAAAGTCCGCCCGGTCCCAGGGCCGACAGCCGCCGCTTGTGGGTCAGCTCGGCCAACGGGTTGGTCTGATCCATGAACTGGGAGAGCTGCGACGACCCGAAGAACTCCTTCAGGGCGGCGGTCACCGGCTTGGCATTGACCAGGTCGTGGGGCATCAGGGTCTCCACCTCTTGGGTGCTCATCCGCTCGCGGACCGCGCGCTCCATCCGCGCCAGGCCAATGCGGAACTGTTCCTCGAGCAGCTCCCCCGCCGAGCGGACCCGGCGGTTGCCCAAATGATCGATGTCGTCCCTCTGCCCCTCGCCCCGCTTCAGATTGAGGAGGTACTGGATCACCGCCACGATATCCTCCTTCTGGAGGATCCGGACGTCGAGCGGCGTCTGCGTTCCCAGCTTGCTCTTCAGTTTAAAGCGGCCCACCTTCGAGAGATCGTACCGGCGGGGGTTGAAGAACATGTTGTGCAGGAGCGACCGCGCGCTGTCCAGCGTGGGAGGATCGCCCGGGCGCATCCGCCGGTAGATCTCCACCAGGGCACTCTCTTCCGACCCGGTGGGATCCTTAAGGACGGTCTCGCGAATCTCAAAGACCTCACGCTCGTCGGCGCCCCGAAGGAGGTGCAGCTTCTGCAGCCCGCGTTTCACGACGCGCTCCAGGACCTCTTCGGTGATCGGCTGGGCGCACTCCGCGAGGACCTCTCCCGTGTTGTGATCAACCGCATCGACGGCCAGGATCCGACCGACGAGGTCCTCCCGGTAGACGGGGACCTCTTTCACCCGGGCGGACTGGAGCCTCTTGAGGAGCGCCCCCGTGACCCGCTTCCCCCGCGGCAGGATCACATCCTTGCCCTTCGGATCCGACAGGTCCTTGGCGGTCCGCCACCCGGGACTCACCCCCTCCAAGACGGCGTCCCGGCTCCCGTCGAAGCGGACCGTATCCCGCTCATAGAAGAGCGCCAGGATCTCCTCGTTTGACCCGTAGCCGATGGCCCGGAGCAGAATGGTGACGAGAAACTTCCGACGCCGATCGACCCGGACATGGAGGACATCGTGCGAGTCGAACTCGAACTCGAGCCACGAGCCCCGGTTCGGGATGAGCCGCGCGCTGTAGAGAACCTTTCCGCCACTATGGGTCTTGCCCCGATCGTGGTCGAAGAAGGCCCCGGGAGATCGATGGAGCTGACTCACCACCACCCGCTCGGTCCCGTTGATGATGAAGGTGCCATGCTCGCTCATCACGGGCATCTCGCCCAGGTACACCTCCTGCTCCTTCACATCCCGGATGCCCCGCGCCCCATCCCCCGACTTGTCCCACACCACCAGGCGCAGGGTCACCTTGAGGGGAACGGAGTAGGTCATCCCCTTCTCGCGACACTCCTCCGGCGTGTACTTGGGTTCCCCGAAATCGTACTTCACGAACTCAAGGGAGGCGGAGTCCTCGTAATCACTGATGGGAAAGATGCTGGCGAAGACCCCCTGAAGCCCGGTCTCCTCTCGCCGCTCCGATGTGAGATCCAGCTGCAGAAACTGCTGGAAGGAGCCCCGCTGGATCTCGATCAGATTGGGAATGGCAATGATCTCGGGAAACTTGGCGAAGCTGATCCGCCGCTCAAGCTCCTTGGTCTTTCCAACCGCCACGTTGCCTCCCGCCATACGACGTCTTCCTCCTCACAGCAAAACGCCCACAGGTCTCTCCTCGATCGAAGGGGCCCGGCCCGGCATCGCTCTTCGACGAGGCATCAGAGAACCGTCACTACTTGATCTCAACCTTGGCACCCGCCGCCTCGAGCTTGGCCTTGATCTCTTGCGCCTCCTGTTTGGAGACACCTTCCTTGACCGGCTTGGGTGCGCCGTCCACCAGGTCCTTGGCCTCTTTCAGGCCCAGGGTGGTGACGGCCCGGACTTCTTTGATCACCTGAATCTTCTTCGCACCGGCCTCGGTGAGGATGACGGCGAACTCCGTCTTCTCCTCGGCTGGCGCGGCGGTACCGGGGGCAGGCACCCCGGGCGCCACCGCCACCGGGGCGGCGACAGCGGCAGCCGAGATGCCGTACTTTGTCTCAAGGGCCTTGACCGCCTCATGCAGCTCCCTGACTGTCCACGTGTCGATGGATTCAACAAAATCCTGAACCGTCATCTTCCCCATCGAATCCTCCTCTGCTCCCGATGTGCGGGGGACCCTGATCCCCCGGTTCAACCTGCGCTCCCCTCTTTCTTCTGCCTCACCTGATCCAGGCCGACCACCATGGCACGGAGTGAACCCGAGAGGACGGCGCCGAGTCCTCGGAGGGGGGCCACCATGATCCCCATCAGGCGGGCCACCATCACCTCGCGTGGGGGCAACTCCGCCATGGCCAGGATCTCCTCCCGGGGGAGGACCCGGCCGTCTACCAGCCCCGCTTTGACCTGAAGGACGGGGGTCCTCTTGGAGAAGGCGGTAAGGATCTTGGCAGCCGCCACCGGATCGCCGGAGGTGAAGGCCACGGCCGTGGGCCCGACCAAGTACGGTGCCAGCCCCCGGATCCCCAACGCGTCCGCGGCCCGCTGGGTGAGGCTGTTCTTTACCACGCGGTACTCCACCGAGCCACCCCGCAGCGCCCGCCGAAGCTCGGTGATCTCAGCGACCGTCAAGCCCCGATACTCGGTGAGGATCAAGCTCTTGGCGCTTCGAAGCCTCGCCTCTAGGCGTTCGACCTCCCCGATGCGTGCCTGCCGCTTTGCCGATACGCGGACCATCACCCCGCTCTTCGTCCCCTCACGACTCATGCCCTTCGCCGTCGCCTCCTATACCTTGCCCAAGGCCCCTACGGTGCCCAGGTCGATCCGCACGGAGGGGCTCATCGTCGCCGAGACGGCGACGCTCTTCACATACTTCCCCTTGCTGGTTGGGGGCTTGGCCCGAATGAGTGTCTCGAGGAGGACGGTGGCGTTCTCCGTCAATTGATCCTCCGAGAACGAGGCCTTCCCGAACGGGGCGTGGACGATGCCCGCCTTGTCCACCCGATACTCGATCTTGCCCCCCTTGAACTCCTTCACCGCCCGGGCGATGTCAAAGCTGACCGTCCCGGTCTTGGGGTTGGGCATGAGCCCTCGGGGACCCAGGATCTTCCCCAGCTTCCCCACCTGACTCATCACGTCCGGGGTGGCGATGGCCCGGTCAAATTCCAGCCACCCCTGTTGGATCTTTGCGATCAGGTCTTCGCACCCGACGTAATCCGCCCCCGCCTCGCGGGCCTCCTTCTCCTTCTCCCCCTTGGCAAAGACCAGGACTCGGACCGACTGGCCGGTCCCGTGGGGAAGGACGACGGTCCCTCGCACCAGCTGATCCGCCTTGCGAGGGTCCACGCCAAGACGCACCGCCATCTCCACGGTCTCGTTGAACTTGGCCGGGGCCATCGATTTCAACACGGAGATGGCCGTCCTGATGTCGACGGGCTGCGGCGCCCGCTCGGCCACCGTCGCCTTCGCCTTGGTATATCGCTTCTTCCGCGCCATTCTTCGCTCCCGCGAAGCCGCCAGCAATCAGCAATAACCCGCTAGCGTTCTAGCCCTTCATCGCTGACAGCCGACTGCTGCTCTCAGGGCACGATCTCGATCCCCATGCTCCGCGCGGTCCCCTCCACGATCCGGACCGCTGCTTCCAGCCCGTTGGCATTGAGATCCGGGAGCTTGGTCCTGGCGATCTCCTCGACCTGGGCCCGGGTCACCTTCCCCACCTTGATCCGGTTCGGCTCCTTGGAGGCCTGCGCGATCCCCGCCGCTTGCTTCAAGAGGATCGAGGCCGGCGGGGTCTTGGTGATAAAGGTGAAAGAGCGATCGGCATAGACGGTAATCACCACGGGGATCACCAGGCCCTCCTGACTCTGAGTCTTGGTGTTGAAGGCCTTGCAGAACTCCATGATATTCACGCCATGCTGGCCGAGGGCTGGGCCCACCGGCGGAGACGGATTCGCCTTGCCCGCTGGGACCTGCAGTTTGACAACTGCCGCGACCTTCTTCGCCATTATCGCTCCGCAACCAGATGCTGGGACGCTGGAAGGCTAGGATGCTCGAAAGCAGGAGGTCTTGAATCTTAGCGTCCTAGCGTCCTAGCTGTCACCGCTAGACCCTCTCCACCTGCAAAAATTCCAGGTCTACCGGGGTCGGGCGGCCGAAGATGCTCACCATCACCTTGAGGCGCCCCTTGTCCGGCCTGACCTCGTCAACGAGGCCGGTGAAGTTCGTGAAGGGTCCGTCAATGACACGGACCGCCTCGCCCCGCACGAATTGGACCTTATGCCTGGGTTTCTCCGTCCCCTCCTCTACCTGCTGGCGGATCTGGGCGACCTCCGCGTCGGGGATGGGCGTGGGTCGGGTTCCCGGTCCGACAAACCCGGTGACCTTCGGGGTGCTGCGGACCAGATACCAGAGGTCATCCGACATCTCCATCCGGATCAGGACATAGCCGGGAAAGAACTTGCGGGACGCGATCCGCTTCTTCCCCTTTTTGAGCTCCACCACATCCTCAGTCGGGATCAGAATCTCCGCGATCTTGTCCCGAAATCCCAGGGCAGTCGCGCGCTGCTCGATACTCGCCTTCACCTTGCTCTCAAACCCCGAGTAGGTGTGGACCACGTACCACCGCTGCTCTTTTTGCTCCGTCGTCACCACGGGACCTTACCTCAGGATGGCCGACATGATCCTCTGAAGAACCACGTCGACCAGCCCCAGAAAGAAGGAGAGAATGAACACCGAGATGAGCACTACAGCGGTCGAGCCGATGACCTCCTTGCGGGAAGGCCAGTTCACCTTCCCCAGCTCGGCCCGCACCTCCCTGAAGAATCGAACTGCCCTAGCGATCCACTCCTGCATCTCGCCCCCAGTTCGGGGTTCACAGCAGACCCTCTGGCACCCAAACTCTGAACCCTCAACTATGAACCGTGAACTACCTTGGCAGGCCAGGAGGGACTCGAACCCCCAACCGCCGGTTTTGGAGACCGGTGCTCTGCCATTGAGCTACTGGCCTTCCTTATGTGCCCTACTTCACTTCCTTGTGGGCGGTGTGCTTCCGGCACCACCGACAATATTTCTTCCGTTCCAGGCGGTCCGCCGTGTTCTTTTTGTTCTTGGTTGTCGAATAATTTCGACGCTTACAATCTCCGCACGCCAGGGCGATGATCTCGCGCATCCCTGCTCCGCACGCGCTATCCGCCGTCAGCGATCCGCTGCCCGCTTCTCCGTGCTGACCGCCGACGGCTGACCGCTGCACTCCATACCACGATCGCACTCACGATGCCGGCGCCCGCCGGCTACGTCACGATCTCGCTCACCACCCCGGCGCCCACCGTCTTGCCCCCCTCCCGGATGGCGAAGCGGAGCTCCTTCTCGAGCCCGATGGGCTGGATGAGCTCCACCTTCAGGCGGACGTTGTCCCCGGGCATCACCATCTCGACCCCGTCGGGCAGGGCGGTGACCCCGGTGACGTCCGTGGTCCGGAAGTAGAACTGGGGCCGGTAGCCCGAGAAGAAGGGGGTGTGTCGCCCCCCCTCCTCCTTGGTGAGGATGTAGCACTCTGCCTGGAAGCCGGTGTGGGGGGTGATGGAGGCGGGCCGGGCCACGACCTGGCCCCGCTCGACCTCCTCCCGCTTGGTCCCCCGGAGCAGCAGGCCGACGTTGTCCCCCGCCTGCCCCTGGTCCAGCGTCTTCCGGAACATCTCCACCCCGGTCACCACGGTCTTCTGGGTGGGCTTGAGCCCCACGATTTCGATCTCCTCCCCTACCTTGACGGTCCCGCGCTCCACCCGGCCGGTGACCACCGTCCCCCGGCCCGCGATGGTGAAGACATCCTCGATCGGCATGAGGAAGGGCTTGTCGATGGGCCGGGCGGGGAGGGGGATGTAGCTGTCCACCGCGGCCATGAGTTGGAGGATGGGGCTGCAGTTGGCGCACTTGCTGTCCCCGCAGCCGTGCTCCAGCGCCTTGAGCGCACTGCCCCGGATGATGGGGATCTGATCCCCCGGGAAGCCGTAGTGGGCGAGGAGTTCCCGGAGCTCGAGTTCCACGAGGTCGAGGAGCTCCGGGTCGTCCACCATGTCTACCTTGTTCAGGAAGACGACGAGGTGGGGGACGTTGACCTGCCGGGCGAGGAGGATGTGCTCCCGGGTCTGGGGCATCGGGCCGTCATTGGCCGCCACGACCAGGATCGCCCCGTCCATCTGGGCCGCCCCCGTGATCATGTTCTTGATGTAGTCGACGTGCCCGGGGCAGTCGACGTGGGCATAGTGGCGCTTCGCCGTCTCGTACTCCACGTGGGAGATGGAGATGGTGATCCCCCGCTCCTTCTCCTCCGGGGCCTTGTCGATCTGGTCGAAGGGGATGAACTGGACCTGGGGGTTCTGCGCGTGCAGACACTTGGTGATGGCCGCCGTGAGGGTCGTCTTGCCATGGTCGATGTGGCCGATGGTCCCGACGTTGACGTGCTCTTTGGTCCGCGCGAATTTTTGCTTGGCCATGGGTGAACCCTCCCCTTTCCCCCCTGCCCCCTATTTCTTCTTTTTTATTATTATTAAGACCCTTGCATTCCCGTGATAATCATTCCCACTTGGAGCCCACGACCAGAGTCGAACTGGTGACCTCGTCCTTACCAAGGACGCGCTCTAACCGTCTGAGCTACGTGGGCCCCGGAATGATCCAGGATGAGCCTGTTCATCCCGCGTTCACTCTCCCCTGCCGAACGATGTAACCCACTCGCGTTCAAAGTCTGCGAGCGTCAGCCGCGTGGTCTCCTTCAGGGCGACATCAAAGGAGACCCCCTCGCCAAGCCGTCGCAGGAGCCGCTGGATGTCCCAAAGGCCCCACCGCTCGACGAGGTACTTTGTGGCGGCGTAACTGACCGCATACACCACGCTCGCTTCCGGGCCCGTGAGCCCCACAAAGGGGTCCTTCAGATTCTGGAGCGACGGGAGCTTCCCCCGCGCCGCCAGCTGCCGGACCGACTCGACGGCGCCATCCATGGGAGTCCGCTGCTCGATCTGGGCGAGCCCCTCGTTCAACCAAGTGGGAATCCTCCCCCCCGTCACTTCCCGAACGACCACATGCGTGTATTCATGGTACAGAAGCCCTCGCAGATCGGTCGCCTCTTTGATCCCGCGGACGGGGATTCGGATGCGCCCGCCCCGCTCGTCAAAGGCCCCGTGCACCCAACCCGGAAGGCCCATGATCCTCTGAAAGTCGGCGTCCGAGTAGATAACGACCTCCACCTCCTGCCGGGGGAAGTGGTTCAGGTTGTACCCCACCTCTTCGTACGCCCGCTCGAGCAATTGCAAGATCTCCCGCCCGATCTCTTCTCGGACCTCGCCCACGTACCGCAGGTTGAAGTGGTGGCCGGGCCGGCGGCGATACTCCTCGTCAACCTTCCGTTCCCCTTCGGCCTGGGCGATGAGTCGCTCGAGGTCCCGATCACCCGGCCGGATTCTCAGCCCCTCCTGCCACGCACCGACCGCCTCTCTCATATCGCCCCGCTGAAAATACGCCTCTCCCAGGAGCCGGTATACCTGGCCCTCTTTCGGATTGAGATTCCGGGCCCACCTCAAACTCTCTACAGCCCGGTCGGCCTCCCGCAGGCCGAGAAGCGCCACGCCCAGCCCCATGTGAAACCGCGGCTCCTCACTGTAGAGGTCGATCGCCGCCTGATACTCAGCCGCCGCGTCCCGAAACGCCCGTTCCTGAAGGAGGGAACTTGCCACGTTGCCGTGCGCATGGGCCAGATTCCGGCGGACCACCGGGTGCGCCGGCGCAAGGGCCAAGGCCTTCTCAAGCTCGGCAATGGCCTCCCGATGCCTCCCCTGCGCGCTCAGGTCGACCCCCCGTTGGTTGTGCGTCGCAAAATCCTGCGCAGCCAGGAGAGTTGCCGTGTAGATAATGATAATAATGAATAGCAGGCTCAGGACCACCCGGCAGAGCCGTGCCACCTCCCTGCCGGAGATCCCCTGCGCACATCGGAGAGTCGCCGTCCTCCGATGAAACGACCTGGAGCGGGAAACGGGATTCGAACCCGCGACCCCGAGCTTGGAAGGCTCGCGCTCTACCACTGAGCTATTCCCGCATCCACAGCCACACGAGGAGACCGCAATAGAAATAGCGCGCGCCCGCCCCCCGACAATCCTCCTCGTGGGTCAGTGCCAGCCTCCATGCCTTTCAGGTCGGTTCTCTGGTGGGGAGAGGAGGATTCGAACCCCCGAAGGCGTGCGCCAGCAGATTTACAGTCTGCCCCCGTTGGCCACTTGGGTATCTCCCCGCACTCTCCCCGACCCGGCTGGAGCTGGCGAAGGGATTTGAACCCCCGACCCGCTGATTACAAATCAGCTGCTCTACCAACTGAGCTACGCCAGCGACAAACCCTCAGTATAGGGGTAAACCTGTCCAAAATCAAAGGATAATTTTTCGCCTCTTTGAGTCGGAAAGCCTGGAAAGGACACCTTCTCGGGGTTGATCTAATACTCAAGGCAATCCTCGTGCCAATATTCGCTATTTCTCTTTGATTTTCGTTCCTGATATCCGCTGCCGGAGGACCTCATACATGATGACGCCGGCCGCCACGCTCACATTCAACGAGGCGACGCGCCCGAGCATCGGGATGCTGGCGCACTCGTCACACTTCTCCCGCACCCCGGGCCGGACACCCTTGCCTTCCCCGCCTAGAACGAGGGCCACCGGTCCCCGCAAATCGAGGCTCGTATACGACCGCTGTGCGGCAGGATCCAGGGCGTAGACCCAAAGACCCTCTGCCTTGAGCGCCTCGATCACGCGGGATATATTCTGCACGCGCCCGACCCGAAGATGCTCCAGCGCACCCGCCGCGACCTTGGCAACGGTTCCCGTGAGTCCCGCCGACCGCCGCTCGGGGATCAACACGCCATGGACCCCCGCCGCTTCGGCGGTTCGAAGCACCGCACCCAGGTTGCGCGGGTCTTCTACCCCGTCCAGGATCACCACAAACGGCGCTTCGCCGCGGGCGCGTGCGGCGGCGAGGATTTCCTCCGGCTCGACGTACCGCCTCGGTGCGATCAGCCCGATGACACCCTGATGTTTGCCACCCGGCACGAGCCGATCCAGGGCGCGCCTTGGCGAGACGGAGACCGGCACCCGGGCGGTCCGAGCCAGCCGGACGAGGTCCGCAAATTGACGATCGTGGCCTAACACCAGAATCTGCGAGAGCGGTCGGGCACCTGCCCGCAGCGCCTCTCGGACGGCATGAAGGCCGTAGACGATCTCGGATGTTTCATCGCTTCCACCGGCTGGTGCCATCCGGCCGATCCTCGATCGCAATCCCGAACGCCGCCAGCTCCGCCCGGATCTCATCAGCCCTGGCAAAATCTTTTCGTCGGCGGGCCTCGTTGCGTTCGGCGAGCTTTCGTTCGATCTCTTCGTCGGTTAGGGTTTCCGCCCCTGCAGTTCCACTCTCGTATTCCCATGCCCGCCACGACGACTGAAAGAGACCCAGCACCCGACCGAAGGATCGAAAGTGTTCGCGCGCCCGCTCACCGGATCTCCTGGACAACCCGGCGTCGATCAACCGGTTGAGCTCCCCGCGAAGAAGCTGGAACTGGGCAATGGCGCCCGGCGTGCTGAAGTCATCATCCATCGCCTGACGAAACCCCTCGTCTAGTCGCTCGAGCAGCGGGAGAAGCAGCCCATCCCCTGGGCCAGCCGCCCCCGAGGACTCGTCAAGCCGCTGAAACAGTCCATAGAACCTGTCGAGCGCCCGCTTGGCCTCCCACAGGGCGTCGTCGGAAAAATCCACGGGGCTCCGATAATGGGTGGCCAGGAGAAAATACCGAAGGGCATCGGCCGTGACGGGCGCCCCGTAGGGTGATTTCTCAAAGATCTCGCGGATCGTGAAAAAATTTCCCAGGGACTTGGACATCTTTTCCTTGTTGATCTGCACGAACCCATTGTGGACCCAATACCGCACGAAAGGGGTATCGGTTGCCGCCTCCGACTGGGCAATCTCACACTCGTGGTGCGGGAAGATCAGGTCCTCGCCGCCCCCATGGATGTCGAAGGGGGAGCCGAGATGCTCCATCGACATCGCCGAACACTCGATGTGCCACCCGGGTCGTCCTGGCCCCCAGGGGCTCTCCCAAGACGGTTCGCCCGGTTTCGATGACTTCCAGAGGGCGAAGTCGCGCGGATCGCGCTTGCGCTCGTCCACCTCGACGCGCGCCCCCGCCAGCAGCTCGTCGAGGTTCCGGCCCGAGAGGCGCCCGTAGCGCGCAAATCGCCTCACCTCGAAGAAGACGTCGCCGTCGACGACGTAGGCGAAACCCCGGGCGAGCAATCGCTCGATCAACGCGATCATCTGCGGAATATACGCCGTCGCCTTAGGCTCGACGCTGGCGGGAAGGACCCCGAGCCGCTCCATGTCCTTCTGGTACTCAGTGATGTACCGCTCCGACACCTCCGCCGGGGACACCCCATCCTTCTCGGCCCGCTTGATGATCTTGTCATCCACATCGGTGAAGTTGCGGACGAAGCGGACCCGGGTGCCGGTGAACTCGAGATACCGGCGGATCACATCAAAGACCAGTGCGGACCGGGCGTGGCCGAGGTGGGAGAGATCGTACGCCGTGATCCCGCAGACGTACATCCGCACCTCCCCGGGGGTGAGCGGCTCGAAGAGCTCCTTCTGCCGGGTGAGGGTGTTATAGATCCTAAGTCCCACGCGACGCTCCTTCACGCCTCCCCGTCGCCCGCCTCCATCAACAGGACAACGGCGAGGCAGGCGATCCCTTCCCCGGATCCCAGGGGGCCCAGCCCCTTAGCCGTCGTCGGCTTGATATTGATCCGGGCTGGCTCCACATTCAGGACGTCGGCCAGGTTGGCCGCTATGCCTCTGAGATGCATACTCAGCCGGGGGGCCTCGGCGACCACGGTCGCATCCACGTTCCCGACCCGGAAGCCCTTCGCCTCCAGCCGCCGCCAGCTCTCTGCAAGAAGGTGGAGACTCCGGACCCCCTGGTACCGCGGATCATCCACCCCAAAGTGGTGGCCGATGTCTCCCTCGCCCGCGGCCCCCAGCACCGCATCGATCACGGCATGGGTGAGGACATCGGCGTCCGAGTGACCGTCGAGTCCCTGTTCGAACGCGATCTCGACTCCCCCGAGAATCAGTGGGCGGCCGGGGACCAGGGGATGAATGTCGTAGCCGATGCCGATCCGCATCCCGCCCCCTCCCGGCGGCTCAGGATCACCTCCGCTCGCTCGAGATCCTCCGCGGTCGTGATTTTAATGTTCTCGGGATCGCCGGGGACCACCCTGACCTTGACCCCGAGCCGCTCGACCAGCATGGCGTCGTCCGTGCCCCGGAACCCGTCAGCCGCGGCCCGACGATACGCCTCCTGGATCAGGTCCCCGTGGAAGGCTTGCGGGGTTTGGGCGATCCAGAGGCGGTCTCGGGATGGCGTCTCCCGGACGAATCCGCTCTCCACCATCTTGACCGTCTCGACAGCCGGGACCGCCGCCACCGCGGCGCGAAAGCTCCACGCGGCCTCAACGGTCCGCCGAAGGAGATCGGACGAGACGAACGGGCGCACGGCATCATGGATCACCACCAGCCGCGCGTCCTCCGACGCCCGCTCTAGACCCCGGAACACCGACTCTTGACGCTCGACTCCCCCGGGAACAATCTCGATCTCGATAGTGGCAGGAAGCGGGTAGGGGGCGAGAATCTGCGTGAGGCACCACTCCTCGGCCCCAGGCGGAACCACCAGGATCAGCGCATCGATGAGCCCTGAGGTGGTCAGGTGGAGCAACGTCCGGGTCAGGATGGGCATCCCCCGGAGGAGGAGGAACTGTTTCGGGACATCGCCTCCTGCCCGACGGCCCAGGCCTCCCGCCGGCACGATCGCCGTCACATTCCCCATACGCTCAGCAACCCACCGTCGGGACCATCCGGGCCCGTGCCGATCGCAGACAGCGGATGGCTGCAGGCGGACCTCACGCGACTTCGGCCTCTTCCTTGAGCCGGGAAAAGATCATGCGCCCGGCCGTCGTTTGGAGCACCGAGGTCACACACACATCAATGGTCTGCCCGATGTGTCGGCGGCCACTGTCGATGACGACCATGGTTCCGTCATCCAGATAGGCCACCCCCTGGTTATACTCCTTCCCCTCCTTGAGGACGTAGACGCGAATCTCCTCTCCGGGAAGGACCACCGGTCGCAGGGCGTTCGTCAGCTCGTTGATATTCAGCACCGGCACCCCATAGAGTTCAGCCACCTTATTCAGGTTGAAGTCGTTGGTGACCACCTTGGCTGTTAACGCCTTGGCCATCGCCACCAGCTTTCCATCGACGTCCCGGATATCCGGGAAATCCATGTCGTGGATCCTCACCTGCACGTTGGGATTCTTCTGGATCTTCTGCAGGATGTCCAGCCCCCGCCGTCCCCGATTTCGCTTGATCGGATCCGACGAGTCCGCGATGTGTTGGAGCTCCCGGAGGACGAACTGGGGGATAATCAGCGTCCCTTCGATAAAGCCCGTCTCGCAGATGTCGGCGATCCGACCGTCGATGATGACCGAGGTGTCCAGGATCTTATTCCGTTCAACGCCGGGCTGCTCCTTCACCGCCCGGACCAGGTTGAGGACGCTGAGTCCCCGCCCCTTCTCCACCGCCACCGCGGTGGCGATGTACCCCGCGGCAACCATGACGAGAAGCGCCACAGAGATGCGGACCGCCTGAGGGGAGGGTTCTAAGAATATCGCCACGCTGTCAAGGAGGAACCGGGCAAGAAGGAGTCCGATAACGAGACCAACAAGACCACTGATGAGGACTCTACCCTGGACCCGTCTCAGCACCCGCTCCACCAGGAGTGTGCCCAGCCCCGCAGCCAGCCCTGCGGCCAGACCCACGAACGTATACGGGCTCTCGGATCCGAAGGCCGACCCCGCCGCACCCCCGACGAGACCGCAGAGGACCACAAAGAGCCCTCGGACTATCAGTCCTGACATCACCGTTCACCTCCCGTGAAGTCACCACCTCCCCCACCCGACTCTCATGCCGTGGCAATGGTCTTCTCGACCATCCCGTCCGCCTCCCGAGGGTCAATCCCCGCCGCGATGGCGATCTCGCTCACAATGAGCTGCCGAACGTTTTCGAGCATCTTCTTCTCACCGAAGGACAGATGCCGCTCCTTCCGGAGGACGACCAGTTTCCGAAGGACCAACGCCATCTCGTACAGGGACCCCGACTTGATCCGCTCCCAGTTATCCTTGAACCGTCGGTTCCAGTTGGGCGAGATCTCGACATCCTTCCGCCGGAGGATCTCCATGACCCGGGGAATCTCCGAAGGACCGATCACATCGCGGAGGCCGACCCGCGTGGCATTGTGGGTCGGGATCATGATGGTGGTATCGTTGCCTAAGACCCGCAAGATATAAAACGACTGCCGACACCCTGAGACCACCTTCTCCTCGATGGCCTCGATCAGGGCCACACCATGGGCAGGATACACCACCTTCTTGCCGACACGGAATATATGCGGCATCGTGATCCTCTCATGTTGCATCATACTAGAAATCTTGCGATCAGTCAAAATCTTCTTTGGGCATCACGGGAAGAGCACATGCATCATGGCGTCCACCGTGCGCAGGCCGATGGCCTCTATTCCTGCCTCGCGCGGTTTCCCCTCGTTCGTCTCGGGGAGGATGCACCGCGCAAAGCCGAATTGCCGGGCCTCGTGGAGTCTTGGGGCGGCGTGCCGAACCGCCCGGATCTCTCCGGTCAATCCGACCTCTCCAAAGCAGACCATGCGAGGGTCCAGGGGAGCATTGCGGAGGCTGCTGGCCACCGCGGCTACGATCCCCAGGTCGGCCGCCGGCTCGGTGATCCGTACCCCGCCTGCGACATTGACGAAGACATCACAGGCGGACAGGGGCATCCCCACCCGTTTCTCCAGGACCGCCAACAGAATCGCCACCCGGTTGAGATCCGCCCCCGTCACCACCCGGCGCGGGAAGCTGGCATGGGTCGGGGCTATCAGGGCCTGAATCTCCACCAGCAGCGGGCGAGTCCCCTCCATGGTCACGACGACCGCCGAGCCGGTGACCCCCTGAGACCGCTCCGCTAAGAAGATCCGGGAGGGGTTGTCCACCTCCTTGAGTCCCGCCTCGGTCATCTCGAAGATGCCGATCTCGTGGGTGGAACCGAACCGGTTCTTGGTGACCCGGAGGATCCGATACGCGTGTTGCTGCTCCCCTTCAAAATAGATCACGGTATCGACGATGTGCTCCAAGGCCTTGGGGCCTGCGAAGGATCCCTCCTTGGTCACGTGGCCGATGAGGCACGTGCTGATCGCCCGCTCTTTGCTCAGGGTGAGGAGGCGGCTTGCCACCTCGCGGACCTGGCTGATGCTTCCCGGAGGTGACTCGAGCGCTCCCGCAGAGGTCGTCTGGATGGAATCCAGGATCAAGAGATCCGGCCTCATACGCTCCCCGTGCTCGATGATCGCCTCTAGGAGCGTCTCGGCGGCGAGATACAGATGGGGGGACATGGCGTCGATCCGCTCCGCACGGACGCGGATCTGCTCGGTCGACTCCTCCCCCGAAACATAGAGGACCTTGCGGCCCTGGCTGGCGAGGCGTGCCGCGACCTGGAGCAGTAACGTCGACTTGCCGATACCGGGGTCACCACCGATAAGGACCACCGAGCCGGGGACCACTCCCCCGCCCAACGTTCGGTCCACCTCTGGGAAGCCGGTGGGGATCCGGGCGAGCGCGGGTCCTTCGACCTCGGTGACCGGCACAGGAGAGGCCGACGGACCCCGGACTCCCGCGCCCCGCCCCCCGCCGGCAGTCGGGCGCTCCTCCACCAGACTCCCCCAGTTCCCGCACTCCGGGCAGCGCCCCATCCATCGGGGAGCCTGATACCCGCACTGCTGACACTCGAAATGGGTCCTGATCCTCGCCATATCGGTCTGTGAGTGGCGACCCACCCGCGTGTCGTTGGTCGCACCTCGCGGAGGCCCCAGGGAAGGGCGAATGACTCAGCTAACGGGCATGATCAACGGGAGGGGTCCGGGCCTTCTCTGCATTCTCGAACCGCATGTATTCCCGCCGGAAGATAAGCGGAACCGTGTCGGTGGGCCCGTTCCGCTGTTTCGCGACAATGAGCTCCGCCTCGTAATTCTCCTCAGCCTCGGGACTCTTGAGAGCCTTGTAGTAGCCCGGCCGGTAGATGAAAGCCACCAGGTCCGCGTCCTGTTCAATGGCTCCTGACTCGCGCAGATCAGCCAGCTGTGGCTTTTTATCTTCTCGGGCTTCGACAGCCCGAGAAAGCTGCGACAGGGCCACAATGGGGATCTCGAGCTCCTTCGCCAACGACTTGAGGGACCGGCAGATCTCGGTCATTTCCTGCTGCCGACTCTCGAATCGCCCTCCCCCCTTGAGCAGCTGCAGATAGTCGATGACCAGGAGACCAGTGCCGTGCTCGGCCTTGACCCGGCGGGCCTTGGCTCGCAACTCCAGGACATTCATGCTGGGCGTATCATCGATATGAATGGGAGCCTCCGAGAGCCGCCCTGCGGCGGTGGTCAGCTTTGGCCAATCTCGATCGCCGAGGCGGCCGGTCCGGAGGCGATAGGCCTCGACCCTCGCCTCAGAACAGAGCATGCGTTGCACCACGTGACTCATGGACATCTCAAGGCTGAAGATTCCGGTCGAAACCCTCTCCTCCATGGCGGCGTGCATCGCCATACCCAGGGCGAAACTGGTCTTCCCCATGGAGGGCCGTCCCGCAATGATGATCAGGTCTGAATGCTGGAGACCCCCGGTCAGATCATCGAGGAGTGTAAACCCTGTCGGGACTCCGGTGACATGGCCTTTCCGGCTGTACAGTCGCTCGATATCCTCGAAGGCAGACTTGAGGAGAGACTTAATGGGCCGGAACGAGGGGCGGATCCGATCCTTGGAGACGTCAAAGACTCGGGTTTCTGCCCGGTCCAGCACCGTCTCCGTCGGCTCCGTCTCTTCGTAGCAGGAGGAGATGATCGACGTGCACGTGCCGATCAGCTCGCGGAGGAGGGCCTTTCCCCTCACGATCGACGCGTGATACAGAACGTTGGCAGCCGTCGGAACCGCCTCGGCCAACGAGGCGAGATATGGATTGCCGCCCATCGGCTCAAGCTGCTGACGGCGCGTCAGTTCATTGGCGAGGGTGATAAGGTCGACCGGCTCGTTCCGCTCGAAGAGCTCCTGGCAGGCGGTGAAGATCCTCTGGTGGGCCTCTCGGTAGAAATGCCCCGGGTGAAGGACCTCAAACGCCTTGACCAGTGCATCCCGATCCAGGAGGATCGCCCCGAGGACGGCAGCCTCCGCCTCGACGTTCTGAGGTGGGACCCTCTCAAAAGTGGTCTTTGGAGAACGTTGAGCCACGCTGGCGGCCCCTCTAGAAGACCACCGAACCAGACTCACTCACGACCTGAACCTGGATTGAGGCCACGGTGTCCCGGTGGAGTCGTACAGGCACGGCATGCCTCCCCACGGCCTTGATCGGTTCCTCCAGCACGATCTTCTTGCGGTCAAGACGGATCCCCTGCTCGGCAAGCGCCTCGGCAATATCGCTACTGGTCACGGACCCGAAGAGACGATCCTGATCCCCCGCCGCCCGGGCGAAGGTCAGGATGAGACTCCGGAGCCTTTCCGCGACGCTGTCGGCCTCTTGGCTGAGCCGCTCCTCCCGCTGTCTCCCCTGGGCCTTGAGCTGTTGGAGGGAGCGGAGGTGCGTCGCGGTCGCCTCCACAGCGAGCTTCCTTGGGATGAGATAGTTCCGGGCATAGCCCCTGGCCACATCCACCTGGTCCCCCGCCTGACCCAGATGGGGAACCGCTTGAGTCAGGATCACCTTCATGGGTATCCCCCTAACTGATATCGGCCACGAACGGGAGCAGGGCGATGTTGCGGGCGCGCTTGACGGCCATCGTGAGCTGCCGCTGGTGGGGGGCGCAGGTGCCCGAGATCCGCCGCGGCAGGATCCTCCCACGCTCCGTCACGAAGCTCCGGAGACGTCGGACATCCTTGTAGTCAACCTGCTCCACCTTGTCCACGCAGAACTTGCAGACCTTCTGCCGACGATAGCTCTTCCGTCGCTTGACCACCGTCATTGGTCTCTCCCCATGTTCGGCCCGATCGTGGACTCACGTACCGTTCCAACTCTTTGTTTCAACTTGCTTCAACTCCCTTGCCGCACCCGCCCACAACCGTCGCAGCAAGCAGGCTGGTCACATGCGGCTCACCAAGTTGGAACGGCACTAGAAAGGAGGCTCGTCCTCTGCAGGGGCCGGCGCCGCCTCTTCCTCCCCGCCTCTGCGCCCCCCGAGGAACTGGACGCGGTCTGCCACCACTTCGTGCTTCGACCGCTTCTGCCCTTCGGGCGTCTCCCACGAGCGCTGGGTCAGGCGCCCCTCGATCAAGGCCGCTCTCCCTTTTTTCAAATACTCTTTGCACGTCTCGGCTTGCTTCCCCCAGGAGACGATGGTGATGTAGCACACCTCATCCCGACGCTCTCCCGCCTGCGTGGTATAGCTCCGATTGACGGCCAGATCAAAGCTGCAGACCGGTGCCCCGCTTGGCGTGTACCGGAGCTCCGGGTCTCGGGTCAGATTTCCGACAAGGATGACCCTGTTGAAGTTCGCCATGCCTTACGATCCCTCCCGTTCCGCTCCACTGGCTGCGGCTCCCGTGGCTGCCTTCGCGCGTGCGGCCCGCTCGACCCTGACCGCCAGATACCGGAGAACGACCTCGGCGAATTTGAGGTGCCGGTCCACGGCCTGAGGGAAGGTGGGCTTGCTCTTGACCCGGAAGAGGACGTAGGAGCCCTCCCGCTTTTTCTTGATCTCGAACGCCAGGCGGCGTCTCCCCCACTTCTGGACCTCGAGCAGCTCGGCCCGTTCCCGTTCGAGGAATCCCCGAAACGACTCCACCTGGGCCTCGAGCGCCTCCTCCGTCAATCCCGCCTCGTAGATGACGATCACCTCGTACTCTGGCACCCGTCCACCTCCTCCCCCGTGGTTTCGGCAGGCTCACCACAGGCCCCGGACTGCTTCCAGACGTTAAACCGATTCATGGCCGATGCCACACCCCGCTCGACAATCTCCTCGACGGCGTCGGCTGCGCGGCTGATGAGGTCGGGGAGGAGGCAAGCCTCGGCCTCATCAAAGGGGTGCAGGACGAATGTCACCTCATCCCCCACCTCTGGCCGACCAATGCCTACGCGCACCCGGGGGAAGCCCATCGTCTCGATGGCCTGCTGGATGAAACGGACCCCGCGGTGCCCGCCGTGTCCTCCCTTGGCCACGACCTTGATCCGCCCAAAGGCGAGATCGAGATCGTCGTGAATCACCACGAGCCTCTCTGGAGGGACCGACGTCCCTTCCAGCCACGCCTTGACCGGTCTGCCGCTCTCATTCATGAAGGAGAGGGGCTTGATGAGGGCGATCGGTTCATCTCGCCGCGTCTCCTCCGCGTACAGACTCTCCCAACGGCGACGGGTCATCGGTCGGTTCCACCGCCGCGCCAGCTCGTCCAGGACCACGAAGCCCACGTTGTGACGGCTTCGAGCGTATTCGGGTCCCGGGTTTCCCAGGCCGACGATGAGCCACAATGCCTACCTTCACTCCTTCTCGGGTCGTCCCTTGGCTGACGGCTTCCTTGGAGCCTCCGCCGCGGCACCGGGCTTGGCAGCCTCCTTGGCTGCACCAGGCTTGGCAGTCTCCTTGGCTGCACCGGGCTTGGCAGTCTCCTTTGCCGCTCCCTCCTTTGGTGGGGCTTCGGCAGCCTCGGGGGGTGCGACCTCCACAGCCGCGGGCACGGCGACCTCCTCCACCGGCGCTGCCGCCACCGTCACCACCACCTGCTCTCTGTCGGTCAAGAGCTCGACCCCACCCGGGATCGCCAGGTCTTTGACATGAACGACGTCTCCTATATTCAGCGTAGAGATATCGAGCTGGATCCCGTCGGGGATGGCGCGGGGCAGACACTTCACCTTGAGCTCCCGCAGGATCTGCTCGACGATCCCCCCTTCCTCCTTGACCCCTCTCGCCACGCCCACGAGCTCCACCGGCACCTCAACCTCAATCGGCCGCTCCATAGAGATCGCCAGGAAATCCGCGTGAAGCACGATTCCGGTCACAGGGTGGACCTGCACCCCCTTCACCATCGCTTTCCGGGTGACCTCCTCTGTATCCACGATCGTGAGGTTGAGGATGACGTTCTCGCCCGCTTCCGTCCTGAGGGCCTTCAGCAGACTCTTCGGATCTGCCGCGACGGGGATCGGCTCTCCCTCCCCGTACACGATGGCAGGGATCCGGCCCCCCTGACGGAGCTTGCGCGCGACGCTCTTTCCCGTGCCGGTCCGTCGTTCGACCTTGAGATCGACGAATTCCATCCGTGCCTCCTCAGTCACGTCGACCGATCACCGATGACCGCATGATGCATTCGGACGTCGGTCATCTGTCGTCGGTCATCGGATTAAACGAAGAGCGAGCTGACGGACGTCTCCCGGTGGATCCGGTCGATGGCCTCACCCAACAGGGGGGCGACCGAGAGGACGGTCAGCTTCTTGGACGAGCGTCGCTCATCCAGAGGGATTGTATTCGTCACCACTACCTCTTCGATGGGCGAGTTCTCGATGCGCTCAATGGCCGGTCCTGACAGGACCGGGTGGGTGCAGCTCGCGAAGATCCGGCGGGCCCCCTCCTCCCGGAGGGCCGTCACGGCCTGTGTGATGGTTCCCGCCGTATCGATGATATCGTCCACGATAATGACATCCTGATCTTTCACCTCTCCCACAATGCGCATCACCTTGGCCTCATTGGGGCCCTCCCGCCGCTTGTCGATGAAGGCCAGCGGGGCCCCCAACCGTTTCGCAAAGGCCCTCGCCCGCTCCACGCCGCCGGCATCGGGAGCCACCACTACCCCGTGCCAGCCCCGCTCCTGGAAGTAGCGGAGGAGTACCGGGGCCGCAAAGAGGTGATCCACCGGGATGTTGAAAAAACCCTGGATCTGCCCCGCGTGGAGATCCATGGTGAGAACCCGATTGGTCCCCGACACGGCGATGAGGTCGGCCACCAGCTTGGACGAGATCGGGACCCGGGGCTGGACCTTGCGATCCTGCCTGGCGTATCCGTAATAGGGAATCACGGCCGTGATGCGGTGAGCAGAGGCGCGGCGCAGCGCATCGATCATAATGAGCAGCTCCATCAGGTGGTGATTCACGGGAGGGGAGGTGGGCTGGATCACAAAGACATCGGCGCCCCGCACATTCTCAGAGATCTGGACGAAGACCTCTCCATCAGAGAACTGAGACACCTCGGCCAGACCGGGGGAGACACCCAGATACTCGGCGATCTCCTGTGCCAACTGCCGGTTGGCATTGCCAGAAAAGAGGAGTAGTCGCGTCACGCCGCCCTCCTTCTGTTCCATGGCTGCGGGGCCAGGATTCGAACCTGGACAGCCAGATCCAAAGTCTGGCGGCCTACCGTTAGCCGACCCCGCACCTGCTCCCCATCACCCGAACCTCGGGCCGAAAAAATTGGGGGATGAGCTGTGATGGCTGCGACACGCTCATCCCCTCCCCCTCTTCAGCAGGAGGATCGTTCCGGCCCCATCTCGCCGATCCCCCCAGGAGCCAGCGGGGGATGAGACAGGGTCTGGACGACGAAAACTGTGTACCCCTCCTCCCTGAGACGGGCCGCCCACCGCTCTGCTTCCTCGCGGGCATGCATCCGACCGAAGACCGCCGAGCCGCTGCCCGTCATGAGGGCCGGCCGGGCACCCCAGGCCTCCAGAGACACCTTCAGCTGCTTGACGACAGGGTAGCGGCGGAAGACAACGTCTTCGAGACGATTCCAGGACGAAGCGAGGACACGTTCGTAATTCCCCTTCTCCGCCTCCGTCCTTACCCTAATGCTTTTGTCCTCGCCTGTCAATTCCAAATTGGTGTACGCCCACGCGGTCGAAACCGGGAAACCGGGAAAGACGATCAGCAGCCAGGAGTGGGGAAAGGCAGGCAGGGGACGAATCTGTTCGCCGCGGCCAGACGCCCACGCGGTAGGGCCTTCGAAAAACAGGGGGACATCCGACCCCAGATGGGCGCCCAACTCCTGGAGGGCCTGGGACGTGAGGCCGGTCCCGAAGAGGCGATTGAGTCCCCACAGCGTGGCGGCGGCGTCGCTCGACCCTCCCCCGAGCCCCGCTCCGAGGGGGATGCGCTTCGTGATCTCAATGCGGACGCCGGGGTGGGTGTCGGTGGCCTTGAAGAACAGGGCCGCGGCCCGGTGCGCCAGATTCTCCTCTCCCCCCGGGCAGGCAAGCCCGCCCGTCTCCACGACGATCCCCGCGCCCTCAGCAAACCGGATCTCGTCGCAGAGGTCCACGTGCTGCAGCAGAGTCTGGACCTCGTGATACCCGTCGGCCCGCTTCCGCAGCACTTCCAGAAAGAGATTGACCTTGGCAGGCGCCCAGAGGGTGAGATCCATCAGCGGCTCAGCAGCCCCCGCTCTGTGCGGGGCCGGCCCGGGGAGATGGAAAGAACTGATCGGCGAGGATCGGATTGACGTCTATCGTCTCGTAGGTCAGCGTCACGCGCACAGGCCTGCGGGCCTGCGTGACCGCAATGCGCATCGGCACAGCGATCCCATCGACATCGCGGACCTGTGTGAAATCGAAAGAGAGGCCGCGTCGCCCCGCCCAGATTTCTCCGCCCACGAGTGTCCCGGAGAGGTCCAGGTAGAGACGCTGCACCCAATGGGAGTCTTCCTGTTCGAGGAGATACACCCGCCGCCCGGGCAGGTACGACGCGAAGACGGGCGGCCCGACGCGCCGCGGGGGGAGACCGGCGAGAAGCCGCACAAGAGTGGCGGGAGAAAGGCGAAGCCCGAGGAGACGCTCGAGCAGCTCACATCCATCCGGGGACCCAACGGGTTCCGACGCGCCGTGGGCCACCACGCGATTTCCATCCGAAGCGACGATCAGGACCGGCAGCCCGAAAGCATTTAAGGTCTCCAGGCGGAATCGGCCATCGCTCTTCAGGGCCAAGGCCTCCCGAAACCTTCGCGTCTCCTCGCTCACGGCGATCTCGACCGCCGCGATGCCTCGCAGGGACCGGATCTGCTCCTGGTGGACCTGCAGCCGGCCGACCAGCTCGTCGCGCGTCTCGTGCGAGACCGGCTGACCGGCCTCTCTGGGGGGTGGGAGGCTCGCGCATCCGCCCAGGAAGCTCACGGCCAAGAGCGCGCATCCCATCCGCCCCCGCCCCGCGGGGATCATGGCTTGCCGTGCAGCAGCAGGCCGCGGGCCTGCTCGAGCTTCTCCTTCACCTTTGCATTGGTGGCGTCGAGCTTCAGCGACTGCTCCCACTGGTCGACCGCCTGCGCGATCATCCCCTTGTGAAAGAAGACGTCGCCGAGGTGCTCCCGGATCGTGGCGTCATCCTTCTGGACCAGCGTGACCGCCCGCTCGAGCTCGCGCAGGGCCTCGTCGAGTCGCCCGAGCTTGTAGTACGCCCACCCCAGGCTATCGACGAAGGCTCCGTTATTCGGTTCGAGTTCGAGGGCCTTCTTGATCAAGGTCACCGACTCCTCCAGATGGATCCCCTCCTCGGCGAACATATACCCGAGATAGTTGTACGCATCGGCATGCTTGGGGTCCATTTTCAAGGTCCGGCGGAAGGCCTGTTCCGCCCTATCGAGCTGGCGGTTCCGCTCATAGGCTGCCCCGAGCTGGTAATAGTAGTTGGCGCTATTCGGGTTCAGCAGCACCGCCTCTTCTATCGCCTTGGCCGCCTGGGCGTACTCCTTGCGACGAAGATGCGTCACGCCGACGAGATAGTGGGTGTTCCCGTCCTGCGGCTTCAGCCGCGCCGCCTCCTGAAAGGCAGCGAGGGCGTCATCCACCCGATCGAGGTGCCCGAAGACAAATCCTTTGTGGATCAGGACATCACCGTACAGCTCCCCGCGGGGGGGCATCTTCGTGAGCTCAGCGAGAGCCTGCTCATACCGCTCCTGCCCCTCGAGACTGATCGCCAGGTAGAAGCGCGCCTCCTGGTTGTCCCGGTCGAGCGTGAGCACCTCCTCGAGGGCCTTCTGGGCCTCCTCGTGCCTTCGCATCTCGATCAGCACCAGGCCGATCCGATTTCGGAGGGCAAGATCCTCGGGGTAGGTGCCAGCCAGCCGTTGAAACTCTGCCAGGGCCCCGGCGAGATCCCCGGTCCTCAGATACGTCTCGGCGAGGCGCTCGAGGAATTGTCGGTCGGCGGGGTCCTCCTCCAAGGCGCTCCGGTAAACGGTGCGCGCCGACTCCCATCGCTTCAGCCGCTCGTACGTCAGGCCGAGAAGGAGGCTGGCCTGGTCCAGGCCCGGCCTGAGTCTCAGTACCTCTTCCAGCTGTACGATGGCCTCATCGACCTGCTTGGCCTCCAGCAGGGCCCGGGCTAGGTTGTACCTGGCCTGGTACAGGGTCGGGTCGAGGGTGATCGCTTTCCGATACGCCTCTGCGGCCTCCGCATACTTCGTCGTCCTCGCGAAGAGATTCCCCAGCCGCAGGTAGACATCCGCCCGATCCGGCTGAAGACCGAGCGCCTCGCGATAGAATCGCTCGGCCATCCGGGCGTTTCGGATGCTCTCGTAGGCCGTGGCCAGCAACAGAAGGCCTTCCACATTCTCCGGGTGGCTGGCGACGATCGCTTCGGCGAGGCGGATCGCCTCCTGAACCATCCCGCGCCGCATGTACAGCTCCGCAATGCTCATCCGGATGGCCACCGAGCCCGGATCGAAGGCCAAGGCCTCCTCGTAATGCCGGAGGGCGGTGCTCAGATCCCCCCGGTCCTCCGCCAGACTCCCCAGCATGAAGTAGTAGTAGGCGGCGCTCTCCTCCGTCAGGTTCCTGGCGGACCCCGGGGACGGCGCCTCGACCGATGGTTCTGGCTTGGGCGTAGGTGGCGGGAAGGCGACGGGGGACGGAGACCGGGCAAGGGACGAACACCCCTGCCCCAGCATGAAGACCAACCCTACCATCACGATGGCTCGCCGATTCTTGTTCATCAATCCTCTGTCAATCTCGGCTCCCTCGACGCCTAGAATCCTCGTGCTGCAGATACTGTGCCAGGCGCTGCCACAGCTCCTCTTCCCCTTCTCCGGTCACCGCGGAAAAGAGAAAGACCTCTTTCGGGTTGTGGATCCCCAGGGCCGCCGCCGTGATCTCGCGACTCCGACGCCAGGCGCCCCGCTCTATCTTGTCTACCTTCGTCAAGACGATCAGTTGCGGAATCCGGGCTGCCTGAAGCCACGCCCCCATCTCCTGATCGAGCGTGGTGGGGGGATGGCGGGCATCCACGATGACGATCACGGCCCGAAGCAGTTCTCGGCCCCGGAGGTATCCCTCGACCATGGGTCTCCAGGCACGCCGGATTCGCTCCGAGACCTTGGCGTACCCATACCCGGGGAGATCGACGAAATAGAACGCGTCGTTGACCCGGTAAAAGTTGATCGTCTGCGTCCGCCCCGGAGTCCGCGAGACCCGGGCCAACCCTCGCCGGCCCAAGAGTCGGTTAAGCAATGAGGACTTCCCGACGTTCGAGCGACCGACAAAGGCGATCTCCGGCCGCCGGTCACGCGGAAAGCCGCTCGGACCCGTTGCGCTGCCTGCAAACTCTGCAGAAGTAACCTTCATCTCCGGAACGGCGAGATACTTTCAACATATCAGATGGAAAGGAGCAGGGCAAGGGGGAAAGGGTGTTTCCCTTGACTCCTGCAGCCAACCTGTGGTAGCTGCGGGACACGGCAGGCAGGCGGGAGTGCGCGGCGCACGGCTTCGGTCACCCGACTTACGAAGGCGTTGCGCAACGCCCCGGATTATCGCCGGCGGAGGGGGGAGGGATGGCGACCATCGTCGTCCTGCGGGGGGATGGCATCGGCCCGGAAGTGGTCGAGGAGGGCCTAAAGGTCCTCACGACCACCGCCCGAAGATACCGCATCCCGCTGGAATTCAAGGAGGCGCTTCTCGGCGGTGTGGCCATCGATGCGACCGGCGATCCGCTGCCCGAAGAGACCCTTCGCCGGTGTCGGGAGGCGGACGCCATTTTGCTCGGGGCGGCGGGGGGTCCCAAGTGGGATACCCTCCCCGGTGATCGGCGGCCAGAACGAGGCCTCCTGCGACTCCGACAGGCCCTCGAGCTGTATGCCAACCTGCGGCCGGTGCGGGTCTTCCCTTCGCTCCTGGATGTTTCTCCCCTCAAGCGGGACGTGATCGACGGGGTCGATTTCATGATCTTTCGGGAACTCACCGGTGGCCTGTATTACGGAACCCCTCGAGGGATCGAGAGGACGGGAGACGAGGAAAGAGGGGTGGATACCTTGAGCTACACCACTTCGGAGATCGCCCGCATTGCGCGCCTCGCCTTTCAGGCGGCATCCAGACGCCGGAAAAAGGTCACCTCGGTGGACAAGGCAAATGTGCTGATGAGCTCGCAGCTCTGGCGGCGCGTGGTCATGCGGGTGGCACAGGATTTCCCCGGCGTCACCCTCGAGCACATCTTGGTGGACAACTGCGCGATGCAGATCATCCGCAACCCGCGCCAGTTCGACGTGATCGTCACCGAGAACATGTTCGGCGACATCCTGTCGGATGAGGCAGCGGTCATCGTCGGCTCGATCGGGCTCCTCCCGTCCGCCAGCCTGGGAGAGAGAGGAGGTCTCTACGAACCGATCCACGGGACCGCACCCGACATCGTCGGAACAGGACAGGCTAACCCTATCGGAACGATCCTCTCCGTGGCCCTGCTCATGCGTTATTCCCTGAAGCAGGAGGAGGCAGCGACCGCCATCGAGACGGCGGTCGAGCGGGTGCTGGCCCAGGGGTATCGGACCGCCGACGTCAAGCAACCGGGGGCTCAGGTCGTCGGGACCCGACAGATGGGAGATCTGATCGCCGAAGCGGTGTCGGAGGGAGCGCCATGAAGTCGTACCGGGAAGAACTCTGGTTCGAGACCAAGACCCGACGGGCGTATATCAACATCACGCCCCAGGTAGCCGCCGCCGTGAAAAAGAGCGGCATCCGGGAGGGATTCTGTCTGGTGAACGCCATGCACATCACGGCGAGCGTTTACATCAATGATGATGAGGCAGGTCTTATCCAGGACTACGACGACTTTCTTGAGCGGCTCGCCCCCCATGAACCCGTGGCCCAGTACCGTCACAACCGGACCGGCGAGGACAATGGCGATGCCCACCTGAAACGGCAGATCATGGGCCGTGAGGTGGTGGCGGCGGTGACCGACGGCCAGTTAGACTTTGGGCCCTGGGAGCAGGTCTTCTACGGTGAGTTCGATGGCCGGCGGCGGAAGCGGGTCCTGATCAAGATCATCGGCGAATAACCTTGCCGGGGGGTCGCCTGTTGCGGCCGACGATGCCAGCGTCTACACTAGACTCCGAACTCTCCCCCAGGGTCCGCGGTTCGATTCATCGGAGGTGAGGCGGAGTGCCGGACAAAAGCCCAGGCGAAGAGAAGGAACCGAGCTTTCGCGTCACGGACCGGCGGCGGGTGGGTGCCGAGGGTCCTCGAGAGACTGCAGAGACGAGGCCGGATCCTCAGTCCCCGAAGGCTGAAGCCTCGCCCCCCGAAGACCTTGCCCTGCCGGACCTGGTCCGCCTCTTCGTCGCAGAGCTGCAGATGCGGGCGTTGATAGATATGGGGCTGATTGCCAACCCGGCCACGCGTCTCGTCGCAAAAGACTTGCCCCAAGCCCGGCTCGCCATCAACTGCGTGGCGGCCCTGATCGAACACCTCAGCCCCTTGGCACCGCCGGCAGAGCGCGATGCTCTTCAGCAGATGGTCGCTGAGCTCCGGTTGCACTTTGTCCGGCAAAGTGGCGCGTAGCCCGCCGGCGGAAACCCCGAATCCTCGCCACCGACCACATTTCTCGTCTCGGTTATCCACTTTCCCTGCTCCCGCTTCCCGGACCGGACCACAACCGCCTTAACCCGCAGCGAGGGGGTCTTCGCATCCTCTCCGCCCGCGACGCCTGGCGGACGAGAACCTGCGAGGCCCCATTCCGATTCTGGTGCAGTTTTTGCAACCTGCTGCGCGTGGGAAGGAGGGCCCCCTTTGGGCTCCTGGAAGCAGCATATTCCGCGTTCTCTTCGGTCGTTTCACCTGCACAGTATCAAGAGCAGGATCCTGGCCTTTGCCTTGCTCGCTACGCTCATCCCATCCCTCACCATGGGCTGGCTCTCGTACAAGCACAACAGGGAACTCCTCGCGGAAAAGACCAGTGGGGAGCTGCGAAATATCACCTCCCACGCCGCCCGAGAAATTGACATCTGGCTCAAGGAGCGTCTTTACGAGCTGCGGGTCTTTGCCAGCTCCTACGAGGTTTCGGAGAATCTTGAGAGGATTCTGCGCGTCCAGGGGGCACCGGTCAGCGAAGGTTTGGCGCCCCGTCGCCTGAAGGACTACCTGACCTCGGTCCGGGAGAAATTCGTCCATTACGAAGCGCTCGTGGTTATCGACGCGGCTGCTCGCGTGGTGGCGACGAGCGCCGGGCAGGCCGGCCCGGTGAACCTGCCACCCGACTGGGTGAAGATGGCCAATAAAGATAAGGCGATCCTGGGTGATACCGTCTGGGACGGAGTCCGGGGAAAGACGACCATGACGATCGCCGTGCCGATCAGGGCTGCCAACGGGCACTTGTTGGGGGCTATGGCCGCACGACTCAACTTCCGCACGATCGATGAGACCTTCAGGAGCTTCTCCCTGGGAGAGACCGGGCAGGCATACCTAATGGCAGCGGATGGCACCCTCGTTCTCAGCTCCCGACCCCTTTCTCCGCCGTTCGATACGGCAACCCCGACGTATCAGGTCCCGCAGGCTCTGCTCGAAATGGAATCGGTCTTGCTCGAGTACAGGGATCACCGGGGCAAAGATATGGTGGGGACCCTCAAGCGAATACCCCAGTTGAATTGGGCGGTGGTGGCTGAGGTGGGGAGTAGTGAAGTATACGCATCGATCATCCAGCTCCGGAATCTGACCTTCCTGATGGTCGCGGGGCTGCTGTTGGGCATTGGCCTGACCGCATATCTCCTGGGCCTGACCATCGTCCGGCCCCTGAATCGACTGACCGAGGGCGCGGCCGAGGTGGCCGCCGGGGACCTAGAGGTGGATCTCCCCGTCGCGAGCCGCGACGAGCTAGGGTACCTGACCGAGGTCTTCAACTATATGGTGGCGCGCCTCCGTCAGGGACGAGAAGAGGTGGACGCCATCAACAAGACCTTGAGCGAGAAAAACCGCGAGCTGGAAAGGCTTTCTGTCACCGATGGGCTGACCGGGCTGTACAATCGGAGTCATCTGATGCAGACCCTCGCCAACGAGACGGCTCGAGCCCGGAGGCACCAGCGCCCCTTTTCGGTGTTGATGATTGACATTGATCACTTCAAGAGATACAACGACAGCTTCGGTCATCTCGCGGGAGACGCCCTGCTGAGCAAGCTCGCGTCGGTCTTTACGCAATCAATCCGCACTGCTGAATATGCGGCGCGCTACGGCGGCGAGGAGTTCTTGATCATGCTTCCAGAAACCGAGCCCGATGGGGCCGTGGACGCCGCTGAACGGATTCGAGCTCAAGTGGCGAAAGGAACCTCCGGTGACGGGAACGCAGGGGAGGGGGTCACCGTAAGCATTGGCGTTGCCGGGTTTCCCGAGCACGGCGATACCCCGGAGAAGATTATCGCCAGCGCCGATGCTGCCCTGTACCAGGCCAAGCGGAACGGCCGCGACCGGGTGATTCGTGCCGGCGGCAGGCCGGGAAAAGGCATCAAGGGCCGTGGGAGACGCGAGGAACCGGTGAAGCATTGACCCTGCCTACCATCCTTCGACCAGGGTGTAAGAGGTCCAGCCGGCCCGGCCCCTCTGGTCTTCGATCCGTACCCATTGACTCTTGCGCGAATGCCCGACCAACGGGGTGCCCTTCCCGAGCGTGAAGAGGACCCTGAAATTGCTGCCGGGCCCCTCCCTGACATTTCCCGTCCTAACCATCCGAAGAGCGATCGGCGCTGCGAAGAAGACCTCGCCCGCCCGCGTCTCGAGATGCTCTTGGCTCTTGAGCCGTGCCTCGCCCGCCTTGATGAAATCTTTGGCCTGATTGACGAGGTACAGGGCACCGCCGTAATTTTGCTTTTCAAATTCCTGCAGACTCATCTTCAAGAGATGCTCGGCCTGGACGGCTTCTGAGCCTTTTCCCTCCCCGGGCATTCTTGCCTCCAGGACCTTCAGGGCAATCTCGGCCTCCGCCATGGTCGACGCGGCCTCCGCCTTACTTTCGAGGCTATGCATTTTCGCCTTGGCCCGTACCACCTCCTCGATGGCCTCATCGAGCTTCCGCTGCATTTCTTTCAGCCGCGTCTCCTGTTCCTGAAGATGTAATTGGAGTTCGCCGATCTTTCCTTCCAGTTCTCGAGAGGTGGCACGGTGCTGCGCCCGCTCCTCAGACGTCACCTGCGTGGCCGGCTGCGGTGTTTTCCCGGCGCACGCTGAAAGGAGGACAGCCGAGAGGACGAGAAAGACCACCGAAGATAGGATGGACCGACCCAATCCAGAATAGATTCCAAGGTTGTCCATAGCTCTTCCCGTCGGTCTCCGCGCGACCTTCTCTTCGCCTGAACACGTCTCTAGCAAGGGTCGTACCAGTTTGGGCGATCTTGCGGGAGTCGGGGACTGAAGGGGGGCGAAGGGCAGGGCGCGGCTTATGGGGTCGCCTTAAAGGTCACCAGCCGCCAGTAGGACTCGGCCGACGACTTGGTGTGTTGGCTATTGATCTGAAATCGGATTCCGGTGACCCTGTCGGGGTCATCGCCAAAGAGATTCTTGTAATCCTCGACGACATTTCTCGTCTCGGTTATCCACTTTCCCTGCTCCCGCTTCCCGGACCGGACCACCACCGCCTTGATGCGCAGCACGGGATACAGCGGTAGAGAGGGAGACTGTGCTACGGTTCCGGCTGGCGCCGTGCTGTCCCAGACATAGGCGATGACGTCGGTCCGCAAAAAATCGGGGGAAAACATCACGAAGAGCTGGGCGGCCTGATCGTCCGAGCTGCTCTTGCGCAGATCACCCCGCCTCGGAAGCTCCGTGACCTTCCACTCCCACACAACGAGGGGGGTCCGTTTCACGTCGATGTCGACCTCTTTCTGGATGGCGAAGGAGGCGGAATGGCTCCGAAGCCTGAGGGCGCGACCGCTGCCGTCCTTGACGACGGCCAGGTCTGCTATTCCCTCCTTTGTCGATAGCTTCCACCCCGGGGGGACGCCCTCTTGTTCGCTCTCCATGCTGAAATCGACAACGAGCAGCTTTGGGGGCTCGGCCGCCCCTCCGGAAATGAGACAGAGGCCCAGGATCATTACGAATCCGGTGCACCAGCCCACATTTCGTGATACGCCGTGAACACGCTGCCTCATGGCTCCCCGGGCAATGTGCTGTGACAAGAAGAGATAGGGTCAACGCCATCGGGTGCAAATTGCATGCCGGGGCCTCAACCCTCATTTCTCCATCTGACAGCCGGAGAGTCCCGCACCCGGAGGGCTTTCATTGGCAGGGGGTGAGAGTCGGAAGGCAGGCGTGCTACGGACGGGGGTTCAAAGGGTGAATGATGGGGGGAGGGCGTTTCATGGGGCGGCTTTGAAGGTTACAGATCTCCAGTAGGATTCCGCTTGCGATTTGGTGTACTGACTATTGATCTGGATCCGGACCCCCATGACCTTCTCGGCATCATCGCCAAAGAGCCGCTTGTGATCCTCAAGCACGTTCCGCGTCTCGGTGATCCACGTTCCTTTGTTTGTTTCTCCGGATCGGACCACCACCGCTTTGATGCTTCGAAGTGGTGGGGAGGGGGCGTCGGCCATGGTCCCCGCCGGAGCGGTGCTGTCCCAGATATAGGTAATGAACCGTCGCCAGGAGAAGGCTAGGACCAGCTGGGCGGCCTGGTCGTCGGTGGACTTTTGGAAGAAATTCCCCCCCTTCGGCAGCTCAGCAACCTTCCACTGCCACGCGAGAATAGGGGTCTGTCTGAGGTCGATTTCAACCGCTTTCTGAATCCCAAAAGAGGAGGACTCACTCCGGAGCCGGAGCACCTGGCCGACGGCGTCACTGACGAGGCCTAGGTCCGCCTTCCCCTCATTCTCGGACAGCTCCCAACCCTGGGGCACCTTGTCCTTTTCCCGGCTGAAGTCCACGACGACCACTTCCTGGGCCCCGAGCCCCCATCCGGGGACGAGGCAGAGGGCCAGACCCAACACCCCCGCGGCCAACGGTGCACCCATGCCCCATCGCTTCGCGCCGTCTCGCATAGACATCCCACGCCCCCTTCCATCGTCTCAGACGCAAAGAAGGTCGTATTATTCGCAGATCACCTGTCGTATGTCAACGACGAAAGGGATACCCTTGGAAAAGGATGGACTGCCTGAACCATTTGGAGGCCTGAGAAAGCTCCCTTGACCGTGGCGGCGGGTTAGAGTCCAGACATGGACGCTATTTGCGGCAATGCTTCTTCTCTTCGGTCGTGACTTTCTTCACGAGTTTTCCCTCGTATTCAACCTCTATACACGCACCCACCACAAAAGGGCCAAACTCTTCTTCGATCTCTGTCTTATCCGTTACTTCTACCTGCCGCCCTCCAATAACCCAGGTACCGGTCTTACCCTCTGGCCGGCTCTCAAGCGGTCCGAAGAACTCTTCGCTCGCATAGCTATTGGCTGACGTTAAAAGCAACGTGCACGTTAAAAATACTATGACCCTAAGCTGTTTCATTCTTCGCCTCCACAGTGTGTCCCCGACTCCATATTCCCCGACTCCATACGGCTTCCTCTATGATCCTAACGCCACGCGAGTATCGCTAGAGCAGGAACTGCTGTCAAGAATGATGGCTTCCCTGTCTGTGCCTTCTGTGTGAAACATCAGGTGCCGGGTGCCGACACGGCCTATTTCTTGGGCTCGTCGGCTTTCCCGAACTTCACCAGTTTCAGCGCCCCATCCTGCACGATTCCGATGCCGGGGGCGTAGTACTTGTAGTCCGTGACGAAAGGCTGCAAGGGGGTCGTCTCCTTCACCTTCACACAGTTCGTGTACTCCCCGGCCGGGGTCTTGACCGTCTCGCTGATGCTGACGATCTCGACTCGATCCATCGCGACTCCAGGGGCAATCTCGTTGTAAAAACTTGCATGCAGCGCCGCCTGGCCCGGCATCATGAGGCCGAACTTCGCGCCATTGACCCCCGAGAGCCAAGCCCCAGCGTGACTCACGACCTTGCCATCTTTGTAGATGTCCACATCCTCTCCGAAGTAGAACACGTCTTTGGTCCGCGTGTTAATCGCGAAGTAGTTCCTCGAAACCTCTATCAGCTTGCCGCCCTTGGCTTCTTGCTCCTCGACCACCCGCGTCTCCACGCCGTCTACCATCCGTGTCTCGTTCAGGACGGTGATGATCAACTGCAGGTCGCCCCCTTCCAGAAGGAGGGTGTAGCCTGGTTCCAGGATGAAGTAGGGGTTGCGACCGGTGGGGACCAGTTCGCCCTTATCTATCGGGAAATCTTTGGTCCACCCGTCGGACCGGTCGGACCGCATGCACGCTCCGAGCGTCAGCATGCCGACCCCGACTGCAGCGATCAATGTGAGCCACTGCAATCTACGCATGAGGAAACTCCTTCCTTTACGTACTTTACGTAGTGAAACCCGCCGCCGAACGCCACGCGTTCCCCGGTGGCGGGCCATCGTAGAACTGTCCGGGGATCAGTTGCGTAGCGCCTCGACCGGTTCCAGGCGGGCAGCACGCAATGCCGGATAGGTGCCGGACAACAACCCGATCACGCCGCCGACAAGTGGTGCGAGAACGGGTGCCGCGGGATCCAGCACTGGGGTCCACACCTGGTAGGCGGAGACGACAACCACGATGAGAATGCCGAGGCTGGCTCCAATCACGCCTCCGATGACGCCCATCGAGCCGCTTTCTAACAGAAACTGCGCGGTGATGTGCCCGCGCGTTGCTCCGATGGCTCGACGCAGGCCGATCTCACCAGTCCGCTCCATCACCCCTATGAGTGTAATGTTGGCGATGCCAATAGCGCCCACAACCAGGGATAATCCGCCGAGCAAGAGAAACATGGCGCTCAGGTCAGTTTGTACCTCATCGCGCAGGCGTTTGGGCTCCTGGGGAACCTCGATTTTCAAAACCTGTGGATCATCGGGCCGTAGCGCCAATCGTGCTTGGTCGGCAATGAGGTACGTCGCCCCAATCTTTGTCTCGACGACCACCCTGCCGGGACCCGCCAGCCAGAAATCATGGCGTGCGGTACCTTCAGGGATAATAACGGAGCCAAGTAACTCGGGTCTTCGGGCCACATCGCGCAGGATACCAACGACCAGGTAGAGATGATCGCCGATGGAGATGGCCGGAATTTGCCCAAGGCTCACAATACCAAGCCGGCGGGCAGCGTCCGGACCGAGCACAGCAACCCGGTCCGCCCGACTCGAATGGCCTGCATCCGGTAGACGTCCGGTCTCCAGCTCCGCTCTAACTGCCCTAAACAAATCGGGAGACGCGGCGTACACCGAAAGCTTGAAAGCGGTCTGGTTCAGAGGGTCTCTCACGGGCGACGAGCTAGCCAGCGCGTTCCCGACATGAACCTCACTCATCGTTCCTGCGGCAACCACGCCGTTCAGACGGCGAAGACGAGTCGGCGCATCCCATGGAATGGCTTTGGGATCGACGATGCCCGTTATTTTACCCGGCTTCGCCGTGATAAATAGCTCGGTCGCGGCAACCCGGTCGAACTGGCTGATGATGCGGTTGCCGGCGGTGCGGGTCAGGCCCACCGTCGCCACCAGGGCAGTGAGCCCAATGGCAACCCCGAGCACGGTCAGCATCATCCGCACCGGCCTAGCCAACATCCCCGCAAGCGCTTCATTCAGAAGATCACGAATCGCGATTCCTGACTGCGATACGGTCGTCTTCACAGGTGCTGCCGGAGAGCCCGTTGACCTTTTCCCATTCTCTCCATTGGTGACATCTGTCAAGGAACCATCAACGAGGTGCACGCGGCGTGCGGCCCGATTGGCGACCTCTTTGTTGTGCGTCACGACGACCAGCGTGAGACCTTCTTGGTTCAGTTTCTCAAGGAGATCGAGGATGGCGGCCGAGGATTTCGAATCGAGATTTCCGGTCGGTTCGTCGCATAACAGCAGGCTGGGAGAACCAACGAGGGCGCGGGCTATGGCAACCCGTTGCTTCTCACCACCCGACAGTTTGCCCGGCAAGAAATCGGCGCGCTGACTGAGCCCAACGCGCCCGATTGCCGCCCGTGCGCGATCTCGCCGACCGCGGTTGTCCTGCTTGCGGTACACTTCCGCCAGCATCACGTTCTCCAATACGGTCCCGTAAGGCAGCAGGTGGAATGATTGAAAGACGAACCCGATGCGTTGACTCCGCAATCCGGCACGTTGTGTGTCGCTCAACGTGGCGGTGTCTATGCCATCAAAGAAAAAGCTACCGCTGGTTGGACGGTCCAGGCAGCCGATGATGTTCAGCAGGGTCGACTTTCCGGCGCCAGATGGACCGGTGATCGACAGCCACTCACCACGCTCCAACGAAAGATCAACATCGACGAGTGCGTGTACGGCTGGTTCGCTACCATATTGCTTGCTAATCTTCTTCAGCTCGAGCACCCTCGTCGTTGTGTCGAGCTCATTCGCGGTCATTGTAGGTCCCGATTCTCCGGGTTCTTATATCCGACCACCACGAGCTGGCCTGGCGCGAGCGGTCCATTCACAGGAGTCACTTCGACAAAACCGTCAGCGGACAGTCCCGGCTTGACCACGATGTACTCGAGGGCGCCATCGCGTGCTACCTGGACTCTCGATGTCCCGTCGGCCGCGAGAGAGAGTGCGCTGAGCGGGACGACGGTGACGACTCCCTTGGTTGATTTAATGGGGATCGTGAGGCGCAGGGAGAAGCCTTCGAGCCGGGTCGGCGTCTTGTCAACGCGAACCTCAAAGTAGATGTGGTATCCGTCGACCCCGTGGGTGCCGGGGGTATCGGCCACCCTTGTGACGACACCCGTGGCTTTGATCCCCAGGGCCTGTTCATCAATGGCGACCGGCATACCCGGCTTGACCAGCGGCGCTGCGTCGAGAGGGAGGGCTGAGTCGATCACTAATTGATTATCTGTCACCGACATTACAGGTCCCCTCGCCTCGTGACCGACCAGGGCCGTGACCTCCTGGACGCGGGCCGGGAGCGTGGGAATGAACACGATCTCATCGGCGGGCACCTGTACGCCAAGCGTGCGTTTGGCAATGTCCACGTCAGCAGCGAGTCGATCGACTCGATCTGCCGCCAACTTGGCGTTACGTAGGGCCGCCTCCTGTGCGTCAAGAGCGGCCTGAACCTCTAGTTCACCTTCCAGTTGAGCTTTGCGGGCGGCGGCTCGAGCCAATTCGAGTTTGGCCTCGGCGGCCGCCCGGGCTGTTTCTGGTTGTCGCGGGTCCAGCACAATCAAAGCCCGTTCGGCGATCATGGCCTGAATCTCGGCGGCAGCAGCCTTATTGGCGTGTTCCGCTCTGGCGCGTGCGGCATCTACGGCCCGGCGTGCGGCGGCAGCAGCGGCAGCAGCCGCAAGTTGGTCGGGCGTCGGTCCAAACGGCTCAAATCCCGCCGAGGTGTACCATTGGGTCACTGCAGCACTGGTCCGCTCATCGTACGTTCCATCAACGGGACCGGGATCAAACCTTAGTCGATTGAGTCCTTGCTCCAGCTGGCGGACATCATCCCCGGACATACCGGGGACGAGATCCCGGTATGCCGGGATCGTACCCTGGAGAACAAACACCGGGCGTCCTGAAGCGGTGAGTATGACACCGCCTTCCCGAAGCTGGGTGTTTCGCAAAGGCAGCGTGGTGATCAACCCCGCCTTCGCTTTCAAGGCGGACGGCACAATCGAGATCGGTTGGGGCAATCCGAACCGGGCCGTGCCGCGCGTCACGATGTTGGAATTGAGCACGCGTTCTTCGACCGGAACGAGAATCGGCGATGGTGTCGGGGGTGCTGCTCGCGCCGCGACATCCGCTGGAGATTCGATCCGCAAACTCGCCACCCAACCTCCGACCGCAAGAACAGCGGCAAACCCCAGGACACCGAAGAGGACGCGAGTTCGTTTTGTTTCCATAATCTAAGGTCCAGATGCCGTGCGTTGCGGAAGCCCATCTATCGACCAGGGAGGCGAACTGGGCTTCGGCAGCTAGGCCTGTTCATCGGCGACGGCTCTAGCCCATGAGGCCTAGGGAGCGGCGCCGCTCATTTGGGTTTACGAGCGAACAGTTCCTCCAAAATCCTCTCCTCAACTGGCTCGAAAACCTCCTTTTGCAGCTGAAAGTTTTTCGCGGCGACCCTCCGCTCATAGTCCTGGAGCTTCTTGAGGGCGGCCCGTTGTTCAGGCGACATCTTTTCGACCGGGATCGTCCCGCCGTTTGTGATGGCAGCAAGTCGCTCCCTGATATCGGGCTCGACCTCATCCGGATGATTGTATTCGTAACCGGCCTTGCGCATCTCGCGGGCATAATATCTCAGAGCAGCTTTCATACGTGGGTCCTTGTTGACGAGGGCATCCTTTGGGTTGTAGTAGGTTACCTTCAATTGTTCCGGCTCGAACACCTGTTCGATGGCCTTGCGCGTGCAACCGCCAATTCGGGAGAAGTTCTCTGTCTCGAGCCCAACTGCGAATGTCTCACCGATATTCCCGCCGAAGAGGGCGCGGTTGTAGGCAACCTGATCAGCAGGCGAAAGGTTCTTGTAGATTTGCACGTTCCGTTCACCCAAGCCTACCTTAGCTGGACTGTAACCCTCGGCAAGCTGCGGGGGTTGACCGGTATACAGCGTCGAAACGCCGAACCCATACTTGGCGATGAACTCTTCCTCGCTGAGTCCCGGCAGATTTTTGTCAGCGGCCATCCCCTTGCGCACCGTGTTGTAGTCAGCGGCGACGTACTCGAAGCCCTGTTCACGCATGCATTTGGAAATCAACGCCTCAACCTTTTCGACGGACTGCACGAGTTGCGCGCGTGTGAGGCCGAATTCCTCTGTCCCCTCCGGCGGAGCCTGGGCGCTCGCGCTGCCGGGTAAGAGCAGCATGACCACGGCAGTCACGACAGCCTGAATCATGTTTCTCATGGTATGACTTCTCCTTCGTCGTAGCGGAACAGGCGAAGAACAGGGCGCCGCGGGGTTGCGCGGTCTTAGCACCCTGACAAAACCCCGTCCGCTCCTCCACAAAGAATGCAACCGCTATTTATCAATCGGTTCCCACCACCTCCCCTGTCTCGATGTCGACGAAGACGTCCTTTTCCCCCTCGCTCGCGGTCATTATCTCCACGACGTAGACGTTGTGACCGCGTTTTCTCTCAATTTTTACCGACGTGGCCTTGCCGGGTATCGTCTTCAGTGCGATTTGCGTCGCTTGGTCCCCGCTCACCTTTGCAACCGGCGGTGTGTACTTCTGCTTCTCCTTAAGATGTTTTCCGATGCTCGACACGTCCGATCCAGGAATTTGGTTGGATGCGACCAGTTTACCGTCGGACGTGTCATAGACAAGGCCGCCTTTAGGGCAATAAACCTTGTCGGTTATGTCTTTTAGATCGAGGAGACTCTGCTCACGTACTCTCACGCAATCCTTGAATGTGCCTGCTGGAACGGTTATGGTAATCCCCGCCTCCATGTTCTCCGAACCACCATAAGCCTCGCTTTCACTTCCGTCGAAGAGATATCTGTCTCCCACATTGAAAGTTTCGGGCATCAGCAAACCAGGCTCCGCTACACCATTGCCATCCAGCTCGCCGGCACGCCACGTCCCGCCGAAGACCGGTTTTCCCTCCTCGTTTATCTCCCAGCTTACCTCGCCAAACGCGTATACACTGTTGGTCGTTTTGTCAATGGCAAACCAGTTCAGCGCTCGCTGGGTCAATACGCCGTCCAAATATTCTTCTTCCTGCACAACGGCAGCTTTGAACTTACCGATACCCGGGAGATCAAACGGTTCGGTCTTGTCAAGAACAACCGTTTCCTTGCGGTAGTAACCATCCGGATGGTCTGGTCTCTCATGGATGTGTTTGTGGCCTGGTTTGAGGGGGAAATAGAGCGGGTTATGTCCCCAAGGCACGAGGTTTTCGCCCTTCAAGTTCCAATCCTTGGCTGAAGAGTAATCTGAGGCCTTGGTGAACCGAGGAGGGTCTTTGATCTCCCCCGCCAGTGCACTGTCGCCAAACAGACCGAGACACGTGAACGTGGCAATGATCGCCAAGAGAGGCGCGGGGATAACCCATGTTCTGTGGCCAGAACTACTGCGTGTCGACTTCATGGCATCTACCTCCTTTGTTGTCCAGAGTTATTGTTTCCTTCTATCTTGCTTGCACGCTCGACGCGTCAGGTTCACGGCTAGTCCCAAAACGCAGGTACAGGGAGGGCACAACGAACAGGTTGAGCAAGGTCGAGGTGACTAGGCCCCCCAGAACGACGACCGCCAACGGGTGCTCTATCTCGTGACCGGGAATACTGCCGGCAGCCACCAAGGGCATGATAGCGAGCGCTGACGTTAACGCGGTCATCATGATCGGCGAAATCCGTTCCCGTGCCCCGCGCAGGACAAGCGCGGGACCAAAGGTTTCGCCTTCATATCGCTCGAGATGCTGAAAGTGATCGATCAGCATGATGCCATTGCGCGCCGCTATCCCCAAAATGGTGAGAAATCCAACGAGCGAACCGAGCGAGATGATGCCTTCACTGAAGTACGCCGCCAGCACGCCGCCCACCAGGGCCGAGGGCAAGGTCAAGAAGGACAGAGTCGCCAGGCGCCAGCTCCCAAAGGACACCTGCAAGATGAGGAAAATCCCGATCATCGAGACCACCGAGACAATGAGGATGCTCCTTTGGGCAGCTTGCCGTTCCTGGAACTCTCCGATCAGCTCCGGGTAGTACCCCAGTGGGAACTCGACCTCCTGGAGGCGACGTACGACGTCGGCCACGACGGAGCCCAGATCGCGTCCGCGCACGTTGGCGCGAACGTCAAGGCGGCGCTTGAGGTTCTCGTGTTCTACGACATTCGGCGTCGGTGCGACGCGCACGTCGGCCACGTCTTCTAACCGCACGTGACCGCCGTCCGGTACGTCGATCGGCAACGCGCGAATATCGGTCAGGTTATTGCGCGCCTCCGGTATGCTCCACACATTCACATCATACGTCCGCTGGGCAATGTGAATGTCACCGGCTTCTTCGCCAGCCACCAATGTGGTCGCCGCCCGGCGAACGTCGCCTGGTTTGATGCCATATTTTTGAGCCCTGGCGAGATCGACCTTGACTGTGATCTGTGGGATCTCCTCATGGAACTCCACGTGCAAATCAATGATGCCCTCGATGCCCGCCAGGGCATCCTTCACCTTACCCGCAGTTTCGCGCAGGACGCGCAGGTCGTGACCATAGGTGCGCACGACAATGGGCTTGGAGGTTCCGGTCAGCACCTCCCGGATTCTCTCTTTCAGATAGGTCTGCACGTCGCGATAGAGGCCAGGATAGCCGTCAACCACTTCCTGAACTTTGTTTAGAGTCTCATCATAGTCGACCTTGGGATCGACACTGATCCAATTTTCGCCGAAATATATGCCGACCACTTCATCCATGATCAGGGCCTGCCCGATGTGGGCGCCGAAGTTGCGGACGCCTGGAATGGCCCGCAGCTCCTTGCTGGCTTGAATGGTGATCCGGTTCATCTCCGGCCAAGAGGTGCCCGGCTTGGTCAGCCAATGCATCAGGAAGTCCCTTTCCTTGAACGAAGGAAGCAGTGACTGCCCGAGCAGCGGCCACACCACGAGACCGGCCAATACGATGACACCGACGGTGACGTACGCCGGGCGCGGTGTGCGGATAATCCGCGAAAGAATCGCCTCGTAGCCGCGCTGAAGCCGCGGCACTATGGGGGACTCGCGGCCCTCGAGCGGCGCATTGCGCAAGAGAATAAGGGCCATCGCCGGCGTGACGGTCAGTGCGACCACCATGGATGCCAGCAACGCCAACGCATAGGCGATGGCGAGGGGCTTGAAAAATGCACCGGACAGGCCTTCCATGAAGAAGACCGGCAAAATAGCCAGCACTTCGATCAGCGTTGCATAGACGATGGCGCCGCGCACTTCGAGCGAGGCGTCGAGAATAATCCTGGCCAGCGACTTGTCACTTCCCTCCTTGCGATGCTGACGCAAACGCCGCACGACGTTTTCTATGTCGATGATCGCGTCATCCACGATGTCGCCGAGGGCGATCACGAATCCCGCCAAGATCATCACATTGATGGTCGCCCCGCGCAGGTGGAGCACAAGCACTGCTGCTGCCAAAGACAACGGCATCGCCACGACGCTGATCAACGCGACCCGCCACTCGTACAGAAAGGCGACGAGCATCAGAACCATGAGAACGACACCGATGAGCATCGCCCAACTGAGATTGTTGAGTGACATCTCAATGAAGGTCGCCGGCCGGAAGATGGTGTGGTCGATCTTCACATTCGGAAGGCCCGGCCGTAACGCGTCGAGCGCCTCTTCCACGCCCTTGGTCACTTGCAGCGTGTTGGCCCAGGGGAATTTTTCAACGATGAGCAGGAGGCCAGGACCGTCGTTAATGATCCCGTCCCCGATCATCGGTTGATGATCCACCACCACCCTGGCCACGTCCTTCATAAGCAGCACCTTGCCCTTCCTGACTGCAACGGGCACATTGGCCAGGGCATCCGGTGTTACTTTGTCTGACTTATAGACGAGGGGCAAAACATGCCTGACCTGTAGCCTTTGATTGGGGGTATCGATCCACCCACCCGTGCCGATATGATGTCCTTCTGAAAACGTGAACATACCTACATCCAGGGCGTCCCCCGTGGCCGTCATGACCTCGTCGAGAGTGACACCGTGCCTTTGCAACAGTTCCGGGACGACCTCCACAATGAGCATTTGCAGCCGCTCGCCCCAAATAGCCACGTTGGCCACACCGGATACGCGCAACAAGCGCTGCCTGATCGTCCAATAGGTGATCATCGACAAGTCGATCACGGACAAAGAATCCGACGAAATCCCGATCTTCATCATCCGGCTGGTCGCCGACAACGGTGGCAACATCACAGGCGGGCTGGCCCACCTTGGCAGTGTCGGTACGACCACGGAAACGCGCTCTTGCACCATCTGCCGCGCCAGCAGCAGGTCGGTTCCGGGCTTGAAGATCATTTTGACCGCAGACAACTGCTCGACCGATTTGGAGCGCATGATGTCAAGCCCTGGCACCCCGGCGAGCGCCTGCTCCAGGGGAACAGTAACCAAGGATTCCACTTCCTCCGAAGAAAGGCCGAGGCATGGGGTTTGAATCTCCACCAGCGGCGGCGCGAACTCTGGAAAGACGTCCACCGGCATATTACGAACTTGCTCGATGCCGACGTACATCAGTCCCGCGGCGATCGCGATCACCAGAAAACGGAACTTCAGGCTCGATCCAACGATCCAACGCATCATCGGAGAACCCTCCGCCGTTTACTTCCCCATCTTGAATTCGGTCCCGTACAATTCGGCCACTCCGACCGTCGCGACGACTGTCCCGGTGGGCGGGCCCTCGTCCAGAACCGCCATGTCCCCCTCAATATAGTCAACCTCGACTTCGTGCCGGACGAAGGTTCGAGGCGTGGGGCTTGTGTATACCCACGTGTCGCCATGTGGGTCATAAATCAACGCAGAGTAGGGCACGACCTTCCGCTTCTTCGCTTTGCCCGACAGCGCGAGCCTGACACGGACGCGTTGTCCGGAGGCCAAGTTGTGCTCTGGGCTGTCTACCATATAGTGGAGCGCCGCAGTCCGTTCGGTGGGGCCGCCAACAGCCGGCATCTCGACCGGCCGGGCCATCAAGCCGGCCGCGTCATCATCGTCGTCGTCGTCGTCGCGGCCTGGAAGGAGAATACGCACCGGTTCGCCTCGAGCCACCTTCTTGAGCTCACTCTCAGAAAGGCGCACACGGACCGCGACTCTGCCGGGACCCTCGGAAGGCGCCTGGACCGATGCTTCAACTTGGCCCGGTGCGAACTGGCGATACACGGTCTCTCCCTTCGAAGGATCGGTTCCAGGTACCGGGGCGCTGGGATTGCTTGCCGACGCTGCGGTCAAGGCCACGACCTCACCGCCAACTATCCGCTTCCGCGACACGTTCACCTCACGAACTCGATCTGTCTTGAGACCGATCCGCTCTATCGCCTTCTCGGTCAACGTCACACGACTGAGCTTTGTTCCCTCGATGCGCTCGACACGGGCGGGATGCTCGGTCCGCTCCGCGCCTAAAACTCGTGGGCACGGCGAAAGCGGCAGACCGGCAATGACCAGCACGACAACCATCAATCGATTACTGCGCTGCATCGCTTCCCTCCTGTTGATTGCTCATGTGTGTTGTCTGCTTTTCTGCTTTCCCTTGTTAAGCTTTCGCCATGACCTCCCCCATCTCTTCTCCAGAGACGACTCTGACCACCCGCTCCTCGAGGTCAAGTTCAGCTTCATGGGTAGCCCCAAAAAGCACGTACATGGCGGGGACACCGACCAGGCTAAACAGCGTCGTCGTGACCAGGCCGCCCAAGATCACGATGGCCATCGGGTGCAAGATCTCGAGACCGGCAATGTTGCCGAAAAGCGCCAAGGGCAACAAGGCCGCTGTTGTTGTTACAGCAGTCATCAAGATCGGCGCAGACCGCTCTTGGGTGCCGCGCTGGACCAGCCCGGCGCCAAAGGTTTCGCCGTCATGCTGCTCGAGATGCTGATAGTGATTGATCAGCATCATCCCGTTGCGCACGGCAATTCCAAACACCGCGACGAATCCAACGATCGAACCGAGTGAAAGAACGGCGCCGCCGGTCAAGAACGCCGCCAGCACACCGCCCACCAGGGCCATTGGCAGGGTGAAGAAGAATAGAGACGCCAACCGCCAACTCCTGAAGAACGCCTGCAGGAGGAGTAAAACCCCGATCGCAGCGGCAATCCCAAAAGTGAGCACGCGCTCTTGGGCAGCATCGCGTTCCGCGTACTCTCCGAGCAGCTCCGCGCGGTACTCAAGTGGGAACTCGACTTCCTTCTTGAGGCGATCTTCGACCTCGTCCCCTACGGAGCCGAGATCGCGTCCCCGCACGCTGGCAGTCACGTCCATGCGACGCGCTGCGGCATCCCGATGGATTTCGGTGGCGGCCGGCACGATGCGCACATCGGCCACCTCTTTCAAGCGCACGTGACCGCCCGAGGGTGTTTCGATCAGAAGCTCTTGAACGCTGGTCAGATTTTGGCGTGTCTTGGGCGCGCCCCACACCACCACCTCGAACACTTTCTGTTCGTCGAACAGACTGCCGACCTCAATGCCGGACACCAACGAGGTCGCGGCCCGGCGGACATCGCCGGGTTTGAGGCCATACCGTTTGGCTTTGTCGAGGTCGACTTCGATTTCCACAGTTGGCATTTCTGTCGGATACTGCACTTTTGAGTCAAAGACACCCTTGATCCCCGCCAGGACCTTCTGCACCTCCTCCGCCTTTTTGCGGATGATGCTCATGTCCTCGCCATACACGCGCACGACGAGGGATTCACCCGTTCCCGACAGTTCCTCTCTGACTTTTGCCTGCAGATAGGTCAACACTTCTGGAGACAGACCAGGGTAGCCGGCAACCACTTCCTTCACCGCAGCCACGGTCGCGTCATAGTCGGCCTTGGGATCGATACTGACCCACAGCTCGGCGGCGTTGATATTGACCCGCCTGTCCGACATGATGGCGCGCCCCACATTGGCACTGATGTTGCGGACGCCCGGAATGGACCGCAACTCGCGGCTGGCCAGAGTTGTGATCCGGCTCATGGCCGGATGGGAAGCACCGGGACCGCCTTCCCAGCGAACCACCAGGTCGGTCTCCTTGAAGTTCGGAAGCAGTGACTCCTGACGGAGGAATGGTACAGACGCAAAGCCCGCAACGACGACGACACAGACTGCGATCAAGGCTGGGCGCGGTGTGCGGGCGGCCCACCCAAAAAGCCCGCTGGAGATACCGCGCAGCATCCCAGCGACAGGAGAATCACCGCTTTGGAGCGACGCTTTGCGCAAGAAGAGCAGGCTCAGCGCAGGCGTGACGGTCATTGCGACCACAAAGGAGGCGAGCAACGCCAGCATATACGAGATGGCGAGTGGCTGAGAGAACGCGCCGGACACACTTTCCAGGAACAAGGCCGGCACCACCGCCAGCACCATGATCGCTGTCGCGTAGAGGATGGGGCTCCGCATCTCGAGCGCCGCATCGAAAATGATGGTTGAAGTTGACTTGCGGCTGCCTTCTTCACGAGCCCGGCGGAGACGCCGCACGACATTTTCTGTATCGATGATAGCGTCGTCGATCACGGCACCAAGGGCGATCAGCACCCCCGCTATAATCATCATATTGATGGTAACTCCACGCACGTAGAGCACGGTCCCTACTGCGATCACAGACACCAGGATTGCCACGGTGCTGATCAACGCGGTGCGCCAGTTGAAAAGAAACGCAAGGAGAGTCACAATCATGAGGACGGCACCGATGAGGAAGGCTGAAGAGAAATTGTCGAACGCCAGCTCGAGGTACGTCGCCGGCCGAAAGAGGGAGGAGTCCATCTCCAAACCCGACAGACCGGGCCGGAGCGCCGCGAGCGCCTTTTCCACTTCCCGCGTCACTTCTCTCGTATTGGCCCAGGGGAATTTCTCGACCACCAGCATGAGCGCGGGGGCGTCCTTCACGATGGCATCACCAATGAGTGGTTGATGGTCTTCCACTACCCTGGCCACGTCACCCAGGCGCTTCGATGAGGCGTCCTCGATCGGCACTTTGGCCAGGTCCTCCGCCGTTGTGATGGGCATGAGATGCCGGACCCCGAGCCTTTGATTGGGGGTGTCGACCCACCCGCCGGTACCGGGTGTCGAGGCTTCCAAAAAGCTCAAGGGCGACGCCCACAAGGCGTTGCCAGCAGTTTTGATGATTTGCATCAGCGTCACACCTTCATCTCGCAACCTTTCCGGATCCACTTGCACTTGCAACTGCCGCTCACGCCGGCCCCATATCGACACATTTGCTACGCCGGGGACACCCAATAAGCGGGGCTGGATCGTCCAGCGGGCGAGCACCGACATCTCGATCAAGGACAGTTTGTCCGAGGTCAGCCCGATCGCCATGACCCGGCCAGCCGAGGAGAGAGGATTGATCATGGTAAACTGCTTCGCCACTCTTGGGAGCGCAAACACCTCGACGAGGCGCTCCTGCACCATTTGCCGGGCACGCATGACGTCGGTCCCTTTCTCGAAGATGAGAGTGATCGACGACAGCCCGGGAAGCGACACGGAGCGTATTTCCTTCGCCCACGGTGTCCCGTTGAGCATGTCCGCCTCCAGGGGCGTGGTGATCAAGGCTTCCACTTCCTGGGCGGAAAGTCCGAGGGCCTCGATTTGGAGCTCCACATACGGCCGCGAGAACTCGGGCAAGGCATCCACCGGCATGTGACGGAGCTGCGTGAAGCCAAAAACCATCAGCAACGCCGCGAGCGTAACAACGACGAGTCGAAGCTTCAAGCTCGACCCAATGATCCAACGCATCATGGCTGACCTCCCTTGGTTTGGTGATATTATTTGGTTTATTCCCAATGCATCGGATCTTCTTTATTGACCTTTTGCGCCAGGCATGTGCTTCGCCGGGGGCGTGCGACCGCGCTACCACACGTACGTAATTGTCGTGAACACCCCATCCGCGGACCTGCCGGTACCGCGCTCACTCCTGGAGTAGTCCTCGATGTGGGCATACTCAACCCTAAATAGGACACCGTCCAAGACCCACTCGCCCAGGGTCACGAGGAATCGCCGCTGGGGAGCGAACCCAACCCTGGTTGGATCGCCGTTGACCAACTGCGTCACCCCTGCCAGATCTCGGCTCTCCGAGTAGCCGAAGGAGATGTAGGTTCCTTGATCGCCAATCACCTCGACCCACGGGTTCCAATCGAACTGATAGTTGAGTGAGATATGCCAGGCGCTGGGTTCCAAGCTGACGAAAGTGCCCGAATCATCGACAAACTTTGCCGAGCTGATGGCCCCATTCCACTCACCAACGAGCGATACAGGACCGAGGGTCGCTTTGACATGCGCAGCCATCCCGGGCACGAAACCGATCCGGCCGAGAAAACTCCGATATTCGGATGATAGGAATCGACTGTCGAAGACCGAGCTGATGTAATCCACATCGACATCGATTGACCAAGGACAAAAGAATTCCAGCCAGCTCCCCCGGTCGGCACCGAGCTGATCGTAGGGACGACCACAATGCCCCTGGGTGCGAAAGCCCGCCGTGGCGCTGATGTGCTGCCCGGGGTCCAACCCTGCTTTTTCGACCCCCTTAAAGGTGCTCCCGTCGTAAGAATAGAAGCCCACATTGAAAAGAGGAGGAGCTGGCTTGAGAGTGATGGGAGTTGGCCGCGGCGGCCGCGTCGGAGGTGGATCATAGCCAAGGCCTCTGCTGAGTAGGCCAACGAGGGGATTGATCAGCAGTGGCCTGACCGGCGGCGGAGTTACCGGTGGCGTGGCGGGAGTCGGGGCAGGCGTCGGAAACCCCAGGCCAATGCCGATGGCAGTGTTTCTCATCTCGAATGCCTCGATCGTCAGTGGGTCTTCAATGCTCAGCACGTCTGCCACGGGGTCGCCCGTCGAGATTCCAAAGGGCAAGATCATCCGGCCAAACTGCACGAAAGGCGGGAATCTCTGCGGATCGCCAATGGTAAGGAACGCCGTGTCGATATTGATTCGCTCAACCCCCGCGTTGAAGCCCGCGGTCGTGGGAAAGAGAACATCCGTACCATCAACAAATTCGATGACGAGATTTCCCAAGGTCCACTCGTTTACCTGGATTTCAAATTGGAGCTCCGCTGTATTCAATTTGAGCACGCTCTCAGTTCTACCTGAGAAATCCTCGCTCCGTCCAGCGAGCACCTCGAGGACACCGCCCAAGCTCACGGACTCGTTGATCTTCGACCCCAACGTCGAAAGGGCTTGTCGAATGATCGAACGGCTAGCTTCCTCCCGGGCAGTTTTCTCGGTCTCCAATTCCTTGACGCGTTCCTCCAGCTGTTTCAGGTCCCCGCTCTCGACCTCGACCCTCTCGGGCTGATTCTCGGCTTCCTCTTGCTTCTGCGCGCGCTGGTGCTGTGCCGTTTCGAGCTCGGCAAGTCGGGTCGCAAGCGCGCGATTTTGTGCCTGTAACGCTTCGATGGCACGATTCTGTGCCTGTAGCATTTCGGTGATACGTTTAATTTCCGAAATGTCATTCGCGGCATGTTTTAGGGCATGTTTCAACATTTGCGCTTTATAGCTGACAGTGTGATCGCTTCCTATTTCCTGCCTCACAGCCTCCAAGAATGCGTCTTCTGTATTAAACTCTTGATCTGTAAGCGCTTCTAACTTTTCTACAATTTCGTTAGGAAGCCCCTCTTGTCGTAGATGATTCAGAGACTGTTCGGTGAGTTTCAGCTTAGCCATTTCAGCCTTCAGTTCGCCGACCCGTTTCTTGGGCTCCTTGTTTTCCGACATGACCTTCTGCATCAAGCGTTCGCGTGTCTCTGGAGGTACCCCTTGTCCAGCCCAGGCAGTTGACCCGGCCGGAAAGCAAAACATTACTGCCGCGACCATGCTGCTCTTAATTCGCCAGTTTTTCATTGAACCTTATCAACCGATAACCACGGGCCCCGGATGGCATTACGAAGGGCGCTGAGGATCTTCGCCCCCGTGGGGTCAGCGATCTCTTCGCGCCGGGGACGCAGTTGCTTCACAAAGGCCTTTTGACCCTCAAATGCCAAACCGAGGATCGTGAGGTCCGGATACTCGGCGAGCAGGTGACTACAAATGCCCGGCTCCTCAGAACCCCTCATGGTCAGAATAACCGCGTCCGCCCTTGTTTCTCTCACAGCGACGAGAAGATCCACCGGAGCCAAGACCTCCCCCACCACCTCCATGTCTTGCTCGTCCTCGATGATCTTCCTCACCATTTCACGCAACATTCGAGGACGATTTGCTAAGAGAATCTTGAGCTTCATCGCCACACTCACTCCGCCTGTGCGTGATACGGTAAAGACTATGCCCAGGCAAGACAATAGATCGGGGTTGTAGATTTGATGTATTCGGGCACAAAAAAAGGGTCTACGTCTCCGTAGACCCAACGCGCCCTCTTGGCAGAAAAGGATTAATCCTTCCTACTCCATCCCGTAACTCCTCATGGCGAACTCCTCAGCAAACCCCACTCTCTCACATACTGTGCGGCTTCGCGCCGGCCATCAAGCTGTAGCTTTTCCAGAATGTTATGGATATGGGTCTTGACCGTCGGGATTTCTATCTCTAAGCGGACAGCGATTTCTTTGTTACTTAATCCCTCCTCAACGAGGGCGATGATCTCGAGCTCGCGACGGGTGAGGTTCGGCAGACCCTGGACGCGACGCAGCTCCCTTTCACGACTAGCCTCGGCAATCCGGGAGACGAGCAAAGCCGTGACCTTGGGTGAACAGAGAACCTCTCCCGCTGCTACCGCCTGAATGCTATTCAGCAGCTCCTCCAGTGATGCTTCCTGGGGAAGATACCCTGCTGCCCCTGCTTCGAAGCACGCCAGAACATCGGATTCCAATTCGCTGAGCCCTGTCATCAGAATCTTGGCTCCAGGAAGGACCTCCCGGATCCATTGCGCGTCTCTCAGACCACCCCGGTCCGGGAGGCAGAGATCCAGGAGGATGACAGCCGGGCGAAGCCGCTCCAGATCACCGACGACTTCGCCGACCCCGGCAACGCTGCCAATCACGGATATGGACTCTTGGTGGTCCAAGACAAAGGCGAAACCCTCCCGAATCAGACGACTGCGGTGAATGATAAGGATACGAATAACGTCTTCCTGCGCCCTCATCTCATGGACCTTCAAACGGGCCCCAGCTCACGGCTCTTGGGCTCCATCTTCTGGCTAGGATCTTCCGATCCGAAAAATAAAAACGCCTCGCGGAGGAACCTAATTCCTCCTTGAGGCGCCTTGGCCTCCGGGGACGGGACCGGCCCTGGGTCCGTCCGCAGATCCTAGGATTGAAAGCCAGTATATGATCGGCACTGTAGCAAAGCCTCCGCCCCGTGTCAAGGGGTAATTTCAAATTCAAACTGTCCGCGCCACCGGTCCGACGACAAAAGAAGCTTGTAGAAGTCCCGGGGTCCCATCGCTCTACTCTCCTTTAAGCGGTTTGGCCGTTGCCTCGAAATCAAACGGGATTTTCTTAATTAGTCACGAGCCTCTGTTGTGTAGGAATCCGGAAAAGTCCCTGTCGGAAAAAGAAAACGCCCTCTCGGGCCATGCTCCGCCGAGAGGGCCATTTAAATGCCCGCCACGCAACCCAATGCGCTACGCCTGGGCCGCAGGCTATCTTCACGCAGCTCATTTCTTTCTTACCCGGGGGAAGGAGCGGCTCCCTCCTCCACAGGTTCCTGCACGAAGGCCTTTTGGCGGCGAAATCAAACATGATTTTGCCAAGAACCCGCGTTACCTGTCAAGCAAAAGATTGCTCTCCGCTCGGGGAATCCATCCGGGGTACCACGACCCCGCGCGCATTGACTGCTCGGTCACTCTTGGCCAGGACGGCTCCGTTCCAGATGGCTTTGGGCATCACTTCCTCCCGGCACGCCCCTTGCAGATCGGCGCTGGTAATTGACATTGAATAACCAAGCCGGGGGAGGAGCGTGTTCAGCAATCAAGTCGCGCCGGTTACGGTCACTCTGTTCGTCCTCTTCTTCGTTCTGGGATGCGGTGAAGGCCAGAACCCCGTTCAGCAATACGGGAAACAAGTCATCGATGCGAAGGGACGCGTTGAAAGGGTGCGGGCTCAGGCAGACATGAAGGCGCTCGAGACAGCGATCCAGCAGTATTACGTGGAAAATGGCCGCTTCCCGGCAAGCTTGACCGAACTGCCCCTCGTCCAGAACCAAAGAATCGACGTCAGCCTGTACGCTTATGACCCCGCCACCGGGAATATCCAGCTCCGATAAGAATCCCCGAAGCGCTAGCCAGTGCTCAGTCCTCAGCCCTCAGTCCTCAGCCCTCAGTCCTCAGTACTGAACCCCCGTAAAGCGAGAGCGGGGAAAAGCCGCGGCATCTCCTGAATGCGACTCCACCCCTCGCCAGGCATGACCGCCTCGACCTGGATATCGTCAAAATAGCTGTCGAGCACCGCGGCCCGCTCCATAGCGAGCGGTGGTGAACAGTAGTCCTCCTCCTCCCAGAGGGCGAGTCCTTCGGCACCCACCCGCGCGCCAGCGAGACCCGCGCTCAGCGCTTGCCCGAAGGGCCGCAGCCCGTCAAAGGCCCGCTCCGCCAGCAGCTTCTCCAGCTCCCTGAGCCGCTCTTGCCTTGGCCTCGCCTGAACCAAGTAATACGCCATCTTTTCACCAGCTCGTCCTTACCACTCTATACTGTAATTCAGGAGACGTGTGACCGAATCCATCATACAAGCGGTGTGGTGGACGGCGCATGGAGGAATGCTCCTCTCGTGAGCAGGACCGTGGGACGCACGCGCTAGATTGACTGCAAATACGAGTGCTCCCCTTCTAGCCAACGGGGGAGAACACTGTCAAGCGAAAAGTACCCTCTCCGGGAAACCGTCTTTCGCGCAGGAAAATCTCGAACGTGAGGGGTGTGTGAACTGGATGAGAAATGCTGGAAGGGCACTAGAATGAAAATAGAGACGGGCCGAGGCTCCCTTGCAGTCCCTCTATCTCTTGCTTGGTGCGGTTCAGCCCTTCGAGAACCTCTTCGAGGGGCCGTCTCCAGTCCGCAGTCGAATGCGACCCGGGGTCAGTGATCAGCCTGTCGAGTTCCCCATCCCTGCCGAACAGAGACTGAAGTTGGAGTAGGAGATCCTGCGGCACAAGATCCGGCGCGCTGGCGGCGCGGAAGAGTTTCGCATGCGCTTCGGCAACGACGGCCTGATCGTGCTCTCGGAGCTCGGCGCGCTTGTTCACCTCGAGCAAGAGCTCGGAGAGGTTCTCGATCTCCTGCCAAAGCCTGAGACCCACAAGGGGATCGGAATATCGATTCGCCTCACGCCACTCGGTGAGTTGGCGCTGGACGGCCTCTATGCGCATGCGGTCCGAGGCACGTAAGTCAGCGTACACGTCGTTGCCGACGAGTCGTGCAATGGCGAAGGCAGCCCTGCGAAGTCGCTCACGAACACTCTCCCCGGGCGAGGGACCGTCGCCCACTATGGTGTGCCGAAGCATCGCATACGCGCGCCGGACTTGGAGCGACCGGCTGAGCTCTGTTTGGTAGAGATGGCGGAGGGTATTTTCCAAACCTTCGTATGCGCACATGGCGTCTTCGATCGCAATCGCTGACGTGATCAACCGTCTGCACGCGCGCCCGCATTCGGAAACAATGGCCCACGCCGCGCGACCCGAAGGAATCTTTCCCAGTCCTTCGCGCTCGCGGTACAGTTCCCACCGGGCCATAAAGGCGAGGTCGGTGATACGCTGGACGCCTGCCTCCGCGTGAGTCACGCGGTCACCCCCGTCACCGGAGCCCGCATCGGAAGTGCGCGATCCTGCACCCGGAGTCTCATCTTCCCGACTGTCCCCGTAATGCGTCAGCATGTGGGTGAATACATCGATCGCCCCCGAGAGGGACTCGATAACGGCGGGGAGGAGTTCGCGTTCAAGGGAATTATGCTCCCGCCACTCGTAGTGGCGGATGTCGAGTGCCCGGGTCTGCTCCACCACCTTCAAGAGATATTGTTGGAGATCCTGCGCGTTCATCGACTCGTCCACGGATACCGCGAGATATGGCCCTGGGAAAACCGAGTAGTCATGGCGTCACCATGGTCCCGCCAAAGGCCGACAGGCTCCTGTCGCCCGCTGTGGTGGGATGCAACCTCATTTCAGAGTGTTACGCGCCGGTTTTTGGACCTTGGGTGCAAAGGAGATGCCAAGACGCATAAAGTGTAGGGACACTGACGGGCTGTTCAGGTCAGAGAGGTCCCTTTCGGTGGGGTGTCGGGATCGTTTAGCGGAATGGGAAAAACTCGCCCGGTTTCACCTTGCCCACGATGTTCTTCAGCGGGACAGCGCCAAAATCGCGGCTGTCCTCCCGCACCCATCGCGTGTCCCCGAGGACGAAGTAGGAGTCTTCCTCAACGGTGGTCGGCCCGAAATCGGGGTAGGTGGCACCCACGGCGTACGATTCGTCCAGCCGGCGGCCGTTAATGTAGACCTCGCCTGACGTGATCTGCAGCGTCTCACCCGGCAGCCCGATGATGCGCTTGACCTGCTCCTCCGTGTCATATTGCCCGACGCGGAAGACGACGATGTCGCCCCGCTGAGGACGGGCAAAGTGATAGATGTATTTGTTGACCAAGTAATAGCCCCCCTCGCCCAACGCCGGGTGCATGCTCGTGTCATTCACCACGCCGACCGTAACGACAAATGTTCTAAACAGAAAGGCCAGCAGGATTGACCAGAGGAGGATAAAGGCCAGCCTGTGCTCTCGTCGCCTCTCGTATTTACCCCTGATGTATCGCCAGTTAAAAAAGGCTCTATCTTTTCCTGACGAAACGTGTCCTGAAGATGTCCGTGCCATCATCCACCCGTCCCTGCCGTACAGGATTCTCTGCGACCCGCGTCTTCCCTTCTCTCCTTGCCAGGAAGGTCGGCTTTGCAAATGTTGGGCCAGATCTGGTCGTCTGTACCACGGGAAGAAGGCAATGCCTTGCTCGCGCCCCCAGCCCGCCCAGTCGTGAGGTCGGGCCGCGGCTCCCCCCGTACCGCCTACCGAAACGGAAAGAACTGGTCGGGTTTAATTTTCCCCATGATATTCGTGAAGAGAACATCCCCGAACTCGCGGCTGTCTTCGCTCATCAGGCGGTTGTCGCCGAGGACGAAGTAGGCATCTTTCCCGATGGTATGCGGAGCGCTATCGGGATGACTTCGCCCGGCGGCGTACGGTTCGTCCAGCCGGCGGCCGTTAATGTAGATCTCGCCGCCCTGTATGGAGAATGTCTCGCCCGGAAGGCCGATCACGCGCTTCACGTATTCCTCGGAGGTGTATCGATCCTTTTGGAACACCACAATGTCGCCCCGCTCAGGGTGGGCAAAGCGGTAGATGTACTTGTTCACCATATAATATGCCCCCTCTGGCAATGTCGGGTGCATGCTAATGTCAGTCACAACCCCGACGCTCACGACATACACCTTAAAGAAGTAATACATCACGATGGACCAGAAGAGGATAAAGGCCAATCTGTTGGCTCTCCGCTTCTCCGTCCACACGAAGCGCGAATCAAAGAACGTCCGATTGTTTTTCGGCACATCTGATTTCGCCAAGCTGCACCAGCCCCCGCCCTGACGTCCTGGCTGCGACGATGCTCGCCGCATGAGGGAGGAAACGACGGGTCTCTCGATGCAAATCCAGGGCCAGGTTTCTATATGGGGTGGGTAGGACGACCACCAGCACAGTGGGCACCGTTCAACCTTCTCCGGGAAGGGGGAGGAGCGGTGCACAATGGCGTGGTGGATCACAAGGGCTTGTGTCCGGCCAGATACGCGGCAAGGCCCGCAAGGGCAATGGTAACCCACCAGAGGGAACGCGCCAGGGCGGGCCGGCGAAAGATCACGCCGACGAGACCGCCGAAGATCATCCAGATAATGACCTTTCCCGTCACCCACCCCGGCCACGGCCAATAGATGCCGATACGAGCGAGCATGCCGAACCCGCCGAGCAGAACTAGCAATAATCCGACTCCGTGAGTGATGGCGACCGGCCGTCTCCATGAGTGCTCCTGCGTGCCTCCGGTAATACAGCGAAGGAGGAGACCCCCCACCGCCATCAGAATCATAAAAACACCGATGAGGTGTATGTTCTTATAGACCAGATACGAGACCATCACACTGCCCTCGGGCTCAACGCTCGCCGACTCTCGCTACGGGCTGAGTGGGCGGAGGTGCGGCTGTAAAAACGCATGCAGGCCGTCCATGTAGGCGTGTCGGCTCACGAGAAAGCCATCGTTATGGCCGCCGCGGAGCTCCAGGAGCCGCTTCGGCTCGTTGGCGACCGCGAACAATCGCTGGCCATGAGTGAAGGGGATAATCTCGTCGTCCCGGCTGTGCACAATGAGGAGGGGGCATAACACCGAAACAAGAGCGGCCTGGGTGCTGTAGCGGAATCGGGCCAACCACCGCGCGGGCAGGAAGGGATACAACGCCGCCGCGAGGTCGGGAATGGAGGTAAAGGCTGACTCGATGATCAGCGCCGCCGGGTTGACCCTGGTTGCCAAGTCCGCCGCGATGGCGGCCCCGAGCGAACGACCAAACAGCACGACCTCGCGGGGTGGAATGTGCCGCCCTTCGGTCACAAAACGCCAGGCCGCCTCGGCGTCTCGATAGGTTCCCTCCTCCGAGGGCTCCCCCTCGCTCCGTCCGTAGCCGCGGTAATCAAAGATCAGTGTGGTGAGACCCAACTCGTTGAAGATCTTCAGGGAGTCGAGGCGGTGGGAGATGTTCCCAGCATTGCCGTGGAAGAATAGCAATACGCCCCTCGCCTGGCGCGCAGGAACGAACCAACCGTCTAAGGTCACGCCGTCCCCGGTGGCGATCGTCACCGACTCGTAGGCAAGCCCCGCGTCGTCCGGCGTCACGACCACGTCACGGGAGGGCACATTCGGCAGGTACAGGAGGTGGGACTGAAAGAAAAACAGGATGAATACGAGCGCCACGTAGCCTCCGACCAGCAGCACAATAACCCAGATGGTACTGAACGGCATCCTTGAACGCATCAGGGGGCCGGGTTACACCGTCTCTTGCTGTCCCTTCGAGAAGGTTCGGCCTCACTTAGCTTTAAGGCGGCGGGCCAGGGCTTCGTGCTCCTCTCGGATGCCGGCGGGCAGGCGGTCCTCGAATTTCGTAAAGAACTCGGCCTGGTTGCGGAGGTTCGTCCGCCACCCTTCACGGTCGACCCTGAGCAGCTCCCCCAGGACATCCTTAGAGACGTCGAGCCCCTTTCCGCCGATGGCGGACGGCGTGGGGACGTATCCGATTGGTGTCTCATCCGCTTCGCCGTCGCCTCGACAGCGTTCGATCACCCATTTCAGGACCCGTAGGTTCTCGCCAAAGCCGGGCCAGAGGAACCTGCCCTTTTCATCCCTCCGGAACCAGTTGACCCGGAAGATTTTGGGCAGATGCGACGCCCGCTTTTCCATCGAGAGCCAATGGGCCCAGTAATCAGCCATGTTGTACCCGCAGAAGGCGAGCATGGCCATGGGATCCCGGCGGACAACGCCCACGGCGCCGGTGATCGCGGCGGTGGTCTCGGACGCTAACGTAGCCCCCAGGAAGGTGCCGTGCTGCCAGCTAGAGGCCTGGTAGACGAGCGGCAACAGCTTTTGTCGCCGCGAGCCGAAGAGGATGGCACTGATCGGGACCCCCTTGGGGTTCTCCCACTCGGGCGAGAGGGAGGGGCACTGACGCCCTGGCGTCGTGAATCGGCTGTTCGGGTGGGCAGCCGGCTCATCGTGCGACGACGTCCATGGACGGCCGCGCCAGTCGAGCGCGGTGCGTGGCGGCGGATCGTCATGGCCCTCCCACCACACGGTGCCGTCGGGCCTGAGCGCAACATTGGTGTAGAGGGTATTCCTCTGGATGGCCGCCATGGCGTTCGGGTTGGTCTTGGAGCTCGTGCCCGGGACCACGCCGAAGAATCCCGCCTCGGGGTTGACGGCCCACAGCCGACCGTCGGGACCGACGCGCAGCCAGGCGATATCGTCCCCCAGGGTGTAGACGCGCCACCCCTTCATGGAGGCCGGCGGGACCAGCATGGAGAGGTTGGTCTTGCCGCAGGCGCTGGGGAACGCGCCGCAGATGTATGTCACCTCGCCGTCCGGGCTCTCGACTCCGATGATCAGCATGTGCTCGGCGAGCCAGCCCTCGCGGTGGCCCATATGGCTCGCGATGCGAAGGGACATGCACTTCTTGGAGAGGAGCGCGTTACCGCCGTAGCCCGACCCCACGCTCCAGATGGTGTTGTCCTCGGGGAAGTGGCAGATGTAGCGGCGATCGGCGCTCAGATCGGCCGTGGAGTGGAGACCACGGGTGAAGTCGTCCGAGGGGCCGAGTTGCTCCCACGCCACCGCCCCCATCCGGGTCATCATCCGCATGTTGAGGACCACGTAGACGCTGTCCGTGACCTGGATGCCGACCTTGCTGAAATGGGAGCCGGGGGGTCCCATCACAAAGGGGATGACGTACATCGTCCGGCCTTCCATGGAGCTGCTCAAGAGCTTGGACAGGCGGTCGTAGGCCCCGGCCGGGGCTATCCAGTTGTTGGTGGGGCCGGCATCGTCCTTTTCCCGGCAGCAGATAAAGGTGAGGTGCTCGGTGCGGGCGACGTCGTTGGGGTCGCTCCGGTGAAGGTAGCAGCCGGGCAGCCTCCGCTGGTCCAAGGGGATCAGATCTCCCGCACGAACTGCCACCTTCAGCAATCGTTCCCGTTCAGCCTCAGAACCGTCGCACCAGACGACATCCACCGGGCCGCACATCCGCGCGACCTCCTTGACCCAGCGGCGTACCGATGCATTGGTCGTCATGGTTCACTCCGCGGAGAGCGTCGATTCGAACGAGCCTCTGGCCGTGGGCGCAGCATGCCACGACGAAGGCCCGGATGCAAGGTCTTTTGCCAGCGGGACGCGGACCGCTGAACCCCCGCTGACGGCAGGGAAAATGGAGATTTCGTCAAATGGAGCGCAGCAAGAATGCTCCCTTCATGGGTGCCGATGAGGAGCAGGACATCGCCGCATCTCAGCGAAACGTGGCGCGTTTGCACCCGAGATTTGTCCTCTCAGCAAATATGATGGGAGTGAGAAAACTGCCTCAGACTTCGAGGCAAAACATGGTATGGCTGCCACGGACACCTGGCAGCGCTCGGATCTTGTCGTAGACAGTCCCCAGAATATCCTCCGCGCTCCCGCCTCGGACCGTGGCCACCACGTCATACAGGCCGCTCACGAGGCACACTCCTTCTATTCCCTTGATCTTCTTCAGTTCCTGAGCGACCTTCCGGTCCTTGCCCGGATCGGCGGTGACGAGAACCATTGCTGTCGCCATAACTCCTCCCTCCGTCGCGCCCTACCGTCGGCGCATCACCTGCTCGCAACGCGCGGGATTAGTTCCTGGCCTGGGAGGCAGGTGCAGGGGCATCACCGACGAAGTGGACCGATTCGTCTCCCCTGACAACGTCCGGTGTGATGGCCCAGGTCCCCCGACAGGTAGTGCTGGCCACCCTGTTGGCTGTGTTCGGCCCGGCAAAGAGGAGGGCAAAGCCGCTGCTGATTCCCCCCAGGATGCAGAAGCTCGCCTTGAAGGGGAAGTAGACCGCCGACCCCACCACGCTACCGACCCCGTAGCCGATCTTCGCCCCCGTGCTCTCCTGCGGGTTCGACTCCGCCCAGGCGACACCCTGAAAGACCAGCATCACTCCTAGCAGCATTACACCGATTCGCTTCATCTTTCCTCCTTTTCGTTCCGCGTTCCCAGCACGACTGAAGCTCCGAATCTGGACCCCGGCCCCTCAATCATCCAGTAATAGTAGTATCGGGCAGGGCCGGTTTCAAGAGATTTCCGCACCGATCGGGGTTCAGGTTGCCCGCGGGGCCTTGTCCTCGCCAATTCCCAGACCGATGCTGAGTAAAGTCTCCATACCTTCTCCTTACTGTTTCCCCTCAATCCTCGGCCGCCTCGATCACGAAGTCGAGCCCTGCCTTTGTTGAGGCGTCGAGCGCCTCGCGGAGCTCCGACTCGCCGGCGAAGCGCGTCCGCTCCGTGCGCAGCGCCGCAGCCGACAGCACGAGCGGAGTCGTCCGAAACGGGTAGGGGTCCAGGATCCATCCTTCCTTCCGGCGCTCGACGGCCACTCGGACCCGTCGCCCATGGTAGTCGGCGGGCAGCTCGAGGTAGTCCAACCACGCGGCGCCGTGGCAGAGAAAAAGAGAGAGGGTGTCCCACCCAAAGACGAGGTCCCGGTTCGTGCTGAGGCGTGGCTCCTCACAGAAGCTCCGGAGCGCCGGATCGGCGCGCATCGCATCCACCAACCGGCGCTGTACGCTGCGCTGCTCCTCCAGGAAGTCCTGCGCCCCCGGCTGGCCCGACCGGAAGCGGCTATAGAGCAACGAGCCGTGAAGGCTCACCAGGAGGCCGGCATACCGGTCGTGGGCGATCGCCCGGCCGATACCCCGGCGGTAGATCTCCTGGTGCTGGTCGATGGGAATGTCGGTATAGGTGCAGGGCCGGCGCGTCTCCGGGTTGAGCCTCGGCGCCTCCTCCCACTCGGCCCAGCCGTTATCGTGCTCGGCGGCAGCCCAGGCGACCCGCTCCAGGGGCTCTACAGGCTCGAAATGCTCATTGCCCCATGACCGGGCCATTTCCCCGCAGAGGCGGGCGTGCTCTGTCTGACGGATGAGCATCAGCCCACGGTCGTCGGCCCGGATGATCACCGTCTACCACCCTCGAGGCCGCCTCCGCCAGGCGGTACACTCTTCTTGTGCTCCTCTTCCTGTGGCGGGGCTATCGGAATAATAGCCCATCCGACGAGGTATGCGAGAAGGATCGGGAGCACCGCCGTCGCCAGCCCGATGAAGACCACGGCCAACCGGATGAGCGTCGGATCGACGGACAGCAGCTCACCGAGGCCGCCGCAGATGCCGGCGATCATCTTGTCGGTCCGGGACCGGACCAGCCGCTTCATGGCCACCGCCTCCCGGCGCTCGGCCTCCGCCGACGCCACCGGAATGATGATCCATCCCACTCCGTAAGCGAGAACAGCGGGGAGAATCCCCACCGTAGATCGGTACAGCAAGACGAGGACGGCCGCAACGAAGACGAGACCTAGCCTGATCGCAGTCGCATCCACCCCGAACAGCTCACCGAGGCCGCCGCAGATGCCGGCGATCATCTTGTCCGTCTGAGACCGGTGGAGTTTCTTCATGCCCACACGAAATCCTACGGGGAAATTGGACGCAGGTCAAGGATACAGGGAGGGCGAGAAACCGGTGTTGAGGTGGTTGGAACTAGCCGAAGAAGCTTCGGAGGATGGCGCCGATGGTGAAGAGCTCTTTTCCCGCCTCGTCCGCAAGGACGCGCAGACCGTGCAGTGCGCCCCCCTTATGGAACCTATCCCGAGTCCACACGACCTCCGCCTCCACCGGCGGAAGGACAAGCCACGCGGGTCCGGCCACGCTGACGCGCGTCCTGGGCGGAACCGCCTGAGGAAGGACCACCAACAGGCCCCCATCGCTCAGATTCTCGACCCTGCCCTGAAGGCGCGTGCCCGGGGGGACGTGACAGGTAACCTCAAGATCGATCGGAATGCGCAGCGAGGACCGCGGGGTGGGGCCTCCCTGGAAGGCCAGCAGCTCTCCCCAGGCAAAGGCATCGGCCGGGCTCATCGTGGTGAACCGGAAACCCATTCGGCCAGGGGACATCTCGGACGTCCAAACCACCACCGCCTCGGCATAGGCGATCCGAGTCCCGGTGAGCATACGGAGGTGTGTGGTGGCACCCTGGGCCATAACCTGCGGGGCCTCCAGAAGCAGCCCGCTCCTGCTGACGTTTCTGGTGAAGCCCAGCGTGCGGTGAGAGGGGAACGCCCAGCCCTCGCAGCGGACCGGCATCCGCAGTGGAAGCCGGGGGTCCTGGCGCTTTTCGACCTGGCCCATAGTCCTTTTATTATATACCAGATTTGACACGCTTTTCTTCTCTTTTCTGTTCCCCCGGCCGCGACCCCGGCTCCGTCTCGACCCCCCTCGTCTCACCGCCGCGACACGTTGTGTAGGCGGGCCGACTCTCCGGGCAGGGAGTCCCCATCAGATCCCCCAGGCCCCACTGAGATGGATATTGGCTCCGTTGACGTACCGCGCCTTATCCGAGAGGAGAAAGCCCGCGACCGCCACGGCATCATCCACCGTCCCGACGTATCCGGCGGGGATCTTCTTCTCCATCGCCTTGAGCTCCTCTGCCGGTGCGCTCCCCGAGGCGACGAAGCCCGGCGAGATGGCATTCACGGTGATGCCATGGGGAGCCAGGATCCGGGCCAGCGTCCGGGTGAGGATCAGCACCCCCGCCTTCGCGATGTAGTGGGCGGTGATCTGCGGTTGCGCGATGAGCTGATCGGCGTTCGCCATGCTGAAGGTGATGATGCGCCCCCACCGTCGCTCGATCATGCCCGGGGCCACAAGGCGGCTGAGATAAAAGACCGGATGCAGATTGTTGTTGAACATCGCGTGCCAGCCTTCGAGGGTCTCCTCCAGCAGGGGGACCCGGTGATAGGGTCCTGCGCAGTTGATGAGGGCATCAATCCGTCCCCAGGATTTCTCCACCTGACGGATCAGGTCCGAGGCGGCCTCGGGTAGCGAGACGTCGGCCTTGACCGCCAACCCCTGGGCCCCCTCCTTCTGGATCGCCTCGACGGTCTCTTGAGCGTCGGACTGACTGGACCGATAGCAGATGGCGACGGACCAACCGGATACTGCCAGGTGAAGGGCGACCGCCCGCCCGATCCCACGAGCCCCTCCCGTGATCAAGGCCACCCGTCTCTCCATCCCCCATCTCCCATGCTGCTCCCAAAGCGCCTCTCGCGGTGCCCGGGGTGCGTCTCTGCGGCCAGACTATACGGGACTGATCACGCGGGTGTCAAACGATCCCCGCGACGAGCACTCCTCCCGTCATTCGGAAGGACGAGACCGGGGACTTGGAAGAGGTCCTGGACCGTCATGCAATCGAGCTGGGGCCAGGCGCCTAACGGATCAAGGAGGATAGCCTCGAGCCCGGCGCGGCGTGCCCCCACCACATCGAGGCTGTAAAAATCCCCCACGTAGATCGCTTCGTGGGGTGCGACACCGGTTCGCTCGAGCGCCAAGTAAAAGATGCGCGGATCAGGCTTTTCGACGCCGACGACCCGCGAGTCGATGATCACGTCGAGTGGCCCTGCCAGGCCCGCGTCCCTGACCAGGGTCTCGAGCCGGCCATCGGAGTTCGAGATGACCCCGACGACGTAGCCCTTCCCCTTCAGCCCGGCCAGGACCTCGCGGGCCCCTGGCATCGCCCCTCCCCGCCAGAGGCTTTCGCGTCGGTTGATCTCGCTGAGCTGCCCCAGGACGCGCTCCGCTCTCTCGCCCCAGGCGATCCCCATTTCCTCGCAGGCGTAACGCATGTAGCGGGAAAAGACCTCGCGAGATTCTCGGACCTCGATCTGCGCCAGAAACGGGTCGAGCCTGACCCTGGCCCGACACTCAGCCCTCCAGACCTCGTCCCGGGTGACCGGGAACCCTTCTCCTGCGAGCACATCGACGATGGCGGCGTAGTCGAGGCTGAGGAGCGTATTTCCAGCATCGAAAAAGACCCCTGTGAGCGTCATCACCGGTTCCTCAATGTCATTTCATAGGGGACTCGGGCAAGGGTAGCCACGCGATCAAGACCTGTCAAGGCCTTGACACGGCTTTCAGGTGCCGTCTATATTCCGCCCATCCCTCGGGAGGCGTCCTGATGACCTTTCCACGGATGGCTCTGATCCAGGTGAAGCGCCGGGGCCCCACCCTTGCCAACGCGGCGGCCGCAACGGAACGAGCCCTCAAAGACCTTGCCCTCTCGGAGCGGATCCGTCCAGGACGGCGGGTGGCGATCACCGCCGGCAGCCGCGGGATCGCCGAAATCGCCACCATCACGAAAACCATTGTCGCCGCCTTGCGCCAGCTCAAGGCGGAACCGGTCATCATCCCGGCCATGGGGAGCCACGGAGGCGGCACGGCCGAGGGACAACGGCAGCTCCTGTGCATGTACGGGATCTCTGAAGAGACGATGGGGGCGTCGATCCTCTCCTCCATGGACGTCACACCCCTCGGTCTCACACCCGAGGGGATTCCCGTCGTCCTCGACAAAAAGGCAACCGAGGCGGATGCAATCCTCCTGGTCAACCGCATAAAGCCCCACACCGGCTTTGCCGGCAGGATCGGCAGTGGCCTCCTCAAGATGACAGCCTTCGGGCTGAGCAACCACCAAGGGGCGGCAACCTGCCATGAGGCCGTCATGCAGCACGGCTACGAGCGGGTCATCCGGGCCGTCAGCGCTGTGGTCCTCGCTCGGGCCCGGATCCTGGGCGGGCTGGCCATCCTGGAAAACAGCGACGGGGGGTTAGCCCAGGTGGTTGCCCTTGCTGCCGAGGGACTGGTCCCCGGAGAGGCGAGGCTCTTTCTGCGGGCGCGCCGGTGGGCGCCGCGGCTCCCCTTCGATGACATTGACCTGTTGATCGTCGATGAGATGGGAAAGGATATCGCGGGGACCGGCATGGACACCAATGTGATCGGCCGGCGGTTCAGCCTGATCGAAAAGCCTCCTGCGAGTCCCCGGATCGCCCGGATCTTTGTCCGGGGTCTCACGAAGGCGACCCAGGGGAACGCCAACGGCATTGGGTTGGCCGACGTCACCACGGAGCGTCTCCTGAGGGAGATGGACCGGGGGGTCACTTATATCAATTCGCTCGCGGCCCGGACCCCCGAACATTCCCGCCTGCCTATGGCCTTCTCCACCGACCGGCAGGCCCTCGAGACCGTCCTCAAGACCATCCGGGTGAGCGACCCCTTGAGCGCTCGGCTTGTGCGGATCAAGAACACCCTCGAGCTCAAGACCATTCTGATCTCCGAATCCCTCCTGCCCGAGGTCCGGGAGCGCCGGGATCTCTCCCCACTCTCGGAGCCGCACGAGGTGACCTTTGACCCCGACGGGAACCTCCCACCGTGGCCAACGGCAGACAACTCACAATGACGGCCGAGATGCGTATTGCCCACTTGACATCTCAGGCTCTCCCCGGATAGCCTGTATCGATGAGGGGGCATCGGGGCACCGGTCCCCGTGTGGCCCTCGAAGGCGAAGGACGCTAACCTCTGTGGTCCTGCAACTACCGAATAAGAAAGATATGCATGGCACCTTCTTTGCATGAGTCGTACGGACAACGGGCCCGTGGGTAGAACTCTTCCCACGAAAGGGGCGTCAGGAGGAGGGAGGATGGCGAAAGTGGTCAAGACGCGTGCCTGGGCGGTATTGGGTGCAGTCGCGTTGGTGCTCGCGGTGGGCGGGCCGGCGAGCCCGAAGGTCGAAGGCGACACCATCATCCTCGGCGCTGCGGTGTCACTGACCGGCAAGTATTCCACGAACGGCAAGAACACGCAGGACGGCTACGAGCTCGGCGTCAAGCGCATCAACGAGATGGGCGGCGTCAGGGTCGGTGGGAAATACTACAAGATCAAGGTGATCTACTACGACGACGAGTCGACCCCGGCGCGCGGTGCGCAGCTCGCCGAGCGCCTGATCAATCAGGACGGCGTCAAGTTCATGCTGGGCCCGTACAGCTCGGGCCTCACCAAGGCGATCGCGCCGGTGACGGAGAAGTACCGGATCCCGATGGTCGAGGGGAACGGGGCTGATCGTGCCCTCTTCACGCAAGGGTATAAGTACATGTTCGCCGTCCTCTCCACCTCCGACCAGTACCTGCGGGAGGCCATGAACCTGGCCGCCGAGCAGGCGCAGAAGCAAGGGAAGGATCCAAAGACACTCAAGGTCGCCATGGCCTTTGAGAACGACCCCTTCTCGATGGATGTCCGGGACGGCGTGCTCGAGGACGTCAAGCGCTTGGGCATGAAGATCGTCATCGACGACAAGCTCCCACCCGAGATCAACGACATGGCGGCGACGCTCACCAAGGTGAAGGCGGTCAAACCCGACATCCTCGTGGTCTCTGGCCACGCCAGAGGCGCCACTATGGCGGTCCGCCAGGTCTCCGACATGAAGGTGGACGTGCCGATGCTGGCCGTCACCCACTGCGACTCGGCCAAGGTCGCCGAGACCCTCGGCAAGGCAGCCGAGTACGCCCTCTGCGCTTCGCAGTGGGACCGCAGCTTGAGCTACAAGGACAGGTGGTTCGGCATGGCGGAGGAGTACGCGAAGGTGTTCGAGAAGGAGTTCAGGTACGACCCCCCCTATCAGGCCGCCGAGTCGACAGCCGCTTTGCTCGTCTTCGTCGACGCCTTCGAGCGGGCCGGGTCGTTCGACATCGAGAAGGTCCGCGAGGCGATCGCCGCGACCGATCTCATGACCTTCTACGGGCCCGTCAAGTTCGACGCGACCGGCAAGAACATCGCCAAGCCGATGGTCCTCTATCAGGTTCAGGACGGCAAGTACAAGGTCGTGGCACCCACCAAGTGGGCCGCGGCCAAGCTGATTCACCCAATTCCGCCGTGGAGCAAGCGGTAACCGTGTGGCGCATGCACCCGCCCCGGTGAAGCCGCGGGGCGGGTGCTTTTCTTTCTGCTGATGGTGGACAACCTTTCCCTGCTCTTCAATGCGCCGATCCTGTCGGCACAACTGCTCGTTGATGGCATCCTCATCGGCGCCATCTTCGCCCTGGTGGCCTATGGGATGGCCCTCGTCTGGGGCGTTATGGACATCATCAACATCGCCCAGGGCGAGTTTGTCATGCTGGGGGGCTATGTCACCTTCTTCCTCGCCGCGGCCGGGGTGCACCCCTTGTACACCGTGCCGGCAGCGGCGGCCGCCCTCTACATCCTCGGATGGGCGCTGTACCGGACCGTCGTGTTCCGCGTGGTCGACAAGGATATGTTCATCTCGATCCTGGCCACTTTCGGCATCAGCATCGTGCTGCAGCAGCTCGCCAACGAGCTCTTCGAAGCCGATGTCCGGACGGCAGAATCCGGGCTCGGCAGCCTCTTCTTCGCTGACGGCCTGATCGTCGTGAGCCAGATCAAGGTGGTCGCCTTCATCTGCGCCCTGGTCCTCGGCGCGACCCTGTTCCTGTTTCTGAAGCACTCGCGCCTCGGTCGGGCGATCCGGGCCACGGCGCAGAACGCGCGCGCCGCCCGGATCATGGGCGTCAACACGGACCGGGTCTTTGCCACGACCTTTGCGCTGAATGCGGCCATCTGCGGCGCGGCCGGTAGCCTCGTGGTAATGACCTGGCTGGTCCATCCATATCTGGGATTGGCCTATACCCTCCGCGCATTCATGATCGTGACCGTGGCCGGCCTGGGCAATATGGCGAGCGTGATCCTTGCCAGTCTCGGCCTCGGCGCGGCCGAGAATTTCGCCGGCTTTGTCCTCGGGACCGAATACCAGGCTGCCTTTGTCTTCTCGCTATTGGTCGCGATCCTCGTGTGGCGGAACGCTCTTCTGAGCCGCCAACGGAAGTACCTGAAGTGACGGATACCACTCGGAACGTCCTTCTGTATGCGCTCATAGGTCTGACCGGCCTGCTCGCCCCCTCCCTCGCCCCTGCGTTCCGCATCCAAATGGCGCTCTTGTGGATGATGATCCTCTTTGCCCTCACCTGGGACCTCGGCGGGGGACAGATGGGATACAACTCGTTCGGGAACGTCCTCTTCTTCGGGATCGGCTGTTACGCGCCCGCCGTCGTGCAGCGAGAGCTTTTCTTCGCCGTCGAAGGACAGCCACAGGCCACCGGCGACCTCGCGACGATAAGCCCGGCGTTCAACTACTTCAACGGATTCGCGTTGGGTTTGACCCTCGCGGTGATCATCGCTGTGGCCGTGGCAGCAGGGTTGGGCTCGGGCATCCTGGGCCTGCGTGGACAGTATTTTGCCATCTGCACCCTGGGGGTGGGCGTCGCCGCCGGTGAGATCGCCAGCGGCTGGGACTACATCGGCGCCGGGTCGGGCATGGTCGCCCCGATCTTTCCGGGCCACCCGAGCCAGGCGGCTCTCTTCTTCTACTACCTCTTCTTTGTCCTGGCCGTGATCTGTTTCTTCACGCTCAAAAGACTCTACGCGAGCCGCTTCGGGCTGGCCATCAACGCCATCCGCGACGACGAGGACAAGGCCGAGGCCATGGGGGTCCACACGACCCGGTACAAGGCCATCGCCTGGTGCGTCTCGGCCTTCTTCCTCGCCCTGGCGGGCGGCGCATTCGGCCACCTGAACAATTTCATCGATCGTGAGGTGGCCTTTCCCGGCATCACCTTCGGCGTGTGGATGGTGCTGATGGCGATCCTGGGCGGCAAGGGGACCCTCTGGGGGCCGGTGATCGGCGCGACGATCTTCCATGTCACCCAGGAGCTCTTCTGGACTTACCTCTTGGGCTGGCAGCGGGTGGCCCTCGGGGTGCTCATCGTTGTCATCGTGGTATTCTTCCCGCTCGGCATCATGGGGTGGCTGCGCGAGCAATGGCCCGAGAAATTCGGCGAGACGGTGGACCTCGAGGCTCGCGCCGCGCCGGTCTCGCTCGGAGAGGGCCGATGACCCCGATCCTCGAAGTCCAGGGCGTGACGAAAGCGTTCGGCGGCGTCATCGCCAACGACAACATCTCCCTGACCGTCCCCAAGGGGAGCATCGTCGGCCTCATGGGTCCCAACGGGTCGGGGAAGACGACGCTGTTCAACTCCATCGTCGGCTACCATCCCGTCGATAGGGGCTCGATCACGTTCGAGGGGCGCGAGATCTCCAGGCTGCGCGTGCCCGAGATCGCGCGCCTGGGCCTCCTGCGCACCTTCCAGCAGACTCGCATCTACGGCATGATGAGCTGTCTGGAGAACATGCAGATCAGCGTGCCCGACACCCGTGATGGGCTGCGCACCATGTTTTCCAAAGTCCCGCCGGCGGTGACCCAACAGGCAGAAGGGCTCCTCGAGTTCGTCGGGCTCTACGCGAAGCGTCACCTCCGTGCGGGTGAGCTGTCGTTCGGCCAGCGGAAGCTCCTGGAACTCGCGATGGCCCTGATGCACGAGCCAAAATTGCTGCTGCTCGACGAGCCGACGGCCGGAATAAATCCGGTGCTGATCAACAGTCTCATCGACCGGCTGAAACGGATCAACGCCGACCTTGGTGTCACGCTCTTCGTCATCGAACACAACATACGCGTGATCATGAAATTAGCCGAGCATGTCTACTGCCTGACCCATGGGCAGTTGCTGGCTGACGGTCCGCCCGATGAGATTCAGACCGATCAGCGCGTCATCGACGCCTACCTCGGAGCCTAATGATGCGGACCATTCCATCTCCCGATGCAGAGCAGAGACCGCGGGGCCTTGCGGCGCAGGCGCTGCCGGAGCAGGGCCGGTTCGTCAAGGAGGGGCCTTCGCGAGCCCGGATCGCGGAACTGGCCGGGAATTCCCCGCTGCTCCGCATCGACGGTCTCGTGGCCGGCTACGGCAAGATGGAGGTCCTGCACGGTATCGACCTGCAGGTCGGGGCAGGTCAGTCCCTGTGCCTCATCGGACCCAACGGGGCCGGCAAATCCACGGTGCTTCACTCGATCTATGGTTTTACGAACATCATGGCCGGGTCGGTCACCGTGAACGGCAGGGACATCACACGCCTCGACCCGAACGAGAAGCTCAGGAACGCCCGCATCGCCTACATTCTCCAGGACAACTCCGTCTTCCCCGACATGACGGTCGAGGAAAACCTCTGGATGGGCGGCTTCCTGATGGAGAGCCCCGCCCACGCCAAGGGGGCGGCGGAGAAGGTCTTTGAGCACTATCCACGCCTGAAGGAGCGCCGGCGCCAGCGGGCCGGGACCCTGTCGGGTGGGGAGCGGCGGATGCTGGAGATTGCCCGGGCGCTGGTTATGGAGCCGCAGATCCTGCTGGTGGATGAGCCGTCGATCGGCCTCGAGCCGCGTTATATCGGCATGGTCTTTGAGGTCCTCGAGGACCTGCAGCGCCAGGGGAAGACGATCGTCATGGTCGAGCAGAACGCCAAGAAGGGGCTCCAGTTCTCTGACATCGGTTACGTGCTGGTCTCGGGCGAGATTGCCATGGCCGGGACCGGCGACGATCTGCTCCGCGACCCTGAGGTGGGCCGCCTCTTCCTCGGCGCGTAGCGGTTCGACCCCTGCACCCTCTGTACCTTCTGCACTTGCTTTACTTACCCTGTTATCCCCCGCGGATATTCCGCGTCAGGGCGGGCTCGATGCCCAGCAGCCGCTCGTAGACGGTGAGCTGCCCCCGGTGATACTCCTCGTGGGCGATGCCGTGGTAGAGCCAGGCCAACCGCGTGCCCCGCTGTCCATCGAAACGCTTGATCATCTGCAGCATGTGTAGCTCGCCGGCCGCGAGAAACTTCTTCTCGGCCTCCTTGAACTGGGATTTCAGCAGCCGCACCAGATTGGCCCTGGTCTTCGCCCGATACGCCGCTGCGGCATGCAGGCGAAGGAGCCTTGGCCACGGCAGCCGGTGAAAGTTCGTGTCGCCCCGGGTGAGCTCACCGGTCATCATCATGGCCACCTCGAGGATATGCACCACCAGCTCTGTGACGCTACGCACCTCCGGTGTGGGCCGAAAGTCGCATGCCTTGACGGGTATATTCCTGACCTCATCGATCAGCCCTTGACGGGCATCGGTCCACGACTCGAGCGCCTCTTCCAAGAGGTTCCGGTACGTCAACATCGTCTCGATCCCCCCTTCACGCCCACCGCGATGAGCCAGGCGCGTTTCCCTTCCACCCTGAGAACTCCCCTGTCAACGATCCCCGGCAACAGGATCTAAAGCGATCGGAGTGATCTCGAGATCCTTCCGCTCCCAGCGCGAAGAGCGGCAGCGCCGCTGCATAAGGACCATCCGGGCCACCCAGTCTATCAGGAAGGCCCACCACACATAGGCCACCCCCAGGCCCCACCACGCTGCGGCGGCGGCCAGAGGGATGCGGACCCCCCAGATACCGAGGATCGTCACCCCGAGGATGTACGGCGTATCTCCCGCTCCTCGGAGCGCCCCCTGAAGCACCAACGTCACCGCGAGGGGAATCTGACTCAGCGCCGCGATTCGCAGGAAGACCTCGCCCAGCCGAATCAGCTGGCTATCGCTCGTGAACAGTTGCAAGAGGGGCCCCGGGAAGAGAAAGAAGAGAACGCCCATCCCCCCCATAAAGAGGATGCCCAGGCGGTTGGCCTCCACCATCCCGAGACGGGCCCGGATGACATCGCCTCTCCCCACACTCTGTCCAACCACAGTCGCTGCAGCCACGCCGATTGCCAGCCCCGGCATGAACGAGAGGGCTTCGACGTTTACCCCTAACTGGTGTGTGGCAAAGGCCGCGGTCCCGTAGAGGAGCAGGATCTTGGCATAGACCACCTGGCCAGCCTGCCATATCATCCGATCCATCGCGACCGGCCACCCGATATGGAAGACAGGTCGGATGTAGGCCAGTTCCCATCCCCCCTTGGCCAGGTGCCCCTTGGCCCAGCCCTGCCACCACAGAAGCAAGACCCCTAACACCTCCGCGGATGCGACCGCGATGGCCGCCCCCTGAACCCCGAGGGCGGGAAGGTCCAGGTACCCGTAAATCAGCGGGACGGCCAGACTGATGTGGAAGAGATTCATGATCACATAGATCCGCATCGGCGTCCGGGTATCGCCGGCCCCGTGCATCGTGGAGGTGAGGACATGGACCACAGCGGTGGCGGGAAATGCGAGGAAGACCCATCGACAGTACTCCTGGACCAGGAGCTGTACCGGCAGCTGAGCCCCCAGCAACCCGGCAGCCTCCGCCGCAAACGCCATCCCGGCAGCCGCGAGGGGAACGGTCAGGATCAGTGTCGCGACGAGCCCGTGAACCGCTATCCGCCCCGCCTCGGCTCGCCGGTCCGCCCCCCACCGCTGCGCCACCGCAACCATGGTCCCGGTGCTCAGCCCCCACACCACCGTCATGCTGATAAAGACCAGCAACTGGCCGAGCCCGACGGCCGCCACCGCCGGAGCACCGAGACCCCCGACGAGGAGAATGTCGATGGCGGTCACCATCCGGTGGAGCAGGTTCGACACCGTGACGGGCAGGGCGAGGCGCAGGACCTCGCGTCTCACCTCCCCCCGCTCGATCGTTTTCCCGTGCGTCACGCCATCCTCACTGGCAAGTTCCTTGGGTGTGTTGGGTTTCTTGGGTTTCTTGGAAATGAACCTGATCAACCCTATAAACTCACCCACAATGAACCCAACAAACTCTATAAACTCAAAGAACCTGCCGCCCTCACAGCGTGGGGCGGCCCCGTCGTCGTTCAACGGCTAGCCGATAGAGCCGCTCGTACTCACTGGCGGGTCGCTCCCAGGAGAAGTCAGCCGCCATAGCGTTCTTCATGAGGCGCTCCCAGGCAGCCTTGTCATGGAACAGGGCGATCGCCCGCCGGACAGCCTCAAGGAGATCCCCGGCCTCGGCCTTGCTGAAGGTAAAGCCGTTCCCTGTGCCCGCACGGGGATCGAAGGGGATGATGGTATCATGAAGCCCCCCTGTGGCCCGGACGACGGGGATGGTGCCGTACGCCAAGCCGTACATCTGGTTCAGGCCGCACGGCTCATACCGGGAGGGGATGAGAACGATATCCGCCCCGGCCAGGATCCTATGACTCAGGGCCACATCAAAGCGGATCTGTACCGCGAACCGGTCGGGAAATCTCCGGTGCAGATTCTGCAGCGCTCGCTCGAGCTCCACGTCCCCCGTCCCCAGCAGGACCATCTGCACATCGAGGCTCAGGAGTCGCTCCGCAGTCGCCACGATGAGGTCGATCCCCTTCTGGTATGCAAGTCGCGAGACGATACCCAACAGGGGGACGTCTGCTCGAGTTGGCAGTCCCATCATCTCCTGAATATCGCGCTTGCAGGCAGCCTTGCTAGCAAGATCCTCGGGCGAATAGGTGCCCACGAGATAAGGATCCGTCCGGGGATTCCAGTCCTGGTAGTCCACGCCGTTCAGCACGCCGGAGAGGTCCCCCGCCCGCTGGCGGAGGACCGCGTCCAGACCGTGGCCGAACTCGGGCGTCTGTATCTCCTGACTGTACGTGAGACTCACGGTGCTCACGAGGTCGGCGAACACCAACCCGGCCTTCAGGAAATTGACCTTTCCCCAAAACTCCACGCCGCCGGGAGTAAAGAGATCGCCCGGGAGACCGGTGAGAGGGAAGACCGCGGCAGGGAACACTCCCTGGTAACCCAGATTGTGGATCGTCAGCAGGCTGGCGATATCCGCAAAGTACGGGTCGCTGCCGTACACCGTCTTCACGTACGCCGGGATAAGACCGCTCTGCCAATCGTGGCAGTGGATGACGTCAGGCTGAAGGTCAAGCACCTTGACGGTTTCGAGGACCCCGCGGGAGAAAAAAATAAACCGCTCGGCGTTATCGGGATAATCTAGTCCCTTCTCCTGGTAAAGCCCCTCGCGATCGTAGAACCCGTCGTGATCAAGGAGGATGACGCGGACGCCTTCCCTCTGCCCTTCCCAGAGGCGCGCGACCTCCGTCCGATCTCCCAGGGGTACTCGGATCTCCTCCGGGCGACTCGTGAACAGATGTCTCTCGAGATCGATGATCCGGTATTTGGGGAGAAAGGCCGAGACCTGATGCTTGAGCCCCGCCAGGACGGCCGGCAGGGCCCCGGCCACATCGCCCAATCCGCCCGTCTGGGCAAACGGTGTCATTTCCGAAGCGACCCAGGCGACCCGCATGCGCCCCCCCTGAAAACAGGAACGGGGATCAAGCCAATGATCCCCGTTCGCACCTCTTTGGCGCCTTTCATAGCTTATAGCGGCAGCCTCGCCCCTTTGTCAAGGTGAAAGGTCGGATTGCCTACAATATGGGCAACCTCTTGGGACTCGCCCGCCCCCTGCTCTCCTTTTAGGCGATCCGTAGGAAGGCCCTCCTGGGTCCCAAACAACAAGACCAATGACTTACAAGGTCCAGGCCCGCTGGCATGCCGGATGCTTACGCGGGCGAGGACTTTTCGTGTTCAGCACACAGATTTCATGCCTCTAACGGCCAACGAGGTCCGAAAGGAGGGACGATGGTGTCGAGAAACGTACGACTCTGGTTCCTTATTTCTCTCCTTCTTTGGGTTGTGACCCTTTTCGTTCCCTGGGCCGCCTTTGCCCAAGAGGCCCAGCAGGCGGCCCCCCCGCCCCCCAAGATCGATTCGGGCGACACGGCGTGGATGCTGACCTCGTCGGCCCTGGTGCTCATGATGACCATCCCCGGCCTCTTCCTCTTCTACGGGGGGTTGGTGCGGAGGAAGAACGCCCTCGGCACCATCATGCACAGCTTCATCCTCGCGGCCGTGATCAGCATCCAATGGGTCCTCTGGGGCTACAGCCTCGCCTTCGGGCCGGATAAAGCGGGGCTGATCGGCGGGCTGGACTGGATCGGGCTGACTGGGGTGGGGCTGGAACCCTATCCGGACTACTCCGCAACGATTCCTCACCAGGCGTTCATGATCTACCAGCTCATGTTCGCCATCATCACCCCCGCCCTGATCACCGGGGCCTTTGCCGAGCGGATGAAGTTCAGCACCTTCCTGGTCTTCATGCTCTTGTGGGCCACCTTTATCTACGATCCGCTGGCCCATTGGGTGTGGGGCGTGAAGGGCTGGCTCCGGGAGTTGGGGGCGCTCGATTTCGCCGGGGGGACGGTGGTGCACATCAGCTCGGGGATCTCGGCCCTGGCCGCCGCCATCATCATCGGAAAGCGCCGCGGCTATGGGCAAGAACCGATGCCTCCGCATAACCTCCCCTTCTCTGTCATCGGCGCCTCCATGCTGTGGGTCGGGTGGTTTGGCTTCAACGCGGGCAGCGCCTTGGGGGCTGGCAGCTTAGCCACGAGCGCCTTTGTCGTCACCAACACCGCGACGGCGGCGGCGGCGCTGGCCTGGATGTTTGCCGAGTGGATTGCCAAAGGCAAACCGACCGTCCTCGGCGCGGCCTCAGGGGCGGTGGCAGGGCTCGTCGCCATCACCCCGGCCTCCGGCTTCGTCGCGCCGCTCCCCTCGATCATCATTGGGGTTGGGGCCGGGGTCCTCTGCTACACGGCTGGCAATCTGAAGACGAAGCTCGGCTACGACGACTCCCTGGATGTGGTGGGGGTCCACGGCGTCGGCGGGACCTGGGGGGCGGTGGCCACGGGCCTCTTCGCCTCCAAGGCCATCAATGAGGCGGGCGCTGACGGGCTCTTCTACGGCAACCCCGGCCTGATGAAGGCCCAGATCATCGCCGTCGTGGCGACCTGGGTCTTGGCCTTCGTCGGCACCACGATCATCCTGAAGGTCCTCGATGTGACCATGGGACTGCGGGTTTCGGAAGAGGAGGAGATCCAGGGGCTCGACCTCGCCCAGCATAGCGAGAGCGCCTATGCCCTGGACCTTCCCGCCTACGGCGAGTACGCCCGGGTGGGGGGCGCCTCCCTCCAGCAGCCTGTGGAGAAGACCAGGCCCCGCACCACACCGTGAGTCGGAGACTCCGGTATCCTGATCCGTGATTCCGCACAGAGGCGTTTCAACCACCGTGGCCCTTCACGGGCCCAGCCTTCTGAGGAGGGAGAGTATGACACCCAAGGAAGTCATCAAGCTGGCGAAGGAGAAAGGGGCAAAGATCGTCGATCTCCGGTTCATCGATTTGCCCGGGCTTTGGCAGCACTTCTCACTCTCTACCGCAGAGCTGAACGAGGGGCTCTTCGAGGAGGGCATCGGATTCGACGGCTCATCGATCCGGGGCTTCCAGCACATCCACGAATCCGACATGCTCCTGGTGGCCGATCCGGCGACCGCCGCCATGGATCCCTGTCTCTCGGTCCCGACCCTTGTCCTCATTTGCAACGTCAAGGATCCGGTGACGGGCCAGCCCTACAGCCGAGATCCCCGCTACGTCGCCCAGAAGGCCGAGGCCTATCTCAAGCAGACGGGGATCGGCGACACCAGCTACTTTGGGCCTGAGCTCGAGTTTTTCATCTTCGACGACATCCGGTTCGACCAGAGCTACAACCACGGGTCCTACCATATCGACTCCGAGGAGGGTTTTTGGAACTCCGGCAAGGAGGGGACGCCGGAGCGGCCAAACCTGGGCTACAAGCCCCGCTACAAGCAGGGGTACTTCCCGGTGCCCCCCATGGACAAGCAGCAGGACATCCGAAGTGAGATGCTTTTGGCCCTGGAGAGCGTGGGGGTGAAGTGCGAGGTCCACCACCACGAGGTGGGAACCGCCGGGCAGGCGGAGATCGACATGCGCTTCGGCACCCTGACCCGGATGGGTGATAACGTCATGTGGTACAAGTACTGCACCAAGAACGTGGCAAGGAAGTGGGGCAAGACGGTGACCTTCATGCCCAAGCCGATCTTCATGGACAACGGCTCGGGGATGCACGTCCACCAGAGCCTCTGGAAGAAGGGCAAGAACCTCTTCTTCGAGCTTGGAGGCTACGGCGATGTCTCCAAGATGGCCCTCTACTACATCGGAGGGCTCCTCAAGCACGCCGAGGCGCTGTGTGCCTTGATCGCCCCGACCACCAACAGCTACCGGCGGCTGGTGCCCGGCTACGAGGCGCCGATCAATCTCGTCTACAGCCAGCGGAACCGAAGTGCCTGCGCCCGGATCCCCGTCTATAGCCGAAGCGAGAAGGCCAAGCGGGTCGAGTTTCGGACGCCAGATCCCTCCTGTAACCCCTACCTCTGCTTCGCCGCGATGCTGATGGCGGGCCTGGACGGGGTCCAGAACAAGATCGACCCGGGGAAGCCGATTGACAAAGACCTGTACGAGCTGGAGCCGGAGGAGGCAGCCAAGGTGAAGCAGCTCCCGGGAAGCCTGGATCGGGTCCTGGACGCTTTGGAGGAGAATCATAAGTTCCTCCTGAAGGGGGATGTCTTCACCCCGGACCTGATCGAGACCTGGATTGAGTACAAGCGAAAGAATGAGGTCGATGCAATCCGGCTGCGGCCTCATCCGTGGGAGTTCGCGCTGTACTTTGACATCTAAAGTAAACGCACGAAATGCGTTTACTTTGGAGCAATGGAGCAGTGGAACAATAGAGCAATGAATTGGGAATCACCATGCTCCATTGCGGTCTAATGCTCTATTGCTCCATTGTCTGTCACAAGATGAAATGCGCCCCCGACGAGGCCGAAGCGAGAACCGGGCAGGGAACTACACGTGGAGGCAAATGGGAGCACGGCGGGTCCTCATCGTTGACGACAGCAGATCGTCCCGGGTCCTCCTACGGGATGCCCTCAACGGCCTGGAATGCTCCGTGGTGAGTGAAGCCGTAGGGGCTCAAGAGGGATTGGATCTGACCCGGTCCATCCAGCCGGACTTGATCTTCATGGCGGTGGGGCTGCCGGGAGTGGACGGCATCACCGCTGCCCGGCAGATCATGGAGGAGGTCCCGACTCCCATCGTCATTCTCACCAGCCACCGGGACTCGCAGACGATTCGGCGGGCCACCGAGGCAGGGGTGATGGCCTATCTCATCAAGCCAGTCCGGGAAGACGAGCTTCAGCCGGCCATCGAATTGGCCATCGGGCGGTTTCGCGAATTCATGACCCTCCGCACGGAGAATGCGAACCTCAAGAGGTCGCTCGAGGAGCGGAAGGTGATCGAGCGAGCCAAGGGGATCCTGATGGAGCGGGAGGGGCTGGCAGAAGGCGAGGCGTTTACCCGCATCCGCAAGGCCAGCATGAAGAGTCGCAGGCCCATGGTCGATATCGCCCGAGCGCTCCTCACCGCCGAGGAGGTATCGAGGGGCACGACAAACGATCTGGGACGATGACGTTCGCGCTCCCTGAACGTGCTGATAATGACTGGAAGGCGCCCGGGGAAGACGGACACGGATGCCTAGGGATGGTCGGGTCATGGAGGGACGTATGGACCGCATGGAGGCAGCTCACCAGCCGACATCGATAACCTGCACGACCTGCGAGACGCGATTCTGCGTCCTGTGCATGTCATTCTGTCCCCTCTGCGGAGCAGAGACACCGGAGGCGCACGATCCCGGCATACAGCGGAACGGGACCACTACGAATGCCTATCGTGTAGGCATGCCCGATCGGAAATGAGGAAGCATTGAGCAGAACGGAGAAGTCGCTGGGCGACGGGACCCGAGGTCGGAATCCGCGGAAGGCGTTGAGACTTCAATACTTCAAGCTGCCGGGTCGCAGTTAGTCGCTCTTGGCACAATTCCTGAATTAGGTTGCTCCAGATCTCCGGCGCAATGTGACGACCGGAGGAGAGGCAAGGACGCCTCACGCAACGTGGGGCGTCCTTTTCTTTTTTTCCATGAAGGGAGGTGGTGCCGGTGAAAAAGATCGAATTCATCGTCCGACCCCACAAGCTCGACGACGTAAAAGATGCACTCACCAAGATGGGGATTCAGGGGATGACCGTAACGGAAGTCCGGGGATTCGGACGACAGCGCGGCCGGACAGAGCTGTACCGAGGAAGCGAGTATACGATCAGTTTCCTCCCGAAGGTCAAGATCGAGGTCCTCCTGTCAGACACGATGGCGGATGAGGCAATCAGGGTGGCCATGGAGGCGGCCCGCACCGGAAAGATCGGCGATGGCAAGATCGCCGTCTACGATTTGAAGGAGGTGCTCCGCATCCGCACGGGGGAGACCGGCGAGGCGGCGTTGTAGCAGCCTGTGAGGCCCCTCGACCTCCGGCGAGGCGCCGCGGGCCCGAGGCGTCGACCTCATCAGACGAAAGAGAGGAGGAGATCAAATGCGCAGGCACCTTCCAACAATGTGGCTGTTGGTCGCTTTAGTTCTGGGAGGGACATTGCTCCCGGGACTGCTTTGGGCTGGCGAGGCGGCGAAGGCTCCCGAACTGGTCCCGTTCACCAAGGAGCTAGCCGATAAACTGACTGACTCAAAGGTGGCCATGGACACCATGTGGACGCTTCTCACGGCCTTTCTGGTCTTCTTCATGAACCTGGGCTTCGCCATGGTGGAGTCTGGGTTCTGTCGGGCCAAGAACACCGTGACAGTCCTCGCCAAGAACTTCGTCGTTTTTTGCGCCGCTTCCTTGGCCTTCCTGGTCCTGGGCTTCGGGCTCATGTTCGCCGACGGCACCTCCTTCTTCGGGACGCAGGGGCTGTTCTTCCTGACCGGCCTCGATAACAGCCCGGCCACCGGGGATGCCTATCAAGGGGTGTACGGCTCTCTCAATTGGACGGGGACGCCTCTGTGGGCCAAGTTCTTTTTCCAACTGGTCTTCGCCGGGACCGCCGCCACCATCGTTTCGGGCGCGGTGGCCGAGCGGATCAAGTTCGGTTCATTCTACCTGTTCTCGTTTCTCATGGTCGGGATCATCTACCCGATCATCGGTCACTGGATCTGGGGGGGAGGATGGCTGGCGAAACTGGGGATGTTCGACTTCGCGGGCTCCACCGTGGTCCACTCGGTCGGGGGCTGGGCTGCACTGGCCGGGGCCATCATGCTGGGGGCTCGAATCGGGAAATATGGGAAGGGTGGGAAGATCAACCCGATCCCGGGGCACAGCATCACCTCCGCCACCCTCGGGGTCTTCGTCCTCTGGTTCGGCTGGTTCGGGTTCAATCCGGGGAGCACCATGGCCGCGGACTGGAATGCTATCGCCCGGATCGCCACGACGACGAACACGGCCGCAGCGGCTGCGGCAGTCAGCGCCTCCGTCGCGGCCTGGCTGCTGCTCAAGAAGCCGGACCTCACCATGATCCTCAACGGCGCCCTGGCAGGTCTCGTGGCCATCACTGCGCCGTGCGCCTTCGTCAGCGTCGCAGACTCGCTGATCATCGGCCTCGGTGCCGGGGTCCTGGTGGTCCTCTCGGTCCTTTTCTTTGACCGAATCAGAGTGGATGATCCGGTGGGGGCCATCTCGGTGCACCTCGCATGCGGCGTCTTCGGGACCTTGATGCTCGGCCTGCTCGCCCAAGACCAGTTCATGCCGAACACCACCGGCAACGGGCTCCTCTACGGGGGCGGGTGGAAGCTCTTCACCGCCCAACTCATCGGTGTGGCCGCCGTCGGAGTCTTCGCCTTCGCGATCAGCCTCCTCTTCTGGGCGATTATCAAGGCGACTGTCGGACTCCGGGTGAGCCCCGAGGAAGAGATGGAGGGACTGGACCTTGGCGAGCACGGGATCAGCGCTTACCCGGACTTTCAAACTCCTCTCACCGAGCACGTTCCGGGAGCTGCCAGCGGGATGGCGCGCCAGATGGCGATGGCCCCGGCCCGCGAGGGGACACAGTAATTGGGATCAGGGGAAGAGTTGCACAACGTTGAATGTGCGGCAAGCGATCGTCAGGGAAACGCCTCAGTAAGGAGGTACACTATGGGACGCATCCGAGCGGTGACCCTCGTGACAATCCTGAGCCTGCTTCACCCTCATCCGTTCCTCTGGGCAGCAGATCCCCAGATGGGGGTACTCGAAAAAGAACTCAAGGCAAGGGATCAGGTCATCCAGCAGCTGATGCAACGGGTGGAGCGCCTCGAGAAGCAGGTTCAAGAGAGTGAGAAGGTCCAGATGGTACCGGCAGCAGTCCAGACTCCTGCCTCTCCAGGGGCCACAGCAAAGCCCGAGACGCCGAGCTTGAGCGAGCGCCTCAAGGCTCTGGAGGAATCCTCGGTCTTCAAGTTTTTCAAAGAGACCGAGATCGGCGGCTATGTGGCGGCAACCTACAACTATAACTTCAACAAGCCCGAACCTCAGGATAGCCGCTTTCACGTCTTTGATCTCGACGCCAATACCTTTACCTTTAACGCCGCCGAGCTTTCGTTGCTCAAGACCAGCACATCGGAATCGCCCCTCGGTTATGGCCTGGTCTTCAGCGTCGGCCACGATGCGCGAGTGTTCACGGCGGATTGGACCGGCGATGGGATATCTGACACCAACACTTTCGAGCTAACGGAAGGGTATGTAACGTACAAGGCTCCGGTAGGGGAAGGCCTCGATCTCAAGCTCGGAAAGTTTATAACCCTGTTGGGCGCGGAGGTGATTAAGAGAACAGCCAATTTCAACATCAGCCACTCGTATCTTTTTGGGTTCGCCATCCCCTTCACCCACACCGGCCTGCTCCTCAGCTATCCCCTCCACCCCACGTTCAACGTTACAGCCGGGGTGGTGAACGGCTGGGACAACGCCATTGACAATAACGATGCCAAGACATTCATCGGCCAAGCCGTGTTCACCCCCGCCGAGATCTTCTCCGTCGCGGTAAATGGCATCTGGGGAGCAGAGCAGAACAACAACGACAAGAACTCGCGGTGGGTTATAGATGTGGTTCCCACCCTCAAGCCGTTCAAGGACTTTACCTTGCTGGCCAACTTCGACTATGGCCGGGAGGAGAATGTCGCCGCCATCGGCCGCGACGCCCAGTGGTGGGGTGTCGCTGTAGTCGCCAATTACGACTTCACAGACAAGTTCGGGGTGGCCCTGCGAGGAGAATACTTCCGCGATGACGATGGGGTTCGGACAAGCGCCACCGACCCTACGGACCCACTTCAGACCCTCGTGGGGGCAGATCTCTACGAAGCCACCCTCACATTGCACTACAAGTTATTCGACCACGTCCTGACCCGGCTTGAGTACCGATACGATTTCTCGGGTGGAGACAAACTCTTCTTTGGAAGTGCCCGAGACGACCAGAACATTATCCAGCTCGAGGTTATCTACATGTTCTAGGAATTCGGACCAGCCCAAGGCCGAAGGGTGGAAGGCCCGGGTGTTCCCGGGCCTTCTTGTTCTCGGAGCGATCAACGCTACAAGGTGACGGATTACTTTGAGCCCTCCTTCCGGGCACAGCGCCCTATTTTTGCCCTTGACAGGTTCCCTTAATATGAATTAAAGTGTTACACTCCGTAACACAGAAAGGAATCCTGACGATATGGTCTCTCAAATGCGACCTCGATGGCTAAAAGTTTTTGTCGTCTCTGTTAGTGTCATCTTCCTCTCCACCTGTATCCTGTCCACCTACGCCCATGCCCAGACTCATAATGTCGCTGGCACATGTCAGGGCATGTCGGAAGACAAAGACAGTTGCCTCTGGTCGGATAAGTTCCAGAGCCTGCCCGCTATAACTACCCCCCATGAGCCCTCTGGTGATGTCCCCGTCGCGAGGGCCCTGCTGCCACAGCAGAAACCTCGTCCTTCCCGTGATCTGTGGCAACCCTCCCTCGCCCGCTCCCCTCCCCAAGCGTAGCCCTCAGCTAAGCTCCCGATAGACGACTCGCTAATATCATAGCCTCTCCCATGACGCCGAGAGGCGCTGAGTGCTGTCCTTTCGCAGTACTGGACAGATGAACCAGTGCCTCCGAACAGAGAGGACACTGCTTACTTACGAAGTGAGGCGAAAATGAAGCATGCGCACCATCACGTGGCCGCAGGGGCCTTTCTCCTGCTGACGATTCTTGTCGGATTGAACGCCCCCTCCTTCGCCGAGGGGACTCCGATGGATGTGAAGCAGCTCATCAGTGAGGCGCTGAAGAACAATCCTGAGATCGTCGCGGCAAGGAAGGCGTGGGAGGCGGCCGACACGAGGATCCCCCAGGCGACATCGCTGGACGACCCGGAGTTCACCTATCAGGCCTGGGCTGTACCGCTGAATGACCCGGTAAACTTCCGAAAAGCCAACCCCAACATTTTCGGAATTCAGCAGAAGCTCCCGTTCCCGGGGAAGCTCCGGCTGAAGGGAGAGATCGCCTCCGAAGAGGCGAAGATGGCTGAGGCCCGCTATCGGGCGAAAGAGCGGGAGATCATCGCCCGTCTGAAGAACGCCTACGCCGGGCTGTTCATGGCGTCCAGGGCCATCCAGATTCAGAGCGAGCATCTGGAACTGGTGAAGCAGATCCTTCGGATCGCCGAGATCCGGTACGCCGTCGGGAGGGTCCCCCAGCAGGACGTGTTTAAGGCCCAGGTTGCCCAGAGTGAGGTCCTCAACAACCTGATTGCTGTGGGACAGGAGAGGCAGGTGGCGGAGGCGGGACTCAACGCCCTGCTCAATCGACCCTCCACCGCCCCGTTCCCGCCGCCTCCCGAGTTAATCCCCGACATCCCTGCAGGCGAGTGGCGCGTCGACGACTTGATCCAGCAGGCCCTTCAGCTTCGCCCAGAGCTCAAGGAGATGGAGGCGGCGATCCGCGGCGCAGAAAGGACACTCGATCTCGCGGATCGGAATCGCAAGTATCCCGACTTCTTCCTGGGCTGGCAGTACTGGTTCGCCCCCGAGGGTGAGATCCAAGACTCCTATGGCGCCATGGTCAACATCACAATCCCCTTCTCGCCGTGGACCATAAATAAGCATAGCAAAGAGGTTGAAGAGGCTGGCTTAATGGTGGCCAAGGGCACGGCCGACTACCAGGCAATGAAGAACATGGTCTTCTTCGAGATCCGGGATGCCTTCGCCAAGCTGGAGGCCGCCCGGCAACAGCTTCGGCTCTTTCGGGATGCGCTCATCCCGCAGACTGAGCAGTCGTTCAAGGCGGCTCTCTCCGCCTACGAGGTCGGCAAGGTCGAGTTCATCGGCCTCATGGAGGCGGCACGCTCTACACGGGATATCAAGCTCGGCTACTATCGGGCCCTTGTTGACTACGAGCAGAGGCTCGCGGATCTGGAGAGGGCCGTGGGTAGGGACCTTATCCGGTAGACAAGACCAGTTCAGGAGGATTCAGCCATGACACGAAAACACTTCTACCTCGGGATCGGTATCGCCCTCGTCCTCGTGGTCGCGGGCGTGCTCCTGTTCATTAATGGCCAAGGCGTTAAGGACGTTTCTCAAGAGGCGAAGGAGCGTATTGGGCCGGCTCGGAGTGACGTCCCCGCATCGGCCACCGACCCAAGCCACGACGCCCATCCGCGGAAGACTGAGCCGGCCGGGTCAGAGCGAACGTCGGTCCAGCTCACTCCGGAGGAGCAGAGGGCCATCGACGTTCAGACGGAGGTCGTGGCCTATCGACCCCTCCAGAAGGAGCTCTTTACGGTCGGCAGGATCGATGTCGACGAACGGAAGCTCGCCTTCGTCCCCGCTCGGATCGCGGGCCGGCTCGACAAGCTCTTCGTAAACTTCACCGGAATTGAGGTCAAAAAGGGGGAGCCCCTCGCCCTGATCTACAGTCCCGACTTAGTGGCAGCGCAACGGGAATACCACTTGGCCCTCGAGAACCTTGAGAAGGTCAAGGGGAGCGATATCAATGAGGTGGTGGAAAGCGCGAGATCCCTGGTCGAGGCATCAGAGACCAGGCTTCGGCTCTGGGGGATTACTGATGAACAGACCGCCGAGATCAAGACCCACAAGAATCCCAGCATTCATATGACCATCTCCTCGCCGATCGGAGGCACCGTCATCGAGAAGATGGTACTCGAGGGCAAGTACGTCACCGAGGGCGAGAATCTCTACAAGATCGCCGATCTGTCCACGGTCTGGATGTTGGCCGAAGTGTACGAGTACGAGCTTCCCTGGGTGAGGCTGGGCCAGCGAGTCGAGATCACCTCCCTCAGCTCGCCCGGCAATGCGTCCCACGGGACCGTCAGTTTCATCGACCCGATCGTCAACTCCAATTCCCGCACTATCAGGGTCCGCGCCGATATCCCCAACCCGAAGAGAAAGCTCAAGCCTCAGATGTTCGTTAACGCCAAACTCGTCGCGTCTTTGGGCGAAAAAGTCCTGGCCGTCCCCAAGTCGGCGGTCTTGGATACGGGCGTGAGGCAGCTCGTCTATGTCGATCAGGGAAACGGCGTCTACGAAGGAAGGGAGGTCACCTTGGGATCAGAGGCGGCCGGGTACTACGCCGTCACCAAGGGCCTTAGCCCGGGCGAGCGCATCGTCGTCGTCGGTAACTTCCTCATCGACTCGCAGCGGGAGCTTACGGGGGGCACCGTCGGGATGGCCGGCATGGAGGGAATGGCCCCGGGGAAGAAGGACGAGATGGTAGTGCAACAGCAGGAGAAGCTCAAGATCACCTTCTCCAACAGCCCGAAGTCCCCTATCGTCGGCAAAAACACCTTGACGGTGAAGGTCACCGACCAGGCCGGAAAGCCGGTCACGGACGCCAAGGTCGCGTTCGTCACCTCCATGCCAGCGATGCCCGGGATGCCGGGAGGAATGAGCCTGGAAGAGGAAGCAAAACATACCGGAAATGGCGAGTATGAAGCGCTCGCACAGATAGTGATGGCCGGCCCCTGGAAGGCAGTGGTGACCGTCTCCCGACCGGGTCAGCCGCCGACCTCAGCCACCTTTAGCCTCACCGTCAGATAGAGAGGATCCGCCGATGATTGACAAGCTCATCGAGTCTTCCCTGAGGAACAGATTCTTGGTCATCGCCTTCTGTGTCGCGGTGGCCGTCTGGGGGATCTGGGCGCTCCAGCGAACTCCCATCGACGCTATCCCGGACCTGAGCGAGAATCAGGTAACCGTCTTCACCGATTGGCCGGGGAGGAGCCCGCAGGAGGTCGAGGATCAGATCACCTATCCCTTGACGGTGAACCTCCAGGGTCTCGCAGGGGTGAAGACCGTGCGCTCCTCCTCCGGCTTCGGCTTCTCCATGGTGAACGTGATCTTCGAGGATCGCGTGGGCCTGTACTTCGCCAGGACCCGCGTCCTCGAACGTCTGAACTTGGCGGCCAATTTTCTGCCAGCAGGGGTCGTCCCCACCCTCGGCCCCGATGCCACCGGGGTGGGCCAGGTCTTCTGGTACACCGTCGAAGGCGAAGGCTACAACCTCGGTCAGCTTCGGTCCACCCAAGACTGGTTCATCCGCTACCAGCTCAACTCCGTGCCCGGCGTGGCTGAGGTGGCGACCGTTGGCGGGTTCGTCAGGCAGTATCAGGTGGATGTCGATCCCCGGAAGCTCTATGTCTCCGATGTGAGTGTCAAGGATGTCTTCGAGGCCATCATGCGGAGCAACAAGAACGTGGGAGGGAAGGTCATCGAGGCCCAAGGAGCCGAGTACATCATCCGTGGGGTCGGCCTCATCCAGTCAATCAAAGACGTGGAAGATACCGTGGTCACTTCCCGCGACGGCGTGCCCATCTACGTCAAGAACGTTGCCACCGTCCAGCTCGGGCCCGATTTCCGTCGAGGGGTCCTTGACAAAGGGGGACGAGAGGCCGTGGGCGGCGTGGTCATCATCCGCTACGGCGTGAACCCTCTCGAGGTCATCGAGCAGGTGAAGAAGAAGATCGAGGAGATTGCACCGGGCCTTCCCCAAGGCGTGAGGATCGTCCCCTTCTATGATCGGACAGGGCTGATCGAGGAGACCGTGCGAACCCTCAAGAGGGCCCTCGTCGAGGAGACGGTCTTGGTCGCCCTGATCAGCCTCGTCTTCCTCCTCCATTTCAGGAGCTTCCTCATCGTCACTACCCCTCTACCGCTCGCCATCCTCGTGGCCTTTCTCTTTACGTACTACATGGGGATCTCCTCCAACATCATGTCGCTAGGGGGAATCGCCATCGCCATCGGGGTCCTCGTGGATGCGGGGATCGTCGTGGCGGAGAACACCTTTCGGGAACTCAGTGAGCGGAACGTGAACTTCAAGGACAAAAAGGCCGTGCTGGACACGGTCATGGCGGCCACCAAGATGGTGGGCCGCCCCATCTTCTTCTCGATGGTGATCATCACCCTCGCTTTCGTCCCCGTCTTTGCCCTCACAGGCCGCGAGGGAAAGCTCTTCCATCCGCTCGCCTTCACCAAGACCTTCGCCATGGTGGGGGCCACGATCCTGTCGGTGACCCTCGTACCCGTCCTCTGCTCCCTCTTCCTCCGTGGGAAGCTCCGACCCGAGGAGAAAAATCCCGTCATGCGCCTGCTGACGGTTATCTACGAGCCGAGCTTACGCTGGGCCCTCCGTCATAAGAAGACGGTTATGGCTCTAGCCTCCGCCATCACGATCGGGAGCCTCGCCGTCATCCCGCGCATTGGCTCAGAGTTCATGCCACCTTTAGAAGAGGGGAGCATCCTATTCATGCCCATCCTCTCCCCGGCCGTCTCCCTGAATCAGGCGCACGAAGTCCTCAGGAAACAGAACATGATCCTCAAGAGCTTCCCCGAGGTTGAGATGGTGGTCGGGAAGGTAGGAAGGGCCGAAACGGCCACCGACCCTGCACCCGTGAACATGACCGAGACCATCGTCACCTTGAAGCCGAAGACCGCGTGGCGAAAAGGCCTGACCAAAGAAGATCTAATCAACGAGATGGATGCCGCCCTCCGGATTCCAGGGGTGACCAACATCTGGACACAACCGATCATCAATCGGATCGATATGCTGTCAACCGGCATCAGGACGCCACTGGGGGTCAAGCTCTTCGGGAGCGACTTGAGGCTCTTAGAGGAAAAGGCGAAGGAAGTCGCCGATGCCGTCCGGACGGTTCGAGGGGCTGCCGATGTATACCCCGAGAAGATCCTGGGGGCTCCGTACCTCGAGATCGTCGTCAAGCGAGCCGAAGCGGCCCGCTATGGCATCAGCGTGGGTGACATAGAAGATATGGTCGAGATGGCCGTCGGCGGGGAGAATCTGACGATGACGATCGAGGGGAGGCAGCGCTTCCCCGTTCGGGTCCGCTACGCCCGCGAGCTCCGCGATAATATGGAGGCCATCAAGCGGGTCTTGGTGAAGGCATCGAACGGGGCCCAGCTCCCCCTGGCCCAACTTGTCGAGTTCAGGATCGCGATCGGCCCCTCGATGATCTCGAGTGAGAATGGCCTGCTCCAGGCCCTCGTCCTCATGAACGTCCGGGGGAGGGACCTTGGGAGCTTCGTAGAGGAGGCCAAGAAGGTGGTGGCCGAGCAGGTCAAGGTCCCCACCGGGTATTTCCTGAAATGGAGTGGTCAGTACGAGGATCAGCTGCGGGCGAAGCAGCGCCTCCAGCTTGTCGTTCCCGCAGTGATCCTTATCATCTTCATCCTCCTCTACGTGACCTACAACTCCTGGAAGGAGGCCCTGCTCGTCATCCTCTCCCTCCCCTTTGCCTTGGTCGGAGGCCTCCTCTTCCTCTACCTCACGGGATACAACTTCAGCGTCGCGGTCTGGGTCGGCTTCATCGCCCTCTTCGGCACGGCCGTGGAAACCGGCGTCATAATGTTGATCTACCTTCGGGAGGCCTTCGATCGTCTCGGCCGTGACGACCCTGAAGGGGCGGTCATGGAGGGGGCTGTCCAGCGGCTTCGGCCTAAAATGATGACGGTCTCGGCCATCATCTTTGGCCTCGTCCCCCTGATGTGGAGCACGGAGACCGGATCCGAAGTGATGCGGCCCCTCGCCACCCCAGTGATCGGAGGGATGATTAGCTCCACAATTCTGGTCCTGATCGTGCTTCCCGTCCTCTACCTGTGGATGAAGGAGTGGGAATTGAGCCAGGCTCGAGCTTCCTCGACGACCGAGGCCTGAGTCGCGTGGGGGGGCGGATGGCGGGGCCGACGGGACTTGAACCCGCGATCTCCGGCTTGACAGGCCGGCGTGTTAACCGGGCTACACCACGGCCCCATGAGGAGCTACCCGCATGAACTACAAGGCCATTATTAATTATTAATGGATGCTCTGACAGGGCCCGTGATCTTCCCGATGGCCAGTCGGGACGTCTTCACCAGGCTGTACCACGGCCCCGCGGGCGCAAATGAGAGCTTTATCTATAGCCTACCACGCTGGAGAAGTCAACTCACGCGGCGAGACGCTCAGGCGGGCGACGCTATTCGAACCAGGGCCTCATAGAGGGCAAGAACCTTTCTGGCAATCGCGCCCCAACTGAAGAGGGCTTCGCACCGCTGCCGCCCCTTCTTGCCCATGGCCTTCCGTAGCGACCCATCGACCAGGAGCGCGTTGATAGACCTGGCCAGGTCGCGCGAGAACTGAGCCGGATCAGCGGGCTCGAAGGAACTCTCGGCTTGCCGCTCGACGGGGACAAGGAAGCCGGTCTCGCCGTGGACGACGACCTCTGGAATGCCGCCGACGGCGCTGGCCACCACCGGCGTTTCACAGGCCATCGCCTCGAGGTTGATGATCCCAAAGGGTTCGTAGAGAGACGGGCAGCAAAAGACCGCGGCATGGGAGTAGAGCTCGATTGCCGTCGGGCGATCGACCATGTCCCGGATCCAGACGACGTGGTCCCTCGTGGCCACGACCCGCCGAACCGCATCCTCGAGCTCCTTGGCGATCTCCGGCGTATCCGGAGCGCCAGCGCAGAGGACCACCTGTGCTTCCCGGTCGATGTGAGGAATCGCATTCACCAGGTGCACGATCCCCTTCTGCCGCGAGACCCGGCCGACGAAGAGCACATACGGGCGCCCCGCGTCGATCCCGTACTGGTGGAGGCGCTGGCGGCTCTGGACAGGACGGTACTCCTCGGTATCAATGCCGTTGTGGATCACGTGGACCCTCTCGGGGGCGACGCGGAAGTGCCGCAGGATATCCACCTTCATATCCTGGGAGACCGCCACAACGGCATCGGCCCCCTCCAGAGCGGTTCGCTCGATCCAGGCGGCCAGGTCCGCGCCCCGGCCCAGCTGCTCCCGTTTCCAGGGTCTGAGCGGCTCGAGCGAGTGGGCCGTGACGACCATGGGAATCCCGTACAGGGTCTTGACCAGCAGGCCGCCGAAGTGGGCGTACCAGGTATGGCAGTGGACCACGTCCGCATCGACGGGTCGGCCGGCGAAGCTCACCCCCACGCGGAGGGCCTGCAGGGCTACCAGGAACTTTTGCGGCGCGTCCTCTGGCGCAGCCTGGGCGAATCGGTGACCCCGGACCACGAGATTTCCATCCCGCATGTCCTGATCGCCGAACGTCCGGACCTCCACGGGAATCAGCTTGGCCAGCGCCCGGGACAGGTATTCCACATGGACGCCCGCACCCCCGTAGACCTCCGGCGGATACTCACGTGTCAAGAGGAGCGCCTTCATTGCGATCCCCCCTCCCCGGATCCCCCGTGAAAGCGCCCCGCGATGCGTGCCTCCCGCTACGCCCTACATATAGTAATCAAAGTCCCGCTCCGTGCGCAATTGCCGGCGGACGCGGAAGATGTGGGCCGGGACGCTGTGCGGGTTCAGCTCCAGATAATTCCGCGGGCCGTCCCAGAGGTAACGGGCATCGGTCAGCAGGTCATGCATCTGGTAGGACCGTCCCCGAACCAGCCCGAGCTCGTCGAGATCCACCTCGACCCAGCCGGCATGGGTGTAGCGGGGGTTCAGGTTGACCACGACCAGGATCACGTTGGTCCGGTCCTCCGAGACCTTGCTGAAACAGAGGAGTTCCCCATTATCCACCGTGTGGAAGCGCAGGCCGGCATCGCGTTGCAGCGCCGGGTTCTCCCGCCGGATCCGATTGACCCGGGTGATGAACTCGCGCAGGCTGTCTGATCGCGTAATATCCCACTGCTTGATCTCGTACTTCTCCGAGTCGAGATATTCTTCGCTGCCGGGCTCCCGGGCGCGATGCTCGCACAGCTCGAAGGCGGGGCCGTATACCCCGTAATTCGCCCCAAGGGTGGCCGCCAGCACCAGCCGGATCATGCAGGCCGGCCGCCCCCCGGATTGCAGATACTCGGTCAGGATGTCGGGCGTGTTCGGCCAAAGATTGGGACGGAAAAACTCGCGCACATCCGCCTGATGCAGCTCCTTGAAGTATTGGGTTAATTCCGCCTTCGTGTTCCGCCAGGCAAAATAACTGTAGGACTGGGTGAAGCCCAACTTGGCCAGTTCGTACTTGACCTTGGGGCGAGTGAAGGCCTCGGCAAGAAAGATCACGTCAGGATGATCCCTCTTGATAGCGTCGATCACCCATGTCCAGAACCGGAAGGGTTTGGTGTGGGGATTATCGGCCCGGAAGATGCGTACGCCCTGGTCAATCCAGAAGAGGAGGATACTCCTGAGCTCCTCCCACAACTGCGGCCAGTCCTCCGTTTCAAACTCGAAGGGATAGATATCCTCGTACCTCTTGGGGGGGTTTTCGGCGTACTGAATGGTGCCATCGGGGCGCCAGCGAAACCACTCCGGGTGCTCCTTCACATAGGGGTGATCGGGCGAGCATTGGAAGGCGATGTCTAACGCAATCTCGATGCCGTAATCCCGGGCCTTGGCGAGGAGCCGCCGAAAATCTTCGAGGGTTCCGAGCTGGGGATGGACAGCCTTGTGCCCCCCCTCCTCAGCCCCAATCGCCCAAGGACTGCCGGGATCATCAGGATCGGCGACGGGGGAGTTATTCTTTCCCTTGCGGTGCGTGCGGCCGATGGGATGGATCGGCGGGAGATAGAGCACGTCAAAGCCCATCTCCGCCACGTATGGCAGCCGCTCCTCACAGTCTTTGAAGGTGCCGTGGACCCCTGGCTCGGGGGCGCAGGCCCGAGGAAACATCTCGTACCAGGTGCTGAAGCGGGCCCTTTCCCGATCAACCACCACCTGTAGCTCGTTACCGTAACGCGTGGCGAACCGCCGGTCGGGATAGCGCGCCATGAGGAGGGCCAGGTCATCCGCCAAGGCAATACGGATCCGCCCCGATGGATCCGATGGCCGATCCGCCCTGAGGGCAGCCCCCCGGTCCTTGAGGGTCTCGGCACCGGCCCCCGAAGCCCGCCGACTTGCCTCTTCGACCAGCCCGGCCCCGACGAGGAGATCAACGGCCACATCCTGCCCCGCGTCTGCCTTCCTCGCCAGGTCTCGCCGCCAGGTTTGGAAACGATCAACCCATGCCTCAAGCCTATAGGGGTACCGTCCGGGTCTGGCCACGGCAAACTCGGCCCGCCAGCGATCATTGCCCAGGAATTCGAGTGGGATCTCACTCCAGTGCTCGTCTGCCTCGTGGCGGTACCGGAGAACCCCCGAGAGGATGTCGTGCCCTTCGGCGAGAATATCCGCTTCGGCGATAACCGTCTCCCCGACCGTCCGCTTGATGGGAAAACGTCCCCCGTTGATTTCGGGCTTGACGCCCTTGATGATGACCCGCTCCTCCCCTCGTTCGGGCCGCATGTGCATCCGCCCTCGTTGGAAGGCCCCGAAAGCAAAGCGACGGGAAAATGCTGACTGACAGCCGCTACCGCGCGTGCTTGAAAAAGACGGCGGCGAGGGGGGGGAGCGTCAGCGTCAGGGAGTACGGCCGCCCGTGCAGGCCGATCGGAACTGCCTCAACCCCCCCCAGGTTCCCCTGGCCGCTCCCCCCGTAGTCCCTCGCGTCGCTGTTCAAGATCTCCCGCCAGAATCCCCCGCGCGGGGCGCCGACCCGATAGTTATGTCGGGGAACCGGCGTGAAGTTGCAGGCAACGAGCACGACGTCGTCCGTGGACTTCCCCTTCCGGATCAAGCTGACCACGCTCGACGACGCGTCGTGACAATCGATCCACTCGAAGCCGAGCGGGTGGCAGTCGAGCTCGTGGAGCGCCGGTTCGCCCCGATACAGCCGGTTCAGCTCCGTCACCCATCGTCGCAGGCCGGCGTGCGGGGCATACTGGAGCAGGTCCCACTGCAGGCTGTCATCGTGGGCCCACTCCTGCCGCTGGCCGAACTCGCCCCCCATGAAAAGCAGCTTCTTGGCCGGCTGAGCGTACATGTACCCGAACAGCAACCGCAGATTGGCGAACTTTTGCCAATCATCCCCGGGCATCTTTCCCAGAAGCGAACCCTTGCCATACACCACCTCGTCGTGGGAGAGAGGCAGAACGAAGTTCTCGTGAAAGGCGTACAGCATCCGAAAGGTCAGCTTGTTGTGATGGTACCTCCGGAAGAGGGCGTCCTGCGACATGTACTCGAGGGTGTCGTGCATCCACCCCATGTCCCACTTCAGGCCGAACCCCAGCCCTCCCACATAGGTCGGCCGGGAGACCATGGGCCACGCAGTGGACTCCTCCGCGACGGTCTGTACGTCCGGATAGCCCCTGTAGACCTCTTCGTTAAACCGCCGGAGAAACGCGATGGCCTCGAGGTTCTCGCGCCCCCCGTACTCGTTGGGGGTCCACTCCCCCTCCTTTCGGGAGTAATCGAGATAGAGCATGGAGGCGACCGCATCCACCCGCAGCCCGTCGGCGTGATACTTCTCCAGCCAGAAGAGCGCGCTCGATATAATGAAGCTGCGCACTTCGTTCCGGCCATAGTTGAAGACAAAGGTGTTCCAGTCGGCGTGAATCCCCTGCCGCGGATCGGCATGCTCGTAGAGGTGGGTCCCATCAAAGTAGCCGAGCCCGTGCTCGTCGGTAGGAAAGTGGGAAGGCACCCAGTCCAAGATGACGCCGATGCCGTACTGGTGCAGATAATCGATCAGGTACATCAGGTCCTGGGGGGTCCCGTAGTTGCCGGAGGGGGCGAAGTATCCCGTGGTCTGGTAGCCCCACGAGCCGAAGAAGGGGTGGTCCATGACCGGGAGGAACTCCACATGTGTGAAGCCCATCCGCTGCACGTATTCCGCCAGGATGGGGGCCATCTCCCGGTAACTCAGGGAGCGGTTCCCCTCTTCGGCCACCCGCCGCCAGGACCCGAGGTGCACCTCGTATATGGCGATCGGCGCGTCCAGGGCGTTGCGCTGCCGTCGCGCCGCCATCCATTCCTGGTCGTCCCACGGGTACTCCAGATTCCAGACGATGGAGGCCATCTTGGGAGGGATCTCATTGAAGACCGAGAAGGGATCTGTCTTATCGACCCGGTAGCCGTGGTGCCGGGAGATGATGTGGTGCTTGTACAGGGTCCCCTGACCCACGGCGGGGACGAAACCTTCCCAGATTCCCGACGTCCCCCGGGGGCGCAGCGCGTGGCTCGTCTTGTCCCAATCATTAAAGGTCCCCGCCACGCACACCTGCTCGGCATCGGGGGCCCAGACGGCAAAATAGGTCCCGTCGGTTCCCTCCGCCGTCATGAGGTGGGCCCCGAGCTTCTCGTACAGGCGGAAGTGGCTCCCCTGATTAAAAAGGTAGAGATCATCCTCGGAGAGACGAGTGACGTCATGCACGACCGACCGGGGCTGTGCCTCTGCCTGAGGCTGTCCCGTCGGCCCTCTCCCGTCGGCCATCGTGCCCTTATCCTCTCTGACCAAGATCGCCTCCCTCACGCCACGTCGAAGACCGAGTTGAAGCCTCCATGAGGGTTTGGCACCCTGTTCGGGTTGAGCGGGTCTTCCCTCCAGTCCCCGTCAACAACGAACATATACTCGTACCGGCCAGGCTTGAGATGGAGGCTTACCCTCCACGTGCCGTCCTTCCCCTTTTTGAGCGAGTAGGCATGGGGGTCCCAATTGTTGAAGTCCCCCGCAACGGTGACGGTATTCGCTGTTGTAACCGTCCACCGAAAGGTGACCGGTTTGGCTTTCGTCATCCCCTGCCGCAGATCGTTGACGCCGCATAGCGGATCAACCACGGCCGGCATCTCGCGAAACGCCCCAAGGCTGTGGTGGGTCTTGCGTTGCCAGTTGAGCCGTTCTTCACTGGTGCCGGGGACGTTCTGGGACTCTCTCTCGAGCCACAGATCCTCCAGGTTCACCAAGACTACTCGGGCCGGGCTCGCGCTCAAGAAGCGCAAGCACGCCTGGAGGAGGGGTGCCAAGCCCGGTGAATCCCCCGTGAGCCATCCCTGACGCTCGAGGAAGCGCTCGAGGGCGGGCCGAAGTGACCGCCGGTTCTCCTGCTCGATCCGCGCGCCCGATGGATCCAGGAGCCCCAGCCGGAGCCGGTCCACGATGTCCAGTCCCTCCCAGTACGCGGCAAAAGGGGGCATATCGTGCGTGTTGAGGCTCGCCACCGCATCGTGAGAGACGGCTCGAAGGACCTGGCGCGGACCGGGATCCAGCTCGTACTGCAGCACGTACATCCGGTGCAGGTTGTGTCGCGCCATGGCCGAATTTACATACGCGGGGACGGTCCCGAGGTTCTCACCGACAATCGACGCCCGGTGCCTATGGGATTCGAGACAGAAGATTGCGTACAGCTCCTCGGCAGGATAGCGCACATACACCCCGTCGCGCGCCTCCAACCCCTTCGGGATCCAGAAGAGGCGATGAAGCCCCATCACATGATCGATTCGAAGGAGGGTGGTGTGCTGGAGTTGATGTCGGAGGTAGGCGATAACGTACCGGTATCCCTGCTCCCGGATCGCCTCAGGATGGAGCGGCGGAAAGCCCCAATCCTGCCCCTGGGTGAAGACGACGTCCGGAGGGGCACCCCCGGACACGCCCAGGACAAACGCCTCCCGTTCCCGCCAGACGTCGTAGCTATGCGGATGAACCCCGAGGGGAAGATCGAGATAGAGGTTCACGCCCGCGCGCGTTGAATGCTCCGAGAGGACCCGGATCTGCTCACGGGCCACCCACTGGACGTAGAGGTGGTAGCGCCTGGCCCGCTCGTCATAATCTCCCTCCGTGAGGACGCCGTCACAGAGGGGCCGAGACCACGACGGCCAGGGGGCGCGCTGTCGCTCGCCCGTGGCCCGGAAGCGAGCGTAGTCCTCGACCTCAGGATGGGCCGCGAGGAACCGCCGAAAATCGGCCGACCATCCGGACGCATCGAGAAAGAACGATCGCGCGAGCTCCTCGAGCACCCGGCGTTTCACCGCCATCTGACGGCGGTAGTCCACCACGGGCGAGGCGCGCAATGCCTCGAGCTCCCGCTGAACTCCGCCTGACGCCATGAGGGCCTGGGCGGGTGGGCAGTCCTTCAGTTCCGGAATTCGCGCCACGTCCAGATAAAACTCGTTCCAGAAGAGGCGGCTGGCCGGGGTGTACGGACTCGGATCGCAGGGCTCGTCCAGGAACGACGCGAGGAGCGGTAGCGTCGCCACCACGCTCCCCCCCAGACCGGCCACCCACTCCACCAAGTCCTCAAGATCGGTAAAATCGCCACCCCCCCAACTCCGCCCGGAGTGAAGGGCATACAGGGGAAGGAAGACGCCCCAGAGCCTTCTCGCGGAGTCTTCATGAGAGGCATACGCCCGCAGGGGGCCAGAGATGATCATGGAATTGAAGAGCCTCCCATGGGTTTCCAGCGTCAATCGATGATATCCCCAGGGCAGCCGATGAGGAAGGGGAAGCCTCTTACCCACATAGCGCTTGCCCTCCACTTCGACCGCCCCTGCCGACGCCAACCGAGCCGAGTGCACGGCCCACTTCTTGACGTCTCCGGACTCGAGCCGGAGGTGGCACGCCACGGGGCCTCTCGCCTGATCGGCGGGCAGGCGAAGTTCGAGGGCGGCAGGCCCTCCCTCCCAGGCCACGGTGACCGGCTCTACCCCGCGCTTCCACAGGCTCTCCCGGCGCTCCCGGAGGGCCGCTGTAGCGTCGTGAAAAGACTCAAGGGGCGCTCCCAGCGCCCTGAGCACCAGGCGAAGGGCTTCCGGTGAGGCCGGTCTCCGACGACGGGCGACGTCGTCGTACGCCGTCTGCACCCCGTACAGGCGGGCGAGCGCACGGAGCGGCGCCCCGTGCGGGGATGCCGCCCGCCTCATCCCTCACCTTCCAGCAATTCCAGGATGCCCTGGATGGGGATCCGCACCCAGTCCGGCCGGTTGTTCAACTCGTAGGCCAGCTCATACACGGCCTTCTCCAGGAGGAAGGCATCGAGGAGCACCTGGAGCTCCCCCCGGTTCCGGGGGATAAGTGGCGTCCCGCCTGCGACGGCGAGGTATGCCTTGAGGAAGACAGCGGAGACCCAAAGGGTCCAGAGCCGACCCCACACCTCCAGGCCGGCGATGGCCTCGGGGCGCGAATGGATGAGCCCGGTCGCCGCCTGCTCCACCAGGGCGACACGGGTCGCATAGCGGAACGAACGGAGCATTCCGGCCACGTCCCTGAGGGCCGAGCGTTTCAGCCTGCGCTCACTCAGAGGTCGCGCCGGCTCCCCTTCGAAGTCGATGATGACGAAATCCTTCCCCGTGTAGAGGACCTGCCCGAGATGATAGTCGCCGTGGCCGCGGATGCGCATCGCGGTGATCTTACGGTCGCGGATCTGCCGGAAGCGCTTGCGGATCTCCCCGTGGAGATCGAGGACCCTCTTGGCGTCCGCCTGGAGGCCCCTGGGCATCTCCTTCAGACGTTGACGGAGGAGTTGGAAGGCCCGGTCGGTCGCGCCGAGCAGCGCGTGATAGAGGGATTGCCGGTAGAAGTCGGTCATAGGTTCGGGGGCGAAGGCCGCGTCCTCCGATTCTTGAGAGAGGGCCACGTGGAGTTCAGCGGTCCGGCGACCCAAGAGCTCGGCCGATGCCAGGTAGGGGCCGCTGATCTCTCGAAGCAGCGGGGGCGGGTCCTGCTCGCAGAGGCTGAGGAGCGGTTCTTTCGGCAGGGTCGCCACCTGCATCTCGGAAGAGGCCAAGGCCCGCTCGAAGTAGCTCCCGAGGGCGTCCAGGGTGTACCGCCACGCGTCGCCCTGGTTCGGGATAAAGGCCTCCAGGACCGCGACCGTGATCGGTTCGCTCCGGCCCCGCCGGTATTCCAGGGCACCCGCCACGGGCGGGATATGGGCGAACGCGGCCCGCTCGGTCAGAAACCGCCCGATCTCCAGGTCGGGGTTGATGCCCTGATCGAGACGCCGGAACATTTTCAAAACCAGTCGGTCGCCGTACACGACCGACGTGTTGCTCTGCTCCGCCTTCATGATCGCCGGTTCGAGCTGGGTCTCTGCCGGCCCCCGTATTCTCCGGAACGCCTGCGTCGGCGACGCCAGCAGCTCCCCGAATGCCCCCCTCAGGTGACGGCGCCGGGCGACGGCCTCCAGGAGCGCCAGGCAGAAGCCCTTGTCCCACAACGCGTCGAAGAGGATCCCGTCTTCGTGCCGGCCGTCCTTGGTCAATCGGAGACGGGCAATGGCCGCGTAAGGACCGAGTTCCTGCGCCGCCGTTTCCCCTGCCCCACACGTGAGGGGGAGGGCGTACAGCTCCGGCTCTCCCTCGGTATATCGGATTTCGACCATGGCGAGCACGGCGCCCCGGGGCGCTGAGGGGACGACCACGGTGTCGAGAACCTTCGCGGTCTTCACCTGGCGGGCCTTGCCGCCGAACCAGCGGCTCCTCTTGAAATAAGCCGGCAGGACCTCCTCGAGCGCGATCTTCGCCTCGTCCCGGAAAACCGCATCCCAGGCACCGCCCGTCACGGTGAGGGTGGGAAGCCTGACCTCCTCGGGCGCGGTCGCGACCTCGACCCCGGGCCGCAGCGGCTCGAGCGCGAACCAGTAAAAGGTGTGGGGGCCCAGGGTGAAGAAATAGGGCTGTTCCCCGATGCGCGGGAACTCCGTCCGGCCGAACATCTCGACGGGGACCATTCCCTTGAAGGCCGACAGGTCCAGCTCCACGCAGTGGACGAAGCGCGAAAGATTGGCCAGGACCAGGATGCACTCATCCCGGTAGCGTCGGAGAAAGGCCAACACCTTTCGGTTCTCCGGATGCAGGAACTCGAGGCTGCCGTGCCCGAAGGCCTTGAAGCGCTTCCGGAGCGCGATCACGCGCCTCATCCACCAGAGGCGCGAGTGGGGGTTGGTCTGCTGGGCCTCCACGTTGACCGCCTCGTAGTGATATTCGGGGTCGATGATGATCGGCAGGTACAGCCGTTGGGGATTGGCCCGGGAGAATCCGGCGTTCCGGTCGGCGCTCCACTGCATCGGCGTCCGAACCCCGTTCCGGTCGCCCAGGTAGATGTTGTCCCCCATGCCGATCTCATCCCCGTAGTAGATGACCGGCGTCCCCGGCAGGGAGAGGAGGAGGCCGTTCATCAGCTCGATCCTTCTATGATGATTGCCGAGGAGCGGTGCCAGTCGCCGGCGGATGCCCAGGTTGATCCGGGCTTGCGGATCCTGCGCGTAGACCCGGTACATGTAATCCCGGTCCTCATCGGTCACCATCTCCAGCGTGAGTTCGTCGTGGTTCCTGAGGAAGAGTGCCCACTGGCATGGCTCGGGGATGGCGGGGGTCTGGTGGAGGATCTCGACGATGGGGAAACGATCCTCCGTGCGGATCGCCATGAAGAGGCGCGGCATCACCGGGAAGTGAAAGGCCATGTGGCATTCGTCCCCGTCGCCGAAGTACGCCACGGCGTCCTCGGGCCACTGATTCGCCTCGGCCACCAGCATGCGGTCCTGGAACTTTTCGTCCACCGAGCGGCGGACCTTTTTCAGGAAGGCGTGTGTCTCGGGCAGGTTCTCGCAGCTCGTCCCGTCCCGCTCGTAGAGATAGGGCACGGCGTCCAGCCGAAGCCCGTCCACCCCCATCCCGAGCCAAAAATCCAGCACGTGCAGGATGGCGCGCCGGACCGAGGGGTTCTCATAGTTGAGGTCTGGCTGGTGCGAGTAGAACCGATGCCAGTAATACGCCCGCGCCACGGGATCCCAGGCCCAGTTGGAGGTTTCGAAGTCCTTGAAGATAAGGCGTGCGTCTTTATACGTCTCCGGCGTGTCGCTCCACACGTAGAAGTCGCGCAAGCGGCTTCCCGGCTTGGCCCGGCGGGCCTTCTGAAACCATGGGTGCCGGTCCGAGGTGTGATTCAGGACCAGCTCGGTGATCACTCGGAGGTTCCGTCGGTGGGCCTCCCGGAGAAAGACCTGGAAGTCGTGGAGGGTTCCGTAGGCGGGGTGAACGTCCGTGTAGTCGGCGATGTCGTAGCCGTCGTCCTTTAAGGGCGACGGGTAGAAGGGCAGAAGCCAGATGGCCGTGACCCCCAGATCCTGGATATAGTCTAGCTTTTCGGTCAGCCCACGAAAGTCCCCGACCCCATCCCCGTCACTGTCGTAGAAGGCCCGGACGTGGACTTCGTAGATAATCGCATCCTTGTACCAGAGGGGATCCCCCTGCATCGCGGACGCGTTCTTCGCCTGACGCATCGGGCGCCTACCCCCCCTCCTTTTCCTGCCCTGCGGCTGCCCCTCCGTTCCGTGGGCCGGTCCCAGGCGCGCCTCTTTCCTTTGACGAGGCCCCGGGGAGCGTACCCGCCTCTAGATCCTTCGCCAGGCTGCTGATCTGGTCCCGGACCTTCACGTCCAGATGCTCGAGCCCTGCCTTGATCTCGTCCAATTTGGTCCCCACCGCCTCGCTGACAGGGCCAGGTGTATTGCTGACCGCGGTGAGTGCGCCCTTCGCGGCCGCGATCTTTTGTATCGCCCTCCCGAAGTTTCTCTGTTCCACTTCGGCCTGCGCTGCGGCCAGAGAGCCCAGCAGTTCCTCAAACCCTATGTTCAACTTCGCCCGCGCCAGCGCCCGCTCCAGCTGGGACTTCTGTGCCTCCAAGACCTTCTTCTCCATCGAGGCGAGCTGCTCCTTTTGACCTGCCACGAGCTGTTCCAGCTCCTGCACCTTCTTATCGCGGAAGTAATATCCGACGCCGAATCCTGCCACCAGGCCAGCGAAGACAACTACAGCTCCGATCGCCACACCGCGAAACGCCTTGCTCAACCCTCCTCGTTCTTCAGCGCTCCCCATGCTTCCACCTCCGGCGTGAAAGGCACGCAGCCTCGTCCGGGACTGGGGTGATCACGCGGTCTACCCTCTTCGCTCCTGCCTCTCCTCTTCTTCCGGAACCGAGGGCGAGCGGGGCCCGCTTGATCCCCTCACGACCCCCTCCAGTCGGTCCAACGCGTCGGCGGTCTTCGTCCGAAGCGCCTCCGTGGCAGGACCCACGGCCTTCACCTGACTGCGGAGATCGACGAGACCGCCTGTGCGGATATAGGCGAGGATCGCGATCACCAAGGCGAGCACAGCGATAATGAGGTTCACGACGTCCATGGTCACTCCTCCCTGTCCATCCTTCTTAGAGCGGGTGAATAGTCATCGGGATCAGATCTCTCAGGCTTTCGAGCGAAAGGACAACCGAAGGAGGCGGAGCCTGACTGGCCTGGTGGGCGAAAGAGGGTTCGAACCTCTGACCCCCTGCTTGTAAGGCAGGTGCTCTCCCACTGAGCTATTCGCCCCCCACTCGCCCCGAGGACCCCGCCCGTGCAATCGGCTTCCGACAAATGACTTCCCCTCTTCTATAATCCCCCTCTCGCCCCTGTCAAGGTGAAACGCGGCGATTCCCCTCCTGCGCCGACCCGCCGATCGATCCGGCGGGCGGAGCAACCGTGTGCGACCGCGAGGGCAACCGGATAGGAAATGTTCTCGGCAGTGCGCGAGGGGGCAAGAGGGGCGACCGGGCCGCGGGGAATCACGGCCGGGGCTGCGCGTCGGGGATCCGGGCGAGGCCCGCTCAGGTTCCCGGCCGCTACGGCCAGGGGGTCTTGACCTCCTCCCGAGGGATCACGACGATCCCGCTTTCCGTGACGGAATACCGCTGCCGATCCAGCTCGAGGTTATAGCCGATCTCGGTCCCCGGCGGCACGTGGACGTTCTTGTCGATGATGGCCCGGCGAATCCGACAGCCCCGGCCGATGACCACCCGGTTCATGATCACGGAGTCCTCGATGAGGCAATAACTGTGTATCCGGACGTTCGGACTGATGACAGAACCGCGGACCAGGCTCCCGCTGATGATGGTCCCGTCGGCCACGATGGAGTTCAGGGCGGTCCCCCGACGTCCCTCCTCGTCAAAGACGAACTTGGCGGGTGGATCGCCGTAGCTCACGGTGCGGATCGGCCAGCTTCGGTTGTAGAGGTTGAAGGACGGATCGGCAGCCCGGAGATCCATGCTCGCCTCGTAGTAAGCATCAAGAGTCCCGACGTCGCGCCAGTAGCTCGGCTCCTCGCCCTTGAGGGGGGTGGGGATCCGATTCTTGCGGAAATCGTATGCGTACACCCGTCGCCCCCCCGCGACGAGGGAGGGGATGATGTCGCGGCCGAAGTCATGGGTGCTCGTCGATTGCTGCGCATCGTCGTGCAGAGTCTTCAGGAGCAGTTCGGTGTCGAAGAGATAGTTGCCCATGGAGGCCAGCGCATACTCCGGCTCGTTCGGAATCGCCCTCGGCTGGCGGGGCTTCTCCTCGAATCCCACGATCCGCCAGGCGGGATCGACCTCAAGGACCCCGAAGTGCGAGGCCTCCGTGAGCCGCACCGGGACCACCGCCACCGTGGCCTCGGCGCTCGTGGCCCTGTGGTACTCGACCATTTGGTGGATGTTCATCTTATAGATGTGATCGGCGCCGAAGACGGCGACGGTCTTGGGATCGCCCCGCTGGATCAGGTGGATGTTCTGATAGACGGCATCGGCCGTCCCCTGGTACCAGTCATCCCCCATCTGCATCTGGGCGGGGACCGGGATGACGAAGTGCTCCTGGAGGACGCTCGAGAAGCGCCAGCCTTCACGCAGGTGCTCCATCAGCGACTGGGCCTTGAACTGGGTGAGGACGTAAATCGCGTAGATGCCGGAGTTAATGAAATTCGACAGGACGAAATCGATGATCCGGTACTTCCCGCCGAAGGGGACCGCAGGCTTGGCCCGGTCCTTGGTCAGCGGATAGATTCGCTCCCCTCGCCCCCCGGCGAGGACCATTCCCATGACTTCCATCCCTGACCCTCCCTCTTTGAAACCTTATGCCGAGGGCCAGGGCCGAGTCAAGGCGGAAAAACACTCCTGTTTCCCTATTTCCCTGTTTCCCTAAGATCCGGGAGGCGGAGCGGAACGATTGTCACCCGCCTCCGGGGTGAGGGTGAGGCAGAGCCACTCGCCGTCGGACTGACGGGCAATTGAGCGAAGTCCGGCAGCCCTGGCGGCACCACTGAGCGTTTCCTCTTCTTCGAGTAAGATCCCTGAAGCAACCAGGCGGCCGTGTGGAGCCAGGAGAACCTTGAGGGCATTGAAGAGCGGGCGGAGGCTCCTCGAATCGAGGTTCGCGACGACTAGGTCGAATCGCGTCCCGGGCCTGAGGGCTTCGACCCCCCCGTGCAGGACCTGGACACAGTCCCTGGTATGGTTCAGAACGAGGTTTTTCATTGCTCCGGCGCAGGCTTCCGGATCGGTGTCGACGGCGACCACGCGTTCGGCTCCGAGCGCGTCTGCCGCCATGGCGAGGATTCCGGTACCGGTCCCCACGTCGAGCACCCGGGGGCCCGGATCGCCTCGCCACTGGTCCAGGAAAGCCTCGAGCGCTTCGAGGCACATGCGGGTCGTGGCGTGGTGGCCGGTCCCAAAGCTCATCCCGGGGTCGATCCGGACTACGAGTTGATCCTCCGGGAAGGGGCCGGCCTCCCAGAGCGGGGCAATGACCAGACGCCTGCCGATCACGAGGGGCCTGAAGTGCTGCTTCCAGCTCCTCCCCCAGTCCTCACTCGGGATCGTGCGGACCTCGATATGCCCGTCACCCCCGGCAAGGCCGAGTGCCTCGAGCTCCCTCTGATAATCCGCAAGCCGGGCGACGATCCGCTCGACGGACAGGGTCCGGGGGAAGCTCGCCCGAATCAGGATCACGGCCGATCCATCAGATCTATCCTCGGTGACGAGGCCGAGCGCCCCTTCGGTGAAGAGGAAATCGGCGAGCGCCTCCGCGGTCTCGATCGTACCCACGACACCCACCTCGACGTACCCCTCCCCCACCCTTTGCCTCCGCGAGACTCTACGCCTCACCTGAAACGATGTCCATCTGGTGCCGCTCACCGTCCCGCAGGATCGTCAAGGTAAACTGCGAGCCCGGAGACCAGCCGGTCAGAAGCCGGTGAATGTCGTCCACACTGGCGACGCCCTTGCCATTCACCGCGACGATCAAATCTCCCTCGCGGAGCCCGGCCCGGTGGGCAGGGCCGTGCGCTTCCACCGAAACCACCTCGACAGCGGTCGCAGCCGAAGACTCCACGGAGCGCTGGACGCGCCGGCTGATCGGTCGGGCCTGCCCCCCAATGCCCAGGTAGGCCCGGCGGACCTTGCCGTTCGTGACCAATTCGCCCACCACCCACCGCGCCGTGCTCACCGGGACGGCGAAACTGATGCCCTGAGCCATGAAGATCATCGCTGTGTTGATGCCGATCACGCGGCCGCGGCTGTCTACCAGCGGCCCGCCCGAGTTCCCCGGATTGAGCGGTACATCGGTCTGAATCACGTTCTCGATCAGCCGGCCGGATTGGCTGCGGAGCGCCCGTCCGAGCGCGGAGATAACCCCGGTCGAGACGGTGCTTTGAAATCCGAGCGGATTCCCGATGGCGATGACCAGCTGGCCCACGCGTAGAGAGCTGGAATCGCCCAGCTCGGCGGTCGGCAGGCCTGTCGCTCCGGCGCGGACCACGGCGAGGTCCGTGGCCGGATCACCCCCAACGATCTGGGCCGGAAACATTCGCCCATCCGTGAGGCTCACCTCGACATCCTGCGCCCCCTCGACCACGTGGTTGTTGGTGAGGATGAAGCCGTCCGGGGCGATGATGACCCCGGACCCCGCCCCCTCTTGCCGCACGCGAGGTCCCTGGGCACGCTTCCTGACTCCGATGCCCACGACCGCCGGCCCCACCTTTTCCGCCACGCCGACGACGGCACGAGAATAGGCGTCGAGCAGGTCCTCGTCCTGCTCCGAACGGGCCAGCCCGTGCGGTTGTCCGTTCCCCCCTCGCCCCACATCTCCGCCAGCCAGAAGTTTCATCAGGCTATATACTTCATTCATGGTGTCGTCCGCCCCCCTTCATCGTCTCAGCCGGTTGGCCGAGGTGACGATCACGGCTTGCATCCAGTTTATCATCTTTTTTTATGCGCCTCCTCCCCGCCTTACGCCGCCTTGAGCAGAAAGGTCAGCTTGTCGGCGAGCACTTTCTTGGGTACCACGCCGATCACCTGATCCACAACCTGACCATCCTTGAAGAACAACAGGGTCGGGATGGACCGGATGCCATGCTGGGCCGCAACGCGAGCATTGTCGTCCACGTCCACCTTGGCCACTCTGCCGAGGCCCTCAAAATCCGGTGCCGAGGGGCTGTACTTGCAAGTCAACGAGATAAAAGGATTTTCTCTCCAACAGAAGGTGCGGCGGAACGATATGGATGAGACGGTGATTATGGTATAGTCATTGGGGTATTCCTTCCGCTAGAAGGAGGGTGCATGTCGGTAACCCCGCCGGAGTGGGTCAAAGACGCGGTCTTCTATCAAATCTTTCCTGATCGTTTCGCCAAGAGCAGTCGTCTCCCCAAAAATCTCAACTTTGAACCGTGGGACAGCCCCCCAACCCTGCTCGGCTTCAAGGGGGGGGACCTGTTGGGGGTCATCGAACACCTCGATTACCTCCAAGAGCTGGGCGTTACCGCACTCTACTTTAATCCCGTCTTCGCCTCGGCGGCCAATCATCGGTACCACACCTACGACTATTTCACCGTCGATCCGCTCCTCGGCGGCAACGCCGCCTTACGCGAACTCATCGATGCCGCCCACGGCCGAAACATCCGCATCGTGCTCGATGGGGTGTTCAACCACGCCAGCCGCGGCTTCTGGCAGTTCCACCATACCTTGGAAAACCGCGCCGCCTCCCCGTATGTCGATTGGTTTCACTTCCACCCGGACCGCCTGTCGGGCGAGCGCCACTTCGGCGCGTATCCCGATCCGGCATCGCAGGAGGCGTTACGCAAGGGCGTCGGCAGCTATGAGGCCATCGGCTATCACGCCTGGTGGGACATGCCCGGGTTACCGAAGTTCAACACGCAGACGCCGGCGGTGCGCGAGTTCCTGTGGAGCGTAGCCACCCACTGGACCGAATTCGGCATCGACGGCTGGCGGCTGGATGTGCCGGGAGAGATCAACGACGATGATTTCTGGCGAGAGTTTCGCCGCCGGGTCAAGGCCGCAAACCCTGATGTCTACATCGTCGGCGAGGTCTGGCACGAGGCGACACGCTGGCTCCAGGGCGATCAGTTTGACGCGATCATGAACTATCTGCTCACGGCTGCCTGCCTGGGTTTCTTTGGCGGCGAGCGGCTTGACCTTGAGGGGATCCACCGCGTGCACAGCTTCCGCGATGTCCGCCCGCTCAGCGGCATCGAGTTTGCCGACCGGATCAACTGGATCCTGAGCCTGTACGACCCAGCCATCAGCCAAGCTCAGCTTAATGTCCTGAGCACTCACGACATCCCGCGCTTCATCACGAGCGTTGGCGGCGACCAGACGGCCTTCCGACTCGCCCTGTTGTTCCTGTTCACCTATCCGGGTGCGCCGTGCATCTACTATGGCGACGAAATCGGACTGGCCGGGGGACACGATCCCGACTGCCGCAAAGCGTTTCCGTGGGAGCGATCGCAGTGGAATCATGATCTGCTTGCCTTTGTTAAACGATGCATCGCGCTCCGCCGCACCTACCGGGCCCTGCGGCACGGCGCGTATGTCCGCCTGTATGCCGACAGCGACCTATATGTCTTTGGCCGGAAGTTCGCCGATGAAGTGTGCGTCATCGCGCTGAATGTGGCGTCAGATGCCCGGGTGATCGATGCGCCGGTCAAGGCCCTTGGCGTGAGCGAGGGCTTTCTGCTGGACACGGAGAGCGGGGCGCGATGGCCGATTACGACTGGAATGCTTCGCGAGCTCAAGCTTGCGCCCCGAAGCGGCGCCGTCCTTGCACAGAGCGGAGTGCAGAGCGAGCGGTGATGGAAAGGTTCTCGATGAGGGTTGCCAGGGACTCGGGAGCGTGGTATATGCTTCCCTTTCGAGGATTCGACCGAATACGCGCGGGTGTGATGAGGTCCCAGCGGTTCCAGAGGCACGGTGCTGGCGGATGATCGAATACCAACGAGGAGGTCCCCTGTGAACATGGAACCTTCAGCCTCGGCGAAAGGGGCCCATCCACACAGCATTGCCTATTTTTCGATGGAGGTGGGTCTTGAACCTGCCATCCCCACGTACGCCGGCGGCCTGGGGGTGCTGGCCGGGGACACGCTCCGGTCCGCCGCCGATCTCGGGGTCCCCATGGTGGGAGTCACCCTCCTCCATCGGAAAGGGTATTTCACCCAGCACCTCGATCCCCGGGGGAACCAGTCCGAGACCCCGGCCCTGTGGGCTCCGGAAGAGGCACTGGAACCCGTACCGACTCGCGTGACGCTCGACATCGAAGGCCGGCAGGTGCGCGTCGCCGCGTGGCGTTACGTTGTGCGTGGCGTATCCGGGCATACGGTAGCCGTATACTTCCTCGACACCGCCCTGCCCGAAAACAGTGCCTGGGATCAGACGCTCACCGACCATCTCTATGGCGGAGACGACCACTACCGCCTCTGCCAGGCGGCGGTCCTGGGCTTGGGCGGTGTGGCGATGTTGCGCGCCCTCGGGGACGACACGGTCGGAGTCCACCACATGAACGAGGGCCACTCCGCCCTCCTCGCCCTCGCATTGCTCGAGCGGCAGACGGAGGGACGAGGCCTGCAGAGCGCCACCGACGCGGACATGGAGGCCGTCCGTCGCAAGTGCGTCTTCACGACCCACACGCCTGTCCCCGCGGGCCACGACCAGTTCCCGGTCGACCTCGTCCGCCACGTCCTTGGGGCGGAGCGAGCTGCCGCCCTGGAGCGAATGCACTGTTACACGGACGGAACCCTCAACATGACGTACCTCGCCCTCCGGTTCGCCAACTATACCAACGGCGTGGCCATGCGACATGGCGAGGTCTCTACTGATATGTTTCCCCACTACCCCATCAACGCCATCACCAATGGCGTCCACGCCGTCACCTGGACGGCGCCACCTTTTCGCACCCTCTACGACCGGCGCATACCGGAGTGGCGGTATGATAACCACTACCTCCGCTACGCGGTCGGCATCCCCCTGCACGAGATCCAGCAGGCCCATGCCGAGGCCAAACGGGAACTCTTGGACGAGGTCGAAAAGCGAACCGGTGTCCGCCTCAATCAGGCGGCCATGACCCTCGGCTTTGCACGGCGAGCCACCCCGTATAAACGGGCAGACCTGTTATTCTACGACCTGGACCGCCTTCGGGGCATTGCGCGTCGGGTGGGCCCATTGCAGATCATCTATGCAGGCAAGGCCCATCCGTGGGATGAAGGGGGGAAGGTGATCATTCGGCGCATTTTTGAGGCGGCGGCCGCCCTCGGCGACGCTGTGCGCGTGCTGTATCTGGAGAATTACGATATGGCGCTGGCCCGGCAGCTCTGCGCCGGTGTGGACCTCTGGATAAACACCCCGCAGAGGCCGCTCGAGGCTTCGGGCACCAGCGGCATGAAGGCGGCCCTGAACGGGGTGCCGAGTTTGAGTGTGTTGGACGGGTGGTGGATCGAAGGCCACGTGGAGGGCATAACCGGCTGGTCTATAGGGGATGGGCAGGAACCCCCGGATGATCCCTTCGGCGAGGTGACCCTGCTGTACGCCAAGCTCGAGCACGTCATTCTCCCGCTCTTTTACGGGCGGCCCAGCGCGTTTGCCGAGGTCCAGCGCTCTGCTATCGCTCTGAACGGCTCGTTTTTCAACACGCAGCGGATGCTGACCCAGTATCTGAGAAACGCCTACTTTCCCACCAACGGATAGCAACTGGCTTGGGAATCCGCACGACCCCGCAGACACCGCACCACTTCCACGGTCCATGCTCGGTCGCTACTGGACCCTGAGGGGAGTCGAGGCCTCGACGTGAGCGGCGTGCGCCTGCCGCCGCTCCAGGAATGCTTTCAGAATGCGGCCGCGGACGTCGCCTGCCTCGTGGGTGCGGACGGTGAAGATCCCGTGGATGATCAGCCGGTCCTCTTTCTGGTAGAAGCCCACTTCAATCACCTCGTGACCATCCTTGGTGATGGCCGCCCGCATATCCTCTTCAAGGGTGTCCAGGTGAGGAAAGGGCCGGCTCTCGTAGGCGATAACCTCATCGGAGATCTGCTCGTCGTAAATGACGAGGGGGCTGTTCACCAGCGTAAAGTTGGGAACCTTCACGATCCGCCCCGTACGGACGCTGGGCAGCCGCTCGCCGTCGCCCACCTCGTGCAGTGTCGTGCGAAGCGCCCCGACGCTGATGACATCGCCTTTGAGGGTAATGGCCGGCATGATCAGGACTTTGATGCGGACACCGGGCTTGACCTGTCGGATCCGCCGCAGGATAAGGCCCCCAACGAGGCTGGCCAAATAGTCCTTGAAGACCAACGAGATGCCCGTCGCTGCGATGAGCACACTAAAGACCGATATGAGGCTTTCATTCTGCATAGGAGAGAAACTCTCGATTCACCGGGGGGACCATGCAGGAACGATGCCAGCTTGAGGCAGGAGGGACCGAGGCAAGAGACGGGTTCAGGCCGATCCCCGCTGACCGGGACCTTTGTTCGCCTCGCGCTTGGTGATGAAGCTCGGCTCGCGCTCAAGCCATCCCCACCGATGAAACCAGCGGAGCATCACGACGGGAATGGCCAGGATGAACAGGGTGGTGAGGATGAAGGCGAGCGGGCTGTTCCACGGGATATGCTCAAAGTTCATCCCGAAGAATCCGGTGACGGCGGTCAACGGGAGGAAGATCGTCGCGATGATGGTGAGTTGGCGCACAATGTCGTTCAAGCGGTTCGAGGTGGCCATCAGATATGCCTCGATCGTCGTCGCCACCAGGTCCCGGCAGGCGTCCACGATCTCGGAGGCCCGCGCGAGGTGATCATAGACGTCCCGCATGTAGAGCGCGACCTTGGGGTCCAGGAGGGGGTAATCGCGCCGGCTGAGGGCGTTGAAGACTTCGCGGAGAGGGCCCAGGGATTTCCGGAGATGGATCAGCGACCGTTTCACGGTAAAGAGGCGGTCGAGGATTTCAGGGTTGCCGGAGCTCACGACCCGGGCCTCGAGGTCGTCGATCTCATCCTCCACACGGTCGAGGAATGGGAAGTACTGGTCCGCGACGCCGTCGCCGAGCATGTGAAGAAGGAATCCCGGGGGCTGGGCCAGGCGGGCTGGCTCTTTTCGGATCCGGTCGCGGAGCCTCGACACCGACTCATTCTCGCGCTGATGGACGGTCACCAGGGCCCGCGGCGTCACGAAGACGTAGAGCTCTTCCAACTCCTCGATGACGCAGGGATCCTCGAGCTGCTGGGGGATCGCATGGAGAACCAGGAAGAGGTAGCCGTCGTAGTCCTCCACCTTCGGGCGCTGCCCGCCGTGCAGGCAGTCTTCGATGGTGAGAGGATGAAAACCGAAGGACCGACCCACCGCCTCCATCTCCTCAACGCCCGGGCTGGCCACGTCCACCCAGAGCCTGTCCTGGGCCTCGGCCAACCAGGGACCGAGCGAGGCGAGGTCCGTCGTTTCTTCGACGCTCCCTTCGGGCTGACACCGCACCGCTACAAACATCTGGCACCCCCGCGTGTCATCGGATCGGGAAATCTATGCCGCCCATGCACGGCCCTTCGCTCCGACGAGTGCAGCCTGAATCATCAGGAACTCCCCGACATTGTCCATGGTAACCAGTCCGACGAGCTGCCCATGGCTCGTCACGGGGAGGGTACGGCACTCGCAGGCCTGCAGGCGCAGGAACACCGGCTCGAGCATCTCGGCAGAATCGGCCACTTCAAATTCGCGCCGCATCACGCCACTGACCGGCGATTCCTGGCCCTGCTGCGCCAACGCGACGACGAGATCGTCCCGCGTCAACACGCCAACCACGCGTCCGTTCTCCACGACAGGAAAATCATGCTGGGAGCCCGCCAAGATCAGCTCAACGGCGCGGACCAGGGGATCCCCCGGGGAGAGGGTACGGAAGTCAGTGAGCATCGCCCGGCGCACCGGGATGCCGCCCAATGCCGACTTCATCTGCACCATGCTCGTCTCCTGCGCGGCGCCGATCCACACGAACAGGGCGATGAAGAGCAGGAACGGATTGCTGAACAGCCCGATGAACCCGAACAGAAAGGCCATTCCCTGCCCCAGACTCCCGGCAATCTGCGTCGCCCGCACATAGTCCATCCGCGTCGCCAGCAGGGCGCGCAATACCCTTCCGCCGTCCATCGGGAACGCGGGGAGCATGTTGAACCCGGCCAGAAAGACGTTCACCACCATGAGGCGCCCCCCGAATGAGCCCTTTGTCACGCCGAGCTCCGCGAGGGGCGCCCAGCTGCCGGTCACCTGTAGCCAGACATAGAGGGCAAGGGCGATGACCACGTTGACGGCAGGACCGGCAAGGGCCACCCACAACTCCTGCCTGGGATCGTCGGGCATCCGTTCCAGGCGGGCCACGCCACCGATAGGGAGCAAGGTGATGTCCCGCGTCTTGATGCCGTATCGCTTTGCGGTGAGGGCATGCCCGAGTTCGTGGAGCAGCACGCAGCCGAACAGGGCCAGAATGAACCCCACCCCTTTGACTACCACGGTCGCGCTCCGCGCCTCCAACCAGTGACTCGCCGCCACCCAGCCGATGAGGACGACGAACGTCGCATGCATATAGATGCCGATGCCTGCCAACTCGCCCAGCTTCCAGGACCATTTCATGCCGTTCCCCCCCACGGTGGTGTAAAGGCCGGTCTCCCTTCAGGTTACGCCGTCGGTGGCTTCACGGTGTGCTCCCCGTCCCCGGCACCCACCTTTCCCTCCCCGTGATCGAGGAGGACCAGGGCTCGCTCCACCTGGTGCCGGTTCCCCACCAGGACGAGCACCTCCCCCGCCGCGATCCGGTGGTCCGGCCCGGGGTTGGCCCAGACGCTTCCGTCCCGGATCACCGCCACCACCGAGGCGCCTGTCCGATGCCGGATGTGCAGCTCGCCAAGGGTCTTCCCCGTGGTGGAGGCCGCCTCTCGGGCCAGGTACGTCTCCATATCGACCTGCGCAAAGAGGCGGGCCACATCCGCCTGCTGCAGTGCAGGCACCTGAAACTGGCGCAGCATCTCGTATCGCTCCCCCCGAACCTTGTCCACCTGTTCTTCGAGCACCGCCCGGGGGACATGATAGCGGCGCAGAACGCGTGCAAAGAGCTCGATGGACGTCTCGAACTCCTCTGCGATCACCTCATCTGCTCCCAGACGGTGTAACTCGTCGATCTCAGCCTCGTACCGGGTCCGGACGACAATGTGGAGGTGGGGATTGAGCTCCCGGGCGAGCCGGACCGCCCGACGGATCGAGGGGGGGTCAGAGATAGCTACCACCAGGGATCGGGCGTGCTGGATCATCAGGTGCTTCAGGACCTCTCGGCTCGAGACGTCCCCGTAATAGATGGGCTCCCCCATCTTCCGCATCCGTCTCACGGTCTCACCGTTCATCTCCAGGATACAGTACGACACCTGCGTCGCCTTGAGGACCCGGGAAAGGTTCCGACCGGTGGGACCGTACCCCACAATGATCACATGGTCGCGGAATTCCACCCCCTCAGGCCGAAGGTCTTGGAAGCTCCGCCCCGGAAACCGCCGCTCGATCCACCGCAGGCGGCCGACCCGCCGCGCCAGCGTCGGGCTCACCTCAATCATGAACGGGGTCAGGAGAAGGCTGACGACCGAGGCAGAGAGGAAATACTGACTGACCTGTGGAGTGATGAGCCCCCACTCCCATCCCACGCGAGAGAGGACAAAGGAGAACTCTCCCACCTGGGCGAGCGCGCACCCCACCAATGCAGCCACGCGAAGGGGATATCCGAGCGCCAGAACGCTCCCGACGGCCACGACCGTCTTTCCGATCAGGATAGCCGACAGCGTCCCGGCGACCGCGAATGGGTGGGCCAAGAGGGTGCCCGTGTTCATCAACATCCCCACCGAGATGAAGAAGAGGCTGCTGAGACTATCCCGCAGGGGCACGATATTCGCGAGGGCCTGATGGCAATACTCCGATTCGGCGATGACCATTCCCGCGAGGAATGCCCCCAGGGCGAGGGAGAGGCCGATCTGCGCCGTGGCCCAGGCGGTCCCCAGGCAGATGAGGATGATAGAGATGATAAAGACCTCCGGACTCCTGAGCTTCACCACTTCAAAGAGGATCCTCGGGACGAGGAAACGGGAGAGGACAAAGATCAGGGTAACGGTGAAGACGACCTTGCTCAGCACCCAGAGGATGACGGCCGGACTCGAAGCCTCTTTGCCGCTCAGGAGTGGCGTGAGGAGCATCAGGGGAACGACACAGAGATCTTGGAAGAGGAGGATCCCGACGGTAAAGCGGCCTTGCGGTGAGTCGATCTCTCCTCGGTCCATCAGGATCTTGAGCACGATGGCCGTACTCGACAGGGCGAGGAGGAACCCGAAGAAGACCGCCTGCTCCCCCGGCAGGCCAAGAACCCACGCCCCTGCTGAAATGAGCAGGATGGTCCCCACCACCTGGAGGCTCCCCCCCCACAGAACCATCTGCCGGTCGAGCTTGGAGATCGAGAACTCCAGGCCGATGGTGAAGAGGAGGAGGACCACGCCGATCTCGGCCAACAACTCCACCTGAGCCACATCGGCGATGAGGCTCAACCCATAGGGGCCCACCAGAACCCCCGAGGCGAGGAAACCCACGATCGTCGGCTGCCGCAGGCGGCGGAAAAGAAACACCACCAGCGTCGAAACCCCGAAGACCGCCACCAGATCCCTAAGAAAGGCTATGTGCTCCATCGCCCTCTTCCGGCCCAGGTTCGCGCCCTATCCTATACCTCGAGAACGCCAGGCGCAAAAAATTCTGATCGATACAGCCCGCACTCCAGCAGGAGCTGTCTTCCCCCGATCGTCAGCAGGTGCATCGAGCCAGTCACCGTCCGCGCCGCGCCCCAGAATCAAATGTCCTTTGTTCCCTCCGCAAACATGGATTACGACCTTGATGATTGATTCCCGTGGTAAATGAATGTGCCTGTGCAGAAGGAACAGGACGGGAGGGGGCCACCTCGTCAACTTTCGCCGTCCGGTCGTCTTGGAGAAATGTTGGCGGCGCCCGAGAGGTCCCGCGCCTTATCCTTTATCTTGCGGAGGAGAGCTCTAGCCCATGCAAACTCGGTTGCCAGGATGGCGAGTCCCGCGGGGATCACAAGAATCGCCGGACCGGGCAGAATGATCATCGCCACACCGACCAGCAGCACGCTGCTGCCGACGAGCAGGATCACGACCCTCCTCGCGTTCTTATAGCTCAGCACGGCTAGGCCGGTCAGTCCCTTCCGGGCTTTCCGAAGGTGGTCATCGCCCACGCCTCATACGCTTACGGGAAGATCCCCATCTCCTCGTACGATACGGCGATCTTGTTGATGGCGCTGATGAAGCCTGCCGTCCGGAGGTCCGGGATCTTTCGATCTCCCTTCCATATCTCGCGGATCTGACAATATGCGCTGATCAGGGTCTCCTCCAGACCGGAATTGACCAGGTCAAGCTCGTCGGCTCCGTGGGCGATGACGCGCCTCTCGGCCTCGGAAAAGGTCTTTCCGGTTGCGGTCTCGACCGCCCGCAGCATCTTCTCAAAGGCCGTCTCTTCAAACCGCTTGCCCATTCTCCCGAACCGAACGTGGGAAAGATTCTTGAGCCATTCAAAATACGAGACGGTCACCCCACCAGCGTTCAGGTAGATGTCCGGGATCACCATCACCTTCTTCTGCAAAAGGATTTCTTCCCCAGCGGCCGTCGTGGGACCGTTGGCCCCTTCCGCGATGATTTTCGCTCGAATCCGCGGGGCGTTAGCCTCAGTGATCTGATTCTCGAGAGCGGCTGGGATTAAAATGTCGCACTCACACTCGAGGACCTCGGCGCTGCTGGCGAGGTTGGTGGCCCTGGGAAAGCCCAGGATCGAACCCGTCTCTTGCCGGTGCTTCACCACGCCATCCAGGTCCAATCCTTTGGGATTGTAGATGGTGCCTTCGGGCATGGCGACTCCGACGAGAACACATCCCCCTTCCTGACAGAACTTCGCGGCGTGATACCCCACGTTTCCTAACCCCTGGACCGCGATCCTCTTTCCCTCCAACCCCTTGGAGAGGCCAAGGCTCTTCATATCCTCTTCGTGACCGCAGGCCTCCCGAAGACCGAAGAACACCCCGCGCCCGGTGGCCTCCATCCTTCCCTGAATGCCTCCCGATGACATGGGCTTGCCGGTCACGCACGCCAACGTATCGATCTGTCCCGGGTGGAACGCCGTATAGGTATCCGCAATCCAGGCCATCTCTCGTGGACCGGTTCCGTAGTCGGGGGCGGGCACGTCCACTCCGGGACCGATGAAGTTCTTCTTGATCAGCTCGGCGGTGTACCGCCGCGTGATCTGCTCCACCTCGTGGGGCGTGTATTTTTTCGGGTCGATCTTCACCGCGCCCTTCGCGCCACCAAAAGGGACGTCCACGATCGCGCACTTGTAGGTCATTAGGGCGGCGAGGGCCTTCACTTCGTCCTCATCCACCTGCTCGGAATATCGTATGCCCCCTTTGACCGGAAGCTTGTGATGGCTGTGTTCAACCCGCCAGCCGGAAATGACCTCGTAGCCTCGCTGAGAGCGGATGGGAAATTGAAAGGCATACACACTGTTACAGGCCTTGATGACATCCAGCAGACCTCGGGGATGCGGCGTGAAGGCTGCGGCCTTCTCGAAATTGAACGACACATTCTCAAAAAAACTCAGATGGAGTTTCTTCGTGCTCATCGACATCTCCTCTGTAGGGCCAATCCCTGACCCATCGCCTCGAATGGCGTCGCCGTCCGGTTCCATCGTGCCCTAGCCATAAATCTCCCTGAGCACCTTCCGCTGGACCTTTCCATTGGCAGTCTTCGGAAGGGATTCGAGGAAGACGATCTCTCGCGGGCATTTATACTTGGCGAGACGCTTCTCGGCATACTCCAACAGCTCCCGCCGGAGTTTCTCGTGCTCATGTCTTCCGGGGTGAAGGACGACAAAGGCCGCGGTGATGGTTTTGTCTTCAGCCACGCCTATACCTGTGACGGCGCACTCATGGACCGCCGGGTGTCCACCGAGAACTCTTTCGACCTCCACGGGTGACACCCGATACCCGAAAGTGGTTATGATGTCGTCCTCTCTTCCCACCAGCCAGAAATACCCGTCTTCATCTTTGGTGAAACAATCGCCGCTGATAAACCACTTTCCACGAAACATCTTGGCAGTATCTTTGGGCTTCTCCCAGTAGTGAAGCATGATTCCCGGATCGTCCTTGGGAGTGGCGAGGACTCCCGTATGTCCACCAGCGACTTCTTTCCCCGCTTCATCAACGAGCAGAGAGCGGTGTCCGGGCTGCGGTTTTCCTGGCGAGCCGGGTTTGATGGACATTCCGGGCATATTGGAAAGGTAGTAGCTGAACTCACTCATCCCCAGTCCGTCATGGAGTTCTACTCCCAGCCGGTCTTCCCAAGCGAGGAAGAGCCCTTCGCTCAGAAGTTCACCGGCGCTCAGGGCATGATGGAGGCTCGAAAGGTCAAGATCGACTTCGTCTGCGACACGAAGCATCTGTCGGTAGACGGTAGGAACAGCCATAAAGACGTTCACCCGGTACTTCGCGATAAGCTCAAAAAATTTCTTGGGGTCGTGCTCCCCGCCGTAGATGACTGTCGAGCAACCGCGACGCCATGGGTCGAGACACCCTGTCCCCAATGTGTACGTCCAGTTGAGCCTCCCTGCGTGCATGACGGTATAGTTGGGCTTCAGCGCCTGCCAGTAGAGGGCAGCAGGATCATGTCCGATGAGGGCGCGTTGTGCGTGGACGACACCCTTTGGAAAGGCTGCCGTCCCGGAGGTGTAACAGATATACGCCATGTCATTCGCCTTCGTCTCCGGGACATTCAGATGTGCAGAACCCTTCTTTACCACGTCCCAAAAACTCACACACCCGGGCGGTACACGATTCCCGACGATGAGGACAGACTTGAGTGCTTTATTTTGACCGCGGTTGACCTCGACGGCCTCGTACAATTCGGGTGTAGTGACGACACCCTTCGGTCGGCTGTCGTCCAGCAGAAAGGCAACCTCTTCTGCGGTCAGCATCGTGCTACTTGGAATCGGGACGGCCCCGATCTTCATCGCTCCCAGGAAGACCAGGGGAAACTCAGGCAGGTTGGGAAGGCGGATCAGCAGGCGGTCGCGCTTTCGGAATCCAAGCGCACGGAGGGCGTTGGCCATTTGGTTGGAAAGCCTTGCCAGGTCGGCGAAGGTAAATTGTTGAGTCTCGCCTTCTTCATTCTCCCAGTACAAGGCAATTTTATTTCTGTGGGATCTTCTCCGGGCGTGCTTATCGGTGCAGTCACGGCCGATGTTGTAATAGTTGGGGATTTCCCACTTCCAAGAGCGACAAAGCTTTTCGTAGTTAAATTTCATCGTGCTCGCTTTCCGATGCGCAGCCGCCACGGCACAGGACGGCCGAGGACATGGTAGAGAGAGGCCTCATTGAAAACAGCCAGTTGATTCCTATGCAAATTCCCTGCCTCTCGCGTGAACACGTCCGCCACCCCATTCATTACCCGATTTCTGGAGTTATGACCCTATTCGGCGACACCGGACACTGCGCCCACGCCTCAGGCGGACGATCTTCTTCTGATCTTGGAGCGACGGAGCGCGAGGCGGATCATGTCCCGGCTCACCCTGGGTAATCCAATGCCCGTCAGAGATGGCCGGTGAGGAGCCAGCCGATGAAATAAGCGACGATGGCCACACCAAGCCCGACCAGAAACATGTCCATGCCGCTCCGGATGATCCCGCGGCCGGTGAAGAAGGAGCGGGCCGCCCCCACGCCGAAGTGCGACAGCATGCTGATGACGATGGAACCCCAGACTGCTGCGGAACCGGATGTCACCAGGAACGGAAGGATGGGAATGAAGGCGCCAAAGCCGGTGGCGATGCCGGTGATGATCCCTTCCCGAAGGGGCGTCACGGCCTGCGGCACGATCCCCAGCTCCTCGCGAGTCTTCTCGACTAACGCCACCTCGGGGTCGGCCATGATCCTTTCGGCCGCCTGCCGGGCCTCCTCCGGCGTCATCCCCTTGAGTTCATAGAGCAGGGCCAGCTCTTCCTTCTCGACCTCGGGCATGAGCCGGATCTCTTCCCGCTCCATGGCGACCTCGTGGGTGTAGACCTCTTGCTCGCTCTTGGCGGCTAAATAGCCGCTCGATCCCATGGAGAGGGCATCGGCGATGAGGCCGGCGATACCGGAGATGAGGACGATCCCTTCCGAAACCTCCGCCCCGATGACCCCCATGATCAGGCCAAAGTTGGCGGTGAGGCCGTCGTTGAAGCCGTACACGACATTCCGAAGATAGCCGCCCGAGGCGGTCCGGTGCCACGGTTCGCCTTCGCGCCCCAGCATCTTGCCCAACGTCTCCGCGTGCTCTGCCGTCTCGCGGGCGAGTGTGCCAATGGTCCCCTTGGGTCCGTGGGTCGGCGCCTCTTTATAGGCCTGCAGATACCCTTTGAGTTCCCGCCCCTCCTCGGCCAGAAGGATGGAGAGGAGGAACTCCGGGCCGAAGGTTCGTCCAAGCCAGGCCAGGCTCCTAGCCCGGAGGCTGGGATGGAACGGCGGTAGCGTCTCTCCCTGCTCCTTCAGGATGTCGCCGCAGAGCTTGACGTGACGCTCCTCCACCTCGGCCAGACGCCGGTAGATCTCGGCGCGCGTCTGGTCGGGCTCGATGGCAGCGAGGGATTGATACAGGTAGGCCGCGTCCCCTTCATCCTGCCAGTGCTCGCGCCAGACCTTCACATCCACCGGAGATCCCATCGAACGCCCCACTTCGCCTGTGCTCAGTGCGCTTCCGAGCAAAATACCCTGAACCGCCGGAGGGGTCAATGTTTGAGGGCGGGATGGCTCTCCCCAGGCAAGAGCACCTGAAGGCGCCGAGCGACATTGGCGGAAGCGGCGGGGTCCCTCGGCAGGCGACGGCCCGGGAAACCGAGGCGCGATCCGTGCGCACTTCCTTGCACGGAGCGTGAACACGGAGGGACCCGGGCCGTAAGCCGCCGCTCAGGGTCGCCGCGAGAGCCCCGGAGCGAGGTGCCGAGGGGGCTGTTGCAACAGAATCAGCGACCCGTGGAATTTTCCGATGACGAAGGATGATTGCCCGAGCCGGCGAGCCAGCCAACGACAGGACTTGCTGGGCCGCGGGCGGGGTGCTGCTCAGCCATTTTCGGATTGAGACAACCGAGGCAAGGCTTGAAGGTTCAAGCGGGGAGGGTGCGAAGTGCGCGATGTCGGGCCATCCGGATGGCTAGACGGAGCGCCTCCACGAGACTGCGAGGGCTCGCCGTCCCCTTTCCCGCGATGTCGAACGCGGTCCCATGATCCACCGAAGTCCGGATAATCGGCAGTCCCACGGTCACATTGACCGCCCGATCGAAACTTCCGAGCTTGACCGGGATATGCCCCTGGTCGTGATACATCGCCACGACGAAATCGAAATCCCCTTTGACCGCCCGGTAAAAGAGGGTGTCGGGGGGTAGGGGCCCAACGGCATCGATTCCCTCGGCCCGGGCCGCCGCCACTGCCGGGGCAATCTCTTCCCGCTCTTCGTAGCCGAAGATCCCCTGCTCCCCTGCATGGGGATTCAGGCCAGCCACAGCAATCCGCGGCCTGCGAAGACCCCACGCCGCTGCCGCCTCGTGCCCCAGACAGATGACCTGCAGCACGCGGTCCTTTCTGACCCGATCACATGCCTCCCGGAGTGAGACATGGGTAGAGACGTGAAGCACCCGCAGCTTCCCCGCCACGAGCATCAGCGCGTAGCTGCGGCTTCCAGTCCGTTCAGCGAAAATCTCGGTGTGACCCGCAAATGGATAGCCGGCGCGGTGCATCGCCTCCTTATTGATGGGGGCCGTAACCACCGCGTCTACTTCATCGGCCCTGGCGAGATCGATCGCCCTGAAGACGTACTCCACCGCCGCCCGCCCGGCTACGGCGGAGAGGACGCCGGGGGGGCACTGCTCGAGGTCGATGTTCTTGAGATCGAGCACCGGCACCTCCCGAAAGCGACCCGTAGCCTCTCCTGCCGATCCGATCCGTCGGAGGCGGAGCCCGCTCCCCACATAGCCTTTGGCCCGCTCCAGAATATCGCCATCGCCGATGACGATCGGGACGACCTGCCGGTAGATCGCTTGTTGAGCGAGGGCCTTCAGGATGATCTCTGGCCCGACCCCGGCAGGATCGCCCATCGTAATCCCTATGCGCACCTTGCCTCTCTTACGCTTCACCGGATCCTCCTTGCCGGTTGATGATACCATAGGCCAAGGGTGCTGGGTACCCGACACCCCCACGGGCATCGGCCTTGAACGCGGCGGGAAAGGGGTATAAGCTCATTACGATGACAACCCAACAGGACATCTATGTGTGTGATGTGTGTGGGGCCGAAATGCTGGAGATCCACTGCAAGATCATCTGCCCCCGGTGTGGCTTCATGCGTGACTGCTCCGATCCGTAACCTAGGATTATCGCGATACCTGCCCGGCCGATGCCGTTCGGATTGCCAGCTTGCATGAAAGTTGCATAAGCTGCCCACGCGGTAACCGAAAAGATCATGGCAAAGACGATCTCCGAAAAATTGGCTAGCTTCATTACCGATCTGGGGTCCGACGGGCTGCCGGCCGACGTGATCGAGATGGCCAAGCTCTGCGTCCTCGATTGGCTGGGCTCGGCCATCGCGGGATCGAAAACCCGGCCCATCCAAATGTTCGTGCGTGTTGCCAGAGGGCTGGGGGGAACACCCCAGGCGACGGTGATTCCCGATGGATCCAAGACCTCATCCCATTTTGCCGCGCTCGTCAATGCTGCCTCCTCCCATGTGGTGGAGATGGACGACCTCCACAAACCCTCGGTGCTTCATCCGGCGGCCCCCGTCATCCCGGCCGCGCTCGCGGTGGCCGAGCGGGACGGCATCGCGGGCCGAGAATTCTTGACTGCCATCGTGGCGGGATACGAGGTGGCGATCAGGGCAGGTGAAGCGCTGGGACCAAGTCATTACCACTTCTGGCAGACCACGGCCACATGCGGGGTCTTTGGCGCCGCCGCGGCTGCCGGCAAGCTGCTCCGCCTGACGCCGGAGCAGATCGTCTGGGCGCTCGGGAGCGCGGGAACCCAATCGGCAGGGCTGTGGGAATTCCTGGTGGAAGGGGCCATGTCGAAGCAGCTCCACCTTGCCAAGGCGGCGGCCGATGGGCTCCTCGCCGCCCTCCTTGCAGAGCAGGGACTCACAGCCGCCTCGCAGATCTTCGAGGGAGAGAAGGGCCTCGCCCAGGCCACCTCTACCGCCCCGGAGCTTGCCCGCCTGACTGAAGGCCTGGGAACGCGCCCCCTCCGGATCCTGGAGAACTCCTTTAAGGCCCACGCCGCGTGCTACCACATCCACTCGAGCATTGACGCCGCCCTGGCCATCAAGACCCGACTCAACGCCAAGCCGACCGATATCAAGAAGATCACCGTCCGCGTTTACTCGGCGGCCCTGGATCTTCTTGAGAAGGTAGAACCGGCCAGCCCCTATGCCGCGAAGTTCAGCATCCCCTACTGCGTCGCCACAGCGCTCCTGCACGGCAGGGTCGGGCTGGACGATTTCACCCAAGAGGGAATCCGCGATCGAGCCGTCCGTCACCTCATGTCCACGGTCGTCCTTCAAACAGATCCCGAACTCGACCGCGTCTACCCCGACAAGTGGCCTGCGGTTGTGACGATCGAAACCACGCAGGGGATCCGACACGAGGCACGGGTCGATTTCCCCAAAGGCGATCCCAAAAACCCGATGACCCCGGAGGAGCTCATCGCCAAGTTCCACGCCCTCACCCGCCGCATCCTTCCAGAGCCGTCCCGATCCCTCCTTATCGAGCGATGTCTCACCCTGGACAAGCTCGACAACGTCCAGGGCCTGCTCGCAGGTGTCGAACTGACATAGCCGTCACTGCCGATGACGGCTCGACTGAGCTCGCCGAAGTCCGACGACCGATGACCGCGGAAAGCTATCAATAGTCTGCTGTCAGCAGTCCGCAATGACGGCCGAAGAGCTCGATGGCTTGGGCAGCACCTGCAGGTCCCGAGCGACCTTGCCGGGAGATGAGACAGGCGGCACGTGTAGGTCCCTCCCTTCTGGCCTCCCGCGACGACCCTGTTCGGCGGCTTACGGCCTGGGTCCCTCCGTGTTCACGCTCCGTGCAAGGAAACGAGCACGGATCGCGCCTCGGTTTCCCAGGCCGCCGCCTACCGAGGGGCCCCGCCGCTCCCGGCAATGTCGCTCGGGGCCTAAACGTGCCGCCTGAGGAAGAAAAGAAGGGCGAACCGCCGATCAGCGGGACCACGCCTCCTCGCATGGGCTCATGTGAGGCCTGGAGCGAGGGGCGTACAGGGGCCACTGACTCTTGACGGTCGTCGGTCATCGAGCAGGGGGGGTTGTCATTCCCGTAGAAGGGATTATAATCTTCGGGGGTCGCGATGATCGAGGTAGAGGGGCTCACAAAGGTCTACGGGAATACGACCGCCATTGACAGCCTCACCTTCACGGTGCAGCAGGGGGAGGTGGTGGGATTCCTCGGTCCGAACGGGGCCGGAAAGACCACCACGATGCGCGTCCTCTCGTGCTACATGCCTCCGACCTCCGGCACCGCCAGGGTAGGCGGATACGACATCCGCACCCAGGCCCTGGATGTGCGGCGGCGGATCGGCTACCTGCCGGAGCACGTTCCCCTGTACACCGACCTCACCGTGACCCAATATCTGAGCTTCGTGGCGGAGGCCAAAGGACTTTCCCGGCTGACCAGACGCCAGCGGGTCGGGGAGGCGATCGAACGGTGCCTCCTCCAGGATGCCCGAGGGCGGATCATCGGCAAGCTCTCCAAGGGCTATCGCCAGCGGGTGGGACTCGCCCAGGCCCTCCTCGGCGACCCGCCCATCCTCATCCTCGACGAGCCGACCATCGGACTTGATCCCAAGCAAATCATCGAAATCCGCAGTCTCATCCGGGATATGCAGGGCAAACGCACGGTGATTCTATCCACGCATATCCTGCCCGAGGTCAGCATGGTCTGTCAGCGGGTGATCATCATCAACGAGGGCCGCATCGTGGCGGTGGACACCCCAGAGACCCTGACCCGCCGCCTCCAGCGTTCGACCCAAGTGCTGCTCCAGATTGACGGGCCACCGGACCAGGTCTCGGTCAGACTCCGCGAGGCGCCAGGCGTCCTGCAGGTCGCGATGAAGGACGGGGCCGGGGCGCTGCGCCGGTATCTCGTCGAGACGGACAAGGACCGGGACCTGCGCCAGGAGCTCGCACGGGTCGTCTGTACCAGCGGCTGGGGGCTCTTGGAGCTCAGACCGGTCGACATGAGCCTGGAGGATATCTTTATACGCCTGGTCACCGAAGAACCCGTGACGGGTGAATAGTGGTTGGTGGTTGGTGATTGAGGGCCAACTCTTCGTTCGTTGCGTCCTCCCCACACTATTCACTAATCACTAGTCACCAATCACCTGAGGGATTCATGGGGACGCTAGCGGTATTCAAGAAAGAGATGCGCTCCTACTTCGCCTCCCCTATTGCGTATGCCATCTTCACGCTTTTCCTCGTCATCTCCGGATATTTCTTTTATTCGATTCTGGCCTATCTGAGTCTCATCAGCGTCCAGGCCGCAATGAATCCAGGGCTCGCCAGGGGCCTCAACGTCACCGATGGCATCGTCCGACCGTTTTTCATCGATCTCGGCGTGGTGCTCCTGTTTCTGATGCCCCTCCTCACGATGCGTCTGTTCGCCGAGGAGCGGAAGCAGGGAACGTTAGAGCTCTTGCTCACCTATCCGCTTCGGGATGGGGAGATCCTGTTGGGCAAGTTCATGGCGGCCACGGCTCTGTATGCCCTCCTCCTCTCCACTACAGCCCTCTATATGCTCCTCCTCACGTGGTGGAGCGAGCTCGAGCTGTATCCCATCCTCACCGGATACCTGGGCCTCCTCCTGTTGGGAATGGCCTTTCTCTCTCTGGGACTTCTCTTCTCTTCCCTGACGGAGAATCAGATTGTGGCGGGGGCCTTTGCCTTTGGCGCCTCACTCCTGTTGTGGATCATCGGCTGGGGGGCGACCCTCGCCGAAGGGGACTGGGGCGCGCTCTTCCGCCACCTCTCCATCGTGGAGCACCTCACGAGCTTTGCCCGCGGGGTGTTGGAGACGAAGGACATCGCCTACTATCTGGGCATGACTAGTTTCTTTCTCTTCGCGACGCTGAAGTCGCTCGAAGTTCGACGGTGGAAGGGGTAACCCATGGGGCGAATGCTTTTACGGCTCCACGAGATGGTGCGTCGTCGGGGGACGCGGTACGGGCTGAACACGGCCCTGGCCTTGATGCTGTTTCTTGCCATCGTCGTGGGGGTCGAGGCGTTAGCAATCCGCCATAACGTCCGGGTGGATCTGACCGAGGGGCGGCGCCACAGCCTATCTGATCAATCTATCAAGCTCCTCAGATCGTTGGAGAACGAAGTGCACGCCGTCGCCTTCTATCGGACCGACGAGCCGGGAAAGGCAGCCGCTCAGGACCTTCTAGCCCAGTACGCCCACTTCTCTCCCAAGTTCCGCTTCGAGCTGGTGGACCCGGACCGCCACCCCGCCCTGGCGAGGCGGTACGGCATTACGACGTACGGGACGATCGTCCTCGAGAGTGGAGGCAAAGAGGAAAAATTCCAGGGGGCCGAGGAGGAGAAGATCACCAACGCCCTGGTCAAGCTCCTCCGCAAGGAGAAGCGAGTCCTCTATTTCCTTACCGGCCACGGCGAGGCAGGGCTGGAAAGCACCGCGCGGCAGGGCCTCTCCCAGGTGAAGCAGGCGCTTACCGAGGTCCAGTACGAGGTCAAGCCCCTCCTGCTGCTCCGCGAAAGGGAGGTCCCCAAGGATGCGGCGGTCCTTGTCATCGCCGGTCCCCAAAGCGATTCGTTGCCAACCGAGCTGCAACTCATCGAGGCCTATGTCAAACGAGGGGGCAAGCTCTTGGTCTTCCTCGATCCCTTCACCGCCCCCGGACTCACCGACCTCCTCAAGAAGTACGGCATCGTGATGGGCAAGGATATCATCGTGGATCGGCTGAGCCGGGCCTTCGGGGGGGATTACCTCCTCCCGGTGGTCACCCAGTACGAGCCGCACCCGATCACGCAAGACTTCACCCTGGCGTCCTTCTTCCCTTTCGCGCGGACGGTGGATGCAGCCAAGGAACTGCCGGCCGGGGTCACCGTGCAGGTGCTCGGACGGACTAGCTCCGGGAGCTGGGCCGAAACCGACAAGGCCGCCCTGGACCGGGGAGAGGCCGGGTATGACGAGGGGAAGGATCGGCAGGGCCCAGTGCCGGTGGGGGCGGTGGCGACGGTCGAGGTGACGACCGATGACCGACGACCGACGACCGAGGCCCCCAAGACAGAGAAGACCCTGAACCCTGAACCCTCAACCCTGAACCAGAAAAAGGGGCGGATTGTCGCCTACGGAACCTCTGCCGTTATTCACAACAATTACCTGAATCTCGCGGGGAATCGGGACCTCTTCTTGAATTCGGTCAGCTGGCTCGCCGAGGAAGAACAACTGATCGCCATTCGCCCGCGGCAGGCCAAGTTCAGGCCGCTGGTCCTCACCGCGCATCAGGCGCGGGTCGCCTTCTGGGGGATCCTCGTCCTCCCGCCGCTCGCGATGATCAGCACCTGGGTCGTCGTCTTTCTCCGCCGGAGACGGTCGGCATGAGGTTTCGCACCACCCTACTCCTCGCCGGCGTCCTCGCCCTGCTCGGCCTCGCCTACTATTTCCTGGAAATCAGGGAGGCTCGGAAACAGGACGAGACGAAGCTGGTCCCGTTCCAGGAGAAAGAGGTCAGCACCCTGAGCATCCGACGCGGGGAAACGGTCATCACCCTGATCAGAGAGGAGCAGGGATGGCGCATGAGCCAACCGGTGGAGGACCGGGGGGATGAAAGGGAGATCATCGCCCTCTTGGGGAACGTGACCCGGGCGAGGATCGAACGAACGTTAGAGGCCCAGGAGAATATCGGCGAGTTCGGCCTCCAGAATCCCGCCATTGTCTTGACCGTTCAGCTCAAGGACAAAGACCAACCCTTTACTCTGGAAGTGGGCATTGCCGCACCCGCCGGCTTCTCGGCCTACGCCCGGCGTCCCGGAGAGAAAAAAATCCTCCTCGTCCCCGCGACCGTCAAGGCCTCTCTGGAAAGAGAGCCATTCGCCTTCCGTAGCAAGGCCCCCCTCTTCATCGATCGCGAAGGAGTGAGGACGGTGAGGGTTTCCTGGAATTCCCTCCAACTGCGCCTCGAGCGCCGAGAGAAGAACGAGTGGTGGATCATTCACCCCCTCGAGGCCAAGGCCGATCCCGCCAAGATGTCGGATTTCCTGCGGGCCGTCACTCAAGACCAGGTGACAACTTTCCTGGACAAACCTCCGGCGAATTTGGGCAGCCTTGGCCTCGACCCTCCCCGAGGCGAGATCACGTTCGCCCTGGAAGGGGAAGCCGAGGCCACCCTCCTCCTCGGAACCCGGAAAAAACCTGGGGGTCTGTATGCGCGGCGGCGGGGTGAGCAACAGATCCTCGAACTAAAGGAGGCCTTTGTCAAGGGCCTGCCGCAGCACGCGGCCGACCTGAGAGACCGGACGCTGCTCAACTTTGACCATGGACAGGTGGCCCGGATCGAACTCGAAAGTCCCAGGGGACGGACACTCGTCACGAAGGAGGGGGACACCTGGAAGATCAAAGAGCCGGAGGAGGCGTTAGCGGATCAGCGGGTGGTCGAGGACTTGCTGTGGGACCTCGTCCGTGCTCGGGTCAAAGAGTTTGTGACCGATAACGCGAAGACCTTGAAGCCCTACGGTCTTGACGCCCCGGCCGTGACCATCCGCCTCTGGGACAAAGGGGAAAAGCCCCTGACCAGCCTCGCCCTGAACAGGGCAGACAAGCGGGAAGGGGCCTATGTCCGGGTGGGCTCCGGTCAAGCGGTCGCCCTGGTAGAGGCACGACTCTTTGAACAGCTCACCCAGGGGCCCTCCGACCTGCGCCGCCGGCAGCTTCTAAGCTTCGAGATGTGGGACGTGGGAAAGATGGGACTCTCCAGGGATGGCCAAGAGATCCTCCTCGAGAAGCAGAAGGACCGCTGGCAACTCAAGAAGCCCCGAGAAGGGAAGACGAAGTATGCGGCCGTGACCGACCTGTTGAACGACATCAAGAATCTCAAGTGGGAAAAGGTGGTGGCACGAGAGCCGACGGATCTGAGCCGCTACGGTCTCGAGAAGCCTGCCGCCACCGTGACCCTCACCAAGACCGACGGCAAGCCCCTCGGGACGCTGCTCCTGGGAAAGACCGAAGGGGATCTGCTCTACGCCAAGACGCAGGATCACCCCGACATCTACGCCGTCCCCTCGACCTTCCTGAAATCCCTCCCCCAAGACCCCGCTGCGCTGCTCGAATAAAGACCCTCATCACCCTTCTGCGCCCTGGACCCTCGCAAATCCATAACGAAGTAATGCCATCGGTCCCCCCCACCGATGGCGAAAATGAAGACCGACCAGCAGCAGGCTCTTTCCGTTCCTGGAGGCGGTGGCAATCAGGCAATGGCCGGCCTCACTCGTAAAGCCGGTCTTCAGCCCCGTGACATCCGGGTTCACGAGAAGACGATTGGTGTTGGAGAGTCGAAAATGTCGCCGTGCATCGATCGTCGAAATCTCTGTCTTGGCCGTCCGAACGATTACGGCAAATACATCATCCTGTAAGGCCTCCTCGGTCAGGATCGCGAGATCGCGGGCGCTGGAGTAGTGGTCCGGGCCATCAAACCCGCAGGCATTCGAGAAATGGGTATCGACCAAGCCGAGGGCCGCCGCCTTCTCATTCATCATTGCCACAAATTCCGCCTCGCTCCCCCCAATGTGCTGCGCCACCGCGAGACACGCGTCGTTCGCCGACGTGATCAACATCGCGGTCACCAGGTCTCGAAGGACAAACCGGTCGCCGGGTCTGACACCAATCTTCGGCCGACGACGCACCACGGACTCGCGGTCTATGGTGACCGTCGCCTCGAGTGAGTCCGATTCGAGGGCGACGAGGGCCGTCATCACCTTGGTGAGGCTTGCAGGGGGAAGTCTTTGATCCTCCGCTTTTGCATAGAGGATCTGGCCCGATTCCCTTTGGATCAGGAGGGCTGCCCTTACCGTGACAGATGGAGATGAGAGCGTCCGGGATTGAGAGGGCCTTGCGAGGGCTTGCGCCCCCGTCCCAACGAGACAGAGGATCACAAGAGGCGAAAGAAACCGTCTGCTCCGATCGAATCCCTTCACTCAGACGCCCCCTGGAAGCAACGGACTCGGGCGCACATCCGGGCCTTGCCTACCTAGGGCACTGATTTCGCGTGATGAACCTCCGGGACGCTGAAGTCCCGCATGGCAGTGTAAGTAAAATCGTTGAAGCCTGTCAAGCTCCCTTGCCACGGCCCCCCGATTGTGGGGCGTCTGCCGTGCCCGGCGGTCCGCACCATCGCCAAGGACGGCAAGGGCTACGCGTTCAAGCCCGCCTGAGCAGCCGCACGCCCAACAACGGGCCGGTCACCATCTTTCTCGCCGGAGGCCCGACCACACGAGCGGGGAGAAAAAGCCTATTTTCCCTTGACAGCGACTCCGCCGCCCGCCTACCGTAGAACTAAGTTGACATAACCCTTGAACCCTTAACCCCTTCAACCCTGGGCCTCGCCACTCATAGCGCTCGCCGGAGCGACCCGATGGCCAAGAAGGTCGGGATTTTTCTCTGCGACTGTAACCGCTCCCTCCCCCTGGATGTCGGCGCCATCACCCGATCGCTGAACCTGCCGACCCAGCCCCAGCTCTATTCCAGGCTTCGGCTGGACGACATTCATCCCCTCAAGTATCAGACCCAGAAGGAGAAGTATGACCGACTGCTAATCGGCTGCTGCGGCCCCCGGGACTTCTTCCTCCAGGAGCTTGGCACGATCGGATTCCAGCCGGAGCAGATCCAGCTCCTCAATCTGAAGGAGGAGTGCTTTTGGGTCCATGAGGGGCGGGAGGCGTCCAACGGGAAGGCGGCCCGGCTGCTGCGAGCGAGCCTCGAGACGGCCGAGGCGCGCCAGCAGATGCCGGAACGGCCGGTCAAGGCGGGCGATCTGATCTTCATCGCCGCCGAAAGCCCCCTCGCCTTTCCCCTCGTGAGAAGGCTCGCCAACCATGCCAAGGTGAGGCTCCTGCTCGAGGAGACCTCGGAGGCCTTCGACAGCTTCCTCCCCTCGGCGCTGCCCTGCGAATTGAACCGTGGGCGGATAACCGAGATCCAGGGGCATCTGGGCGAGTTCAAGGTTTGTATCGAGCGGGCACAGTCCATCGACCTCGACCGGTGCGTCTCGTGCATGCGTTGCGTCCCGGTCTGCCACACCCAGGCCATCACTGCAGGCTTGCGCCTCATCGATGCCAAGTGCGATCGGTGCGGGGATTGCCTCATCGAATGCGGTGAGGTCCGGGCGATCAAGATCCCCCGGAAAGACCAGCAGGTGGTCGAGGCGGATCAGGTGATCCTCTTCGGGAGCCGGGAGCTCCCCCCCCGCCACCGGCGTCCCGGCATCCATCATGTGCCCGTGGTCCGGCCTGAGGACATCGATGAGATCGCCTTCGACGTTATGGCGCTGATCGGCGACTTCATGAAGCCGGAGTTCGTGAAGTACAACATCGGAACCTGCGCGGGCGGCTACGCCGATTTCAAGGGATGCGGCATCTGCATCCCGTCCTGCCCCTACGATGCCATCCAGCGTGACCCGGCGGCTTCCCCTTCCCGGGTCAAGGTGGACCCGGTGAGCTGCGAGGCCTGTGGGGCCTGTGTCTCGGCGTGCCCCACCTCGGCCCTGCAGTTCGCCGAGCCATCCCCCGACTATCTTTATCGCAGGATGCGGGCGCTCCTCGCCCCTGTCAATGGTGGCGATACGGACCGTCCCGTCCTCGCCTTCCACTGCAGCAACCAGGGTCGGGTCGCGCTCCACAACGCACGGGCCTCAGGTGTCACGCTCCCCGCCAATCTGCTGCCGGTCGAGGTTCCCTGTCTCCGTTACGTCTCTGAGGCCAACATGCTCGCAGCCTTCCGCATGGGGGCGGCTGGCGTCGCGCTACTGGGCTGCGAGGAGTGTCCCCACGGCGAGCGGCAGCTCCTTCTCGAGAAGCTGGATTTCACCAGGATCGTCCTCGAGAGCTTCGGATTCGGCGGGGACCGGATCCGCCTCTTCACCACGACCGAGGCGGCGCAGGAGCCCCTGGCGGCCCTCGGTCGCTTCGCCGCCGACGTCTCCCCCCTCCCTCTCAGATGGGACGGGCAGTTTACCGACAAGGTGGAGAACCGCGAGGTCATCACCGATGCGATTGCCACCTTCCTGTACGGCACTGGGAAGGATCCGGGACGGGTCAGGGAGAATACCTCTTTCCCCTTCGCCTGGGCCGAGGTCAGGGCCGAGGGATGCACCATGTGCCGGTCCTGCGTGAACATCTGCCCGGTCCACGCCTTCAAACTGGATGACGACAAGCACACCCTGGAGTTCCGGTACATGAGCTGCGTCGCCTGCGGCATGTGCGAAAAGGCCTGCCCGGAAAACGTCATCACCCTGCGTCGGGATCTGATCCTGGAGAAGGCGGCCTTCGCGTATCAGGTCATGGTCCAGGACGAGATGGTAGGCTGCCTCCAATGCGGCAAGGAGTACATCAACAGGAGGGCACTTGCTGCCATTCAGGCCAAGGTGGGGATGATGGAGGCCTTTCTCGGGGGTCGAGCGGATCTGTTGCTCATGTGTCCGAACTGCCGGGCCGTCAAGGCGATGATGGAGGTGCAGAAGGGGTGGGAGCCGTGATCGGCGACCGGGAGATCTCCGGGTTCCGGCGGGGATACTATGAACTCCTGTCCCAACTCTTCATGGAGGCACCCAAGGAGCCTCTCATCGAGGTTCTCGGCCGAGACCTGGAGGGGCGAATAGAGGCTGCTCAGAATCTCAATCCCTCGCTGGCCAAGGGGTGGCAAGCCATCGGGTCATACCTGTCCGAGCATCGGGTAGACCCTGCCCGGCTTTGCGAGGCCCTCGCTGAGGAGCACACCCTCCTCTTCATCTCTCCGTGGGAGCCCGTCGTCTTCCCCTATGAGTCGTACTACATGGAGAGAGAACTCTTCGGTCCCTCTCTGGCCGAGGTTCGGGGATTCCTCCGGCGGGCCGGCCTCGAGACGAGGGAGGGCTTTACGGAGCCCGAGGATCATATCGCCTGCGAGCTAGAGATCATGGGACAACTGATCGCGAGGCAAGAGGTGGCGCAGGAGCCGCTAGAGGAGGAGCGATGGCTCCACCTCCAGGGGGAGTTTCTCAGGACCCATCTCCTCCCGTGGACGTTCCTCCTCTGTGACGAGCTAGAAAAGAGGGAAAAGGTTATATTTTACAAGGGGATCGCCAAACTGACCAGGGGGGTCATGGAGCTGGAGAGGGAGCTGATGGCTGGGTGGGGTCCTGCTGTCCCTCCCCGGCAGCCTGCCCGGGAGCGAGTCACCCGCTGGAAGGGACCGACCTTTGGCCCCCCAGAGATCGAGGGGACGGGCGAAGAGGGGTCAAAAAATACTTGACAAGAGGGGTCGAGTTTAGGGTACCTTAAGCTCAAAGATCTACCTGCATTAACCAGTCCGCTTTTCGTGGAATGAAAAGATGTCCAAGTCCTGTTTCCGCTCTTTCTTCCATCTGACGGTCTGAGCTTGCAACGGGAGTAGTGTAGCTATCTAGGAAAGGAGGCTGAGCGATGGTAGAGGGGTCGGTGAAGAGAATTGACCCTGCACGCCGTTTAGTGGTTATCGCCACCGAGGAGGGGAAGGAGGTTACCCTTCATCTCGGCAAAGGAAGCAACATCGAAGTCCCGGAGCCTGCCACCGGGGGCTTCATGACCGGTAGCTTTGAATACCTGAAAGAGGGCTATTGGGTCGAAGTGAAGTTCACCGAAGGTGACGGTGTCTGTCATTGTACCTCACTGAGTTGTCGCAGTTAGGGAAAGGACGGGGCGCTATGGGCGAACGGAAGGAAAGCGCAGGGGTTCAAGGCGGGAGGAGGAGCTTCCTGAAGGGGCTCCTGACGGGAGCGGGGGTCGCCGTCGCCCTTGGGATGGTACCGAAGAAGGCTGCGGCCCGGAAGAAACCGGGAGTCCCCGATCCGATCCTCTACCGCCGGACTGAAGATGTTGAGAAGTACTATCGGACCCTTTACAGGTAGGAGGGATGGGGATGACGCTACGGAGAGTTCGAGAAAGCGAAACACTCCGAAGTTCCCCGGTCGAGACACTGAACCCCTTGATGGACCGCCGGAAGTTTCTGAAGTCGGCTGGTGTCGGGCTCGGAGTCGGGGCAGCCGGTTCCTTGGTTCCGAACCCCATCTTCCGGGAGGCCTCTGCAGCAGCGGTCGAGGCACCCAAGCTTGCGCAATACAAGACCATCTGCACCAAGTGCGCGGTCGGGTGCGGCCTGATCGGCGAGGTCAAGGACGGCGTCTGGGTGAGCCAGGAGCCTTGGTTCGAGCACCCCATTAACCAGGGAAGCCTGTGTGCCAAGGGCGCCGCAGCGAGGTCGGCTGTCATCAGCGACAAGCGACTTCGCTACCCGATGAAGCTCAGCGGCGGGAAGTGGCAGCGGATTTCCTGGGACCAGGGCATGTCCGAGATCAGCGCGAAACTCCTGGAGCTCCGGAAGAAGTATGGGCCGGATGCGCTCCACATCAATTTCTCTGCCCACTTCTCCAACGAGCATGGCTACGGCATCCGGAAGTGGGCGGGGATGTGGGGGACCAATAACGTCGACTTCCAGGCTCGTATATGACACTCGACCACTGTGGCCGGTCTGGCCAACGTGTTCGGGTACGGGGCAATGACCAACTCTCAGAACGACATCCGCAACAGCCGGAGCGTGATGATCATCGGCATGAATCCGGCTGAGAACCACCCCATCTCCATGCAGCACATCCTGACCGCCAAGGAGGTCAACCGGGCCGTCATCATCTCGGTGGACCCGCGGTTCACCAAGACGTCTGCCTTCGCCAACATGTATGTCCGGATCCGCTCGGGGACCGATATTCCCTTCATCTTCGGGCTGATCAACATCATCCTGGCCAAGGGCTGGGAAGACAAGAAGATGATCAACGAGCGCACCTACGGCTTTGAAGCGCTCAAGACAGAGGTGGCCAAGTACGACCCGGATACCGTCGCGGATATCACCGGGGCGTCCAAAGAGGAGCTGTTCCGGGTGGCGAAGGCCCTGGCCGAGAACCGCCCCGGCACTGTCATCTGGGCCATGGGCGGCACCCAGCACAGCAACGGAACCGCCGTGGTGCGCAGCTACTGTGCCCTGCAGCTCGTCCTGGGGAACATGGGGAGGCCGGGCGGCGGGTGCGATGTGTTCCGCGGCCACGACGGCATCCAGGGCGTCACCGACGTCGGCGGCGGCCCCGAGCACCTGCCCGGCTACTACGGCATAGCGGAGAGCGCCTGGAAGCACTATTCTAACGTGTGGGACGTGCCGTACGAGTGGCTCGTCTCCCGCTTCAAGAGCAAAGAGATGATGGAAAAGCCCGGCTTCACCGTGGCCCGGTGGTACGAGGGGGTGCTGCTCGATCCGAAAGAGCTCGGCCAGGACACCAACATCAAGGCGGTCTTCTTCATGGGCCACTCCACCAACTCGATGCAGCAGATGGACCGGGTCAAGAAGGCACTGGAGAAGGTCGAGCTGATCGTGGACTTCGACCCTTTTGTCACCAACACCGCGGTCCTGCCCGACAGGACGGACGGGATCTATATCATGCCGGCCGCCACCAACTACGAGCAGCCCGGCTCCGCTACCAACACCAACCGTGACCTCCAATGGCGACAGAAGGTCGTGGATCCGATCTGGGAGGCCCGGACGGACCTGGCCATCATGATCGACCTCGCCGAGCGGCTCGGCTTCAAGAAGCAGTTCATCCACAACTTCAAGAGGGACTGGCGGGGGGTCCCCGCCAGCATGAAGGAGGTCAAGGCGCTACCCGATCAGACGGTGGAGGACGTCCTGCGCGAGATTAACTCGGCGTGCCTCTCGATCGGCTACATCGGGCAGACGCCCGAGCGCCTAAAGCGGCAGCAGCAGTGGGCCCACGTCTTCGACATCAAGACCAAGAAGGCGGAGGGCGGCCCGGTGGACGGCGAGCAGTGGGGCCTACCGTGGCCGTGCTGGCACGACAAACACCCCGGCACGCACATCCTCTACCGCCTCGACACCCCCGCCTCCAGGGGCGGGGCCGGGTTCCGTGCGGTTTGGGGACCCAAGGCGCCCGACGGCGAGACCATGCTCGCGTCCGACGGGGCGGCGCCGGTCGGCGGTCCCAACGCCGGCTATCCCGCCCAAAAAGAGTACGCGACCGACCTGACGCAGGAGCCTATCAAGCAGGCCCTGGCCGAGGGGCGGAATCCATACGGTAACGGCCGGGCCCGGCTCAACGCCTGGAACATCCCGGATCCGGTGCCCACGCACCGTGAGCCTATCCACAGCCCGCGGCCGGACCTGATCGCCAAGTGGCCGACCTACGACGACGTGAAGGAACACTACCGCGTCCCGCAACCGTACAAGAGCATGCAGAAGCCCGACTGGGTGAAGAAGTACCCCATCATCCTCACCACGGGGCGGATCGTCGAGCTCGAGGGGGGCAGCGCCGCGGAGCGGAGCTCCTGGTGGCTGGTCGAACTGAACCCCGAGATGTACGTCGAGATCCACCCCAAGCTGGCCAATGATCACGGGATCAAGCATGGCGACTGGGTGTGGATCGAGACGCCGGAGGACATGGACGACAAGCCCAGCCGCATCAAGGTCAAGGCCAAGGTGACCCGCCGGGTCGGCCCCGACACCGTCTTCCTGCCCTACCACTGGGGCGGTGTGTTCGAGGGCAAGTCGCTCGCCGACAAGTACCCGGAGGGGACGGCGCCTTACAGCGTCGGTGAGTCGGCCAACACGGTGACCACCTACGGCTACGACCGGGTGACGCAGATGCAGGAAACCAAGACGACCCTTTGCCGGATCAAGAAGGCCTGAAAGGGGGTGTGAGTTATGGCCTTAACGACCGCTCGGATGAAGTTTTACATCGACGTCAAGCGTTGCATCGAATGCGGCGGCTGCGAGGTCGCGTGCAAGAACGAGAATAACGTCCCGCAGGGCATAGCTCGCATCCGGGTCGTCACGGTGAACGAGGGGCAGCCGGGGGAGACCAACATCGCCGTCCCCTGCATGCACTGCTCCAAGGCACCGTGCGTGGCCGTCTGTCCGGTGGACGCCCTGTACCATCGGCCGGATGGAATCGTCCACGTCAACAAAGAGACCTGCATCGGGTGCGGGTACTGCCTGTATGCGTGTCCCTTCGGGGCGCCGCAATTTCCCAAGGAAAGCGCCTTCGGGGCGCGGGGCGTCATGGACAAGTGCACCTACTGCGCCGGCGGGCCCGACGAGCCCTTCTCGGAGAAGGAGCGGCGCTCTTACGGGTCGAACCGGATCGCCGAGGGGAAGCTGCCCATGTGCGCCTCGGTCTGCTCCACCAAGGCGCTGATCGCAGGGGACGCCGAAGAGGTGGCCAAGGTGGTGCGCGCCCGCGTGGCCGCCCGTGGCTCTGGCGGCGGCGCCTGGGGATGGGAGACCGCATATCCGGCAGGCCCCCGCTTCTAGCGCGCCGACGGCAGGAACCTCGTTCGGCACGGGAGTCAACGGGATCCCCACCGGCGCCCTTGGTCGCCGGTGGGGATTTCATCTTTAGGAGGGATAGCGATGCCACCGCAAATGCCCTCGCTGGAACAACTGGAACCGATCATCCTGGTCACCTCAAAGTGGGGGGCCAGTTTTCACATTCCCTGGTATCTCTTTCTCGGAGGAATGGCCGGAGGAACCCTTTTGATCGCAGCCCTGGCGGACCTGCTCGGGGCAAAACACGAGCGATACCAAGCCCTCTCTCGCATCGCGGCCTATATCACCCTCCCGATTACCATCGTAGGAGGCTTGGCCCTCACCTTTCACTTGGGGAAACCCGAACGAGGAATCCTCTTCCCGCTCTTCATGAGCAACTACCGATCCTGGCTGACCATCGGTGGCTGGATCATCGCAGCCTTCTTCCCTCTCGCCGTGGCATATGCCGTCCTCTGGTACTTTCGGACGGGAAGGGCCCCGCGCCTCATCGTGGCGATCCTATCCATTCCGGCGGGCATCGGGATGGCTCTGTACACCGGGTTTCTCATCTCAGGGACGTGGTCAATCCCTGGGGGCTACTGGTTCAGTCCCCTCTGGGACACCAGATACATCCCGGTGCTCTTTCTCATCTCCGGTCTCTCGACGGGGCTTGCCGGATGCGGGTTGGTCGCCCTCGCGGTGGACCACTTCCGGCCCTCCGGCGTGCTCAGGAGAGAGCTCGGCGGGGCGAGCGAGACTGCCGGGACCCTCAGCCTCCTCGATACGTTGGTCATCATCGCGGAAGGGAGCTGGATCTATCTGATGCTCGCCGCCTTTGCGGCCGGTGACGTCGGGCAGAAGCTCGTATATGGGGTGCTGACCAAAGGCGACCTTGCTCCCTGGTTCTGGTGGGGGGTCATCGCCTTAGCCCTGGCGCTCCCCTTCCTGGCCAGTCTCGTGGAAGTCCTACTCGTCAAGGTCATTCGCGTTCCAGCGGACTGGCTCCTGTACGTGAAATTCGTGATGGTCCTCGTCGGTGGGCTCCTCCTCCGGTACGTCATCGTCTGGGGAGGCGAGATCAGAAAACCCCTCCCCTTCCCACCCTTCAACGTCTACTAGCCGGGGGAATCATGTGGGCACCTACCGATTCAAGGCAGGACGATTCGAGAGTCTGGACAAGGGGGTCGTCACGGAACGGCCCCTGACCATCCTCGTGAATGGTCAAGAACTTGCCACGATGATGAGCACTCCGGTCAAGCTGGATTGCCTCGTGGTGGGGTTTCTCTCCTTCGAAGGGATCATCCGGGATCTTGCCGACATCACCTCCCTCGAGATCCACGAAGAGATGGGCCTGGCCGAGGTCACCCTCGCCAGGCCCTTCACCCCCCCGGTCCGGCGTATCTTCACCTCGGGGTGCAGCGGGGGGATCACCTTTTCGCTGGCGCTCCAGCCATACCTCCCCCTCCTGTCTGAGGAGGTGCTCAAGCCGGAGCAGGTCTATCCCCTCATGCGCCAGCTCTTCGAGGCCTGTACCCTGTACATGGCGACCCGAGGGGTCCACGGGGCGGCCCTGAGCGACGGCGAGAAGCTGCTCATCACGGCCGAGGATGTGGGGCGCCACAACGCCCTGGACAAGATCATGGGCGAGGCGCTCTTGCAACAGATCCCGACCCGCGGGCGAATCCTCTTGAGCACCGGGCGTATCTCTTCCGAGATGCTCCGCAAAGGCGCCCACATGGGGACCCCCTTCATCATTTCGCGGACCTCGCCCACCTCGTTAGCGATCGAAGGGGCAAAGCAGCTGGGAATCACCCTGATCGGCTACGCCCGGGGGGACGGCTTTAATCTCTACACCCACCCGGAGCGGATCCTCTACACCCCCGCTGCCGAGCCCACCCCTGCCCGGTAATCCCATCTCCACCCCTTGATCCCTTTCTCCCTTCATCCCCCCTCTCTGACCCGTTGAGCTTTTGGCGAGATCTCTCTATACTGTCTGTATCGAGGGAGCATTCACCCACCATCGCGCCTCGGAGTTCTCCGTTGAAGCACGTCATCGTCGGGACCGCTGGCCATATCGACCACGGCAAGACCGCCCTGGTCAAGGCCCTCACCGGCATCGACACCGACCGGCTCAAGGAGGAGAAGGAGCGGGGCATCTCCATCGAGCTGGGCTTCGCCTTTCTCCGCCTCGAAGAGAGGATCACCCTGGGCATCGTCGATGTGCCTGGCCACGAACGGTTCGTCAAGACGATGCTGGCCGGCGTGGGAGGGATCGATCTGGTCATCCTGGTCATCGCCGCCGACGAGGGGGTGATGCCCCAGACGCGGGAGCACCTCCACATCTGCGAGCTGTTAGGCATCCGTCGGGGACTCGTCGCCCTGACGAAGAAGGACCTGGTGGAATCGGAGTGGCTCGATCTCGTTCAGGAGGAGATCCGGACGTTTCTCGCCGGAACCTGCCTTGACGCGGCGCCGATCCTCCCCGTCTCTTCCCTCACCGGCGAGGGGCTCCGTGAAGTTCGCAATGCGCTCGCTTCACTTGCAGCCGAAATCCAACCGAGGCGAGGGGATGGAATCGTTCGCCTTCCCATTGACCGCGTCTTTACCATCCGTGGCTTCGGCACCATAGTGACCGGGACCCTCTGGACAGGCTCCCTTGCCATCGGCGACGAGGTGACCATCCTTCCGAAGGAGCTGCCTTCTCGGGTCCGGCGCCTCCAGGTCCATAATGAGAGTGTGGAGAAGGCCCTGGCCGGGCAGCGAACGGCGGTCAACCTCCCTGGGCTCGAGACCGACCAGATCGAGCGGGGCGACCTCCTCTGCCTCCAGGGTACCCTCCGGGTGAGCACATCCCTTGAGGCGACCCTTGCACTGCTGCCGGACGCCCCCAGGCCGCTCCACAACCGCGCTCGCGTCCGCTTTCATCTGGGGACGGCCGAGATCCTGGCCCGGGCCATCCTGCTCGATCGCGAAAAGGTGAACCCAGGGGAGGAGGCGTACGTCCACCTCCGTCTCGAGCAGCCCACGGCGGCCATGCCCCACGATCGCTACGTCCTTCGGAGCTACTCCCCTTCCACCACCATAGGGGGTGGGGTCATTCTCGATCCCTGCCCATCCCTCAAGCGACGCAGGCGCCCCGAGGTCGTCGCCCACCTCAAGATCCTGGAGCGGGGCTCATCGCGAGACCGTCTCCTGCAAGTCTTGAAGAGCAACACCTCCCCCCTCTCTCCCTTGAGCCTCCAATCCCTGGCCGGTCTGGACCCCGAGGCCCTGCAGGGTGAGCTTCGAGAGCTGCTGACAGCCGGAAAAATCATCCGGCTTCCGGGGCGGGACGGAGAGGCTTACCTCCATCGGGAGATCTATGAGGATCTCTGCGGCACCATCCTGAGCCTGCTCAGGCAGTTTCATGCGCAGAACCCGCTGCGGGAGGGGATTTCCAAGGAGGAGCTTCGCAGTCGCCTGGCGCGAGGGGTTGCCCCGGCTCTGTTCACCCAGCTTTTGAACGACCTCACGGTGGCGAAAGAGGTGGTCCAGGATCGAGACCGAGTCCGCCTCACGGCGCACCGGCCCCAACTTTCGGCGGCAGAGGCGGCGCTCACCGAGCGCCTCGAAACCCTCTACCGCGCTGCTGCACTCCAGCCACCGACAGTGGAGGCGGCCTTCAAGGAGGCGGGTGCAGATCGAAGAGCCGCGCAGGCGGTCTTCTTCCGTCTGGTCGAACAGGGCACCCTTATCAAGATCACGGACGACCTGTATGTGCATCGCGACGCGTACGAACAGGCGAAGGCGCGCCTCCTCGAGTATCTGGCGCAGCATTCCTCCATCTCCGTTCCGACCTTCAAGGATCTGCTCGGCATCACCCGCAAGCACGCCATCCCGTACCTGGAGCACTTCGATCAAATCAAGCTCACCCGCCGCCAGGGCGACGACCGCGTCCTCTACGGCCGGTAACACCGCCGATGGAGTCCAGTGCCTAGTTTCCGGTTGACAGAAGGGTGGAAGATATACGATGCTTAGATGAGAGCGGGCTCGGGTGAAGGGTTTTTCCGCAGCCTGGCGGCAGGAGGTGTGATGTTCGGATTAGGGATTCCAGAGCTTTTGGTGATCCTGTTCATCGTCTTGATCGTCTTTGGGGCCAGCCGCCTGCCCGAGATCGGCAGCGGCCTCGGGAAGGCGATCCGAGGCTTCAAGGATGCCACGTCGGGGAAAGATGCCATCGATGTGACCCCCAAGGAAAAGAAAGAGGCGGAAGGAAAAACTGAGGGACAGAAGAGCTAAGCGCCACCCCCTTCCCCCGCTCGATCACCTTGCCGCACCGTCCAACGTTCTCCCTGACTGCTCCCTGGAGTATGTCTGGGGCAGGTCCGCAGGTCCGGGCGCCCCGTCGAGCCGGATCACGGGTGTAGGTCCCTGTGGGCGGGAAGGCCTCCCAGGCTCGTTGCGGTCTTGACGGCGCGCAGGACAGCTTCTACCACCATCTCAGCCCCGACCTGCCCCACCAGATTAACATCCCCTTCCACCCGCCCGGTTGCCAAGGCGAAAATGACATCCTCCACGCTCTCCGCCCGGGCCGCCTGGCACGCCCGGTACCCCATGGCCGCATCCGGTCGAGTCCGGGAATCCCCAATGCCCAGATCAAAGAGGATGGCCCCAGGGATCTCAGGGCGGTTGATCCCGACCTCTCCTTTTGATATCGTATCGACAAGGAGACGTGCGGGTGTCCGGTGGATCCAGCGGACCTCACGCGTCCGACAGTGGCGTGGATCGCGGTGCGATCAGGGAGAGGGGTCGTGGTGAGGCATTCTGGCGAGGACATCGAGCGCGATTTCGAGCGGCTCCGCTCCACCATGATCGAGATGATGAAGTCCCTCTTCAACCGCGGCCGCCCCGCCCCCGTCCGGGGCTCGAGCTTTGCCCCGGCTATCGATGTCTTCGAGACGAGCTCGGCCGTCATCGTGTTGATGGAGATAGCCGGGACCGACCGGAAGGACATCGAGGTCCACCTCGACGGACAGCGCCTTCGGATTGCCGGGGCGCGGCGCGTGGCTGCTCCGGTCAACGCACAACGATGCCACCAGATGGAGATTGAATCCGGGCCCTTCGAACGATGGGTCTCCCTCGACTTCACCCCGTCCCGTGACGCCATCGAAGCGGTCTATCAGGACGGGTTCCTCCGTATCACCATCCCCAAGAGAGGGGATCCCAGCACCACGTCAGTACCTATTCTCACCGAGTAACCAGGTGTCCTAGGGAGACACTCCATGAGAGCGCAGGACACAGCCCAGAGTCCACCACCCGGCGGCGCTGCCCCGATTCCACGCGACCTCCCACTCCTACCACTCCGGGGAACGGTCCTTTTCCCGCACGTGATTCTTCCGATCCTGGTCGGGCAAGAAAAATCCATCCGCCTCGTTGACGAGGTGGTGGTGGGGAACCGGATGCTCGGGGTGGTGGCCCTCAAGGACCAAGAGACGCAGGATCCCCGCCCCGATGATTTATTCCCGATGGGGACCGCGGCGGTCATCGCCAAGATGATCAAGCTGCCCGACGGAACGATCAGCATCATGGTCCAGGGCCTCGAGCGGATCCGCCTCGGCCAGATGACGCAGACGGACCCGTACTTCCGCGCCACCGTCGTGCCGCTCCCCGATCACGAGGTACGAGACCAGGAGGTCGATGCGCTCGTACTCAATCTGCGCCGCCTCTTCCAGCAGGCGGTGGACCTCTCCCCCAACCTGCCGGCCGAGCTCGCCATCGTGGCGCTCAACATCGATGAGGGCGGGATGCTGGCCGATATGATCACCTCGAACCTGAACCTCTCGGTGGAGGAAAAGCAGGCGGTCCTTGAGATCACGGAGATCAAGCCCCGCCTGAGGCGCGTGACCGAGCTGCTCACGCGGCACCTGGAGTCCCTCGAGCTCAGTCGCCAGATCCAGGACCAGGTCAAGGCGGGGATGGACAAGAGCCAGCGCGAGTACTACCTGCGCGAGCAACTCAAGGCGATCCAGCAGGAGCTGGGCGAGGGGGATGAGCGGACCCAGGAGGCGGAAGAGCTGCGCCGGCGGATCGATGAGACACCCCTGTCCACCGAGGTCCGAGAGGCGGCGCTCAGGGAGCTCGGCCGGCTGGCGCGGATGCCGCCCGCCGCGGCGGAGTACAGCGTCGTCCGGACCTACCTCGAGTGGCTCCTTGATCTTCCCTGGCTCAAGGGGACCGAGGACCGCCTGGACATCGCCGCCGCCGAGCAGATCCTGAACCAGGATCACTACGACCTGGAGAAGGTGAAAAAACGGATCCTCGAGTATCTGGCGGTTCGGAAGCTGAAGAAGGACATGAAGGGTCCTATCCTCTGCTTTGTCGGCCCCCCCGGCGTCGGCAAGACCTCCCTCGGCCACTCCATCGCGGCTGCGTTGGGCCGGAAGTTCATCCGCATCTCGCTCGGCGGGATCAGGGACGAGGCCGAGATCCGCGGCCACCGCCGGACCTATGTCGGGGCGCTGCCGGGCCGGATCATCCAGAGCATCCGGAAGGCGGGAAGCAATAACCCCGTCTTCATGCTGGATGAGGTGGACAAGATCGGAGCCGACTTCCGGGGAGATCCCTCGTCCGCCCTGCTCGAGGTGCTGGACCCGGAGCAGAACACGACCTTTTCGGACCACTACCTCGAACTTCCCTTCGACCTGTCCCGGGTGATGTTCATCGCGACCGCCAACATCCTGGATCCGATCCCTGCGGCGCTCCGGGATCGGATGGAGGTGCTCGAGCTGCCGGGCTACACTGACTCAGAGAAGCTCCACATCGCCAGGCGCTATCTGGTCCAGAAGCAGCTCGAGGCCCACGGGCTCACGGCAGCGCAGCTCACGGTCACCGACGACGCCATTCGCGAGATCATCAGCTCATACACGCGTGAAGCGGGGGTCCGAAACCTGGAGAGGGAGATTGCCGCCATCTGTCGCGCGGTGGCCAAACAGGTGTCAGAGGGGAGGACCGATCCCGTCATCGTCACCGCGGAAGATCTGCACCCCCTGCTCGGCCCGATCAAGTTCTTCTCGGAGGTGGCGGAGCGGACCGCTCAACCGGGCGTGGCCACCGGGCTCGCCTGGACGCCCACCGGAGGGGAGATCATCTTCGTGGAGGCCACGAAGATGCCAGGAAAGGGGAACCTGATCCTGACCGGCCATCTCGGCGAAGTCATGAAGGAGTCGGCCCAGGCGGCCCTGAGCGCCATCCGGAGCCGTTCTCGGGAACTCGACCTGGCCGAGGACTTCTTCCTGAAGCAGGACATCCACATCCACGTCCCCGCGGCAGCCATTCCCAAGGACGGACCGTCCGCCGGGATCACCATGTTTACGGCACTGCTCTCCCTCGTGACGGGACGGCCGGTCCAGAGCGAGGTGGGGATGACGGGAGAGATCACGTTGCGGGGGCAGGTCTTGCCGGTGGGTGGAATCAAGGAAAAGGCGCTCGCGGCGAAGCGGGCCGGTCTCAAGGCCATGGCCCTCCCCGAGCGGAACGCCAAGGACCTCGAAGACATTCGTGACGAGGTCCGGCAGGGGCTCGAGTTCCGGTTTATCAGGAGCGTCGACCAGATCCCGGAGATGGCCCTCGTCACGGAGGAAGCGCTGCTACCTCACGATGGCCGCTGACCCGGCCTGTAACGATCCCCCGTTGCTGTTGAGGAACCCGAGGAATTCGGCCACCACGCCCGGATCGTACCATCCCTTCCTGGCTTCCTCCTGCAACACCTGCGTGGCGTCGGCATGCGAGAGACTGGCCCGATAGGGACGGTCCACGACCAACGCATCGAACACGTCGACGATCTGCAGGATTCTGGCGGTGAGCGGGATGGACTCGCCCGCGAGACCGTCCGGATACCCGCTTCCATCCCACCGCTCGTGGTGGTGGCGAATGATCGGAAGGACCAGCCGCAGCGATCGCAGGGGTCGACAGATCCGCTCGCCGACCACCGGATGCAGCCGCATGATGCTCGCCTCTTCCGGCGTCAGAGGACCTGGCTTCAGGAGGATCGCCTCGGGAACAGCGATCTTGCCGAGATCGTGCAGATATCCGGCCCGACGGAGGGCCCTGAGATGATCAGAGGGGAGGCCGAGCTGCTGCCCGAGCTGGACGGCGTAATCGGACAGCCGTTCACAGTGCCCATGGGTTGAAGGATCCTTCGCCTCAACGGCCAGGGCCAGACTGACCAGAACCGCCTCCACGTTTTCCAGCTCATCGGTATACTGCTTGAGCTTCAGGAGGGAGCGGACCCGGGCATCCAGTTCCACCCGGTGGACCGGTTTCGTCAAGAAATCGTCGGCGCCGGCCTCGATTCCCCGGACCCGGCTCTCCAGTTCCCCGGCGGTCGTCACGATGATGATCGGGATCAGCCGGGTCTCCTCGCGCTGTTTGAGTTGTTTGCAGACCTCAAAGCCGTCCGGCGGCGGCATGTGTGTATCGAGGAGGATCAGGTCAGGGGGCGCCTGGGCCACCTGGGCCAGGGCCTCCCGACCATCTCTCGCCCGGATGACCTGGTAGTCGTGGACGGTGAGAAAGGCCTCCAGGAGGTTCAGATTCTCCTCCTGATCATCCACCACCAGGATGCGAGGCTGTCGTTCCTCGGACAGACCCCTCATTGGCGCCCTCTCCGGGGGAGAAATTGCAAGAGCCGTTCCACACCTGGACACCCTCTCCGGGGAGACTTGCGCACGGCAGCGCGCAACTGTTACACTTGGCTCTCCGGAGGTGGAGGCGGAATGGGTCTGGTGGCTCTCCCGGTCTTCAAAACCGGAGGGCCTGCCAAAAGCGGGCCGGTGGGTTCGATTCCCACACGCCTCCGCCAGCTCTCCTCATTCGCCTTGTAGCGCTAAAGGGTCGCGTTGACAAGGAGTTTCCGACGCAAGCCGCGCACCAACCCCTCACTGGCAGGAGGCCTCGTGCTGCGTCGGCAGCGAAAGGTGCTTCGGAGAGGCGTGCTGTGCCGCGGGCGAGGTGGCAGCTTAGTGAGGCTCTTCGTTCGTCATGGACTGGATATATCTTCCGATCACCTGGCGCGTCGCTTCAGACAGCTCGAGAAACTCTAGTCCGGTGCGGTAAATCAGTTCGCGCTCCCCAGTGGGCAGCACGTGTGACCCGTGGACCACCGACCGGGCTACGCGGCACTTGAGCCGCAGTCGCTTTCCGAACAGGTCAAGGTCTAAGGAGGAGAGGGTGCCCGGGCGGACCACATGGGCATGTTCGATCAGCGAACCCCCTATACTGAGGTTCACGACCACTGCATCATAGATGGCCGTGACCCGGCCCTTGGCCTTTCCGCCCACGAGGAACCGGGCGTACTGCCGCCGCGTCGCCGACTTCTGGTCTCGGAGGTCGGCCTCTTGCTCCGGGGTAAGCAGCGTCTCAATCTCGGGGGACGCCTCTGCCGCCGCCTGTGCCTCGATTTCGGGGGGCGCCTGGGCGACGAACTGCACAATAGGCTCCTCGGGGGCCTCGGGGGGGAGTTGAACCTCGACCTCCCCGGCTGCTTCTGCGGAGACCTGGATTTCGACCGCCTCCGGCTCGTGAGCGGCCGATTGCGGCTCACCCCCGTCTGACACTTCGGCGACGAGTGGGACTTCCAACCCCGCCTCGGGTGCCTCTACCGGTGGCTCTGTCCGGACCTCGTCCGGCACTGGGTGGGCCGATTCCGCTTCGACCCCCGGTGGCGTCTCCACGGACGCTTGCGGCTGCACCCCTTCGGGAGCGGACTCGCGGTTAAACCAGTTCTTAACGCGTTTCCTTCGTCTTGCCACCAGAGCTCCTTACCCCTTTCGCTGCCTCCCATGCCGTCCCGAGGCGTCCATAGCTGTTAACCCTCGGTGGCCCCGTAGGAGCGGATGAGCGCCCCCAGTGATTGCTCGGCCCCCCGGGACAGGTGGCAGAACTGCAGCCCGGTCTCATAGTACAGGGCACCCCCTCCCCCCCTGCGGCTCACACGGCTGTGCACCACGCGGCACTCGACCGCCATGCGCTGATCGTCGATCTCTAGCTGGAGGAAGCAGGGGCTTCCAAGGGGAAGCATGCCCTGATGCTCGACAAGCGCTCCCTCCAGACTGAGATCGAGCACCTCGGCCTCCTGGAGCGCTGTGATCGCCGCAGTGACCCCGGAAACGCGAAAGCGCGGAGGCTTCCGCTTCTGGAGGTTCGCGCGCGGAGCTCGTCTCCGGTGTGCCTTTGTGATGACCCTCACCGCTGACCCCTTCTTACCTCAACTCACGGCCCCGCCTGCCCTCGGAGTATCGACCATCTATGCAATTATGTTGCCACCTGGGCCACTGCCGCAGTCCAGCCTCCCCTGTGAAAGGCGGGGGCCTCCTGGGGCGTGATTTCAGACCAAGGATCTCTCAGGCTCGGATACTTGTGGTGACGGAGATGTGGACGCGATCGCCCCCTCGGGTCAGTTCCGCGTATCCCGCTGACTCTCGTCCATCTCGACGGCGATGTTGAGGAGCAGGGTCTCCAGGTCTGTCTGAATGGTGCTCGGAAGCTGCGACGCGTCTCCGGCCGCGACGGGAACGAAGGAGAAGGACCCGCCTCGCTCGCGATGGGACGCCACCACGAGCGCGTTAAAGGCTCCCTCTCCTGTCTTTCCCGCGAACTCAGCGTGCACGACCCGACCCGAGTCAAACAGGATTGCCCCCTGGCCGGCCTTTAAGGAGAGGACGAGCCGCCCGGTCTTTCTGCCGATGGAGACGGCCTGGGTCACCTCCGTCAGATCCATGACCGCCAATGAACCCTGGAGGGTGGGCCCGGCTGCCGCCGCTCCGGGCTTCGTGGCCGCCTTCGGATCCGGGACGCGCGGCGGCCCAAGGCCCGGGACGCCACGAAGCCGCAGGTGAGTGTCGATGCGAGTCACAACGGTGGAGACGGGCAGGTTTTCCGGGAGGACCATATCCGCTTGAGTCTGGGTGGCGTGTGCCATCTGTGAGGTCCGATCGACCAAGAGGACGAACATAATTTCTTTGGTCGCAGGATCGGAGCGAACCGCTGTGCAGAACTCCGAGCCATACATGTCTTCGAACATAGCCTGGCTGATGATGAGATCTGGTCGGCGCTGCCGCAACATCGCCAGGGCGCGCGAGCCGCTCGGAGCCACCGAGACTTCGTATCCCGCGGCCCGCAGCGCCTTCTCGAAGCGGGCGCTGCTGTCTGGATCGGCGTCAACGAGCAGCACCATTGGCATGGGATATCTCCCTCCCTTACACCCTCAGGAGGGCAGGGCCGTCTAGGTGACAATTGGCATGATGCGGCTCAAGAATAGCACATCCGGATGCTCTTCGGCTACCCTCTCTGCTCCAGAGGGGCCGCTCGAACCTCTCGGTGGGCAGATGGTGCATGCAGCGTGCCAGAGGTCATAGGGACCGCTGGGCTGGTGACGCCCATGCGACGCGGGTTTCCGGGGCCGGATTATTCATACAAGGCTTCGGAGGGAGGCGATCCGAACACTCAAGGTTCAGGAACCCCCGGCCGATTTCGAGCTGACCGATTCGAGGAGGAAACTGGCGAATGCCTCACAGAGGGGAGAGCGCGAGCGGTTCTTGTGATAAACCAGATAGAAATCGCGAGTGAGTTTGATGCCTTCGAGGGGGACAGTCCGAATTGTTCCCCGGTCCAGGTCGTCCTGGATGGCCCTGAGTGAAATCACCGAAGCTCCTGCGCCGCTCTTCACCGCCTGGCGGATGGCCTCCGTGCTCCCCAGCTCTGCCACTACCGTCAGGGCGCTGGAGTCGAGTCGTGCGACGTGAAGCGCATCCTCGAAGACCTTTCTCGAGCCGGACCCAACCTCTCTTAAGATCATCGGCTGTTCGACAAGCTCTTCCAGGGCGACAACGGGTTTGCTCGCCCAGGCGTGCCCAGGCGGCAAGGCGAGCACCAGTTCATCCTCCAAGAGCTTCAGGTAGATCAGCTGTCCGTCGTCAAACTTCGCTCCAACCGCGCCGAGCTCAAACGTCCCCTCCAGGACCCCCCGGACAATCTCCCGCGAGTCGCCGATCTTCAGCGTGATGGAGATCTCCGGGTACCGAGCCTTGAAGGTAGCCAACAGCGTGGGGAGGACGTACTCGCCGGGAATGTTGCTCCCGCCAATCACGAGGTGCCCCTTCAAGGAGCCCTTGTACTCCTCCAGGGCCTGGATGGCCTGGTTCCTCAGGGCGAGGATCTGCTTGGCGTAACCGTACAGGAGCTCTCCCACCTTCGTCGGAAGCACCTCACGGCCCAGCCGGTCCAACAGCTTCACCCCGACAAACTCTTCAAGTACCTTGATGTGGCCGCTCACCGTCGGCTGGGTGAGATACACTGCCTCGGCGGCCCTTGAAAAGCTCTTGAGTTCGACGATCCTGCAGAAGACCTCTAGCGCGCGAATATCCATGGGACCCCCTCGGGGTAGCCCGTTCCCGAGCACTCGTTAGGCGCCACCTTCGCCACCGGCACCCAGCAGGTCACGGTAGAACGCCTCGTAGGCGTCGATTTCTCGCTCGCGGGAGAATTCCCTTTCGATCTTTGCCTGCGCCTGCCTGCCCAGGCGTCGCCTCATATCGGGATCGAGAATCAGACGCTCGGCTTTGCGTTCAAAGTCCTCTTCCGAGGAAAAGAGGAGACCATCCAGCTCATCCACAATGATCGATCGGTTCCCCTCGATATCCGAGGCGAGGACCGCCACCCCCCGACTCATGGCTTCAAGGAGGGCATTGGACATCCCGCCTTCCGAGAGAGAGGAGTTCACCACCACGTCCACGACCCGGAGCATGCTGCAGATCTCTTCGTGGGGAACCGCGCCGAGGTAGCGGGTCCATCGGTTGCCCGCAAGGAGGCTGAGCAGCCGCCTTCCCTCCTCTTCCTCCACGATGGGACCTGCGTAGACGGCGCGAACGTCTGGGTACCGGGTCTGAAGCCGGGCGAGCGGTGGAATGCAAAAGGGAAGATTCTTCACGCTACGGATTCCCGCCGGGAAGAAGAAGACCACATGCTGGGGGCCAAGCCCCCACTGCGACCGATACGTGTCGGTTTTGTCACCGCAGGCAACCGTTTGCCGAATTACCCGAATCTTTCCATCCAGGCATGGGACTTCCCGCAGCAGTTTGTTTCGGATGCTCTCGTGAAAGACGACAATGCCCTGTACTCGAGTCAGGATGTCCACCACCCTTTCGCGCCGCTCCGGATGAAACAGATCAATGTTGACATCGGTGCCGGTGATGGTCACCAGGGGTGGTACGTCATCCGCCTTCGCCTCGTTCACGACGAGTTCTCCGGTCATGAAGGCATGAAACCCATGGAGAAGATCGGGATCAAAGACCCGAATGGCCGAGGGAATTTCCCGTGCATTTTTACATGCGTCGAGCGAGAGGACTTCAACCTGATGCCCGCGTTCGCGGAGACCCGCCGCAATCCGTCCTACGGTAACTGCATTGCCGCGAACGGACGGGTAGTAGTAGGGCGTGATCAACGCGATTCGCATTTGTCATTCCTCGGGGTGGACTTTCCCACCGGCGAGCTTCTCCCGGAGCAGATCATTGACGAGTTGCGGATTGGCCTTCCCCTTCGTCGCGCGCATCACCGCCCCGACCAGTGCCGTGCGGGCCTTTTCCTTTCCCCCTCTGAAGTCGGACACGGGGCCAGGATTCTCGGCCAGCACCTGATCGACGATCCTCCCGAGCTCTTCCGGGTCCGTGATCTGGATTAGTCCCTTCTCCCGGATGATGGCCTCAGGGCTCTTTCCCGTCTGGTACATCGCCTCGAACACCACCTTGGCGATCTTACCGCTAATGACTCCCTCCTGGATGAGCTTCAGGAGGGCGGCCAATTGGGCGGGAGTCACGGGACTTTCGGTGATCTCTTTTCCCTCCCGATTGAGGTATCCCAAGAGCTCGGACATGATCCAGTTGCTCACCAGCTTGACGTCCCGGTGGCGGTGGGTGCATTCCTCAAAAAAGTCGGCCAGCGCCTTGCTGGCGGTGAGCACCGCCGCGTCGTACTCGGGGAGCCCGTACGCCTGAACAAAGCGCTGCCGCCGCTCGGCGGGGAGCTCCGGCAGGCTCGCAGCGATCTCCTCAACCCACGCGGGAGATATCTCGACCGGAACCAGGTCCGGCTCGGGGAAGTAACGGTAATCATGAGCCTCCTCTTTCCCCCGCATGGGGAGCGTGACCCCTTGCGTGGCGTCCCAGAGGTGGGTCTCCTGGACGATCGGTTGACCTGATTTCAGAAGCCTGATCTGTCGCTCGATCTCATACTCCAGGGCCCGCTGGACATTCTTAAACGAATTCATGTTCTTGACCTCGGTCTTCACCCCGAGCTCCGCGGTGCCCGTCGGACGGACCGAGACATTGGCGTCACAGCGAAGATTGCCCTCCTCCATGTTCCCCTGGGAGACCTCCAGATATTGGAGGATGGCCCGAAACTCCTTCAAGAACTCCGCCGCCGCCTCCGGCGTACGCAGGTCCGGTTCCGTCACCATCTCGATCAACGGGACGCCGCACCGATTGAAATCGACCAGGCTGTACTCCGCGCGATCCATGGTCCCAGCGTGGAGGAGTTTTCCGGCATCCTCCTCCAGATGAACCCGCCGAATCCGCACCCGCCTGGCCATCCCGTCGTTGTTGATCTCGACAAACCCCCCAGTGCTGAGGGGGAGCTCGTACTGGGATATCTGATAATCCTTGGGGAGATCGGGGTAGAAATAATTCTTTCGGGCAAAGATGGAGTGGGCCGCGATCAAGCCACGGACAGCGAGCGCAGTGCGAATAGCGAACTCCACCGCCTTCTTATTGAGGACGGGCAAGACCCCCGGCAGGCCGAGACAGACGGGACAGGTTTGGGAGTTGGGGGCTTCCCCGAACCGCGTGCTGCAGCCACAGAAGATCTTCGATGCGGTGAGGAGTTGGGCATGTACTTCGAGCCCGATCACCGCCTCGTATTCTGGTTCGCGATTCATCGCTCACCCGTGCTTGGTGGCTAGTGGTTGGTGACAAGATACTAATCACCAGTCACCGGCCACTATCCCGAGGTGCGGATCGCTTCAAGGTTCATGATGTACTTGTCGGACAGGCCGTGCTCCTCGGCCCCGCTCACCAGAAGCCGCAGGTACCGACGGGAGGGTGCCTTGTATAGGCCCGGTCTCGCCGTAAAGTAGGCGAAGGCCTCCATCTTCCGCCCGTCGGGAGTCTCGACCTCCACGTTTCGGCGGACGTAAACCTTGGGATATCCTTCGTATTCGTCCAACTCTTTGAGATCCGCCTCGGAGATATCCCAGAGGACTCCTTCGACGACCTTCCCCTTCGCCGGACTGAGGTCGGCGACCCCGCCCCCCCACATCGAGGACGTTCCGGTGAAATTCAGCTCGTAATCCCGAATCGTGGCTGCTGCCACGAACTTCGCGGAACGGCAGCGCCGCTTCATATGATGCCGCTCCATATTCGAACCGTACGCGAAGTAGAACATTGCTCGTCGACGACCGATGACCGTCAGGAAGAAGTTCTTGCACTCGTCGGTGGTCGGTGATCGGCCATCGTCCTAGAGGGGAGGTTTGCGCCTATGCCACTCTGTGGCCTGTTCGTACGCAAAAGCCACCTGAAGCAGGGTCGCCTCATCAAAGGGCTTTCCGAGCAGTTGGAGACCAATGGGAAGCCCGGCCCGTGTAAAGCCACAGGGGAGACAGACCCCCGGAATCCCAGCTAGATTGGCGGAAATGGTGAAGATATCCGAGAGATACATGGTAAGGGGATCTGCAGTCTTCTCACCCAGTCTGAACGCAGGCGTGGGTGCAGTCGGTGTCAGGATGACTTCGCAGCGCTTGAAGGTGTCCTCGAAGTCCTTCCGGATCAGGGTCCGGACCTTCAGGGCCTTCAGATAGTAGGCGTCATAGTAGCCGGCGCTCAGGGCGTAGGTCCCGAGCATGATCCGTCGCTTCACCTCGGCACCAAATCCGTTCTGCCGGCTTTTCATGTACATGGAGAGGAGGTCCTTCGCCTCGCGAGCGCGAAACCCGTACTTGACCGCGTCATACCGGGCCAGATTCGAGCTCGCCTCAGCCGTCGCCACCAGGTAATAGGTCGCCACGGCGTACTCGGTGTGGGGAAGGGAGATGGACTCTGCCTTCGCTCCCAGGGACTCCAAGACGTTGATCGCCGCCCGAATGGCCGTTTCCACCTCGGGGTCCATCCCTTCGATAAAGTACTCCTTCGGGATGCCGATCCTCAGTCCAGTCACCTCGCGACCCAACTGGGCGACGTAGTCCGGAACAGGCACGTTTACCGAGGTGGAGTCGCAGGTATCGTGACCCGCGATGACGCCTAAGAGGATCGCCGCATCCCGAACGTCCTTGGTCATGGGCCCGATCTGATCCAACGATGACGCGAAGGCGACGAGCCCGTATCGCGAGACGCGACCGTAGGTGGGCTTCACCCCGACGATCCCGCAGAAGGCTGCCGGCTGCCGGATCGAGCCACCGGTGTCCGAGCCGAGAGCGGCGGTGCACAGGTCTGCCGCCACCGCCGCCGCCGACCCCCCGCTCGACCCCCCGGGAACCCGATCCAAGTCCCAGGGGTTGCGCGTGACCTTGTAGCCCGAATTCTCGGTGGACGACCCCATGGCGAATTCATCCATGTTGGTCTTTCCGAGCAGCACCATGCCGGCCTGGTTGAGGCGCCTCATCACCGTCGCGTCATAGGGCGGAATGAATCCGTCCAAGATCCTGGAGGAGCAGGTGGTCGGAACATCCTGTGTGCAGATGACGTCCTTGATGGCGAGTGGGATCCCGGCGAGCGGGCCGGCATCCTCCCCCGCGTGGCGGCGTCGATCCAGACGGGAGGCCATCCGGAGCGCCTCGAGGCCCGTCACGGCCATGTACGCCTGGATCTTTCCCTCGACCTGGGCAATCCGCTTGAGAAAGGCCATCAGGACCTGCTTTGCGGTCACCTCCCGGCGCCGGAGCAGTCCCTGCAGTTCATGAATGGTCAGGCCGGTCAGCTCCATCGGAAGACCCGTTCACCGTTCATGGTTGAGGGTTCATGGATAACGCCTATCACGCCGAGAGGGGGACCACGATCATTTCCATCAACTCTGAACCATGAACTACGCCTCCAAGATGCGGGGGACGCGGAAGAAGGCCTCGTGGCGATCGGGGGCATTGGCCAAGGCCTGATCCTGAGAAAGCGACGGGGAGACCACATCCTCGCGAAGGACATTGGTCATCGGGATGACGTGGGACGTCGGCTTGATTTCACGAGTGTCCAGCTGGTTGAGCTTATCGATGTACGTAAGAATCGCATCCAGCTGGGCCCGCATCCTCTCCATCTCCTCGTCGGCCAGGCCCAGCCGGGCCAGCCTCGCCACATGTTCCACCTCTCGGCGCGTGATCTTCATCGCCGCATCCTCCACGGAAGGTATAGAGATGATAGCATTTTACGATGACCCCGCAAAGATTTTCCAATGGAAGGGATAAAGAGCAGCACCTGCAGGTCCCGAGCGACATTGCCGGGAGCGGCGGGGCCCCTCGGCAGGCGACGGCCTGGGAAACCGAGGCGCGATCTGTGCCGGGCTTCCTTGCAGGGATCGTGAACACGGAGGGACCCAGGCCGTAAGCCGCCGCTCAGGGTCGCCGCGGGAGGCCAGGAGCGAGGGGCTTGCAGGTGCTGTTCCCGACGAAGAATGTTCTCCCGAGCCGATCCTTCAGGCCTGGGTGAGTTGGGCGTACTTGACCTTGAGTTTTCTTACCCCGATCCCCGGAAAGGTCACCACAACCTTCAGCTCGTCTCCATTGCCGATCCGCTCGCGGATCCTGCCCACCCCCCATTCCGGATGCCTGACACGGACCCCCGGCTGCAAAAAATCCACAAGGGGGGGGTCATCCGCCTCCGCTTCGTATCGCACGGACGACACCCCCAGGCCTTCCAGGTGTGGGGCATACGACGGAGTCGGGGTCTCGACCCTTTGCAGAAGCTCCGGCGAGATCTCTTCCAGAAACCGGGACGGAAGGTTGACGCTCTCACCGCCGTACAGCCGCCGCTGCATAGCCGCGGTGAGGAAGAGGCGCTTCTTGGCCCGGGTCACCCCCACGTAACAGAGACGCCGCTCCTCCTCAAGCTCTTCCGGATCGGTGTAGGCCCGGCTGTGCGGAAAGACCCCCTCCTCCATTCCCGTGATGAAGACCACGGGAAACTCCAACCCCTTGGCCATATGTAGCGTCATCAGGGTCACTTTTCCCCGCGCATCTTTCATCCCCTCGTCCACATCGGTGAGGAGCGCGACCATATCCAGGAAGGCCTCAAGCGACTTGTCCTCACTCCGCGCGACAAAATCCTGGGCTGCGGAGATCAGCTCGCGAAGGTTTTCGAGGCGACTCAGGGCCTCAGGAGTCGCTTCCCGCTGGAGTTCCTCCAGATATCCGGTCTCCTGGAGAAGGTCGTTGAGCATTTCAGGAACGGAGCTCCCGGGGAGTTTCACCGTACAGCGTTCGATGAGGACCTGGAAGTCCTGGATGGCTTTGGCCTGTCGCGCGGGGAGAAGATTTTCTTTGACCATTTCACGGCAGGCCTCCCAGAGAGACAGCCCCTTTCCTGAGGCAAATCTGCTCACCTTCTCCAAGGTCGTCTTCCCAATCCCTCGAGTCGGGACATTCACCGCTCGGAGAAAGCTGACCGAATCGGCAGGGTTCGCGATGAGCCGGAGATAAGCCAAGAGGTCCTTAATCTCCTTGCGCTCGTAGAACCGGAGGCCGCCCACGATGATATACGGGGTCATCACGCGCCGGCAGGCATCCTCCAGGACCCGGGATTGGGCGTTGACCCGGTAGAACACGGCGAAGTCATCAAAGCTCCACCCTTCCGCGATCGCCAGACGTCTGATGGTCTCCACAACGAAGGTGGCCTCGTCCTCCTCATCCCTCGCTTGGCAGAAACCCACCGGGTCCCCCTCTTCATTCTCGGTCCAGAGATGCTTCGCCTTGCGACCCCGGTTATGGGCGATCACTGAGGAAGCGGTCTCCAGGATTCGCTGGGTGGATCGGTAGTTCTGCTCCAGGCGCACCGTCTTGCAGTAGGGATAGTCTCGTTCAAACTCCAGGATGTTCCCGAGATCGGCCCCACGCCACCGATAAATCGACTGATCATCATCACCCACCACCGCCAGATTCTGATGCCGCTCTGCCAGAAGGCGGATCAACCGGTACTGGGCGTGGTTCGTATCCTGATACTCATCCACCATGATGTAGCGCCAGAGGTCCTGGTAGTAGCCGAGGACCATGGGTCGCTCCAGGAACAGTCGGACCGCCTCGACCAAGAGATCGTCAAAGTCTAAGGCCCCGCTCCGCTGGAGCTCAGCCTGGTACCGGTAATAGATCCTGGCCACCCGCTCTTCGAGGTAATCGCCCGCCTGGGCAGCGAATTCCGCCGGGGTGAGGAGATCATTCTTGGCCCGGCTGATCCTGTTTTGGGCCACGCGCGGATGAATCACCCGCTCGCTCAGATCCAACTCCTTGAGGCATTCCCGGAGCAGGGCGAGCTGGTCGGCCTCATCGTAGATCAGAAAAGAGGACCGAAGGCCGAGGTAGGCAGCGTTTTTCCTCAGGATCTTCACGCAGGTGGCGTGAAAGGTCCCCACCCATACGTTCAGCCCCTCGGCCCCGAGGAGCTGGGCCACCCGCCCACGCATCTCGTCGGCCGCCTTGTTGGTAAAGGTCACGGCGAGGATGTTCCAGGGACGAATCTGGAGCCCGCCGATGAGGTAGGCGATCCGGTAGATGATGACACGGGTCTTTCCGGACCCGGCCCCGGCAAGGATGAGGAGGGGTCCCTCGGTGTGGAGGACCGCCTCGCGTTGGGGCGGATTTAGTTCGGCCAGGTACGCTTCAGGGTGCACCGTCATCAAAGGTCAGCGCAAATTTTTGTCGATCAGGGTCCGATTATGGGCTGGGTGACATGAAGGCGCGAGATGGGAACCGTCGCGCTCCCGCTCACTCCACAGTGACGCTCTTGGCGAGATTGCGGGGCTGATCGACATCGCACCCCTTGCGGACGGCGATGTGGTAGGCGAGCAGCTGCAGCGGCATCACCATGAGGATCGGGGTGAGATGCGGAGTCGTTGCCGGGATGGTGATGCAGTGATCGACCAGCGCGCGAAGCTCGGGATCGCCTGCCGTCCCCACGGCGATCACGACACCCCCTCGGGCCTTGACCTCCTGGATGTTGGCCAGGATCTTCGGGTGCGTCCGATCCTGGGGGGCCAGAATGACCACCGGCATCCGGGCATCGATCAAAGCGATGGGCCCATGCTTCATCTCGCCGGCGGGATATCCTTCGGCATGGATGTACGAGACCTCTTTGAGCTTCAAGGCCCCCTCGAGCGCGACCGGGTAGTTGATCCCCCGCCCCAGGAAGAGGAAGTCGGTATGCTGGGAGTAGAGGTGACTCAGCCGCTCCACCACCTGATCGCACCGTATCGTCTCTTCTGCCAACTGGGGCAGCCGCAACAGAGGGGGGAGCAGCTCCTGCACCCGGGAGGCGTCCAAGACCCCCCGGCGCCGCCCGAGATACAGGGCCAAGAGATACAGGGCGGTGAGCTGCGCGGTGAAGGCCTTGGTCGAGGCCACGCCGATCTCCGGTCCGGCATGGGTATAGCACACCCCGTCACTCTCCCGGGCGATGGAGCTGCCCACGACATTGACGATGGAGACGACGCGGCACCCGCGCCGCTTGGCCTCCCTGAGCGCGACCAGGGTGTCCAGGGTCTCTCCCGACTGACTGATGGTGAGCACCAGGGTGTCCGAACCGAGGATAAGCTCGCGGTACCGGAACTCGGAGCTATAGTCCACCTCTACCGGGACCCGGCAGAGCTCCTCCAGGAGGAACTTCCCCACGAGCGCCGCATGCCAGGAGGTACCACAGGCCACCAGCACCACGCGCTGGAGAACCGGAAGGATCTCCGCCACCGCCTCCATCCCGTCGAGGTAGATCTCCCCGGCCTCCAGCGAGTACCGCCCGAGGAGTGTCTCGCGAATGGCCCGGGGTTGTTCGTGGATCTCCTTCAGCATGAAATGCTTGTAGCCGCCCTTCTCGACCAGGACGGGGCTCCACGAGATTTGAGTGGCCGGACGCTGGATCGGGTCCCCCTCCATCGTGGTCACCGTGACCCCCTCCCGGCTGATCACCGCAATCTCTTGATCCTCCAGGAAGAGCACATTGCGCGTGTGGGAGAGGAGCGCCGGGATATCTGAGGCCACCAGAAACTCCCCTTCCCCGATGCCCACCACCAGCGGACTCGAGCAGCGGGCACCGACGAGCCGATCGGGGTCCCCCCGCCAGAGCACCGCGATGGCATACGCACCCGCCACCTCCCGGAGGGCGCGCCGCACCGCCGCTTCCAGGTCGCCCTCGAGGTACTGCTCGATGAGGTGCGCGATCACCTCCGTGTCGGTCTCTGACGTGAACCGATGCCCCTCGGCGATCAGTTTTTCCTTCAGGGGCACGTAGTTCTCAATGATGCCGTTGTGCACCACTACGAGCTCACCGGTGCAATCCACGTGGGGATGCGCGTTCGCCTCGGACGGGCGGCCGTGGGTCGCCCAGCGGGTATGGCCAACGCCGATGTCGCCAGCGAGATCTTTCCCCCACAGGGTGTTTTCCAGATCCTTGATCTTCCCGACGCTCCGGTAGATCTGGAGCGCCCCCTGCTGGAGGAAGGCGACACCGGCCGAATCGTAGCCCCGGTACTCGAGCCGTTTCAAGCCGTCGAGGAGGACCGGCACCACGTTCTTGGGACCGACGTATCCGATGATCCCGCACATGCTACTCAGCCCTCAGTCCTCATCACTCTTCGGAGGCGCCATCGCCTGCCGCTTCTGCCGGGTCGCCTTGGCCCGCCCCTCCTTGGTGACCTGGGGGGCTCGCCCAAAGGCCACGGCATCGGGGGGGACCGCTTCGGTGATGGTAGAGCCGGCCGCGATGATGGCCCCCCGGCCGATCGTGATGGGCGCCACTAGGTTGGCATTGCTCCCGACGAAGACCTCGTCTTCGATGACCGTCTGATGCTTGGCGAAGCCGTCGTAATTACAGGTGATCGTGCCGGCCCCCACGTTCACATTCTCCCCGATCGTCGCGTCACCGACATACGCCAGATGCGGCACCTTGGAACCCGCGCCGATGACCGCCTTCTTCACCTCGCAGAAATTTCCCACCTTGGCTTTCGACCGGAGGCGACTGTGCGGGCGGAGATGGGCATAGGGCCCTACCACGCACCCCTCCGCTATCTCGCTCTCGGAGATCACCGAGCCGTCCAGGATCGTGACGGCATCGGCCAGGTGGGAATTCTGAATCCGGCAGTGGCCATAGATGACGCACCCTGCGCCGATCGTCGTGGCCCCCTGGAGGATGACGCCCGGGTAGATCACCGTGTCGGGGCCAATCGTCACGGTCGCATCAATGTAGGTGGCGGCCGGGTCCAGAAGGGTGACCCCTTCCGCCATCAGCCGTTCATGCACCCGCTGCCGGAGAACGACCGCAGCCTGGGCCAGCTCCGCCCGCGTGTTCACCCCCAGCACCTCGGTGGGATCGCTCGCCTCAAAGGTATGGATCCGGCGCCGCTGTCGGAGGAAGACCTCCACCAGCCCGGGCAGGAAGGACTCCCCCTTGACCGGCGAGACCGGCACCCGCTTCAGGGCAGGAAAGAGGGCCGCGCCAGCGAAGCCGTAACAGCCGGTATTGACCTCCCGCACCCCCTTCTCTTTCGCCGTCGCCTCGACCTCTTCGACGATCCGCCTGAGGGCGCTCCGTCGGTCGCGGAGGATGCGGCCGTACCCGGCGGGATCCTCCACACGAGCGGTGAGGACCGTCGCCACCGCGCGCGCCGCGCGGTGCGCGTCGAGGAGCCCCGCCACGGTCGATTCGGTGAGGAGGGGGGTGTCTCCCCCCAGGACCAGGACGGTCCCGCGAAAGCCCGCCAGGGCCATCTCGGTCTGGAGGACCGCGTCGGCCGTGCCGCGGGGTTCCGGCTGCTCTACGAACTCGACCGGCCGTCCCGCGAGAGCCTGCCTGACCCCCTCGGCCCGGGGGCCCACCAGCAGCAGCACGCGCTTTACCCCCAGGCCGAGGCAGAGGTCCACCGGATAGGAGATCAGGGGCCGGCCCAGCAGGGGGTGGAGGACCTTGGGGATCCGGGACCGCATCCGGGTCCCCTCGCCAGCGGCTAGAATGACGGCACAGACGTCGTGCATCTCCGGCTCAGTGGGAAATAGATCATCGTGACCAGGCGCACTCTTACCGCCTACAATGAGCGGTCCATATCCTACCACAGCGCGTGAGAGCGGGAAAGGAAAAGCTCAGGCTTTGGGGGCCGCGTCACCCGGACTTCAGCAGGTATCCGAAGCGGCGCAGGGCCTCCTCGTTCTTCCGCCACGCCCTGTGGACTTTGACCCACAGGCCAAGATAGACGCGCGCCCCAAGGACCCCCTCGATCTCCTGGCGGGCCTGTTGTCCGATCCTCTTCAGCATCCTGCCCCCTTCCCCGATGATGATCCCCTTCTGGGAGTCCCTCTCCACATAGATGGTGGCCTGAATGTCCATGAGGGCCGTCCCCGGCCGCTCTTCCATTTCGTCTACCTGGACCGCCACGGCGTAGGGGACCTCTTGATGCACCAGCTCGAAGACCTTCTCCCGAATAATCTCAGCGACGACAAGATGTCGCGGCTGATCCGTTGTCTGCTCAGCAGGAAAGAAAAGCGGGCCCTCCGGGAGATACCTCAGCAGGATCTCCTCTAGCAGACTCAGGTTGACCCCCTCGGTGGCCGAGATGGGAACCACCTCGGCTGCCGGGATCAGCCTGTGACACGCGTCAATGGCAGGAAGAAGGCGCTGCTTGGGCTTGACCAGGTCGACCTTGTTGAGGGCCAAAACGACCGGGACCTTGCAGTCCTGGAGATGCCCGTGAACCAATTGGTCTTCATCGGAAAGGGGATCGGAGGCATCGATCACCCAGAGGATGAGATCCACCTCTGCCAGGGTCCTGAGGGACAGCTTGACCATCTCGCGATTGAAGAGGGTCTCAGCGTGATGAATGCCCGGGGTATCCAAGAAGATCATTTGGTACGACCCGGTCGTCCTGACTCCCGCAATCCGGTTGCGGGTCGTTTGGGGCTTCGGAGAGACCGCCGCCACCTTCTGACCCACCAGGCGGTTGATCAGCGTGGACTTGCCGACGTTTGGCCGCCCAATGACAGCAATGAATCCTGCCTTATGCCCCGAGGGAACATCGATCATCGCGACACCTCGGCTGTAGTAATCTCCCGTCCCCTTCCGCAGTCTGGGGTGAACAGCGACATATGTCAGATTTACACGGCGGTCGTGTAAGGATTACACGGCGGAGACGTTCAGACATTGCCCGTGTCGTTTTGTGACACGAGGGAGGAACGCGGGGAACGGACAGAACGAGGAGGCTGCCTCCTCATCGCAGGGTGGTCAGCAGCTCCTTCGCAAGGATCCTGGCTTTGTCCGCGAGCGTAGAGGCCCTCGAGAAATCCTTAAGCGCAAGGGCCTCCTTCGCCTTGGACTGGAAACTCCGAATGGTGGAAAGGACCTCCTCCTGGTCCTTGGCCAGCCTTTTCGCATTGATCTGCCTCACCATCTGCTCTGTGCTCTCGATGCTCCTTGCCGCCTGCTGCTTGAGCCGCTCCTCTTCCTCGCGGCCCACCTGGGACGAGAGGAGGCGCGGAGGAGGAGATGAGGGTTCTTCTCGGATGGGGTACGACTGAGGCGAAGCCGGACCGGATGGGACCCCGGCGGCCTTCGATTGGGCACAGCCCACCATGAGGACCGTCAACAAGAACAGGGAGGAAAGGAGTCTCATCGCTGTCACGTCTGCCGATCCTGTCCGGGAGATCACGAACGGGACTGGCTTACCGGAAGCCGGACGACCATGGTGGTCCCCCGGCCCAGCTCCGATGAGGCGTCAATGGAGCCGTTATGCATCTGGACGACCCGGTACACCAAGGAGAGGCCGATACCGCTTCCGTGAGGCTTCGTCGTGTAGTAGAGCTGGTAGATCTTCCCCAGATCATCAGGGGGGATCCCGACCCCTGTGTCGGCGATGCTCACCGTCACAGAATCCCACCGCTCCATCGCCGTCGAAATGCGAACGATGCCGCCGGTCGGCATGGCTTGACAGGCATTCAGCAGGATGTTGAGGAACGCCTGCCGCAGCAGCTCCTCGTCAGCGGCAATGAGAGGAAGCGTGGGGTCCAACTGGAAGGCGAAGCGGACACCCTCCTTCTGCCACTCTGTCTCCATGAGGGCCGCCACGTCTCTGAGGAGGGTGCTCAGGTCTAACAGCCTCAGGCTCAGCTCTTCAGGCCGGATAAACCTCAAGAACCCATGCACCACCCTATCCAACCGCCGGATCTCGCTCCCGATGACCTCGAGGCTCTGCTGAACCTCGTCGGCAGGCATGTCGAGCTTTTCCCTCAGGAGTTCGAGGTGGATCATCATGGCATTCAGGGGGTTCTTGACTTCATGGGCGAGTCCCGACGTGAGCCTGCCAAGCGCCGTCAGCTTGGCGGAGTAGGTGATCAAGGACCGGAGCGTCTTGATCGATTCGAGATCCTTGACAACAACCATGGCCCCCATCGCCCTGTGGCGATCCGTGACGAAGAAGAGCGAGACCAAGAATTCCTTGTTGCCGTCGTCGCGAGGCATGGTGACGGCAGCATTCCGAAAGCTGGCCCGGTGCTCAAAGGCGTGCTGCAGCAGCGGGCGGAGAGGGTGGAAAGGCCTCAGCACGTCATCCCACGGCCATCCCACGACCTCTTCCAAGGGCCGCCCCACAACCACCTCCGCGGCCTTATTGAAGAAAAGGACTCGCCGATCCTGGGTGAAGAGGACGATCCCGTCCTCCAGGTGATCGACGACCTGTTGAAGCTCGGCCTTCTCGCTGAAGAGTTTCAGTCGGTCCGGCTGAAGCTGCTGGCCAAGGAGCTGGAGCGGGGAGGTCAGTTCGCCAATCTCGTCTCCCTGGCCCAGGCTGCCGCCACTGCTCAGGTCACTCCGCCTCCCCCCTTCCGTCTCCCGTGTGAACCTGCGCATCGGCTTCAGGATCAGGGCGCCAACACCCATAGCGACGAGCCAGGTCGCAGGCAGGGCTAGGCCGGCGAGGGCCAGGCTCTTTTGCACAGAGACGTTCAGCTCCTTCCTCAACAGACTGGTGGCGACCCCGAGACGGATGCTCCCAAAGGGCCTGTTGTCGAGGCTCAGGGGCAGTCTGGATTCATAAATTTTCCCCTCCTCGTACAGGGCGTGGAACCGCCCAATGGGATCGAGGGAGAGAAGGTGCTCCAGGCTCGGCCGCTCGGGGGCGGGCGTGCCCTCCTTCTCTCGCTCGCTGTGGAAGATCATTGTTCCCTTCTGGTCGGCGATCAGCGCGTACAGGAGGTTGGGCGAGTATCCGACGCTCGCATCAAGCAGGCTTCGAAGCTCCCGATCGCTCCTGAGGATCTCTGAGGGATTCGCGTCTCGGGCTCGGGAGAGCGACCGGCTGCTTTGCGCGTAGAGCTGCTTCGCGATCAGCTGCGCCTGTCGTATCGCCTCTTGTACCACCAGAGTGGTCACCCAGGAGAGGTGGATGAAGGTGGTGGTGACCACCACCAGAACAGTCAACAGGGTAATCGCCAGGACCTCTTTTCCTTTGATCCCGAACCACATCCTACACCCCGTAGCGATGCAACTTGTTGTGGAGAGTCTTCAAGCTGATCCCGAGGATCTCGGCCGCCTTCGTCTTGTTATTGTTCGCCGAGGCGAGCGTCTTGCGGATGAGGTTCTTCTCCGCCTCCTCGAGGGTGATCCCGAGAGGGACGGAGATGGAATCGGAGCCCTCATCCCTGGCCTTGTTCGTAAGTCCGGGGGGGAGGTGTCGCGCCGTGATGAGATCGGCCTTGCAGGCGATGACCGCCCGTTCGACCGTGTTCCGTAGCTCCCGGACGTTCCCCGGCCAGGGATATCGCATCAGGATTCGCAGCGCCGCTTCATCGACCGCCTTGATCCGCTTCTCGTACTTGGTGTTCAACTCCTCGATGAACGCCTGGAGGAGCAGGGGGATGTCCTCGCGCCGCTCGCGGAGAGGGGGAAGGGCGAGGGAAAAGACGTTCAGGCGGTAGTAGAGATCCTCCCTCAGGTTCCCATCGGCAATCGCCTTCAGGGGGTCCTTGTTGGTGGCAGCCAGGACCCGGACATCGACCTTGATCTCTGCCTTGCCCCCGAGGCGCCTCACCGTGCCGTCCTCAAGGATCCGGAGGAACTTCGCCTGGGTCGACGGGCTCATCTCGGCGATCTCATCCAGGAAGATGGTGCCCTCATGCGCCAGCTCAAAGCAGCCGATCCGCCGCTCCATGGCACCGGTAAAGGCCCCCCGCTCATGACCGAAGATCTCGCTCTCTAAGAGCGTCTCCGGGATGGCCGAGCAGTTCACGGCGACGAAGGCCCGTTGGCCCCGGGGGGAAAGCTCGTGGAGGATGTGCGCCACCAGCTCCTTGCCCGTCCCGCTCTCTCCCGAGACCAGCACCGGAGCTGAGGTCGGAGCCGCGAGATCAATGAGCCGGTACACCTCCTGCATCGCCTTGCCCTTGCCCACCAGCTTCCCGTACCCCCAGACCTCTTTCAGCCGCCGCCGCAGGAGTGTCACCTCCCGGAGCGCTTCCCCCTTCTCGAGGGCCCGCCGAATGAGCACCCTGAGCCGCGGGACATCCACCGGCTTTGTCAGATAGTCGTAGGCCCCTTGCTTCATGGCGGTCACCGCCGTCTCGATGGTCCCGTGGCCAGTCAGGATGATGACCGCGGCGAAGGGTAACTCCTCTTGGAGGCCCTTCAAGAGCCCCAGCCCATCGAGTCCGGGCATGACGAGATCGGCGACGATGACCGCGGGAAGGAAAGCAACGGCCTTCTGGAGGGCTTCCTCCCCGTTGGAAGCTTCCTCGACCTCGTAGCCCCAGTTGGCAAGGAGCGCCTTCAACCCCTTTCGGGATGCCCCTTCATCGTCCGCAACCAGGATCCGCTGCCCCATCCTTTCTCTCCTCACCTGTGGGTAGAAGACCGTGGTTCAATCATGATCGCCTGTGTAGGGCTGGAGTATCCCCCAAGCGGCAATCCCTGTCAATAGCGTGGTGAACGCCCCCGCCGGTTGCTTGGCCGCCTCTGGGAGGTTACCGTTTCCTTCTCCGGTCCGTGATGCGGTGTCAGGGTGTCGAGCGGGCGCCGGGTGTCCAGCGATCAATGCGTGGCGAGATCGACCATTTCGTGGATATTGCCCCGAGGGATCTCCTTGGTGAACTGCCGATCCTGTTTGTGGACCATCATGGGCATGCCATACTTCGGCAACAGCGTGACTGCGTACTTGCGGTCGATCCTCGCACCGGGCACCAGCGACAAGCGATACCGCTGAAGGATCATCGCCAGGGTGATCCGCAGCATCGTCATCGAGAAGGCGTAACCGATGCACATCCGTGGCCCGCCCCCGAATGGGAGATAGGCGTACGGCGACGGTTCGGTGGAGAGCCACCGGTCCGGATCAAACCACTCCGGATTCGGGTACAGCTCCGGAAGATGGTGCGTCATGTATTGGCTGTATAACACACGGGAACCCTTCGGCAGAAAATAGGGTCCAAGCTTGACCGGCTGATCGACGATCCGGGTGCTCCAGACCACCGGCGGGATAAGGCGCAGGCTCTCCTTGATTACCCGTTCCAAGAGAGCCAGGTGATGCAGCTGGTCGATCCTCGGCGCATCACCGTGGAGCGTACTCTCGAGTTCATCCAACAGCACAGCCATGATCCGTGGGTGCTGGGACAGCAGAAACAGCGTCCACGTGAGGGCACTTGCGTTCGTTTCGTGCGCCGCGGCGAAGATGACGTTCACCTGACCGATCAACTCGCCCTCGCTCGCTGAGTTGCCGTTTTCGTCTCTCGCACGCAACAGGACAGACAGCACATCCCCGCCGCCCGTCTCCTCTCGCCGACGGCGATCGATCATGGCCCGAATCTCCCTTTCCAGTCGCCCGGCATGCCCGAGCAACCGGCGATACGGGGTCCCAGGGATGTTTACCTGGAAGAACCAGACACGCCGACGAAAGCACATCGCGAGCCACTCCTTCATCATCTGCCCGATCTGATATGCTTCTTCGGCGTCGCTGCCGCCGAAGAGGACCATGCTGGCGACGCGCAGGGCCAGGGCCTGCATCTCGCCACACATGTTGCGCTGCTCCCCATCCCGCCAGGTGCCGAGCATCTGCTCGGTCAGGTTGACGATGGCATTGTGATAGCCTTCCATGCTCTTCTTGTGAAACGGCGGGATGAGCAACTTGCGTTGCTGGAGGTACTGTTCACCGTTCATGCTGATGAGGCCGAATCGGATCCGCTGGTGTGCCGAGCCCTGCGGTCCCTGCAGCACCATACCGCGCGCCCGAAAGGTATCCGGGTCACTCAGGATCTGGCGGTTGTACTCCGGGCCGATGGCCATGACCACCAGCCGCTCGCGCTTGGACAGCGGATTGATCTTACCAAAGGCACTGATCAACCCCCGCTCTATGTACATCGAGCGCATGACGGGAATCGGATCGCTCACGAACTGGAAGGCGGTCGTGAGCGCCTTCAAGCCACGGAGCGGTGGGGCGTGTTCTTGGCGCAACGGGGTGCTCATCCTGCATGCCCCTGCGACCCCAAGACGCTCAGCGCCCTGTGACAATGGGTGAGACAGGAGGCGGTTATCCCCATCGCATCGTTCAGTCTCGTCCTTCGGGATGATGCATGCGACGACCGGTGCGGGCCCCTTCCAGGGCGGCTTTTCTGTGACCGACATGGTCGGCAACCCCGATGCGAACGTATGTCATCGATAGGTCCGAGAGCCCTGGCCCTGAGCGGTACAGGGCCGATTATAGGGGAAATCTTGCGGAAAGTTCAATGAGTTTCCTTTCGGAGGAAACTCTGCGGCCAGCTCCAGCCTGCGGCGGAGAAGGCGCGGGCGAAGATCCCTTTTGACAACGAAGAATCTCTCTGCTGGTGTCAGGACAGGGGCCTGGCGGAGATGGCGAGAAGGCGGGCCTGTGTGCTCCACATGCGGCGACGCGCCGCTGGCGTCGAATCGTCGTAGCCGAGGAGGTGGAGGAGGCCATGAATCAGCAGGAGGGCCAGCTCCTGGTTGAGGGAATGGCCGTGCGCTTTGGCCTGGCGGGCAGCGGTGTCGACCGAGATGACCACATCGCCGAGGAGATGCGGCCCTGGCAATGGGAAACTCTTCGGTTGCGGAAACGCCAGGACGTCGGTGGGATGATCGTGGTTCAGGTATGCCCGATTGAGCCGCCGGATGGCCCGATCACCGACGAGGAGCACCGAGACCTCATCACTCGGTCTGCCCAAGACGGATAAGGTCCTCTCCCCCACCCGTCTTAGACGGGACAGACCGACCCGCCTCCTCCTTTGCCCGTTTCGAATCTGTATCCCCATCCCCCCGCTTCTCACCCTCCTTCTTCTTCACCTCTTCAAACCTGTATCCTGGATAATCCACCCGGTGGTGGTGGATGGCGGTGAGGACGCGGACCATGGCCCTGGCGATCTGGTGGAGGTCCTTGAGGGTCAGGTCACATTCCGACAGTTGCCCCTCGATGAAGATGTTATTGACGATCCGTTGGACCAGCCCCAGGACTCGGGCCGGGGTGGGTTCGGTGAGCGTCCTGGCTGCCGCCTCGACCGCGTCAGCCACCATGAGAATCGCTGCCTCCCGGGTCTGGGGCTTGGGGCCCGGATACCGATAATCCTCCTCTTTCACCTCACCCAGGTCCGGGTCCTGCGACTCCTTGGCCCTTTCATAGAAGTAGGTGACCAGGCGGGTGCCATGGTGCTGGGGGATGAGATCCACGATGGCGGCCGGAAGGCGATGCTCCATTGCCATCTCGATCCCGTCCTTCACATGAGAGACGACGATGAGGCTGCTCAGACTTGGAGAGAGCTTATCGTGCCTATTCATGGCGTCCATCTGGTTCTCGATGAAGTAGGCCGGTTTCTTGACCTTGCCGATGTCATGATAGTACGCGCCCACCCGACACACGAGCGGATTGGCGCCGATGGCCTCGGCTGCCGCTTCCGCCAGCTCTGCCAACATCAGGCTATGGTGATACGTCCCGGGAGCGGTCTTCATCAGCTGCTTCAACAGGGGCTGATTCAGATTGGACAGCTCGAGAAGCTTCAGATCCGTCGCGGTCCCAAAGAGATACTCCAGGACTGGAAGGAGGGTGGAGGCAAACAGGGCAACCAACGCGCCGTTCGCGAGGCAAGCCGCCAGGTCATACGGCAGCGCCACGCCTGACCGGCCGTAGATCGAGATAAAGGTCAAAACGGTGCCGACGTTGGCGACGGCGACCCAGAATCCCGCTTTAAAGAAGGTGGTGCGGTCCTGAGTCCGCCGGATGCTGAAGGCGCCGACGACGGCCCCGATCGCTCCGTAGAGGAAGAAGGCCACCTCATCCGTGACCATGAGCGCCGACAGAATGGCTAATGCCATCGCCCCCCCGAAGGCCACTCGGGCATTGAAAAGCACGCTCAGCAGCACGCTCCCGAGGGCCACGGGGATCGCATAGTAGAAGGAATGGAGCGGAATGAAAGGGAAACTCTGGCTCAAGGAGACGAGGATAATGAGGAGGAAGCGGTTGATCAGAGTCGCCAAGAGGATCACCGCCCCCAGGAGGTACAGCATCTGTGGGGAGGTGACTGGTCGGGCCTCGAGGAATCGGGCATAAAAGAGGAGGGTCCCGACCACGCACACGGCAAGGAGCACGATCGCAGCGGCCGAAACGGGACCGAAGGGAAGGGGACGATAGGAGGCAACGACTGCCCCGACGGTCAACGCCAGGAGGAACCCCAAGAGCAGAGGGATCAGTGGCCGCTGCTCCGAGGCCCGGAAGAGTCGATCCACCGGGGAAAGGCGGTAGCGGTAGGTCGGCAAGCTGGTCGGCTTGCTCGCCTTGGTGTCGTTCCCCCTCTTCGCCCCCAAAACCACCCACTGAGGGATTTTCATCGGTACGGACTCCCCGCCATCGCCTCAACGTCCCTCGCCCGTCCCCGGATCCTCCTCGCGCCGGCTCGGGTCTCGGGAGGCGAGGGGTGAGGTCTGGCGCTGCTCGTAGGCGCGAATGATCTGCTGGACCAGTTCGTGGCGAACGACGTCCTCCTGGCCAAGGTACTCGAACGCAATCCCCTTGACATCGTTCAGGATCGAACGAACCTCGATGAGTCCCGAGAGCTTTCCGGGGGGGAGGTCCACCTGGGTGATGTCGCCGGTGATCACTGCCTTCGAGTTGAACCCGAGGCGGGTGAGGAACATCTTCATCTGCTCGGAGGTGGTGTTCTGCGCCTCATCGAGGATGATGAAGGCGTCATTCAGGGTGCGCCCCCTCATGAAGGCGAGGGGGGCAATCTCGATGACGCCCATCTCGATCAGCCGGTTCGCGCGCTCCGTCTCAAGCATGTCGTAGAGCGCATCATAGAGTGGGCGGAGATACGGGTGGATCTTTTCGTAGAGGGTCCCCGGGAGAAAGCCGAGCCGTTCCCCCGCCTCCACCGCGGGCCGGGTCAGGATGATCCGACTCACCTCGCGCTTGAGATGGGCCGAGACGGCCATCGCCATCGCCAGGTACGTCTTGCCCGTCCCGGCGGGACCAATCCCAAGGACGATGTCGTGGGTCCGGATGGCATCGATATACCGCTGCTGCCCGAGGCTCTTGGGTCGGACCGCCCGCTTCTTCGCAGAGACCTCGATGAAGTCATCCTGGATCTTTCGGAAGGTCTGCTGCTCTTCCTGACCAATGTGCCGGAGGGCCAGCTTGACATCGTGGTTTCCGATGGTCCGCCCCCCCTGGAGCAGCGCGGTAAGTTCGGCGATCACCTTCTCGGCGATCCCGACCTCCTCCTCGGTCCCGCTGATGGTCAACAGCCCGTCGCGGGCCACCAACCGGACGTGGAGACGCTCCTCGACCATTCGGATATGCTCATCATTCCGGCCGAAAAGAGCCTGGATCTCCGCCCCCGAAGGGAGAGGCACCTGTCTTCGAACCGTCGCGCGTTCGCCTTTCATCTCGCCCTGGACCACATTCCCTCCTGAGAGCAATGAGGGGACGGCTGTTAGCCGTCCCCACTGTCTCTCAAATGCTACTCCTCCTCTCTTGGCAGTGTCAACTGAAAAAGGATGCTATTGCCCACCTTAATTTCAATGACTTAGCCGAAATCCGGTTTGAGGCCGAGTTCCTTGAGCTGCACGGGATCCACCGCCGCAGGGGCACCTGTCATGAGGCACTGAACCCGCTGCGTCTTCGGGAAGGCGATCACCTCGCGGATCGAGTCGGCCCCCGTCAGCAGCATGATGAGGCGGTCGAACCCGAAGGCGATTCCCCCATGGGGCGGGGTGCCGAATTCGAGGGCCTCCAGGAGGAACCCGAACCGCTCCCGCGCCTGCTCCGCGCTGAACCCGAGGGCATCGAACATCTTCTGCTGAGTCTCCCGGTCGTGGTTTCGGATGCTGCCGCCACCCAACTCGTGGCCATTGATCACGAGGTCGTACGCCTTGGCCCGCATCGTCTCGGGGGCGCTCTCGAACAGCGGGAGATCCTCGTCCATGGGGGCGGTGAAGGGGTGGTGGACCGCTACGAGCCGCTTTTCCTCCTCGCTGTACTCCAGGAGGGGAAAATCGGTGACCCAGACAGGACGGATAAGGGTCTTGTCTATCAGGCCCAGCTCGACCCCCAGCTTCACCCGCAGGCGGCCCAGGGACTCCGCCACCACGGCCGGGTTGTCGCCGATCGCGAGGACAAGGTCGCCCGCCACAAGCTCGAAACGCCGGACCAGCCCTTCGAGGGCCTCAGGACCAAGGAACTTGGCCACCGGAGACTGAAGCCCCTCTGCGGTCATCCGAAAGGGGGTGAGGCCCTTCGCCCCGAAACCCTTCACGAACTCGGTGAGGTCATCGATCATTTTTCGGGAGAACGTCTCGGTCTTCCCTTGCACCCTGATGCCCTTGACCTGGCCCCCGCTGGCGAGGGCGTCCGCGAAGGGGCGAAAGGCGGTGCCCCGGAACAGGTCGCTCACCTCCACGAGGAACATCTCGAATCGAATATCCGGCTTATCAAGACCGTACCTCGCCACCGCCTCGTCATACCTCAGGCGCGGGAAGGGCCGGTCAAGCTCGACACCCCGCACCTCACGCAAGATGGTCGAGATCATCTCCTCCGTCATGGCCAGGACGTCCTCCCGGTCTACGAACGACATCTCGACGTCGATCTGGGTGAACTCCGGCTGCCGGTCGGCCCGCAGGTCTTCGTCCCGAAAGCACTTCACGATCTGGAAATAGCGATCGAAGCCGGCCACCATCAGGAGCTGCTTGAAGAGCTGGGGCGACTGGGGCAGCGCGAAGAAGTGCCCGGGGTAGAGCCGGGAGGGCACCAGGTAGTCCCGCGCGCCCTCGGGCGTGCTCCGGGTGAGCGCCGGGGTCTCTACCTCGATGAAGCCATGCCGGTCGAAGAAGGCCCGGACTACTTGGGAGGTCTGATGGCGGATTCGGAAATTTCTTTGGAGCGACGGCCGGCGCAGGTCGAGATACCGATAGGTGAGGCGGAGTTCTTCGCCCACGGGTCGCTCCTCATCCAGGGGAAAGACCGGGGTCCTGGCCTCATTCAGGATGAGCGCTTCGGCGGCCGGCACCTCCACCTCGCCGGTCTTGAGGTGCACATTCTCGGTCCCGGGAGGGCGGCGGCGGACCTGGCCCGTCACGGCGATCACATACTCCGACCGCATCCGCCTGGCGGTCTCGTAGGCGTCAGAGCCGTGCTCCGGCCCAAAGAGGATCTGCACAATCCCCTCGCGGTCCCGGAGGTCCACGAAGACGAGGCCCCCGTGATCCCTCCTCCGGTGGACCCAGCCCATCAGTGTGACGGTCTCGCCGATCTGTTCCGCCGTCACCTCTCCGCAATAATAGCTTCGCCTCATGCTTCCTTCTGCTGTGCCTGATCTTCCCCGCGTGTCAACCGCTCCACCACCTCTGGTAGAGGCACCTGCTCTTGTCCCCCGTGGGCCATGTCCTTGACCGTGGCCATCCCGGCCCTGAGCTCGTCGTCACCCAGGATGAGGGCGTGGCGGTACCGCTCCTTGTGGGCGAGACGCATCTGGCTCTTGACCGAGCGCCTTTCCATATCCAGGGCGGCCCGCAGCCCCTGCCGGCGGAGCTCTTGGACGAGTCGCAGGCCGAGGTGAAAGGCCTCCTCTCCCATGGTCACGGCGAAGACGCCCGCCCATGCCTCCCCGGGACGCTCCGGCGGCAGCGAGAGCAACAGACGCTCCATGCCGATGGCAAATCCGATTCCGGGGGTCGGCGGACCCCCCATCTCTGTCACCAACAGGTCGTATCTCCCGCCGCCGGCGAAGGCATTCTGCGCCCCCAGGGCCGGGTTCACGAACTCAAAGGTGGTCCGGGTGTAATAGTCGAGGCCTCGCACCAGGTGTTGGTTGATGCTGTAGTCGATCTTGAGGAGCTGCAACAGCCCCTGCAGCTTCCGGAAATGGGCCTCGCACTCCCCACACAGTGATTCGAGGGGGGTGGGGGCTTGAGCGGCGAGGGCGCGACAGCCCTCCACCTTGCAGTCCAGGATCCGAAGGGGGTTCCGCTCGAGCCGCACGAGGCAATCCGGACATAACCCCGCCTTCTTGCCCAGCATAGAGAGGGCGAACCGTTCGCGGAAGACGGGGCGACAGGTCTCGCAGCCGATGCTGTTGAGGTGGAGCTGCCACCCGGCAACCTCCAAGGTGTCGAACAGGTGCGAGAGGAGGTCGAGGACCTCGGCGTCGAGGGCGGCGTCCTCCACCCCGAGGGCCTCAGCCCCGATCTGATGGAATTGCCGAAACCGGCCCGCCTGGGGGCGCTCGTGGCGGAACATCGGGCCGATGTAATAGACCTTACAGAGGCTCCCCTTGGTGACAAGTCCGTGCTCGAGGTAGGCCCGGACCACGGGAGCCGTGCCCTCCGGGCGCAGGGTGAGACTCTCGTGTCCCCGGTCCTCGAAGGTGTACATCTGCTTGTCGACGATGTCGGTCCCCTCTCCGATCCCCCGGACAAAAAGCTCGGTCCGCTCGAACATGGGCGTCCGGATCTCTTGGTAGCCGTAGTTCTCCAGGACGCGACGGGCCCCGACCTCTATCTGCCGCCACCGACCGACCTCGGCGGGGAGAATGTCCGGCGCGCCCCGGACCCCCTTGATCACGGGCTGGACCTCGCGCATCGAATCTCCTCGGACCGTCCGCACGCCCCCCGCACTCCACAGCGGTGGAACCGGAGGGAGTGAACACACTCCTGAGTTGAAGCACGAGGAGAGGATTCAGTAGATGGGATTTCGGTCAAAGCGATGGATGGCCTCAATGAACCGGACCGTTCCCGACTTGGAGCGCATCACCAGCGAGTGGGTTTTTGCCCCCCCTCCGAAGAACCGGACCCCCTTCAGGAGATCGCCATCGGTGACCCCGGTCGCGGTGAACGTGACCTCTCCCCCCCGGGCGAGATCAGTGATGGTGAGGACTCGATCCACATCCCTCAGGCCGGTCCGGCGGACCCGCTCGACGTCCCTCTCGCTCGCCGGCTTGAACTGCGCCTGCATGTCGCCGCCCAGACATCGGAGCGCCGCCGCCGCCAGCACCCCTTCCGGGGCCCTGCCAATCCCCATGAGGATATCCACCCCTGAATCCTCGAGGGCGGTGGCGATCGCCGCCGAAAGGTCACCATCCTGAATCAGGTTGATCCGAGCCCCCGCCTCGCGAACCGTCCGGATGAGGTCGGCATGGCGAGGGCGGTCGAGGACGACAACGGTGAGATCCTCGACATAGCACTTCATCGTCTCGGCGATGGAGCGCAGGTTCGCCTCCGGCCCTGCGGTAATATCGATGGCGCCCAGCGCCTTGGGCCCGACCGCGATCTTCTCCATGTAGACATCCGGGGCGGGAAAGAGGCACCCCTTTTCGGCGAGGGCGACCGCCGCCAGGGCGTTCGCCCGCCCCTCGGCGACAATGGAGGCCCCTTCGAGCGGCTCCGCCGCCACATCCAGCCGAGGGTCCTTGCCAGACCCGACCTGCTCGCCGACATACAGGGTGGGCGTCTCTCCCTTTTCGCCGCGCCCGATCACCACGGTCCCGGCGAACTCCACCACATCAAAGGCGCGGCGCATGGCGTCCAGCGCGGTCTGCTCCGCGAGCTGCATGTTCCCCCGCCCCATCCATCGCGCCGAGGACAGCGCGGCGGCCTCCGTCACCCGCACCACATCAAGCGCCAGATTCCGCTCCATGAATAAGTCCCCCGAGTGTCGCAAAAACCTTGATCTCTCAGCTAGTTACAACGGAACGAAAGTATAGAAGAGGCCTAGAAGGAAGTCAAGCGGGCACCGCCGCCGGAAAGCCTCTGGCCTCACCGCATCCTCTCTCTTCGTGCCCAACGCCCGGCACTGAGTCGCGGCGCCCGGATGACTCGACAAGAGCCCGACTTGCTCAACGCCGCCGGCTCCAGCGCCTTGTTAGAGCGGGCTGTGATTGGGTCACCGGCCGAATCCTCTAAGGTTAGACCCACCGCCCATTAAAGAGAATCCGATCGAAGAGCCGCTTAACCGCTCTGATTCGCGCGCCTTCGTCGTCACCCGG
>LDXR01000001.1 GCA_001443495.1 candidate division NC10 bacterium CSP1-5 | reverse complement strand
GAAGCCACTGATTGGTGGTTTGTGACTGGCGATTGATGGGACCGGACCCAAGAAACCCAAGAAACGCAATGAACCATCATGTTTATGCGATTATCATGGCGGGAGGTTCCGGGGAGCGGTTCTGGCCCTTGAGCACACCCGAATCTCCCAAACAGTTTCTCCGTCTCCTGGGCGGAAAGACTTTCCTCAGGAGGACGGTCGAACGGATCGAGCCCTTGATTCCCATTGACCGGCAGATCGTGGTGGCCGGCGAGGGGCATGTTGCTCGCATTCACGAGGAGCTGCCGGAGCTGCCCGCGGGTAATCTCATCTGCGAGCCCGTGGGGAGAAATACGGCCGCCTGTATTGGCTTGGCCTCCGTGTTCCTTGAGCGTCGAGATCCGGATGCGATTGCCGTGGTCCTCCCTGCCGATCACTGCATCCAGGGGGCCTCGGCGTTCCGCGCCTCTCTTGAAAAGGCGGTCACGCTTGCCCAGGAGAGAAAGAGCACCGTTGTTATCGGGGTAAGGCCAGATCGCCCTGAGACGGGTTACGGGTATATGCACATTGGGTCGGAGATGCTTCAGGATATCTATCCGGTCCTTCGATTTCGCGAAAAGCCCGACGCCGAGACGGCCAGGCGCTTTGTGGCGGCAGGGGACTACTTTTGGAATACCGGGATCTTCATATGGCAGAATCGGACGCTTCAACAATTACTCAAGAGCCATTTGCCTGCCCATTGGTCGGGACTGGAGCAGATTCGGTCCGCCCTTGGAACGCCTGCGTACACCAATGTCCTGGCAACAGTCTACTCCACGCTGGAGAAGGTATCGGTGGATTACGGGGTGCTCGAAGCGGCAGAAAACATCTGGATGGTCCACGGTCACTTCGGGTGGGATGATCTGGGCTCGTGGACGGCCCTCGGGCGTATCCTGCCCAGGGATAAAGCAGAGAATGTCGTTATCGGTCGGCACGCGGGTCTGGATACGTCACATTGCATCATCTACGGACAGGACGAGAAGGTTGTCGCGACAATCGGACTCCGAGACCTGATCATTGCGGAAACAGAGCACGGCCTATTGATCTGTCCGAAGTCTCGAGCACAAGACATTCGGGAGCTCTTGACGTTGATTACATCCGACGGAACACCGAACACCCAGCATCGAACACTCGACACCCGACAGCCGGCACCCAACACCCAAGACCCAGCGAGATAGCGATGGAGATCTGCGTCATCGGTGTCGGTTACGTGGGGCTCGTGACAGCGGCGTGCCTCGCCCACACGGGGAATACGGTGGTCGGTATTGATGACGACCAGGAAAAGATCGCGCTGCTCCAAGAGGGCAGGATTCCCATCTTCGAGCCCTTCCTGGATCAGATAGTTGCGCGGCAAGTGCGTGCAGGGAGACTCCGATTCGCGCAGCATCTGACGGAGGGTGTCGGGTCCTACCGCGTGGCATTTATTTGTGTCGGCACGCCTCCGCTTGAGAACGGCGAGGCGGATCTGTCAAGCGTTGAGGGCGTGGTCCGGCGACTCGCGGAAATGGGGGAGGGCCCGCAACTGATTGTCGAGAAGAGTACCGTTCCTGTCCAGACCGGAGTCTGGATCGGAAAGTTGCTGCAGCTTTACGGCGGAGGAGACACGGGTAGATTCGAGGTTGCCTCGAACCCTGAGTTCATGCGGGAAGGATCAGCAGTGGAGGACTTTCTCCATCCTGACCGCATCGTGATCGGCGTGGAAAGGCCGGAGGCAGCAGAGCTCCTGCGCGCGCTGTACGATCCCGTGATTCGAGGAACGTTTCGTTGTCCCGTCCATGAGGCGTGCCCACGTCGCGAGGTTCCGCTCCTTGTAACCGACATCACCAGTGCGGAGCTCATCAAGCATGCCTCGAACTCTTTCCTCGCGACGAAGATCTCGTATATCAATCTCATCGCAGATCTCTGCGAAAGGGTGGGGGCAGATGTCCTGAAGGTAGCGGAAGGGATGGGTCTGGATCGCCGGATTGGCCGGGCGTTTCTCGATGCGGGTATCGGTTTCGGGGGATTCTGTTTGCCGAAGGATCTTCAGGCCTTTGTGCGCATAGGAGAGAAGCACGGATGCGATCTGAGCCTTCTGCGGGAAGTGGAGCGAATCAACGCAGAGCGGATCGATATGGTGTTGAAGAAATTGCAGAACCACCTGGGGTCCCTACGGGGCAGGACGATAGTCGTCCTGGGCCTCGCCTTCAAGCCGAATACGGACGACATTCGTTTTGCACCAGCCCTTGAGTTGATTCAAAAGCTGCTGAAGGAAGGATCGCACGTCAAGACCTACGATCCGAGGGCGATGCCCAAGGCGCAAAGGATCCTCACAACGGTAGAGTTCTGCAAAGACCCCTACGAGACCGTGGAGGGCGCGGATGCGGCCGTGATCGTCACCGAATGGGAAGAGTTTCGGCGACTTGACCTCCTGCGCGTGAAGGAGCGGATGAGGCGCCCACTGATCATTGACGGACGCAACATGTTTGATCGCAGGGTACTGGAATCGATGGGGATCGAGTACAGCGGGATGGGACGCTAAGCTTTTGCTGTCGAGACATGGAGGCTCCCAGGCATGAGAGAAGCGATTCACCAGTATTTTGAGGGCCTCGCAGCCCTGTTTTCCAGTGTCGAGGTGACGGACCTGGGTCATGGCCGCCTGGAGCTTTCGCACGGCCTGTTGACTGCCGTCGACCTGATTGCTACGCAGACCGCGGTGGGGCGCAAGGTGATGTTTATCGGAAACGGGGGGAGTGCGGCTATCGCCAGCCATCAGGCAGTCGACTTTTGGAAAAACGGAGGCATGCGGGCCGTCGCCTTTAATGACTCGTCGCTTCTGACGTGCATCGGCAATGACTTTGGATACGCGCAGGTGTTCGTAAAGCCCGTAGAGATGTTCGCAGACCCCGGGGATGTTCTGGTGGCCATCAGCAGTTCTGGCCGCTCGGAGAATATCCTCTCGGCCGTGAATACGGCAAGGAAGAAAGAGTGCAAGGTGATTACAATGTCAGGATTTGCTGCCAATGCGCCGCTCCGGTTGATGGGAGACCTGAATTTTTTCGTCGGTTCTGCTTCCTACGGACACGTTGAGATCGTGCATCTGACCCTCTGCCACTGCATCTTGGATACCATCATGAGTCGGCGGGCATCCAGGTAGTCGCCAAAGGACCGGGACGGCATGATCCCTCTTGTCGATCTCAAAAAGCAAACTCGACAGTTGGAACGAGAGATTCAGCGCGCCATCGGTGAGGTGCTTGCCGACTGCCACTATGTGAGGGGGAAATGGATCGAGCAGTTCGAGGAGGCCTTTGCCCAGTACTGCGGGGGCGCATACGCCAGTGCCGTCTCCTCAGGGACTGCCGCGTTACACCTGGCCCTCCTGGCGGCCGGCGTCGGACCGGAGGATGAGGTGGTGACGAGCCCCTATACCTTTATCGCAACGGCTGAAGCCATCACTGCCGCGGGGGCACGGCCGGTCTTTGCGGATATCCACCCAGGGGCCTTGACGATCGACCCGGAAAAGATCGAAGGGGTCGTCACCCGGAGGACGAAGTCCATCGTGCCGGTGGATCTGTACGGACAGCCAGCAGATCTCGACGCGATTCGGGAAGTCGCCCGGGTCCACGGCCTGACGGTGATTGAGGATGCGTGCCAGGCAGCCGGGGCCCAGTATAAGGGGAGGCCGATTGGCGGCACCAGTCACCTGACGTGCTTTAGTTTTTATCCATCGAAGACGCTGGGGGCTTTAGGTGATGCTGGGGCCGTCGTGACCAACGACCTCAAGGCCGCGGAGCATGTCCGGCTGCGAAGGGACCATGGTCAGACGGAACCTGGGGTCCATGAAGTCGAGGGATACAACGCCCGGATGGACTCGATCCAGGCAGCGGTCCTGCTGGTCAAGCTCCAACATCTGGATCGGTGGAACGAAGCAAGAAGAAGGCATGCCGGCCAGTACGATGAACTGTTGACGGATGTCGAAGACGTGAAGATCCCCGCGGTCATGAAATATGCCAACCCGGTGTACGCACTCTACACGATCCGCGTCCGACATCGGGATCGGCTTCAGGCCCACCTGCGCCAACGAGGGATCTCGACCGGGGTCTATTATCCCATTCCCCTTCACCTGCAGCCGGCCTACCGGTACCTCGGCTACAAGGAAGGCGATTTTCCTGTGGCCGAGGCGGCAGCGCAGGAGTCCCTCTCCCTCCCCATGTATCCGGAGCTCAGTGCGGGCGAGATCAGCCATGTGGCCGAGAGTGTTCGCGAGTTCTATCAGGGGAAGCCGTAACTCCTTTTCAGTTGACTTTTTGCTCGGGAGAATTTAGGGTACGATCCTGACTCGAGGACGGGAGAGACTGAGGTAGGGGCGATGATCCTGGACATGGCGCGGCGAGTGCTGAAAATTGAGGCCGACGCGGTCGCGGCCCTGATTCCACGTTTGGACGAGCGGTTCATTCGAGCGGTGGAGCTCATGGTCGCGTGCCGGGGGCGGGTGGTGCTGACAGGGATGGGGAAGTCCGGTTTTATTGCCAAGAAGATTGCCGCCACGTTGACCAGCACAGGGACTCCCGCCCTGTACCTGCACCCGGCCGAGGGCCTCCACGGGGATCTGGGGATGATTGTGCAGGGGGACGTCGTGGTGGCCGTATCGAACAGCGGAGACACCACGGAGATTATCGAGATCCTTCCGGCGCTCAAGCGCTTCGGCGTCACACTCATTTCGCTCGTGGGAAATCTCCAGTCCCCCCTCGCCAAGGAGAGCGACGTGGCGCTCGATGTGGGCGTGGATGAAGAAGCCTGCCCGCTGAATCTGGCCCCGACGGCGAGCACCACGGCGGCACTCGCCATGGGAGATGCCCTGGCGGTTGCCGTGTTTGAGAAGCGAGGCTTTAAGGCGGAGGACTTTGCGGTCCTTCATCCCAGAGGGCGGCTCGGCCGCCGCCTGCTCCTGCGCGTGCGAGATCTGATGCACGTTGGGCCCGAGATGCCTGTTGTCTCCGAGGAAACACCGATGCGCGATGCCATCCTGGAGATTAGCATGAAACGCCTCGGAATGACCACGGTGGTCGACACAGAGGGTCGGCTCACCGGAGTGGTTACCGACGGGGATCTCCGGCGTGGACTAGAGAAGCACACCGACCTCCTCGAACGACGGGCCAAGGAGTGCATGACCCGGTATCCGAAGATCATTGAACGGGACGAGTTGGCTGCTCGGGCTGTCCAGGTGATGGAGCAACATAAGATCACCTCCCTGCTCATCGTCGATGCGCAAGGCCGGCCGGATGGGGTGATTCACCTGCACGCCCTCCTCCAGGTCGGCGTGGTGTGAGGGTTGCCAGTTCGCGGTCATCCGTTCAACAGGTCAGAGATCGCCGTTCCTTCGGAAGGTTCCCCACCAGGACCACGATCCCGACAGCGCGACATGGCGAGCCCGGCGACGCATGGTGCCGGCGGGAGTTCCGCGGCCGGGCGAATTCGTCCGCGCGTGCTCGATCTGGATGAGATCGCATCACATGTCCCACCGGGGACGTAAAACGTTCCAGGAACCCCGGGGAGACGATTGTCGCATCGACCGGCGGTATCTGGGAGAGTGGGTTCCGCGGCGGCGGTGTGCTGTGAGTGACCAATGGAGACGATCTCCGCGATCGTTATTACCCGTAATGAGGAAACCCAGATTGGCCGGTGTCTCGAAAGTGTTCGGTGGGTCGACGAGATCATTATCGTCGATTCGCATAGCAGTGATCGGACGCGCGAGATCGCCCGGACCTACACACCGCATGTGTACGAGGAGGATTGGAAGGGATACGGGCTGCAGAAAGCCTCGGCCCTGGCCAAGGCCACGGGCGACTGGGTCTTGAGCGTTGATGCCGATGAAGAGGTCACCCCGGCGCTCCGCGAAGAGATCCTGCGCGCGGTGCGGAATGGGCAGTCCAGGCATGCGGGCTATCTCATTCCGCGCCGATTTTATTTCCTGGGCCAGCCCCTCGTCCATGGAGGCCTGTATCCCCAGCATTACCTGCGGCTCTTCCGGCGTGATCGGGGGACATTTGAAGATCGCCTCCTGCATGAAGGCATCCGCGTCACAGGGTCGGTGGGTCGTTTGCGGGGCGATTTGCTCCACTATAGCTACCGAGACCTGCGGCAGTACTGGGAGAAAGCCGGGCGGTATGCGATGCTCTACGTCGAGATGCGCCGGGACAATCCGATCTCTCTGTGGCGCTTCCTCGGGATTCCCCTGAAGTTCGTGTACCGCTATGTCTTTCGGCTGGGCTTTCTCGATGGACGATACGGGCTGTACTGGCACGGGCTCGAGGCGCTGCAGACCTTTTTCCGGTACGCCGCGCTCTACGAGGCCCAACGGTCGAATCGCGGGTGAGGTGAGGCGTGATCTCGGGGATTGAGCGGATCCTCGTCATCAAGCTAAAGCATATCGGGGATGTCCTCCTCGCCACCCCCGCCATACATGCCCTGCGGAAAGCCTTCCCGATGAGCCGGATCTGTGCCTTGGTCTACGCGGGGACCGATGACATGCTCACGGGGAACCCGGATCTGGAGGAGGTCCTCGCGTTTGAGAGGGGGAGCGGTGTAGGGCGGATCAGAAACGAGGGGCGGCTCGTCAGTCAGCTCCGGAAGATTCGGCCGGATCTGGCGGTAGAGATGGGCAATGGAGACCGGGAGGCGATCCTCGGCGTTCTCTCGGGGGCCCGGATCCGGGTCGGTTACGATCCGGGTCGTTCTGGGTTTCTGGGGCGGCGCCTTCTTCTCACTCACATCGTGCGCCAGGACTGGGAAAAGCATGTGGTGGAGAGCAACCTGGACCTGGTACAGGCCTTGGGCGTCGAGCCTGATGCGAGGGATCTTCGGCTCTTCGTCGATCCGCAGGCCGAGGCCGCTGTCAACACGCTCCTTCGAGACATGGGTATGGAGGGGGACGATGGGGTAGTGACCATCCACCCCACCGCCAAGTGGATGTTCAAGTGTTGGACTGACGAAGGGTTCGCTCAGGTGGCCGATTACCTTTCCGAGCAGGGGATGACGGTCTGTATCACCAGCGGGCCGGCCGAGCGTGAGGTCCAAAAGGCACAGCGGATCATTGGCCGCGCCCGGCGCCCCGTCATCGACCTGAGCGGACGGCTGACCCTCAAGCAAGCGGCCGCCCTGATCGCCCGCTCCCGTCTCTTCATCGGTGTGGATTCCGCCCCCATGCACATGGCCGCGGCGGTCAAGACCCCGGTGGTCGCCCTCTTTGGCCCTTCCAGGGAGCAGAACTGGCGGCCCTGGGGCGAAGGACACCTCATCCTCAAGAGGGATCCTTTCTGCAGCCAACTTCAGGCGAAGCGATGTGAGGTGACAAAGCGCTGTGAGTGCCTGGAAACCCTGAAGATCGAGGAGGTCATTACCGCGGTCGACGATCAGCTGGCGAAGAGCCGCGGCCGTCGTCGTCCTGGGTCGCGGTCGATGACGGCGGATCTGTCATCACGAGGGCCGAAGAGTTAGGATGAGATGCAGCCGGAAGTCAGACAGGCGATTGTCGGGTACTTTACAGACGCCAAACCCGGAAAGATACTAGACATCCCATCGGGGAACTGTTGGCTTTTCCATGAACTGACGTCCGGTGCATGGGAGTATTTCTCCGCAGACCTTTTCACGAATGCCTCGATTCGAAACTTCCAGCGAGCGGATCTGAATGAACCACTTGCCTATGACGATGACGTCTTCGATTATGTAGCATGCCTGGAAGGTCTGGAACACATCGAGAACACCCATCATGCCCTTCGAGAGTTTTATCGCATCCTGAAGAAGGACGGTATACTCCTTATCTCGACGCCGAACCCTTTGAACATCAAGAGCAGACTGCGCTTTCTCCTGTTCGGAACATTTTACGGGTTTCCCCATCTGGTGCGCATGCCTGCAGCGGGAGAACACCTTCACATCTCCCCCATCAATCTGTCGTTCCTCATTTCATTTGCGGAAAGGTACGGCTTCGTGCTTGATCGGATACACCGCGTCCGGATCACGGTCAAAATGTACCGATTCATCATCCATTGCTGGATGTTGAAGCTCTACACCTTGGTCAAGCTGCTTTTCAAGGATCATGAGAGCAGGAGAGTCATGGAACGTCTTGTCACGTTGAATGTACTGTTGAACGATGGGATTGTGGTCTCGTTGCGAAAGCAATAGGGAGTGACGAAGAAGGCAAGGCTGCGGGGACGAAAAGGGTGGTGGTGGGGCATGTGGTTTGAGAGGCCGAAGCACTATTACGGGCGGTTGGCGGAGCGGTTTAACGGGGGCAGGATCCTGGACGTCGGGTGTGGAACGCAGAAATTCCCTGGAGCGATTGGGATCGACGTCCGGCCCCACCCATCGGCCGACATCCGCCACGATCTCAATGCGGTGCCATGGCCGTTCGAGGACGGGTCGTTTGATCTGGTGGTGATGAGACATGTGCTGGAGCACTTGAAAGATGTCGTGGAAATCATCGATGAACTGTACCGGATCACGAAGGCAGGCGGGACGATCGTCGTCGAGGTTCCGCATTTTACCTGGGCCGAGGCCTACAGGCATCCCGGGCACATTCATTTCTTCGCGGGGGGCTCCCTGGATTATTTCCATCCGGCGAACGACAATTACAAGGCCAAGCTGCGGATTGTGAGGCGGAGGATCTATTTCAACGATTTCTTCAAATTGATCGGATTCGAGTTCTTGGCCAATCGCTTCAGCCGGTTGTATGAGAGGCACTTTGCCTTCATCTTCCCGGCTGGCTCCATCGTGTGGGAGCTCGAGGCCGTAAAAGGATGACCACTATCCTCCATACAGAGTCCTCGCCGGGCTGGGGCGGGCAGGAGATGCGGGTGCACCTGGAGCTGATCGGTCTGCGTGAGCGGGGCCATCGGATGCTGCTGGCCTGCCACCCCGAAAGCGAGCTCGCGAAGCGGGCGGAGAGGGCCGGACTCGAGGTGTGGTGCCTTTCGTTTCGGAGACCCATCGATCCCAGACTGACCTGGCAGATGCACCGCCTCCTGACGCAGGAACGGGTGGAGCTGGTGAACACCCACAGCTCTGTCGATAGCTGGGTGGTTTCCCTCGCGGCCCGGAGTGCCCGGGTTCCCGTGGTCCGGACTCGTCATCTCTCTGTTCCTCTCAAGAGGGACCCCTTCTCTCGACTGGTGTACTGGACCCTCTGCGACAGAATCGTGACGACGGGCGAGGCCATCCGTCGGCATTTGCTTGCAAAGCTCCGCCTTAATCCATCGAAGGTCATCTCCATTCCGACGGGAGTAGATTTACGCCAGCTCGATCCTCATACGGTGGACGGAAAGCAGGTGAGGCATGAACTCGGCGTACAGGCAACGACCCCATTGATCGGCATCGTCGCGGTGCTTCGGAGCTGGAAAGGACATCGGTTCTTCCTTGAGGCCGTTCCCTTGATTGTCAGGAAGGTCCCGTCGGCTCGTTTCCTCATCGTTGGCGATGGTCCGCTGCGGCGGACTATTGGTCAGTGGATCGAGCAGATGGGCCTCAAGGAGATAGTCATGATGGCCGGCCATCGAGAGGATATCCCGGAGGTCCTCGCGGCCCTTGATGTGGTTGTCTCCGCCTCCACCGCTGCGGAGGGCGTTCCTCAGGCCCTGCTCCAGGCCCTGGCCATGAGGCGGCCCGTCGTCGCCACGCAGGTGGGCGGGATTCCAGAAGCGATCAGGCACGAGGAGACTGGGCTGCTGGTGTCCCACGGGGATCCGGTGGCCCTGGCTGCTGCGATTACTTCGCTTCTCTCTGATCCGGATCGAGGGGCGAGCCTGGGAAACGCCGGGCGGCGGCTGGTCGAAAAGGAGTTTGCCGTGGAGACGATGCTCGATCGGCTGGAGGTCTTGTACGCCGAGATGTTGACACGCAACAGGGCGAATTCCCGGTCAGTGGTCCCCTCCTCCCCTCCGGGATCGTGAGGGGCAGCAGCGCATGAGCGGTCTGAGTCGGCGAGGGGAAGGGCGGACACCCGGAGAGGCCCGATCCTTTTTCGAGCGGGACGCGGTCAATTATGCGGCCCACTATTATGAGTCTTCCGATCCGGTGACCCGTACCCTGAAGCAGCAACGGCTGGACCTTCTGGCCTGCCTCGTTCGGGAGTGTGTCAGACCTCCTGCCCGGGTGCTCGACGTCGGCTGCGCCGAGGGGCACGTCGAGGCAGTGCTGTCCCCAGACCTCGACATGGTTGTGCTCGACCTTGCGGTGGGGCGGGTAGCTACGGCGCTGGTCCGGATCCCAGCGCTCCGAGGCGTGGCGGGGGACGGGGGGGTGTTGCCATTTCGGGACGGGGCTTTCGATCTGGCCATTTGCTCAACGACATTAGACCATCTACCCGATCCTTTTGCCGGGATGCGTGAACTGGCCCGCGTCGTGCGGTCGGCCGGCCATGTGCTGGTGGCCCTGGACAACCGGTTCAAGCTATTCAAGAGACGCATCCGGGTCAACGAGCCGACGATCGATCCCAACGCGCACTTCAACCGGCTGGACTACTGGAAGTTCCGGCGCTTGATCAGGGGGACCGGCCTGCTTCCCATCCGTGTCGCAGCGTTTGGATTTCCGTTCCGTACGCACGAGCGGTGGGTTCGCCGGTGGCCGGCGCTCAAGCCCTGGCTGGATCAGGTCGGGGCTCGCTGGCCGGCCCTCAGCTACGAATATCACGCTCTCCTCCGCAAGGGACCGTAATGCGCATCGGCCTGATCCGTCGCCGGCATGCGCTTGCTGGTGGCGCCGAGCAGACGGTGGCGCGGCTGGCCGGCGAGTTCGTGGCGCGAGGTCACGCGGTGACCGTTGTGGCCGAGCGATGGGCGGCGCAGTTGCCGGTGGGAGTGAGCCGGCATGTGATTCCCTCCCTCCCGGGTCCAGAGGCTCTTCGGATGCTCATCTTCGGCCTGCGAGCGGTGCGTGAGGCTCGCGGCCTGACCGCCGAGGTGGTCCTGACCCTCGATCGCACCCCTGGGGCCGATGTGTTCCGAGCGGGAGACGGTTGTCACCAGGCGTGGCTCGCGGCTCGGGCGCGCGCCCTGGGTCTCCAGGCACGGTTGCGGGAGATTGTGAACCCGCTTCACCGCGCCATTCTTTGGTTGGAGCGTCGCCTGCTTGAGGCAGATGATCCGCCCTGGGTGATTGCGAATTCGCGCATGGTCCGGGGTGACCTGCTCCGGTATTATCGCGTCCCGGCGGAACGCATCACGGTCATTTACAACGGCGTTGATTCGGACCACTTCCGGCCTCCGACAGCGGCCCAGCGGACATCCGCTCGAAACGCCCTCAACGTCGCGACCGGGGACGTCGTCCTTCTCTTGGTGGGCAGCGGTTTCGTCCGAAAGGGGGTGGCATCTCTCGTGCGGGCAGCGGGGATCATGCACGCGCGGGCGCCTGGCACCCGGGTGCGCGTCCTCGTCGTCGGTCGGGGACGGCCGAGGCCGTATCTCCGACTGGCCCGGGAGAACGGACTTCCCCCGGACGCGGTTCGCTTCCTGGGCCCGGTCTCGGACGTGGTGATGGTGTACCATGCGGGTGACGTGTTTGTGCTGCCTTCCCTGTACGATCCGTGCGCCAACGTGTGCCTGGAGGCTATGGGGGCTGGGCTTCCCGTGGTGACATCGGCGACCAACGGCGCGGCGGAACTCGTGGAGGGTACTGCGGCGGACGCGATCCTGCCCGATCCGCTCGATGCGGTGGGACTTGCGGACCGCCTCATCCCCTTGTTGGATGCCAACCTGCGGCGGACACGGGGGGAGGCCGGGCGGGCCGTCGCGGGCAGCCTCTCGCACGCGCGGATGGCGGAGGAAACGGCCCTGGTGTGCGAGCGCGCTCGCGACGAGCGGAGGAGCCGGGCGCAGGGGTAGTAAGCATGCTGCCGAAAGTCCGGAAGGGCCGCACCTACAGCCGCGCGACGCTCGACGCGAAGCTTCGTGAGGTACTGTCGGGCGTGGCCGTGGATCGCGCATTGGACCTGGGCGGCAAGGACGCTCCATACCGACTTCTCGTAGCTGCACGGCGCTATGACCTGCTGGACCTTTCGTCGACTCGGCATCCGGCGGTGGTGGGGGACGCCCACCGGCTCCCTTTCCGAAACGGGACCTACGACCTGGTCCTGGCGACGCAACTGCTGGAGCACTGTCACACCCCGGTCGAGGTGGTGGCCGAGGTGCACCGCGTGTTGCGCCCCGGGGGACGCTTTGTCTGTTCGGTTCCGTTCATCTATGTCATTCACGGCGACCCCCATGACTACTGGCGGTTTACGGCGCAGGGATTACGACACCTCTTGAGGGACTTTGCCCGGGTGGTTATCTGGCCCCTGGGGAACCGCTGGACCGCGATCTGGGATTTGATCTCGGCCCGACCTTCCGCGCTCAAGTACTCCAACTACCTGCTCCGCCTGGTCCCCGGACTTGCGCGCCCCAATCCGGGTTGCCCTCATGGGTACGTGGCACTGGCATACAAGAAAGCGGAAGCGGGATGACCACGCGAGAAGCGGTGGCAGTCGTTGACCCGGCTTGGGCCTGCTGCACGGGAGGGGTCGTAGAAGAGAGATGGCCGACGTGATGTTCGCCAAGGTCGGCGTAAGCCGTGGGGGCCAAGGAGGCTGGGCGGTCCGTTATGCCGACGCCGCCTTCATGGGTGGTCTGGCCCTCATGATCCTGACGCTGCCCATCTCAGAGGCCCTCAAGAACATCGGGTACTTCGTGGCGTTAGGGGGGTGGGTCCTGAAGCGGGCGGCGCGCCGCGACTTCAGGATCACCTTTACCCCCATCGGGATCTTTCTGTCCATGTACCTCCTCGCATCCCTGCTGAGCGCCGCCTTCGCCTTCGATCGATGGGAAGGGTTCCGGGGAGCCTGGGATGTGTTCCGATATCTCTCACTCTTCCTGATGATGGTCAACGATGTCGATAGCAAGCCGAAAATCCTCTTCTGCGTCTCGCTCTTCATCGCCTCGACCGCAATGGGCGTGACCCGGGGGCTCTTCGATTACTTCACAGGCACCGACATGCGGATCGGGATCAAAACCCTGGGGAATCCTGTCCATGTTGCGACCTATCTCATCATCATGCTCGCCCTCTGCATGAGCCTGCTCTTCCTCATGGACTGGCCTATCTGGGCAAAGATAGCCGTCGGGGTCGTCACGGGTGCAGCGTATCTGGCCATCTTCCTAACCTATTCGCGGGGAGGGTGGATCGCCTGTTTGGCCGTCCTCCTCTTCCTTGCGGTCTCGCTGAAGCGGTGGGAGCCAATTGTGGTGGTGGTATTCTTGACGATGGCCATTGTCGTCGGCCTGAGCGGGATGGGAAGGCTGTGGACCAGACATTTCGAGATGCTGGGCCGCCTCGACGAGGATGTGAACCTCATCGAACGGGTCAAGATGTGGCGGGGAGCCGTTCTCAGCGTCAAGGACCGTCCCGTGCTGGGAATCGGACCCAGAAACTTCAGGAACCTGGACCATGAGAGGTATGGCTTTCAGAGAACGGACGTGTACGGCCGGAGATGGACGGACGCGCACAACCTATTCTTGACGGTGCTGGCGGAAAGGGGGCTCCTCGGGTTCCTGTCGCTCATCGGCTTTCTTGTCTGCTATGTGTACGAATGCATCAGGCGCCGGCCTCCCAAGGATGCCCTGAGTCAGGCGCTGTGGCATGCCGCCATGGGGAGCTTCATCACCATCGTGGTCGCCGGGATGGTCAACACGACACTCCATGCGGAAGGGGCCATCGCCTTCTCGTCGATGACAGCCCTGATGCTGGCCTCCAGCGAAGCGGCACAGCCTTGATGAGCGAATGTAGGCGTGCTTTTCTATTGACTTTTCTTCTTCGAACTCCTACGGTATGGCGGGCGTCCGGAACCAGTGATGTTGCGCAGAACCCCGGACACAATTCCTTCCCGAGGGTGGATCGTTCCGATGGCACGGAAGACGGTTCGCAGCCGACGGGACCTGCGGGAGCGGGCGCGGCGGATCCGGCTGCTGCTCCTGGACGTGGATGGCGTCCTGACCGACGGGCGGATCATCTACGGGAGCGCCGGATTGGAAGTGCTGGCCTTCCATGTGCGGGACGGCCTTGCCCTGAAAAGTGCGCAGGCAGCGGGAATCACGGTGGGGCTTCTCAGCGGCCGGAAGTCGGAAGCCCTCGCCCGTCGAGCCGAGGAACTGCGCCTGGTCGAGGTCCATACCGGCGTCGAAGACAAGGGTGGCGTCTACCGCCAGTTGTTGGCACGGTACCGTCTGGGCGATCCTGAGGTCGCCTACATGGGCGACGACCTTCCAGACCTTCCTCTACTCCAGCGCGCCGGCCTGGCCATTACGGTTGCCGATGCGCCGGTAGAGGTACGGCGCGTCGCCCACCTGGTGACCTCCCTGCCTGGAGGGAGGGGGGCGGTCCGGGAGGCGGTGGAGTGGCTGCTCAAATCCCAGGGCGTTTGGGATCGAGTGTGCGCGGATTTTCAGAGTAACCGGAACTCGTGAGGAGGGAAACACCCATGCCGCCGGGACGGTATCTGTTTACATCAGAATCGGTCACCGAGGGCCATCCCGACAAGATCGCGGATCAGATCTCCGATGCCGTTTTGGACGCGATCTTCGCCCAGGATCCGTACGGCCGGGTGGCCTGCGAGACCATGGTCACAACCGGCATGGCCTTCGTGGCCGGCGAGATTACTACCAGATGTTACGTCGACATCCCCAGGATCGTGCGGGAAACCATCCGCGATGCCGGGTACACGCGGGCCAAGTACGGTTTCGACTATGAAACTTGCGCGGTGATCACAGCCATTCAGGAGCAATCTCCGGACATCGCGATGGGGGTGGATATTCAGGGGGCCGGCGACCAGGGACTGATGTTCGGTTATGCCACGCGCGAGACCCCCGAGTTGATGCCCATGCCGATCATGCTGGCCCATAAGCTCTGCCGCAGACTGGCTGAGGCACGGAAGAAGAATATCCTGAATTACCTCCGCCCGGACGGAAAATCTCAAGTCACCGTGGAGTATGTGGACAGGAAGCCCACCCGGGTCACCACCATCGTGGTTGCCGCGCAGCACAGCCCCGATGTGACGCTCCAACAATTGCGGGAAGACATCGTCGAGCAAGTGATCTTGCCGGTCGTCCCCCCCGGGCTCTTGGATTCGGAGCAGGTCGTCTTTCACATCAATCCAACAGGTCGGTTCGTCATTGGTGGACCCAAGGGCGACACGGGACTGACTGGGAGGAAGGTGATTGTCGATACGTATGGAGGGGTCGGAAGCCATGGGGGTGGTGCCTATTCGGGAAAGGATCCGACCAAAGTCGACCGGTCCGCCTCCTATATGGCCCGCTATATCGCCAAGAATATCGTTGCGGCCCAACTCGCAGACAGATGCGAGGTGCAGTTGGCCTACGCCATCGGCATCCCTGAGCCGGTCTCGGTCATGGTCGACACCAAGGGGACGGGGAAAATCCCGGATGAGATTCTCTGTTCCCTGGTCCGCAAGCACTTTGAACTCACCCCCGCAGCGATCCTGAAGGCGTTGGACCTGCGTCGGCCTATCTACAGACAGACGGCGGTCTATGGCCACTTCGGCCGCACCGAGCCGGACTTCACGTGGGAGCGGACCGACCGCGCCGAGCATTTGGCGCAAGAGGCGGGGCGGTTCGGCTCCTAAGGTCGCCGAAGGCGACCTGCGAGCAGGCTGGAACGCTCGAAAGCTAGGAGGCTCGGAGGGTCCTTCCACCCTGCCACTTTCTTTCGTCCCAGTCTTGAAGTGTTCTGGTGTTCCAGCCCATTGGCTTTCTAGCGTGCCAGCGTCCTAGCGTCCTAGCCTTCTAGCGGAGGGGAGTGTGGAATACGACGTCGCAGATCTCCGCCTCGCCGACAAAGGGCGTAAACGGATCGAATGGGCCGGGCGGTTCATGCCGGTCCTCGCGCATATCGAGGCGCGATTCAGCAAGGAGAGGCCCCTGCGGGGGATCCGGGTCTCGGCCTGTCTCCATGTGACGACCGAGACGGCCAATCTCCTTCGGGCGCTCAAGGCGGGCGGGGCGCAGGTGGCCCTGTGCGCCAGCAACCCGTTGAGCACGCAGGACGATGTCGCTGCCTCGCTCGTCAAACACCTGCGCGTTCCAGTCTTTGCCCGCAGGGGAGAGGATCGGCGGACCTATTACAAGCATATCCAGAGCGTCTTGGAGATTCGCCCCCATATCACCATGGACGACGGGGCCGATACGATCTCGGTCCTCCATGGCGAGCGGACCGATCTGCTCCCCGGGGTTATCGCCGGGACTGAGGAGACCACCACGGGGGTTGTGCGTCTGCGCCGCATGGAGGAGAAGGGGGTTCTCCGGTACCCGATCATCGCCGTCAACGATGCCGATACGAAACACCTCTTTGACAACCGGTATGGGACCGGGCAGAGCACCCTGGATGGCTTACTCCGTGCGACCAATGTTTTGCTGGCCGGCAGGCACGTGGTGGTGTCAGGATACGGCTGGTGTGGCCGCGGCGTGGCGACCCGGGCTCAGGGGATGGGCTCGCACGTCATTGTCACCGAGATAGATCCCGTGCGGGCGCTGGAGGCGGTGATGGACGGGTTCCGCGTCATGCCGATGCGCGAGGCGGTCCGCGTGGGAGAGGTCTTCATCACCGCCACGGGCAACACCCAGGTGGTACGCCGGGAGCACCTCCAGCGGATGCGGGATGGTGCCATCCTGTGCAATGCGGGCCACTTTAATGTGGAGATCGACATCAAGGGGCTTCGATCCTTGGCAAAGAAGCGGCGCATGGTTCGGGAACACGTGGAAGAGTTCACACTGCGGAATGGGCGGCGACTGTATCTGTTGGCCGAGGGGAGGTTGGTCAATCTTGCGGCTGCGGAGGGTCATCCAGCTTCGGTGATGGACATGAGCTTTGCCAACCAGGCCCTGTCGGTGCAGTATGCGGTCCAACACGCCCAGCGACTCGCCAATCGCGTGTACCCGGTGCCGAAAGCGGTGGACGCTCAAGTGGCGCGCCTTAAGCTCGCCTCGATGGGGGTCAAGGTCGATAGCTTGACCGCGGAGCAGCAGCGCTATCTCCGGTCCTGGGAGTCCGGGACCTGAGGCACACCTTAGGACGCTAGAAGGCTAGAGCATCCCAGCATACCAGCTTCCTAGCATTCTAGCGTGGGTTAGATGGGGGGCTGAGCACGGAGCAGGCCGAAGAAGGCGAGGCCCCCAAAGATCAGGTTCGGAAGCCAGACGAGGAGGAGCGGGGGGAGGACCTCATTGCGAGCCAGCTGGAGGCTCACGGAGGAAAGGAACCAGTACAGGAATGCCGCGGTGATGCACGTGCCCATGTGGACGAAGAATCCCTGGCGTCCGATCCGGAACGCAATGACAATCCCCAGGAGCGCCATAACAAAATTGACGGCGAGCGTGGCAGGCTTGGCCGCGAGATCCGCCGCGTAGCGTCGGGCGTCCACCCCACCGCGGGTCAGTCGCTGGATATACCGCTTGAGTTCCACATAGCCCATCTCCTCCACATCCTTCTCGACGACCGCCAGGTCCTCAGGGGTCGCGTCTAACTGGACGGGCATCTCCCGGACCTCGGCGATGCTCATCTCAATCCCCCCTTCCGAGAATCGGTGAATCCGGACGTTCGAGAGAATCCAGCGCCCATCCATCCACCGCCCCCTGGCCGCCTCGATCCGCTCGATCGGCACGAACTCTGGGGAAAACCGGAAAAGAGAGACATCCAGCATGTCGCCCTTCCTGGCGTCCAGGAGGCCGACGTGCAGGATGCGGTCTGGCCCCGCCAGATACCAGATGTCCTGGCTCCGAGTCCGACGAAAGGCGGCATCCTTTTGCATCTGTTGTTGTCGGATCCGCAAGGCAATCTCATTTGCGCCGGGGGCAATCGCTTCCTGGACCACAGAGAGCATGGCAGTGATCGCCAGGGCAAGGAGGACGATGGGGAGAACCGCCCGCAGAGGGTGCAGGCGCGCCATCTGCATGGCGAGAAGCTCATGGTTCCGGTTGAATTTGCCAACGCTGAGAAAGGAGGCAATCAACAGGGCAAAGGGGGCGACGCGGAGGGTCTCCCGCGGGAGCGCGTAGAAGTAGTAGCTCAGGACATCGGACACCGAGGCTCCCCAGGCCACGTACCGGTGAAGCCTCTCGAAGAGGTGGACGAGGAGAGAGGTGGCCACCAAGATCGCGAGGGCGAGGGCGAACAGTTTCAAGAATTCCCGCCCGATGTACCGATCAAGAATGCGGATCATGGTCCTTTCAGCCCCCGGGCTGTGGCCCACGCCCCTCGAAGGGATGTGGGGATCCACGCCTCGCTGTCCCCGCCGATGAAGAGGAGCAGACCGATGCCGCCGAGGAGGAGATTCGGGAGCCAGACACCCCAGAAGGGCGGGATGATGCCATTTTTCCCCATCCCGTGACCGAAGACCATCAGGGCGTAGTAGATGAAGGCCAGCGCAATGGTGACCCCGAGGCTGATCCCCCGACCCGACCGCCGGATACGGATCGCCAGCGGTGTGCCGAGGATGATGAAGACGAGGCAGGCGACGGGAGCGGCGAATCGATGATGGAGGCTGACCAGCAGGTCTGTCGTCTTCCGTCCGGAGGCGCCGGGGTCCTGAATGGCGGCGAGCAATTCAGCGATCGTCAGCTCGTCCGGAATCCTGTCTTTTAGGCCGGCGCTGCGGGGATCACTCACGGAGAGGGGCAACTTCAAGGTCTGAAACCCGGAGACCTGGTAATGGCCCGCCTTCCTCTCGGGGATCACGTGGGCGGAGCCCTCCTGGAGCTCGAGCACTACGGTGGTCTGCCGGTCATCGAGAGCGATGCGACCCCGGCGGGCCGTGATCGTGCGCGGGTTTTGCTCATCTCTGGTGTCGACCACAAAGACCCCCTCCATGATTCCGTTGGCGTCGTCCAGGCGGTTGGCGTACAGAATCAAGCCATGAAAGTCGTCGTTGAAGACCCGTTCCTGGATGCCTATCGTTGCCTGGGTCCGTGTGAGGACAAACACCAGGTCTCGAAAGGCCTGTGCGGCCCAGGGGACGCCATAGATGCTGCTGGTAGCGGTGATGGCCATGGCCACGATGCCGACGCCAAAGGCGGGCAGGGACAGACGGTACAGCCTGCATCCTGCCGCCTTGAGCGCGGTGAGCTCCTGGTCGGAGGCCAGACGGCCGTACGTGGCGATGATCGCGAGGAGAAGGGCCATAGGAGTGGTCCAGACCAGCAGGGGGGGGAAGATATACAGGAAGAGCCAACCGACGCTCCCGAGGGGGACGTGCTTGGTGAGGACAAGCTCGATGAGTTTCAGGAGCTTCTTGGTCAGGAGGACAAAGGTGAAGAATCCGAGTCCGAGGCCCATTGACGTACAGAGCTCGCGGCCGATGTATCGATCGATGACCTTCAGGCCCGCTTTCATGATCTAGGTATCCTAACCGCTCGATCCTCGAAAGTAAAGGATCTCTGTTCTCCGTCCTTCTTCCCGGCCTCTCTGATGAACACCCACCCGCCGATCATCACTCCGTTTCGGCGACCCCTCATCCCGTTGGTGCTGGCCTACAGTATCGGTCTGTTCACCGGACCGTCGCTTCCCTTCCCACCCATGTACCTCCTCTTGGTCACCGTGCTGGTGCTGGGGGCGGGGGCCTTGGCGCTGTGGGCTTCGCGTCCGGTGAGCGCGACTCTGTCGATCCTTGTGGCGATTTTCCTCTTCGGATGTCTTCGATACCTGCAGGCGATCCATCCCCAGGGACGTTTTCACCTCTCGAAGGTCCCCGAGGCGATGCTCACGGGGAGGGTGGGGCTTGAGGGAGTGATCATTTCGCCGCCGGAGGACATCCCGCCCGGAAAGGGGTGGCGGCGGGAAAGACGGATCCGCTTCCTGGTCCGAGTGGAGGAGATTACCCTGGGAGGGGATCGATACCAGACGAGTGGTGGTGCTCGGGTCAGCATCCTTGATCCGGTCCACGAGTATCGATACGGGGAGCGGATCCGGGGGAACTTTCGACTGCGCCACCCGCGAGGATACTGGAACCCCGGAGCGTTTAACTATCGCCGCTATGCCCTGACCAGGGGATTTCAGCTCGAGGGGTGGGGGCGGGAAGGAGAGGAACTCCATCTGCTGGGCCGGGATGGAGGAAATGAGATGCTCCGGGTCGTTGCGGATCTTCGCGAGACGATGCTCAAGAGAATCGGGGCCGATCTCCCACCCGAGGAGGGGGGAGTCCTCAAGGCGATGGTCCTCGGCGACCAATCCGGACTCTCGGAGGAAATCCGCAAGGTCTTTCTCCTGTCGGGCACCTACCACATCCTGGTGATCTCCGGGTTTCAGGTCGGGTTCTTTGCCGGGGTCCTCTTCTTCTTCGCCCGTCTCCTGAAGCTTCCACCACTGGCGGGGAGCCTGATCACCGTCGTTGGCGTCGTCCTCTATACCCTCGTGGCGGGGGGAAGCCCACCGATCGTTCGGGCAGCCCTCATGACCGGCCTGTACCTCTTGGCGGTCATCGCTGGCCGTGGGCGAGACCTCTATAACACGCTCGCCTTGGCCGGGTTCATCCTCCTCTTGTGGAATCCTCTCTCCCTCTTCGACGCAGGCTTCCAGCTGACCTTTGCAGCCACCGGGGCCATCCTGGTCGCGGTCGAGCGGTGGGATCTGAGCCACATCGCCAGGCCGTGGCGGTGGCTCCTCACGTCTCTCGTCGCCTCGGCTGCGGCATCTCTGGGGGTGCTCCCCATCCTTGCCTTCCATTTCAATCGAGCCTCCGTGACCGGCATCCTGGCGAATCTGGTCATCGTGCCCCTCGGCGGCCTCGTGACCGCGTTGGGCATGGGTTATAGTCTGCTCCTCCTGCTCGTCCGAGAGGGATTTCTCCCCGTCCAAATTGTCGTCCTCGCCCTGACCAAGACAGCAATCCAGGCGGCGCAGGCCTTTGCCGCTCTCCCCCTCGCCTCTGTCCGACTCTACACCCCGACCCCCCTCATGGTGGTCACATACTTCGCCACGTTAGTCCTGTTGCTCGTCCCGGTCTTCCGGCGCAGGGGCCTTGCAATAGCCCTTTGTTTTGTGTTCCTCCTCGGACAGATCGGATGGAAATGCCTGGACCGCGGAGGGGAGTTTCAGGCGACCTTCCTGGATGTGGGCCAAGGAGATGCAATCTTCTTGGAGCTCGCCGATGGGAAATCGATCTTGGTGGACGGGGGCGGGACCTTTGATGACCGCTTCGATATTGGAGAACAGGTCGTTGCGCCCTACCTCTGGTATCGCTGGATCCGTCGGGTCGACGTGGTGGTGCTGACCCATCCTCAATTTGACCATCTGGCAGGCCTCAAGGCGGTCCTGGAGAATTTCCCCGTGGGGGAGGTGTGGGAAAGCGGCTATCCCTCTTACGATTCGACGTACCTGTGGCTCCAGGACTTTGTCCGGGAAAGGCAGATCCGTTTACGACGGATCACCCGCGGGGAGCGCATTGCCCTTGGACCCGGCGTCGTGGTGACGGCGCTCCATCCGCCCCGGCCCTTCTTCATCCCCCGGAAGGGACGCGCCAGAACCATGGCCAATAACAACTCCCTCGTTCTCCGCATCGATCACCGGCAGCTTCGCCTGCTCCTCACCGGCGATATCGAGGGGGAGGGCGAGGCGTCGCTCCTTGATGGCGGCCTCACGCTCGACGCCGATCTGCTCAAGGTCCCTCATCACGGAAGCCGGGGGTCGAGTTCCGCCGCGTTTCTCCGCGGGGTGAGGCCCCGGTGGGCGGTCATTCAGGCAGGGGACCGGAATCCCTTTGGGCATCCGCACCACGAAACCCTCGCTCGGTACGAGGCACAGGGGGTTCAGGTCTTTCGGACCGATCGGGATGGGGCAGTCACCTTTGCGTTGCGGGATGGTGCGGTGACGTCCAGGACCTATCGGCAGGAACTGGGCGTCTGGGCGGGGGAGTGAATCCGACTTCGCTGGCAGGCGAGAGGTTTGACAAGGGAGAGGGGCTATGTTAAGAGGAGGCTGTGGAGTTACGAACGCCGCGCATCTACAGCGTCAGTGAGCTGACCGCCGAGCTCAAGGCCCTCCTCGAAAACACATTCACCGGGGTCTGGGTCGAGGGGGAGATCTCCAACTTCAAGCACCACACCTCGGGCCATATGTACTTTACCCTCAAGGACGAGCGGGGGCAGCTCCGCGCGGTCATGTTCCGGGGGAGCAACCGGGGGCTCCAGTTTCGGCCCGAGGATGGTTTGGCGGTTATCGTCTTTGGCAATGTGACCATCTACGAGCCCCGAGGGGAGTACCAGGTCTATGTAGAATGCATGGAGCCCAAGGGGCTCGGCGCGCTGCAGCTCGCCTTTGAGCAGCTGAAGACCCGGCTGGAGGCCGAGGGGCTCTTTGACCCCGCGCGGAAGCGACCCATCCCACTCCTTCCCAAGAAGATCGGCGTCGTCACGTCCCCGAGTGGTGCGGCGATCCGGGACATCCTCCAGATCATCCACCGACGGTTTGCCAACGTCCAGGTCCTCATCTTCCCCGTCAGGGTTCAGGGGGAGGGGGCCGCGGCCGAAATCGTGGAAGGAGTCGAGTTCCTGAACAAACGGGGGGATCTGGATGTTCTCATCGTGGCGCGGGGCGGAGGATCCATCGAGGACCTCTGGGCCTTTAACGAAGAGGTGGTCGCCCGCGCTATCTACGCCTCCCAGACGCCGGTGATCTCCGCGGTGGGCCATGAGACCGACTTCACCATTGCCGACTTCGTGGCCGATGTCCGTGCCCCGACCCCCTCGGCGGCCGCCGAGCTCGTCATCTCGCGAAAGGCAGAACTCAGCCAGCGGGTAGACGATCTCTTCAGCCGACTGGTGAGTCATATGCGGTACCGGGCCGAAAGGAGTGGAGAGCGACTGCGAAGTCTCGAGCGGCACCTCAGGCTGCTCAGCCCCCTCGAGCGGGTGAAGGGGCAGCGGGAGCGGCTCAGAGACGGGGCGCTGGCGCTTCAATCCTCGATGAGCCATCGCCTCGCGCTGTGGCGGGGGGAGCTCAGGACCGCGGCGGCGCGGCTCGATTCGCTCAGCCCCTTGGCCATCCTGGCCCGCGGATACAGCGTCTGCCGGCGACTTCCCGATCTCAGCATCCTGACGCGTGCCGCCTCCATCGCGGAGGGGGAGCGCGTGGAGGTGCTGCTCCACCAGGGGGGACTGATCTGTCGGGTCGAGGAACAGCGGCAATAGGGGTGCACAGGCCTCTTTCGGTGATCGACACGCGATGGCACGGGGAACGGGATGGCGGACGAGAAAGAGATACAATTCGAGGAGGCCCTGACGAGACTTGAGGCGGTCGTGAATCGTCTGGAGTCGGGCGAGTTGCCCCTGGAGGAGTCACTCCGTCTCTTCGAGGAAGGAGTGCATCTCACCAAGGTCTGCACGCATCGCCTAGAGGAGGCCGAGCGGAGGGTTACGATCCTCCTGAAGAATGAGCGAGGCGAGATCGCGGAGGCGCCCTTTAAAGAAGGGCAGGAGTAGTGGAAGCCAGGTGGCTGACCCAATACACCCCATCAACCCAAAGAACCCACGAAAGCGGTTGGATCAGCGGCTGGTAGACGAGGGGCTGGTCGAGAGCCGAGAGCGCGCACGAGGACTGATCCTCGCCGGCCAGGTGCGAGTGGATGGCCGACGGGTCGATAAGCCGGGCACCCTGATTGGATCAGAAGCGGCAGTGACCATTGCCGGCCCGGAGCACCCCTTCGTCGGTCGGGGGGGCGTCAAGCTTCGGGCCGCGCTCGATGCCTTCGGCGTCGACGTCAGCGAAAAGGTCTGTCTCGACGTCGGGGCGGGGACCGGCGGTTTTACCGATTGTCTCCTTCAGGCTGGGGCGGCGAACGTTATCGCCGTGGATGTGGGCCACGGCCACCTGCACCCGCGTCTCCGGCACGATCCCCGGGTGATTTTTCTCGAACGGGTCAATGTCCGGCATCTGACCAGCCGCCACCTGCCTGTGCGACCTCATCTGGCGGTGATCGACGTTGCCTTCATCTCCCTCACACTCGTGATTCCAGTGGTCGCGGACCTGCTCCTTCCCGACGGCGACATCGTTGCCTTGATCAAGCCGCAATTTGAAGTGGGAAAAGGAGAGGTGGGAAAGGGGGGGGTCGTCCGCGATCCGCGCCAGCATGGACGTGTGATCCGCAAGGTGGCCCGGTGCGCGCACGGGCTCGGTATGGTGGTCAGGGGCCTCTGTCCATCCCCGATCCTCGGGGCCAAGGGGAATCGCGAGTTCTTCCTCTACCTGGCGAAGAGCAGCGCGAGGCCGGGGGGCATCGGCGATGTCGAACGCTTGATCGAAGAGATGGTTGGCTCGGCCAGCGGGGAGGTCCTCGAACAGAAGGCTCGTTGAGGTCTGGGATGGCAACGAAAGTCTTCAAACGCGTGGGCATCGTGGCAAAACCACACCGGCCGGAGGCCCGGGAAGTGGTCGAGCACCTGATCAGCTGGCTCAGAGCGAAAGACCGCGAGGTCGTCCTGGATGCGGACACGGCGGCGCTTGTCGGGGCAGAGGCGACCGTGGTACCCAAGACCGATGTCCCGAGAATGGCAGACCTCGTCGTGGTGCTCGGCGGGGATGGGACGTTACTCTCGGTGGCCAGGTTGGTGGAGTCGGAGGAGATCCCGATCCTTGGGGTCAACCTCGGGGGATTGGGTTTCCTGACGGCGATGACGCTGGATGAGCTCTACCCGGTCCTGGGGGCGGTCCTGGAGGGGAAGTATCGGGGAAGTCGCCGGATGCTCCTCCAGGTGACGGTGGAGCGTCAGGAAAAGAGGGTTGCTGAATATGTCGTCTTGAACGATGCGGTGATCACGAAGGGGGCACTCTCCCGTATCGTCGAGCTCGAGATCTACATAGAACAGGAATACGTGACCACGTATCGCGCTGATGGTCTCATCGTGTGTACGCCGACCGGCTCCACCGCCTACGGCCTCTCCGCCGGCGGGCCGATCGTTTTTCCCACTATGCGTGCGCTCATCCTGGTCCCGATCTGTCCTCACGGCCTGACAAACCGTCCACTGGTGGTTCCGGAAGAGGTGGGGGTGCGGGTGGCCCTCGAATCCCAGGGTGAAGATGTGTATCTCACCCTGGACGGGCAGGTGGGTTTCCCTCTTCGGTATCGGGATCTGATCGAGATTCGGCGGGCGGACCGGGAGATCACCCTGATCGTTTCCCCGAAGAAGAGCTATTACGAGATCCTTCGGTCAAAGCTCAAGTGGGGCGAAAGATAACCGAACGACAGTGATTGGTGGTTAGTGATTAGTGATTCACTCATCACCAGGGGTTTCCACGGTGTTGCGCGAAATCGCCATCCGACACTTTACCGTCGTTGATCAGGTGCGGGCGAATTTCGGCTTCGGCCTGAATGTGCTGACGGGCGAGACGGGGGCCGGCAAGTCGATTGTCATCAGTGCCCTGAGCCTGGCCCTGGGGGCGCGAGGGGATACCGAGCTGATCCGATCTGGAGAGGGAGAGGCAGTGGTCGAGGCCGCCTTTGCGATTCCCGATGCCGGCCCCGTGCAGGATCTCCTCGCTGCACAGGGAATCCCCATGCCGGAGGAGGACGACCTTGTCGTGCGGCGCCACCTGGCCCGGGAGGGGAGGAGCCGCGCCTACGTGAACGGGACGATGACAGGAGTGGCCATGGTCAAGGCGCTGGGGGAGCATCTGGTCGATATCCTTGGCCAGCACGAGAGCGTGCTCTTGCAGAATCCCCGGCGCCATTTGGAGCTGCTGGATGCCTTTGGGGTTCTCACGGAAGAGGTCCAGGACTATCAGGCCCTCTATCGCCGATGGCAGGCGCTCAACGCAGAGCGGGACGCACTCCAGCAGGGCGAACGGGAAAAGGCCCAGCGCAAGGATCTGCTGGAACACCAGATCCGGGAGATCGATGCCGCACATCTCACCGAGGGAGAGGAGGAGGCGGTGCAGGCCGAGCGCGCCATCCTCACCCATCACGAGAAGCTCCTCCTGGCGGTGGAGGAGGCCTATGGGCGTCTTGAGGGGGACGAGCGAGGGATGCTTTCGACACTCTTCGCTGTTGAGGCCCGCCTCCGGGAGGCCGGACGGATTGACGCACGCCTTTCCCCGGTGGGGGCGATGGCCGACGAGGCGAAGACCCTGCTGAAGGAGGTGGTTCTCGCCCTTCGGGACTACCGGGACCGGCTCGACTTCGATCCTCGTCGGCTCGAGGCCATTGAGGAGCGCCTCCACATCCTCAGTCGTCTGAAGAAAAAATATGGAGTTACTGCCGGCGAAATTCTCGCGTATGGAGAACGGGCCGCCCTCGAACTCAAGCGGTTGGAGGGAGCGGAGGAGCGACTGGTGAGTCTCGACGGGGAGATCCGGGGTGCGGAAGAAGCGCTCTGGGAACGGGGGGAGCGCCTCTCGAGCGGGAGAGCAGAGGCGGCGAAGCGGCTCGCCCAGGCGGTGGTGGGTGAACTCAAGCAGCTGGGGATGGCGCGGGCCGATTTCCGCGTGGAGCTCAAGCGGGTTGCGGGAGAGGATCGGCGAGGGTCGCTCCGGCCGACCGGCCTAGAAGAGGCAGAGTTCCTCTTTGCGCCGAATCCCGGCGAGGGCTTCAGACCGCTCGGAAAGATCGCCTCGGGGGGTGAGCTCAGCCGGACCATGCTGGCCCTCAAAAACATTTTGGCCTCCGTGGACCAAACCCCCACCCTGCTCTTCGATGAGGTGGATGCGGGGATCGGCGGGAGCATGGCGGAGGTGGTCGGCAAGAAGCTCTGGAGGGTCAGTCGAGAGCGCCAGGTCATCTGCATTACCCATCTCCCCCAGATCGCGGCCTTTGCCGATGTGCACCTCCGGGTCGAGAAAAAGGTGGAGCGAGGGCGGACCGAGGCCCGGGTGCTCCCCCTTGCCGAAGAGGAGCGGGTGGAAGAGCTGGGTCGTATGCTCGGGGGGTCGGAAAAATCCACGACCCCCTTCAAGCACGCCCGCGAGTTGTTGCGGGCTGCAGCGAGCTGGAAGCAACAGCAGCGGAAGGGTGCAGGATGACGGGCCGCATCGGGGGCAGCAGATGACGGGGGAGGAGCGTGTTCTTCTTTACCGATCGCTCGGAGCTTCCCTCGTCTTGCACCTGCTCTCTGCGGTCTTCCTCTGGAAGACCCAGATCCCGACCCCCTATCTCCCGGCCCCCTCTCCCTTGATGGTCCGTCTGCTTCCTCCGAGTGAGATCCCCCGGTTCATCGATCAACCGGAGGCTCCAGAGGCAGCCGGGCCGGTGAAGAGCAAGGATATCTCCCAGGTCGCGAGTGAGGCCCGGGGTCCCGGAAGGGTTCCGGGCCCGGCGACCACCCCCGAAAGCTCAGGGATTCCGAAGCCCGGACGTGCTTCGCCTTCTCCCGAGGCTGGAAGGGTTGCAGAACCGCCCGCCTCGCCTCCCGTCCCCCGGCAATCCGCCCCGCCGCCGGCTCCCACATCCGAGCCCGCCGGAGAATCGCAATCCCTGGCGCGGCCGGATTCGTCCACGAGCCCGCCCACCGCTCATCGTCCCTCCCTCCGAGAAGAGATCGCAAAGTTGGGGAGGCGGGGAGCTTCCGTGGAAGGGCAAGGCGTGGACGCCGGACAGGGGGGGGATACCGGAACCGGCGAACGCATCGTTTCACTGGAGACCAAGAGTTCGGAGTTTGCCCCCTACCTTGCCGACGTCAAGCGTCGGATCGAGCGACATTGGCAGATTCCGCTGTACGCGAGACAAACTGGTCTCACTGGAAACCTCGTCCTGGTCTTTAGCATCACCCCGGAAGGAGGTCTGGCCCAGGTCAAGATCACCGAAAGCTCCGGGACGTCCGTCCTGGATGACGCGGCGGTCGAGGCCGTACGGGCCGCGGCGCCCTATGGCCCCTTTCCGTCCAAGTTCACCTTTCAGCGTCTCACCATTGTTGGAAATTTTCGCTACGTTGACCTGGGCAGACCGATGAGACCGTCTCACTAAAGCAAACGCACAGAGTGCGTTTGCTTTGGAGCAATGGAGCAGTGGAACAATAGAGTGATTTTGGGGGAAATGCTCCATTGCGGTCCAATGTTCTATTGCTCTGAGGCAGTCCCCCATGTCGCAAGCGCTTCCTCAAGACCGGTAAAGGAAGGAGATTCTTGAAGAGACGACTCGCTGGATTCCTGTTGGGTAATAGGCACAGCACGTTGGAACGGCACTAGACCGGGCCGATGGCGATCACGCCAATCGATCGGACTCTTCGCCTCCTGACCCTCCTTGCCGCACGTCTCCTCACGCCCCTCTTCCCACCTCTGCCATCCCGCCTGACCTTGCAGCGGAGCGGGCGACAGACGGTCGTCGGTCTCGACGGGCCCGTCGCGATCTCGCGCGACCGCCTCGGGATCCCCACCATCCACGCCCGGGCCGCCTCCGACCTCTTTTTCGGCTTTGGTTACGCCATGGCCCAGGACCGGCTGTGGCAGATGGATCTTTATCGACGGCTGGCTCGAGGCCAGCTCGCGGAGATCCTGGGGGATCGGCCGCTTGGCGTGAGACCCGGCGCTCGCCTCCAGCCTGCTTCCGTCGTTCAGCTGGACTCCCTGCACCGCGCCTTGGGCTTTGTTCGCGTGGCGCACGCGTCTTACGGGATCATTTCTCCCGAGGCACGCTCGGTCCTCGAGCGGTATGCCGCTGGTGTCAACGCCGTCGTGGCCTTGATGCAGGAAGCACGATGCCTTCCTCCGGAGTTTTATCTGCTCGGGTACGAACCCGAGCCCTGGAGACCCCAAGACAGTCTGGCGGTGGGCCGTTTCATCGCTTGGATGCTGTGTTTCGCTGCCAGGGCGGAGCTCGTGCTGGGGGCGTTCGCCACACGACCGGATCTCTTTCCCCTCTTGCCGATGACCCCGGAGGGGGAGCCGGTAATCGTGGCGGGGGAAGGCTTTTTGGGTGGCGGTATCGGCGGCAGCAACAGTTGGGTGGTCGGGCCCGGCCGGACACAGAGCGGCCATCCCCTGCTCTGTAATGATCCGCACCTGCCGATGGGCCTGCCCTGCCTCTTCTGCCAGGTTTCCCTCAGAGGGGCGGGATACCATGTGGGGGGAGCAACTGTTCCCGGCATTCCAACCATCATCATCGGGGCGAATGCGAAGGTAGCCTGGGGCGTCACCTCGGCCATGCCCGACGATGCCGACGTATACCGGGAGACCCTTCACCCGTCAGATCCGCACTTGTACGCTTTCCAGGGGGAGTGGCGCCGCCTGAAGGCGGAGGTGGAGGAAATCCGGGTGCGTAACGGTCCGGCGCGCCGCATCGCCATACGGTACATCCCGCATGGCGGTGCCGACTGCCCCCTGCTCAGCGATATCCTCCCGCTCGATACGCCGCTCTCCCTCCGCTGGACGGGGCTCGAGCCCTCGCGAGACATGGATGCCGTGCTCAAAATCTCCCGGGCGAAAGACCTGGAGGAGTTTCGGGACGCGCTCCGGGACTTCGCCCTGCCCGCCCAGAATTTTCTCTATGCCGACCAGAGGGGAAACTACGCCTACTTCTGTGCCGGGCGTTTTCCGAGGCGCCGAAAGGGAGACGGCCCCTTTCCCGTCGACGGGTCCTCCGGGGCCTCAGAGTGGCAGGGGGACATCCCTTTCGACGAACTTCCCTCCCTGATCAACCCCCCCTCCGGCCTGATCGCGACCGCCAATCACCGGATCGTGGATGAGACGTATCCGCATCAACTGACGTATCTGTGGGAGCCCGGATATCGGGCCCGACGGATCATCGAGCTGCTCGAGCGGGGGGGGCTCGACGTGGCGGACATGGCGGCGATCCAAGGGGATGTGGTGTCACTCCAGGCCAGGGCGGTGGTCAGACAGGTACTTGCCCCGGTGGCCGGGGAGCTCACGGGCAAGGCGAGACAGGGTGCGGATCGACTCCTGCAGTGGGATTGTCGAATGGCGGCGGAGAGTGGAGAGGCGGCACTCTACCAAGTCTTTTACGAGCGCCTGCGCTTCTTGGTCTTCGCCGATCGGCTCAACCAGGTCGCTCCAGAGCTCTATCGGGGCTACTTCTCGCTGCTGCATCTGCCGGTCAATCCCGTGGCTCGGATCCTGGAGGAGGGTGGTCCTGAGTGGATGCCCGGAGGGCGGGCGGTTGTCGTGGGGCGGGCGCTCGAGGAGGCGGTGGCGTTTCTCGAGGGGGAGCTCGGAGCTGAAGAGCGATGGGCCTGGGGTGCCCTTCATGCCTTGACCCTGCGACACCCGCTGGGCGCCGGTCGAGATTGGAGAAGTCGCCTCCTGAACCGGATTTTGCGATTCAACCGCGGCCCCTTTCCTCATCCGGGGGATGGGATGACGGTCAATGTGGCCGCCTATCTCCTTTCCCATCCCTTTGAGCCCGGTGTGGGACCCGCCTACCGACAGATCGTGGACCTCGGAAGCCCCGACCAGTCCCTCTGGGTTATTCCGGGTGGAAGCTCGGGGGATCCTCTCTCTCGCCATTACGCCGATCAGCTACCCGACTGGCGGCACGGAAGGTACCACCCCATGATGCCGGAGGCGGCATCCGTCTTCGAGGTCTTGGAGCTCACCCCGAGCAGCCGGGAAAGACTTTGACTCAGCCGCTCAGGCAGTGGTATAAGGCGGGCGGATTATGCACGAGCGGGAATCGGAAGGCATCGGGTATTTTCTCGGCCGGCAACTCTTTGGCGTCTTCGAGGTCGAAGAGTGGCAGGTCCAGGGTGCGGCCGTTCGGTTTCGGGGCAATCTGCTGGCCCAACCTGAAACCGCCCTGACGATCCTGCGGCAGCGACTCGAGCCGGTCGGATTTCTCCCGCTCCTCTCCAGCCCACGCGAGATCCTCATCCTCCCCATGCCTGCAGGGGTACAGCGTGGAGTGACCGAGAAGCCCTGGCCCCAGATCCTCCTCTTCGTCATCACCATCTTCACCACCCTTTTCGTCGGCGCCCTGGGGCAGGGGGCTGATCCTTTCAGTGATCCGACCAGTCTCCTGGTGGGCCTGCCGTTTTCCGTAAGCCTCCTCTCGATCCTGGGCGTTCACGAGATGGGCCACTATTTGACGGCAAGGCGGTACGGCGTCCAGGTGACTCTTCCGTATTTCATTCCCGCGCCCGTCGGTCTCGGCACCTTCGGGGCCTTCATCAAGATGAAATCTCCGGTCATTGACCGGCGCAGCCTGTTCGATATCGGGATCGCGGGCCCATTGGCCGGCCTTGCTCTCGCTATACCCGTCTTGATGATCGGGCTCCGCCTCTCCGAGATCGTTCCCAGCGGGGGGAGGATGGGTATCTCGCTGGGATCACCCCTCCTATTTATGTTAGTGCAGCAGATGGTCTTGGGGACAATCCCGGAGGGGATGGATGTCTTGCTGCACCCGGTGGCCTTCGCCGGGTGGATCGGCCTCTTTGTCACCGCACTGAACCTCCTCCCCCTCGGACAGCTCGACGGGGGGCATATTGCGTATGCCCTGGTGGGCCGGCAGTCGGAAAAGCTGGCATTCGTCACCGCCGTTGTGTTGGCCCTTCTCGGGCTGACCTTCTGGCTCGGCTGGCTCTTCTGGGCCTTCCTGGGGTTCATGCTTGGTTTCAAGCATCCCCAGCCCATGAACGACGTGACCCCCCTCGACCCCACGCGGCGCCTCTTGGCCCTCGGCGCCCTGATCCTCCTCCTCTGTCTGATCACCCCTTCTCCCTTTATGTCCCCGGAGTTTTAAGGGAGCACGGTGGGAAGCGGCGGTCATCGAAATGACCGACCGATACTCTCACCGCGCGACGAGATTGCGAGGGTCTTGGGGGAACGAGTTGACCGGGCGATAGGGCGAGAAAATCAATTACTCCAGGAGGCTCTCCAGGCTTGGGTCCGTGGGTCGCGTCCGAAGATGATTGCCCGAGTCCAGGGGTACGAGTGGTCGGGGGAGATGCCGTATGCAAAGGTGTCAGAGAAGTCGTGGGCCGCGAAGAATCGGACGACACCCTCCGCCTCTTCTGGTCCCCGGAGATGGGCCAGTGCTGCGGCATACCCGAGGGCAAACCCGGGCGCGAAATAAGGGCTGACTCCTGAGGTTTCGCCTGGGAAATCGAGGTCCATCGCCCGACCCTCCTTGTGGTGACACTGAGAGACACTGCAGGGTATGTGCCAAGAAGGGATCGAAGCCACCCCTGGCTTGGGGAAAGGAGTGCAAGGCACTTGAATTCAGGGGAGGGATGGGTTAGTACCGTTCCAACTATGTATTTCCAGCTCTTTGCCGCCGACATGCGCAGCCGTTCTAGCAAGGCAGGCTGTTCAGATTCAGCTCAGTAAGCTGGAACGGCACGAGAACGGCCGCCGAGGGGGCACCGGGGGGGTGCGTGAGATCAAGCGGACTGGCGGCGGCTGAAGCGACGAGAGTGGTGCCGAAGGGGGGACTCGAACCCCCACAGGCTTACGCCCACATGACCCTGAATCATGCGCGTCTACCAATTCCGCCACTTCGGCAACACGTGGTATCTCCCTATCTCTAAAGAGGGGAGCGGAAAAAGTCAACGGGAAAGTTGGCTGTCCCAAAGGGCTCGGGGAGTGGGCCTTCGCTGGCGGAACACTGTGCCTCCTGCCCGGCGCCCCCAATGGAGACTGTGCAGTTATCAGCCAGGGCTGGACGAATACAAGACGCAAAGTGGGGGCTGGGGTTGCCCAAGAGGGCAGGGGGAGGCGATGGAACTCGTGGATGATCAGATGTGTTTTGTGTGCGGGAAGAAGAATCCTGCCGGGCTCCATCTCGACTTCGAGCTCGTTGGCCAGACGCAGGTACGCACGAGCTTTCTCCCAACACCGGCGTTCCAGGGCTTCCGGGACATCGTCCACGGAGGCATCATCGCTACCATCCTCGACGAGGTGATGGTGAATGGGTGTTGGCTCCGCGGCGTGAGGGTCGTGACCGGCAAGTTGGAGGTCCGGCTCAGGCGGCCCGCCAGGGTGGGCGAGCGTCTTCACTTTGCCGGGAGAATTCTCCGAGATGGGCGGAGAACAGTCGAGGTGGAGAGTCAGGCAGCCACGGCCGAGGGTGTGGTCGTGGCTGAAGCCCGGGGAGTGCTGGTGAAGGTGGAATCTTGAGGATCATCACCCTGCTCACCGATTTTGGACACGCCGATCCCTTCGTCGGGATCATGAAGGGGGTGATCCTGGGCATCAACCCCCGGGTGCAGATCGTCGATCTGTGTCACGGGGTCTCACCCCAGGATGTGCTCGAGGCGGCGTTTCTCCTCAAATGTTCATACCGGTACTTTCCCAAGGGGACCATTCATCTGGTGGTGGTTGACCCCGGCGTGGGAGGCATGCGCAAGGGTCTCGTGGCCGAGGGCAGGCATGGGTACTACGTTGCGCCCGACAACGGGGTCTTGAGCTATCTGTTCGCCTCGGGTGAGATCCGCCGGGTCGTGGAGATCACTGCGGAAGCGTATCTTCTCCATCCGGTGAGCCAGACCTTTCACGGGCGGGACGTCTTTGCTCCGGTGGCAGGACATCTGTCGCGTCGGAGCGGCATTGATCGCTTTGGACAGGCCACGAGGCGCCCTGTGCGCCTCCGCCTGCCGGTCTCGACGAAAAAAAGTGCTCGGGTCCTTGTGGGCTCTATCCTCCATGTGGATCGGTTTGGGAATCTCATTACGAACATCTCAGGCCGCGAGATCTCGGCCCTGCACCCGGAGAGGGGGATCACGGTCTCGATCAAAGGCCGGACGATGCATGGCCTGGAGCAGAGCTATGACCGCCTCAAGCCAGGCGAGACGGGAACCATCCTCGGGAGTGCCGGCTATCTGGAAATCTTCGCGAACCAGCGGAGCGCAGCGCGTCTCCTGAAGGCGGGGCGGGGGGTGGCGGTCCGGGTGGAGGGTGGAAGGCGGCACAAGCGCGGCTGAGCGGTCTCGGGTGTCAGGTCTTGGGCCACTAGGCCACTCACCACTAGTCACCTTGTCACAGTCCGTCACCGGCGAGCCGTTGTCGAAGTCCAGACAATCCAGAGGCGGAGCAAGGGGATCATCAGCAGCAGGAGGGTCCATCCTACCGCTCCGGCCAGAACTCCCTGCTCGCCATACAACCACTCGATTCCCGTCGGTTCCCGCAGCAGGAGACCGGCGGTCTTCACGAGAAAGACCCAGCCGGCGTGCAGCCCGATGGCGAAGGGGAGCGAATCGGTCCAGAGATAGGCATAGGCAAGGAGCATACCGAGCAGCAACAGGCCGATGAAGGGGAAGAAGACCTCCGGTCGCCCGAGCGGACGGAAGTGCGCCCCCAGGGCCTGGAGGCCCACGCCCAGGTGAAGGCCGGGGGTGACCGGGACGGGGGCGCGGAGAAAGTGAACGGCGGAGAAAAGGGCACTGCCCCACACCACCGCACCGAACCTTGACCCATCACGCAGGAATCCCCCCAGCAGGTACCCACGGAAAATCGTTTCTTCCACGACTCCCACGACGAGGGCGCTGGTGAGGGCGCGGCCGGCGCGCCAGGACCAGTCTGCCGGAACGGCTGGCGCGAGCGAACGTTCGCCCAGCAGGATGAAGATTGCAAGGAAGAGGGCGAAGGAAAAGCACCCGAGCATGAAGCCGCTTCCGAGCTGGCGCGCGGGACGGCTCCCGGCCCCGATGCCTCTCAAGGAAATCGGCCCCAGCCACTTCCGTCCGAGGGCGCCCAAGAACAGGGTAAGCAGCAGAAGGAGACGGCGGTAGATTCGCCCAAAGTCGTAGGAGCCGCCCGTGGTGTCAAAACCGAAGAGTGCTGAGGAGGGGAAGGCCTGCAGGAACCACTCGACCGCTCCCTTGATGAGGGGAGCAGTGAGCACACTCAGGCCGATGACCCCCATCAACAGGCAGGCGAGCCAACCGGGAAATCGCACAGCGGTCCCTCCCTGGGCCTCATGGGGGCGCATTATATCAGAGGGGTGTAACGGGTCAACGCCCGTGCCATCTTGGCATAGTTCGTGCAAATATAGGCAATTTCATGGAATAAGGCGGCAATCGATGTCGGGTGGCATGTTGAGTACGAGGGTCCTCAGAGACTTCAGGACAATCGGGCTGCTGTTGTTGCTCATCGTGGCGATCCCACCCTCGGGGGAGACGGCGGGCTTCACCGAGGTGCGAGAGGCCGTCGCGCTCTGGCAGCGAGTGTTTGGAAGAGTGCCGGCCCTCGAACAGTTCATTCAGGGGGGCAAGCCACCGGACGCCTCGACCATCGCGCTGCTCACGGCGAACCTGCAGGACGTGGGCCGGCAAGAGGCCTCGAATCCTTTTTTGCCCCTCGCCAGGGGAGCCCTGTCCATTCTGACCAAGGGGGGAGGCGTCTCAGCTGCTCTCGCCGAGGCCTCTCAACGGGCGGGGAACCGCGTGGCTGTTCGGTGGCTGCTCTATCGAGCGTTTCTCCGCCTGGGCGAGGACCGGGCGGCAGATCACGAGCTGCGACAGATTCGGGAGGTTCGGGACCGGTTGGGTCTCGATCGCATTGCCTATCTGGGCTGGCACCTGGTGCACTCGGCCGGGGTGCTCTCCGCACGGAACGATCTACCCGGGGCGGAGAGGGCGTTGGACTTGGCGGAAGAGTTTGACCCAGCCCTCCCCGAGGTCTTCTTCGCCCGGGCCCGGGTCCTGCTGGGCCGCGGCAATCCGGGGGGGCTTCTGGCTCTGATGCGGGGCTGGTGGCTCAGCCTGACCTCGCCCTTGTATGGGCCGAGCCACTGGGCGAATATCCTAGCCTCTCTCCTGCTGGCACTCCCCGTCGCTCTCTTGCTGGTAGGGGTCTTACTCGTCCTGCGGGTGTCACCCCTCTTTCAACATGACGTCGCCGAGTGGGGGCGACGACGACTGTCCCCTGCGACTCAGGTGCTCTTCCTCATGATGCTGTACCTGCTTCCCGTCATCCTCGGGTTCGGTCTGCTCCCCGCCGTCATGGTGACTCTCGTGCCCCTCGGGATCTACCTCAAGGGTCGAGAACGCGCACTCTGGATCGTCTTGGTCCTCTCCCTCCTGCTCCTTCCGGGGGGACATCGTCTCCTCGCCAGCCTGATCACCGGCACGACCTCCCCCCAATTTGTCGCGTTGCTCACGCTCGAGGAGGGGGATCTTGAAGCCGCCACAGAGGCCACGCTGCTCCGCTGGGCGGACGAGGCCCCCCAGGACCCCGTGCCGCGGTTTTCTCTCGGCCGGATGTATCGGCTTCGGGGTGAGTTTGCGCGCGGGATCGAGCGGTACTCCCAGGTAAAGGGTGGTGGGGCGCTTCAGGCGGCGAGCTGGACCAACCGGGGAAACCTGGCCTTCCTCGCGGGGGACCTGGCCCAGGCAGAGGCCGCCTACGAAAAGGCCATTGCCTTGAGTCCAGACCTGGCCTATCCGCACTTCAATCTGAGCCAGTTGTTCACGGAGCGGCTCCTCTTGGACCAGGCGGAACAGGAGTATGCGCGGGCAATCCTCACGCTGCCATCCCTGCAATCTCGTATTCGACGGGCGGGAGCGGAGGGGAGAAAGCGGGTCATCCTCGACGCACCGCTTCCGGTGACAGACCTCTGGCACCGGATTCTCGTCTTCGATGCGCCATCCCCGGAGATGGTGGAGATGTTGTGGGGCGGAAGATTTCTGAGGGTCTCCCTGTCCCAACTTCCCTGGGCGGTGGGGGGGTATCTCGTGACCTTCGTGGGGATTCTGTGGTTGCGGAAGCGGCGGAGGTTTGCCCGGGCGTGTCAGGAATGCGGCAGGGTCTTCTGCCCCCGGTGCCAGCGGCTGCTGGGCGAGGTCCGGTTCTGCACCCGCTGTGCGATTATTCAGCGGTCGCGGGCAGGGGAGATGCCTCGCATGATCAAGAGTCTTCCCTTCGAAGAGATGAAGCGGCCGTCGAAGTTGCTCGAGGTTGCCCTTGCGCTCATCCCGGGGGTTGAGGGGCTCTACCGGGGGCGGACCTTCAAGGGTTTTGTGTTGCTCACCGCCACGGTCTTGGCTGTCTCCCCGCTCCTCGGACAACTCCTCGCCCCGGCGACGTATCTTCCCGGCATATCGCTCCCGTACCACGGATCTCTGAGCATCCTCGTGCTCCTCTCCGTCTACCTCGTCAGCGCGTTCACGTTCAGCCGCGGTCGCTCAAGGTGGGGGGGTGGGCGATGGCGCTAGAGGGGACACTCCAAGACTTTGCCCTGGTCGATATCCTCCAGCTGATCGGCATGCAGCGAAAGACCGGCGTCCTCACCCTGACGAGGAAAGACGAAACCCTCAACGTTGTCGTACAGGACGGCATGGTGGTTTGGGCGGCCCCCCCCGACGAGGTTTTCGAGGCGAACCTGGGCCGGGTTCTGACTCGCCGTGAACTCACCACGCGGGAGCGGTGGGAAGAGGTGCAGCAGATGCGGGCCCGCAAGGGACAGCGCCTGGTCCCCTTCCTCCTGGAGGGGCAGTTGGTCTCCCCTCGCGATATCGAAAAGGTGGTGCAGCGCCTGGTGCGCGAAACCCTCTACCAGGCCCTCCGTTGGCGGGATGGGAAGTATACATTTGCCGCTGAAACGCAGGTGGACCTGAGTCGAGGTCAGATCCCGCCGGTGGGGACGGAGACCGTCCTCCTGGAGGCTGTTCGTCAGATGGATGAGTGGCCGATGATCGAACGACGGATCCCCTCGCTGGATCTGGTCGTCCGACGAAGTAACCGGCCGGCCTATCGCGATCAGGCTCCTCCCGAGGCCCTCACCGTCCTCGAACTGGTCGATGGCCGACGGAGTGCCCGAGACATTGCCGAGCTGTGCGACCTCGGAGAGTTCGACGCCTACAAGGGGATCGCCGATCTGCTGGCGGCAGGAGCCCTGCAGCTTGAGCAGCAGGCCGAGGCCGGGGCGAGAGAGCTCCGGCCCGTGCGGGCCCCCAGACGCCTTCCCTCGTGGGTCGCCCCGGGCGCGACCGGAGCCGTCGTGCTCGCCTTTCTCGTGCTTCTGTTCCGCGCGAGCGATGATCCCCTGCGCGTGTTCCCCTCCTCTCGGCTGGCGGCAGAGGCCGAAGTCCAGACTCGCAGGCTCACTTTGGCCGGACGAGAGCTTCCCCGCGCCCTCGACGAGTATCTGCTGCTGCGGCTCGGGTACCCCAATAGCCTGACCGAATTGCAGACCGAGGGACTGTACGCCGGGGACCTGCAGGATCCCTGGGGGCGCCCCTGGATCTATGAGCGTCGCCAGCCGACGTACCGGTTGACGAGTCCGGGGCTCGACGGTCGGATCGGGACCGCTGACGACCTGCAGATCTCTCCCGCCTGGCCCCCCGATTGACAGTCCGGATGCCCTGTGCTAGCGTGAAACAGTTTCGCGAGTGGATCAGAGGGGAGGCCTGCTCCATGGGGACGAAGATCAAGAAGATTTCTCCGCGAGGGCTCTGGCCTCTGATGCAGGCTTCCTTCGCTCTGTGTGTCGTGATGGCTTCCCCCCCCTCTGCCAGCGCCGCCGACCCGAGGGATCGTGCCCTGGTGGAGCGTATGCAGCAGGTCTTCGTGGAGGTGGCAGAGCGGCTGAAGCCTTCGGTGGTGAACATCAGCACGACGCAAAGGGTCCAGCCCAGTCGCCGTCAGACCGAACCCTTCTTCCGGGGCCCGTTCCGCGAGTTCTTCGGCGAGGAGTTCTTCGAGCGATTCTTCTCCCGGGAGTTCGAGCGACGGAGTCTGGGGTCCGGGGTCATCGTGGATGCCAAGGGCACCATCCTGACGAATAACCATGTGGTGGAGCAGGCCGACGAGATCCAGGTGACGCTGGTGGACGAGCGGACCTTTCAGGCCAAGGTGATCGGGACCGATCCCAAGACCGATCTCGCCGTGATCCGGATCGAGGGGGCCAAGGATCTCAAGCCGGCGCCCCTGGGGAACTCGGCGAAGATCCGGACCGGTGACTTTGTGATCGCCATTGGCAATCCCTTTGGACTGAGCCACACGGTCACGGTCGGCGTCATCAGCGCCACCGGGCGCACCGGCGTGGGGGTCACGGCCTATGAGGATTTCGTTCAGACCGACGCCTCCATCAATCCGGGGAATAGCGGCGGTCCCCTGTTGAACATCGACGGGCAGGTCATCGGGATCAACACCGCTATTGTGGCGAGCGGCCAGGGCATCGGCTTTGCCATTCCCATCACCCCCGCCAGGGAGATCATGGAGCAACTGATCAAGGAGGGCCGGATCACCCGCGGGTGGCTCGGGGTGCTCATTCAGCCCTTGACCCCGGAGCTGGCCCGGCAGTTCGGGGTCAAGGCGGGAGAGGGCGTCGTGGTTGGCGATGTCCTTGAAGGGGGACCCGCTGAGAAGGCCGGGCTCACGACGGGGGACGTGATCCAGGCGGTTGGGGGAAAACTCGTCACCGACGTCCGCGGGCTTCAACGCCTGGTCGCTGCGATTCGGCCAGGAACACAGGTAGCGGTCAAGGTCAATCGCAAGGGCAAGGAGGTGACCCTGAACGCGACCGTGGGGCAGATGCCGACCGAAGAGGCGGCGGTCGTTACTCCGCAGTCCTTCGAGCGGCATGGGTTTGCGGTTCAGGATCTCACCCCCGAACTCCGGGAAAAACTCCAGGTGAAAGAGGGCGGGGTGTTGGTCTCGTCGGTCGAGCCGGGGAGTCCCGCGTTCCGCCGGGGGCTCCGGCCGGGAGACGTGATCCTGGAGGTTGACCGCCAGCCGGTCAAGAGCCGTCAGGACCTCCTCGCGATGCTCGAGGCGTCCCGGCCCGAGACGGAGCTGCTGCTGCTGGTGCAGCGCGGGAAGAGTAGTCGCTTCATCGTCATCCCCCCGACGAAAAGTTAAGCCCTCCATGACGGGTGCCAAAGCCCATGGCACGACGCACACCCGAGTTCTACGAGGAGATCAGCGACGAGGCCCTCTCTGCCTATCTCCGCCGGATCGTCAATATCCCGCTCCTGACCAAGGCCGAAGAACTCCGCCTCGCCAAGCAGATCCAGGGGCGGGATGAGAAGGCCCCCAAGAAGCTCGTCGAGGCCAACCTGCGATTCGTGGTGAAGGTGGCGCTGCAGTACCGGGGGTATGGCGTCTCCCTCCTGGATCTGATCAACGAGGGAAACCTGGGACTGCTGGAAGCCGCCCGCCGCTTCTCCCCCGACTACAACGTCAAATTCATCACGTACGCCGTGTGGTGGATCCGCCAGGCGATCATGCAGGCCCTGGGCCGGGCCAGCGGGGCCTTGCGCTTTCCGGCGCGCAAGATCCGCCTGGCCAGCAAACTGCGGAGCCTGCGGGCAGAGAAGCTGCAGCAGGAGGGCGTGGAGCCGACGGAGGAGGAACTGGCCAAAGAGCTAAACCTGACGCGGGCGGAGGTGGACGAGTTGTTGCAGACCAACAGGCCGCAGGCCTCGCTCGAGGAGATTCAGAATCGGGAGGAGGGGCGGGGGCTCCTCTCTGGCAGAGAGCGCGTCTCACCCGCCGATGATGAGTTGGTGCGCAAGGCCTTTGAGGAGGAGGTGGAGCGGCTGCTGAAGGGGCTCAGTTCCCGGGAACAGATGATCATCGAGCTACGGTACGGTCTCCGGGGGGGAGAGCCCATGACGCTCGAGGAGGTGGGAAAGCGATTCAGGCTCTCGCGGGAGCGGATCCGGCAGGTGGAGGAGCGGGCGAAGAAAAAGCTTCTCGCATTGGCGAAGATCCGGCATCTGCAGGACTTTCTGAACTGAGGACAACGACGTGTCGGACTGGGCGGTCATTCTCCTCGTCGTGGGTATCGCTCTTCTCCTCGTCCTGGCGGTCAGCCTCGTGCTGATGGCCCGGATTCTCACGGGTCTCCGAGAAGCGCGCACGGAGCAAGATCCCTCGATCCTCCTGCTCCAGCAAGACATCGCCCAGTTCAGCACCGCAGTGAGCCAAGGGCTTCACCAGATGGGCACCCAGGTGAATCAGCGGCTCCAGGAAAGCGCCGTGTTGATCCAACAGGCCCATCAATCCATTGGAGAGCGGCTGGATCGTGCCGCCGCCGTCGTCGGCGAGGTCCGGGGGAGTCTCGGCAAACTGGACGAGTCGACGCGGCGCATGCTGGAGGTGGGCCAGGACATCGCGAGTCTTCAGCAGATCCTCAGGCCCCCCCAAGTCCGGGGCGGCTTCGGCGAAACCCTCCTGGAGCAACTCTTGAGCCAGATCCTCCCGGGCGACGCCTTCGAGCTCCAGTACACCTTCCGGAGCGGAGAGCGGGTCGATGCCATCATCCGATTGGGGAGTCGCCTGATCCCGGTAGACGCCAAGTTTCCCCTGGAGAACTTCCGGAAGATGCTGGAGGCAAATGGGGGGGGAGACGAGGAGCGGCGGCGGGCGGCCCGGAAGGCCTTTCTCAAGGATGTGCAACAGCGGGTGAATGAAATCGCCAACAAGTACATCCTGCCCGACGAAGGCACGTTCGACTTTGCCCTCATGTACATCCCGGCGGAAAACGTCTACTACGAGGTGATGGTGAAGGACGAAGCGGAGGACTCCGTCCGGGCGTACACCTATGAGCGGCGGGTGATCCCCGTCTCTCCCAACAGCTTCTACGCCTACCTCCAGACCATCCTCCTCGGGCTGAAGGGACTGCGCATCGAGCAGAACGCCCGGGAGATCATGGAGCTCCTCGGACGACTCCAGGTCGATCTCAAGAAGTTCCGGGACCGCTTCGAACTGGCCGGCAGACACCTCACGGATGCCAAGAATCGGTTCGACGAGGCGGCGGGCGCGTTGGCCCGTTTTGAGGCAAAGCTGGATACGGTCGAGGGGCGGGGCGAGCAGCCCACCCTCCCGGGCACCCTGTAGTGTTCCACCGCACTGTTCTTACGCACGGTCCCCCAGACTCTGATCGGCCCCTGTTACATTTGTGTGTGAGCTCGGGGTTATGGCGATGGTGAGGCCAGAGTGTCTCGGGTCCCAGAAGACGGCCGGCGCGACCCTTGATGGCATCATCGAAAATTGCTAGACCTGCGTGTCGCTCGATAATGTGTTAGATGCAAGAAATGCCGTCGCTGGAGAGGAGGCTGGAAACACCTTCCCATGGATGATCTCTTTAGTTGGATGACAGGCGGAAAGCTGCTGGCCGTGATCGCACTCGTGCTGGCTAATGGTTTCTTCGTTGCGGCCGAGTTCTCATTGGTGGCCCTGCGCCGCAGCCGGGTGGAGCAGCTTATCGCCGAGGGGCACCGCCTCGCGAGAATTCTGGAGCGCGCGGTGAAGAACCTGGATGCCTACCTGGCGGCAACCCAACTTGGCATCACCATGTCCTCCATTGGGCTGGGCTGGATCGGCGAACCCTTCCTGGCTGCGCTTATCGAGCCGGCCTTCGACTTCCTCCCGAAAGACTGGGCGGTGATCGGCGCCCACACCCTCGCGGTGACTATCGCCTTCACCATCATTACCACCCTTCACATTGTCCTGGGTGAACTGGCGCCCAAGAGTCTGGCGCTGCAGCGGACAGAGTGGACGGCCCTGGCTGTGGTCTCGCCGCTCGAATGGTACCTCAGACTCTTCCGCCCCGCTATCTATGCTCTCAACAACCTGGGCAACCTGCTTCTGCGCCTCTTGGGTCTTCAACCGGCCGGAGGCGAAGCGTTCATACACTCTCCCGAAGAGCTGAAGTTCGTGGTGGCGGCCAGCCGCCAGGCCGGACTCCTGAGCGAGGCAGAGGAAGATATGGTGGAGGAGGTCCTTGGTTTGCGCGACCGGCGGGTGGGGGCGTTGATGACACCACGAACGGAGATCATCTGGATCGACCTTGACGACCCGCCCGACGAGAACCGGCGAAAGATGACCGAAAGCGGTCGCTCTCGTTTCCCGGTGTGCCAGGGCGGCCTGGACAACGTCCTTGGTGTGGTCCTCGCCAAAGACTTATTGGCTCGCAGCTTGACCGGTGAACCGTTGGACCTCAAGTCATCGGTGCGAGACCCATTATTTGTTCCTGAAAGCGTGCGCGCCTTGAAGGTCCTCGAATTGTTTAAGCAGTCCGGGACCGACATCGCAATGGTGACCGACGAATACGGTGGCATCCAGGGACTGATCACCCTGAAGGACGTGCTCGAGGCGATCGTGGGCGAGATTCCCTCGGTCGATGAGTCACCCGATCCTCAGGTCGTGCGACGGGCCGATGGTTCGTGGCTGTTGGACGGGATGTTGCCTGTCGACGAGTTCAAAGAGGTCCTCGCCATCGCGGGATCGCCACGAGAAGAAGAGGGCACCTATCATACGTTGGGCGGTTTCGTGATGGCCCATCTGGGGCGTATACCATCAACCGGCGATCGCTTTGAGTGGGGTGGACTGCAATTCGAGATCGTCGATATGGACGGACACCGGGTCGATAAGGTGCTGGTGACGCCTGCTCCGACCACTTCCCCTGATCCGACGAATGGTGCCTAACCTTGCGTCTACTATCACGGGAATGCGATAAAATCGAGCGGCCGTATCGCCATCCATCTCGACAGGGAGGGGAGCGACCCTGTGAGCTTCAGCGGTTCGTTGACTTGTCTTGGGGCCTCTGGTAGCATCCCGGGCAGTTCGCGGCTGAGGTGCTCATCGTGAACTTGCTCGACCTCCTGCAGAGATCGACGGAAAAGTTTGCCACGAGAACGGCGCTCATCAGCGGCGACCGGTCGCTCACCTACGGAGAGCTCTGGGAGGTCGTGAGGCGCCTGGGAGCCGGCTTTCGTCGGCTCGGGGTCGAGCCAGGGGAGCGGGTTGGCCTCATGCTGCCGAACGTCCCCGAGTTCGTCCAGGTCTATTTCGGCATCCTGGCGGCCCGGGGAACCGTGGTGCCGCTGAATGTGCTCTATAAGGGTGAGGAGGTTCGATACATCCTGGAGGATGCCGCGACCCGCTGGATCGTCACCAGCCGGATGTTCCTGCCGGTCATAGAGGCAGCCCGCGAGAGGCTTAGTCGACCCATACAGGTGGTCGTTCTGGACGGTGAGAGTGGCGGAGGGAATTCCGGGATCATCGGCGGTCCGGACCTCCTCCGAGAGACGGGGGAAGTCACGGCTCCTGAGCCGCACGAAGTCGCGGTGTGCCTCTACACCTCCGGAACCACTGGGCGGCCCAAGGGAGCGCTCCTCTCCCATGAGAACTTGTTAAGCAACATGAGCGCGTTCCGACAGATCGCTCCGTGTGATGAGCGGGACGTGTTCCTCTGTGTCCTTCCCCTCTTTCACTCCTATGGTGCCACCGTCCTCATGCTTTTTCCGCTGGACATCGGGGCGGCAATCGTGCTCGAGCCTCGCTTTGTCCCCGACCAGACCATGCGGGTGATGGCCGAGCAACGGGTCACGGTCTTTGCGGCGGTCCCGTCGATGTATGCCCTCTGGGCGCAACTTCCCCCGCTGTCCGTGGATCTCTCACGCGTGCGTTTCGCCATTTCAGGAGGCGCCCCGCTCCCCCTCGAGACCCTCCGCCGATTTGAGGAGCGCTACGGGATCCTCATCTACGAAGGATACGGACTCACCGAAGCCGCTCCCGTCTTGACCGAAAATCCTCTCTTGGGGCCGCGGAAGGTCGGGTCAGTGGGAAAAGCTCTTCCTGGCATCGAGCTCAAGGTGGTCGATGAGGAGGGGCGAGAGGTCCCCGATGGAGCGGTGGGAGAGATCATCGCCCGGGGTTCGAACATCATGCTGGGGTATCTCAACCGGCCTGACGCCACCGGGGAGGTCTTGAAGGACGGATGGCTCCGCACCGGAGATCTCGGCCGCCGCGATGACGATGGATACTTCTACATTGTCGACCGGAAGAAGGATCTGATCATCGTTGGCGGTCTCAACGTGTATCCTCGAGAGGTCGAGGAGGTGCTGGCGGCCCATCCTGCCGTGGCCGAAGCGGTGGTGATTGGCGTTCCCGATGCGACGCGTGGGGAGGCCCCAAAGGCCTATGTCGTCTTGAGACCCGGGGCCTCCTGTGCGCGGCATGAGCTCTTGCGGTTTGCCCGAGAGCGTCTGGCTCCCTTCAAGATCCCTCGCGATCTTGAATTTTGTGAGGCCTTACCGAGGACGGTCTCCGGGAAGATCCTGCGCCAGCAGCTGGGAGCCCCTGGCCAGTTGTGATGACCGTCGAGGGAACACCATGACGGTGGAGCGGGTGGCCGTCAAAGATCTGAAGCTCAACGAACCCGTGACCTCCTTTTTCCAGGTGCGAAATCCCCAGCGCCGCCTCCGCAAGACAGGCGAACCGTTTGTGACGCTTGTGCTCGGCGATGGGACAGGGGAGCTTCCCGCGGTGATGTGGGAAGACGCGGACGGTATCGGGGAACAGATCCGAGAGGGTGATCTGGTGAAGGTGCAGGGCGTCGTGGGGAGTTACCAGGGAGGATTGCAACTCACCATTCAGCGGCTCCGCCTGGCGCGGGAGGGCGAGGCCGCCCTCCGTGATTTTCTTCCCTCGACCAGCGCGGATGTGCCCTCGATGCTCGCCTCTCTTACCCAGACGATCCGCGCCTTCACGAACGAGCCGCTCAAGCGTCTCTTCACGAGCATCTTCGAGGCGGAAGGCTTCGGCGAAGCCTTTGCCGCCGCCCCGGCGGCCAAGGAGCTTCACCATGCGTACCTCGGAGGGCTGTTGGAGCACACCGTATCGGTGGTGAGGCTGTGCGAGACCATCGCCGCCCATTACGGAGGGGCCGTTGATCGGGAGCTGCTTCTCGCGAGCGCGATCCTCCATGATGTGGGCAAGATCCATGAACTCACATGGGAACGCGGGTTCGATTACTCGGATGCAGGGCGGCTGTTGGGCCACATCACCCAGGGCGTGCTCTTTGTTGAAGAACAGATCGAAAAGATCCCCGACTTCCCGCCGGGACTTCGGCTGGAGCTACTCCACAACATCCTGAGCCATCATGGGGAGTACGCATGGGGATCGCCACGGCGGCCGAAGACGGTGGAGGCCATGATTCTGCATGCGGTGGAGAACCTGGATGGGAAGATCAACCTCTTTTTGAAGCTGGCCAGACTTCACCCCGACCCGTATCGGGAGGGGTGGACCGTTTTTCATCGAAGCTTCGAGCGCCCGCTCTTCTTTGGGGAACCCGAGGCGCCCGGGGAGACGCTGGGAGAAGGGCGGGAGGAATTGTGAGACAATTCGTCAACGATCCGCTCATTCTAAGCTTCGAAGAGACTGGAGCAGCCTGGTTCTGCACACATGGGCGGTCTTGACGTGGGAATAGCCTCGATTCCCTTAGTTAAGCCGTGGTCTATTCCTTTCGGATTTCGTCGAAGATCGTGGCAATGGTTCGAGTATGTCACGCCCGTCGAAGAGACCCCAGCCTTGCCGGGGACTTCCCGCCGCTCTCAAGAACAACCCTGAACCGAAAACAGGTATCTTGCACCTTCGAGAAGGTTTTTCGGAGAAGGTGAAAAAAACTGTTGACAAAAAAGTAACTTATGATGTATTCACTTCATCAGGGGCAAACTCGGATGCTGGATAAGCTCTTTTCGTCTGAAACCCGGGTGCAATTGCTCGAACTGTTTTTGAGCCGTCAAGACCAACGATACTACGTGAGGGAAATTGCGAGAGAGCTCAAGCGCGATATCTCGGGGATCAAGCGGGAGCTGGACAATTTGGAGAAGGCAGGCCTCCTCACGAGCAGCAAGGTTGGCAATCTCCGCTATTACATCGTCAACAAGACCTTCCCTCTCTATCCGGAACTCAAGGCCATCATCGATAAGACACGAGGGGTTCCCCAGGCGATCGGCGAAGCGCTTCGGGGTGTGGCCGGAATCCGGGTGGCCCTACTCTTCGGCAAACCCGAGGTCCCGGAGGGTGAGGCCATTGACGTGTTGGTGATGGGGCGGCCTCACATGGCGCAATTGAATCGGGTGGTGGCGGCCCTGGAGCTGCGCATCGGCCGGAGCATCAATTATCTGGTCTTTGACGAGCGGGAGCTCCAGCGACGAAAGGCGGAGGGGGACCCTTTCCTGCGGGAGGTTCTGCAGGGGAGGACGATTCCTCTGATCGGGTCAATCCATGATCTTTGAGCAACTCAAGGCCAAAGGCTTGGTGGAGGCGGTTGATCCGGACCTGCCCGGTGCGAATCGTCTCATGGCCAGGGCGCAGAAGGACCTCAAAACCGCACAGGCCGTAGTGGGGACCGATGCAGAATGGGCTTATGTCGTTGCCGTACACGCCGTTCTCCGAGCAGCTCGCGCCCTCATGCTGGCGGAAGGCTTCCGTCCCAGGGGACGGGATCAGACGCGAACGCTCCTCCAGATCGCCGGCTCCCTTGTCGGTGAGGGCGAGGGCTCCACGCTCGACGACCTCGAGCAGGTCCGGAAGAAGGGGCAGCATTTCTTGGAGTGGGCGGATCGCCCGATTTCCTTGTATGAGCTCGAGGCGACGCTGAACATCGCCGAACAATGGGTGGGGGTCGTAGCCAAGCGCGTCTATGCGAAAGACCCTCAGGCGCGCCTCTTATAATGTACAACCCGTCCCCCGGACAGAGTCGCGGGGGATGCGAGGAAAGGGGGTGAAACTGAATGGCAAAGAAGAAGAAGGCAGCTGGCAAGAAGAAGAGATAAGAAGACAGAACATCGAAGTGGTGATTTGCGCAGATGCGGGGATACCCTGCAAGGAAAGGGGGTGAGACTGGATGGCGAAGAAAAAGAAAAAGGGAGGCTCCAAGAAAAAGAAATAGGGATGGTGCCTCGCTGGGGGGATTCCCCCCAGCCGTACTTATAATAAGAAGAATCATCGGAGTCGAAGGAGGTCGCGGCATCGAGGCGTGTCACACCACAAGCAGCGGATGAGAGTGACAGTGGCCTTCGCACCCTGAGAACATCGCATCAGGGTATTCCTCCCCTCCCTCAGGGACAGGACCGAGGGTTGTCTTCCCTGAGCGGTCGTGATATCGTGCTCTCGCAAGTCATCTCCCATTCTCTCGTAGAGATCACCATGGAGCCATTCACTGGCCTTGATTACTATCGCGTGGATGAACTGTATTCGGACGAAGAACGCCTGGTCCGAGAGACGGTCCGCACCTTCGTCGACGCCGAGGTCCTCCCACTCATCGAAGCGCACCACCGGCGGGGGACATTCCCGGTGGAGCTCATCCCACGCCTGGGGGAACTGGGGGTGTTGGGGGCCAATCTTCACGGCTACGGGTGTGCCGGGATCAGTGAGGTCGCCTACGGGCTCATCATGCAGGAGCTCGAGCGAGGGGACAGCGGCCTCAGGAGTTTCGCCTCGGTCCAGGGGGCCTTGGCCATGTACCCGATCTACGCCTTCGGGACCGAGACGCAGAAGATGGACTGGCTTCCGCGCCTCGCGAGGGGCGAAAAGGTGGCGTGTTTCGGGCTCACCGAGTCGGACCACGGCTCGGATCCGGCGGGCATGGTCACCAAGGCCGTCCGACGGGGCGACCACTACGTGCTGAATGGGAGCAAGCTGTGGATCACCAATGGGACCATCGCCGATGTCGCCGTGGTGTGGGCCCGGACCGAGGAAGGGATTCGCGGCTTCTTGGTCGAGAAGGGGACCCCGGGATTCAGCGCACGTGAGATCCACGGGAAATTCTCGCTCCGTGCCTCGATCACTTCCGAGCTCATCTTCCAGGATTGTCGCATTCCCAGCGCGAGTCTCCTCCCCGGGAGCGAGCAAGGCCTGAAGGCGGCCTTCATGTGCCTCGATCAGGCGCGGTACGGCATCGCTTGGGGAGCCGTGGGCGCGGCCACGGCCTGCTACGACGCGGCCCTCAAGTATGCCAAGGCCCGGGTCCAGTTTGGCCGGCCCATCGCCGGATTTCAATTGGTGCAACAGAAGCTGGTCAGGATGCTCACCGAAATCACCAAGGCTCAGCTTCTCTGCCTCCGACTCGGCCAACTGAAAGGGGCGGGTCGCGTCCACCATACCCATATCTCTCTGGCCAAGATGAACAACGTGGAGAAGGCAAGAGAGATCGCCCGGCTGGCCCGGGAGATTCTAGGGGCTGCCGGTATCGTGGATGAGTACCCGGTGATTCGTCACATGCTGAATCTGGAGACGCTCTACACCTATGAGGGGACACACGAAATCCATACCCTCATCTTAGGCCGGGACATCACGGGCCTGAGCGCCTTCGCCTGATCCATCCCTCTGTGGGTCCTGACGCAATGCGCGGTCCCGGCTTTCCCCTTTACTTCCCCCCGACCGCTATGGTATGGAAAATGCACTGTGAGGCTCCCGTTGCGTTTTCTAGGGCTGGCAATCGTTCTCACGGGGCTGAATTTTCTCGCCTCCGGCGATGTGCAGGTGGCAACAGGGCAGGCGAGGCCTTCCACCGAGGCTCCCTCTGGCTCGGGGCCCGGTGCGGCGATCGAGCGTTTTCGGATCACAGAGACACTGAAAGGGAAACGGCTGTGGGACGTCGAGGCGGACAGGGCGGAGGTATTTGAGGGGCGAGGGATAGCCGTCCTCACCCGGGTGGTCCATCCCGTGCAGATCACCATCTACCGGGGCGAGGAACGGGTGATCTGCTTCGCCGACAAGGCCGTCGTGGACCTGAAGACCAAGGACGTCCAGCTCACCGGCCGCGTCCGCTGTGAATCGAGCCAGGGGCCACGGATCTTGTCCGAGTCCCTGAAGTGGTCCGCGGGGAACCGGCGGATCACGACCGACGCCCCGGTCGTCATCGAGAAGGCGGGAGTCCAGATTCGGGGAAAGGGGATGGAGGCCGACACCGTCTTGGAGCGGATGATCATCCGTGAACGGATCACCTCCCAGGTCACCCTCTCTGGAAGCGCGGAGCAACGGCGATGAGGCGCTCCGCGGGATGGACATGCGGTGCCCTGCTCCTCTTCTTCGCAGCGTCTGCGATGGCCGGCGAAATTCCGTCCGAGAGCACAGGGACAGGACGGCCCACCACCGTCACCGCCGATCGTCTGGTGGTGAGCAGAAAAGAACGCCGGGCGGTCTACACCGGAAATGTGGTGGCGACGACGACTGACCTCACGGTCACCGCCGATCGAATGGAATTCGAGTTCGATGAAAAAATGGAAGCCGTCGAGCGGATGGTGGCGATCGGCAACGTGCAGATCTCCCGGAGCGATGGGACCAGGGCGATGTCCGAGCAGGCGACCTACGACGTCCTTCAGGACCGGCTCATGCTGGAAGGGAAGGAGAGGGGACGCGTGACCGCCGTGATCTATCCAAAGCAGCAGCCGGAACAGGCGAGGTGAACCTGAGAAGGATTGGTGAAAGATAGAAGCGAGCAGTAGATGTTCGAGGAGAAAAGGAAAGGGCCGGGGAGGGGTAGGCGTGCAGCTCGGGGAAAATGCCAAGGGGCGCAGGCCCAAGGCTAAAAGGGTCAAGCCGGTTGCCAAGGCGGCTGCTCCCCCGGTCGCTGCGGTTCCGAAGCCCGGTGTGGTGAGTCACGGATCTGTCATCAGGCTAGGGGGGGACACTCCCGCGGATGGTCTTCGGGCCGAGGACTTGGTCAAGGCCTTCAAGGAGAGACGAGTCGTTTCGGGGGTGAGCATTGCCATCCAACCGGGCGAGGTGGTCGGACTGCTGGGACCGAACGGCGCGGGGAAAACGACGACCTTCTACATGATCCTTGGCCTGATCCGGCCCGACCGCGGTCGTGTGGTGCTGAATGGTGAAGAGATCACCTCCCTGCCCGTGTACGAGCGGGCTCGACGCGGGATAGGGTTTCTCCCCCAGGAGGCATCGGTCTTCCGCCGGCTGACGGTCAAGGAGAATCTGATGGCCATCCTCGAGATCCTTCCGCTGAGCGCGGCGGAGCGCAAGGAACGAGCAGATCATTTGCTCCACGAACTGAGCATCGCGCACCTGGCCGACGCACCGGCCTATAGCCTCTCGGGGGGGGAGCGGCGGCGGACCGAGATCGCGCGGGCCCTGGCGACGTCTCCTACCTTTATCCTCCTGGATGAGCCCTTTGCCGGGATCGATCCCATCGCTGTCTGCGATCTTCAGAGCCTGTTGATGCAGCTGAAGCGCCGCGGGATCGGTCTCCTCATCACCGATCATAATGTGCGAGAGACATTGCAAACCGTCGACCGCGCCTATATCATCCATCACGGAGAGGTCCTGTTGTCGGGGACGGCGTCTGAGCTGGCCGCCGATCAAAAGGCTCGAGAGATCTACCTGGGGGAGCGTTTCACCTTGTAAGGTGAGCTGAACAGCCATGGCCATGGAACTGCGCCTCAGCCTGCGTCAAACCCAGCGGATGATCATGACCCAATCGCTGCAACAGGCCATTGGCCTGCTGCAGCTCTCTCGGATGGAGTTGATCCAGGCGGTCCGACAGGAGCTGGAAGAGAATCCGGTCCTAGACGAAGAGCTTGTATTGGAAGACGGGCAGGTTTCGACGGAGGCTTCTCAGGATGAAGAGCCGCAAACGGACGACGACCGCATTTCGGATTTCGACTGGGAGAGCTACCTGCAGGATGCCTCGGACTATCGCCGTGAATTCCCGCGAGAAGAGGTTGAGCATTGGTCCCCCGAGGAACGCCTGACCCGACCTCGCTCCCTGGCGGACCACCTCGTCTTTCAGCTGTACCTATCCACCTCCGATCCCGTCTGCATTCATTGGGCCACTGAGATCATCGGCAATCTCGACGAAAACGGATATCTGAAACTCAGCCTGGAAGAGCTGCGGGGAAAGACATCCACGCCCGTCTCGGTGTTGGAGGAGGCGCTCAGGTTGGTCCAGACCTTCGATCCCAGCGGGGTGGCGGCGCGAGACCTGCGGGAGTGCCTTCTCTTGCAAGTCGATAGCCTGAAGGGCGGACCGGAGGTCTCTCTGGCGCGGACGCTGATCGATAACCACCTGACGGACCTGGAGGGGCGCTATCTCACGAGGATTGCCGAGAAGCTGAAGATCCCCATCAAGGCGGTCCAGGATGCCCTCCTCCTGGTCTGTTCCCTTGAGCCGAAGCCAGGGCGCACCTTCAGCACCGAGGAGCCCCGCTACATTACCGCGGACGTGTATATCCTCAAGGTCGACGATCGCTTTGTGGTTGTCCTCAACGAGGATGGCCTTCCCCGCCTTCGGATCAGCTCGTACTACCGCGGGCTGTTGAGCAAGGGGCGGGCAAATTCGAAGGAGACCCGGGAGTACGTCGAGGGCAAGATGCGGTCCGCCCTCTGGCTGATCCGCTCCATTGAGCAGCGCCAGCGCACCCTCTTCAAAGTGACTGACTCGATCGTGAAATTTCAACGGCAGTTCCTGGACAAGGGGATTACCGAGATGCGCCCCCTGACCCTCAAGGAGGTGGCGGAAGATATCAGCATGCACGAGTCGACCGTGAGCCGCGTCACCACCAACAAGTACGTGCATACCCCGCAAGGTCTCTTTGAGCTCAAGTACTTCTTTCACCGGGGGGTCCACGCCGTCGATGGCGAGGCGGTATCTTCGCTCACCGTCAAAGAGCTGGTCCGGCGGCTGCTCACGGCGGAAGACACGGGGAAGCCCCTCTCGGACCAGAAGATTGTCGAGATGTTGCGGCAACAGGGGATCGAGATCGCGCGTCGGACCGTCGCCAAGTATCGGGGACAGCTCAAGATCCCCTCTTCCAGCCGGCGCCGAAGATACTAGTGCCGTTCCAACGTAGTGGGCCTCCTGCTTGTGCCGTTCCAACTTCTCTGGGCTAAAGACCTTTCCCTCCGTTCCCCTTCCCGAGGAGCTTCAGCCATGCAGATCTCTCTCACCGGGCGCAATCTGGAGGTCACCGAGGCCCTGCGGCGATATGCGGAAGAGAAAGTGGGGAGGCTGCAGAGATACCTCGAAAGGATCACGTCGGCCCATATCATCCTCTCCGTGGAGAAGTATCGCCAGGTCGCCGAGGTGACCCTCCGGGTGCGGGATCTGACCATCCGCGGGGAAGAGAGTAGTGAGGATCTCTATGCCTCGATCGACTTGGTCGTGGAGAAGCTGGAACGCCAGGTGCAAAAATACAAGGGGAAGATCCAGGCGCATGCCAGTCGGAGCGGGAGACCGCAAGACAGCATCTCGTCTCGGGAGGAAGAGCCACGGGTCGTGAAGACCAAGCGCTTTGCCATCAAGCCCATGACCCTCGATGAGGCCATCCTACAGATGGACTTATTGGGTCACGATTTTTTCGTCTTCCGCAATGCCCAGACCGACGAGGTCAATGTGCTGTACCGTCGCCACGAGGGCAACTACGGCCTGATCGAGCCCGGGCCCTAGACATCGTTCACAGCTCACGGTTGACGGTTTCTTGCGGCGTTACGTCTCCGCCTCTGTGCACTGTGAACGATCGGCAGTGAATTGATATGGAGTTTATCATCGTCACAGGAATGTCGGGTGCCGGGAAGAGCCAGGCGATCAAGACCCTGGAGGATCTGGGCGTCTTCTGTGTGGACAACCTGCCTGCCACCCTCATTCCGACGGTGGCGGATCTCTGCGCCCATTCGGAACGGCGTGTCAAGCGCGTCGCCTTCGTGGTCGACGTTCGGGAGGGAGAGTTCCTCGGTCCCCTGCAGGACGTCCTGGCCACCCTCAGGCAGCATGGCCACATTATTCGCGTCCTCTTCCTGGAGGCGGATGACCAGGTGTTGCTCCGACGGTTCAGCGAGAGCCGTCGGCCGCACCCCCTCGCCCCGCAGGGCTCCGTGCTCCGGGGGATCAGCCTAGAGCGGGAGCGGATGGCTTCCCTCAAGGCCGAGGCGGACATGGTGGTCGATACGAGCGGCCTCACCATCCATGACCTCCGCAGGCTCGTAGTCGCCGCCTTCCGCGACGATCGGCCCGGCAGCAAGACGGCGATCACCTGTGTCTCCTTTGGATACCGGCATGGCCTTCCGCCTGATGCCGACCTGGTCATCGATCTCCGGTGTCTGCCCAATCCTCACTTTCGGGAGGAGCTGCGGCCCCTGACCGGACGCGACCCCAAGGTGGCCAAGTTCCTCCTGGATGACCACGAGGCCCAATCATACTTGGAGGAGCTTCTGACATTTCTCCGTTTCGCGCTGCCGTACTACCTGCGTGAAGGGAGGGCCTATCTCACGATTGCCTTGGGCTGCACCGGTGGTCGGCACCGGTCGGTGAGCGCCGCCGAGTTTCTGGCCCAGCAGCTTCAGGGGGATGGGCGGGAGGTGGGGGTGCGGCATCGCGACATCGACAAGGAGTAGGTCGATGGGTGAAGTGGCGGGAACCCCAACGTGGTTTCAGTCCAGTCGCTGGCGTCTGCTGGTGGACGAGCCCCGGGATGGTCCCACCAACATGGCGGTCGATGAGGCGCTGGCGCTCGGGTGCGACGGGGGGTGGAGTCCTCCCACCCTTCGCGCATATCGCTGGGCCCTCCCCACGGTCTCGCTGGGTGTCAACCAATCCATTGAGGGAGAGGTGAACCTCACCGCCTGCCGTGAGCGACGAATCCCTGTGGTGCGCCGTCCCACGGGGGGCCGGGCCCTGCTACACCATCGGGAGCTCACCTATAGCCTGGCCATTCCCATCCTGCGCGGAAGCCGGAGCGTCCTCCACGACTATCGATGGATCAGCCACTGCCTCCTCCTCGCCTTGCGGAGAGTGGGGGTGGCGGCGACCTTGAGTCGCGGAGATCACCCCCAGGGAGAAGCCGGGGGACTCTGTTTCCTCTCCTCGGCCCGGTATGAGGTGACCGTCAACGGGCGCAAGCTGATCGGGTCGGCGCAGCGACGGTTTACCAGCGCCCTCCTTCAACACGGATCCCTCTTGATCGAGTTAGAGCATGCCGCATGGAGCGCGCTCTTCCCGCAGGGGCGAGACCTCGAGGCGCGGGCGACTGCTCTCAGGCTTCTGCTCGGGCGCTCCCCCGGCTGGGAGGAATTGGTTGAGGCTCTTCGGGCGGGATTCGAGGCGGGAGCCGCAGTCTCCTTGGAGCCGGGAGGACTGACGGCCAAAGAGGAGAGCGTCGTTCAGGAACTGGTGGTCAAGCGATACGGAACCGCCGAGTGGACCCTTCGCCGATAACATGCAGTCAAAGCGCCCCTTTTCCGGGCGGATGGCCCGTGAGTTGCACCTTGACAGTCGCGGTGGTGTTTGATAGGCTGAAGCCGCGAATTATATGATTTTCTTGGGCTTAGAGCCTTTCCTGGAGAAGTGACGTCAGCATGGAGAAGCGAAAGGGGCTTCAGGCCGCCCTGAGTTACCTCCAGCAGGGAAAGCTGGACCAGGCCGTTGCGGAATACCAGGCGATCTTAAGAACTGACCCGAACAACTGCAACGTGCTCAACGCGCTCGGGGACCTCTCCGTCAGGATCGGGAACAAAGCCGAGGCCATTGGCTTCTTCAAACGTCTCGGGGAGGTCTACCGGCTTGATGGCCTGCAGGTCCGGGCGATTGCCGTCTATAAGAAGGTCCTCAAGCTCGACCCCTCGCATACCGAAGCCTCCCTGGCCTGTGCCGAGATGTATGCCGAGCAGGGGCTGACCGCGGAGGCCAAGCTTCAGTTCCAGACCCTGGCCGATCAGTCCGTCAGGAGCGGGGACACATTCAAGGCCTTGGAGATATACGGGAAGATGATCCTGGTAGAGCCGGGACATCGTCCGAACCTCTCCAAGGTTGCGAACCTCCTCGCGAAATCCGGGCGGCTGGACCAGGCCCTGGCCAAACTCAAGACCCTGGAGGATCGCCTCGTCACGGCGGGGCACGCCGACGACATTCGGCAGATTTACCAAGAGGCGGGAGCGCTCTTGAGGTCGCAACGTCGGGGGGCCGAGGCGACCCTTCTGACTGAGCGGCTTGCCTCCCTCGACCCCTCCGTGGCGGCGGCGAGGCTGGACGAAGCGCTGGCGGCGGCTTTCCCCGGAGGGGAAAATCCCCCGGAGCCGGCAGCCGGAGCGGCGACTCTCGTCGAGGAGGCTCCCTCCCTGCAGATCCTGCCGGGGCCCTTGGAGGTGCGGGAAGAGCTTCAATCCCTCACCGCGGCCGCCGAGCTTGGCGGATGGTTCGATGGAGCGCGAGGAGGGGTGGTCGAGGAAATCGCCGAAGAGGCGGAGGAGCGTGTAGCTCCAGACATGCTGGAGGTGGATGTCGCCGCCGGGGAGGAAGGCCCATCTGAAGAAGCCATCGAGGCAGCCACGATCGAACTCGAGTCCCTCCAGGGCTCCGAGATGATCATCCCCCAGCCAGAGCCGTCGGAAGCGCCGGTGGCCAAGCAGCACTTGGCGGAGATCGAGCGGGGTGCGGGGAGGCCGAAGCGGGAGGAGCGCCCGAGAGCGGCTGGCAAGAAGCGGTCCGTGTTTCGGGTGGTGGAGGCGAAGGCTCCGCAGGGGGAGTATGTCGATTTTGCCGGGGAGCTGAGCGAGGCGCTGAGTGAAGATGAAGAGGCGTCCTTGCCGCCTGATATGGAGCCGGAGGTGAAGCAGCTGCTCCACGATCTCCAGCGGGGGATCCGTGATCAACTCGATGCAGCCGACTATGAGACCCATTACGATCTCGCAATTGCCTTCAAGGACCTGGAGCTTTACGATAGGGCCATCGGAGAATTACGACTGGCGGCCAACGATACCGCGTATCAGGTGCGATGCGCGAGCCTCCTCGGCCTCTGCTATCTGGTCAAGGGTGAGCCAGAAGGGGCGGTCGAGGAGCTGCTCAAGGGCGTTGCAGCGACAGAGGCAGGCACCGAAGAGCGGTGGGGGATCCTCTACGATCTCGCGACGGCCTATGAGGCGCTCGGGAACGGGAAGAAGGCCCTCGAAACCCTGCTGGCCATCCAGAGCGAGATGCCGAAGTTTCGGGACATCCGGGTACGGGTTCGGGACCTACGAAACCGTCTTGACGCCAGCCGGGGGTCCTCTCGCTGAGTTCCGTCCTCTCCGTCGCATGATGCCAGGTGGCCTTCAGTGAATTTGCCGAACACGCTGACCCTCGTTCGAATCTTCCTGGTTCCCTTTCTGGTCATTTTCCTGATTGCGAGCGCTGACACCCGCAATTATCCGGCGGCGGCCATTTTCCTGGCGGCGGTCTTCACCGACTGGCTGGACGGTCGCATTGCCCGAAGCCGGAAACAGGTCACCACCCTCGGGCAGCTCTTGGATCCCGTCGCCGACAAGTTGTTGATCGCGGCGGCGCTCATCTCTCTGGTGGAGATCGGGAGGGTGTCGGCCTGGGTGGCGACGGTTATCATCGGGCGGGATATCGCCATTACCGGGCTCAGGGGCATTGCGGCTTCCCAGGGGCTGATCATCGCCGCGTCCCAGCTCGGGAAGTACAAGATGGCGGCGGAGGTGATTGCTGTGATCTTCCTGATCCTCGATCCTCCCCCTCTGGATCTGGGGGGCTTCGCGGTCGGGGTCGCGGTGGTCTTGAGCGTGGTGTCGGGCATCGACTACTTTGCACGGTTCTGGCGGCAGCTCGGTCTCGGGGTGACGGTCCAGAGCAGGGGGGAGTGACGTGACCCTCGTCGTCCAGAAATACGGCGGGACCTCGGTGGGAGACGTGGGGCGAATCCAGCGTGTCGCCGGGCGGATCGTCGAGGCGAAGAGGGCCGGGCATGACGTGGTCGTCGTGGTCTCCGCCATGGCTGGAGAGACCGATCGGCTCCTCCAGCTCGCCCATGAGATCACCGAGTCCCCGAATGAGCGGGAGCTGGATGTCATCCTGGCCACCGGAGAACAGGTGGCGATCGGGCTCCTCTCCTTGGCCATTCAGGCCTGTGGCGCCAAGGCCCGCTCTTTCACCGGGACCCAGGTGAGGATTCTCACCGACAACGTGCACACGAAGGCCCGGATTCTCAATGTCGACGTCGAGCGGATCCGGCAGGCGCTCCGGGAGGGGCAGATCGCCATTGTGGCGGGCTTTCAAGGGGTCAGTGCGGAGGAGGAAGTTACGACCCTCGGTCGCGGTGGCTCGGACCTCACCGCCGTCGCGCTGGCCGCCGCCCTGAAGGCCGACGTGTGCGAGATCTATACGGACGTGGAGGGCGTCTACACCGCGGATCCCAGTCTGGTCCCCACGGCTCGGAAGCTCCCCAAGATCTCGTACGAGGAGATGATCGAGATGGCCAGCCTGGGGACCAGGGTGCTCCAGGCGCGGGCCGTCGAATATGCGAAGAACTACAACGTGTCTGTCCACGTGCGATCGAGCTTTTCCGAAAACCGAGGGACCTTGGTGGTGCAGGAGGATCCAGATATGGAAAAGGTGATGGTCTCGGGGATTGCCTATGACCGGAAGGAGGCAAAGATCACCATTACCCGGGTGGTGGATCGCCCCGGGATCGCGGCCAAGCTCTTCGGGAGGGTGGCCGAGGCGGGGATCGTGGTGGACATGATCGTGCAGAACATGAGCCAGGACGGGCACACCGATATCTCCTTCACCGTCCCGAGGACCGATTTTCACAAGGCGATGGAACTCGTCAAGGGGCTGGCGAAAGAGATCGGGGCGGACCAGGTCCTGGGGGACGATCGGATCGCCAAGGTCTCGACCGTGGGGGTCGGTATGCGGACCCACTCCGGGGTCGCTGCCAAGATGTTTGCCGCCCTGGCTGCGGAGAACATTAACATCATGATGATCAGCACATCAGAGATCAAGGTGTCATGCGTGATCGAGGAAAAGTACACGGAACTGGCGGTCCGGGCGCTGCACGGTGTCTTCCGGCTGGAGGCGCAGTCGACGGGGGGCCGATGAGGGTGCCGGTCTTCGCTCCTGCCGATGCCGCGTTCGCCTTGCTCCTCTTATCCGTCCTGGTCCTCGTCGCCGTCCGGGATCTCGTGCCGATGGACCCGGGGTCGGGGCGCGTGAATCCCAACCGGGCCAATGCGGAGCGCCTGGCCAACGTACCGGGGATGGACCCTGCCATGGCAGAGGCGATTGTCCGGTTTCGGGAAGAGCACGGTCACTTTCGGCGGCTCTCGGACCTCGAGCGCATCCCGGAGATCGGCTCGACGCACCTGCGAAAGATCCGTCCCTATCTGACTGTGGAGGAGGAGACATGGCCTACCAGGTGAAGCTCCCGGTCTTTGAGGGGCCGTTAGACCTACTCCTGCATCTCATCCGCGGAAACCAAATCGATATCTACGATATTCCCATCGCGCGGATCACCGATGAATACTTCCAGGTCCTCACCCTGCTCCACGAGCTCGACCTCGAGGTGGCCGGAGAGTTCCTCGTCATGGCGGCCACGTTGGTGTACATCAAGTCCAGGATGTTGCTGCCGGTCGAGCCCTCTGCCGATGGGGAGGCGGGCGAGGAGGATCCTCGGACCCCCCTGGTCGATATGCTTCTGGAGTACGAGCGCTTCCGGGCTGCCGCCGAGACGTTGGCGGACCGGGAGGATGGACAGCGACTCTTCTTCTTCCGCTCCATGCCTCTCGACATCCCGCCCGGCGGAGGAACGCTCGAGGTCAGTCTCTTGGATCTCCTCGCGGCCTTTCGGGACGTCCTGAGGCGTGTCGACGACCAAGGGGCGCTCACGCTGGTGCCCCGACCGGTGACGACGGCAGAACGGATGGTCGCCATCCTCGACCAGGTGACGCTCCAGGGCTCCCTGACCTTTGAGGCTTTGTTTCCTCCGACGGTCGATCGCTCGTTGGTGATAGCGACTTTTCTCGCGCTGCTGGAGCTCTTGCGGCAGGGAGCGGTCCGGGTCCGACAACGGGTCCCGTTCGGCGAGATTATGATCGGTGGGGCGGCGGCATGAGCCAGGACGCCCCAGCGATCCTGGAGGCGGTCCTCTTCGCCTCCCCTGATCCGCTCTCGATCGAGCAGCTGGAGGCGATCCTGGGCGAGGAGAAGGCAAGGATCGTTGAGAGCCTGGACTCCCTGAAGGATGGGTATGAGCAGAGGGGTTCGGGCCTCACGATCCTTCAGGTCGCTGGCGGCTATCGCATGGCGACCCGATCTGAGCTGCACCCCTGGGTCAGCCGACTGGCCCAAACGCGACCGGCCAGGCTGTCCCGGCCGGCGCTCGAGACGTTGGCCATCATCGCCTACCGGCAGCCGATCACCAAAGCCGAGATCGAGGCGATCCGGGGCGTGCTGGTGGATGCCGTCCTGAAAACCCTCATGGAACGGGGGCTCATCCGGATCCTCGGGCGTAAGCGAGAGGTAGGCCGGCCGCTTCTCTACGGCACCACGCGGACGTTCTTGGAATACTTCGGTTTCCAGGATATTACGGATCTCCCCTCGACCGAGGAACTCCAGACCCTCGTCCCTGCCGCCCAGGAGACAGATGGCGCCGTCAAGACCAAGCGAGAAAACTCTTGAAGCCGCCTCGGATTCCTCCCTATAATGGCCGGGCTTCAGATCGAGATGTGGACGGGGAGACGGAAGAGAGCAAAGATGGGAATCGAGGAGTTTCGACGGCAGATTGATGCCATCGACAGCCAGATTCTGGACCTCCTGAATCGCCGGGCCGAGGTCGTCGTGCGCGTGGGAGAGGAGAAGGCCAAGGGAAACATCGCCTACCATTCCCCGCAACGGGAGGGAGAGATCATCGATCGGCTCACGCGGGAGAGCCGGGGACCCTTCCCGGACAGGGGGATCAAGGCGGTCTACCGGGAAATCCTCTCGGCCTGTCTCTCGCTCGAGCAGCCGTTGAAGGTGGGCTATCTCGGGCCCCAGGCCACTTTCACCCACATGGCATGCATGAAGCGATTCGGCCTGCTGGCGGAATACGTCCCGCTCCGGGGTATCGGAGAGGTCTTTACCGAGGTGGAGAAGGGGAAGGCGGACTACGGGGTCGTACCGGTCGAGAACTCGACCGAAGGCGTGGTGAGTCACACCCTCGACATGTTCGTCGATTCGGACCTGAAGATCTGCGGTGAGATCCTTATGGAGGTTGCTCATCACCTCCTGTCGAAGCTCGGAGAGAAGGGGCGGATCATGACGATCTACTCCCATCCTCACGCCATCGCCCAATCCCGGAAGTGGCTCGAGGCGAACATGGTGGGGGTCGCGCTTCGCGAGGTGCACTCCACGGCGGCGGCCGCCGAGCTTGCCGCCCAGGATGAGACGGCCGCGGCCATCGCGTCCGAGCTGGCGAGCCGGCTCTATGATCTCAAGGTCGTGGCGTCCCGGATTGAAGACAGCCCGTATAATTTCACGCGATTCTTGATCATCGGGCAGTCGCCGTGCGCCGTCACCGGCCAGGACAAGACCTCGATCCTCTTCACGATTCGGGACCGGGTGGGGGCGCTGTACCGGATGCTGGAGCCCTTCGCCAAGAACCAGATCAACCTGACCAAGATCGAATCGCGACCCTCCCGCTACCGGGTCTGGGAGTACATCTTCTATGTGGATTTCGAGGGGCATGCCGAGGATGCACCGGTGAAGGCGGCCCTGGAGGGGCTCCAGGACGAATGCATCTTTCTGAAGGTCTTAGGCTCTTACCCCAAGGAACCGCTCCGGGCCAGGAGCTAGGGTGAGGGGTGAATGGTGGCCACTAGCCACCAAGCACCTCATGAACGGCGACGATGACGCGTGAAGGGCAGACGACGAGCCGTCAGATGAAAACGCTGAAAGAGTTGGCGCAGCCTCACATCCTGGGACTGGTCCCGTACAGCCCGGGAAGGCCGATGGAGGAGGTAGAGCGGGAGCTCGGGCTCGATGACGTGCTCAAGCTCGCCTCCAACGAGAATCCCCTGGGCCCCTCGCCGCTGGCGCTGCAGGCCATTCGAGAGGCGCTTCAAGGGCTGCACCGGTACCCCGATGGCGGCTGTTATGCCTTACGCCAGGGGCTCAGTCGGCGCCTCGGGGTGACACCCGAGGAGCTCTGTTTCGGCAACGGGAGCAACGAGCTGTTGGAGCTCGTCACCCGAGCCTTCCTGGGACCGGGGGATGAGGCGGTGATGGGCCATCCGGCCTTTGTCGTCTATCGGAGTGTCTGCCAGGCCGTGGGGGCCCAAATCCGAGAGGTCTCTCTGAAGGATTTCACGCACGATCTTCGCGGGATGCTCAAGGCGGTGACCGCCCGAACCAAGCTGGTCTTTCTCGGCAACCCCAATAATCCGACCGGGACGTGCGTCTCGCCCACCGACCTGGACGATTTTGTGCGGGCGCTTCCACCCGATGTCATCCTGGTGGTGGATGAGGCGTATCGGGAGTATATCCCCCGGTATCTTCAGCCGGATTTCCTTCGATATGTCCGGGAGGGACGCTATCTTTTGGCCCTCAGGACCTTTTCGAAGGCGTACGGTCTCGCGGGACTGCGGATCGGGTACGGCATCGGCCCCACGGAAATGGTGGAGCTTCTGAACCGGGTGCGGCAGCCCTTCAACGTCAACACGTTGGCCCAGAAAGCGGCGTTGGCTGCCCTGGACGATGCAGCCCACCTCGAGGAGACGCTTCGAATCACCGAGGCCGGACGTAAAACCATGCGGTCCCGCCTCGACGCGTCGGGACTTGTCACCATCCCGAGCGTCACCAACTTCATCCTGGTCAATGTCGGGGTGGAAGGCAAGGCGGTTGCGGACGCCCTCCTGCGCAACGGGGTCATCGTTCGATCCATGGAGGGGTATGGTCTGCCCACGTATATCCGCGTGACGGTGGGAACACCCCAGGAAAATAGCCGGGCTCTCCAGGCCCTGGCCGAAGTGCTCGGCACGGTGGCGGCGGCGGCGAGGTCCGCGGGTCCCACTGAAGGGAGGAGCAAGAGATGATCATCGTCTTGCGCTCTACCGCCACCCAGGCGGACATCGACCAGGTGGTGGAGCGAATTACCCAGCATGGCCTCAAGCCCCACGTCTCCAGAGGGGTGGAGCGGACCATCATCGGGGCCATCGGGGATGAGCGGGTCCTTCGGAATGTGCCTTTTGAGGCCCTGCCCGCCGTTGAAAAGGTCCTCCCCATTTTGACGCCCTTCAAACTCGCCAGTCGAGACTTCAAGGCCGAGCCAAGCGTCGTGGAGGTCAATGGTGTAGCGATAGGCGGGGAGCGGCTCGCGGTCATTGCCGGCCCATGCTCGGTCGAAGGGCGCGAGATGCTGCTTGATACGGCGACCAAGATCAAGAAGGCGGGTGCCACCCTGCTCCGAGGGGGGGCCTTTAAGCCGAGGACCTCGCCGTATTCGTTTCAAGGCCTTGGTGAGGAGGGGTTGAGATACCTGGCCGAGGTGCGGGAGGTGACCGGGCTGCCGGTCGTCAGCGAGTTGATGGACCCTCGGGATGCAGAGCTTGTGATGAAGTATGCCGACATGGTCCAGATCGGTGCCAGGAACATGCAGAACTTCCGTCTCCTCAAGGAGGTGGGCATCCACCGCAAGCCGGTCCTCCTCAAGCGGGGGATGAGCTCGACGATCAAGGAGCTTCTGATGTCGGCCGAGTACATCATGTCCGAGGGAAACTACAATATTGTCCTCTGCGAGCGGGGCATCCGGACCTTCGAAGAGTACACCCGGAATACGCTGGACCTTTCGGCGGTCCCGTCGCTGAAGCAGCTCTCGCACCTGCCGGTCATCGTCGATCCGAGTCACGCCGCCGGAAAATGGGATCTCGTGGCCCCGCTGACGCTGGCGGCCGTTGCCGTGGGGGCGGACGGGGTCATGGTCGAGGTCCATCCCCAACCCGAGGTGGCCTTATCCGACGGACCCCAGGCCCTGATCCCTGGCCGGTTCGCCGCACTGATGGAGCAGATGCGGGCCCTGGCGCCCATCGTTGGACGCACCCTGTGAGGGTGGCTAGTAACTCGTGGCTGGTGGCTGGATGAACCGTGAACTGTTGTTTCAGCGCATCGCGGTGATCGGCGTGGGGCTCATCGGCGGCAGCCTGGCTGGGGCCTGCCGGGGGCGGCTCGCCGCGCGCGTGGTCGGCCTGGACAGAGATCAGATCCATCTGAATCAGGCGATTGCCCTGGGCCTGGTGGACGAGGTTGGCGATCTGCCGACCGGGGTGGCGGGGGCCGACCTCGTGGTGGTGGCCGTCCCCGTCGGGGCCATCGTGGAAGTGGTCCGAGCCACTGCGCCCCACCTCGCCCCCGGGTGTATCGTGACCGACGTGGGAAGTGTGAAGGGAGATCTCGTCGACGAGGTGGAGAGAGAGATCCCTCCTGGCCGAGCCTACGTCCCTGCCCACCCTATCGCCGGGACCGAACGCTCTGGGCCCGAGGCCGCCGCGGCCGGACTCTTTCACGAGAGTCTCTGCGTGCTCACACCGTCGTCCCGCACCCCCGAGGAGGCCCTCAAGAAGGTCATGCGCCTGTGGGAGGGGGTGGGATCCCACGTGGTCCTGATGGATCCCTTCCGGCACGACCAGATCTTCGCCCTCGTCAGCCATCTGCCGCATGTCGTCGCCTACGCGCTCATTGGAACCGTGCTGAACCGTGGGGACGGGGAGGAAGAACTGTTGCAGTTCAGCGGCGGTGGGCTTCGGGACTTCACCCGGATTGCGGCGTCGCACCCGATCATGTGGCGTGACATCCTGATCCGGAATCGAAGTGAGGTCCTCGAGTCCATTAATCGATTCCGGCAGGTGCTGGAGCGGATTGCGGAGATGATTCGGACGCAGGATACGGTGCGTTTGGTGCAGGAGTTTCAGCGGGCCAAGGAGGCGGGCGAGCAACTTCGGTGAATGCGGTCTTCGCTCCACAGCGTGAAGTGGCGGTCCTCATCGGCCTCAGGCGGCCTCACCAGTCTCGGTGGGACGCCGAGGATTCCCTGGAGGAGCTGGCTCAACTGGCGATCTCGGCAGGGGCTACGCCGGCCTTTCGCGTCCTCCAGGAGCGGTCCCTGCCCAATCCCCGCACCCTGATCGGTCCGGGCAAGGCCGAAGAGGTCAGGGCGATCTGCGAAGAGGGGGTGGACCTCGTCATCTTTGACGATGACCTGACCGGGTCCCAGCAGCGAAATCTCGAAGGAGTCCTCGGGCGAAAGGTGGTTGACCGGACCGGGCTCATTCTGGATATTTTCGCCCAGCGCGCCCGATCTCGTGAAGGGAAGCTCCAGGTCGAGCTGGCCCAGCTCAAGTATCTGCTCCCGCGCCTCACCGGCCATGGTGTCGAGCTGTCCCAGCTGGGAGGTGGCATTGGGACCCGGGGCCCGGGCGAGACCCAACTGGAAGTGGATCGACGGCGGATTCGGCGCCGGATCGTCAAAATCGAAGAGGGGCTGGAGAAGGTTCGACGCCACCGGGCGCTCTTGCGTCGGGGTCGGCAGAAACAGGCCCTCCTGACCGCAGCGTTCGTGGGGTACACCAATGCGGGGAAGTCGTCCCTGCTCAATGCGTTGACCCACGCGGCGCTCCCGGTGGCCGATAAGTTCTTTGCCACGCTGGACCCGACCGTACGGAAGGTGATTGTGCCCGGCGGCCGCGTGATCCTCCTGTCCGATACCGTGGGATTCATCCGAAAGCTTCCTCATCAGCTGGTGGCGGCGTTCAAGGCGACGTTGGAAGAAGTCCGGGCATCGGATTTCCTCCTCCACGTGATCGATATCTCCCATCCAGACTGGCAGAATCAGTCTCAGGCGGTGATGGCGGTCCTGGGGGAACTGGGGGCAGCCGCGAAGCCGCTGATCAACGTGTACAACAAGGTGGACAAACTTCCGCATCCAGAGGCGGTTGCCTTTCTCGCCCGTAGGCCACGGTCCGTCGTGGTCTCGGCGCGGACCGGTGCGGGGCTCGATGACCTCAAGTACGCCATGGCCGAGACCCTGAAGACCGTCGAAGACGCCACGGCCGTCGCGAGAGACGAGAGGCGTAGACCGTGATCATCAATCTCCCCAACGGGCTCACCATTCTTCGCCTGGTGTTGACGCCGGTGATCGTGCTGCTCCTCCTGCGAGAAGATTTCTCCTGGGCGTTCCTCGTCTTCCTCGTCGCCGGGATCACCGACGGGCTCGACGGATTCTTGGCCCGCTCCCTGCGGGGGGGGACCGAGTTCGGGAGGATGCTCGATCCCGTCGCCGATAAGATTTTGTTGGGCGCATCGCTCTTTACGTTGGGCGTTGTAGAACGCCTCCCCTTTTGGCTTCCGGTGATCGCCATAGGGAGGGACCTGCTCTTGATGGTGGGCTCCTGTATTCTCTACGCGGCCAGCGGCCGCTTGGGGTACCCGCCCTCAGCGATCGGAAAGCTCACCACGGGACTGCAGATCCTCACGGTCCTGGCCGCCATGACGGTTAGCGAGGGGGGTGCGCCCCTCGATGCGCTCGTCTGGGCAGCGGTGATCCTCACGGTCCTGTCGGGGCTTGACTACATCTACCGCGGGATCGTCGACCTGATCTCCCGGCTGCAAAACACCTCACCCGCGTAGTCGAGGCGCGCCCTCTCCCCGGATCCCTTCAACTCTCATCCCGTGATTCCTCCGAATCCGTGACGCTTCTTTCTGCTGCGTTGCGTCCGCTGTGGCGATGCAGTATCCTAGTGCCGTTCCAACTCACCGCCCCGAACCGAGGGGCAGGCCCGTTCCACCGAAGGAACGGGCCACGGCAGGCGCGCATGGCACCGCTGACCACCATAGCGATCGTGGGTCGCCCCAACGTGGGAAAGTCCACCCTCTTTAACCGGATGGTGGGGGGGCGGCGTGCGATCGTCGAGGCGACTCCCGGGGTTACTCGGGACCGCAACTACGGAACCGTCGAGTGGCGGGGGCGATCCTTTCTCCTCGTCGATACCGGCGGCTTCGAACCCAAGGCCCCTTCCCGCATCGCCCAGCAGGTCGCTGAACAGGCCCAACTGGCCATGGAGGAGGCGGACCTCATCCTCTTTCTGGTAGACGCCAGGGAGGGGCTGACTCCTGTGGATGAAGAGATTGCCCTTCTGCTCAGAAAGAAGGCGGAGAAACCGGTCATGCTTGTGGCCAACAAGGTGGATACCGCGGTGAGGGCCTCCGAGACCGCTGAGTTTTATCGGCTCGGGTTTTCCGAGGTCCTCCCGGTCTCCGCCGAGCACGGGACGGGCGTGGGAGAGCTCCTGGATGGCGTGCTTGCCCTTGTGTCGCCGGTGGAGGAGACGCCTGCGGCCGTTGAGGGCGTAACCATCGCCGTGATCGGACGGCCCAACGTGGGGAAGTCTTCCCTGGTCAACCGGATATTGGGAGAGCCCCGAGTCATCGTCAGCCCTGATCCCGGAACGACGCGAGACGCCGTTGATACTCCCTTTACGTACCAAGGACAGCGATATGTGTTGGTGGACACGGCGGGGATTCGCTCCAAGAGCCGGATGAGCCATCGGGTCGAGTATTACAGCATCCTCCGGGCCGTCAAGGCCGTGGAGTGCTCTGATGTGGCCCTTATCCTGCTCGATGCGGTAACCGGGGTGGTGCGTCAGGACGCGCGGATCGCCGGGATCGCCACGCAGGCGGGGTGTGCTTCGATCCTCGTGGTGAACAAATGGGACCTGGTGGAAAAACGGGCAAGGGCGGCTGACGAGCATCTCCGCCGAATTCGTGAAGAGCTAGGGCATCTGGACTACGCTCCAGTCGTCTGTGTCTCGGCGCTGACGGGGCAGCGGGTCTTCAAGATCTTTCCCGTGGTGGAACGCGTGCTGAAAGAGCGGGACCGGCGCATTCCACCCGACGAACTTGATCGCTTCATCGGGGAGGCCGTGGCCGCCCATCCTCCCTCCTCAGCGCAGGGGCGGCCGATCACGATCTGGTCTGCCACCCAGCTCGCCTCCCGGCCACCGACCTTTGGCCTCTTCGTCAACGATCCCAAAGGCATTCCCCCGTCGTATGTGCGGTACCTCGTGAATCGGCTTCGGAAGGCGTACGGGTTTGAGGGCAACCCGATCCGCCTCACCTTGCGAAGAGGGCGCCCCTTCCGGCGGAAGAGCCCCCATGCACCGGGAGATTGACTGCCTCATCGTCGGATCGGGAATGGGTAGCGTGACCTGTGGGACGGCACTGGCCCAGCGTGGCTGGCGGGTCGTCCTGCTCACCCCCGGGGCGCTCGAGGACTCCTTCTACCGGATCCAGGATCGGTTCGAGCATGATCGATCCCCGGATCTGCTCTGGGGTTTGGAAGAGGGGGGATTCCTCCATCCGTTGCTGGCCACAGAGGAGCAACCCCCGGTGGTCCGGCTTCAACCGGGGGTCCAGGTGGTTCTGCCGTGCCACCGCGTGGGACTGTACGGCCCGGGTCCCGACTGGGAGCGGGAGCTTCGACGGGAATTTTCAAGCTCCTGGTCTGACATTCTCATCTGCTCAGAGGCCCTCTGTCAGCTGTCCGAGGTGATCTGGGCGCGGATGGAGACGCCGCTCTGGACCATGGCGCGCTGGAGTAGCAGCCGCCTCGACGGCAAACGTCACCTTCGGACCTTTCTTCGGGAGCGCGGGATCACCCCCCCTTTCTGTGATATGGCCGAGGCGGTGGCCGCGGCCTGCTTCGGTGTGGACCCGTCACAGGCCACCGTGGCCATGGCCGCTATGGCCTTTGGTCACGCCCGGAAAGGTTTCTTCGCCCCTCGGGAAGGAACCAAGGCGTTCATCGAGCGCCCCATCCGTCGCTTCCAAGCGCTAGGGGGAGAGATCCGGGATGGGGTGGTGCGAGAAATCACGGTCAGATGGAATACAATCCGTGAGGTCGCGACGGCGGATGGGGAAGTGGTGTCTTCTCGATATGTGGTATGGGAACCGGATGCGGGTCCACAGGATCGGGTCCTGCATCTTGTCGTGGACGAGATGTTGATCCCGGGGGAGATGGGGAGGAATGTCCTTGTAGTCGAGGCCGAGGGGTCGGGTGAGGCTCCGCCGGGTCTCCTGCAGCTTGCCTTGGGAGTCGTTGGGGATGCCGATGGACGGTCGTCCCGAAAACGGGCGGTGGCGATCCGCGTTCTCCGGGCCCCGCGTCGAGATCCGGTGAGCCTCCTCGATGAGGCCTTCCCGGGCTGGGCAGGGGCCGAGACCTGCCCGGTTCCACCCAGGCAAGCGGCGCCGGACTTCCCCCTCGCTTCACGGTGGCTCCGACCGCGAAACCTGTTCTTGACCTCGCAAGCGAGTCCCCTCGGCTGCGGTCTCCCGGCGGCGGCCTGGAGCGGCCATCGCATCGCCACCCGCCTCCTCCGCCGCACTTGACCTCCCCGCTCCTCGCCTCATCACCCGTTCCTCCGGCGGCCCAGGCGGCCCCTGCTCACGTCACGGTTCAACCCAGTTGGAGGCGGCGCGCTGGGAGTCACGCCGCGGCATGATCACCTGTTCCGATAGCCTCCGAGCACGCTCCTTCATCGACGCCTAACGGCAGCATCAGCCGCGCGAGCCGCGTCGAGACTGTGAACTGCCAGAGCCGCGTGCGGCGAAGCGTCGGCTCCTACAGTGTTAGCCGCAGGCTCACGTGCCGGGCATATTGTAGCCGAACACCCGCTCAAACGGGCCAATAAACCGATGATTGTCTGACCAATCCGTGATAGCGAATACGATTTGAGCAAAGACACCCTTGTAGCGAGTCGTCAGCGCCTCATGGAAAAGTTCGGCGATCTCAGTCGCGTCATTCCCAAACACGCCACAACCCCACGCACCCAGAATCAGCGTGTCGTGTTTGTGCAACGCCGCTATCGACAGAACCTTGCGAATCCGGCTTTCCATAGCAGGTCGGATTTCGGGTTGCCGCTCAGGGCTACGCTCCAGTAAGGCTTTCGCGTTTACGGCCGGTGAGGTCAGAAAGGAACACGGATATGGACTATTAAGCAACGTCCCCTCGTCCGTGCGAATGACGGGCACATCCGGAGAATAGATGACGTAGTCGGTGTACACGGGGTCGTGTCGGGCGCGATGGAAAGCGTACATGGGACTGTTGACAAGGCACGCATACAAACCCGAGGAGCGCGCCAAGGACTCTTCTTGTGCCCGCGCCCCGTTGAGGAAGCCACCGCCCGGGTGAGTGGCCGACGCGAAATTCAGTGCGGCTACGGGAAACCCCTCAGTGACTAAACGTTGAGCGGCTTCAAGTGTCGTCTCGTTTCTGACTTGAATATCAGTATGTGATACTCTCGGCTGGGCTGTCGGAATTAGTGCTTCGGGCGGATAGGAGATGGTCGCGCTGACCGCTTTGCTGAGAGCTTCACGAATGTCCACCGTGGAGCCGGGAACAGTCTGATAGCGGCCCTGGTGGAGAATGCGAACGGTATCGAGGCCTAATTGAGCCGCACGCTCACGATCGATTTGCATGAGGGGGTCAGAAATAGCAGAAATAGGGGTCCGACTGGGATTTCTGCTTTCGGTTCCACCTTTGTTTTTGGCCGACCCGCCTTCG